>NZ_JANUCB010000004.1:122410-580033 GCF_024809425.1 Pseudomonas sp. JAI111 | reverse complement strand
GGGCCTCGCCTTCAATGAATCGCTTCATGATCGTCCTCGATACGATCTAGACGATCAGAAGATTAGACAATTGCAGGTGTTTTCACACAGCCTGGGTCGATTTCAGCCGGTTCTGACAGGCAGCTATTGGCCGTTTTCTGCCTGTCGCGGTGCTGCTGAGCCCTCAGCGCCATGGCAGTTACGGGTTACCCCCAAGGGACAGAGTCAAGCGCTGGCGCCATGTCAATTGAAGGTGACAGCACAGAACCAGTCACTTCAAAGCTCATCGGTTTTGTGAAATAACACCACCCATGTATTGGTTTAAATCGCGCAAATCCTTAACACTCCATGAGTGCGGCGATAGCTTTATTCCGTTCTCACGCAAGGTTCTTGGGATTAAGTCGCCATTTGGGCGAAGTATTATCGAAGATACAATCACACCCGGATAATCATTTAATCGTTTTTTGAAAGCGGACGTTGTTAGGTTAGGTGTAGGCGGATTGCTTTTATTAGCCAGTGGTCCTGTTGCTTTGAGATCCATTCCGTGGCACATGCTGCATCGCTGTAGATAGAGATTTTTTCCATTAGCATTATCCGCGAAGGATAGTGATGGTTGAGTCAGCGATAAAATTCCTAGCGAAGCGATGAATAATATTTTCATTGTTTTTATCTTCCATGATGAGATCAGCGTAAATTTGGACGCGATTTGGAGCGCGGGAAAATATCAGCCATCGCTTCGGTACACACAGTCATTTCTGGTGCCCATTAAACCAACACGTTTTCCCGGCGCATCCAGGTGACATGCGCAGGGCATCCGACTCAGCAATTCTTCAGCATGCTGCTAAGGCCAAAGCATCGCGCTCGGCAAAGATGCTTGCCATTTCCGCCGCGTTTTCGGTTCCCCAGGTGCACAGGGGGATGATCGCTTCAGCCAGGCTGCGACCGATCGGGGTCAGCGTGTAGTCCACGCGCGGCGGCACTTCTTTGTAGTCGTTCCGCGCCAGCACGCGGTCGGCTTCCAGATCCTTCAATTGCTGGATCAGCACCTTGTCGCTCACGCCCGGGATCAAACGTTTGAGTTCGCCGTAGCGCTTCGGGCCGTCGCGCAGGAAAAACAAGACCAGTGGTTTCCACTTGCCCGAGATGATGCGTAGCGTGGCGTTGAGCCCACAACCGGTGCCGCAGATTTCAGAATTCGTCGTCATTTTTTGATACTTACCAAAAGGTGCATACTTGCCCTTAGGTTATCAGAGCCGCATCCTCGTTCTCAAGCAAGCAATTTCCTGCTTGGGTAAAACTCCAACGAAGGATGCATGACATGACCAGATTGAATGGAAAGACCGCCGTGATCACCGGCGGCGCTACTGGCATCGGCCTCGCCGCAGCAAAGCGCTTCATCGAAGAGGGCGCTTTCGTCTTCATCTTCGGTCGCCGGCAGGAAGCGCTCGACGCTGCCGTAGCCGAACTCGGGCCCAATGCCCGCGCAGTAAAGGGCTCGGTCTCCAATGAGGCCGACCTCGACCGACTCTACGCGGCGGTTAAGGCCGAACGCGGAACCCTCGACATCGTCTTCGCCAATGCCGGGGCGGGAAGCCCGCTTGCGCTCGGCAACATCACCGCCGAACACATTGACGAAACCTTCGACACCAACGTGAAGGGCACGATCTTTACCGTCCAGAAGGCGCTGCTGCTGATGGGGCAGGGCGGTTCGATCATCCTGACCGGATCGAGCGCCGGCACCACGGGCGCCCCGGCTTTCAGCGTCTACAGCGCAAGCAAGGCGGCGGTGCGCAACCTCGCGCGGACTTGGGCGGAAGACCTGAAGGGTACAGGCATCCGGGTAAACGTACTGTCGCCCGGGCCGACTGCGACCGATCTCGCGAAGGCAGCGCTAGGTGAGGAAGGCATGAAGGTCTTCGCCTCGATGAATCCACTCCAGCGCATGGCCGAGCCGGCGGAAATCGGAGCCGCAGCCGCGTTTCTCGCATCGCAGGACAGCAGCTTCATGACCGCCAGTGAGGTCGCCGTCGACGGCGGCCTGGCGCAAATCTGACTCACCACGCCCGGCCCGCTATTTGGCGCCGCCGGGCGTGATATACCTGAGGAGAATATATGAGCTACGCAATTATCGGCTTCGGCAATATCGGCCAGGCCCTGGCCAAGGCGTTTGCCCGCAACGGCATCGAAGTATCCGTTGCAACCACGCGCGACCCGCAAAGCTTTGCCTCCACTGCGGCCGCGATCGGACCCCAGATCATTCCTAAAACACTGGCGGAAGCCGTCAAGGCGGACATCATCTTTTTGGCCGTCCGTTTCGAGTCGCACCCGGATGTCGCAAAGGCGCTGCCAACCTGGAAGGGAAAGACCATCATCGATGTGACCAATGCCTACGGCGTGTCCCCCGAGGAACTGGGGGGACAGCCTTCTTCCAGGTTCATCGCGCAGGCCTTCACTGGCGCGAGACTGGTGAAGGGCTTCAATCATTTGGGCGCTGCCGTCCTTGGTCAAGATCCGGCCGTGAAGGGTGGCCGGCGAGTCGTGTTCTTGGCGAGTGACGATGACGGCGCCGCAGAGGAGGTTGGTGCGCTTGCGGAAAATCTCGGTTTCTCGCCGATCAAACTTGGCGGCCTTTCGGAAGGTGGACTGCTTGTGCAGGCGCGCGGAAATACTTGGGGTCAACTGATCTTCAAGGACTTGGTCAAGTTCGACTGATCGCAAATTTTGATGCGGTGCTGATGTCGGTCAAGCCACCGACATCACTCACCGACAGGTCCAAAACATAGTCGATTTCTTAAGTGCTTAATCATGAAGATAAGGAGTGACCATGCTTAATAATGAAAAAATAATCAGAGAACTCTGCGCCGCCGCAGAAGGGCAAGGAACGGATATCAAGAAGTTTGTCTCCATGTTCTCTGAGGAAGGGTACATGTGGGATATGGCTTCCGGCATGAAGTTTCGCGGGAAGGCCATTGGCGAGTCTATCGCGAGTCTGGTAAGTGCGTTCCCCGATGTCCACCGTGAGTTGTTTGACATCCACGTCGCGGGAGACGTTGTCGTTGTCGAGCTCGCAATTCGTGGAACGCACAAAGGTGATCTGCCTCTTTCCTCCGGGACTCTGGCTCCCACGGGCAAGACGATAGATGTCCCGTCCTGCGATGTTTTCCGTCTCGAAAATGGAAAGGTCGTCTCTTTCCATTGCTACAACGAGGCATCCGCCATGCAGCAACAACTTGGCCTCGTCCCCGGCTGATTTGCAACGCAGAGGTCTTTATGAGCATTAAAGAAAACACCCAGATTGCGAAGGATTTTTTTGCAGCAATAGGCGGCGGCGATAGGGACGCTCTGCTAGCGCTGGCTGCCGAAGATATCGAGTGGATCATTCCGGGAGAGGGCTGGCCGCTCGCTGGCACGCACCGCGGCCACGCGGGATTGGCGCACTTGCTTCAGAAGGCTTCCACAGAGATGGAGATTTCATCCCCGGAGCCTCCAGAGTTCGTAGCGCAGGGAGACCGGGTTCTGGTCGTCGGCGTCGCTACCGGAAAGGTCAAAGCCACGAACAGGACATTTGAAGACTATTTTGTTTTCGCCATCACTGTTCGCAACGGCAAGCTGACGAACATTCGAGAATATGTCGACACGCAAGCACTGGCGCGGGCCTCAGAGATGGGCTCAAGTCCCAGGCACCAAGCCCTCGGGCTCGATACTCCCGGCGCTCGCTAATTGCACGCGTAGCACGTCATGATCTAGCCCCTTAAAGGCCTGAAGAATGCCCTGATCTCTTCAGCAAGGATTTCGGGCTGTTCCAGCGCTGCGAAATGACCGCCACATTGCATAGGTTCCCAACGGTGGACATCAAAAACGCGCTCGACCCAACTGCGCGGTGGCATGGGCAATTCTTTCGGAAAAAGCGCCACACCCAACGGAGTCTCCACTCGCTCATTGGCTTCGAAAACGAGCGGATTAAGTCGATTTTCCTTGTATAGCCTCAAGGTTGCTTGAATGCTCCCGCTGAACCAATAAAGCGATATATCGCTGAGGAGAGCGTCAAGCGACACCACTTGTTCAAGATCATTGGGATGATCTACCCATGAGTGGAATTTTTCGATAATCCACGCAGCAAGGCCCGCTGGCGAGTCCGCAAGTGCAAAAGCCAGGGTTTGAGGTTTGGTCCCGTGCAAAGCTGCGTAAGCACCTTCGGTCGCCGCGAACTGGCTGCTTCGATTCAGAAAATCCTGTTCTTCTTCGCTCAAGGCGTCTTTGCCCGTCCCCAGAAATGGCCTGAAACTACCTGGGATGTAATTGAGATGGGCACCTATCAAGTTGGGGCCGTGGTTACGAGCGAGCCACATTGATACACCCGCGCCGATATCGCCTCCCTGAGCGCCAAATCGATCGTAGCCCAGCTCTCCCATCAACGATGCCCATAGTCCTGCGATTTGCTTGGAGCTGATACCCGCTTTGGTCGGAGCAGGGGAGCAACCGTAGCCTGGTAAAGATGGCACGACTACATCAAAGGCATCTGAGGCATGCCCCCCGTATTTTGCAGGATCGGTCAGAAGCGCAAGCAACCGTTCCATCTCCAGGAAAGAGCCCGGCCAGCCGTGGGTAATTATCAGTGGCATGGGCTTCGGCCCAATCCCCCGCTGGTGCAGAAAGTGAATCTCCTCGCCGTCAATTTCCGCCATGAACTGTGGCAACTTATTTATCCGCTGCTCATGAATGCGCCAATCAAATTGGTTGCTCCAATAATCCAGAAGGCGCGCAAGAAAACTCACCGCAGTACCGTCCTCCCAACTATCGGCTGCCAAGGTGTCCGGTAAGCGTGAAGAGCGCAGGCGTCGATCAAGGTCGTCTAGTTGCTCGGTGGTAATGGCAAGCGTGAAAGGGCGCATAGACATGACGGTTCTCTATGGGAGGGGAGCGTTCCCGCTCGGTCGCGGGGCAAGGCAGGGCTGATGAAAGTTCAGTGTGATGACACGAAAGGCGAAGCGGTTGTCGGTGCGAGCAACGCATAGGTCCGTTTCATCCTCGCCACCTCCGCCAACGGTGTACGGCCGAAGAAGCGCTTGAAGTCGCGGCTGAATTGCGAAGCACTTTCATAGCCCACCAGAAACGCCGATCTGGCTGCTGTCAGGTCATTGCGCAGCATCAATAAGCGCGCTTGATGCAACCGTGTCGACTTGAGGTACTGCATCGGCGAGGATTCGGTCACCTTGCGAAAGTGCAGATGAAAGTTAGGCACGCTCATCTGTGCTTCCTGGGCCAGGGCTTCGACATCCAGGTGCTCGTGGTAACAGCTGTGGATTTTGTGAATGGCGCGCGTCACCTTGCCGAACTGGCCCTGCTGGGCGATGGCCGCTCGCAGGGTGCCGCCTTGTTCGCCGGTGAGGATGCGGTAGTAGAGTTCACGCAGCATCGCCGGGCCAAGGATTTGCGCGTCGGTGGGATCGCTCATGACCTCCAGAAAACGCAGGGTCGACTGGCCGAGCAGTTCATCCATGGGCGAGGCGTACATGCCCATCGGCTGAGCCGCGCTGACGCCCCATACCTCATCCACCTGCTGAATCAGCTCGCCGACCAGGGTGAAATCCAGACGCAGGTACACCGCCAGCATTGGCTCGGCCTCGCTGGCGTCGGTCTCCATCGTGAAGGGCACCGGCACCGACACCACCAGATAGTGCTGGGCGTCGTAGATGTAAATGTCATCACCCAGATAACCGCGTTTCTGCCCCTGGCAGAGGATGACGATGCCTGGCTCATACAAAACCGGCGTGCGCGTCAGCGGTCGGTTGGAACGCAGAAAACGCACATCATCCAGCGGGCTCAGGTTGTAACCCTCCAGCGGCGCAAGCTGGCCCATCAACTGCACCATACGTGCGGTGCTCGGGTCATTGGGTTTGGCCATCGACTGCAATTTCTCCATATATGCTCAGCCGTCCGTCGAACGGCTAAGCGTCTCCCATTGCTCAATACTCTCCGCCGTCCGGTGCAGCTTGTCACGCACAAGGGCCAGGGCGTCGCTGCCTAGCAGCAGATGAGTCGGCGGGGCAGGGCTGGCGATAATCGTCAGCATGGCGCGTGCGGCTTTCTGCGGGTCGCCCGGTTGATGCCCGCTTTTTTCCTCGCGGGCTTTGCGTACCGGGTCGAAGCTCGCATCGTAGTCACTGATATTGCGTGGCGTGCGCTGCATCGAACGGCCCGCCCAGTCCGTGCGAAACGACCCCGGCGCCACGGCCGTGACAAAAATGTTGAAGGGTGCAAGCTCCTTGCTCAGCGTGTCAGAAATGCCCTCCAGCGCAAATTTGCTGCCGCAGTAATAGGCAATGCCCGGCATGGTGATATAGCCGCCCATGGAAGTGATATTGAGGATATGCCCCGCCCGCCGCTGGCGAAAATACGGCACAAACGCCTTGGTAACTGCCACCGCGCCAAATACATTCACATCGAACTGGCGGCGCATTTCCTCCAGCGACGACTCCTCGAAAATCCCTTCGTGGCCATAACCCGCATTGTTTACCAGCACATCCACCGGGCCGTGCCGTTCCTCAACGTCGGCGACCACTGCGTCGATGGCATCGAAGTGGGTAACGTCCAGCACCACCCCATGAGCCCGTTCAGGCGAGAGTGCCTCGAAGGTTGCCAGAGCGGATTCACTGCGAACGGTGCCGATCACACGATGGCCCTGGGCGAGAGCTTCCGTAGCCAGTGCCTGGCCAAAGCCGCTGCTGACGCCGGTGATGAAGAGCGTTTTTGCTGCACTCATGTGGCGCACTCCTGAAGAAACAAGGTGAGGCCATGCTAGGACGAGCAGGGGTGAGGGGCTATGCCGGATTGGATTTTAGTATTGCCTGATTCTATCAGGGTGGTCGGCCCATTACAGAGCCGCACTCATCCCATCGGCGCTCTAACTGGTACTCATAATCCGAACAGGGCCATGACGGTTAAGGACTTCGATCATGACGTTCTTTCCTGAACGTCTCAGCATCACATCAGCCGATTCCGTCCCCACTGTCAGGCGCTGAATGGCGATGGTGTCCAGAAATGCCGGAAGTATGGGCTCGTCAAACATGATGTTGAGTTTGGTCGGGCTGAAGCTAAGCCCCAGGCACGACTGAATCATCGAAAGCGGCGCTGCAGCAGCCCACGCCTGCGGCATGCAGGCGACTGGATAAAACGTCGGTCCTTGGGTGCGCTGCCGGGGAAAGCCGCAAAACAGTTCCGGAAGCCGTCGAAGATCAATGTACGTGGATGCGGCAAAAATCCCTTCGAAAATTCGCGCGGCTTCCTGCCGGAAGCCGTACCGGGCGAACCCGGCCGCGATCAAGGCATTGTCATGGGGCCAGACGGATCCGTTGTGATAACTCATCGGGTTATAGCGTGGCTGCGAGGAAGCGACGGTTCGCACGCCCCAGCCTGAAAAAGAGGAGCGATCCATCAACGCCGCCACGACCGATGACGCGCGTTTGCGGTACGCGATGCCGGCAAAAAGCGCATGGCCCGCATTGGAGGTGCGCACTCGACAGGGCATTTTTTTGCCGTCCAGCGCCAGGACATACGTGCCCAGTTCCTCGTCGAAAAAGTGAGCATCGAACTGCTGGCGCAAGTGTCGAGCCTTTTCTTTCAAGCGTAGAGCATGGGTTGGTTCACCAAGCCGTCGTGCAATTTGGGCGGCACCATTAAAAGCGCCATAGACGTAAGCCTGCACTTCAACGATCGCTATCGGGCCGACGGCCAATCGACCGTCCGCATGGAACACCGAGTCATGACTGTCCTTCCATCCCTGGTTGATTAGACCTTCGGCGGACTGCCGACCATATTCGATAAAACCGTCACCGTCGCGGTCGCCGTATTCATCAATCCAGTTCAGCGCCGCTACAATGTTTGGCCAGAGTCGGCGGAGGGTATCCAGGTCATTGGTCCTTTCCAGATAAGCCGCGGCCAGCATTACAAACAATGGCGTGGAGTCGATGCTCCCGTAGTAACGCCGGAAGGGCACCTCACCCAACTCAGCCATTTCCCCTAGCCTGATCTCATGCAGGATTTTCCCGGGTTCTGCATCGGCGCCAGGGTCGACGGTCAGTGCTTGATTGGCCGCCAGATGTCCCAGTACGCCCCGGGCTATACCAGGGTCGAGCCAGAGCATCTGCCACGCGGTGATCAAAGCATCACGTCCAAAGACTGTACTGAACCAAGGGATACCTGCGTATGGATACAGGCCCTCGGGCGTTTTGGTCATGAGCATGTAAAGGTCGGAAACGCTCCGACTGACCGCTTCGTTGAACACGTCATGGGACGTCACGACCGCGGCCGCGCGCGAAGAAAACGTGCGTGACTGGCGCCGGGCATCGCGCAGTGAAACGAAAAACCCGTGACGCACTGAATAGGGTGGGTTTTGAACGCCGCAATTGATATCCATAAACAATGATTGGATTTGACCGGGCGCCAATTCGATGTCGAACAGTGCCTGATCGCAGGAAAGACTGGCTGGCAACGGGTCAAATCGTAATCGGGTGGTGCGCCGCTTGTGGTCCAGCCCGGTGTAGGAGAGAAGGACTTGCTCACCCGTGATTTCCGCCCGATGACTCTCTCCGCGCTGCGGGCGCCGAGCACCGCGAACCTCGAACAGATCCTTGAAGTCGGCCACGAATTGGATTCTGAGTTGCAGGCGATGTGGGTGTTCGTCGAAATTGCGCAATGTCAGTCGTTCGTAACATGTTCCCTCCCACAAAAAACGTGAGCGGCGCAGGTGGATCAAATCATGGTGCAGGATTTTTTGGCCCTGGGTGTTGAACAGATCTGCGTTGGTAAGATCGCATGTGAGCATCGCGTTATCGTCGCGCAGCGTGGAACTGAGCAACAGTGGTCGCGTCCCGTTAAGCGTCAGATAGAACCCCGACAGATGCCGGGTATCGGTATGGAAAAGCCCCTGGGGGCTTTCTTCTGTAACCAGTACGTCCCCGTTAGGGTCGAATATCGCAAAAGTATCGTTATGTTTAAGAGTGCGTAAGCGCAATTCTTGCAACGACGCCGAGGCAGGAACATCGAAAGGTGTGTTGGGTTGGCCCGTACTGTGGCCCGTCGTCAGATGACGATACAGCTCCAGATAATGGTTAGTCATGCACTCGACCGTGAACCGTCCCTCGAACGCGGCCCGAACGCTGCGACGGTCGAGCTCATCGACTCGCTGGATAGCCGCTACCGCGCCTTCGATGTCATCGACAATGTAACCGGACACTCCGTCATCAATCACTTCCGGGACCGCGCCATGACGAAAGGCCACGACAGGCGTCCCACACGCCATGGCTTCGATCATCGCGATGCCGAAAGGCTCAGGCCAATCGATGGGGAAAATCAGAGCGCGGGCATTGCCAAGAAAATCGGCCTTTTGGTGATCATCGATCTCGCCGATAAATTCGACGTTCGGATGCGTCGCGATCAACGGAGCAATAACGTCGTCCCAGTAAAGCTGATCCGCCTTGTCGACCTTGGCTGCGATCTTCAACGGCAGGCCCGCCCTGGTGGCAATTTCGATGGCGCGGTCCGGACGTTTTTCGGGGGAGATACGGCCCAGGAATGCCAAATAGTCGCCTTTGGGCTCAGGGGTGAATGGGAAAAGATCGGCTGGAATCCCGTGATAAACATTGCCCGTCCAATTGACGTTGCCGATCAACGGCTCGCGTTGGGCTTTTGAAATCGAGACCAGTGGTACCTCGGGGAAATGGCTGTAAAACGATTGGTAGTCTGCGATATCCAGACGTCCGTGAAGCGTGGTTACACTGCGGCCGGCCAAGCGACGAATTAACGGAAAATGATAGATGTCGACATGAAAGTGCATCACATCGAATTGATCCGCCTGTCTGATCACTTGATCCAGCATCAGGATGTGATGAGGAATCGCATCCTTGACGTCCGGGTCCAGCCGCAAGGCTCGCCGCGATCCTGGCTGCAGGTGTGCCGAAGTTTGTGAATCCCCGCTGGCAAAGAGCGTTACATCGTGACCTTGCCGAACCAGTTCTTCAGTCAGGTAAGAAACAATCCGCTCAATGCCGCCGTACAGACGCGGCGGACAGCATTCGGTAAGCGGCGCAATCTGAGCGATTCTCATGGAGATGATCTCCGTTGTTGAGTCGAATGAATAGGCCTCCTGTGCCTGGCTTCTTACGATTTCCTTTGCTCGCTTTATCCACGGTTGATGGTGCTTCCACCGCGACAGTTCAACTCGATATGAAGCTTTCAGTGTTCACTGGTCGAAAACAGCCGATTGCTGCCGTTGACGACAGGCAACATCAGGCAGAAGCCGCCGGTCACCTGTGTCTAAAAAACCAGCCGCCATTCATAATACCGACCCTCTCTATTTACCCATCCAAAGCCGACAGCCATGACTGAAGAGTTCGAAGTCCCCAGCCCTCACGAGCAACATATTGAGCACACCACTCATCATGCCCATGCAAAAGGCGATCGCTTTGCCAGCAGGGTTGCGGTCATGACGGCGATCATGGCAACTGTGGGCGCCATGATGAGCTATCAGGCGGGCTCGACGGAGAGCGAGGCGGCCATGGACAAAAACAACGCAGCCATCCAGAAGACCGAAGCCGCCAACGAATGGAACTACTACCAGGCCAAGTCCAGCCGGCAGAACCTGTCAGAGCTGGCCAGCCATCTGCCAGGGCTGGATTCCGCCCATTATGTTGCCGAGGTGCGGCGCTACGGGGAGCAGAAAGAGGAGGCGCGCAAGAAGGCCGAAGCACTTGAGCAACAGGCGCGAGAGTGGGACGAGAAGTCAGAGCAGGTGCTGCATCAGCATCACCGCTGGGCCCAGGCCATGACCGCGATTCAAATCGCCATTTCACTGGCGGCCATTACCTTGCTGACGCGTAAGGAATGGCTCAAGCGCCTCTCGTTTGGGGCTGCGGGTGTGGGTGTCATGTTGGGTTCGCTTGCCTGGCTGCATATCTGAGCGAACGTCTGCTTGCGAACCACTCAAGCAGAACCAAAGCGGGCGAGTGCAGCATCGACAAATCGTCGGAGTTTGGCGGTTCTCTGACGATTGGCCGTGTAGAGCAAATGCATTTGTCGACTCGGTGCTTCGTAATCGGCTAACACTCGAACCAACTCGCCGCTGCGCAACGAAGGCTCAAGAAAGTCTTCGGGTCCAAGGACAATCCCGAACCCGTCCAGTGCAGCCGACAGCAGTGCTTTGCTCTCGTTGACCTGCAATCGACTGGCGACTTGTACCCGTTCAACGACGGAGTCTTTGCAGAATACCCATTCGCGGTCGGCCGGGCGGGACCAATAGGCGTACCCCAGACACTCATGGTTCTGCAGATCATCCGGTATTTGCGGCACTCCGCGCTCGCCCAGATAGCTCGGTGCCGCACAGGCCACCAATCGATAAGGCGCCAACGGTCTGGCGGTCAAACTGGATGAGGTCAGTGGGCCAATTCTGAAGGTCACTTCGTAACTTTCCTCCACCAGGTCGACGAAGCGATCGGTCAAATGCAGATCGATTTCAACTTCCGGGTGTTGACGTAAAAACTCCGTCACAAAGGGCATGAGGCTGTAGGAGCCAAATGTTACGGGAGCACTGATTTTCAGTTTTCCGCGCGGGGTATCGTTCATGATCTGCGCAAGGGAGTCGGCAGCCTGAGCTTCGCTCAAAATGTGTTTGCAGCGTTCGTAGTAGGCGCTGCCCAACTCAGTCAGGCTCTGGCGTCGAGTGGTACGGTTCAGTAGCCGCGCGCCGAGCCGCTGCTCAAGCGCGGCCACATGCTTGGCCACCATCTGCGGCGACAGGCCCAATCGCTCGGCAGCGCTGGCGTAGGAGCCGGATTCCGCGGCCATCACAAACGCGCCCATGCTCGTCAGACGGTCCATCATTCAACACTCCTGGTAACGAGACTAAGTAGCCGATGATTATTTATCTGCCATTGGTTGGCAATCATCATGGTTTCCTCTTACTCAACCAGCGGTGCAAGAACATGCGTATCGGTATTATCGGGGCAGGCTTCATCGGACGGGCAGTGGCGCAATTGGTCATCGCCGCGGGACATGAGGCAATGCTCAGCAATTCACGTGGGCCACAGACCATGAGCAGCGTGCTGAGTGGCGTTCCTGGCAGTCAGGTCGGCACTATCGAGGAGGCCGCACAATTTGGCGACGTTGTACTCGTCGCCGTTCCTCTTGAGCAATACCGAAGCGTGCCGGCGAAGTGGCTAGAGGGAAAAATCGTGCTGGACGCCAATAATTATTACCCGCAGCGCGACGGCCACATTGCCGCTCTCGACCGATTCGAAACCACCACCAGCCGCCTGCTTGCCGAGCATCTGCCTCACTCCCGCGTGGTCAAGGTGTTCAATGCGATCCTCGCCCAGGACCTGGTGCAGGACTCACGTCCGAAAGCAGCGCACGACCGACGCGCACTCCCGATCGCTGCGGATGATCCGGCAGCGAAAGACCTGGTGATCAAGTTGCTCGACGAGATTGGGTTCGACGCGTTAGATGCAGGCGGTCTTGATGAAAGCTGGCGGTTCGAACGGGCTAAACCCGCTTACTGCATACCGCTGGATAAGGAAGGGCTGAAGGTTGCCTTGGCTGCGGCCCAGCGGCAGGTCGAGTTGCCCGACGGATCGTGGCGCCGCTGAATAGCCTGAAAGGCTTGTGCGGACGTCCATGTTGTCCGCGGATTGCTCCCGTGGCATCGCACTAGCGACGATAGTAGCGGTGATCGTCCTCGTAGCGGTGCTGCATGGCCCGATCTTCGCGGCGCTCCCATTCACGACGGCGTTCGGCTTCTCGGTAGGCTTGCTCTCTGCGCCACTGATCTCTGCGCCAGTCGTCTCGACGCCAATCGTCTCTACGATCGTGCCAACGGCCGTCACGCCAGTATCCATCGTCGTGGGCCAGCAATGGCCCTGACGGTTTGCCGGCCATGCTGGCCAAGGAAGGCCACGGGTTGTCGGCGGCCTGGGCCTGAGCGGTTGTGAATTCAGTTTTGACTACTGTTGTGAAAGCAGGGGTTGAGGTCTTCATCGGTGTTGCTGATGCCGAGCCCACTACCGCGAGCGCGAACAGGCCTAAAAGCATCATTCGTGGGTCATGGAATTTCATGAGCGAAGACAACCTCTGATTGACATTGGGACTTATGGCCATCTGGTTGCGGGAAGCCTGCGGGTTCGCGCTTAACGAGCAGATGTGCCTATCCACATAGACCGATAAATAAGGAAAAGTTCTAGACGACCGCTGCTTTAAAATAGCTGACGGCCTTGGTCTTCAACCCCTTTAAGGTTTGTTCTCTCGATGCCCACTTCTGGCCGATTGCTGTCCGTCATGGGAGGACGGCAGCCGACGGTGGACTCAAGCGGTTTGCTGCCACAAACTGAACAGGTTGTAAGCAGGGTGATTCTGCTACTGGTTAATATTTACCCCGTTGGCTGCTTTACTGTAAGTCGCGATTATCAACTGGCTGCGGGTGATATAAATTGTCTCCCGTCCATGAGTCGTGGATTTCAAAGGCAAGTTTTTAGCTCGTCAGTATTTGTTGGCTCGATATCTTATTGTCAGACAGGTATGTGAACTCGTATCCATTGATCTAGAGCCCTTTTATATAATTGGCTGTATAAAAGTATACGTTCGGGGATAAGCACCCAATTACCCCTCGTTTTCGGTGTAAACCTATCCCGATTATGGGTCAGTCCCCAGCAAGGTTTTCGTCCCGAACGAAACGCGATGACGGCTGGAACCCTTGGCTAACAAGACTCTCAGCCATCGAGACTGTTTGATTGAATGTTGGCGTAGTAATTGCTCGATGAGGTTGTCCCGTCCAAAAAAGTTGGGCGGCAATGGCATTTATGTATCGCGCTGGTTTGACATGAATCGTAGGGCGACATGAATAAAAATCTCTCTCAGTTCGAGTTTGAGGAAGCCGTCATGAGTCATCAAAAATATACATGTGCGCAAGTCGCACTGCATTGGCTGTCGGCGTTTGTAATTCTATGGTCGTTATGCACGGGCTCTTATGTCGCGTTGTTCAATGTGTCACCACACATGAAATCAATAATGACGGCCTTTAATATTTCGATGACGACGTTGTTCATTCCCTTTTTCCTGATGCGGGTGGTTTTGCGTATCAATCATCTACGCCACCACACGGTCGTGTCGGGTGAATTATTGGCCACTTTTGTGCATAACCTGATTTATCTGATAACGGGGATGGTGTTGCTCACGGGTGTGCTGATGATGGATCGATCGATTACGGTATTTGGCGCGCTGAGCATGCCGCCGCTGATCACCAACCCTCAGTTGCTGAGCGACTTCCATGCTGCGCATCAGGACAGTACCGCCATGCTGGGGGGGCTGGTGTTGTTGCATCTGCTGGCGGTGGTCAAACATGAGTTGAGTGGCAACCGGATTTTGAAGCGGATGAGCTTTCAGACATCGGCCTGGGAGTCGCCACTGCATGCTCGCGAGGATATCAGTCGCCAGTCCACCACCGATCACAGTTCAATGTGGACACCACCTGCTGCCGCGCCGTTAACAGGCAATGCGCGACATCCAATGGCCGCGATGGCTGATGATGTTCAAGATCGCCGGCGCATTCGCAGGCACTAGCGGTGGCTGGACTCAAAGAGCAGCAGGGTAGTACCAGCGAGACAAAAGCATCCAGCGGATGGAGCGATGGAAAATGAGCGCTAAGCTTTCATCTACTGTCGGGCTTATTGAACAGATCGGGCTTTGCATGCGATTGACCAACCCTGCAAAGGCACTATCGACCCATTGCGGTCTATTTATAGCTAGCCCTTCACAACAAGCCTCGGAGGGGAACCAATGAAACGCTTCGTAACGCTCATCGCCATATCTTTGCTGACCACTGCTTGTCAGAGCAATAACGGCATCACCCAAATCGACAATTGTGTCTGCTATAAAACCGCCGAGGGACAAGCTTTGCAAGCATCGCAAATAGCATGGAAAGACCCCAAAGCGTTACAGAAACAATTCTCCCATTGTATTTGCCGAGCCTTGGTTGACCTGAAGGAGGCCAAGGATCCCGGTAAATATTTTGTGCCCGGAACCGAGATTCGAACTGAGCTGAAATAGATAAGTGGGGTGGTTTAACGGACTCTGCTTTCGACGTATTCAGTGAGCTTTGACGCAGACATGATTTTTGACTGGAATGCCAGCCCGAAGATATCGACGGTGGCCCATGTTACGTCGAGCGCGAGGGTCAATCCCGTCGAGGGCAGCAACAATAGGGAAGACCTCACGGGAAACACTCAAATCGCTGCCCGCAATTCACGTGGTGACAGGCCATAGTGTGAGCGAAAGCGCACAGCAAAACGTGAGGCCGATGCGTAACCGCAGGCACCGGCAATTTCACCGATCGGGCGAGAGGTTGTCTGCAACCGTTGTAATGCTGTCGACAGTCGAACACCCTCCAGGATATTCCTGAAACTATTACCCTCTTTCGCCAGTTGGCGACGCAATGTCGACTCACCCAGGTTCATGTGTTGTGCAATGCTCGCAACCGTCCAGTCTCTCTCCGGGCTGGCCATTACCAGTTGCTGCACACGTTCACACAGTGGATCGTTGCGTCCCATTAGCAGCGGTCCGGCCTGGCCGCCAAGGCATAGGCTCAGAAGAACCGCTTCCCCATAATGTGTGCATAGTGCCTGCGGGGCGTTCCCATTGATGGCGACCAACAACTGCTCCCATGCCTGGGATGTGTGCCTGTCCAAGGGAACGCATAGGTCGGTCTTCGGTACACCGCGACAGCTCATGATCTGCTGGCTATATCGGGTGCTGAAGTTACGCAATGTCGAGACGGGAAAGGTCACCGCATCGGCGATGTAGTGACCGTGAGGGCCGGGGAAGTTGGAGATACCAAGCTCGCGCCCGGCCGGCATCAGAATCAGATGATTAGGCCCTGCGCGCATCTCCCGGTCATCCCATTGCAGCAGTTTTTCCCCCTGTCGCACTCGACACAAGGTGCTCACGAACACCGGCACCCTCGGCAAGGTAAGGGGTTGTCGCGCCCGTATGACACATGCATCGATAATGTTTTCCCGGTGCTGTATGCCGTCACAAGGGCGCATCGCTTAACGTCCGTAAGTTGAAGTAATGGTCGCTTTGGCCAAGACGTTGGCGTTGAGCATATAACCCACCAAGGCTCCGCTTGCCTGGTTGTCGAGCGGTAGCTTATCGACTTTCAATGCCCATACGGTGAATTGATAGCGATGGGGTTTATCTCCTGCAGGTGGGCAAGCTCCGCCGAATCCCGGCTGACCATAATCGGTTCGTCCTTGTACTGCACCGGCAGGCAGGTTCGCCCCCACTCCTCTTGGCAAGCTATTGGTGGAGGCTGGCAGGTTAACCACCGTCCAGTGCCACCAACCGCTACCGGTTGGAGCATCGGGATCGTAAACGGTGATCGCGTAGCTTTTAGTACCTGCGGGGGCGTTTATCCAGGAAAGCTCAGGAGAAGTGTTGCCACCTTCGCAACCGAAGCCCTGGAACACTTCGCGACTGGTCAGCGGGCGATTGTCAGCAATATCCCGGCTGGTCAGTGAGAAATCGGCAGCGTATCCACTGAATGTCACGGCCATGGAAAGTGCTGGCAGGATTAATCTGATATTCATCGCGACTCCATCACGGTCTTAAAGTGAAGCTCGAGTCTAGGATGAGCAAAGAGTGGGTACTGTGCCGAAATGCTCGATAACAGTGCCGAAATGCTCTATTGCTCAGGCGAACGATTGACTGGGCCAGATACGGCAGTGGAGTAAAAAATTCACAGATAAGCGGTATTGAAATAAACAATCCATTGATTTACTCTCGATCCCACGTTGTACGAGATCAACCGCTGTTAGCACCTAAAAAAACAAACAATCGGGAGCAAACATGAAAGCGAAAGTGATGTTGGGATTGTTCATGACCGCCGCAGTTGTCCTGCCAGCATGGTCAGCTGACTGGACTGTAGGTGCTAACGTTGGCAACGTGCCCTGGGAATTTCAGGACGCCAAAGGTGAATTCGTCGGATTCGAAGTCGATGTTGTAAAAGAAGTGGCAAAGCGCGCCGGGAAAACCGTCGAGTTCGTCAATATTCCTTTCAACGGCCTGTTCAGTGCCGTGCAATCAAAACGTGTCGAAATAGCTATTTCATCGATCACCATCACCCCTAAACGCCTGGAGTCGGTGGCCTTCGCACAGCCTTACTTCGACAGCGATCAGTCCCTGACCTCGCTGACTACGTCCAAGGTCAAGAGCCTGACCGACATGAATGGCAAGGTGGTTGGCGTCGATACCGGCTCGACCGGCGACATGTGGATCGGCCAACACAAGGACGAGTACAAGTTCGCCGATGTCTCGCGTTATGAAGGGCTATCGCCCGCCATGCTTGATCTGGCTTCCGGGCGCATCGATGGCTACCTCAGCGACATTCCCGCGGTGCTCTACTACATCAAGGACAAACCGCAATACACCATTGTGGCGCGTATTCCCACCGGTGAGCGCTATTCGTTGATGCACGCCAAAGGCTGGGCGATGAGCGATCAGGTCAACAACATCATCAGCAAGATGAAAGAAGACGGCACACTCGGAAAGATCCACAAGGAATGGTTCGGCACCGAAGCAGCTAAAGACTCGAGCACTCTGCAAGTGACCGCTGTTCTCAAGTAAGCCTTGCTGCTGTTGCAGGTAAGTGGCGACGCCCGTTCGCCACTTGTATTGACCGAGGTATCCCATGGATCTTTTGCAGACATTTTTTAACTGGAATGTACTCGTCGAGTCGCTTCCGCTGATGATGCGTGGTCTGGGCGTGACCATTGTGCTTGGGGTGGTAAGTATTGCCCTGGGCCTGGTGGGTGGGCTTTTGCTGGCTTTGTTGCGGCTTTATTCCTACGCACCCGTGCGAGCGCTGGCACGTATCTACATCGATATCATGCGCTCCATTCCTTTGCTGGTTTTGCTGGTACTCATCTATTACGCATTGCCTTTTGTCGGCATCCGATTGTCGTCTTTTGCTGCCGCTGCAAGTGCGCTTTCGCTCGTGTCATGCGCTTACAGCGCGGAGATTTTTCGTTCGGGTATCGAGGCTATTCCCCGTGGGCAGTTCGAAGCATCGGCTTCTCAAGGCATGAGCTTTTTCAACACCATGCGCGACGTTGTTTTGCCGCAAGCCATTCGCATAGTCATGCCGCCCATGACCAGCAATTGCATCAACGTCATGAAAGATACGGCGCTCGCCTCGGTGGTAGCGATGCCTGATTTGCTGAAGCAGGCGACCCAGGCTCAGGCACTGGCTGCTAACCCGACACCGCTGGTTGGGGCCGCCTTGCTGTATCTGTTGCTGCTGTTGCCGCTGGTGCAAATGGTCAGCTGGGTTGAGCGTCGTAACGCCTCTGGAGGAAAAACCGCATGAGCACGTTGATCGACATTGAAAAGCTCGACAAATACTACGGTAGCTTCAAAGCGTTGAGTGACATCAACCTGCAGGTTGAAGAAGGAGAAGTGGTGGTGATTCTGGGCCCGTCCGGTTCGGGGAAATCTACTTTGATCCGCTGCATCAATCTGCTTGAAGACTACCAGAAAGGTCACATCCGCGTGGCGGGTGAGCGGGTTGAAAACGGCCCGCGACTGTCGGCCATCCGCAGTGAAGTCGGCATGGTATTTCAGAGTTTCAACCTTTATCCGCATCTCAGTGTTCTCGACAACGTGTCGCTGGCCCCGATTCGTGTTCGCGGACTGAGCCGGCGTGAAGCGCATGCCAGGGCCAAGGAACTATTGGTGAAAGTCGGGATGGGCGACCACGCGCATAAATACCCGAGCCAATTGTCTGGCGGCCAGCAGCAGCGTGTTGCCATTGCTCGCACCATGGCCATGGAGCCTCGTGCGATTTTGTTCGATGAACCGACTTCGGCGCTGGACCCGGAAATGGTTGGCGAGGTACTCGATGTCATGCAAAACCTCGCTCGCTCCGGCGTCACGATGGTCGTGGTCACTCATGAAATGGGCTTTGCCCGTCGGGTCGCCGACCGGGTGATCTTCATGGAAAGTGGGCGCATCGTTGAGCAGAACATCCCTGAACCGTTTTTTACCGCACCCCGGGAACCTCGCACACAAGCGTTCCTGCAAGCCATCCTGCATCATTGAATCCGGCTGGAGAAAGTAGAGTGAATCCTCTCGATATCGATTACGTTCGCAAGCAATTTCCAGGTCTGGCCGGTGGCTATGCCTACATGGACAACGCCGGTGGGTCGATGGTGCTGAGCGCAGTGGCGCAGCGGGTCAGCGATTATCTGCTCAATAGCAGTGTGCAACTGGGCGCGTCCTACCAACCTTCCGTCGACGCTGGCGAGCGAGTGATGCAGGCACGTCACTCGGTCATGCAGTTGATCAACGCCGAGCATCCCGACGAAGTGATCATGGGCGGCTCGACCACCCACTTGTTGCAAATACTGTGTCGCGCCATTGCCCCGTCAATCGTCCCAGGCGATGAAATCATCGTCACCAATTGCGATCACGAGGCTAACATCGGCCCATGGATCAAGCTGTGCGAAAGCCGCGGCGCGACCTTGCGTGTGTGGCAGGTCAATCCCGACAGTTGTGAACTCGAGCTGGATGACCTGCAGGTCTTGCTGAGTAACAAAACCCGCTATGTGGCGATGACGCACACTTCGAATATTCTCGGTTCGGTCAATCCCGTCGCCGAGGTTGCGCGGCGTGTCCATGCGGTGGGCGCCAAGCTGTGCGTGGACGCCGTTGCTTATGCGCCACATCGTCTGGTGGACGTGCAGGCCAGCGGAGCCGATTTCTACGTCTACAGCTTCTACAAAACGTTCGGCCCGCACTTCGCTGTGCTCTGGGGACGTCGCAATCTGTTGCTGGAGCTGCCGAGCCTTAACCACTTCTTTATCGGCAAGGATGTGGTGCCTTACAAATTGCAGCCTGGCAACGTCAACTACGAGTTGTCATTCGGTTGCATCGGTATCACCGACTACCTGCTCGACGTCAGTACCCGGCTCGGCGCGCAAGGCAGCGAGCGCCAGTGCATGCAAGCTGCGTTCGATGCTTTCGAGGTGCAGGAAGATTTGCTCGCCGAGCGCCTGCTGGCATTTTTGCGCCAGCGCGAGGGTGTTCGGATCATCGGCAAAGCGCATACCCGAAATCGAGTGCCAACGATCAGTTTCGTGGTTGAGGATGTTCAGTCCGAAGCTGTTGTGCGCAGGGTCGATGATCACCGTATCGGCATTCGCTTTGGTGACTTCTATGCGCGGCGACTTATCGAAGCCCTAGGGCTTGATCGGTTTGGCGGGGTAGTGCGGGTGTCGTTGGCGCATTACAACACGCTGGAAGAAGTCGACCGCCTCATCACTGCGCTGGATCAAGCAATCAATGCGTTGCGTTGACAGGCGTACACACTTCTAATTTCACGAGCCTTCATCATGGCCTTACCTGAAACCCTTGCAGAGCTGCGTGACTGTATAGCGGCCCAGCACGAACAACTGACCGGTCGTCTGCGCGATGCTGCCCGATACCTGATCGACAACCCGCATGAGATTGCACTCAATACGGTCGCCGAACTGGGAAAGCGCTCGAGTATCGCGCCTGCCGCTTATATTCGGCTGGCTCAGGCCCTTGGCTTTGCAGGTTTCAAGGATTTGCAGCGGCTGTTCCGTGCGCCGCTGCAACAGGCTGCCGACACACAAAGCGAGCGCATTCGGCACTACGGCGGTGAGAAGTTGCTGGAAGACCCGAGTGACGTCGGCGCCATTCTGCGTGAGTTCAGCCAAGCCAATATCGTTTCTCTTGAACACCTGGCCGAGGGCGGCGAGCAGGCCAACATCGAGGCAGCCATCGCCCATCTGCAAGTCGCGCGCACGACTTTCGTTATCGGCATGCGCCGCGCCTTTCCGGTGGCGGCGTATCTGAGCTATGCGTTGAGTCGCGTGGGCCGGCGAACCGTGCATATCAGCGGTGCTGGCGGCACGTTGCCGGAGCAGGTCAGCGCCATTGCCGATGATGACTTATTGATAGCCGTCAGCTTTCCGCCTTACGCCAATGACACCGTAGAGGCGTGTCGTCAGGCGCGGGCAGCCGGTGTGACGCTGGTGGCAATCACTGACAGCGTGCTGAGCCCTATCGGGCAGATGGCCGACACGGTGATTGAGGTCAACGACGCCGAATTGCTGGGCTTTCGTTCACTCACCGCTTCGTTCTGTATTGCGCAAACCCTCGCTATGGGGCTGGCCTTCAGCGAGTGGCAATCAGATAGCACCTTCAATCATGACCGGCTCAAAGATATCGACTGCTAAGTCGCTACCTTCGCTACGTACTTATTTAACCAGTGACTTCAGGAGAAGATCCCGATGGTTTCACCTGCACGCGATTTAGTGGGTTACGGTAGAAAACGCCCGCAAGGCACCTGGCCGAATGGCGCACGATTGGCCGTTAGCCTGGTGATCAACTACGAAGAAGGCTCCGAGCGCTCGCTCGCCATGGGCGATCCGGACCAGGAGTCAATGACCGAATGGGGCAGCTATTCAATACCCGACGGCACACGAAATCTAGCGATGGAATCCATGTACGAGTACGGCTCGCGCGTGGGGATCTGGCGAATTCTGGATATCCTCGACCAGCAGTCGGTTCGTGCGACTTTTCATGCGTGCGCCGTGGCCTTTGAGCAGAACCCTGATGTTGCACGCGCCGCAGTCGCGGGGGGCCATGAGATTTGCAGTCACGGTTATCGCTGGGAGGAAGTGTTTCGCCTGACTGAAGAGCAGGAACGTGAACACATGCGTTTGGCCATCGAGTCATTTGAACGCACCTGTGGCAAGCGTCCTGTTGGCTGGTATTGCCGCTATGGCGCCAGCGTCAACACCCGTCGCCTGGTGGCTGAGGAGGGCGGTTTTCTCTACGATTCCGATGCCTACAACGACGATGTTCCCTATTTTGTCGAGGTCGAGGGCAAGCGCCATCTCGTGGTGCCTTACACCGCCGACGTGAACGATTTCCGTTATTGGAATTCTCCGGGGCTTTCGCAGGCATCGGACTTTTTCGAGTACATGAAAGAAAGCTTCGAGGTCCTTTATGAGGAGTCCGCTGAAGGACCACGCATGATGTCGATCGGGCTGCATCCACGCATGGTGGGCCGTCCCGGGCGGGTCAGGGCGATCAAGCAATTCATCGAGTATGCCAACGAGCACAGCGGTGTCTGGTTTGCTACGCGCGAAGAAATCGCCCGTGCCTGGCTTGAACGAACTTGATTGCGTGGCAATCACGTCAGAGCAAAAAATGATGGGCTATTCCCCACTGTGGTGAAAGAGTTCAAGGGAACAGCCAGCCGTTCGACAGAAGTCGCTCAATCCCGGGCAATCTTGTCATTTGCCAAGGCTTGGGGCAGGGTCGATACAACTGACATCTCTGCCAAAGGAGTAACCCCATGTCAAAGCTATATCCCAGTATTGATCCTGAAGGGCTGGTCGAGTACTCGGTGGTCTACACCGACCGCTCGCTCAACCACATGTCCCGGTCATTTCAAGGCGTGATGAAGAGCATTTCCACGACCCTGAAACAGGTCTACAACGCCCAGGCTGTTGCGGTGGTCCCCGGCAGCGGCACATTCGGCATGGAAGCGGTGGCGCGGCAGTTTGCCACCGACCAGCAGTGTCTGGTGATCCGCAACGGCTGGTTCAGCTATCGCTGGAGCCAGATCCTTGAGATGGGCAACATCCCGGCAGCCACCACGGTGCTCAAAGCCAGGCCGGTCGAGATTGGACGCCAGGCTGCCTACGCCCCACCGCCTCTGGACGAAGTGCTGGCAGCCATTGCGGCGCAGAAGCCGCAGATTGTCTTCGCTCCCCACGTTGAAACCTCATCAGGAATTATCCTGCCCGACGACTACCTGCGGGCCGTCGGCGACGCCGTGCATGCGGTGGGTGGCCTGTTCGTGCTGGACTGCATCGCCTCAGGCACGATTTGGGTCGATATGCACAAATGCGCAGTCGACCTGCTGATCAGCGCACCGCAGAAAGGCTGGAGCGCGTCCCCTTGCTGCGCCCTGGTGATGCTCAGTGCTCTGGCCCTCCAGCGCATCGAGCAGACGCATAGCAGCAGCTTCGCCTGCGACCTGAAGAAGTGGCTTCAGATCATGCAGGCCTACGAACAGGGTGGACATGCCTACCATGCGACCATGCCCAGCGATTCCCTCGCGCGATTTAACGAAGTGATGAAAGAGACGCAAGCCTACGGTTTCGACAAGGTCCGCGGCGAACAACAGGAGCTGGGTGATCGGGTGCGCGCAATGCTGACCGGCAAAGGCTTCAAAAGCGTAGCCGCATCCGGCTTTCAAGCCCCTGGCGTAGTGGTGAGCTACACCGAAGATGCCGACATCAAGAACGGCAAGAAATTTGCCGACCACGGCCTGCAGATCGCCGCCGGAGTGCCGTTGCAATGCGACGAGCCGGCCGACTTCCAGACCTTCCGCATCGGTCTGTTCGGACTCGAAAAGCTGCAGAATATCGATCGTACGGTCAGCACCCTTGAGCAGGCACTGGACGAGGTGATGGTTAACTAAACCGGTATTCGACACCGTTACCACATGGGGCCGGGACATGTTGAAAACCACGGGCGTAGACACGCGCCGCCTGACCGGCTGGGGCCGGTTGCTTCTGGAAGAGGCCTGATATGCAACCTTTTGATACGGTGATTCGCAACGCCCGTGTGGTAACCGCCGCGGACACGTTTACCAGCGATATCGGTATCCGTGATGGGCGCATCGTCTCCCTTGGCCTGGACCTGCCGCAAGGTCACCAGGAAATCGACGCGGCAGGCCGGCATGTCACCCCCGGTGGCATCGACAGTCACGTGCACCTCGACCAGCCGACGGGCGACGGCTCGGTGATGGCCGATGACTTTTTCAGCGGCACGGTCTCGGCGGCCTGCGGCGGTACCACCACTGTCATCCCGTTCGCCTGCCAGCAGAAGGGCGAAAGCCTGCGCTCTGCCGTCGATGACTACCATCGTCGGGCGGGTAACAAGCCGGTGATCGATTATGCCTTCCACCTGATCGTCACCGACCCCACCCCGCAGGTGCTGCGTGAAGAACTGCCGGCCTTGATTGCTGAAGGCTATACATCGTTCAAGATCTACATGACCTACGATGCGCTGAAGCTGGGCGATCGGGAGATTCTCGAGACGTTGTCGGTCGCGCGCCGTGAGGGCGCCATGGTGATGCTCCACGCCGAGAACAGCGATTGCATCGCCTGGCTTACCGAGCGACTACTGGCGGCCGGGCTGACTGCGCCGCGCTACCACACCGCGTCGCGGCCGATGCTGGTGGAGCGCGAAGCGACCCATCGTGCCATCGCCCTTGCCGAGTTGGTGGATGTGCCGATCCTGATCGTGCACGTATCGGGTCGCGAGGCCGTGGAGCAGATTCGCTGGGCCCAGAGCCACGGGTTGAAGGTGTACGCCGAAACCTGCCCGCAGTACCTGTTCCTGACCGCCGACTCGCTGGGGTGTGACGACAGCTTCGAAGGTGCCAAGTGCATCTGCAGCCCGCCGCCGCGCGATGCCGCAAACCAGCAGGTGATCTGGGATGGCCTGGAGAACGGCACGTTCGAGATTTTCTCGTCAGACCACGCGCCCTTTCGCTTCGATGGCCCCAATGGCAAGAAGGCTCACGGTGAAGCGGTGTCGTTCGACCAGATCGCCAACGGCATTCCCGGTGTCGAAACCCGCATGGCACTGCTCTGGTCCGAAGGCGTGCGCAGTGGGCGCATCACCGCGCAAAGCTTTGTTGCGCTGACCTCCACCAATGCCGCCAAGATGTATGGGTTGTATCCGCGCAAGGGCAGCATCGCTATTGGTGCTGATGCTGACCTGGTGATCTGGAATGAAGGCGAGTCGGTGCACCTGTGCAACGAAATGCTGCACCACAACGTTGATTACACGCCTTATGCCGGCATGACGCTGAGCGCCTGGCCGGCCATGACCCTGTCTCGCGGTGAGGTGGTCTGGGACGGCGAGCCGCGCGGTCAGGCTGGTCGCGGCCGGTTTCTGGCGTGCGAGCGCCCGGCGCCCGCGCAACTGCGCCGACGTAAGACTGAGTTGCCATTGTGAGTGCGGTCGCGCAGGTGGCCGCCACGCTGATTCGTGGCTGGCGTGAGGGGCGTCAACAACCGTTGCCAGCCCTGCAACTGGCGAGCGAAGCCCAAGCCTATGCCGTGCAGCACCGGGTAGCGGATGCCCTCGGCTGGTTCACTTCCGGGCCGCCAACGGCCTGGAAACTGGGCGGCGCTCCGGGAGGGCTAATCAGCGCCGCCGGAGTACCGGCAACGTCGGTACACCCGTCGGGTTGGCAGGTCCCGTCGGGCGATGCTTTCGGTTTCGGGATCGAGGGAGAACTGATCGTGCGCTTGTCGCGCGACCTGGACCAGCACACCGATCTGGCCATGGCCCGTGCGGCGGTCGATGTGTGGATGCCGGGCATCGAACTGTGTGGCACACGCTGGCTGCAGGGCGATCAGGCCGGGCCACTGCTGCGGCTGGCCGACCAGCAACTCAACCGCGCGCTGGTACTCGGTGCACCGCAAACGCTGGGAGAAATGCCGGATTGGTCAAAACAACAGGTGGCGTTGCGGGTGGCCGGGAAGCCAGAATTCGTCGGCGTTGGCAGCCATCCATTTGGTGAGCCGCTGAGTTCGCTGCCGTGGCTGGCGCGTCACGCTGCAGCACTCGGCAGCCCTTTGCGAGCCGGTGACCTGGTGGCTTGTGGTAGCTGGACCGGTATCTACTGGGCGTCGGCCGGGGTGCACGTGGAAGTAGAGTTTGCCGGGATAGGGCGGGTTGCCTTGTCTACTTGATGCGCAGGTGGCTAAGCCAAATGGTCAAGGGAATCACAAGCCCCGCGCCGAAGGGTAATGCTGTTCACTTAAGACCGTTTTTGGGTTGGGGTTGGGGGCATATCCGTTTTTTTGGTAACGGCGGCTATTGGTTCCGCCCTGACGGCGGGTTACTTGGAAGAGCGCCAAGTAACCAAGCGCTTGCGCCCCTGACGTACGGTGCCTCGCCTAGGCTCGGCATTCCCTCACTCCGGTCCTGCTCCGTGGGCCCGCCGCCATCGGCCATCCATGGCCGGGGGCGGCTAACCCGGCATCCATGCCGGGTTGCCCACTACGCAGAACCTGCGTTCGGCCTTCCGACGGGGCAGATCAAGATCAAGATCAAAAGCTAAAGGCGAGCTAACGCTCGGCCTGAAGAGTGGTGAGGAGCAAAAGCTCTGCGCCGGTCTGCTCTGCTTTATGTGGGAGTGAGCCTGCTCGCGATGCTGTTGCTATTGCTGTGTTGATCGTTCCCACGCTCCGCGTGGGAATGCCGCCGGGGACGCTCTGCGTTCCGCTGTCGACACCAGGCATGAGTCTTGCGCAAGGGTGACGCGGAGCGTCACGGGATGCATTCCCACGCGGAGCGTGGGAACGATCAGGGTCGGGATCAGGACGCGCAAGCGTTGAAGAACCAGGTCGGCCCGCAGGCCGCCTCGCTTTGCTTTGGCGGTGCACGCCCCCTAGCGAGGCACCGAACGTCAGGGGCAAGAGCGCTTGGTTACTTGGCGCTTCTCCAAGTGACCCGCCGTCAGGGCGGAACCCTAAGCCGCCGTTACCGCAGAAACGGATATGCACCCAACCCCAAAACGTTCTTAAGTGAACAGCATTACGCGCCGAAGGGGGGCCAGCATACGATGAGCACCACTCGGATTAGTTTTCCATGACGTCGAGACCACGTGGATGGGCCATCTTTTCTAGCCTCAAAGCGGCCGGTTCAGCACCAGCAAACGTGCCGCCAGAGCTGTCATCACCACAGCGAAACCGTAAGCCCCAAGCCGTTTGGATATCAAGCCTTTGCGCAGGCGCCCATGCAGCCGTCCGGCGCAAAATCCGAGCAGGGAATGGAAGATCAATGCGATCAGCGCAAGCAACAAACCCAAGAACATCAATTGCGCGGTGACGCTGCTGGCACCTACGGTGACGAACTGCGGCAGAAATACCATGAAGAACAACAGCGCCTTGGGGTTTAACAGACTGTTGAGCGTGGCTCGGACAAAGATTTTCCGAAACGGAGCCTGTGTAGCTTGAGTATCAGTATCCGCAGGAGGAGTCTTCAATGCCTGCCAGGCCAACCACATCAGATAACAGGCCCCGGCCCACCGTAGCAAGTCAAACGCCGGCGCCCAACTCATCACCAGCGCACCGAGGCCTGCGCTGACCATGATAGTCATCAGCACATCGGCCAGGGCTATTCCCACTGCTGCGGCGAGGCCGGCGCGCCAGCCGTGAGCAACTGCATGGCTGCTGACGATAGCCATGTTAGGGCCAGGCACGATTAGCAACAGCAGGGCGGCAACAATGAACAGGTAGAGGTTAGTGGCGTCCGGCATAGAGCAATACCTCCTTGGATGAGGAGTAATGCTAACCGGTAGTCGTCAGGCAGAAGCAGATACAGTCGGGATGGATTTGGCCGCAACAGTGGGGTGTAGAGATGCAAAATAGTTCGTTCGATAGCATGGTGGAACAATTCGAGCGACTGCTATTGCCTGAACAATACGACTGGATTGCGAGATAAAGAAATTCCCAACCGGTGATTAGTCATGGACTATAGGGGCTTTTTTAGCTGCCTCTTTATGAGGCAAGCACTGGTAGCTTCGGGAGCCCGTGGATGAACATCAAGATTGAGGCGCTGATCGCTCGCAAGATCGGCTTCGCTTCCCACCAGAACGCCATTCCGCTTATACGAGAATTGAGCATTTGGAACCAGGAAGAAACAAATCTTGAAAATCTGATACTGACTTTAAGCACCGACCCGGATTTCGTTGAAAGCCGGTCTTGGCATATTGACCGGATTCATGCGGGTGATCGCCTTAGTATTTCTGAGCGCGACATCAAGCTCAACGCTGGCTATCTGTCCGGGCTGAGTGAAAGCCTGAGTGCCGATGTGGTATTGCGCTTGTCCCAAGGCGAAAACCTGCTCGTCGAGCAGCGCTTTCCCACTGAGCTGCTTTCTCGCACCGAATGGGGTGGTTTGAGTGCCATGCCAGAGTTGCTGGCAGCTTTCTGCATGCCCAATGACCCATCGGTAGACCGAGTGCTCAAAGCCGCTTCTCAAGTCTTGCGGCGAGCAGGAAAGAAAGATGGCATTGATGGCTATGAAAGCAAGTCGCGCACCCGCACATGGGAGCTTGCCTCCGCCATTTGGTCGGGGGTGTGCAGCTTTCAATTGAGCTATGCATTGCCTCCAGCCAGTTTTGAGCAACAGGGCCAGAAGATCAGGCCGCCAAGCGTCATTCTGGAAAACGGCGTAGCGACCTGTCTGGACATGGCATTGCTGTTCGCTGCGGCTTTGGAACAGGCTGGATTGAATGCCCTGCTTATCATGACAAAGGGGCACGCGTTTGCAGGCGTTTGGTTGCAGCCACAAGAGTTTTCCCAACTGTTGACTGACGAAGCGTCGGCAGTACGCAAGCGCTTGGATCTGAAGGAGATGGTGGTTTTCGAGACCACCTTGGCGACCCAATCGCCGGCACCGAATTTTAGCCAGGCGGTCGCAGCTGCGCAGCGGCAACTCGATGATGAGCAGTTCATCATGGCAATCGATTTGCACCGTGCCCGGATGCAGAAGATCCGCCCAATGGCGCTTGTGTCAGCAGTCAATCCATCCGATCTGACAGACGATACTCCGCCAGCCGCTGAAAGCCTGGAGGAAGCCCCGGCACTGCCAGGGTTCGATGTCGAAATCAACGAGGGTAACGAAGGTCCTGCCGGTAAATTAACGCTCTGGCAACGCAAACTCCTCGATCTGACTACTCGCAACCGTCTACTGCATTTGCCAGACAGCGCTAAAGGCGTGCGTCTTCTCTGCCCGGATCCAGCCGCTCTTGAAGACCTGCTTTCGAGTGGCCAGCGCATTCGAGTGGTGCCGGTACCTGACCTGAATAGCAGCGGCCGCGATGTGGCCGTGTACGAGCAGCAGAATAATGAAAGCCTGGTAGACGAAGTCGCCCGTCAAGCGCTGGCGCGGGGTGAAGTGCTCGCCAGCCTGGAGAAGATCAAGCTTGAAGCAACCTTGATTGATCTATTCCGAAAGGCGCGCAGCGATCTGGAGGAGGGCGGAGCCAACACGCTGTTTTTGGCAATCGGCTTTCTTAAATGGAAGAAAAGCGCCGAAGACCCGAAGACCTACTCCGCCCCCCTGATTTTGCTGCCGGTGAAACTTGAGCGCAAAAGTGCCTTGTCCGGGGTGACGCTGACGTTGCTCGACGAGGAGCCGCGTTTCAACCTGACTCTACTTGAATTGCTGCGTCATGATTTTGAGTTGGTGATACCCGGGCTCGATGGCGAGCTACCAAGTGATGAAAGCGGCATCGATGTGACCGGTATCTGGAACATGGTGCGGCGAGCGGTACGCGATGTGCCCGGATTTGAGGTGAGTACCGAACTGGTTCTGGGCACTTTCTCATTTGCCAAATATTTGATGTGGAAAGACTTGAATGCCAACGGGGCACAGCTGCTGCAAAGCCCATTGGTCAAGCATTTGCTGGCGCCTAAAGAAGCAGGTGAAGGCTTCTCTGGCTCGGACGAGTTTCCCAGGCCTGAGCGCCTGGACTCGTCGGTAACGCCTGCTCAGCTTTTTGCGCCATTGCCAGCTGACTCTTCGCAGCTATCTGCCGTGGTGGCATCGGCTGGCACTCATAGTTTCGTAATGGATGGACCTCCGGGAACCGGTAAGTCGCAGACCATTGCCAACATGATTGCTCATAACCTTGCACTAGGCCGTCGCGTTTTGTTCGTGGCAGAGAAGCGTGCTGCCCTTGACGTGGTTTATCGTCGCTTGGCGGAGAAGGGGCTAGGCGAGTTCTGCCTGGAGTTGCACTCAAGCAAAGCGTCCAAAGTTGAAGTGCTCAAGCAGTTGGATCGCGCATGGGATGTGAGTGACACATTGAGCGCCGAGGAGTGGGAGCGTGAGGCTGCTCGATTGCAAACGCTGCGTTCACGACTTAACCAGTTGGTCGAAGTCCTTCATCGACGTTGGAGCAACGGTCTTTCCCTGCATCAGGCGATTGGTCGCGTCGTTCGTGATCACTGTCCTCAGACGCCGAGACTGGCATGGCCACCAGGCAAGGAGCACGATGCTGCCGAGTATGGCCAGTTGCTCGATCTCGCGCGTCGGCTTGGACTTAACGGCGTTGCGGCGCGCGACTTGTCAGGCAAGTTTGGCGCTCTGGCACAGACCCAATGGTCGAACGCCTGGCAGGCACAAATTGCAAGCGCCTCGCGTGAGTTGCCACAGGCCCTTGACGCGCTAAATACGGCAAGTGAGAGGCTTCTTGGCCTGACGCACTTGGCGTTGCCTGTGGCTGAAGCCTCACAGGTACAGCAGCTTCACGATTTGACGAGCCTGATCGTGGAATCCTGCGGGATGAACCTTTCATTCGCATTTGCCCCCGATGTTGTCACGCGTATCGAAGCAGCCCGGCGTGCTTGTCAGTTGCTAGAGAGCTACCGGGAGTTGGAGCAAAGCCTGTCGCTGAATTATGCCGATGAAGCCTGCCGTCGCATCCCCCTTGAGGCAATGCACAGCGAATGGCGAGAGGCCGAGGGCAAGTTCTGGTTCCTGGCTACTTTCGCCAAGAAAAAGGTGGCGAAAAAACTAGCCTCTTTAGGTGGCGCGGCGGGCCTTCCGGACACGCTGGGTGACCTCGCCATTTTCGAGCGCCTGCATTCGCAGTTGACGGAGTTGGACGCGTTGGCAAGTGACATGCAGTCGATCCCTGGCTGGCAAGGTCTGGCCAGCGACACCGCCCGTACACTGCGAGCTATCACACTGGCTGAAACGCTGCGCGGGCTGCTGAGTGGCTTGGCCGAATCCCCCGACCACTTGGTTTCATTGCGCGGTGCAGTCGCGCGTCTGGTCGTCGATGCGAATGAGATGTTGGCGCCGGGTGGGCAAATCAGCGCAGCGTTGTCGGCATTGCAACAGGCGTTGTCTCGCTATCACGAAGCAGCTCGGCTATTCGCTGGATTGGCTGCAACGGACACAGACGCGCATCCGAGTGATGCGGCGTTGCGGGCTACTTCACTTTCTATCCAGCAGCAGGAATCACAACTCAAGGCCTGGTGCGACTGGTGTCGAGTACGTGAGCAGGCCGGTGAAGCCGGCCTGGCAAGCCTCGCCCAGGCTTTGGAAGCAGGAAGCCTGATTCCGTCAGCCAGCGAGGAAACGTTTGTCACGGCCTATGCCCATTGGTTTGCGACACAGGGCATCGACAGCGAGCCGCTTCTGAGGAATTTTGTCGCGGCCGAGCACATGAGTGACATTGGAGCTTTCGTTCGCCTGGACGACGAACTGGCTAAACTGACGGTGCGATATATTCGGGCGAAACTATGTGGCCTGATCCCTTCAAAGAATGACATTCCCAAGAGCAGCGGCTTTGCCATTCTCAAGCATGAATTGCAGAAGTCCCGTAGACACAAACCAGTCCGGCAGCTGGCTATCGAGATGGGGGACGCGCTGAATCGCCTCGCACCGTGCATGCTCATGAGCCCGTTGTCGATTGCGCAGTTCTTGCCTGCCGATCAGCCCCCATTCGATCTGGTCATCTTCGACGAGGCTTCGCAGATTGCTCCATGGGACGCAATCGGTTCGATAGCTCGGGGCAAGCAAGTTGTTATCGCCGGTGACCCTCGTCAGATGCCACCTACGAACTTCTTCAGCCGTGGCCCTAATGCTGGCGACGACGACACGGCCGAAGACATGGAAAGCATCCTGGACGAATGCTTGGGCGCCGGGGTGCCGAGCCACAGTTTGAGTTGGCACTACCGTAGTCGCCATGAAAGCCTGATCGCGTTCTCCAACCATCGTTACTACGATAGTAATTTGATTACCTTCCCAGCCGCTGAAACTCGCGCAAGTGCTGTTGAGTGGCGCAGGGTTGAGGGCGTATATGCGAAAGGAAAAGGGCGTTACAACCAAGCTGAGGCTGAAGCCATTGTCAGCGAGACAGTCAAACGTCTAACCGATCCTGCGTTCGTCGCTGCGGGTCATTCAATCGGGATCATCACGCTCAACTCTGACCAGCAAAAGCTGATCAACGATCTGTTGGACGCTGCCCGTAAGCAACACCCACAGATCGAGCCGTTTTTCCAGGATACCCAGACCGAACCCGTCGTCGTCAAAAACCTGGAAACGGTCCAGGGCGATGAGCGAGACCTGATTATGCTCGGGATAGGGTATGGCCCAACCGAGCCGGGTGCGCAGGTCATGTCGATGAACTTCGGCCCTCTCAACAAGGACGGGGGATGGCGCAGGTTAAACGTCGCCATCACACGGTCACGTCGAGAGATGTTGGTATTCACCTCGTTCGACCCGTCGATGATCGATCTGAACCGGACCAATGCTCGGGCGGTCCGGGATCTGAAGCACTTCATAGAGTTTGCTCAGCGTGGCCCCAAGGCTTTGGCAGAAGCGGTACAGGGCTCGGTTGGTGGATATGACTCACCGTTTGAAGAAGCTGTTGCTCAAGGGCTGCGTCGTCTTGGCTGGCAAGTAGTCCCGCAGATCGGCGTGTCGCGTTTCCGCATTGACCTGGGCATTGTTCACCCTGATCGTCCGGGTGACTATTTGGCGGGTGTCGAGTGTGATGGCGCGACTTACCACAGTGCTGCCACTGCTCGTGATCGCGACAAGGTACGAGGCGCGATTCTCAGTGGCTTGGGATGGAACCTGGTGCGACTTTGGTCTACGGAATGGTGGGTCGACAAGGAAGGCGCTTTGCAGAAGCTGCACATAGCCCTGAACGACCTTCTGGCTCAATCCCGAGCAGAGGCAGTGGGTAGCCAAGTGACCGAGGAACCATCGGCCGCTCCAATCGTTATCGATTTCTCAACCGACGCCGGCATTAGTGATGAGTCGCCAGAAGCGCCCATTAGCTCCGTGAGTGAATTGCCGTCGGAGATTGCGGACGTTCGCATTGCTCACGCTCACAGCGATCAAACTGTTTCCCTGGGGCAGAAGGGTGAATATCGCATTGCCGATCTTTCTACGCTTGCGCACATGATCCAACCCGAGCAGTTTCACTTACCGCATTACAGTCCGGTGCTCCGTCAGATCATTGAAGCGGTACTACGCCAGGAAGCGCCAATTCTCGACGCACTTTTGGTCCAGCGTATCGCTCGCGCACACGGTTTCCAACGATCAGGACGGCTTATTCGAGACAGAGTGCTGGAACTCGCCGAACAGCACCATCACGTCCTGCAGGAAGAATTTGAGGAGGCATTCGTCTGGCACGCCGAGGGCGATGTGATGGAGTGGTCGACATACCGTGTTCCGGCATCGGTCAATGACGCGCGTTCAATCGAGGAGATCGCGGCGCAGGAGTTGCGTATCGCCGCGAGCATCATCGATTCTGGAGACCGAGCCCTTGAGGTTGCCAGGTTATTAGGCGTCAGGCGTCTCACAGGGGTGGGACGTGAACGCATTGAGCGAATACTGAATGCATAGGGGCTGATTGATTCGTACGCGGCGTACTGCCCGCAGGTGAAATTGGTGGTGCGCGCTTTTGACCGCGAACACGCACTGGAATGGTCAAGCACGAAGCCGACTACATCGTGCGGGAAACCTTTGAGGCCGCCTTGCGCGGGATGTTCAGTGAGTATCATTGGAGCGGCGTGCGGTTTTCACGCTTCAACTGCGCTCCAGAGTAGAAAACTGGCCACTCAACCACGTATAAAGCTGAGAAACCGCAGGGCTGATCTGCTTGCGATGCGGGCACACCAGACTCAACGGTAAAGCTTCGCCAGGATAATCCGGCAGCAGCACAAGCAGACGCTCTGCGGCGATATCTGCACTGACATCCAGCCAGGATTTGTTGGCGATACCTTCACCCTCCAATGCCCAGCGCCGCACGACATCGGCGTCATCGCTGAACAACGGCCCCGAAACCTGCACGGTTTGCCCGCCCAGGTTCCACTTGTCGTAAACCCGGCCATTTTGCAGATAGAGCAGGCAGGGATGCTTGCTCAGGTCATCCGGCGTTTGGGGAGAACCGCAGCGTTGCACATACTCCGGCGAGGCCACCAGCACCCGCTGGTTCCACGGTGCAAGCGGCAGTGCCACGTAGTTGGCGTCTTCATTCGGGCCGTATCGAATCGCCACGTCCACCGGGTCGCGAAACAGATTGGCCATCTGGTCCGACAGGAAAAAGCGCAACGTCAATTCCGGATGCTGACGGCGGAACAGCGTCAGCCACGGCAGCAGTATGTTGCGCCCCAGATCGGACGGCGCTGTCACTTGCAGCACGCCCCGCAGCGTGGCGTTCTCGCCACGCAGGTTTTCCTTGCCTTGTTTCAGGGTCTCTAGCACCGAGTGGGCAGTGGGCAGATATTGCTCGCCCTCGGCAGTTAATCGCAGGCTGCGAGTGGTACGGGCGAACAGACGCACGTCCAGCTCGCGTTCCAGACGTTTGATTGCGGCGGCGACCTGACCAGGCAGTAGATCAGTCTCAAGCGCCGCTGCGGTGAAACTGCCCAGCGCGGCGCTGCGGATGAATAAACCAAGATCATCGATGCGGATCATTTTCACTCCTGCAGTGAAAGTGTTGGCGCATTCTGCTTGTTTTTCTTTGTGCATGGGAAGTCGAAGATGGCCGCAAGTGAATGCACCAACCCTTCGACAGCGAGTGTCCATGAAAGCCATCACCTTTACCGAACACGCCTTACCCATCGACGATCCACAAGCATTGATTGACATCAGTCTCCCGGTGCCCACGCCTGGCCCACGGGATCTGCTGGTGGAAGTTCACGCGGTATCAGTCAATCCGGTGGATACCAAGGTGCGCGCCGGAACTTTCACAAAAGAACCGAAAATCCTCGGCTGGGATGCCACAGGCATTGTCCGCGAGGTCGGCTCTGAAGTGACTCTGTTTCAGCCGGGCGATGAAGTGTTCTATGCCGGCTCGATTGCCCGCACCGGCAGCTACAGCGAATTCCATTTGGTCGATGAGCGGATCGTCGGGCACAAGCCTCGTTCATTGAGTGCAGCCGATGCGGCAGCGTTGCCGTTGACCTCGATCACTGCCTGGGAATTGCTGTTTGACCGGCTCGGTGTCGTCGAGGGTTCAGGGGAGGGCAAGTGCCTGTTGATCACTGGAGCGGCTGGCGGCGTCGGTTCGATGCTGGTGCAACTGGCCCGACAGTTGACCCGCCTGACCATCATCGGTACCGCTTCACGCCAGGAAACCGCTGATTGGGTGCGGCAGTTGGGCGCGCATCATGTGATCGATCACAGCCAGCCAATGTTGGCACAGTTGCAAGCGCTCGGCGTGCCGCAGATCGACTATGTTGCCAGCCTGACCCACACCGAACAGCACTTTGCACAACTGATCGACGTGCTCAAGCCACAAGGGCGCCTGGGTGTGATTGACGATCCCGAAAGCCTCGACGTGATGCCGCTCAAGCGCAAGTCGCTGTCGTTGCATTGGGAGCTGATGTTCACCCGCTCGCTGTACGAAACCGCGGACATGATCAACCAGCATCACCTGCTCAATCGGGTCAGCGCTCTGATTGACCAAGGTGTTCTGCGAACCACCGTGGGCGAGCACTTTGGTGCGATCAATGCGGCAAACATGCGTCGTGCCCATGCGCTGGTCGAGAGCGGCAAGGCTCGGGGCAAGATCGTTCTCGAAGGTTTCTGATTTCACTCATCAGGCGGGCTCGCTTGCGGGTCCGTTGAATCGGCCTGCTCATTCAACCTGCTGAACCGCGCCCTCGGCCGGGAGCGGGTGCGGATGCGGTCGGCGTATCATTTCGCTCCAGGACGCGCCTTTACTCCGAATTGCGGAACGAGGTGAGTGCCCAGCTCCTCAATGACTTGCTCGGCAGGGCGCTTTCCGTACTTGAGATTCAGGATGACGTGGTCCACCCCGATTTCCTGAAGCGTCTCCAGCAAAGCCCGGAGATGGTCACGTCCCAGGCTGAACCCCAAATGAATGTGAGTGGGCGGCATGGACGGGTTCTCACTGAGGTCGATGTAAAGCGACTGAGCGAAGGGCTTATAGACGGAACCACATTGCTTCATAACCTCCATCCGCCAATCTTCCACGATCAATCGCTGCATTTTCGGCGCGCGTGGATAGTTGATCCAACCGACGCTTTCGCGCGCGATCCAGTCCAGTGACTGGCGGCTATGGCCGGTGACGAGCATTGGAATCACTTGGGTTGTAGGTTTCGGAATGAGGTCTGCGCCCAGCAGCTCACCACCGCTCCAGCGGATGGGTTCGAAGCTGGTGCTGTAGGCTCGACGAATCACCTCGTAGTGCTCTCGAAAGATTTCTCCGCGCCTTTCGGGATCGACGTCAAAGGCTGAAAACTCCACTGGGCGATCGCCGGAAGCTACCCCCAGAATCAAGCGACCTGCGCTCAACTGATCGACGCTGGCTGATGCCTTGGCCGTGTGCAGAGGATGGTGTAAAGGGATGGCAATGGATGCGGTGCCGAGCGCTATCTCTGATGTATGAGCGGCCATATAGCCCAGGTAAACCCAGGGATCGAAAACTTGGCCGACATCGCCGAAATTAGGGTCGCGAAGAGGCACGTCGCGAAACCAGAGCGCGGAGAAGCCCAGCTCCTCTGCTCGTTTGGCCAATGCGACCTGGTTGAGCATGCTTGGAGTGTCCCTATCGAAGGCCTCCAGAGGAAAGAACAATCCCAGGCTCAAATGACCCTGAGTGAAGGTTCGCTTGAACCCTCGATGCTCCTGATAAGGAACCGTGCTTGGCCGATACATACTCATCTTCCTCGATGGAAGAACGTGAACCGAGCGCCCATTTCCAGAGGCGCCGCATCGGTCGCTTAGGGACGATAGGTAGGGAAGTCCGTGTAGCCTTTACCCGTTGCGCCGTACATGCTGGTCGGGTCGACCGGATTGAGGGGTCAGTGGTTGGCGATACGCGCGTGCAGGTCCGGATTGGCAATGAACGGGTGGTCAAAGGCAATCAGATCGCTCCAGCCCGATACTAGTGCCTCAGCAAGGGCGTGGGGATTCATGCAAGAAGCATAGGCGGTTTGCGGTGAACCGCCATGTCCGTCGTCGCTACGATGGGGGTGGGTGCAAAAGAACGGGTTCACGAGGTAGCCGTTCGCACAGTGCAGTTCGAGACTGCCTGGGTATCGCTGTGAAACCCATTGAACGCAAGAGGTTGATTCTGTGGAAGCGTTCCGGGAACCCACCTTCTGAACTGCAACATTAAGTCCGATGGTGTCCGCGTATTTTTTTAAGCCGACGCATCCCGGCCGTTCTCGGCATGTAGATCTTTACCACTACTATTGGGACTTCCGTTCGCGTACGAACGCGATCAGTGCCTGCAACGTCGGCGGCACGTGTCGCCGACTGGGGTAGTAGATGAAAAAACTACTGGATAGGGCTTTCCAGTCGACCAGTAATTCCTCTAACTGCCCCTGCGCAATGTCTGCCCGCGCCATTTCCTCATACACATACGCTATCCCTATGCCATCCTTCGCGGCCTGGATCATCAACGCGTCATCTTCCAGTATTAATGGCCCTGGCACTGCCAGGCGCAAGGGCTGCCCCTCTGCCAGATACTCCCATTTGTACAGTTTGCCGCTGGGAAAGCGCCTGCCGATGCAGACGTGTTCAAGCAACTCATGAGGCGTCTTCGGTACACCGTGTCTCTTGAGGTAGCAGGGGGCCGCGACGGTGACAAATGCCTGAGGCGAGCCAATCGGGACGGCGATCATGTCTCCAGCCAGACTTTCGCCGAAGCGCACGCCGGCGTCGAACCCTTTAGCAACGATATCGCTCAGCCCGTCGTCAGCCGCCAGTTCCACGTTGATGCGCGGGTAGGCGGTCATAAATGGCGCGAGTAATGGCGCAACGACGAGGCGTGCGGCAGGTCGCGATACGTTCAATCGCAGTGTGCCAGTGGGTATTTGCTGTCTGGAGGTCAGTTTGTGCAAGGCGTCAGCGACGTCCGCCAAGGCTGGAAGCAACGTGGCGAGCAGTTGATGGCCGGCTTCGGTCGGCGTCACGCTGCGAGTGGTGCGGTTGAGCAGGCGTACGCCTAATCGTTCCTCCAACGCGCGCATAGCATGGCTTAGGGCCGAGGCTGATACCCCTCGCTCGTCAGCTGCTTTACGAAAACTACAGTGGCGCGCGACAGCGGAAAAAGCGTCCAGCTCGGATAGGTCGCAATGGCTTTTCATGAGTCTGATTCAGTAGTTCAAATACGATTACCCATCTTATCGTCAGTAACGACTGCGCCGATACTTTGCGCATCAATTGACGTGAGGTTTTCATGCAGAAAAATCGTTTGGGTACATCCGACTTGCTTATTTCGCTCATTGGAATGGGCACCTGGGCCATTGCCGGGCAGGGATGGGAGTACAGTTGGGGCGCGCAAGATGATGGCGATAGTCTAGCGGCGCTGGAGTACGCGGTGGAGCGGGGCGTGAACTGGATAGACACGGCGGCGGTGTACGGGCTGGGTCATGCCGAAACGGTGACAGGGAAGTTGCTAAGACAGGTACCGGCTTCGCGCCGCCCACTTGTGTTCACTAAGGGCAGCTTGGTATGGGATCGCGCGACCCGAGAAATTTCTCATTCGCTCGCACCTCAATCACTGATGATGGAAATCGAGGAAAGTCTTTTCCGTCTGCAGGTTGACGTAATCGACCTCTACCAGATTCATTGGCCGGCTTTCCCGGCCGATGGGAACAGCGAGGGTATCGAGGATGCTATGGCAATCCTGGCTAAGGCAAAGGCACAAGGCAAAATCCGGGCAATCGGGGTATCGAATTTTGATGTTGCGCAACTCGAGCGAGCCCAAGCGGTAACCGATGTCGCTTCCTTGCAGCCGCCGTATTCAGCATTGATGCGCGAAATTGAGGAGCAGATTCTGCCGTATTGCGCGGAGTCGAAGATCGGTGTAATCGCCTATTCCACCTTACAATCGGGGCTGCTCACGGGAAGCATGACCCGCGAGCGTATCGCGAAATTACCCGAAGACGACTGGCGTAAATCGCGCAGTGCCGATTTCCAAGAACCACGCCTAAGCAGGAATCTCGCTTTGGTGGAAGTCATGGCGAATATCGGCGCACGACATGGTGTAAGTGCGGCGGCAGTAGCCATCGCTTGGGTGCTGCGTGCACCGGTAGTGACTGGTGCGATCGTGGGTGCTCGGCGTCCCGACCAAGTGGATGGATTGATTGATGCCACCAGGATCCGGCTTAGCGATAATGAGTTGGAAGAAATACGCCCATACTTGCCGCAGGGCGTGGGGACGAATGTGCCCAGCAGTGTGGCTTGATCGGCAAAGAGGTTTGAATTCTGAAGGTGTTCGCCGGACCCTTGCGATTCTATTGGCTGATGATTTCTGCCGAACCAAGCACTTGAAGTTGCGCGGATTTCGATGCGGCGGTTGTGAGGGTAAACATTATTTTTCGCGTCGTGCTTGGTGTAGACCATTCGTAGGAAAGCGTTTGAGTTTGCCCACTTGCGGGTGTTTGCCTTTGCTGGTTTTTTACCAGTGTTGAGGTAAACGGAGAGGGTGGATTTGCGACCATTTCAGTGAACAGCTTTATAGCTGTCTCAGTACTTGCCCTGCGGACATGCACCGCGCAAAAATTCTTGGCGGTAGGAAGCGCCAACACAAACGTTCCGTACTTGTCTGGAACGGACCAAGCCTCTCCAGGATTACCTGCCAGAAACAGCGCTGCCTTTTCGGGAGGAAGGCTCGGGATTGGCCTCAGCTTTTCTCGGAGTGCTTCCAGATTTGGAAGGTTCTTCATGCAAAGCGATGCGTAAATTTTGGCGAACGAGTTGGCTTGGTCATCACCTTCGCTCGCGAGACAAGCATTCGTACTTAGAGTGATCATAAGTAAGGTGACGAAAAATCTGGACATGCAAACCCCTCCCTGGAGATATCACGATCAAGCTAAGCAGGATTTCAAAGAGTTTCCAACCTGATCATTTACTGCCATAAACCGTGCGCGGGTGTTTCGTGGTTTAGCTTTTTCCGAGGGCGGCTTTTTAGCCTAGCCACTTCATTGTGCGTGGCCTGCGAAACTGGCCGAAACGCTCTGCGCTCAACGCCCATCTTGAACATAGGGACCCAAGGAGAAACCTTGCGTATCCCAGTTGATTTGGTAGATCACTTCCTTCCTTGGCTTGATGTTGGCTGCGATAGTTTTGATGGCGACACCTGCGCACAGTCCAGACTCGGCGAGCCCGGTACCGAGATTCACTTCACCGGGAGGCAAAACGAACGATGCCTTTTGACCGGGAGCTATCTTCGCGGCGCGCTGACCATCAATGTAGAACACCGCATCACATCCCGCGCCGACAAACCCGTCATCACGGAAAATGGTCAGTCGTCCCGCATCTTCCGCATCTTCGATTTTGATCGCGTACATCTCGCTGGCCGGCACTGGCCGCGCTTCCGAAACTTGCATAGGTGATGTTGCGCACCCGCCCAAGGCGAGCAGAAGTGCGCCGGTTGCGATAATCCTTCGCATCATTTTTCCTCCTGAAAAAAAGGCAAATGTATCAGAGCGTCATACTGCTTTGCTTCCTGAAGCCATTCGCAAAAAAACATCGCCAAGTACTACCATGAGGGGCGGCGTCAGGCCAATCGCGTCCTGGCTGAAATCAAGCCTTCAATAGTGAGTCCGTGATGACTCCTGAAAAAATCGTCTTTACAGGCCCAGTGAGAAAGACGGGGCCGACGCCATCCCATTGCACCGTGACAGTTCCGCCGTCGCATTCGACTTCAACGCAGTTGTCCAACAACCCACGACGAATCCCGTTAACCGCGGCGCCGCAAGAGCAGGAGCCCGAGCCTAGCGGAATGCCACCGCCTCGCTCCCAGATACGCAACCGGATGTGCTGTCGGTCAATGATCTGGACGAAATGCACGTTGGTCCTGCGGGGAAACAAGGTGTTGGTTTCAATGGCCGGTCCAATCGTTGCTATCTCAACGTCGGTCAGATCATCGACAAAATAGGTGCAGTGCGGATTTCCCATGCTGCAGGCTATTGGGCTGCCGGCAAGTGGCAGCACTGAAGTATCCATTTCCAGCGCCAGAGGAATATCTGTCCAGTCAAAAAGCGGCTGCCCCATGTTGACGGAAATTGCGCCGGTTGAAGTTCGTTCGCAGTTCAGCAGACCACGGTCGGTGCGAAGAGCAACCGACATCCTGTTGGCTTCGCGCATCAACATATCCGCCGCCCCTCGCGTGGCGCTGCCACATACTTGCAGCGTCGAGCCATCGGCATTCCAAAAAATCAAACGCGCATCTGCATCATCACAGTCGAGCACGACAGCAAGCTGATTGAAGCCGACTCCCCGGTTCCGATCTCCCATTCGCCGAGCCAATTGGCTGGTGACTGGATTGGGTGATTTTCTCGAATCCACGATAACGAAATCATCGCCGTTGGCGTGCATTTTATAAAAGCTCAATGGCATAAATGGACCTGGGACGAGATATGAGATGAAAGAGTGTTTTAAAGCGAAACCGGCCGTTCACTCAAGCGCTTTACCCACCTTCATTCCCATCTCGAACGCACGCGTCTCAAACCCGAACTCTGTGTACATGCGAGCTGCACGTGCATTGAACGGCCATACAGACAATCTCAAGTCCTGAGCGTCATTTTCGATTGCCCAGTCTTTAACGAGTTGAATCAGGTTTCGTCCAATACCCTTTCCCCAAAATTGCTCGGCAACACAAACTGATCCGATGCGAACAACATTCAGCGGTTGCATCAGCGGACCGGAGCTTGCCGACAGGCTCGCAGTAATGAAGGCTGCGGCCTGATGACCGACATTCGCAATGAATACAACCTGGCCCGGTTTCTCGAAAAGACCTGACCAGTGAGCAAGGTCGCGAGAGAAGTCTTCGGTGGCTGCCGCGTAAATATCAGGGCGGGCGGCGTGGTGCACGGCGTTAAGCAATTGCCCCAGCTCGCACATGCTCAATGCGTCTTCTACCGTTGCGGTTCTGTAAGTAATGGCTTCGTCCATGAGTTGTAACTCTCCTTGTTTATGTGGATGGTTCGCAGAGTTTCCGCCTATAAAAGTCGAATGTACCAGAACGCCACACTGCGTCAGAAAAAGGCGGCACCAGCGATGGATGCGCTACGTGTCTGGTTACACCAGCGACTGTTGAATTTGATGATCAAATGCGTCTAGAAAATCGTGCATGCCGATTTCTCCGAGATCTACAGCTTTAGCGCCGCCTGCGGCGATAAAGGTGACATCCGTGATACCCAGGACGTTCAGGATCAGTTTCAAATATTGGGTCGCAATGTCACGGTCTCTAATTGGCGAGTCGATGGTGTATACACCGCCCGAGGCGATCAGCACCGTTGCCTTTTTACCGGTCACCAACCCTTTACCATCAAAGCCCAAGGTCAGGCCCTTACGTACCACGTGATCCACCCACGCCTTGAGTGCCGCAGGGACATTGTAGTTGTAGACCGGCGTTGAGATAACCACATGATCGGTTTCCAGTAATTCGGCCACAAGCTCATTGGATAGCTGCAACGCGGATTTCATTTCAGGCGAATGTTGGGCTTGCGGCGTGAAGTAAGCCTGTAACCAAGGGGCCGTCACAAACGTAAGTGGAGTGTCCGTTAGATCCCGTATCTGGACGACGCCATCAGGGTTTGCAGCTTCCCACGCGGCCACAAATTGGCGAGTGAGCTGGCGGGAGATTGAAGCCTCTCCACGTGGGCTGGTTTCAATGGTGAGAAGCCTGGACATAAAAGTAACTCCTGCGCGCTGACGCGGCGGTATGTTTTGCGTTGTCGCTCTGGGCGATGTGGGACACACTCTACCCAACGCGATCTCTAAGCAGGAGTGATGTAAATATGATTGAGTCCATCTGTTTAAGTGATGGGTCATGATCGGAAATCTCAGCCTGGATCAGTTGCGAATCCTCGTAACCATTGCTGAAACAGGCAGTTTCTCGGCAACGGGACGTCACCTGCGGCGCGCTCAATCTGCAATTAGCCAGTCGATTGCCACCCTCGAGTCAGTTCAAGGTGTGAGGCTGTTTGATCGCAGCGGCCATCGTCCCACGCTCACCGAGGTGGGTAGAGTGCTGGTGGTTCAAGCGCGCGCAGTGCTGGCAAGCGCTGCCCAATTTGAAGCAATGGCCGCCAGTACGGCAGCTGGGGTTGAGCCGGAGTTGGCGATCGCCATAGACCCGTTGGTCCCTAGCGCACCGCTCATCGAAAGCCTGCGCGCTATCCGTGAGGCTTTCCCGCATCTGGCCGTGAGTTTTTCTACCGAAGGCTTGGGCGGTGCAGAGCGCCGATTGCGCAACGGCGATGCCGCGCTGGCGCTTTGCACATTGATTCCGACAGTGCCCGACGATGTCACCGCGTTGCCGCTGCTCAGTGTCGACTTGCGGCCTGTGGTCGCCAGCGGGCATCCGTTGGCGATGTTAGGCCGTCGGGCAACTAGCGCTGACCTCGAGCCTTATGTGCAACTGGTACTTTCCGATCCGGTTACCCCCGACGGCCCAAGTTATGGAGTGACGGGCAGCCACCAGTGGCGGTTTGTAGATTTGGCACGACGGCTGGATTTTTTGCTTGCCGGGTTCGGCTGGTGCCGAATGCCGGAGCATCTGATTGCGGATCATCTGGCGTCAGGACGCCTCGTGCCGCTTGAGTTAACCGCCGAACTTCAGCGCACACCAGACACGCTTACGATCTACGCAGCGCACATGCAAAATCGCTCTTTAGGGAAAGCAGGCCGATGGCTTCTGGATGATCTGACTCGTCGTCTGTGCATGTGAGGATGCGAATACGATTGACGTCAGCGGTTTGGTTATCCCTGTTCTGTACCGATCACTTTGTCGACGTGAATTGACAGGTAGAATGCCAACGCTGCTCAGCACTAAAGGAATTAATGGTGGTCATAACGCGCACGATCGTTAGTGGTCGTACTGTTTGGAGCCGACCGGTTCCGCACGGGTATTTTGATCAAGGACAGTGAAAGCATGCTCACCGCAACATAATCCGCAGCCGTCTCCCTGAATCGGCACTCGCCCTACGTTTACTCCTCAATCCCATTCGAAGATCTAAAGCATGCACCTACGCAAAATTGCAGTTGGGCTGTCGGCCCTTGTTTTGCTCTCAACCGGCGCGGAAGCCCGCAGTCTCCTGGATTTCCTCAAGCCGCAAAGCCAGTCTCAGGAACACGTATCCCGCTCCGGCTCGATCAGCCAGAACGCAGCGTTGGACCTCTATTCAAATAAACAGAAACAGGCATCGTTCGAGGGCTGTGCCGATCTGTTCCCGGCAGCCAAGCCGATCAACATGGCTACCGTGCCTGCAACAATGAACCCGCTGGCCTTGTGTTCCGACAACTTTGCAGTGCTGTACTCGCAAACCAGCAAGACACCGTTGGTGGTGGTAGAGCGTCTTACAGCCGCTCAGCTTCAGGATGCAAAAGGGGAGGAGCGCACTAACCAGTTCTATGCCGACCCACGCATCCCCAAGGGTGGACGGGCAGAGTTGAGCGACTACCGTAGTCAGCATCCGGCCGTGGACCGTGGTCATCAATCTCCGGCTGCCGATGCACCGAGTCCACATGCGATGGCGCAGTCTTTTGCGCTGTCGAACATGGTGCCGCAAGACCCCACCAACAACCGGAAGATCTGGAGCAAGGTCGAATCCGATGTCAGGAAATTTGCCAAGCGAGCCGATGGCGATGTTTTTGTGTTTACCGGGCCGCTCTTTGACTCGGGTCACTCCACCATTGGCGACAACAACGTCTGGGTGCCGACCCGCTTGTTCAAGCTGGTTTACGACGCATCGTCCAAGCGTGCCTGGGCTTACGTATTACCCAACGCAGAAACCCGTATTGAGAGACCGATGGACTACGACGCTTTCGTAAAAAGTACGGGGCTCAAGTTGCTGGGTAATTTACCGGTCACAGGTTCCGTGGGTCGCAGTTGATGCTTTCTGCTTGACGGACTGGACCCTGAAAGCTTGAAAAAAGGGGATGGGTTTATAGTTTTCTTAAACTATATCCGTCTCCTTTTTCGTCTTCCTGGCCAGTCGTGCAACCCATGGATTGGCACTTAAACCATGCAGCAGCACGCTGAGTAAAACGGTACAGGCCGCGGTCGCCACCAGCGTACGGCTGGCGTTCAGGGGGAAGTCCAGGATCATCACGGCGAAGACGATGCTGGCCAGTCCTCGCGGTCCGAACCAACCGATGAACAGACGGGTTTCACCATCGAAGCGGGTTCCCGCCAGGCTGATCAACACAGGCAGGATGCGGATTGCGGTCAAGCTGAGCACCGCGTAAATCCACATGTTCAGGGTGACGATTCCCCAGGCCCAGGGAATCACCAGTGCGCCAAACACGAACCAGGTAATGACCGATAACAAGCTGGCGATTTCTTCGCCGGCCTCGAGCAGATGGTGCTTTTGCTCGGTAAACAAATAGCTCGCGAGCAACCCCCCGACGAAGGAGGCGATAAAGCCGCTGCCACCGAGTGTCTGTGCTGTGGCGAAGCATAAAAGCGCCAGCCCGGGCAGGGTCAATTGTGACCACAAGGGTGTTTGCCAGTGGTGTTTTTCGGAGTAACGCTGCAATTGCCAGGCGATGAGAGTCATGGCAATCCCCACCAATGCTCCGATGCCCAACTCTTCGATAAACAGCTCCAGTCCCAGCGAGAGAGGAGACCGCGTTTGCTCTTCCACCAGCAGTGCCAGGAACATCAACAGCACCGGAACACAGATCCCGTCGTTGAGCCCACTCTCCACGTTCAACCCTTCGCGAACCGGCGCTGGAACCTTGGGGTTGCTCACAACCGCCTTGCCCAGCGCAGCGTCCGTGGGCGCCAGGAGAGTCGCCAGGATGGCCAGTTCCAAGAGAGGAACCTGCGGAAACAACCAGATACCCGCCAGCCAACCGCTCAGGATGGTCAGTGGAAGACCGATCAATAACAGGCGCAGTGGCAATCCTTCGTAGGCCCGTAACACCTTGAGGTCGGCGTTAGCCGCATCGCTGAACAGAACGATCGCCAGGGTCAGCTCAGCCAGGACCTTGAGGCCTTCCTTGTCAATCCGGGGTTGCAGAACACCCAGCATCGCCGGACCCAGAATCAGTCCCACCAGCATGAACATCAGCGGACCATTTAGCAGACGTGACTCGAGTTTCCCGGCAAATATGCTGTAGGCCAGGAGGAAGGCGGCAAGCAAGGCTAAGTTCTGATACATGGACGACCCACCTTTTCAGGTCAGGGCAAGTTGTTCAGATACTTTGGTTTGAGCGTGTTACTGGGCTTTCTATTGCATAAGGTTAGCTGGCTTGGTTGAGCCCGTAGCGAGCAGTTGACGATTACATTCATGAGCCTTGCCCGCTCGGCGCCTCGATCAGGCCATCCGCCACGGTTATCTATGCTTGATTCACCGGAAATTGTTTCGGCAAATACAAGGAAGGTGTGGCATGAATTTATTTAAGTTCGGCACGTTCATCTTTTTCTTCTCTTTGGCCGCATGCGCAACCAGCCCCCCGTATCAACCACCGCCAGTGCCGGCATCTGCAGCAACGTTAAATGATCAACAGATCCACAGTACGTTCATGGGCAAGAAACTATACGGAACCACCCGAGAAGGCAGTCATCCGTATTCGATCACCTTCTTTCCTGATGGAGCAGATGTGTTCGAGATGGCGCCTAACAAGCCCGAGACAGAGCGCTGGACGCTTAACGACGGTGTTGTTTGCGTTATAGCGAAAGGTTATCCAACGGAATGCAGCCAAGTGAAGGTGACTAACAATGAGTACTGGTTGGTCGATCCCACAAACGGGAAAATCAACGCGCATTTGAGGCTCAGTCCATCAACGAAGTAACGGGATGGATCTATTGATACGCGCCTGGTTGTGCCCGCGGCGAGCAGTTGACGATTTTGTCGGCTAACTGTTCGCTCACTCGCTGCTCGCACCACCAAAAGAACAACGTGCCTGCCTTGTAGAACAACGAGACAAGAGCCCTGCCGCACGCTCTGCTAGAAAAAGTTGATCTCGTAGCCGAATCGAGAGGCTGCGTTGACGATATGTTCCCCCATGATCTGGCGTGCCGCCGTCGCATTGCGATCGATGAACGCTTGTACGAGCTGTTCATGTTCTCCGCGAGCCGCATGCGGAATGTTGCTGAACACCGGGCCTCGGCGCGCGAAGGTCATCGTGATCAGCGCGCGCATCGGCTCGAGCACCGTGCGAATCATCGTCTCCAGATAATCATTGCCTGACGCTGCCGCCACGGCCCTGTGAAAATCGAGATCGGCGTTGACGGTTTCCAGGGTCGGCTCGCCTTCGTATTGCATACGCAAGACCGCTGCCTGAATGACTTTCAGCTTGGCGGGAGTCATGTGCGAGGCGGTGAGGGCGGCGGCCTGGCTTTCCAGGACTGCCCGCACTTCAAACATGTTTCGAATGGTGTTGTCACCGTCCAGCATCGGCGCACTCGCGCGCGGTGCCAAAGGCTCCGACGATTGCGGGGGCTCGGAGACGAAGACACCTACGCCCTGGCGTGACTGAATCAGCCCCTGCGCCCGCAGCGTGGCGATGCCTTCACGCACCACGTTGCGGCTGACGCCGAAGTTCTGCGAGAGAAACTGTTCGGTGGGCAAGCGGTCACCCGGTCGCAGCCGCCCGGAAGCGATCTCGTCGCTCAACGAGCGGGCGATGTGCTCGGCCAGATGAGGTCGCCGCGCTACGGGTTGCACATTCATTTCACTCATTCTTTTTCATCCCCTCACTTGTCTTCTTAATCTACATCAGAAGACTTGTTCCTGACAGTTAAAACTGAATTTCGCTAAACGCATAAAATATAAAAATCAATAAAAACAATGAGTTGACAGAAATATAGACCAAAGTCCGTCGAAATCACTCAGTTGTTCAGTTGAAGGACAACAGGACGTCATGTACGTTGTTCTCAACCTGACACGGGCGAATTCAAAAAATCGCTGTGCCAGCTTCGCAACCCGCTTGAGGCGCAGTCTTATGAAAATTGCCAGCATTGAAACCATTCCGCTTCGTATTCCCTTCACCACCGGTGGCCCGTCAGCCGGCGGGGTCTGGGGGCCGAAAGACCTGCAAATGGTCGATTCTCTTGTGGTCAAGATCACCACCGACGACGGTATCGTTGGCTGGGGCGAAACCTTCGGCTTCACCGCGATCCCAGCTGTCAAAGTGGTGATCGACACGATCCTTGCGCCTGAGCTGATCGGCAGTGATGTCACTCGACGGGAGAAGTTACAGGGCGATCTGCAGAAGAAATTTCACGTTTTCGGTCGCAGCGGCGCGTTTATCTATGGCCTCTCGGCGATAGACATTGCGCTGTGGGATATCGCCGGCAAAGCCGCCGAAAAACCGATCTACCAACTGCTGGGTGGCAGTGAGGCGACGTCTCTTGCGGCGTATGCAAGCCTGATCCGTTACGCCGATCCCGAACTCATCCGCATCAATGTGCAGCGCGCGGTCAACAGCGGTTTCCGTCACCTCAAGCTGCACGAGGTGGATATCAACGTCATCCGCGCGGCGTGTGAGGCCGCCGGTCCTGGCGTGGAAATCACCCTCGACGTCAACGCTCCGTGGACGGTGCGCGAAGCGTTGGACATGACCGAGAAACTTCGCCCATTGAACCTGCGCTGGATCGAAGAACCGGTGTGGCCACCGGAAGACTATTCAGGGCTGGCAAGGGTGCGCGCGCACGGCGGGATTCCGGTGGCAGCCGGCGAGAATGCCTCGACGCTCATGGACTTCCAGCACCTGCTTGAGGCCGGTGCGGTGGATTTCGTGCAGCCGAGCCCCGCCAAGATGGGCGGCATCACCGAACTGCAAAAAGTCTATGCGCTGGCCAACGCCCATGGCGTCACCGTGATGGTCCACGCCTTTTATGACGGCCCCGGCCTGCTGGCGGCGGTGCATGGAAGTGCGGCCCTGGGCGGCGCCAAGTCACTGGTCGAATGGCGTTACTTCGATCTCGAAGCGCAACTCTATGGCGACGCCATCATTCCGCGTAACGGCCGCATCGACGTCCCGCAAGGGCCGGGGCTCGGCATCGAGCCGGACCCGGACGTGATTCGGGACTACCGCTTCAAACCTTGACCCCAAAAGCCGCTTGTTCATTGCCGAGTTGATCGAAGCCGAAGTGTCGGCCTCGATCAGTCATGACGACATTCTTGATAAAAACAAATACGAGGATTGATGACATGTTAGACAGGATCGTAGGACCGATTTTACCCGTCGCCTTTGTGATCGCGCTGGGCTACATCGCCGGCAAGCGTGGACGACTTACCCATTCGGACAGCCTGCTGATCAGTCGGCTGGTGCTTGGCTGGATATTCCCGGCGTTACTATTCGTCGGTATGGCGAGCACGCCCCGTGAACAGCTGTTCGACTTCAAGTTCATCGTAGCAACTTTCATCGGCATCATGGGCATGTACACGATGGCGTTGGCGATCGGCTGGTTCAGCTCTCGCAATCTCAAGGTGGCGACGCTCAAAGGTTTCGTGAACGGTTATCCGGACGCTGCCTTCATGGGCATCCCGATCCTGGGCGCAATGTTCGGCGCGGGCAGCATTTACTCGGTGCTGGTGCTGAACCTGGTCGCGAGCCTGGTGATGATTCCGCTGACGACCATGTTGCTCACCATCGCCGATGGAAAGGCCAGTGGCGGCCAGGCGTTCGTGTCCAGCCTTTCAGGGGCAGTACGTCGTCCACTGATGTGGGCGCCGGCATTGGGGATTCTGCTTTCCGTGCTGCAGGTCAAGTTGCCGCCGCTTGCTGCCGAGTCCCTCACTCTTCTCGGCAAGGCCACGCCCGGCGTATCCCTGCTGTGCCTGGGGCTGATCATGTCGTCAGAGAAACTGAAAATGTCCGGTGAAGTCTGGGGCAACCTTGGGCTCAAGCTGTTCATTCACCCTGTGCTGATGTTCGGCGCGACGGTCCTGCTGGGCACTCGTGGCCTGTACGCACAACAAATGATCCTGCTTTGCGCGCTTCCATCGGCGACGATCCCGGCGATGTTTGCGAACCAGACCGGCGCCTATCAAAGTGAAGCCGCGACCTCCATTCTGGTCAGCACCGTGCTGTCGATCGTGACGTTCTCTGCGGCGATCTACTTTATTGATGGAGGCCTCGCCGCCGCTTGATGGCGGCTTCCGCAAAACGTAGGGATGGGCTGGCGTGGATTGCGGCATGTGTGCCGAATACCACGCCGCGCTTCCCCTGAATCCATTCGGTTTCAACTGGCCGGTTCACTCAACAGGTCAAATCATTCGCCCGTCGGGCCGACGTTATATTCCTCGTCGGTGACCTTTTCCATCCAGACAACACTCACACCATCCAACGCTTCCTGGACCCCAATATGGGTCATGGCAGTGGTGGCGCTCGCGCCGTGCCAGTGTTTATGACCCGGTGGGCACCAGATCACATCGCCGGCACGAATTTCCACGATCGGTTCGCCTTCACACTGCGTCCAGCCGCAGCCTGCAGTGACGATCAGCGTCTGACCCAGCGGATGGGTGTGCCAGGCGCTACGAGCACCGGGTTCAAAGGTAACGCTGACGATGGACGCTCGGGCCGGTTCAGGAGGGGTGTTGATCGGGTCCATGCGGACGGTGCCCGTGAAGTAAGCTTCCGGGGCTTTTATCGATGGCTGCGAGCCTGCGCGCTTGAGGATCATGGTCCAGTCCTGTTGATGAATGAAAAGGAAACGCAGCGAGCTTTATGCTCCGCATACACTATCTGCATGTTCTGGAGTAAAGCTACCCGTGGAAGCTAACCGATTTGGTGACATCGCTGCATTTGTCTGCGCCGTGAAGGCTGGAAGCTTCACCGCAGCGGCGGCCTCACTCGGCCTGACCCGATCGGCAGTGGGAAAAAGTATAGTTCGCCTGGAAAGCCGGCTGGGCGCACGGCTGCTCAATCGCACGACGCGCAAACTGAGCCTGACTGATGAAGGACAGGTGGCTTATGAGCGCTGGCGGCAGATTCTCGAAGATCTGGATGAGGTGGACGCAACCATGGCCTTGCGCCGTGGAAGGCCAACCGGGACCTTCAAACTCACCGCGCCGCTGTCTTTTGGTCAGCGTCACATTCTGCCGATTCTGGGTGCTTATCTGAAACAGTGGCCTGAACTGCGGGCGGACGTCTGGTTTACCGATCGCTTTGTTGATCTGATCGAAGAGGGCATCGACATCGCCGTACGGATCGGTGCGCCCAAAGATGACTCAAATTTATTCACCCGTACCGTGGCTTGGCAGCAGTTTGCGACGTGCGCCTCGCCAACATATCTGGCCCAGCGCGGAGTGCCGCAAACACCCGCTGACCTTATCGAACATGACACCATCGCTTTATTCAATGGCGAGCAGCCGACCGTCTGGCGTTACCAGACACCTGCCGGCCCTCATCTGTACGAAGAGCCTGGGCGACTGAACATCGACAGTTCCGAAGCCACGCGAGAAGCGGCGCTGGCAGGCATCGGCCTGATTCACCTGCCGACCTACATTACCGGTAACGACCTGCGCGACGGCACGTTAGTGGAAGTGCTGAAACCGTTTCGCGCACCTCCCGACCCCATCCGAATCGTCTATACCAGCAAGCGTCACTTGTCCCCCCGCGTTCGCCAGTTCATTGATCTGTTGATTGAGCGGTGGGAAACGGGAGTGCCTTGGGAAAGATAACGCCATTGGGGACTCAGAGGACCGTGTAAAGGGCGCGAACTGCTGTTTATCCAGCCTGAGGAATCAATAAATATGTCAGTCATCGTCACTTACGGGACTGCCATCATGACTACCGCCACACATTTCTCGCCACCCGCTCAACCTGCCACTTTACCGACCGCGCATCCTTCGCTTGAGCGTCATCCCGGGTTTCAACGCTTGTTCAAACCGGAGGCGCTAACGGTTGGCCTGATTTTGCCCCTCGAAACCCACCCGGGCCGACCAGCTCCGACCATGCGTGATCACGTGGAGATGGCGCAGCGCGCCGAAGCGCTTGGCGTTGGTGCGTTATGGATGCGCGACATACCTTTCTACGACCCGGAGTATGGCGATGTGGCGCAGATCTTTGAGCCACTGGTCTACATCGGCTACCTGGCCGCCGCCACCCGCAGCATCGTCCTCGGTACCACGGGTATTGTGCTGCCGACCCGTGATCCGATGTACCTGGCCAAGCAAGCGACGTCCCTCGATCAACTCAGTGAAGGTCGTCTGGTGTTGGGCCTTTCCTCGGGCGATCGATACAGCGATTACCCGATGCTGGGCATCGATTATGAATCCCGTGGCGATCGCTACCGTGATGCCTTTTCGGTGTTTCGAACCCTGATCGAACAGAGTTTCCCGCGTTTCCGTTCCGAGCGATTCGGTGGCTCGCCGGGCAACCTCGATCTGGTGCCGAAAGCGCCGTATGGCCGCGTTCCCTCGATTGCTGTTGGCCAGGCGCAACAAAGCATCGAATGGTTGGCACAGCACCTCGATGGCTATCTCGCCGGCGTCCAAAGCCCAGAGCGGTTGGCATCGTTGGGCGAGAGTTGGCGCGCCTCCGTGCAGGAAGCAGAGAATCGCAATGCCTTCAAACCGTTGGGCCTGGGTGGTTATCTGGACCTCAGCGACAACCCGGATCAGCCGTTTCAGCGCATCCAGGGCGGTTTCCGGGCGGGGCGAAACGGCCTGCGCAATTACCTGGAGCAAGCGCAATCTGCCGGTGTCTCGCATATCGCGCTCAACCCCAAGGTCAGCCGTCAACCCTATGGCGAAATCCTCGACGAACTCGGCGAGTACGTGCTGCCGTACTTCCCGTCACATTCCTGAGAGCACGCGGAGGAATCACTCATGTCATCACTTTTCGAATCTTATGACCTCGCGGGTCAGCCGCTGCCGAATCGCATCGTCATGGCACCGATGACCCGCGCTCGCGTCGAGGGCACCGTGCCGTCTGAAGACATGGCGACCTACTACGCCCAGCGCGCCGGAGCCGGCCTGATCATCAGTGAAAGCGCTCAGGTTTCTCCACAGGGACGTGGCTACCTGTACACCCCGGGCATCCACAGCGCAGCGCAAATTCAAGGCTGGAAGCGCGTGACTGATGCGGTTCATCAAGCCGGGGGACGCATGTTCCTTCAGCTCTGGCATGTGGGGCGCGTCTCGCATTCTTCCTTGCTGGAGGGACGCTCACCTGTCGCGCCCGTGGCCACGCTCGCCACTCAAACGTTGGTGCATGCTTACGACAGCGACGGCAAGCCTGCCCAGGTTCCTGTGAGTGCGCCCGTGGCTTTGGATGCCGAGGGTATTCGGCAGGTCATTGCGGAGTTTCGCCTTGCCTCGGCCAATGCCATGTCGGCAGGTTTTGACGGCGTCGAAATTCACGCCGGCAACGGCTATCTGTTTGAACAGTTCATCAATGGCGGCTTCAACACGCGTGAAGATCGTTACGGTGGAGCACCGATTGCCAATCGCCTGCGATTGCTGCTTGAGACGGTCGACGCGGTGAGTGCGCAGATCGGCAGTTCGAAGGTAGGTGTGCGCGTGTCGCCTTTCGCCCATCTGGCGGATCTGCACCCGTTCGATGGCGAAGAGGCCACTTGGCTTGCCCTGGCCGGAGCACTGTCGCAACGCCAGATTGCCTACTTGCATGCGAGCCATCTCGGCACGCCGGGTTTCCAAAAAGATTTCCGTGCCGCTTACGACGGCACCTTGATGGTGTCGGGCGGATTCACCCGTGAAACAGCACAGCAGGCCATCGAAGAAGGATTAAGCGACCTGGTGGTGTTTGGCCGGCCGTTTATTGCCAATCCCGACCTGGTCAATCGCTTGCGCCACGGCTGGCCACTGGCCGAAGCGGGAAGGGAGGCTTACTACGGTGGGGAAGCACACGGCTACATCGACTATCCCGCGTACTCGTCGCCAGTTGCAGAGTGCGCATAGTGGACCCCGCCGCGCAGGTTCTTCATTTTGACGAATTACGAGGGTCGTCATGACTATCAATATACTCAAGCCCCAACGGACCTGTTCCATACACCTGAGAGATGTACTCCCCCGACTTGGCCCAATGAAAATGCGGCGTATTGGCCGGGAGCACTACAACACTGCCAGGACCGTAAGCGACCAACTTGTCTGGATCGAAGACAGACCCGAAACCTATATAAAACACACCGGACATGACGGTGTAGATACGGTCTTCAGGATGGGTATGGGGCATTAATTTAATGCCGTCAGGCACTTTGACCCGCACTACGTAAGGGCCTGGCTTACCAGGGTCGCCGACCACAACCGCCAGCTTCACTTCCTTCGGGAACGCTGGAAAGCTGCGCCACTCCACATCCTCATTATGCAAGGCCCCGGGTTTGCCGAGCGGCAAGGGTTGCGCTTGAACGAACGGCATTGCTGCGCACGCGACAAGAAGGGTGGTCAGGCAGGCAGTTTTCATAATGCTGTGAATCATGAGAGGCACCTTGGCTACGTCATCTGTAAATCGGCATCGACACCGGTTCTCTATAAACACGTGAGGCGAGTCGCCGCTGAAGACACAAAAATCCTGCGTAATCTATCGGTAGAGCATTGCTGTGATAACGCCGCCGATGCGTATTTCAGTTGATCCATAATGTAATCAATAGCTGATGTCCTGCCCCTCATTGAAACACCGCCGTCATTCGGCGTTCGACCGGCTGGCTCGAACAAGACAGATGGACTCTTGATCTATCGGTTGACGGTGAGGCGACCTCACAATAACTGTAGCAAGCGAACTGGAAAAGAATAAACCTGTCCTCTAATTCCTATCGCCTAAACTTTGTCTCACGAATGATTCATCTTCGATGGTTTTGCGCTATTAACTTTATCGTGAATAAATATATTTGCGGGTTGTTGAGTGGCTACCATCAAAGCATTGGACCCGTAGACCAAGGTGAAGGTTATGAATAAGGTAATTATTTATTCACTAGTCGTGCTGTACATGACGGGCTGCTCTTCTTCTGGTCATCAAACTGCGGCTGATGCCCACGCCGCTGCGCCGGCAAACGCGAAACAATTAAGTGGGAGCGAGATTAACTCGACGGTGATAGGTCGCAAGCATTCGAGTGTGACGTCTACCGGTTATCCCTTTACTGAAACATTAAACCCTGATGGGACTGCAGTAATCCAGATTTCCAGCGATCCTGAGCAGGCGGGTCATTGGGTGATTATGGAGGATGTTATCTGTGTGACCTATCAGAAATATGGCAAGGAGTGCAATAAAGTACTCACTGATGGGGTTGCAATCTGGTTTGTCGATAGCGTGAATAACAAAACCAATAACAAATTCAAAGTCAAATAAAGGCTGTGACTGTTGTCATTTGACTGATGAGTTTTATCGGGGTTTGCGGACAGTGGAGGTGAGGTATGAATATTGAACGTTGGAGTTGCCTGTTCCTGGTACTTGCCTTGTCCGGGTGTGCTACGTCTGGTGGAAATACAGTGAAGCCGGTTTCTCCTTCAGCGGTGGCGCTTGATGATGAGCAAGTGCGCAGCACCTTGGTCGGGAACAAACTCAATAATATCGGCCCTTCAGGCCTACCCTATACGTTAAGTTTCAATGCCGATGGGACCGAAATATTCACACTGTCCGGCAAACCACCCGAGACGGAATACTGGACCGTCAAGGATGGGGTGATTTGTTTCACCTCGCCCAAAATCCCCAAAGAATGTTATCGATTAAAAAAAGACAAGGATGATTACTGGCTGGTACATCCACAGACGGGAGCAGTCCACTACCACTACACACTGACTCCACAGTGATCGTGGCCTGTTCCGGCGTCATGAGCGCCGTGAGCGTCATATGAAGCGCGCAATGCGCGCCAGTACCGAAGTTTCCGATTAAAACGTAAAGGATGTCCCCGGTTTCTACAATTGAACCCGTCCCCCAATGTGGGAGCGGGCTTGCCCGCGATGGCGTCAGACCCAACACCATCAATTTCAGCCAAGAAATATTGGCCCAACGTTTGATGCCTTAAACAGGTTTCAAGTCGCCTGTTTAAAGACACTCAGTGTTACGTCCTAAGGGCTACAACGCCTTGCGCCGTTACCTACGCGTACGCCAGAATCCGCCGGCTTGTGCGTCCAGGGCACGGGTTCTATCGTGGCTGGGTCACTGAAAAACAGTGATCGGGTTTGGTAGCCCGGTATAACTAGACGCATAGCGCGCCGTTTGCAGATCCTTTCAGGTCTCTGCTTTATGGTGGCCATGCGCAGGGCTCCTTCGGGGGCGCCGGGTTTATCTAGTTACCGGTCTACCAACCCGCGTATGGCCGCCACCCATCGTTTGGTAGCGAGGGTGAAGGCTCCTTTTTAAGCATTAACTAGAGAGCTTCATTCATGATCAAACCAACACCCAACCCACCGGATACCGATCCGGCATCCCCGTACGAATCCGTCGATTCCAAGAAATTCCACGACGCCGCCGAGCGCGCCCTCGACCATTACCTCAACCCAGGCGCCCTCATCATGGCCGCGGCCAAGGAGCCCGAGCGCATGTTCCTCGTCAATCCCAAGTACGACACCGAATCCCTGCTGGCCAACGCCAGCGAATCACTGGGCTCGGCCACCACCATGCTCAACAACTTCGCGGCGTTGCTGGACAACTCACACCGCAAGACTTTGTTGGGGATTACGCAGGTGGTGATGCTGGGAGAATTGGCGGTGAATCAGGCGCTGGATCAGGTTGAAGTGAAGGAGTAAGAGCACACCCTGTGTGACGGTGGTGAGTCCGTCGTCACAGAGGGGAGGGTAAGTCGGCAGGGTTTGGATGGCGCTTCGGCCCATTCAGTCTTTGCTCGATTTGGGTATCGCAATACGGCTACTGGTCTTGACCTCGCGTAATGCCAGGCTGGACTGGATGGATGCGATACCCACCTGACGCCTGAGCACCTGCTCTATAAAGTCACTATAGCTATCAAGATCCTCTGCCAACACTTGCAGCACGTAATCAGCATCCCCGGTGATCTTGTGACAGGACAACACTTCGGGCAATTGCGCAATCACCGCCTCGAAGGCGTCGGGAGCGTGGTCGGCGTGGGTGGAAAAACGGATGTGCACGAACGCCATGATGTCCAGTCCCAGCATGCGTCGATCAAGGTTTGCCTGGTAGCCCTTTATCACTCCCGCCTCTTCCATTCTCTTTCGCCGCCGCCAGCAAGGAGTCAGGCTTAACGACAGGCGCTCGCTGAGTTCGGCGTTGGAAATGCTCGCATCCTCTTGCAGCAACGTGAGTATTGCCAAGTCCGTCTCGTCGAGACTGATGCGTTTGGATGATTTTTTCTGCATTTGGCAAATCCTGAGTATAAAAACCCGAAAAATCTAGTAAACCACGAAAACAAAGCAAAGAAAGCGCATCCCTGCCGGAACAGAATATTTGCACTGGCTCACATTAACGGATGCGCAGAATGTTTACAGTTTTCAGTGATTCCCACCGTTTGCACCACGGCACCGAATTGAAAGACGGCGTGCTCAAGCCGTCGTTCGAACAGCCCAGTCGGGCCGATACCGTCCATAACCGCGTCAAGCAGGTAGGCCTTGGCCAGATCGTAGAGCCGCGAGCCTTTGACCGCGCGTGCTACGTCAACGCGCACAGCGAGCGCTACGTCAGCTTTCTGGAAAGTGCCTGGGCAGAATGGTGCGCGACCGGACGTACCCACGATGCCCTGCCGCTGGTATGGCCAGTGCGCGATCTGTCCAACGAACAAGTACCGGCCTTCATCGACGGCAAACTGGGTTTCTACGCCATGGACGCTGGCTCGCCGATTACCGCGACGACATGGCAAGCGGTTAAAACCAGTGCAGACATAGCCCTCACTGGCCTGGCGTTGATCGATGAAGGCCACGACAGTGCCTTTGCCCTGTGCCGCCCGCCCGGCCATCACGCAGCGCGTGAATACATGGGCGGCTACTGCTATCTCAACAACGCCGCCATTGCTGCACAAAGGGCCATTACCCAAGGCGCCAAGCGTGTCGCGGTACTGGACGTCGATTTTCATCATGGCAACGGTACCCAGAACATTTTCTACGGGCGCAGTGACGTCATGTTTGTCTCGCTGCACGGCGAACCGACGGTGTCCTATCCGTACTACTCAGGCTTCAGCCACGAAGTCGGCGCGGGCCACGGCGAAGGTTACAACTTGAACTATCCAATGCCGAAGAACACCACCTGGGAAAGCTACCGCAACGCCTTGCTCCACGCCTGCAAGAAACTCCAGCAATTTTCCCCTGAAGTGCTGGTTATTTCACTGGGCGTCGACACGTTCAAGGACGACCCCATCAGCCACTTCCTGCTGGAAAGCGACGATTTCATCGGCATCGGCGAACTGATAGCGAGCGTGGGCAGCCCCACTCTGTTCGTGATGGAAGGTGGCTACATGGTCGATGAAATCGGGATCAATGCGGTCAACGTGCTGCATGGCTACGAGAGTAAGCGCGCCTGATCCGCCCCCTGAATGGCAGCGCTTCAAACATTAAATCGGAGAATAAAAACATGACTCTTTTTATAGATGTCGATCATGCCGCACGCCTGTTCGCCAAGGTGGGAATCCGCCGCGCAATCCACGAAATGGCGGGGTATATCGAAACCGACTACGCGCGTTGGGCACAGTTTGATAAGTCGCCACGCACCGCCAATCATTCAGCCGACGGTGTGATCGAGTTGATGCCCACCGACGATGGCCAACAGTACTCGTTCAAATACGTGAATGGTCACCCGGATAACGGTCAAAGGAATTTGCTGACGGTCATGGCCTTCGGTGTCCTGGCCGATGTCCAGAGTGGCTATCCAACGCTGCTCAGCGAACTGACGCTGACCACTGCCGTACGCACTGCCGCGACCTCTGCCTTGGTGGCGCAGTCCCTGGCGCGGCCCGATGCAAGCATCATGGCAATCATCGGCAATGGCGCGCAGAGCGAATTTCAGGCACTTGCCTTCCACGAAATGCTGTCGATCAAGCAACTGCGCATTTTCGATATCGACCGCGACGCTTCACTCAAGCTGAAGCACAACCTGTGCGCGTTCCCGGACATTGAGGTGATTCTGGCCAGCTCGGTGCAGGAGGCGGTGAAGGGCGCGCACATCGTCACCACTGTCACCGCCGACAAAGCCTATGCGACGATTCTGACGCCGGAGATGATCGAGCCTGGCATGCATATCAATGCAGTCGGCGGTGACTGCCCCGGGAAAACCGAACTGCACGCCGACATTCTGCGCAATGCCCGGGTCATTGTTGAGTTTGAACCTCAAACCCGGATTGAAGGCGATATTCAACAACTGGAGCCTGACTTTCCCGTCGTCGAGTTTTTCCGGATTGTTCAGGGCGAAGTCCCGGGCCGCGAGAGCGACACGCAGGTCACCGTATTCGATTCGGTGGGCTTCGCTCTGGAAGACTTTTCATCCCTGCGCTACGTGCACGATCTGGCACGGGAGCATGCCATCGGTGAGCGCATCCATCTGGTGCCCACGCCTGCCAACATAAAAAATCTTTACCAACTGCTTGATCAGCCGCCCGCAATCGCCCCCTCGCGCCTGCGCACCGCCAGCTGATAGCCATCGATGGCGCCCCCTGAGCAAAGCGCCAAGGGGGGCGCTCGGGGTTGAGTGGATGAGGAACACTGCCACTCCCAAAACAACACCGGTATTAGCCGTTGTACCTCTAACAAGAACGCCAGACACCCACCTTTCTGCCAAAACTCAAAAACATAAAATCAAGAGGTTTTGTAATGAAATCGACTCCGTCCGAGCGGGTTGAACAGCCCGCGCTGCAGCGCACGCTCAGCAATCGTCACATTCAATTAATGGCCATGGGAGGCGCCATCGGTACAGGCCTGTTCATGGGTTCAGGAAAGATCATTGCCCTCTCAGGCACGTCGATCATCCTCATTTATATGATCATCGGGATGTTCGTCTACTTCGTCATGCGCGCCATGGGCGAACTGTTGCTCTCCAACTTGAACTTCAAAACCTTCGCCGATTTTGCTGGTGCCTACCTCGGCCCGCGAGCGGCATTTTTCCTCGGCTGGTCGTACTGGCTAAGCTGGAGTGTCGCTGTGGTAGGCGATGCCGTCGTGGTCGGCGGATTCTTTCAGTACTGGTTCCCCGATGTACCTGCGTGGATCCCGGCCATCGGTATGTTAATGACGCTGTTCGCCTTGAACGTGCTGACTGTCAGGCTTTTCGGCGAAGTGGAGTTCTGGTTTGCGATCATAAAGATCATTGCTGTCGTCACCCTGATTGGCGTCAGCATAGTGATGATCGCCAGCTCCTTTGTTTCACCCAGTGGCGTGACTGCATCCCTGAACCACCTGCTGGATAAACAGGCAGCCTTTCCCAACGGTCTGTTCGGTTTCTTTGCCGGATTCCAGATGGCAATCTTCTCCTTTGCCGGCACCGAACTGATCGGCACTGCCGCCGCCGAAACGCGCGCCCCCGAAAAGACCCTGCCTAAAGCCATTAACTCGATTCCGCTGAGAATCATCCTGTTTTATGTGCTGGCACTGGCTTGCATTATTGCGGTGACTTCCTGGCAACAGGTGTCGCCCAACAAGAGCCCTTTCGTCGAACTGTTTCTGGTTGCAGGGTTTCCCGCCGCCGCCGGTATCGTCAATTTCGTGGTGCTGACGTCTGCCGCCTCATCGGCCAACAGTGGCGTATTTTCATCCAGCCGCATGCTGTTCGGATTGGCCAGTCACGACAATGCTCCTGGGATTTTCCGGCGCTTGTCGGGCAATAGCGTGCCTCTGCTGAGCCTGGCGTTTACCACTTTGTTGATGCTGGTGGGCGTACTGCTGCTGTTCATCGTTCCAGAGGTCATGACCGCGTTTACCATCGTCTCTACCGTGTCGGCAATCCTGGTGATTTTCACGTGGTCGACCATCCTCGCGTCATACATTGCCTATCGCAGAGCCAGGCCCGATCTGCATGCGCAATCGGTCTACAAGATGCCTGGCGGTGTGCCAATGGCCTGGTTCTCTTTGGCGTTTCTGGGCTTTGTTCTCTGTTTGCTGGCACTAAGACCTGACACCCGTATTGCCTTGATGGTCATGCCGGGGTGGTTCATATGGTTGGCAATTGCCTATCAACTGACCCATTCCAGGAAGTCCAAAGTCGCTGCTGATTCAGCAAGCCAATACAGCTGATGCGCTGATAGCACGAGTTGGTTAAAAGTCTCTGGCGGGCGCCTACAGTCTGTGTTCGCGCAGGCACTGCAATTACCTGACCCGACCAGGGACTGAAGAGAAGTTGTGACACGCTGGTTTCAATGCACCGGCCTTAACTGTCTCGGTGTGCACCATTCACCGGCAGTCGACTTCCGAGGCGATAGCGTGAGGAGGGATGAATCAGGCGCACATAGGTGACGATTTTGCTCTGGCTCCAGGTCCGGCGCATGAGGACCAGGCAGGGTTCATTGACATCGATTTGCATGTGTTTGCTTTCATCGCTGCTGGGGTGGCTGGCTTCGACGATATGTTCCATTTCATCGGGCCTGATGACCTGCAGCAGATATCTGGCCGGTTGCAGGTGCTCGCCGAAGTCTTGCTGTAAAAAATCCGGCACCAGCTCGGGATTGACGTAACGATCCTCGAGCTGGACCGGTACGCCTTCTTCGCAATGCACGCAGACCAGATGAAAAACCGAAGAGCCGGTGGGCAGCGCCAGCGCGGCGGCCACCGGCATCGAGGCTGCCTCGCGTCCCAGGTGCAGGACTCGGCACGTGTAACTGTGACCTCGGGCGAGGATTTCGTCAGCGATGTTGGTGATTCTCAGCAGGTTCGATTGCGGTTTGCTTTCAGCGACGAAGGTGCCTACACCTGAAATCCGCACCAAATGTCCTTCTTCGGTCAGCTCGCGCAATGCCCGGTTGACGGTCATGCGCGACATGCCCAGTTCTTGCACCAAACGGTTCTCTGACGGGATCAGGTCGCCCGGTTTCCAAACGCCCGCGCGAAGCTGGCCTTGCACAAAATCCTTCGCGCGCTGATAGAGCGCTTGCGGTGCATTTTTAATCATTAGTCGGTCCGTGTTTCTTGGGCGGCAAGGACGCTTGCCAGTGCCTGGAGGAAAAGGTCGTTATCCTCACAGCTTCCGATGGATACCCGCAAGTGCTGAGAATATCCAGCTTCGCGCCAGGGCTTGATGATGACCCCCTCGCGTAGCAGTGCCTGGTTGATGACTTCGGCAGGGTAGGGTGTGTGGAAGTACAGAAAGTTTGCCATGGAGGGTGCGGTCGCGACGCCTTGTTCGTGCAGTGCGGCTGCCACCCTGCGGCGTTCGCTGGCGACATGGGAAAGACAGCTGTTCAGATAATCATCGTCGGCCAGCGCAGCAACCGCCGCGGCTTGGGCTACGCGGTTAACGTTGAAGGGCGTGCGCAGACGGTTGATCAGGTCGGCCAGTAGCGGATCGCTGACGATTCCGTAACCGACTCGCAAGCCCGCCAGGGAATAGGCTTTGGAGAAAGTCCGCAGCAGTATGAACGGTTTGCCACTGGCCTGAATCAAGCCCAGGCAATCCGGATATTCGGCCTCCCATCGGGCGTATTCGTAATAGGCCTCGTCGAACACCAGCAAACACTGTGCGGGCAATGCGTCGAGCAACTGCTGCAACTCATCGGCGCTCAGGGTGCAGCCCACCGGATTGGACGGGCAGGAAAACATCAGCAAACGCGTGCGGGGCGTAAGCGCGGCGATCATGCCCGCCACGTCGAAAGTGCCTTCGTCGGTCATTGGCACGCCCACTACCCGGGCGCCGGCGGCCATTGGGTAGATGAAATGCAGCCCAAAGGACGGCACCACGGTGACGACTTCATCGTCATGGTCCAGGAACACGCGACTGATGACGCTCAGCAAGTCTTCCGAGCCATTGCCGAATACCAATTGATCTTCCGGTACGTCGAGTTTTTCCGAGAGTGCGGCGCGTAATGCCTGGCAACCGGCGTCGGGATACAGCGCAATCTCGCTGCAGGCCTGAGCCATCGCGGGGGTGACGGCGGGTGCCGGCCCCATCGGGTTTTCATTGCTGCCCAGTTTGGCTACCCGAGTCAGACCAAAGCGCTTGCGCACTGCCTCCGAGCCGAGGCCGGCGTTGTAGCTGGCCAGGTCACGCACTTCGGCGCGGGCCAGCAGATTCAGGTCGTTGGAATTCATACCGGGCTAACCTCTTTGGTGTCCTGCCAGAAAGCGTTGCGGTCCAGGTAGTTCTGCAGAAATTGCTGCAGGCGTGGCTGTTCGGCGTTGTGAAAGATTTCGTGAGGGGTGCCCTGAGCGACCACTTGGCCTTGATCGAGAAACACCACCGAGTCGGCGACCTGAGCGGCGAATCCCATCTCGTGCGTGACCACCACCATGGTCATGCCTTCCTTGGCGAGGGTTTTCATGACCTGCAGTACTTCGCCGACCAGTTCCGGGTCGAGGGCCGAGGTGGGTTCGTCGAACAGCATGATGTGCGGCTCCATGGCCAGTGCCCGGGCAATCGCCACACGCTGTTGCTGGCCACCGGAGAGCTGCGCCGGATAAGCCGCGGCCTTATGGGCCAAGCCGACTTTATCGAGCATCGCCATGGCGCGTTGCCGGGCGTCATCGGCGGATAATTTGCGCACACGCAGCAAGGCTTCACTGACATTGCCAAGGGCGGTCATGTGCGGCCACAGGTTGAATTGCTGGAAGACCATGCCAACGTTGCGCCGCACCTGATTGATTTGCGACTGGGGCGCACGCTTGTGGCCCTTGCCGTTCTCCGGCACCCAGCCAAGCAGCTGACCTTCTATGTAAATTTCGCCCTCGTCGTACTCTTCAAGGAACGCCATGCTGCGCAGCAGGGTACTTTTACCTGAGCCGGAAGGACCGATCAGGCACACCACTTCAGAGTGCCGGACCTGCAAGTCGATACCCTTGAGTACCCGCAGGTTGCCGAAGCTCTTGCCGACGTTGTGCAGTTTCAGCATCGGCGCGCTGTTGTCGGAGAGTGTCTTGGAAGTCTTCATCGCTTCACCTGATTCGTTCAATACGGATGAGTGTGGCGCAGCTGTCGGCGTCGAATGGAAGTTGCTCATCGCGGCTGCTTCTGCATGAATCGCCCGACGCGCACTTCCAGCAGCATGCCCATCCGTGAGCAGGCTTCCACCAGGAGCAGGTAGCCGATGCAGAGCACCAGCAGGGTCTCGACAAAGGCAAAGGTTTCCGAACCGATGCCGGTGAGGACCATGGTCAATTCGGGGATGGTGATGATCGACAACACGGCCGTTTCCTTGCACAGGATGGTGATCAGATTGACCAGTGCCGGGAGGATGATCACCAGCATTTGTGGAATCTGGATGCGCGTAATGCATTGCAGGCGGGTGATGCCCAGGCAGTCGGCCGCTTCCAGTTGCCCGCGGGCAACGGATTGAAAGCCGGAGCGGAAAATTTCGGCGAAATAGACGCTGCCATAAATGCCCAGGCCGAGAATGCCGGCTGGAATGGGGTCCAGGTTCAAGCCAAAAGACGGGCCGCCGTAATACACCAGGAACAGCTGGACCAGAAACGGTGTACTTCGAATCATCTCGATGAACGCTCGCAACGGCGCGCGCACCAGGCTGTTGCCGAACAGTTGGGCAACCGCAATCAACATGCCCAGCGTCAGGCCCAGCGCGACACCGGCAGACCAGGTGCCGAGGGTGATCATGAAGCCTTGTCCGATGTCGCCGAGATGGTCGGTGATGATCGTGGGGTCAAAGATCATGCGTAGCGCTCCTTCAGATGACGCTCCAGCAGGCCGCCAAAGAACGCCAGCGGAATGTTGATCAGGCAATAGAAGCCGGCCAGCATCAGGTAGTCCTGAACGAACATGTAATCACTGGCAGCAATGTTCTGGGCGGTGCGCGTCAGGTCGGCCAAACCCACCACCGACACCAGTGACGAAGCCTTGATCAGCAGGATCATTTCGTTGACCAGTGCCGGCAAGGTCAGGCGTACGGCTTGAGGGACGCGAATGCGCACCAGCATTTGCCCTGAGCTCAGGCCCAGCAGGCCGGCGGCTTCCAGCTGACCGCCAGGGATGGCGAGAAAACCACCGCGCATGATTTCAGCGATATACGCACCCGCCGCCAGGGACAGCCCGATCACCGCTGCCACCATGGGCGAAACGTTGGGCAGGCCGATACGCGGCAGGAAGTAATAAATGAACAGCAGTTGCACCAGCAGCGGAATGCCACGGAACACGAATATATAAGCGCCGCCCAAGCGCCTGAGCAACGGCAGGGGTGAAAGACGCAGACTGCCTACGACAACGCCGATGACAAAGCCGATGGCCAGTGCCGCGACGGAAATTTCGAGGGTCACCAGCAGGCTGTCCAGCAGAAGGGGCAGGTTTTGCAGCAGTAAAGGCCAATCGAACATCGTCGTGCCTCCAGCATGGATAAATCACCGGCTCGGCTGAGCCGGCGATCCGTTCATAAACCCCGTGACCGTGCTTTACCAGGTCGGCTCGAAGTCGGCTTTCGGCACATCCATTTCGGTGCCCAGCCATTTCTTTTGCAGGGCGGCGAGGCGACCGTCTTCGTGCATTTTCAGCATGGCGCTATCGAGAGCGGCGATCAGGCTGTTGGCGTCATCATCCTTGCGTCCCAGGTAGGCGAAGTAGGATTTCTTGCCAAATGGAGGCATCACCACTTTGTACTTGTCCGGGTGTTGGGCGGCGACATAGGAGATGTTCGGCAGCGAGTTGGCGACGGCAACGATGCGCTTGGTTCCCAGCTCTGCGTAGGCCTGGTTGTTGTCGATGTATTCACGGACATCGACTTTTTTCGGCAGGGTGGCGGCGAAAGTTTTCAGCTCTTCGAGTTGCGCCGAGCCTTTACCTGCGCCCACGGCTTTGCCGGCAATGTCTTCAGGTTTACTGATGGGGCTGTCCTTGGCGCTGACCATCAACGCTACGGTGGCCTCGGCTATCGGCATGACGAAATGGTAACGCTCCTTGCGTGCCTTGGTAACGATGATTGGCCCCGCGACGACGTCGAATTTCTTCGCTTCCAACCCCGGCAACACACTTGGCCATGGCAGGTCCATGAATCTGACCTTGACGCCCAACTCTTTGCCCAGTTGCTCGAACAGCTCGGCGTTCAAGCCCTTCTGTTTGCCGTTCTCGGTGAAGTCGAAAGGCGCAAATTGCAGTTCAGTGCCCACCACCAGTTCACCGGACTTTTTCACATCGGCAAGCTGATCGGCCTGGGCTGCCATACAGGCGCCAGCCAGGGTCAAGGCGATGCACAGACCGTTGAATTTTTTACTGAACAGAGAATCGAGTTGCATGGTGTAACTCCTTCATCAGGTGCAGCGAGGCTTATGGTGTGTGTTGGTTCTGGTTATGCGTTGCGTATGAATCATTACGGCTACAGCAGTTAACGTGCCAGAGCGGTATATACAGCTTGAATCAGCACTCAACCGAGGATTTTCCCCGGGTTGAGAATGCCCTTGGGATCGAAGCAATCCTTGAGTTGTTGCATCGCCTGGCGAGCCTCGAGGCTGACCGAGTGATGGAGAAAGTCTCGCTTGAGCAAGCCGATGCCATGTTCGGCCGAGACCGAACCGCGCAGTTCGCCGACAGCGCTGTAGACCAGTTCCTCGACCTCCAGGATGGGGGCGGGCTCGGGCAAGGAAGCGCAGTCCACCGTCAGGTGTAGATTGCTGTCACCGATATGGCCGAAATACACACTGTGGTTGCCCGGCCAGCGCTGTTCCAGGCGCTGGCGACAGCGTTCGGCAAAGTCGCCTATCAGGCCGATGGGCAGGCTGATGTCGAAGTTCAAAGGCTTCATGCGCAGGGGGAATTCGCCCGTCGCTTCACGGATCTTCCAGAGTGCCCGGGCCTGGGTCTGGGAGCTGGCCAATACCGCATCGACCACTTCACCGGCGGCGAAGGCTTCTTCCAGTGTCTGCTCAAGCAAGTCCCGAGGGCTGGCGCATTCGAGCAGCACATACAGCGGATGATCGAGCGACATTGGCGCGCTTGGGTTTTCCAGCCAGGAAACCCCCAGGCGGAAAAAGTCCTGCCACATCAGCTCATACGCTTGCGGCGTACCGACGCTGCGCTGCACCCGGCGCAGCAGGCTGACCGCACTGGCGTAATCGGGAAGGGCGCAGAGCAGGGTGGTGGTTTCACCAGGTTGAGGTGCCAGCTTCAATACCGCACGGGTAATCACCCCAAGAGTGCCTTCGCTGCCGATGAAGCACTGTTTCAGGTCATAACCGCAGTTATTCTTGATCATCTTGTTGAGCAGATTCAGTACCCGGCCATCGGCCAAAACCACTTCCAGACCGAGTACCAGATCCCGGGTCATGCCGTAGCGAATCACCGCATTGCCACCGGCATTGGTGGCGATGTTGCCCCCGATCTGGCACGAACCGCGGGCGCCGAGATCCAGGGGAAAGACGAACCCGGCATCAAGCGCTGCTTGCTGAATCTCTTGCAGCGTCGTGCCGGCCCAGACGCTGATGGTCGCCGCCGCAGGATCGATTTCTTCGATGCCGCGCAGGCGCTCAAGTGACAGGGCTATGTCCGTTTCACGAGGCACTGCGCCACCGGCCAGCCCGGTCATTCCGCCTTGGGGGACCACTGGCTGTTGCGCGTTATTGCAGATGCGCAAAGCGCTCGCGACCTGCTCGGTGGTGCGTGGCAGCAACAGTGCGGCAGGGCAGGCCGGTGCATGGCCCGTCCAGTCGCTGTAGTGCCGTTGACTGATATCGGCACCCGTCACTACCGCGCCATCACCCAGCGCCAGGCGCAATTGTTCGAGGGTCTGTTGCAAATCGTTCATCGGTTCAACTCACGGTGAAGGATGTGGAGGGCGTCGCGCACAGCTGGCGACGGTGGAGCTGGTTCAGGTCTGGTGTTCCGAGCAGCGACAGGGCCAGACGCAATTCTTGTGCAAGCAGGTCGAGCGCATGTCCGGCACCTGCCTGCCCACCGACCGCCACTCCATACAAGGTAGCGCGCCCAAGCAAAACCGCATCAGCACCGAGGGCGCAGGCTTTGAGAATGTCGGTGCCACGGCGGATGCCACTGTCGAGCAGCAGCGTCAGCTTGCCTTTGGCGACGGCGGCAATCGCCGGGAGGCAATCGATACTCGCCGGGACGCCGTCCAGTTGCCGGCCGCCGTGGTTGCTGACCACCACGCCATCCAGGCCCAGCGCGATGGCTTTCTCGGCATCAGACGGGTGCAACACGCCTTTGAGCAACAACCGTTGTGGCCAGCGGTCGCGCAAGCGGGCGAGGGCATCCCAATCCAGGCCGGTGTCCATTTGCGAGCCTATGAAATGGGCGGCACCTTCGATAGTGCGTTGCGCGGAGGGCAGATAGCGTTCGATGTTGCCCAGGTTCGGCAGGCCATGAGGCCACAGTGTCTGGGCCATCCACCTAGGATGATTGAGCACGTCGATCTTGTTGCGCAGGCTCAGTTGCCGCGGCCGGACAAAGTTGCGTTTGTCCCACTCCCGGTTGCCCAGCAGCACCGCGTCGCTGGTCAGCAACAAGGTCTTGCAGCCCACGGAGGCTGCGCGCAGGAGCAGGTCTTCCTGGACCTTCGGGTCACGCAGGCAGTAGAGCTGGAACCAGAGATTCACCTCTGGCACCGCCGCGACGACTTGCTCCAGGGAACTGGTGGAAACGGTACTCAGCGTAAAGGGCAGGCCGCGCTCCGTTGCAGCGCGGGCCAGATGAATATCGGCATCGCGATAAAGCATGGCGTTATAGCCGGTGGGACCGATTGCGATGGGTAGCGGCAGCTCTCGACCGAACAGCGAGCGCTGGGGTTGCGTTTCGGAGCAGGGCACCAGGGTTTGCGGCAGCAGGGCAATATCCGCGAAGCCTTGACGGTTGCGGCGCAAGGTCAATTCTTCTTCGGCACCACCCTCCAGGTATTCCCACGCGAAATGCGGCAAGCGTCGACGGGCCATCACTGCCAACTCGGCAATGCTGTGTGCTCGACGATAGTCCGGGCCTGAATAATAGCGGCGCATGGCATATCCCATCGGCTACGTAAGAATAGGTGTTCGCCGCCGTCAGGCGGCGAACGGGTTCAGCTCAGAGTTATGAATCAGGCATACAGGCGCTCTGCCGGCAACCAGCGAGTGAACGCCGCGTTCTCGACCCAGGCGCGCGCAGCGGCGATATCCGGGGCGAAATAGCGATCTTCATCGTAGTGAGCCACTTCACGGCGAATCATCGTCAGCACTTCGCTGAGCTTTTCCGAAGTCTGCAGTGGGGCATGCAAGTCAACGCCTTGCGCTGCGCCCAGTAGTTCGATGGCAACCACCGCGCTGCTGTTGCCGGCCATGTCCAGCAAACGACGTGCCGCAAAGGTCGCCATCGACACATGGTCTTCCTGGTTGGCTGAGGTTGGCAGGCTATCGACTGAGGCAGGATGCGCCAGGGTCTTGTTCTCCGAAGCGAGGGCGGCCGCGGTGACCTGAGCGATCATGAAGCCAGAATTCAGGCCGCCTTCGCGCACCAGAAAGGCCGGCAGGCCTGAGAGTGCCGGGTCGACCAGTTGTGCGATTCGTCGCTCGGAAAGGGCGCCAATCTCGGAGATGGCCAAGGCCAGCACATCGGCGGCCATGGCGACCGGTTCGGCGTGGAAGTTTCCTCCGGAAAGCACGTCGCCGTCGGCGCAGAACACCAGCGGGTTATCCGAGACGGCATTGGCTTCACGCAGAAAGACTCCGGCGGCGAAACGCATATGGTCCAGGCACGCGCCCATGACCTGAGGCTGGCAACGCAGCGAGTAAGGGTCCTGCACTCGGTCGCAGTGGCGATGGGATTCGCGAATTTCACTGGTAGCCAGCAATTCGCGGTAAAGCAGCGCCACGTCGATCTGCCCTGGTTGTCCACGAACGGCCTGGATGCGTGGGTCAAACGGCACGTCCGAGCCTTTCAAGGCTTCAACGCTCAGGCTGCCAGCGACTACCGCAGCGCTGAACAGCTTTTCGCAGGCGAACAGGCCGCGCAGGGCCAGCGCCGTCGAGACCTGAGTGCCATTGATCAGCGCCAGGCCTTCCTTTGGACCCAACACCATCGGTTCGAGGCCGGCAATTGCCAGACCCTCGACAGCCTCCATTTCACGGCCCTCATGACGCACCCGGCCGACGCCGATCAACACCGCGGACATATGCGCCAACGGTGCCAGATCGCCCGAAGCACCGACCGACCCTTGCGACGGTATGCACGGGTAAACCCTGGCTGCATAGAGCTTGCTCAGGGCCTGAATCACCTCCCAGCGAATCCCGGAAAAACCACGGGCAAGGGAGCCCACCTTGAGCGCCATGATGAGAGCGACACTGGCGTCATCCAGCAGTGGGCCGGTGCCGGTGCAATGTGAAAGCAGAAGGTTGCGCTGCAGTTTGGCCAGCGACTCGGTAGGGATTGAGGTCCGTGCCAGCAGGCCGAACCCGGTGTTTATGCCGTACACCGTCCGCTCGTTGGCGATGATTTCGTCTACTGTACGAGTACTTGCATCGACGACGTCGCGCGCAGCCGGGTCCAGTTCGAAAGGACTTTGCAGCTGATAGATGGCGCGCAATTGATCGAGGGTGAGATGACCGGGTTTGAGCTGCAACGGTGCGTACATTGAGAGTGTCCTGATGGCAGGGTGATGGGGAATAGAGAGCTACATGTTCCTGTATATACAGGTAAGGCAAAATGCAGGCCAGCTTTCCATTCCGGCTCGCCAACGAGCATTCCAGACCCGCTCGTTCAGACGAAAAGGGAAATCGATCAGGACGGTTTTTCTAAGGTATGTAACCGAAGGTTGCACCAGTTGTGGGCGCTCTGCCCACTGCTGGGGCGAAGGGAAACGGGCTCGTAACAGGTTTGATCGGGCGCTTGCGTCGCAATATTCGCATTAGCTCGAGGCTTGCAGATAGGTAACTGGTGAGGCGGCACAGTAAATGCTATGTCCTGTATATACCGGCTCGTCATTCACTGGCAAAGCCGCAACCTCGCCACCGCTGTATTTACTTTTGCAGGAGTGAACATGACCTCTATCACCAATCTGCCTCTGATCGATATGACCGGAGTTCGTGAGGGTAATCAGGCAAGCATTCGCCGGGCCGGTGATGCCATTCGAAAAGCCTGCAGCGAAATCGGTTTTTTCTACATTATCAATCACGGCGTACCGCAGCCGGTGATCGACAGAGCGATGGCGGCAGCTGCAAAGTTCTTTGCTTATCCGACTGAGATCAAGCGCCAGGTGGCGGTGAACAAGCGGCATCGAGGCTGGCATGCGCTGGGTGGGGCGACCATGTATGAAGCCACCAAGCCTGATCACAAGGAGTTCTTCAGTATCGGTCTGGAGCTGGCGGAGGATGATCCATGCGTTGTTGCCGGCGAGGCTTTGCGCGGGCCGAATCAGTGGCCGGAATTCATGCCCGAGTTGCAAGACGCACTGGCGGAATACTATTCAGAAATCGGTAAGGCCGGAGCGGATTTACTGAGGGCCGTGGCGGTAGGGTTGGGTATCGAAGAAGATTTTTTCATCGATAAATACACCAAGCCCCTGCAGCGTACGCAGATGGTCTATTACCCACCACAGCCTGCACAGGCGGAGGCTGACCAATTCGGCGTGGCACCGCACACGGACTACGGTTGCATTACCTTGCTCTACCAAGATAACAGCGGCGGTCTGCAGGTCCGCGAGCTTGGCTCCAACCGTTGGATCGAGGCGACTCCTATTCCTGGCAGTCTGGTTGTTAACGTTGGAGACCTGTTGGCTCATTGGTCCAATGATCGCTTTCGTTCGACCCTGCACCGGGTGATTAACTCTTCGGGTCACGAGCGCTACTCCATTGCCACGTTCTACGACCCGACTTATAGCGCTGTTGTCGATCCCTGCGATCTGGGAATCGATCCGGCGCTGAGCCTGTATCCACCGGTAGCGGCCGGCGACTACATCCTCAAACGAATCGATGACTCAATGGCGTATCGCAAAAAGGGTTAACGACGCGGACAAGATCGACGTTGTCATGGCCGGCACCGCGAAGCCCATCCCGAGACCGAGAATTCGCCACATTTCCCTGTGGGAGTGAGCCTGCTCGCGATGGCGTCAGACCCGGCGCCATCGATTTCAGCCAAGAAATATTCGCCCAACGTTTGATGCCTTAAACAGATTTCAAGGCGCACGTTTAAAGACACTCGGTGTTACGTCCCAACGGCTACAACGCCTTGCGTCGTTACCTACGCGTACGCCAGAATCCGCCGGCTTGTGCGTCTAGGGCACGGGTTCTATCGTGGCTGGGTCACTGAAAAACAGTGATCGGGTTTGGTAGCCCGGTATTCCAGGCGCATAGCGCCACCTTTTGCAGAGGTTGTTTTTAACCTCTGATTTTTATGGTGGCCATGCGCAGGGCTCCTTCGGGGGCGCCGGGTTCCTGGACCGGTCTACCAACCCGCGTATGGCCGCCACCCATCGTTTGGTAGCGAAGGGTGATGGCTCCTAATGAGCTCGTCCAGGAGATCCATCTATGCCTAAACCAACACCCAACCCACCCGATACCGATCCGGCATCCCCCTACGAATCCGTCGACTCCAAGAAATTCCACGACGCCGCCGAGCGCGCTCTCGACCATTACCTCAACCCAGGCGCCCTCATCATGGCCGCGGCCAACGAGCCCGAACGCATGTTCCTCGTCAATCCCAAGTACGACACCGAATCCCTGCTGGCCAACGCGAGTGAATCACTGGGCTCGGCCACCACCATGCTCAGCAATTTCGCGGCGTTACTGGACCACTCACACCGCAAGACCCTGCTGGGAATTACGCAGGTCGTGATGCTGGGGGAATTGGCGGTGAATCAGGCGTTGGATCAGGTTGAGGTGAAGGAGTAAGAGCAAGCCCTGTGTGGCGATGGTTAGTCCGTCGTCACAGAGGGGAGGGGCAGTCGGCAACCGTATCCATGAAGTCTCAGCTTTCAGGTGAAGATTCGGATCGGTACCGGGTTTCGTTCGACCCATGGCTGCTTTTCGTGAAAGGCAGTTAACGGCCAATGGCTGACCTTGCAGATCGGCTGCCAGAAAGCCACTTTTCCATTGCTATGCTAACAACGTCTGTTTCTGCGTCAGAGACGAGCAGAATGGCAGCACAAAGCATTTTTTATTCATTGCACATCGTCAGAGGAACGCCCCGCGATGCGACACTCACTTAAGCATTCGAGCCTTCGTTTTGGCTTTTTGCTGACTGTTATCTCAATGGGCCTTACCGCTTGTTCCAGTAACGACAATATCAATACACCTGCCACAGCCATTGCTCGACCACCGATCGATGATAGCGAGACGTCTTCTGTACGTGTCACTACCAGTTGGATACAACACTCGCTTAGTCAAGCTGAATGCCTGAAGCACGCTCAATCAGCGCTTACAAAAGCGAGATATTTTGTTGATGCCGGAGACAGGTCCGTTTTTGGATTTCGTCAAGGAATGACTTTTTCGATCCGCTGCGACTACGAAGGCGTTGCATTTTTAGCAGTGGCTTATCGCCACAGACCCAGTGTTGAAACGCAGGATCGGATCTTGAATGAAATAACCAGGTTATTTTAAGGACTAGTGACAGGCAGCAAACGGCCAATAGCTGCCTGTCACGATTAGCCCGGTTGTCGCGATCAGCCGATTTAGAACGCACTGCTCAGAGGTGTTCCCCTCTCCCGTTGAAGGTGTCCACTAAGGGCACCATTTTTCAGCTCTATGCCTCATGTGGCCGTACTTAAAGCAAATCTTCAGGTCGCATCGTCAAAATGATTTTCCCGACGTTTTCGGAAGACTCCATCCGGCGATGCGCATCGGCAGCCCGCGCTAGCGCAAACGTGCTATCGACGACCGGCTCAAGGCTTCCGGCACCCTCGAAGCGATCAAGCCAGTGATCGCGGAATCGCTTGATCATGGCGTGCTTCTCCGGTTGCGTGCGCGACTTCATCACCGTGCCGATGATTTGCAAGTGGCGGTAAAGAATGTCCTCCAGCGCCACCGTGACGTTGCCGCCACCGCCAAGGATGCCGACCTGAATCAGGCGACCGCCCTTGGCAAGGGACGCGATGTTGCGGGCGAAGTAGGGCTCACCGATAAAGTCGATGATCACATCGACGCCACGCCCCTGGGTTTTGTCGGCGATCACTTGAGCGAAGTCCTGCGTCTTGTAATCGATCGCCACGTCTGCGCCCAAATGCTCGACACGCGCCAGCTTGCTGCCTTCGGTGGTCGCATACACCGTGGCGCCGGTGGCGTAAGCCAACTGCACCGCGGCTGATCCGACGCCGCCGGCGGCCGCGTGAATCAACACCGAATCGCCGGCCTTGAGCCGAGCCAAGTGCATCATCGCTTCATGGGCCGTGACGAAGACCTCGGGAATGGCTGCCGCGTGTACATAGTCCAACTGCGCGGGGATGTGCATGGCCATGCGGTAATCGATGCGGGCCAGCTCGGCGTAGGCACCGCCGCCGACCACGCCCATGACTCGATCTCCGACCTCGAATCCGGTCACTGCGCTACCTTTGCCGATCACTTCGCCGGCGATTTCCAGACCGATGATCAGCGAGTCACCGAAATTCGGATGGCCGTACCCTCCGGTACGGTGAGTCAGATCCGCACGGTTTACCCCGGCGGCATAGACACGCACCAGCAGGTCGTCAGGCCGCACTTCAGGATTGTCGACTACTACGAGTTCCAGGACGTCTGGCGCACCAAATTCTCTGATGTTGATGGCTTTCATTCAGTTGTTCTCCGTTTCGCTGAACGTGGCGTTGGCGATAGCCGATGCGGTGATGGCGCCAGGGAAGCCCACGTAGAAAGCCAGGTGCGTGATGGCTGCCGCCAGTTCGTCTTGGGTCACACCGTTGCCAGCCGCCCTGCGTAAGTGAGCAGGCAACTCCTCCGCGTGACCACCGGCAATCAATGCCGCCACGGTGATCAGGCTACGGTCGCGCGGGGACAGCGCGGGATCGCTCCAGATTTGCGGATAAAGCGTCGAGTCGACGAATTGCGCCAGCTTTGGCGTGAACGCGCGCGCGGCTTCGCGAGGACTGCTGAAATTGAGCTTGGACATGGGCGAGTTCCTTAAACCTGGCTGATGAATTTGTGGGTGAGATAGTGCTCTATGCCTTCAATGCCGCCTTCGGAGCCGTGACCGCTTTCTTTCATGCCGCCGAACGGGAGCTCAGTCGCGACGATGCGATATTGGTTGATCCCGATCATCCCAGCCTCTAACCCGTCGGCGACGTCAATGGCCGTGCGCGCGCTGGAGGTGAACGCGTAGGCCGAGAGTCCGTACGGCAGGCGGTTGGCTTCTTTCAGCCCATCGGCCAGTTCATCGAACGCCATCAGCACGGCAATGGGGCCAAAGGGTTCTTCGTGCATGACGCGGGCGTTCATCGGCACATCTGCCAGAACCGTGGGTTGAAAGAAGTAGCCTTCGCCTGACAAGGCTTCACCACCGACCAATACCCGTGCACCTTTTTCGACGGCATCGGCGACCAGTTCTTCCATTTTTGCCAATTGCCTTGGGTTGGCCAGGGGGCCGACCTGCGTGTCTGGATGCAGGCCGTCACCTATTCTCAGCGCTTGGGTCGCTGCGACAAAGTGATCGACGAAGGCTTGATAGGCGCCGCGCTGGATGAGAAACCGAGTAGATGAAATGCACACTTGCCCGGTGCCGCGAAACCGGTTCGCGACGCCTTCGATAGCGGCTTTTTCAATGTCGGCATCTTCGAACACCAGCACCGGTCCGTGCCCACCCAGTTCAAGGGTGATGGGCTTCACGCCTTCGGCAGCTCGTGCAGACAGCAGGCGCCCGATCGGCACTGAACCGGTGAAGGTCACTTTGCGAATGATCGGCGAGGCGATCAGATGGCTGGACACTTGATCCGGTACGCCGAAGACCACTTGCAGTACACCTTTGGGCAATCCAGCATCATCGAGTGCACGCGCAAGGGCCAGCGCTGTGGAAGGGCTTTCTTCACCGGGTTTGAGAATGACGCTACAACCCGCAGCCAGCGCTGCCGAGAGCTTGCGTGCCGGGGTGATGGCCGGGAAATTCCACGGTGTAAATGCGGCCACTGGGCCGATGGCCTGGCGTTTGACCAGTTGCAACACGCCGGGACGGTTGGCCGGCACCACACGGCCATCAATACGCCGGGCGCTTTCGGCAAACCATTCGAAATACTCCGCCGCGCGGGTCACTTCATCCAGGCTTTCACCCAGCGGTTTGCCTTCCTCCAGGGTCATCTGCGCGGCAATCTGCGGTGCACGTTCGAGGATCAGGTCGGCGGCATGCTTGAGGATCTTGGCGCGCTTGTCAGGCACGGTCTGGCGCCATTGCTCGAAGCTCAGGCGAGTCACTTCCAAGGCGTGATCAAGGTCGCCTGCGGTGGCGAGTGGGACGCGTCCGATTTCGCGGCCGGTAGCCGGGTTAACGACGGCGGCAGTATCGCGCCCTTCAGCACTGATCCATTCACCACCGATGAAAAGATAAAGCGGGTCGTAGGAGGTTTTCATGATGTGCCCTTCAGTTGGTTGTCAGAGATTCGAATGAAACCCGGCGCCTGTTCAGGCGGCCTGTGCAACCAAGTTTATGGAAGGAGGGCCCATTGATTTAGACGGGCCAAAGGGAATCATTGTTGTCGCCAGAGGTAATATCGAGCCGCGGGCCGAACGTGTAGCATCCGGAAAATGCGCGTTAGCACGGGTGAGTGTCAGATCTATAGGAAGGTCGCGATGGATAAGCTTTCGAACATGTCGGTGTACATAAAGGTTGTCGAGATGGGCAGTTTCACGGCCGTGGCCAATCATCTGGACTCCACGGTCGGTAACGTCTCGCGTGCTGTCTCTGCGCTGGAAAACGTGCTCGATGCGCGCCTGTTGCAACGCTCGACCCGACGCCTGTCGGTCACCGATGCGGGGCGACGATTCTATGAGCGCTGCACGAAAATTCTCGCTGATCTGGAGAGTGCCGAAGCCGAAGCCAGCAATGCCGCCCTGGAGCCTCGGGGAACACTGAGGGTGCATTGCGTACCCGGGCTGGCTCGGCATTTGGTCACCGGGGCCGTGCTGGAATACCGTCAGCAATTCCCGGAAGTGACCGTGGATTTATTGCTCTCGCAACGTATGCCTAACCTGTTGGAAGACCAACTGGACGTCTCGATTCTGATCGCCCGAGCGTTACCCGATTCGGCGTATGTCAGCCAAAAAATTGGTGTCAGCCATTGTGTGCTGGTGGCGTCGCCAGACTACCTGGCTCGGAATGCGGCCCCCGAGACGCCTGAAGATCTGCGCGATCACCAGTGTTTGCTGTTGGGTACCGTTGACTATGTGCGGGATGAGTGGCAGCTGAAAAGCAAGGCAGGAGACGCGACATTTGTCCCGACAGGGCCAAGTTTCAGCGTCAACGATATGGATGCGATGGCATATGCCATTCGAGATGGGGCGGGGATTGGCTTGCTGGCCGGGTTCACGGCCGTCGACGATTTGCGTTGCGGCAAGCTCGTGCGGGTTTTGCCTGACTACCATACCTATGAGCGCAACGTGTACGCCGTCTATACCTCTCGGCAGTTTGTCGATGCAAAAATCACGCGGTTTATTGAAACGCTGAAAGATCGGGTTGGCAGTCAACTGGCCGCCACGGCCAAAGAACTGATCGATTGAAATGCCACGGAGCAAAAAGGTATTTGCGCCTCGATGAAACAACGCTTCGAGGCGCAATGATTGGCGAACAGCTTGGTTATCCCTGGCTGCAACGGCCCATGACGTTATAGGCCAATACGTGCTGTTTGCCTTGTGAATCCTGGTAGGTCATGTGCGTCGGCACTACAGCGCAAACATCTGGCACCGGGTCTTCAGAGATGACCTTGGCGACATCAAGGTGGCTGCCATAACCGTATTGCTCTACAGGCTGAGTATTTGCAGCGCCGTCCTGTGCCGCTACCACAGAGCTGAAGCCCAAGAGTGCGACGATGATCATTGCCGTTTTCATAATGAGATTTCCTAAAGTAAGTGTGATGTTGCTGGCAGGACGTACTTTAGGTTCGAGGGTTTTTTGGAAACAGGAGCGAATCAGGGAAAGACTTTTCTAAATTCCGAACACAATGTGGGGATGTCTGAGGTAAAGGCGGTTCGTCTGTGACCGTCCGCTATTGGCCGTTTTCAGCCGGTCGCAACAGGCAACAATCGGCCAAAATCCAAAAAGGAGGCACCCATTAGCCGGTCTCGTCAAGGCTAATGGGTGTCCACTTTTTATTGCGATTATTGCCTATGGTCGAGGCCGGTAATCGGCTGATCGGTCATTAAGAGTATTTACAAAACGTGGTGCGATTCAGTTCATGACGTTTGCCAGCTCAAGTTCGGACAGCAACGACTCGGGCAAAGCTTGCAATGCTTGCAATGGCTGCGAATGCAACTGCCCCCCATAACGCAAACGTTGCTCCATGCTCGCTCGATAACATGAAGCAATAAGCAACCAGCGCTGCACCAATTGCCTGTCCAACCAACCTTGACGTAGCAACCATACCGCTTGCACTGCCGGCACGTGTCGGTGGCGCGCTGCCCATAAAACCTTTGAGGTTAGGTGCTTGGAAAAAACCAAACCCAATGCCTGACATAGCCATGCGCCAGCTAATATTCAAAGTCGAGGGGTTATCAGGCATAAGTACTAGAGCTATCAACCCAACCGCCAGTATCGAAAGACCGATTCCTCCTAATGCGCCGGGAGAATAATGATCACTCAAGCGGCCGGCAATTGGGGCCATTATCGCTACCATGACAGCCCATGGCGTCATTAGAAAACCAGCCTCTACTTGGGATTTCCCAAGCGTCGTATAGAAATAAAACGGCAGGGCTACGAACGCCAGTCCTTGTGCTGCGAAGGTGCAAATGGACGTCACGACAGAAAGCGCAAACATGGGCCGACGCAGCAGATCAATCGGCAGCATCGGCGCCTTATGACCTGCCTGACGATGCATGAGCAGTGCGAAGAACAAAGCAGTTGCGGCCAATTCCAATGCCAGGGTAGTGAGTTTCTCTTGGTGGGCAGCATCCCCGAATAACAAAATCAAAAAGCTGAACGCGACTATGTTGTAGAGGGCAGTCAGACCATCAAACTTGTGGGTCGCCCGGCGGGTATCAGGCAATACTTTTCGCCCCAGGAAAAGTGCGACCAAGCCAAGCGGAACGTTGATTGCGAATAACCACGACCAACTGGCAACTGACAAAATGAGGGATGACAAGGTCGGCCCGATTGCAAAAGCCACTGCAACGACCAAGGCGTTGGTCCCATAACCACGTCCCAGCATGCGCGTCGGGTAGATGGCTTTAAGCATGGCTGTATTCACACCCATAACGGCGCTAGCCCCAATTCCCTGTAACAGCCGAGCTATGACCAGTGAAGGCAACGACCAGGCCAGAGCACAGGCAAGCGATGCCAATGTGAATAAAAACAGTCCGAAAAGTAGTACCCGCCGGTAGGAGATGATTTCACCCAATGCAGCGAACGGGAGGAGCGTTGCGACCATCGCTAACTGATAGACGTTGATGATCCAGACCGATGATGCAGGTGTTGTCTGCAATTGAGCAGCTATTGCAGGTAAAGCGACATTGGCTATTGCGGTGTCGAGTGATGCCATGGCGACACCGATCGCCAACGAAAATATCGCGAGGCGGCGGGCGTTTTCAGGCAACCCATCTGGCTGAGAAGTGACGGTCTCTGCATCCATTGTTGTTTGTCTGGACATGCTGGCTCCAAGATGTAGAGGAAGTGGTTTCTTCTATCAAGTTTGCTTCGTTGGTATTGCTCATTGGATGGTGCTTAGGTGAGAAGCAATCTTCTGTCGCTTGCTTGATAGCGTCCAAGACCGATATACAATCTTTTATATAGGCCCAGCCTATAGTTAAAAATGTCGAGTGTTCTAGTTCGCAGCGACACATCCATTGACCAATCGCCGCCTTACGCGAAAGTCAGCTTTGTGGAGGTTTTTGCCGGTCGTGACCGGCAACAGTCTGCCAAGAACAGTCATTCAACTTCTACGAAACCAGGGAGCGACACAAAGCGACCGTCAGATTACAGCCGCGTCAGATACACAGTTAACCTGATCGAGAGCTACGCTAATACTTGGTGATGCCCGGCCCATCCAAATCAGCAGTGGCGCACGAACATGGTGTTCTCTCTACTCATGGCGTTGGTATTAGCGTTCCTGATTGGCTGGGTTTCGCAGCGCATGGGTATGTGCCTTGTCAAAGCGAGCGAACAATTACTGGCGGGGCGTCCGACGTTGTTTGTGGCGCTGACATCGTGTGGATTGTTCGGGTTGATGCTGGCCCCGATCTATCGTTTCTCCGGGGTCAGCCTGCCGCTGTACTCGCCTGATATTTCCTATCCTTTACTGGTTTCGGGAGGCTTGTTGTTCGGGGTGGCATCGGTGCTGAACAACGGGTGCAGCGTCGGCACGCTAACCAGGTTTGCCTGTGGCAATTTCAATAAACTGTTCACGATGATCGGCTGGATCCTGGGGATGGTGCTCTGGTATTACATGCGCATGATGCCCGAACAGAAGAGCATTCTGATGCCGGAAATTTCCGGCCGTCATTACTGGCTGTTGATCGGTGTAGTGGCGCTGGTGCTGATATTTCTGGTCGGCATACACGGTAATAAACACCTGGTTTTCTCCAGTATGCTGCTGGGTGCGTTGACGAGTGCGCTCTATGCGTTCGAGCCGTCATGGACACCCAGTGTGTTCTTTTACAATGTTTCGCAGATGTTCTGGCAAGCCGATATGGCAATCAGCGCCCGGCGTATTGCGGTGTTTGTCATGTTGCTGGCAGGCATGCTGAGTTTTACCCTTTCCAGGAAAAAGTTCCGTTTCGAGGCCTTTACCCCATCAAAGGCTGGCATTCATTTGTTGGCGGGTATTTTGATGGGGATTGGGGCTTCGATGATGCTTGGCGGTAACGACTCACAAATACTGTTGGTGTTTCCAACGCTGAGCGTTGCTTCGAGCATTCCACTGATGTCGATCGCCACAGGCATGCTGGTGTCGTTGTGGTGCAAAAACCGCGCGACGCGTTGAACGCTCTAAAGAGCGCTCCAGGGACAATATGTCCGCCCCCCTTTTTCTATCGATCCGAGGCATCCACATGCCGAGTTAAGCGGCCCTCACGGGTAGACTCCGTCACTTCTAATAGCATTGGAGGCGGTCGGACGCAGCCTCGCGTTGCTACACGTTACGCGAGGATCTCAAATGAGGTGCTGGTAAGGCGTTCGCCATTCGCCATGATGTGCACCGCGTGTTTGCCCACATAGTGTTTGCGAGTAGTCAGTTCCTTAATATGCTGCCCCCGACTCACAAACTCACTCCCCCCACCAGCCAGCGTCAACGCCTTAAGCTTGAACACCTTCGCCGATGTCCCGCCATTGGCCTTCACATAATCAATCGCATAATCAATCACCAGCCGCTGACTCTCCGCCACCGTGGATTTCACGCCAAACGACAACGTAATTTTCTCCCCCAGCCGAATCACCGCCGGCTCGACCTTCACCCCAATAATCTCCACCTCAGCTTTGCCGCTGGCCCCAATAATCGCCAGCGCCCGCTGATTGCCCTGTTTGATCAAACTGCGCAACGCATGCTTGGCAATCCAGGCCGTGTGTTTGTTTTCCAGCGACCAACCCTCGATCAAATCCAGCACCCACTCCGGATGGTCCTTGGTGATGTCATTGAGGTGGTTGGCCACGGACTTGCGCACGTAGAGGCTTTCATCGGCCTTGAGGTTGTCGAGAATCCCCGCCGCCAATGTCGGGTCGCTCTGAATCTGTTCCAACCGAAACGACCACGGCAAACGCGGTCGGCTGCCTTCGCTGGCCAGGGGAGAAATAACGGGACGGATTTATTTTTCCGGGCAATAAATCCGCCGTTTTTCATTCAGCCGTTTTTTCTGCCCCATCGTGAAGTCGAGCAACGGATCACGCTTTCAGGGTGGGGGTGGTAATAAATGAGAATGGTCGCAGTGGCCTGTGAATTCCAAACCATCCGCAGTAGCCGTTGCAGCGGGAACTTCAAGGCACTGGTCAGGTCAATGGGGGCCCTGTATCGGCGATGCCGAGCAGTGCTGGTGGACTGTTTTACGGCAGTGCCGTCCGAGATCAACTGAGTCCGACCCCCTGATGCCAACCAAAAGTTTTCTGCCGGGTCTCATCCTGGCGTTCTGCGCCGTCGCGTCGTTTTGCTCGGTTGCTGCCGAGCGAAGAGCGCCCTCGCAAAGTAACAGCGCATCAACCACCCTGATCGAAACCGCCTCGCGGCAGTATGAAGCTGGCCAGTTGGACCAGGCCGCTGCCACGCTGGAGCGTGCCCTGCATATCCAGCCGAACAATCCCGCGACGCTGCATTATCTTGGTGTGTTGCGTCTTCAGCAGGGGCAGTACCAGCAGGCTGAAACGTTGGCGGCGCGCTCGAACATGCGGGTTGGTCGCAACGTCGAGTTGCGTAACCGCAACTTCCAATTGATCCAGGCGGCGCAGCAGGCCAAGGCTTCGAGTACCTTACCCAACGCCAAAGAGGACCTGATCGCAGTTCAGAAGGGGCTTGAAGAAGAAGCCCAAAGGCGCCGCGTGGCGGAAATGGCCGCTGCTGAACTATCCGCTCAGGACGCTGGGCGCTACGCTGGCGACTTCGCTCGCGCAAAGGCAGAGGGGGTATCGGATTCGCCGACGGCTGGCAGGCTTCGTCCCGAAGGAGAATTGCCAGTGGCTTCCGTCGATCCAGAGTCCGTGTACGACGGGGTCAAAATTCCCCGCGGCCATTGGCCGCCTCGGGGTAAATGTCGGATCTGGTTTCCTGATCGCCCGCCCGGACATCAGCCCGCACCCGGTAGTTGCAAAAAGCTGCGACATCGGGTGCCTTTAGGGGCCTATCTGGTTCGCGGTTGAGTTTCTACACCAGAGCGACGTTTTTTAGGGGAGGATTTCGAATGAGGTGCTGGCCAGGCGTTCGCCATTCACCAGAATGTGCACTGCGTGTTCGCCCACATAGTGTTTGCGAGTGGTGAGCTCTTTGATTTGCTGCCCACGGCTGACCTGTTCAGTCGCCTTGCCAGCCAACGTCAACGCCTTAAGCTTGAACACCTTCGCCGAAGTCCCGCCATTGGCCTTTACATAATCAATCGCATAATCGATCACCAGCCGCTGACTCTCCGCCACCGTGGATTTCACGCCAAACGACAACGTAATTTTCTCCCCCAGCCGAATCACCGCCGGTTCGACCTTCACCCCAACAATCTCCACCTCAGCCTTGCCACTCGCCCCGATAATCGCCAACGCCCGCTGATTGCCCTGTTTGATCAAACTGCGCAGCGCATGCTTGGCAATCCAGGCCGTGTGTTTGTTTTCCAGCGACCAACCCTCGATCAAATCCAGCACCCACTCCGGATGGTCCTTGGTGATGTCATTGAGATGGTTGGCCACGGACTTGCGCACGTAGAGGCTTTCATCGGCCTTGAGGTTGTCGAGAATCGGCGCGGCCAATGTCGGGTCGCTCTGAATCTGTTCCAACCGAAAGGACCACGGCAAACGCGGTCGACTGCCTTCGCTGGCCAGGCGTCGCACGTGTTCGTTTTCATCCAGGGACCATTGCTGCATCAACGCCAATGACCGCTGCAGATCGCTGCGCAGAAAATAGCGGATCGCGAATTCCGCAGAGCCAAACGTGGTGAAGTATTTGAGTGCGTCCATCGACTGTTCGAAATCGTGCGCGCCGTACATCGCTACGTAATGCGGCAGCGAGATGCTGACGAAGCCGCTGTTGAGGCGGGGGGCGAGGGCGCGCAGGATCTCCAGGGACTCGTCATAACCCAGCGGCAGCACCGCGTGCAGGCTTTCGCTGACCCGGGCCATGCGTTGCATGATCGACAGGTCGGTGAGGCCGTCGTTGGCCATTTTCAGGAAGGTTTTGGCGTTGAACGCCGGGTAGACCGCGGTCATTTCGGTCGCGATGTGCTGGAGGCGCGCGGCGTTGAAGATTTCCTTCAGCGCCGGGGCAGGTTGTTCAGCGGCGGTCATGGTCGGGTCCGATGGAGGAGGCCGCTCAGGTTATCGGGGTACTGATGAACGCCTCAAGCTTTTCTGCCTGCGCGGTGAATTCAGCGATCCGCGGAAACTGCTCGGCATCGACTTGATCCGGCACCACGAGGTTGGTGAAGCTCCAGGCGACCGCGAGGGTGATGCCGTCTTGCCCGATCAAGGCGCCGTTCGCCAGGGGCTGCTTTTCCAGTTCGCGCTCAAGTGATGAGTACGCCGCCGCCAATTGACCTTCAACCCGTTCGACCCACGGCTGGTATTGGATGTCGGCCGGGCGCAGGTTGCGTTCGTAGTAAAGCTGCACCGACTTTTCGCAGGCCGCCAGCCCGAGGCCGATCAGGCGCAAGGAGCGCAGCCGCTGTTTGAGGTCGCCGGGCATCAGGCTTTTGCCGGGACCGGCCAGGGCTTCCAGGTAGTCGATGATCAGGGTCGAGTCGATCAACACCTCGCCGTCGTCCAGCACCAGGGTGGGCGCCTTGACCACCGGGTTGATCTGCTGGAAGTGCTCGAAGTGGCGGAACACCGACACCGATTCGTGTTCCAGGTCGATGCCCAGGTATCGGGCGGAAATGGCCACGCGCCGCACGTAGGGCGAATCCAGCATGCCAATCAGTTTCATAGCGCCGTTCCTTCAGGTGTCGATGTCGGGATGGACTACCTTAGCTGAGCTTCCATGACCTGCAAGTGGCGCGTGGTTAATCTTCGAAGCCGACCTGCTCGTGGATCTCGTCGACCTTCAATTCCAGTCGATAGGCCACGGCGATAAACAGCGCCTGGCACAGGCACAACGTCGCACTCAGTGAGCGAAACGCAAACGAACTGCCTTCGTTGACCAGCAGCACGGTATTGGCGCGCTTGGCCAGCGGCGACAGGTTGCTGTCGGTGATGATCAGGGTTTTCGCCTGATTGTGCTGGGCGATGCGCAGGCAGTGCTGGGTTTCCTTGCCGTAGGGCGTGAAGCTGATGGCGATCACCAGGTCATTGGCGCGCACGCTGCGCATCTGCTCGCGATAACTGCCGCCCAGGCCCGAAACCAGATGAATGCGCTTGTTGGTGTGTTGCAGGTTGTAGACCAGGTAATCGGCCACGGCGAACGAGCGGCGCACGCCGACCACGTAGATGTTGTCGGCGTTTACGACCAGGTCCACGGCCTTGTCGAAGGCTTCGTCATCGAGTTCCTGTCCCAGACGTTCGATGCCGGACAGGGTCGCGTCGATGCACTCGCGGGCGAGGTCGCCGCCGCTGGCCTTCTGCGATTTGTTGGCGATCATGCTGCGAATGCGCTGCTGGTAGTTCTGCACCGGCGTGGTCTTGTGCGTGTACGCCTCGCGGAACAAGGCCTGCATCTCGCTGAAACCGCTGAAACCGAAGCGCTGGGAAAACCGCACGATGGCCGAGGGGTGCACTTCGCACTCACGGGCGATATCGCTGATGCGGTCGACCATGATCCGGTCGCTTTGCTGGCTCATGTAGCTGGCGATGCGTTTGAGCTGGCGCGGCAGGCTTTCGTATTCGTTGGTGATCAACTGCAGCAGACGCTCGGCATTGATCGGGGGGCTGACGAGATCGCTGTCGGGCGTGCTCTCGGACGTAGCCGGCTGATCGGTGCGGGACATAAGGAATCCTTCTGGCTTGTTCTTATAGGGACGACAGATCGCGTCATCCCCTGACAATAGGTTGGCTGTGCGCAGTCTACAGGGTAGGCCCGAATAAAATCTTGAGCTTGCAGCGTGTGCGGGGTTGCTGAAACGATGCACTGCACCTGGAGCGCCCGTACAAGAGTTTATTGGAAAAAATATTCCACGTAAAAAATAATTGGAATATTTATTGATTGTTCGGTCTTGCTCGTTTTAGTCTGCATCCACCAAGAGCGTTCGGCGCCTCCAGTGCCCGAACGCAGGCTGATAAAAATAACAGGAGCCAGCATGGGCCAGACTCGTTTTGCCAGTGGGCGTCAATTGGATTTGATTTGCCTGGGGCGCCTTGGCGTCGACCTCTATGCGCAGCAAGTCGGGGCGCGGCTTGAGGATGTGAGCAGCTTCGCCAAATACCTCGGCGGATCGTCCGCCAACATCGCCTTCGGCACCGCCCGGCTGGGTCTGAAGTCGGCGATGTTGAGCCGGGTAGGGGACGACCACATGGGCCGCTTCCTCCTGGAATCCCTGGCGCGTGAAGGCTGTGACGTCAGCGGCATCAAGGTCGACCCTGAACGCCTCACCGCGATGGTGCTGCTGGGCCTCAAGGACCGCGAAACCTTTCCCTTGGTCTTCTACCGCGAAAACTGCGCCGACATGGCGCTGCGGGCCGAAGACATCAGCGAAGCCTTTATAGCCTCCAGCAAGGCCCTGCTGATCACCGGCACTCATTTCTCCACCGACGGCGTGTACAAGGCGAGCATCCAGGCGCTGGACTACGCCGAGAAGCACAACGTCAAACGCGTGCTGGACATCGACTACCGCCCAGTGCTCTGGGGCCTGGCCGGCAAGGCCGACGGCGAGACCCGCTTCGTCGCCGATCAGAACGTCAGCCAGCACGTGCAGAAAATCCTCCCGCGTTTCGACCTGATCGTCGGCACTGAAGAAGAGTTTTTGATTGCCGGTGGCTCCGAGGATTTGCTCACTGCGCTGCGCAATGTGCGGCGCCTGAGCGACGCAACCTTGGTGGTCAAACTTGGCCCGCAAGGTTGCACAGTAATTCACGGTGTGATCCCGGCGCGACTTGAAGACGGCGCGATTTACCCCGGCGTGCGGGTCGAAGTGCTTAACGTGTTGGGCGCTGGCGACGCTTTCATGTCGGGCTTCCTCAGCGGTTGGCTGGACGACGCCAGCGACGAGCGTTGCTGCCAATTGGCCAATGCCTGCGGCGGTCTGGTGGTGTCGCGCCATGCGTGCGCCCCGGCAATGCCGACCCGCGCCGAACTCGATTACCTGTTCAACAGCCCGGTGCCGATTACCCGGCCGGATCAGGACGCGGTGTTGCAGCGTTTGCATCAGGTCAGCGTGCCGCGCAAGCAGTGGAAACAGCTGTTCATCTTTGCGTTCGATCATCGCGGGCAATTGGTCGAACTGGCGCACAAGGGCGGTCGCGACCTCAACGCTATCGGTGAACTCAAGCAACTCTTTATCAAGGCTGTGGAACGGGTCGAAGCCGATTTGCGCAAGCAGGGCATCGAGGCCGATGTCGGGTTGCTGGCCGATCAACGCTTCGGCCAGGAATCGCTGAACGCCGCCACCGGCCGTGGCTGGTGGGTGGCGCGGCCGGTGGAAGTGCAGGGCTCGCGGCCCTTGGCGTTCGAACACGGGCGCTCGATTGGCAGCAACCTGATCGCCTGGCCGCAAGAACAGATCATCAAGTGCCTGGTGCAATTCCACCCGGACGACGAGCCAATGCTGCGCCTGGAACAGGAAGCGCAGATCAAGGGTTTGTATCAGGCTTCACAAGTCAGCGGTCATGAACTGCTGCTGGAAATCATCCCGCCCAAAGACCACCCGTCAACCCACCCGGACGTGCTGTATCGCGCGCTGAAACGCCTCTACAACCTCGGCATCTACCCGGCGTGGTGGAAGATCGAAGCGCAAAGCGCCGAGGAATGGAAACAGCTCGATGAGTTGATTCAGGAACGTGATCCGTACTGCCGGGGTGTGGTGCTGTTGGGCCTGAATGCGCCGGCGGCGACATTGGCCGAAGGCTTTGTGCAAGCGAGCCAGAGCCAGACCTGTCGCGGGTTCGCCGTGGGCCGCACGATTTTCCAGGAGCCGAGCCGCGCGTGGATGGCCGGTGAAATCGATGATGAAGGACTGATTCGCCAGGTGCAGGGCACGTTTGTCGAACTGATCGATGCCTGGCGCACGGCCCGCGCCTGACGCAACACCGCGACCTCCTTGTGGGAGCGAGCTTGCTCGCGATGACGGCGGCACATTCAACATTAATGTCGCCTAATACACCGCCATCGCGAGCAAGCTCGCTCCCACAAGGGATTCGCGCCGTATTCAATGGTTAGGTACAACAATAATAGGTGCAGACATGCCCGCTATCCGAATTGGCATCAACCCGATCTCCTGGAGCAACGACGACCTGCCGTCCCTCGGCGGCGAGACGCCGCTGAGCACCGCTTTGAGCGAAGGCAAGGAAATCGGCTACGAAGGTTTTGAACTTAACGGCAAATTCCCCAAGGATGCCAAAGGCGTCGGCGACGTGCTGCGGCCTTATGACCTGGCGCTGGTCTCCGGCTGGTATTCCAGTCGCCTGGCGCAGCGTTCAGTGGCGGAAGAAATCGACGCCATCGGCAGCCATGTCGAGCTACTGGCGAAGAACGGCGCCAACGTGCTGGTCTACGGCGAGGTCGCTGATTCCATCCAGGGCCAGCGCATTCCATTGGTCGAGCGCCCGCGCTTCCACACCGAGCAGGCGTGGCAGGCATACGCCGACAAGCTCACCGAACTGGCGCGTTTCACCCTGTCCCAAGGCGTGCGTCTGGCGTATCACCACCACATGGGCGCCTACGTCGAATCCCCGGCGGACATCGATCAGTTGATGGCGCTGACCGGCAGCGAAGTCGGTCTGCTGTTCGATTCGGGTCATTGCTACATGGGCGGTGGCGAACCGTTGCAAGTGCTGCGCAAACACATCGAGCGCATTTGCCACGTGCACTTCAAGGACGTGCGCAAACCGGTGGTGCAACTGGCGCGTAACAACCTGTGGAGTTTCCCGGACTGCATCATCAACGGCACCTTCACGGTGCCCGGTGATGGCGACATCGACTTCGCCGCGCTGCTCGATGTGTTGCTGGCCAACGATTACCACGGTTGGCTGGTGGTCGAGGCCGAACAGGATCCGGCGGTGGCGCCCAGCTACGTCTATGCGAAAAAAGGCTTCGACACCTTGCGTGCGTTGCTCGACGAGAGGATTGCGCGATGAGCCTGCTGGTCAAAAGCAACGCCCGTGGCCGGACTATGGTCGAGTTGGCCGAAGGTGAATTGGAATACGTCGGTTTCGCCGCTTACCGTTTGAGCCTGGGCGAAACCTTGCCGGTGGCGGCAGGCGACAAGGAATTGTGCCTGGTGCTGCTCAGCGGTCGCGTCAGCATCAAGGGCGAAGCTCCGGGGCAGGGCGCGTTCGACTGGGAAAACCTCGGCGATCGCCAGTCGGTGTTCGAAGACAAATCCCCGTTCGCCGCGTATTTGCCACCGGGCAGCCAGGCGCAAGTGGTTGCGCTCAGCGATGTGCAAATCGCCGTCTGCGCCGCGCCGGGGCTGGCCAGCAATGGTCTGGGCCCACGGCTGATCAAACCCGAGACCATGAAGCGCAGCGTGCGCGGCAAGGGCGCCAACACCCGTTACGTCTGCGACATCCTGCCGGACACCGAGCCTGCGCATTCGCTGCTGGTGGTGGAAGTGCGCACGCCGTCGGGGCACTCCTCGAGCTATCCGCCGCACAAGCACGACACCGACGATTTGCCGCACCAGAGCTTTCTCGAAGAAACCTATTACCACCAGATCAATCCGCCTCAGGGCTTTGTATTTCAGCGGGTCTACACCGACGACCGCAGCATCGATCAAGCCATGGCCGTGGAAAACAGCGACCTGGTGGTCGTGCCCAAGGGCTATCACCCGGTCAGCGTGCCTTACGGCTACGAGTCGTATTACCTGAACGTGATGGCCGGCCCGAAACGCGTCTGGCAGTTCCATAACGATCCGCAGCACAGCTGGCTGCTGGATCTGTGAACTGAATAACCTGAATTCCACCTTTTGCACGGAGAACAAGAACAATGAGTGACGTCCCGGTCATCGGCCATTACATCGACGGTCAAGTGCAAGACAGCACCAGCGAGCGGTTCAGCAACGTCTTCAACCCGGCCACCGGCGTGGTGCAAGCGCGCGTCGGGCTGGCCAGCGAGAAGACCGTGGACGAGGCCGTCGCCTCGGCCCTGAAAGCCTTCCCCGCGTGGTCCGAACAATCGTCCCTGCGCCGTTCGCGAGTGATGTTCAAGTTCAAGGAATTGCTCGACCGTCATCACGATGAGCTGGCCGAAATCATCAGCCGCGAACACGGCAAGGTGTTCTCCGACGCCAAGGGCGAAGTCACCCGTGGCATCGAGATCGTCGAATACGCCTGCGGCGCGCCGAACCTGCTGAAGACCGAATTCAGCGACAACATCGGCGGCGGCATCGACAACTGGAACCTGCGTCAGCCACTGGGCGTGTGCGCAGGTGTCACACCGTTCAATTTCCCGGTGATGGTGCCGTTGTGGATGATCCCGCTGGCGTTGGTCACCGGTAACTGCTTCATCCTCAAGCCGTCCGAGCGTGATCCGTCGGCCAGTCTGCTGATGGCCCGCCTGCTGACCGAAGCCGGTTTGCCGGACGGTGTATTCAACGTCGTCCAGGGCGACAAGACGGCGGTCGACGCGCTGCTGCAACACCCGGACATCGAAGCGATTTCCTTTGTCGGCTCGACGCCGATTGCCGAGTACATCCACCAGCAAGCCACCTCACGCGGCAAGCGCGTACAGGCGCTGGGCGGGGCGAAGAATCACATGATCGTCATGCCCGACGCGGATCTGGACCAAGCCGCAGACGCCTTGATCGGCGCCGCTTTTGGCTCGGCCGGCGAGCGCTGCATGGCGATCTCGATTGCGGTTGCGGTGGGCGATGTCGGTGACGCGTTGATTGCCAAACTGCTGCCGCGCATCGATCAGCTCAAGGTTGGCAACGGCATGCAGGGTGACAGTGATATGGGGCCGTTGGTGACGGCGGAGCACAAGGCCAAGGTCGAAGGTTTTATCGATCAGGGTGTGGCGCAAGGCGCACAACTGATTGTCGATGGTCGAGGGTTCAAAGTGCCGGGCGCGGAGAACGGTTTCTTCGTTGGCGCCACGCTGTTCGATAACGTCACGACCGAGATGAGCATTTATCAGCAGGAAATCTTCGGCCCGGTGCTGGGTATCGTTCGGGTGCCGGATTTCGCCAGCGCCGTGGCGTTGATCAACGCCCATGAATTCGGCAACGGTGTGTCGTGTTTCACCAGCGACGGCGGCATTGCCCGCGCCTTTGCCCGCACCATCAAGGTCGGCATGGTCGGCATCAACGTACCGATTCCGGTGCCGATGGCCTGGCACTCGTTCGGTGGCTGGAAACGCTCGCTGTTCGGTGATCACCACGCCTACGGCGAAGAAGGCATCCGCTTCTACAGTCGCTACAAAAGCGTGATGCAGCGCTGGCCCGACAGCATTGCCAAGGGCCCTGAATTCAGCATGCCGACTGCCAAATAACTCGCTCTTGCGGAGAACTACAATGAGCAAGCCCCTGCGTTTCGCCCTGAACCGTATGGTCGCCCCCCGTTTGTCCCTGCCGGCATTCATCGAGTTGGCGGTGGCCCTCAAGGCTGACGCCATCGAGATTCGCAACGATCTCGAAGGCGTCGAGATCAAAGACGGCACCACCCCGGAACGGGTGCGCGAACTGTGCGCCGCCAATGGCATCACCGTACTGTCGATCAACGCGTTGTACCCGTTCGATGTGTGGAACGCGGAGCGCCGCGAGCAAGCGTTGAAGCTGGCCGCGTATGCCCAAAAGTGTGGCGCGCAGGGCTTGGTCATGTGCCCGTTGAATGATCGCGCCGATCCGCGCAACGAAGCCGAACGCGCGACGTGGTTGCGCGCCGCGTTGACCGAACTGGCACCGATTCTGCGCGATCACGGCATTCTCGGTTTCATCGAGCCCTTGGGGTTCGAAGAGTGCTCGCTGCGGCGTAAACGCACGGCGGTGGACGCGATCAAGGCCATCGGCGGGCTGGATGTATTCCGCCTGGTCCATGACACCTTCCACCATCACCTGGCGGGCGAATCCGAGTTTTTCCCCGAGCTGACCGGACTGGTGCATATCTCCGGCGTCGAAGATGCCGATGCGCCGTTGGCGACCATTCGCGACGGTCATCGGGTGCTGGTGGGCGAGGGCGACATTCTGGGCAATGCGCTGCAGATCGAGACACTGCTCAGCGCCGGTTACAACGGCTACCTGTCGTTCGAACCGTTTGCCGAGAGCGTGCATGGCCTGACCGACATTGAGCAGGCCATCGGCGCGAGCATGGATCACCTGAGAAGTCTTTAACCTGACCCACCTCCCGTAGGAGCTGTCGAGTGAAACGAGGCTGCGATCTTTTGATCCTGCTTTTAAGGATCGCAGCCTCGTTTCACTCGACAGCTCCTACAGGGATGGGGGGTATTTGAAAGGATCGGTTATGACCACAACACGACTGACCATGGCCCAGGCCCTGGTGAAATTCCTCGATAACCAGTACATCGAGGTCGATGGCGTCCAGAGCAAATTCGTCGCCGGGGTCTTTACCATTTTCGGCCACGGCAACGTGCTGGGCCTGGGCCAGGCCCTGGAGCAGGACAGCGGCGACCTCGTCGTCCATCAAGGCCGCAACGAACAAGGCATGGCCCACGCCGCCATCGGTTTTGCCAAGCAGCACCTGCGCCGCAAGATCTACGCCTGCTCCTCATCGGTCGGTCCCGGCGCGGCGAATATGTTGACCGCCGCCGCGACGGCCACCGCCAACCGCATCCCTTTGCTGTTGTTGCCCGGTGATGTCTACGCCTGTCGCCAGCCGGACCCGGTGCTGCAACAGATCGAGCAGTTTCACGACCTGAGCATCAGCACCAACGATGCCTTCAAAGCCGTGAGCAAATACTGGGACCGCATCAACCGTCCCGAGCAATTGATGATGGCGGCGATCCACGCCATGCGCGTGCTCACCGATCCCGCCGAAACCGGCGCCGTGACCCTGGCCTTGCCGCAGGATGTGCAAGCCGAGGCCTACGACTATCCCGATTATTTCCTGCAGAAACGCGTGCACCGAATCGAGCGGCGTCCGGCCACCGAAGCGATGCTCAGTGACGCGTTGGCGCTGTTCAAGCGCAAGCGCAAGCCGCTGATCATTTGTGGCGGCGGGGTGCGTTATTCCGGGGCGAACGCTGAGTTGCAGGCGTTTGCCGAGCGCTTCGACATTCCCTTCGCTGAAACCCAGGCCGGCAAAAGCGCGGTGGTGTCCAGTCATCCGCTGAACGTCGGCGGCATCGGCGAAACCGGGTGCCTGGCGGCGAATCTTTTGGCTCGGGACGCGGACCTGATCATCGGTATCGGCACCCGTTACAGTGATTTCACCACCGCGTCGAAGTCCTTGTTCCAGCATCCCGAGGTGCAATTTCTCAACCTCAATATCAGTCCGTGCGATGCGCTGAAACTCGATGGCGTGCAATTGCTGGCGGACGCCAAAACCGGTTTGCAAGCGCTGGCCGAAGCCTTGGGCGATTACCGCTCCAGCTGGGGCGATCAGCCTCGGCAGGCCAAGGTGCAGCTGGACGAAGAAGTCGATCGCCTCTATCAGGTCGAATACCAGGCCAAGGATTTCGTCCCGGAAATCAACGACCACATGGACCCGGCGGTGCTGCGCGAATTCATCGAGCTGACCGGTTCCTGCCTGACCCAGAGCCGCGTACTCGGCGTGCTCAATGAAACCCTCGCCGATGACGCCATCATCGTCGCCGCCGCTGGCAGTCTGCCCGGCGACTTGCAGCGCAGCTGGCGCAGCAAAGGCGTGAACACCTATCACGTCGAGTACGGCTATTCGTGCATGGGCTACGAGGTCAACGCCGCGCTGGGGGTGAAACTCGCTGAGCCGCAGCGCGAGGTCTACGCCTTGGTTGGTGATGGCTCCTACATGATGCTGCACTCGGAGCTGGCAACCTCGATCCAGGAGCGGCGCAAGATCAACGTGGTGCTGCTGGACAACATGACCTTCGGTTGTATCAACAACCTGCAAATGGGCAATGGGATGGACAGCTTCGGCACCGAATTCCGTTTCCGTAACCCGGACACCGGCAAGCTCGATGGCGACTTCGTGCCGGTGGATTTCGCCATGAGTGCGGCGGCTTACGGCTGCAAGGCTTACAAGGTCAGCACCGTGGACGAGCTGCGGGCAGCACTGGCGGATGCACGGTTGCAGACGGTGTCGACGCTGATCGACATCAAGGTCCTGCCCAAAACCATGATTCACGGCTACCTGTCGTGGTGGCGGGTCGGCGTGGCGCAAGTCTCCACCAGCGCCCGCACCGACGCGGTGGCCAAGACCCTGAATGAACGACTGGCCAAGGCCCGTCAGTACTGATTGCTCTACAAAAATTCCAACAGGAGAACAGACATGTCGTTGAAGCTAGGCGTTATCGGCACCGGGGCCATCGGCCAGGACCACATCCGTCGTTGCAGCCAGACCTTGCTCAATAGCCAGGTGGTTGCGGTGACCGACATTAATTTGCAGCAAGCGGCGAAAGTGGTGTCCGACCTCAAGCTCACGGCCGAGGTTTACCCTGACGGCCACGCGCTGATCAAGGCGCCGGAAGTCGAGGCGATCCTGGTCACTTCCTGGGGCCCGAGCCACGAAGAGTTCGTGTTGGCAGCAATCGCAGCCGGCAAACCGGTTTTCTGCGAGAAGCCCCTGGCGGTCACGGCTGAAGGCTGCCGCAAGATCGTCGAAGCCGAAGTGGCCCACGGCAAACGCCTGGTGCAAGTCGGCTTCATGCGTCCCTATGACGAAGGTTATCGCGCCCTCAAAGCGGTGATCGACAGCGGTCAGATCGGCGAACCGTTGATGCTGCACTGCGCGCACCGCAACCCGACTGTGGGTGAGAACTACAAGACCGACATGGCGATCACCGACACACTGATCCACGAGCTGGACGTGCTGCGGTGGTTGCTCGACGACGATTACGTTTCGGTGCAGGTTGTATTTCCGCGCAAGAGCAGCAAGGCGCTCGCACACCTGAAAGACCCGCAAATTGTCCTGCTGGAAACCGCCAAGGGCACGCGCATCGACGTGGAAGTTTTCGTCAACTGCCAATACGGCTACGACATCCAGTGCGAAGTGGTGGGGGAGACCGGCATCGCCAAACTGCCGGAGCCGTCGCAGGTTCAGTTACGCAGCGGCGCGAAGCTGTCCAACGCAATTCTGATGGACTGGAAAGATCGCTTCATCGCGGCCTATGACGTGGAGTTGCAGGCGTTCATCGATGGCGTACGCGCTGGACAGGTGGGCGGACCATCGGCGTGGGATGGCTTCGCCGCCGCCGTTGCAGCAGATGCGTGCATCGAAGCTCAGAATAACGGCCAGATCGTCAAAGTCAGCTTGCCAGACCGCCCCCACTTCTACGGCTGAGTTCCGATCGTTCCCACGCTCTGCGTGGGAATGCATCCCGGGACGCTCCGCGTCCAAGAGCGGACGCAGAGCGTCCATGGCGGCATTCCCACGCAGAGCGTGGGAACGATCAGCTTCCTACGAGCGGGCCATATACACCCGGTGAGCGGTTCATAGAACAATAAGAAGGAAATGCACAGATGCGTATCGGACTTGTCGGTTACGGCCATGGCGGCCGGTTTTTCCATGCTCCGCTGATCAGCAGCCTGCCAACCGCCAAGTTCGTCGGCGTGGTCACCCGTTCACCGGAACGCCGACAGCTGCTGGCAGCCGAACACCCGGGCGTGCCGGCCTTCGACAGCATTGGCCAACTGGTGGAGGCCGGGGTGGATGTGTTGGTGATTTCCACACCGCTCAAAGGGCGACCGGCGCTGGTGCTCGATGGCATCGAACATGGCGTGGCGGTGGTCAGTGACAAACCCTTCGCCGCCGATGCGCAACAGGCACAGACCCTGATCACCATGGCCGAGCGTCAGGGTGTGCGGCTCAGCGTCTACCAGAACCGGCGCTGGGATTCGGACTTCCTCACCGTGCGCAAACTCATCGAGTCCGGCGCGTTGGGGCAGGTTACCCGTTTCGAATCGCGAATCGAGCGTTATGCCCCGCAAGCCGTGAATAACGGCAGTGGCGGCGGCTTTCTTCGTGATTTGGGCAGCCATCTGGTGGACCAGGCGCTGCAACTGTTCGGCCCGGTCACGCGGGTGTACGCCGAACTGGACTACCTGGAAAAAGATCAGGTGTTCGATAACGGCTTCTTTATGTCCTTGACCCATGCCAGCGGCGTCACCTCGCACCTGGGGGGCAGTTGCCTGCAAAACACCCCCGGGCCGCGCTTCCGCGTCACCGGCACACAGGGTTGCTACAGCGTCGACGGGCTGGACGGGCAGGAGGCCTCGGCGCTAGCCGGGCTCTCGCCAAAATCCGAAGGCGAACGCTGGGGCGTCGAAGAGCATCGGCGCTGGGGCTGGTTCGAACAGGGCGAAGTGCGCGAGCGGGTGCCCTCCGAACGCGGCTGCTGGCAGCAGTTCTATTTAGAGCTACAAACCGCGTTACAGAGCGGTGGCCCACTGCCGGTCGAGGCTCGTGATGCACTGGCGACCACCCGAGTTCTGGACGCGGCGCGCTTGAGTGCAGAGCGCCAGCAAGTGGTGGTTTTGGGGCAGTTTGATCACCGTGGAATAAAATCAGAATAAAATTCTAAAATGAGTTGATATAGAAATAATATTCCAATAAAGTCGTTTCCAACGACCTGCCTCTCGCTCGTTTTCAACGCTTTCCCGCTTACTGAAAAATCGTTCCGCCTTATCCATAAAACCAACAAGAATGTGGAGAAAGACTTTTCATGAAGACCCAGATCCGTTTCGCCTCGCTTGCCTTGTCCCTGATGTTCGCCAGCGGCGCAGCACTCGCCGACATGAAGATCGGCGTCAGCATGTCCCAGTTCGATGACACTTGGTTGACCTACCTGCGCGAGTCCATGGACAAGAAAGCCAAGGCCTATCCCGAGGGTGTAAAGCTGCAATTCGAAGACGCTCGCAGCGACGTGGTCAAGCAGCTGAGCCAGGTCGAAAGCTTCATCAGCCAGAAGGTTGATGCCATCGTGGTTAACCCGGTGGATACCGCCGCGACCAAAAAAATCACCGAAGCGGCGGTCAAGGCCGGCATCCCGCTGGTCTACGTCAACCGCCGCCCGGATGACCTGAAACTGCCCAAGGGCGTGGTCACGGTGGCCTCCAACGACCTGGAGGCCGGTGAAATGCAGATGCAGTACCTGGCCGACAAAATGGGCGGCAAGGGTGACATCGTGATTCTGCTGGGCGACCTGGCGAACAACTCCACCACCAACCGCACCAAAGGCGTCAAAGAGGTGCTGGCCAAGTACCCGAACATCAAGATCGAGCAAGAGCAGACCGGGACCTGGCTGCGCGACAAGGGCATGACCCTGGTCAACGACTGGCTGACCCAGGGCCGCAAGTTCGATGCGGTCGTGGCCAACAACGATGAAATGGCCATCGGTGCCGCAATGGCCCTGCAACAGGCCGGTGTCGACAAGGGCAGTGTGCTGATCGCCGGTGTAGACGGTACGCCAGATGGCTTGAACGCCATCAAGAAGGGCAGCATGGCGGTGTCGGTGTTCCAGGACGCCAAAGGTCAGGCAGACGGGTCCATCGATACCGCGGTGAGGATGGCCAGGAACGAGCCGGTTGAGCAGGCCGTCTGGGTGCCGTATCGCTTGATCACCCCGCAAAACGTCGACACGTTCAAATAGTCCGTCCGTTCAATAACAACAATAAGTATGCAAGGTTGCCACGGCGACCTTGCTGATGGAGTACCTGATCATGTTCGCTTCAGCGACTGCTTCGAGCACCCCGTTGGTGGGTATCCAGCCAACCGCAACACCTGTCGATGAGCCGTACCTGCTGGAGATCCTCAACGTCAGCAAGGGGTTTCCCGGTGTGGTGGCCTTGTCCGACGTGCAGCTTCGGGTGCGCCCCGGTTCCGTGCTGGCCCTGATGGGTGAGAATGGCGCGGGCAAATCGACGCTGATGAAAATCATCGCCGGCATCTACCAGCCGGACGCCGGTGAAATTCGCCTGCGAGGCAAACCGGTGGTCTTCGAAACGCCACTGGCGGCGCTGCAAGCCGGGATCGCAATGATCCATCAGGAACTCAACCTGATGCCGCACATGAGCATCGCCGAAAACATCTGGATCGGCCGCGAGCAGCTCAACGGCCTGCACATGATCGACCACCGCAAAATGCATCGCTGCACCGCCGAGTTGCTGGAGCGTCTGCGGATCAATCTTGATCCCGAAGAGCAGGTCGGCAACCTGAGCATCGCCGAGCGGCAGATGGTCGAGATTGCGAAGGCGGTGTCCTACGACTCCGACATCCTGATCATGGACGAACCGACCTCGGCCATTACCGACAAGGAAGTCGCCCACCTGTTCTCGATCATTGCCGACCTCAAGAGCCAGGGCAAAGGCATCATCTACATCACCCACAAAATGAATGAAGTGTTCAGCATCGCCGATGAAGTGGCGGTGTTTCGTGACGGCGCCTACATCGGCCTGCAACGGGCCGACAGCATGGACGGCGACAGCCTGATTTCGATGATGGTCGGTCGCGAACTGAGCCAGTTGTTCCCGGTGCGCGAGAAGCCGATCGGCGATCTGCTGCTGTCGGTGCGCGACCTCAAGCTGGACGGCATTTTCAAAGACGTCTCCTTCGACCTGCATGTGGGCGAGATTCTCGGGATCGCCGGGTTGATGGGCTCGGGCCGCACCAATGTCGCCGAAGCGATTTTCGGCATTACCCCAAGCGATGGCGGCGAGATTCGCCTCGATGGCGAAGTGGTGCGCATCAGCGATCCGCACCTGGCCATCGAGAAGGGCTTCGCCTTGCTCACCGAGGATCGCAAGCTCAGCGGTCTGTTCCCGTGCCTGTCGGTCCTGGAAAACATGGAGATGGCCGTGCTGCCGCATTACGCCGGTCATGGCTTTATTCAACAGAAAGCCCTGCGTGCGCTGTGCGAAGACATGTGCAAGAAGCTGCGGGTCAAAACTCCTTCGCTGGAACAGTGCATCGACACCTTGTCCGGCGGCAATCAGCAGAAAGCCTTGTTGGCGCGCTGGCTGATGACCAACCCGCGAATCCTGATTCTCGACGAGCCGACCCGCGGCATCGATGTCGGGGCCAAGGCCGAAATCTACCGACTGATTTCCTGCCTCGCCAGCGAAGGCATGGCGGTGATCATGATTTCCTCTGAACTGCCGGAAGTGCTGGGCATGAGCGACCGGGTGATGGTCATGCACGAGGGCGACCTGATGGGCACCCTCGACCGCAGCGAAGCGACCCAGGAGCGGGTCATGCAACTGGCCTCGGGCCTGTCCCTGGTTCACTAATTGATGCCGGTGGTGACAATGGTCACGGCTGGCGACGCAAGAGAAGGGTGAGTGTTTATGAACGCGATACTGGAAAATAAGCCAGCAACGGCACCGATCAAAAGTCGTCGGCGCTTTCCGACCGAGATGAGCATTTTCCTGGTGCTGATCGGCATCGGCCTGGTCTTTGAACTGTTTGGCTGGATCGTGCGCGATCAAAGCTTCCTGATGAACTCCCAGCGTCTGGTGCTGATGATCCTGCAGGTGTCGATCATCGGTCTGCTGGCCATCGGCGTGACGCAGGTGATCATTACCACCGGGATCGACCTTTCTTCCGGCTCGGTGCTGGCGTTGTCGGCGATGATCGCGGCCAGCCTGGCACAGACCTCGGATTTTGCCCGGGCGGTGTTTCCGTCACTGACGGACTTGCCGGTGTGGATACCGGTCATCGCTGGACTTGGGGTGGGGCTGTTGGCGGGGGCAATCAACGGCAGCATCATTGCCATCACCGGCATCCCACCGTTCATTGCCACCCTCGGCATGATGGTATCGGCGCGGGGCCTGGCGCGGTTCTACACCGAGGGCCAGCCGGTGAGCATGCTGTCGGATTCCTACACGGCGATCGGGCACGGCGCGATGCCGGTGATCATTTTCCTGGTCGTGGCGGTGATCTTTCACATCGCCCTGCGTTACACCAAGTACGGCAAGTACACCTACGCCATCGGCGGCAACATGCAGGCGGCGCGCACCTCGGGGATCAACGTAAAGCGCCATCTGGTCATCGTCTATAGCATCGCCGGATTGCTGGCCGGCCTGGCAGGTGTGGTGGCTTCAGCGCGCGCCGCGACCGGGCAGGCCGGGATGGGCATGTCGTATGAACTGGACGCGATTGCCGCCGCGGTCATCGGCGGCACGAGCCTGGCCGGTGGGGTCGGGCGCATCACCGGCACCGTGATCGGTGCGCTGATTCTCGGGGTGATGGCCAGCGGGTTTACCTTTGTCGGGGTTGATGCGTATATTCAGGACATCATCAAGGGACTGATTATTGTGGTGGCGGTGGTCATCGACCAGTATCGCAACAAGCGTAAACTCAAGCGCTGAAGCCGGACGAAACAGCAACATGCGCCACGCCTGACCCGCGTGGCGCAGCCGTTTGTCTTCTATATACAGCCGCTTGATTGAATTTCTTGCTATAAACGCACTCCGATAACCAACGCAAAGGCTGCCATAAAGCACTTTCGTGGCTTTGTCGGACGAATTCGCTGTCTTTTCAGTTGCTGAGGCCTCAAGTCGGCCTTAGACTGCCGCCCCTCGTAAATTGAGTGCCGGGTGGCGCTTGGAATAAATGGCGCCTTTCCGATGGCCAGACCCGGTCAGCCGGAACGCTCCCTAATTCGCCTTAATGCACGTTTTTTTATAGAGATATCAATGACAAAGGACAAGTTGCTGGCCATGCCGGCGGATGACTACATGAATGCCGAGCAACATGCTTTTTTCTCCGAGCTGTTGCAGAACATGAAAGTCGAAACCCATGAGCGCATCGAACAGAACCGCATCGCCATCGAGAGCCTGGACACCCCAGCCGATCCGGCCGACGCTGCTTCTGTCGAAGAAGAGCGCACCTGGCTGGTGAATGCGATCGATCGCGACCAGCGCATGCTGCCTCAGTTGGAACAGGCTCTGGAACGCATCAAAGAAGACAGCTTCGGCTGGTGCGATGACAGCGGCGAGGCCATTGGCCTCAAGCGCTTGCTGATCAGCCCGACCACCAAGTACTGCATCGAAGCTCAAGAGCGTCACGAACAGATCGACAAGCACCAGCGTCAGGCCTGATTTCGTAACGCCCCGCATCGCGGGCAAGCCTTGTTCCTGAAGGAACGACGCTTGCCCGCGATGCTTTTTTTCGTCTGCGAAAAACCCGCGTCCTTCTATTGATCTGCTGCAAGGCCCACTACTAATGGACCATAGATAATGGCCCCTTAGTGGCGTTTAATGCAGACACAACAATTAGAAGCTCCACGGGGTGACGAAGATGACGAGAGACGGATCTCTGGTTGGGCATGTGCCTGCACCAGTGCTTGCGCGAAAAAACCTTTGGCTGACGCCGACTTTGCAAAGCATCGCCCTGGTGCTGTTGCTCTGTGGCATGACCTTGGGCGGCGCTTCGCTTTACATCGGTCTGCCGGTGGCCGTGCTGATCGTCTGGCTGCCACGCTTGCGTACGCGAGCCGTCGCCGATTCAACCCCAGCCGACAGCTCAAGTGCCATTGCCGAGTTGACCCGCGACCTTTCCTACACCACCAGTCACAACGCATTGTCCGCCGCTGGCGTGGCGTTTTCGGTCAAGCAACTGGCCGACAGGGTCCAGTCGCAACTCGATGCGGCCAAGCGGATTGTCAGCAACGCCGAAGTGATGATTTCCACCGAACAAGCCACGTCGACACTCAGTCGAGAAGCCTTGAACGCTGCCAGCGAGGCCCACCAGAGCAGCGCGGCCGGTCGTACGGAATTGATCGAATCGATCTCCCGCATGCATCAGCTCAGCCAGCGCGCGAACAACAGCCGTGAGCTGATCGAAGCCTTGAGCCTGCGCAGCGATGACATTCAACGGGTCACGCTTGTGATTCAATCCATCGCCAGCCAGACCAACCTGCTGGCCTTGAACGCCGCCATTGAAGCGGCCCGGGCCGGGGAACACGGACGCGGGTTTGCGGTGGTGGCTGATGAGGTGCGTGGCCTGGCGGCGCGCACGGCGACGGCGACCGGCGAAGTCGGGGAGATGGTTGCCGATATCCAGCAACGCACAGCGCAAGTGGTGGAGCAGATCCGGCAACTGTCCAGCGATCTCGACACCGGCGTCCAGCAGGTCGAGCACACCGGTCAGCATCTGGAGAACATCGCGCGGCTGGCCGCTGGCGTCGAACACCAGGTCGCAGAAATCGCTCGGGGCACGGACACCAACCGCGAACAACTCGACAGCCTGTTTCACGCCATCGAACAGATGCGCAGCGACCTGACGGTCAGCGACCAACAGACCCAGCGTCTGGCTCAGGCTGCTGTGCAAATGGAGGGGCAAGCCGAAACCATCAGCGAGCGCCTCGCCGAAGTCGGGCTGGATGACTATCACCAAAGGATTTATGACTTGGCCCGCGAAGGCGCAAGCCAGATCACTGCGCGTTTTGAGGCGGATATAGACGAGGGCCGGATCAGTCTCGACGACTTGTTTGACCGCAACTACCAGGCGATCCCCAACACCAGCCCGGCCAAGTTTCAGACGCGCTTCGACCGCTACACCGATCAGGTTTTGCCGGCCATTCAGGAACCGTTGTTGCCGCGCCATGACGGGCTGGTGTTCGCCATCGCCTGTACTCAGCAAGGTTATGTGCCGACCCATAACAAGGCCTTCAGCCTGCCGCTGACCGGCGATGCGCAGGTCGATACCTTGCAGAACCGCACCAAACGCAAGTTCGCCGACCGTACCGGCATTCGCTGTGGCAGCCATCAACAGCCTGTGTTGTTGCAAACCTATACCCGAGACACGGGCGAACTGATGCACGACCTCTCGGTGCCGATCATGCTCAAGGGCCGGCATTGGGGCGGATTGCGATTGGGCTACAAGCCGCAGAGTGCTCGCTGAGTAGCTGACCATTGTTACCGGATTGGCAACGAAGCTGTGCAGGCTCGTTGCTGTTTCCTCGCGAATGAACTCATTAACATGCCTACATAGTTAGGTTGCTAATGAAATTCGAGGGGGCAGCATGCACAGTAAAGTCGATGTCGCGGTCATGATTGGCAGCGGCGTACCCGCCTATTTGCGTGCGATGGGGCAGAGCGTTTGTTGGGTGGTGTTGCTCAATGGCGAGCGCCGGGGGACGGTGTATTGCAGTCGCGATGAAGCCGAAGAGTGCAGGGCTGCCTGGCTGGCGCAATTGAACGCCGTAGCACCTGGCAGCCTGCATTGACCGTGCGGTTTAGTGAGCTTGGTGCATGCGCAGGTTCAGGTCGTCGACCACCCGCGCCCAATCCGCGTCTTCTCGCAATTGCTCTTTCAGGAAGCTTGCTTGCTGCGGGGTCCAGAACTCGGCGTCGATGAGTTTCTTGTCATCAGCCAACGGAGAATGGTCGGCGATGAAGTCGTCGATGGCTTTCTCGCTGGAATCAAGGCCAAGCTGGTCGAACAGGCCTTTCAAGTCATGTATAGGTGAATCCATTGTCATCTCCTTGCGGGTCGCGTCGAATGCGATATCTGAGTGCGGCTTCATTGCATCTGAGGGGGCCGCGCGTCAGGAGTTCGAAAGCGATGGTGGAAAGCAGGAGAGAGCATAGACTGCAAATCTGAGGATCAGGCTTTCAACGCACCTTCATCGACGGCAAGTTTCAGGGCCTTGGCGGCTTCCTTTGCGGCAATGTCGGCGACATCCGAGGTTTTGAACCAGCGATCTTTCTCGACCTGGTGATAGGTCACCGCGGTCAATGGTGGTTTGGCACGCATGACAATGACAGCCTGGAATTCGCCTTCGACCTCTCTGGCTTCGCCCCGGATAAAAAATTCACCGATATCAAATTCCGTCACGTAGCTGCCTTCCCTTGGAAATTTTCTGTTGTATTGAACGCCGTCCGCCCTGGGGACGGATTTCATTGGTCGGGCAGTATGGCAGTTGTTGCCTGTCGACGGCTGAGTTAAGTCATCGGTGTGACGAAACGTCTATGGCAATGAAAACCTGGAATTCGTCAGCCGCGTGACTCGAGTACGCGGGCAAGAGCGCAGGCTGCGTTATGGCTGGCGCGGAAACCTCTGACGCGGCCGGTGGCCGTTTCCTTGATATGAAAGAACGCGCTACCTGCCAATACAACCTGAAATTGCGGCATTCGGGGGCTTTCAGGCGCATACGCATGGGGCTGAAAGTCCAGCGCAAGCATCGAGCGAGCGCTATCGTTGTGTCGTGGCATGGGGATGGCGAAGTGAGTCATGGTGCACATAAGAAGTCCTTTTCCTTGTTTTGCCGACGTGCGTACGTCGTTATGGGTAGTCTCAATGAGCATGGCTGCTCTAGAATCGCCATCACTGTCCGGCGAATGGCGTTCATCTAAAGCAATTTTTTGCTGGCGATATGTCGGAAAAGTGCTTTTTTTAAAGAGTTTTTTCCTTAAAGTTGGTAATCCGGTTTCCTCTGGCGGCTAGAAGGGCTTTTTCCTTCAACTTCTGACGACTTTCCCAGAGGACGGCGCGAGTGATATTCCAGTAGTCTCACTACCTCGCGACGCCTGAGCGCTACGCTCAGCTCAGGATTTCAACCCGGGCCTCATGGCAACATTTTCGGCATGGCCGCTTTTTTCTGCTGTGCGCTTTTTCTGCGTGCGGCATCATTTTCAGATGTGGGGATGTTTCCTTGGCAGTAAGTAATCTCGATATGCATGCTTTGTTCGTGCTGGGTGATTTGCGCGCAAAGCTGGTTAAACAGTTCCAGTCACGTTTCGTTTACATCACCGAACAAAACGCTGAAGGCATTTACATTGCCGAACTCGACACTGAAGAAGCGTTGGTGGTCGATGACAAACCAGGGCTCAAGCTCAAGGTTGGCGATCATTTCAGTGCCTCTGTGCTGCCCAGTCGTGAAGGCGGCAAGCTCGACATCAAGTTCCGCGAAATCAAACTGACGGTGTATGGCCTGGGCGATTACGCCTTTGTCACCACCGCCGATGGTCATGGGATCGTGTTCAAGGAAGGTCATAGCGTGGTGATGGTCTTTGCCGCCCACCAACAGCTGCAGGAAGGCCTGACCAAGACCCTGAAGGCCGTCACCGCCAAAGCCGCCAAGTGGCGCAAGGGCGAACTGGTGACGTTCAAGGCCAGCGAGTAATGACCCTGACCCGCGCTGATTTCCACCAACAGAACCAGGCCAGTGCGCACGTCGAAGCCCGACGGTTGTACGAGCACAAGGCGGTTCTGCAGGGAGCCTGGCTGAGTTGGGTGGCGTCACAGATATACGCGCTGCGTCCGGCGGCCTACGCCAGCATGGTAAGAAGAGAGCTGGCACGGTTGCAGGAAACTTCCGAAAATTAATTCGTGCCCCTCGAAAGCAGGAACCTCTACTACAGTCAGATGACTGAGTATTCAGAGGCTTGCGGTCTTCTGTCAGGCCATCCTGCTAATGCTGTGACAGCACGAGGTGCAAAGGCATGAAAGGATTTCGACGGTTGTTGGTCGCTACCCTGGCCACGTTTGTAGTATTGAGTTCACCTGCTCCGGTATCCGCCGCTGCGCAGGCGCCGATTCATTTCGCCGATCTGAACTGGGAAAGCGGCAGTCTGATCACCGATATCCTGCGGATTATCGTCGAGAAGGGCTACGGCTTGCCGACCGATACGTTACCCGGGACCACCATCACCCTGGAAACCGCATTGGCCAACAATGACATTCAGGTCATTGGCGAGGAATGGGCCGGACGCAGTCCGGTCTGGGTCAAGGCCGAGGCTGAAGGTAAGGTCGCGAGCCTGGGTGATACGGTCAAAGGCGCCACCGAGGGCTGGTGGGTGCCCGAGTATGTGATCAAGGGCGACCCGGCCAAGGGCATCAAGCCGCTGGCGCCAGGCTTGCGCAGCGTCAGTGACCTGCCCAAGTACAAGGACGTGTTCAGTGATCCGGAAAGTCCGGGCAAGGGGCGCTTCCTCAACAGCCCGATTGGCTGGACGTCGGAAGTGGTCAACAAGCAGAAGCTCACGGCGTATGGCCTGAACGACAGCTATGTGAATTTCCGCAGCGGTTCGGGGGCGGCGCTGGATGCCGAGATCAGTTCATCGATCCGTCGTGGCAAGCCGGTGCTGTTTTACTATTGGTCACCGACGCCGTTGCTCGGCCGCTACAAGCTGATTCAGCTGGAGGAGCCGCCCTTTGATGCCGAGGCGTGGAAAACCCTGACCGACGCTGACAACCCCAACCCCAAGCCGACTCGCTCGCTGCCCTCCAAGCTGTCGATTGGTGTGTCCACGCCTTTTCAGAAACAGTATCCGCAGATTGCCGAATTCTTCAGCAAAGTCGATTTGCCGATCGATCCATTAAACAAGGCCCTGGCGCAGATGAGCGAAAAACACACCCCGCCACGTCAAGCGGCGGAGGCGTTCATGAAGGCGCACCCCGACGTGTGGCAAGCCTGGGTGCCCAAGGATGTGGCGGATAAAGTCGCTGCCGGATTGAAGTGATACAGACGTTTGGCAAACACCTCATTGGTCGGGTCACGTACCCGGCCAATGACGAATGTCCTTACAAAAACGTTCAAGGAGGTCCATCCTCCTGCGACATTTAACGTTGGATGTCTGAATATGAGCTTGATGATCGCGCAATGGATCGCTGCCATCTTCCTGTTGATCAGCTTGATCCACCTGTATTGGGCGGCAGGTGGCACATTGGGGAGCGAGGCGGCGGTGCCGCGCGTGCCCGGGGAGGGCGGGGGAGAATCAAGGCCTGCCTTCAAACCTTCTGGATTTACCACGCTGCTGGTAGCGGTCGGGTTGCTGCTGATCGCGATGCTGGTGTGCCTGCGGGTCGGCCTGTACCTGCCCACGGTGCAGCACTGGTCGCTGCAATGGGTGATCAGCGCAATTGCGATGCTGATGTTCGCCCGGGCAATCGGCGATTCGAACCTGATGGGGTTCTTCAAGCAGGTCAAGGGCTCGACGTTTGCCCGACTCGACACCTGGGCTTATTCGCCGTTGTGTGTGGTGCTGGGAGCCGGGTTGTTGGCGGTTGCCTGGATTTGAGCTGAGGTAATGCAAGATCAAAAGATCGCAGCCTCGTTGCACTCGACAGCTCCTACATGGGTTTACGCTCCCACGGTAGGAGCTGTCGAGTGCAACGAGGCTGCGATCTTTTAGCGTCTAGCTCCCGGTCTCATTCCGCCGGCTACTCACCTCAGCCGGCACATCATCCCCGGCCATGCGCTTGCGAAACAGCGCCGCCCGCGCCAGCAGCAACGTGGTTACCGGCACCGTGATCGACAACAGAATCGGAATCAGCCAGGCGTGCAGCACGGGCGCAGACTTGAGCGCTGAAAAGTAGACGATCGAGGCCAGGGCCACGCACCACGCGCCCAGCGTCGAGGCCAGTGCTGGCGGGTGCATGCGCTGAAAGTAATCCTTCATCCGCACCAGGCCAATCGCCCCGATCAGCGCGAACAGGCTGCTGAGCACCAACAGGATCGCCACCGGGATTTCCACCCACAGGGACAGTTGCGTCGTCATTCGATCACCTCGCCACGCAGCAGGAATTTGGCCAGGGCAAACGAGCCGACGAAGCCGAACAGGGCGATCAGCAGCGCCGCCTCGAAATACGTGTCACTGGCATAACGAATGCCCAGCGTCAGCATCATCAGCATGGCGATGATGTACAGGTAATCCAGTGCCAGAACCCGGTCCTGGGCCGAAGGCCCTTTGAACAGCCGGATCAAGGTCAGGATCATCGCCAGGGAAAAGATGAACAGGCTCAGCAGGATCGCGTTCGACAGTAATTCGCTCATTCGAAGATCTCCATCAAGGGGCGCTCATAGGTCGCCTTGAAGTGCTCGATAAACAGCGCTTCATCCTCCAGATCAAATACGTGCAGCAACAGGATGCTGCGGTCCAGCGCCAGTTCCGACCAGACCGTGCCGGGAACCACTGTGCAGATCATCGACAACGCAGCCAGGCCATTGGCGTCGCGCAATGCCAGCGGCACCTTGACGAACTGCGAGCGGGGCGCGCGCCGTCCTGCGTTGAGCACGCCCCAGGCCACGGCGAGATTGGAGACCACCACATCACGGCCCACTAGCAGGAACAAACGTACGACCACACTGGGCCTACGGATGCGGATCGGCCGCGGCCGCAGCTTGCGCATCATCAACGGCGCACAGAACCCGAGCATCGCACCCAACAACAGATTGCCGGGGCTCAGCGACAGGTTCAGCAGCAGCCACAACAGCCACAGCACCAGTGACAACCATGGAGCAGGCAACAGACGCTTCATGGCTGCACCTCCAGCATCGCCGCCCGGGATTCGGGGCTCGGTACCACGCGCGTGCCCAACACGGCCATGACGTATTGCTGCGGATTGTTCAAGGCATTGGCGGCGGCCTGGGTGTAGCGCAGCAGCGGTTCGGCCTTGAACGTCAGGGCTACGCTGAGCCCCAGCAGCACGATGATCGGCACGCATTCGAAGCGGCGCAGCAATGGCGATGGCCGTTCCTGAGGTGTCCAGAAGCGCTGGATGCCCACGCGCGCGAAGGCGATCAGCGACGCCAGCCCGGACAGGATCAACAACGCCAGCAACCCCCACGCCGCGTTCGACACCGGTTCGTCAGCGCCATTGCCCAAACCCGACGGATTGAGCAGGGCGCTGAGCAGGCCAAGCTTGCCAATGAAGCCCGAGAGCGGCGGCATGCCGATGATCAGTAACGCACAGGCAATAAAGCTCAAGCCGAGGAACGCCATCGTCCACGGAATTACCTGGCCCACCATGGCTTTCTGCTCGTCGTCGAGGTTGATGCCCTTTGGCGGTTGCAGGGATTCCATGGGGCGAGGCAGCAGGTCGCCGTCGTCGAACAGCGGCATTTCATTGGCGGAGCGTGAACGCTCGATCAACTCGGACAACAGGAACAGCGCACTCAGCGCCAAGGTCGAGCTGACCAGATAGAACAGCGCCGCGCCGATCAGGTTCGGCTGGGCGAAACCGATGGCCGACAGCAGAATCCCCGCCGACACCAGAATGCTCAGGCTGGCCATGCGTTCCAGGCGCTGTGCCGCGAGGATCGCGACGGCCGCGCAGATGATGGTTGCCATGCCGCCGTAGATCAGCCAGTCGCCGCCGAAATACGCCGAGGCGCCGGCCTGACCCGAAAACAGCAGCGTCCACAAACGCAGCAAGGTGTAGACGCCAACCTTGGTCATGATCGCGAACATCGCCGCCACCGGCGCGCTGGCCGCGGAATAGGCCGGCACCAACCAGAAGTTCAGCGGCCACATCCCGGCCTTGGCCAGGAACGCCACCGCCAGAATCCCCGCGCCAGCATGCAACAGCCCGCGATCGGCTTGCGGGACCAGCGGGATTTTCAGCGCCAGGTCGGCCATGTTCAAGGTGCCGGTGACGCCATAGATCAATGCCGCGCCGATCAGGAACAGCGACGAAGCCAGCAGGTTGATCGAGATGTAATGCAGCCCCGACGACACCCGCGCCCGACCCGAGCCATGGAGCATCAGGCCGTAGGACGCGGCCAGCAGCACTTCGAAAAACACGAACAGATTGAACAGATCCGCCGTCAGGAACGCGCCATAAAGGCCCATCATCTGAATCTGGAACAGCGCATGGAAACTCGAACCGGCGCCGTCCCAGCGCGCCATGGCGAACAGCAGGGCGCTGACGCCGATGATCCCGGTCAGCACCAGCATCAATGCCGACAGGCGATCGACCACCAGCACCAGGCCGAACGGCACCTGCCAGTTACCCGGCAGGTAAACACCGATGGAGCCGGGCACACCGGTGGACTGTGTCCATTGCAGCAGCGCCACGGAAATCCCCAGGCCCAGCAGGCTGGAGAACAGATTGATCTTGGCCTTCAGCGGGCGATGTTTTTCGCCCAGCATCAGCATGATGGCGGCGGTCAGCAGCGGCAGCAGAATCGGTGCGGCGATCAGGTGCGTCATCGCATTCATTCTTTAGGCTCCCGGCCATCGACATGGTCGGTCCCGGTCAAGCCGCGAGAGGCCAGCAGCACCACCAGAAACAGCGCGGTCATGGCGAAGCTGATCACGATGGCGGTCAGCACCAACGCTTGCGGCAATGGGTCGGTGTAATGCAGCAAGTCTTGCGGCACGCCGTCCTTGATGATCGGCTCCTTGCCGATGAACAGGCTGCCCATGCTGAAGATGAACAGGTTGACGCCGTAGGACAGCAGGCACAGGCCCATCACCACCTGGAATGTCCGTGGCCGCAGGATCAACCAGACGCCTGACGCGGCCAGCACGCCGATGGCGATTGCGATGACTTCTTCCATCAGACGGCTCCTTTGCTGGCGACGGACTTGGGCAGGGCCGCGGTTTTATGGCCCCGTACCGATTGGTGAGCGAGGGCGGTAAGGATCAACAGCGTCGAACCGACCACCACGGCGTACACGCCGATGTCGAAGAACAACGCACTGGCGATATGGATGTCGCCCAGCACCGGCAGGTCGACATGCCAGGTGTGGGTGGTCAGGAACGGATACCCGGCCACCATCGCCCCAAGCCCGGTGGCCGTGGCGAACAGCAGACCGGTGCCCATCCAGCGCAGCGGTCGCAGGCTCATTTGCGCCTCGACCCACTGGGTGCCGGCGACCATGTATTGCAGGATGAACGCCACCGACATCACCAGCCCGGCGACAAAACCACCGCCCGGTTGATTGTGCCCGCGCATGAACAGGTAGACCGACACCACCAGCGCAATCGGCAACAGCAACCGCACCAGCACCGCCGGCACCATCATGAAACCGAGCGCGGTGTCGCTGGCGTGACGCGGGTTGACCAGGTCGGTGACAACATCGGGTGCCAGCAAGCGCTGCTGGGCCGGCAGTTGCAGGCTTTCCTTGGGCGGGCGGAAGCGTCGCAGCAGCGCGAACACGGTCAGGGCCACGGCCACCAGCACAGTGATTTCACCGAGGGTGTCGAAGCCGCGGAAGTCCACCAGCATCACATTGACCACATTGCTGCCACCGCCTTCGGGCAGGGCGCGGCTGAGGTAGAACGAGGAAATGTCGTTGGGGGTCTGGCGCGTCAACATTGCATAGGCCAGCAATGCCATGCCGCCGCCGACCACGGTCGACAGCAGCAAGTCGCGGATCCGCCGGATACGAGCCCTGCGCAGGCTGCCCGGCAGCGGCGAGACCTCTTCGATGCGTCGCGGCAGCCAGCGCAGGCCCAGCAGGATCAGCACGGTGGTCACCACCTCGACCACCAATTGCGTCAAGGCCAGGTCCGGCGCCGAGAACCAGACGAACGTGATGCAGGTCATCAGGCCGCAGACGCTGACCATGGTCAGGGCCGCGAGCCGGTGATACTTGGCCTGCCATGCTGCGCCGAGGGCACAGGCAATTGCCAGCAGCCAGAGGATCACAAACACGATCGAGCCCGCAATCTTCGGCCGCTCGCCCCAGCTCAGACTGCTGTGGAGCATCGGGATCAACCCGGCCAATACGGCGACGAGCACCATCAGGAACAACTGCGCTTGCAGGCGCCGCGTGCTGATCCGCCGCTCCAGGCGACGGGCCAGGCGCATCATGATCACCAGGCCGCGCTCGAACAGGCGCTTGCCGTTCAAGCCGCCAATGAACGGCGGGTATTTGAACCGTCCGCGCTTGAGCTGATTGCGCAACAGCAGGTACAGCACGATGCCGCCGGACATGGCGATCAGGCTCATGATCATCGGCGCGTTCCAGCCATGCCAGATCGCCAGGCTGTATTCCGGCAGGGTGCCGCCCACCACGGGCAGGGCTGCGGCGGCCAGCAATGAGCCGACCACTTGCGCGGGGAAAATCCCGACGATCAGGCAGGTGAACACCAGTAATTCCACGGGCGCGCGCATCCAGCGCGGCGGCTCGTGCGGGGTGTGTGGCAGATTGGTGGCGGTCGGGCCGAAGAACACGTCGACCGTGAAGCGCAGGGAGTAGGCGACGCTGAACGTACCGGCGATGGTCGCGACAATCGGCAAGGTCATCTCGACCCAGGCGGTGGCGTTGATGAACACAGTTTCGGCGAAGAACATCTCTTTGGAGAGGAAGCCGTTGAGCAATGGCACGCCCGCCATCGAGGCGCTGGCGACCATGGCCAGGGTCGCGGTAAACGGAATCAGCTTGATCAGGCCGCTGAGCTTGCGAATATCGCGGGTGCCACTTTCGTGGTCGATGATCCCCGCGGCCATGAACAGCGACGCCTTGAAGGTGGCGTGGTTGAGGATGTGGAATACCGCGGCCACGGCAGCCAGCGGACTGTTAAGGCCCAGTAGCAGGGTGATCAGGCCGAGGTGGCTGATGGTCGAGTAGGCCAGCAGACCCTTGAGGTCGTTCTGGAACATCGCGCAATACGCGCCGAGCAACAGCGTACACGCGCCGGCGCCGCTGACGATGTAGAACCATTCTTCACTGCCGGACAGCGACGGCCATAGCCGTGCGAGCAGGAACACCCCGGCCTTGACCATGGTTGCCGAGTGCAGATAGGCCGAGACCGGTGTCGGCGCCGCCATTGCGTGGGGCAGCCAGAAGTGGAAGGGGAATTGCGCGCTTTTGCTCAGGGCGCCAATCAAAATCAGGGGCAGCAGGATGGGGTAGAGGGGGTGCGCGCGAATCAGATCGCCAGCGGCCAGGACCTTGTCCAGGTCATAGCTGCCGACCACATGGCCGAGCAGCATGACCCCCGCCAGCAAGCACAGACCGCCTGCGCCCGTGACCATCAACGCCATGTAGGCGCCGCGTCGTGCATCGGCGCGGTGATGCCAATAGCCGATCAGCAGGAACGAAAAGAGACTGGTCAGCTCCCAGAAAAACACGATCTGGATCAGGTTGCCGGAAATCACCAGCCCGAGCATGGCGCCCATGAACGCCAGGAAAAACGCGAAGAATCGCGGCACCGGATCGTCCGGCGACATGTAATAGCGGGCGTATAGAGAAACCAGCGTGCCGATGCCCAGCACCAGCAACGAGAACAGCCAGGCGAAACCGTCCATGCGCAGGACGAAGTTCAGGCCGAGGCTGGGTAACCAGAAAAATTCTTCACGAATGACGCCGCCATGGGCGATCTGCGGGTACAAGAGGGCAACCTGGAGGGTGCCAATCAAAGCAACCAGACCCGCCAGCAAGGATTCGGTGTTACGCGCGTTGTGTGGCAGCAAAGCCGCCAGACAGCTGCCGATAAAAGGCAGAAGCAGTAGAACTATCAGGGACATAGGCTTCTAATCTGCGGAAGTTTGTGAAGCATCATACGTGCCAGCTCCCCGATCACCAAACGCCAAGCTGTCGCAGAATCCTACAAGGTAGACGGAAAAACCCTGATTCACATTGTTTCGGAGGCGTGTTTTCAGCAGGTCCGGCCCCTTCGCTGGCTTGCCCGCGAAAGCGATCTTTCAAACACCGCAGATTAGATCGTTCCCACGTCGAGGCGTCGAACCGTCTGCGTGGGAATGCCTCAATGGACGCTCTGCGTCCGCTTCGTGGGACGCGGAGCGTCCCGGGCTGCATTCCCACGCGGGAGCGTGGGAACGATCAGTGCTCTGATTCGCGCTCCAGATCAACTTGCGCTTGGGACACGGCCTTGGTCTTCAACTCACTGACAATCACCGCCGCCACGATCAACCCCGCGCCCACCAGCGCAATCGCCGGCAGCCGCTCCCCGGCGATCCGCCCGACAATCCCGGCCCACACCGGCTCTCCTGCATAAATCAGTGTCGCCCGGGTCGGCGAGACACTTTTCTGCGCCCAGTTCATCGCCACCTGGATCGCCGCGCTCGCCGCGCCCAGGCCCAACGCGCTGCACAACAGCAACCATGAGAAATCCGGAATCACTTCCCGGGTCGGCACCACCATCAGGAACGACAGCACCGAGGTGGTCGCCAATTGCACCACCGTCACCCGGCGCACATCGACCTGCCCGGCATAGGTGCTGATCAAGATGATCTCTGCGGCAATCGCCACGGCGCTGATCAACGTAGCGATTTCACCCGGGCTGAAATTGAACGAAGCACCGGCAGGTCCCGACAGCAACATCAACCCGGTAAAGGCCAGCATGATGCCGATGCTAGGCATCAACCCCGGGCGCCGCCCCAGCACCAGCCATTGCAGCAACGGCACGAAGGGTACGTACAACGCGGTGATAAACGCCGATTGACTGCTGGGGATGCTCTGCAACCCCACGGTCTGCAGGCCATAGCCGAGCATGATCGCCACGCCGATAAACGCCCCGGCCTTGAGTTCGAACAGGGTCAGCTCACGCAGATGGCGCCAAGAGAACAGCGCCACAATGATCGCCGCCGCGGCAAAGCGCAGCCCGACAAAAAACATCGGTCCGCTGACCGTCATGGCGTGCTGCACCAGAAGGAATGTCCCGCCCCAGACCATGGTGATCAGCACCAGCACGCACTCGGCCTTGCTGAACCGCGAGAAGCGGGGAGAAGTGTGAGGGGAGTTCACCGACGTCATGACCTTGCGCGCTACCTGAGGGAGACGCACAATGCGCCGAATGTTGCGCAGTATACTGCCCAACCCCACCAAGTGAGCAATATAGTGCACAAAGATTCTACTCCTCGGGCTTCGGTCCTCCAGCACGTCAGCCAGAACGTTCGACGCTTGCGCCATGCTGCCGACATGAGCCAGACCGCGTTGGCTGAAAAGTCCGGTGTCAGCCGGCGCATGCTGGTGGCCATCGAGGCCGGCGAGAAGAACGTCAGCCTGACCACCCTCGACCGCGTGGCCGAAGCGCTGGACGTGGCGTTCAGCGACCTGATCCAGGCCCCGGATGCCCGCGACCCCAGCCGCATCAACGAAGTGGCCTGGGCCGGAAAGATTCCCGGCAGCAAAGCCGTTCTACTGTCCAAAGCCACCGCCACCCGCGAAGTTGAACAATGGGAGTGGTGCCTGCAACCGGGGGAAATCTATCCTTCGCAACCGGACGCCGAAGGCTGGAGCGAGCAGATTTTTGTCTTCGAAGGCTGCCTGACATTGATGCTGGGTGATACGCCACATGAGATCGCCGCCGGCGAGTTCTACATGTTCGCCAGCGACCAGCCCCATGCCTATCGCAATGATGGGTTGGTGGCTGCGCGGTTTGTCAGAAATGTGGTGATCTAACTGTTTGCCGATCAACACTTGATAGACACTTTGTTGATTTGAAGCTGCTGAAGTTACTCCACATTATTCATTAAGTTATTGAAATTAAACGCTATTAATTTCAGGCACGACTCCTGCAAAGCTCTGATGCATTCATCAGAATCCCGGAGTCGCCCATGACAGCCTCTGCCCAATCCCCTAGCACCGCCCACGTGATTCGTTCGGACGCCGAAGCCATCGCCGTCGCTCAAAAGCTCGCCGCGCGCTTCGCCATCGAGGCCAGCGTCCGCGACCGCGAGCGACGTTTGCCGGTCGCCGAGCTCGACGAGTTCTCCGCCAGTGGCCTCTGGGGCATCACCGTTCCCAAGGCCTATGGCGGCGCAGGTGTCTCCTACGTAACCGTCGCGGAAGTGATCAAGATCATTTCCGCCGCCGACTCGTCCCTCGGCCAGATCCCGCAAAACCACCTCGGTGTGCTCGACATCCTGTTGCAAACCGCCACCGAAGAGCAGAAGCGCTACTACTTTGGCAAAGTCCTGCAGGGTTATCGCTTCGGCAACGCCTTTTCCGAATCCAAGAGCAAAAATGCCGGCGCGTTCGAAACCCGTATCCGGTTTGATCAAGACACCGCGCAGATCGATGGCGAGAAGTTCTACTGCACCGGTGCCTTGTTTGCGCACATCGTGCCGGCGGTGGCGGTCGATGAAGAGAACAAGGCGTTCATCGCGTTTATCGAGCGCGACACGCCCGGCCTGACGGTGATCGACAGCTGGGACGGTTTCGGCCAGCGCACCACGGCCAGCGGCGGCGTCACCTTGAACGCGGTCAAGGTCCCGCTCAGTGCGGTGATCCCGGCCCACAAGGCGTTCGACGAACCCACCGCCGACGGCCCGATCTCGCAAATCATCCAGGCGGCCGTGGATACCGGCATCGCGGTTGGCGCCCTGGAAGAAACCAAACGCTACGCCCGCGAAGCCCGGCCATGGATCGACAGCGGCCAGGATCACGGCTGGCAGGACCCGTTCAGCATTGCCGCGATTGGCGACCTCGAATGGCGCGTCCACGGTACCGAAGCGATCCTGAAAAAAGCCGGCCTGGCCATCGACGCGGCGTTGCTCACTCCGAATGAAGACACCGTGGCCCACGCTTCAGTGGTGGTCGCCCAAGCCAAAGTGCTGTCCGCCGAAATCTCCTTGCTTGCCAGCAGCAAGCTCTTCGAACTGGCCGGCACCCGCTCGGTGCTCGGCAAATACAACCTCGACCGGCATTGGCGCAACGCCCGCACCCACACCCTGCACGACCCGGCTCGCTGGAAATACCACCTGATCGGCAACTACTTGCTCAACGGCGTGAAGCCTGCGCGCCACGCCTGGAACTGAGGAGCCCACCATGAACGCCTTGACCCAACCGATAATTGCCGGGCAACCCCTGGCCAAAAGTCAGCATGACCTGCACAACGCCCGCAGCCTGCTCGATGCGACGCTGCGGTTTGTCCGCCAGCAAAAACATGTTGCGGAGGATCCTTACGTCATCAGCCGTTTCGGCGATTTGCACATTCGCATTGAAGTCGCCGCGGCGCTGCTCGAACGCGCCGAAGCGTTTCTTGACGGACATGAAGACGATACGGAAATCAGCGTCGCGATTGCCGAGTCGCATCTTGCCAGCGCGGAGGCGCTTAACACCGTCAGCAACGCCGAATTCGAACTCACCGGACAACGCACTGTATTGCCGGGGTCGCTGCACGATCCGCTGCGCTGGAAACTCCACCTCATCGGTAACTTTCGCCTCAACGGTATCCATCCCCCAAGCGTTCGGAGTGCTGTTTGATGGCCCGGGAAATCCGCCTCAATGCTTTTGACATGAACTGCGTCGGCCACCAGTCGCCGGGGTTGTGGGCGCATCCGCGTGATCGCTCATGGCAATACAAGGATCTGGAGTATTGGACCGATCTGGCGAAAATTCTCGAGCGTGGCAAATTCGACGGTTTGTTCATCGCTGACGTGCTGGGCATCTATGACGTCTACAACGGTAATGGGGACGCCGCGATCCGCCAGGCGGCGCAGGTGCCGGTCAACGATCCGCTGCAACTGATCCCGCCGATGGCGCTGGTCACCGAGCACCTTGGCTTTGGTCTGACCGCTTCGCTGTCGTTCGAGCATCCGTATCCGTTCGCCCGGCGGCTGTCGACCCTCGACCATCTGACCAAGGGCCGAGCTGGCTGGAACATCGTCACTTCGTATCTGGAAAGCGGTGCGAAGAACCTCGGCCAGAAGGCCCAGACCGAGCACGACGCGCGATACGACTACGCCGAGGAATACCTGGAGGTTTGCTACAAGCTCTGGGAGGGCAGTTGGGAAGAGGGCGCGATTCTGCGTGATCGCGAACGGCGGATTTTCAGCAATCCGAGCAAAATCCATGAGATCCGGCATGTCGGCAAACATTTCCAGGTGCCTGGCATTCACCTTTGTGAACCCTCGCCGCAACGCACGCCGGTGCTCTATCAGGCCGGAGCATCGAGTCGCGGCAAGCAGTTTGCCGCCGAACATGCCGAGTGCGTGTTCGTCGCCGCCCCCTCGAAAGTGCTGCTGAAGAAAACCGTGGCCGACATTCGTCGTCGTGCCGCTGAAGCCGGTCGCGATCCGTCGAAGATTCTGATCTTCAACTTGCAAACGGTGATCCTCGGCGAGACCGATGCCAAGGCCAAAGCCAAGTTCGAAGAATACAAAACCTGGGTCAGCTACGAGGGCGCGATGGCGTTGATTTCGGGCTGGACCGGGATCGATTTCAGCCAGTTCAAACCGGATGAACCCCTCAAGCATGTGCACACCAACGCCATTCAGTCGGCGGTGGAGGCGTTCTCTACGGCAGACCCGAACAAGGTCTGGACGCCTAACGAATTGGCCGATTGGGTGGGCATCGGCGGGTTTGGTCCGTTGTTTGTGGGCAGTCCTGAGACGGTTGCCGATCTGCTGCAGGAGTGGGTTGAAGAGACCGATGTCGATGGATTCAACCTGGCCTATGCGCTGACTCACGAGACCTTTGTCGACGCCGTGGAATTGTTGGTGCCGGAGCTGCAGAAGCGGGGCGTGTACAAGACCGACTACGCGCCGGGGACCTTGCGCGAGAAGTTGTTCGGGGAAGGGCCGCGATTGCCGGAGATTCATCCGGGGGCGGGGTATCGGGACCTGGGAGTGTTGCGCCAGCAGGAGAAGAAAGTGGTGTCGGCCTGAACTCATTCAATGTGGGAGCGAAGTCGCATGCAAATACCAGGTACACCAGAGATCCAATGTGGGAGTGAGCCTGCTCGCGATGAGGCCAGTACATCCAGCATTGATGTTGCCTGATGGACCGCTATCGCGAGCAAGCTCGCTCCCACAGTTGACCGGGTCGTACACACATGCCCGGTCCGATACAAATCCCCTGTGGGAGCGAGCCTGCTCGCGATGAGGCCAGTACATCCAGCATTGATGTTGCCTGACCAACCGCTATCGCGAGCAGGCTCACTCCCACAGTTGACCGGGTCGTACACAGATGCCCGGTCCGACACGAATCCCCTGTGGGAGCGAGCCTGCTCGCGATGAGGCCAGTACATCCAGCATTGATGTTGCCTGATAGACCGCTATCGCGAGCAGGCTCACTCCCACAGTTGACCGGGTCGTACACAGATGCCCGATCCGACACGAATCCCCTGTGGGAGCGAGCTTGCTCGCGATGAGGCCAGTACATCCAGCATTGATGTTGCCTGATAGACCGCTATCGCGAGCAAGCCCGCTCCCACAGTTGACCGGGTCTTACACACATGATCATTCCCACGCTCCGCGTGGGAATGCATCTCGGGACGCTCCGCGTTCCTTGCTCCAAAGCGGACGCAGAGCGTCCATGGCGGCATTCCCACGCGGAGCGTGGGAACGATCATCGCGTCAATCCTTCAGCCCAGCGGACCACCGCACGCTTTTGCCCATGAACAGGAGGTCACCCATGAGCGTGCACGAACTCAAACGTCCGCCCGTAGCGGACACCGCCCAGTGGCGGGTCGAGCTGCCCCAGGCCCTGGAGCAACTGCGCCATCGGGCGCAGGTCAGTCCGTTGCAACCGGCGTTGCGCCACAAGCGCCACGGGCAGTGGTTTGTCTGGCGCTGGATCGACGCCTTGCGTGATGTCGAGCGCCTGGCCGACGGCTTGCGCCAGCAAGGCTTCACCGAGGATTCGCGCCTGGCCCTGAGCGGTGCTTTCGAACCGAATCTGTTGTTGCTGGCTCTCGCCGCGCAGCACCTGGGCGGGCAATCGCTGACGTTGCCGGACAACCTCGATCCCCCAACCCTGCGCAAGATTCTGGGGCGCAGTCGTCCGACTCACGCCTTCGTTCAGGACCGGCAGACGCGCCAACAGTGGCTCGAGCAGGGCCAGACGCTGCTGGATTACAACCAGTTGCTCGGCCCGGTGGACACCCCGCAACGCCTCAAGCCTTGGAGCCAGGGCACGCAACTGTGGAGCGAAGAGGGCACGCAATGGCAGACCGGCCTGACGGTGTTGCTTGAACAATGGCTGAGCAGCGGCCACTCCCTGGCCTTCCCGGAAAGTCCGGGCAGCGCCAGCCGGGATCGCCGCGAAGTCGCGCCCTCGGGGCTGGTGCTGTCCGCCGGACGCTTGCAACGGTTGGCCGATGAAATCGACAGTCGTCTCGCCCCGCACCGCACCTGGCGCCGCCGCCTGTGCGACTGGGCCATCGCCCACCCGGAAAAAGGTCTGCAACGCCTGATCAAAAATCGCGTTCGCCGACTGCTCGGTTTCCACAACCTGCATTTCATCTGGCAAGCCACCCGCACCGCACACGCTCAACCGACGCCGACCTGGCTCACCGAATTCAAACGGGACATCGCATGAGCTCGACCGATTCCATCCTGCAAGTCAGCGGTATTTCCCTGTCGTTCAAAGGCGTGAAGGCGATCAATGAATTGTCGTTCGAGGTGCGCCGAGGCGAGATCTGCGCGCTGATCGGCCCCAACGGCGCGGGCAAGAGTTCGCTGCTGAACGTTCTGAACGGCGTGTACCGGTTTGACGCCGGTTCGATTGTCTTTGAACAGCAGCCGTTCACCCACATCGATCCCTTGACCGCCGCGCGGCGTGGCATCGGTCGCACATTCCAGAACAACGCGCTGTTCAAGAAGATGAGCGTGATCGACAACGTCCTGACCGGGCTTTCGAGGCACTTGCGCAGCAGCTTCATCGAGCAGGCGTTGAACCTGCCGCGAGCCCGACGCGAAGCCGAGAACTTCCGCCAGCAAGCCCAGGCCATTCTTGAGTTCCTAGAACTGCAAGCGCATCGCGATGTGCCGGTCGGCAATCTCTCCTATGGCCTGCAAAAACGCGTGGAGCTGGGTCGCGCCTTGATCGCCGGGCCGCGCCTGTTGCTGCTCGACGAACCGATGGCCGGGATGAACGCCGAAGAAAAACAAGAGATGGCCCGGTTCATCGCCGACATCAACCGCGACCTCGGCACCACGGTGGTGTTGATCGAGCACGACATGAGCGTGGTCATGGGCTTGTCCGACCACGTCGTGGTGCTCGATTACGGACGCAAGGTCGGCGACGGCACACCCGCCGAAGTGCAGGCCGACCCCGAAGTGATTGCGGCTTATCTGGGAGTGGTGCACTGATGACGTTTTTCTTTGAAACCCTGCTCGGCGGCCTGCTCGCCGGGACCATGTACTCGCTGGTCGCCATCGGCTTCGTGCTGATCTACAAGGCCAGCGGCGTGTTCAATTTCGCCCAGGGCGCGATGCTGCTGTTTGCCGCGCTGACCTTTGTCAGCCTGCACGATCAAGGCGTGCCGTTTGCCCTCGCGTTGTTGCTGACCGTGGCAGTGATGATCATCGGTGCGTTGCTGATCGAACGGCTGGTGTTGCGGCCCCTGGTCAATCGCTCGCAGATCACCTTGTTCATGGCCACGCTCGGACTGTCGTTCATCATCGAAGGCCTGGCGCAGGGTTTGATGGGCTCGCAGGTTCGGGCGCTGGACCTGGGCATCGATGATGTACCGCTGTTTATAGGCGGCTTGATGGTCAGCCAGTTCGACCTGATCGCGGCGGCTGCTGCCATCGTGCTGGTGACGGTGCTGGCGTTGCTGTTCAACAAGACCCGCATCGGCGTGTCGTTGCGCGCGGTGGCTGATGACACCACCGCCGCGTTATCGATCGGCATCAACCTGAACCGCATCTGGCAGATCGTCTGGGCTGTGGCGGGCATTGTCGGCCTGGTCGCCGGATTGCTCTGGGGCGCGCGCCAAGGGGTGCAGTTTTCCCTGTCGCTGGTGGTGCTCAAAGCCTTGCCGGTGCTGATCATCGGCGGTTTCACCTCGATTGGCGGGGCGATTGTCGGCGGGCTGATTGTCGGCGCCGCGGAAAACCTCGCCGAAGTGTACGTCGGCCCGTTGATCGGCGGCGGCATCACACCGTGGTTCGCTTACGTCCTGGCCCTGGCCTTCCTCTACATCCGTCCCGCCGGCCTGTTCGGCGAGCGCGCCATCGAGCGAGTCTGAACCCATGACGATTTCCCTTACCCGCGAAACCGCGCCGTCGGTGCTGATCGAACGCCGTGTGCCGATTGGCCTGGTTGCGTTGCTGTTGATCGCCTTCATCGTCGTGCCGTTGACCGGCAATGACTATTGGTTGAACGCCATCCTGATCCCGTTCCTGGTGCTGTCCCTGGCCGGGCTCGGCTTGAACCTGCTCACCGGCTACACCGGCCAGACGTCGGTAGGAGCGGCGGGGTTTATGGCGGTCGGCGCGTTTGCCACTTATGGCTTCCTGCTGCGTTTGCCCGAACTCGGTCTGCCGGTGGCGCTGCTCGGCGGCGGGCTGATCAGCGCGGTGGTCGGTTTCGTTTTCGGTTTGCCAAGCTCTCGGATCAAGGGTTTTTACCTGATGGTCACGACCCTGGCCGCACAGTTCTTTCTGGAGTGGTTGTTCGTCAAATTTCCCTGGTTCTACAACTACGGATCCTCCGGGACCATTTCCGCGCCAAAACTGACGTTGTTCGGCCATGACCTGAACACACCGCTGGGCCGTTACCTGCTGACCTTGACCACGGTGCTGGTGCTGACCTGGGTTGCGGTGAATCTGGTGAAAAGCCAGATCGGCCGCAACTGGATGGCGATCCGCGACATGGATACCGCCGCCGCGGTGATCGGCATTCCCGTGGTGCGTTACAAACACTTGGCGTTCGCCGTCAGCTCTTTCTACCTGGGCATCGCAGGGGCGCTGTGGGCCTTCGCCTATCTGGGCACCGCCAGCGCCAGCAGCTTCGATATCAATCGCTCATTCCAGATCCTGTTCATCATCATTATCGGCGGCATGGGCAGCGTCGCCGGCAACTTCGTCGGCGCGGCGTTCATCAGCCTGCTGCCGACCCTGCTGAGCCACGCCGGCCAGGCGCTGTTCGGTGGTGCGGTGGACGCCGGCCAGTTGCAGAACCTGCAAAAAATCATCTTCGGCGTGCTGATCATCGTGTTCCTGATCAAGGAACCGGAAGGCCTGATCCGCCTGCTGAGCAACCTTCGTGAACGGCTGAGCCACTGGCCGCTGCGCTTCTGAATTCCTCAACGATTAGAGAGACAACATGCGTGCATCCTTGAAACGTTCGTTGGTTGGCGCCGCTCTGGCGCTGGCGGTTTATGGCGCTACGGTGCCGATGGTCCAGGCATCGCCGGATCAGCAATTCTTCCCGTTGGCCACCTATCGCGTTGGCGCGTATGCCTCCAGCGGCGTGCAGGTCTGGGCCGGCATGCTCGATTACCTGAACTACATCAACGAGGTGGAAGGCGGGATCAACGGCGTCAAACTGGTCTGGCAGGAATGCGAAACCGAGTGGACGGCGGAGAAGGGCATCGAGTGCTACGAGCGCTTCAAGAAAGGCCTGGACGGCGCGCCAGTGGCGATCTATTCGCCCAACGGCGCGCCGGCAGCTTATGCGCTGAGCGAGCGCGCCGAGGTCGACAAGATCCCGTTGATCACCCTCGGTTACGGCCGCACCGAAGCCACCGACGGCACGGTGTTCCCCTACAACTTCCCGGTGATGCTGACGTTCTACAGCGAGGCGTCGAGTCTGATCAACTACATCGCCCAACGAGAGGGTGGTTTCGACAAACTCAAGGGCAAGAAAATCGCCACGGTCTACCACGACTCGGCGTACGGCCGGGAAACCCTTGGGCCGCTGAAGTTGCTGGCCGAGAAGTACGGCTTCGAAAACATCCAGATTCCGGTGGCCGATCCGGGCAACGAACAATCGTCGCAGTGGCGGCAGATTCGTCAGCTCAACCCGGATTGGGTTTTCCTGCGCACGTGGGGCGTGTCGACGCCAGTGGCGGTCAAGACGGCGGCGCGATTCGGCTTCCCGGTGGACCACATCGTCGGCGATATCTGGGCCAGTTCCAGCGAAGATGTACTGCCTGCAGGCGCTGCCGCCAAAGGCTATCTGGCGCTGACGCCATACCCGGCCGGCAGCGATTTCGAGATCCACAAACGCCTCAAGCAATACGTCCTCGACAAGGGCAAGAGCGACCTCAAGGATCTGAAGAATTTTGGCAGCGTCTATTACAACTCAGGGCTGGTGAACGCGGCGGTGATGGTGGAAGCGATCCGCACCGCCCAAGGTAAATTCGGCAAGCGTCCGCTCAACGGCGAGGAAGGACGCTGGGGCCTGGAACACTTGAACATCGACGACGCGCGGCTCAAGGACATGGGCTATCTGGGCCTGATGCAGAACCTCAAGCTGTCCTGCAAGGATCATGAGGGTGGCGGTTCGGCGCGGGTGCAGCAGTGGGATGGCGCCAACTGGACGCTGATCAGCGACTGGATCGCCGCCGACCGTGCCCTGTTGCGGCCGTTGATCGATGAAAAATCGGCGGCGTTCGCCAAGGAAAAAGGCCTGACGCCGCGCACCTGCACCGGAGATGAATAAGTCATGAGCCAAGCCGCCAGCGACATTGCCGCGCCTGACCTGTTGCAGGTCAAAGACATCGAAGTCATTTACGACGGCGCGATCCTGGCCGTGGCCGGGGTGTCGCTGACGGTGCCCAAGGGGGGCATCGTCGCGTTGCTCGGGGCCAACGGCGCGGGCAAAAGCACCACGCTCAAGGCGATTTCCGGGCTGGTACGGGCCGAGCGCGCGGAAGTGAGTCGCGGGGTCATCGAGTTTCTTGGACGCGATACCGCAGGCGTCGATCCCAGCGTGCGGGTGCGCCAAGGCATGGTCCACGTGCTCGAAGGCCGGCACGTATTCGCGCAGTTGACGGTCGAGGACAACCTGCGCAGTGGCGGGTTTGTCCGGCGTCTGAGTCGCCAGGACATGGCCCATGATCTGGAACGGATCTACACCTGGTTCCCGCGCCTGAAAACCAAGCGCAAGACCCAGGCCGGATTGACCTCCGGCGGCGAACAACAAATGGTCGCCATCGGCCGGGCGTTGATGACGCGTCCTACTTTGGTACTGCTTGATGAACCTTCCATGGGTTTGGCGCCTATTATCGTCCAGGAGATTTTCGAGATCGTCGCCCAACTCAATCGTGACGCGCAGGTGAGCTTCCTGATTGCCGAGCAAAATATTAACGTGGCACTCAAGTACGCATCGACGGCCTACGTCCTCGATACCGGCCGCGTGGTGCTGTCCGGCAGCAGCGAGTCGTTGCTGGCGCGGGGCGATCTGCACGATTTCTATCTAGGAAAACATTGACCAGTGAGAACGCCATGACTCAAACCCCAAGCGGACAGGCGACCGACGCCATCCGTCACGCGGATATCCTGATCGTCGGCGGCGGCCTCAGCGGCGCGATGCTGGCGGCGCAGTTGTTGCGCTTGCCTGGCCGACGATCGGTGCTGGTGATCGAACCACGCGCCGAACTTGGTCGGGGCGAGGCGTACAGCGCGGTTGAACTGGGCCATACGCTCAACGGCAACGCGGCGCGCATGAGCGTCGACCCGGACAACGCCGATGACTTGACCCAATGGCTGACCGATTACATTGCGGCCGGCGGCTGGCCGGAGTCGGATGAACAGCATGTGCCGGTCAGCGAATTGTTTCCGCCCCGCGGGCTGTTCGGGGTGTACGTGCAGCAACGTCTGGCCGAGGCGCAAGCGGTGGGGGCGTTGAACGGTTCAACGGTCGAGCATGTGCGGGCCGAAGTGATCGACCTGCAAACCGGGGACGATTCGGTGCTGCTGAGCTTGAGTGACGGGCAACGTCTGCAAGGGGCTTATGCGGTATTGGCCACGGGTATGTTTCCCGCCGCGCGCACGCCGCAGACCGAGTCCAGCGGCTTGAACGCGGCGGCGCTCGATCCGTGGGACGTAGCCGCCATGCGCCGGCTCAACCCGCAATCGACGGTGCTGATCATCGGCTCCGGCCTGACCATGGTCGATGCCGTGGTGTCGCTGGAACAGGCCGGGCATCGTGGGCCCATCGAAGTGTTTTCCCGGCATGGCTTGCTCCCGCACGTGCGCCGGCAACCGCCGGCCTGGGTGGATTTTCTTGCCGAGGACCCAAGCATTCGCACCCCCCGGCAGCTGGTGCGCGAACTGCGTCGGCATTGCCGGGACGCCATCGCCCAAGGCATCGACTGGCAGGCGCCGCTCGATACGGTACGCGCGCATATCGGCCGTTTGTGGAACCAGGCGACGGATGTGCAGCGCCGGCAATTCGTGCGGCACGTGCGGCCATGGTGGGAAAGTCATCACCACCGCTCGCCACCGTTGAGTGCCGAGTTGGTGGCGCGGTTGCACGAGCAAGGGCGGTTGCGGATTCAGGCTGCGTCGTTCAAGGGGCTTGAGCCGACAGTCGAAGGGCAGGTGAGCATTCGTATTCGCCGTCGTGGCGAAGTTGAAACCACGGTTGTCAGCGGCGCGGCGTTGATCAATTCCAGCGGCATCGAATACGACTGGCGTCGGGTCGCCCGGCCGCTGCCACAGCAACTGTTGGCACGCGGTTTGATTCGACCTGGGCCGTTGGCGTTGGGGATTGCGGCGGCAGTTGATGGGGCGGTAATCGACGCTAATGGACAGGTCGCCCATCGACTGTTCGCCATGGGTCCGCCATTGCGCGGCATCTGGTGGGAAAGCACGGCCGTGACTGATGTCGCGAGCCAGGCAAAAAATCTCGCCGCCCGCCTGACTAAAAAATAATCCCTGTAGGAGCTGTCGAGTGAAACGAGGCTGCGATCTTTTGATCTTGTTTTTAAAAGGATCAAGATCAAAAGATCGCAGCCTCGTTTCACTCGACAGCTCCTACAGTTGAGCGGTGAATCAATTGCGCTGATGGGTGAAACCAGGACCGATGGTGCTTTTCATTCCATTGTCAGCGGGGCGTGTGCTCGCTTAGCCAACGCTGTTTAAGTTGTTCGAGGCGGCCATCGCGGCTCATCTCATCAAGCGCCTGTTGCCAGCGGATGACCTGACGGGTATCGGTCTGTGGGGAAAAAGCGATGTAGGTGCCTTGCTTCATCAGCGGCATCTGGTAGTGCAACTGGGTGGGCGGCAACCCTTCTTCACGCGCCATCGTCGCCACGGAAAGGGTATCGGCCACCACGAAATCAGTGCGACCGAGGCGCGCCAGACGCATCATTTGCTCGGGTGTTTCCACGCCATACAGGTTGGTCAGACCTTGCTTTTGCAAGTAGCTGTAAGCCAGCCATTTACGCGGGATGGCGATACGGCCCAGGTTGTTGACGTCTTGCAGACTGCGCACCGGTTGTTGGATGTCGCGCGCGGCATAGAGGGCGATTTCGACGTCCATCAGTGGGCCGACCCACTGGTACTGTCCTTCGCGTTCGGCGCTGCGCAGCACGGTAAACACGCCGGTGGCAGGCTCGGTGGCGGCAACGCGTAAGGCGCGCAGCAAGGGCATTTGTTGCAGATGCACTTGATCGCCGGTGCTTTCGGCCAGTGCTTGCACCACGTCCACACCGAACCCCACCAGTTTGCCGTCTTGTTGGAAATGCAGGGGTGGGTGGTTGTCGGTGAGCAGGTTGAGGTCGGCTGCGAGGGTGGTAAAGGTCAGGAAAAACAATAGACAGGCGGCAATGCGCTTCATGAATCGTCCTTGATTGAATGAGGTGCAAATATTAGTACGCGCTTGATGCGACTGTCCTGACGAATTGTCGGACTATTGCGTCAGATTTGAGGATTTATAGGCTGGTGGGTGAGGCTGAGGAGTCCTTACAACCGATCATTTTGTTTGTGGGTGTACATATCCGTTGCTGCGGTAACGGCGGCTGGCGGTTTCGCCCTGACGGCGACTCACTTTTTTTACAAACGCCTAAAAAAAGTAAGCAAAAAAACGCTTGCTCCTACGTTCGGCCCACTCGCTGGGGCTCGGGGTTCCTTCGCTCCGGGATCCATCCGGGGGGCATCGCCTCCGGTTTGCTTCGCTGCACCTCCTCTCGATGTGTTCGACTTCGTCGAACGGTCGCTGCGCTCCCACCCCGGATGAATCCCTCCTCTCAGCCTTCCGATGTCGCCCGTGGATCAAGATCAAGAGCTGCAGGCGAGCTACCGCTCGGCCTGTTGAGTGGTTAAGAGCGAAGCGTGTACGCCGATCTATTGTGGGAGCTGGCCTGCCGGCGATGGCGGCCTGATAGCCGACCAGTCTCTTTCAGGTGTACATATCCGTTGCTGCGGTAACGGCGGCTGGCGGTTTCGCCCTGACGGCGACTCACTTTTTTTGACAAACGCCTCAAAAAAAGTAAGCAAAAAAAAGGCTCGCCCCGACGTCCGGCCCCTCGCTGGGGCTCGGTGTTCCTTCGCTCCGGCATTCATCTTGGGGCATCGCCTCCGGTCTGCTTCGCGACGACCTCCTCTCGATGTGTGCGGCTTCGCCGCACGGCGCTACGCGCCTACCCCCCAGATGAATGCCTCCACTCAGCCTGCCGAAGGGGCGGGTAGATCAAAAGCCAGATCAAGAGCTGCAGGCGAGCTACCGCTCGGCCTGTTGAGTGGTTAAGAGCGAAGCGTGTACGCCGATCTATTGTGGGAGCTGGCCTGCCGGCGATGGCGGCCTGATAGCCGACCAATCTCTTGCAGGTGTACAAAATTCAATTGTGGGAGCTGGCCTGCCAGCGATGGCGGCCTGCCAGCCGACCAGTCTCCTGCAGGTGTACACCGACCCTGTGGGAGCTGGCTTGCCAGCGAAAACGCCCCGCCAGCCGACCAATCTCTCTCAGATGCATCCGAAGGGGCGGATAAATCAAAATCCAAAGCAGATAAAAACAATAGATGAGCAACTACGCCCGCTCTAACAGCAAGCGCCGAGCCCCAAATCCATAAAGTGATGTTCAGGCGTCATGAAGCGCCCTCTAGACCACCAGCCGCATGTCCACTACCGAATGAAGTGAATCTTGCCGGTGTCATCGTTGCCGATGTAGATGCCGTAGACCCCGGCCTGGCGTTCTTCGATGTAGCGTTCGAGGATTTGCCGGATGGCTGGGTAATAGATGCTGTCCCAGGGAATGTCCTCGGGTGCGAAGAATTTGTAGTCGAGGGTTTCCGGGCCGTACTGGCCGGTTATCTCCAGCGCGATGGCGCGGAAGATGATGTAGACCTCGCTGATCTTTGGCACGCTGAAGATTGAGTAAGGCGAGAGTATTTCTGCGCGTACGCCGCTTTCTTCCCAGACTTCACGCAATGCGGCTTGTTCGGTGGTTTCGCCACCTTCCATGAAGCCTGCGGGCAGGGTCCAGGTGCCAGGGCGCGGCGGAATTGCGCGCTGGCACAGCAGGTATTTGCCGTCCTGCTCGATGATGCAGCCGGCGATGATTTTTGGATTGACGTAATGGATGTAGCCGCAGCTGCGGCACATCAGGCGCTCGTGCGTATCGCCCGGCGGCAGCTGCGACTTCAAGTCGTTGCCGCCGCACTTAGGACAAAAGCTCGGGCTGAACATGTTCAGCGGCCTATGCGCGGTTCTTTGAGCGCGATGGGCAGGGTGATCGCGGGGATTGCCCCGGTTTCTTCCTGCTTGCGCTTCAGGTAATCCAGCGCCACGGCGGCGGCGGCGCGAACGTGGTCGACGCACGCCTGGTGAGCGGCCAGCGGATCGCCGCTCTTGATCGCTTCGACCATGCGCTCCATCTCCTGATTGCTTGAGCCGCGACGGTTTTCCTGGGAGACCGAAGTCGCACGCAAGTAGCTGATGCGCGCCTGCAACTGGCGCAGTTGAGTGGCCGCGACATGGTTGCCGGAGCCTTCGAGCAGCACGTCGTAGAAACCCTGCACCGAGTCGATGACCTGTTGCAGTTCGCCATCCTTGAGGGCCTTGCGGTTTTCCTCGAGGGCTTTCTCCAGGGCCTTGATGTTCTTGGCCTTGGCGCGAAGGGTGAACAGCTGCACGATCAACCCTTCAAGCACACAGCGCAGCTCATAGATATCGACGGCATCGGCAAGGGTGATAATGGCGACGCGCGGCCCCTTGGCATCGGCAAATTCCACCAGACCTTCGGATTCCAGGTGACGCAAGGCTTCACGCACGGAGGTGCGGCTGACCCCGAGGCGATCGCACAGGTCGCGCTCGACCAGACGGTCTCCCGGCAGTAGCTGGAAGTTCATGATGGCGCTTCGCAGTTTATCCAGCACGATTTCGCGCAGGGTAACGGGGTTGCGATTGACCTTGAAGCTGTCGTCGAGTGGCAGGCGTTTCATGGGGTCCGCTCTGAATGTGGCTGTCCATGCAAAAAGAGCACTCCGATCCAGGATCATCGTGCTCAGGTCATCACAACAGCCAAGGGTTAACTGGAGGCCTCGGCATCGGCTTCGGCGAACGCTTCACGGGCGAGCCGGAAACTGTCTACGGCAGCGGGGACACCGCAATAAATACCGACCTGAAGCAGAATTTCGCGTATTTGTTCACGACTCAGCCCGTTACGCAAGGCGCCGCGTATATGCAGCTTGAGTTCGTGAGGCCGATTGAGGGCCGAAATCATGGCCAAGTTTATCATGCTGCGTTCTTTAAGCGACAAACCCTCACGGCCCCAGACGTGGCCCCAGCAGTACTCGGTGACCATCTCCTGCAGTGGCCGGGTGAAGTCGTCGGCGTTCTCGATGGAACGGTTCACATACGCTTCGCCCAGCACCTGCGTGCGGATTTTCAGGCCTTTTTCATACTTCTCGTTGCTCATCTTCGTCATCCTTTCACCGCAGATCCCCTGTGGGAGCGGGCTTGCTCGCGATGGCGTCAGCTCATTCAACATCTATGCGAGCTGAACCACCGCTATCGCGAGCAAGCTCACTCCTGCAAGGGTATGTGTAGACCTTTCAGGCCAGCGCGGGCAGGGGGCCCAGTTTGCCTTTGTGGTAAATCATCGGCGTGACGGGTTGCTCGGGCAGAATCAGATTCTTCACCGCGCCGACGATGATCGCGTGATCGCCGCCATCGTATTCGCGCCACAGTTCGCACTCGATGATCGCCGTGGCCTTGCCCAGCAGCGGATTACCCAATTCGCTCAAGTGCCATTCGATGTGTTTGGCCTTGTCCTTGCCCTTGCTGGCGAACGCATAGGCTTCGGCGGTCTGGTCGGCGGACAGCAAGTGAATCGCGAACTGCTTGCTGTCGCGCAGGATCGGGTACGTGTCCGAGGCATAGTTGGGGCAGAACAGCACCAGTGCCGGATCAATCGACAGCGCACTGAAGGCGCTGGCGGTGATGCCGACGATCCCGCCGTTCGGGTCCAGGGTGGTGACCACCGTGACCCCGGATGGGAACGAGCTCATGACGTCTTTGTAGATGCCGGGTTCGATCATTTCGTAAATCTCCTAGCGCATCACAAATGGATCAGGCATTGGCGCCTGGGACAGGTTGATCCACACCGTCTTGAGCTCGGTGTAGGCCAGCACCGAATCGATGCCGCTTTCGCGTCCATAGCCGCTGTTCTTGAAGCCACCGATCGGCGCCATGGCCGATACGGCGCGGTAGGTGTTGACCCAGATGATCCCGGAACGCACGTCTCGGGCCAGGCGATGGGCGCGGCCCAGATCGCGTGTCCAGATGCCGGCAGCCAGACCGAACTGGGAGTCGTTGGCAATCGCCAGCGCTTCGGCTTCGTCCTTGAAACGAATCACCGACGCCACGGGGCCGAAGACTTCTTCCTGCATGATCTTCATCGAGTTGTGGTCGCATTCGAACAAGGTCGGCTCATAGAACCAGCCTTCGCCGAGATTCTCTGGACGCTTGCCACCCAGGCGCAGACGGGCACCTTCGGCGATCGCATCGGCGACCAGCCCTTCGACCACGGCCAGTTGCTGCGCGGTGGCCATCGGGCCCATTTCGCTGCTGTCTTCCTGCGGGTTGCCAATGCGGATGCGTTTGGCACGCTCCACCAGGCGCTCAACGAACTCGTCGTAGATTTCATCCTGAACCAACAGGCGCGAACCAGAGACGCAGCTTTGACCGGACGCGGCGTAGATCCCGGCGATGGCACCATTGATTGCGCTGTCGAGGTCGGCGTCGGCAAAGATGATGTTCGGCGACTTGCCGCCCAGTTCCAGCGACAGCTTGGCGAAGTTCTCGGCGCTGCTGCGCACCACATGCCGCGCCGTGGCCGCACCGCCGGTGAAGGCGATCTTGCGCACCAGCGGATGGCGGGTGAGGGCGGCGCCGGTGCTCGGGCCGTAACCGGTGACGACGTTGACCACGCCCGGCGGAATGCCGGCTTCCAGCGCCAGGCGAGCCAGTTCCAGAATGGTTGCCGAGGCGTGCTCGGACGGCTTGATCACGATGGTATTACCGGCGGCCAGGGCTGGCGCCAGTTTGATTGCGGTCAGGTACAGCGGGCTGTTCCAGGGAATGATCGCGGCGACCACGCCCATGGCTTCATGCACGGTGTAGGCAAACAGGTCCGGCTTGTCCAGCGGCAGGGTGCCGCCTTCGAGCTTGTCCGCCAGGCCCGCGGTGTAGTGGAAAAATTCCGGCAGGTAACTGACCTGACCACGAGTTTCGCGAATCAGCTTGCCGTTGTCGCGGCTTTCCAGCTGCGCCAGATGTTCCTTGTTTTCGGCAATCAGATCGCCGAGGCGGCGCAGCAATTTGCCCCGCGCCGTGGCGGTCAGGCCGCGCCAGGCCGGGCTGTCGAAAGCGGTCTGTGCGGCTTGTACGGCGCGCTCGACGTCGGCTTCATCAGCGTCGGGGAGTGCGGCCCAAGGTTCGGCCAGCGCCGGGTTCAGGCTTTCGAAGGTCTTGCCGGAGAGGGCATCGACCCATTCACCGCCGATGCACATCTGGAAGCGTGCGAGTGTCATGCAACGATCCCCTTGATCTGGTTTTGTCGGGAGTGCGCGTTGTCGAGAAACTCCAGCAACAGCTGGTTGACCAGGCGCGGCGATTCTACGGGCATCATATGCCGCTGTTCGGCGAGTACGGCAACGGTTGCACCCGGAATGTGTGCGGCCAGTTGCTCGGCCATTTGCGGCGTCGAACCCGGATCCAGCTCGCCGGTGGCGACCAGCGTCGGTACCTGGATGCTGCCCAAATCCTCCGCGCGGTACATGTCCTGGGTGGCGAACAGTTCGTAAGTCGTCAGGTAACCCTGGGGGTCATTACCGGCCAGGGTCTGACGCAGGGCAGCGATCTGTGCCGGGTTGGCAGCCTGGTATTCACGGCTGAACCAGCGCGACAGCGCGGCCTCGGCGTTGGCGTCCGGCCCGTGTTCGGCCGCCTGTGCGGTGCGGGCAATGACGCCGGCACGTTGTTCGGCACTGCGATTGAACACGCTGTTGAGCACGACCAGGCCTTGCAGGCGTTGCGGGTAATGCAGGGCAAACGCCCGCGCGACCAACCCGCCCATGGAAAAGCCGATCACCGTCACCTTGGGCAGTTGCAGGTGGTCGAGCAACTCCAGCAACTGATCGGCATAGCCGAGCAGCGGCGTGCCGCTTTCCGGGCGCGGGCTGGCGCCGTGGCCGAGCATGTCGTAGGCAATCACACGGTATTTCGTGGCCAGGCCAACGACCTGGCCGCCCCACATTTCTTTGTTCAGGCCCACGCCGTGGATCAATACCACGGGCTGGCCTTGGCCGGTCGCCAGGTAACTGGTGCCAGCCGGGGTGCGTTCAGCGGTGAGCCGAATCATGGAGCGCTCCTGCATGCCTTTTTGTTGTTGTGACCGACCGTGATTACTGAGCTTTCTCGGCAGCCAGTTCTTCCAGATCGATGTAACGGTTGCCGATACGCGGGTGCAGGCGGCCGCCATCGGCGCAACCCAGGACCACCACGATTTCGCCGGCACGCGGCGCATCTTCGATCTGCATTTCCAGGGTGATGTAGTGCGAACGCAGGCCTTCGTCGTCCTTGTGCATCATCGGGATCTGGATCGAGGTGCCCGGGCCGCCGCGCTTGTTGGTGAAGCTGAGGTAGCTTTTGGCCTTGACCGCTTCACGGTAATGGTTGCCGAAGCGCAGGGTATGGATGACCGCCGAGGCGTGCTCGATCTCGCCATCGGCACCGACCACGGCCGCTTTGCCATAGGCTTCGATTTTTTCGGCACCACCGATGATGCCGACCAGACGCTCAACCATCAGTGCACCGAGGTCAGAGCAGTTGGCGCGGATTTCCGGTTTCAGGTCTTCGACGAAGCCGCGACCCAGCCATGGGTTTTTCATGACGACGGCCAGGCCGACCATGGTGACGGGCTTATCGGTGGCCTTGCCGCCTTCGATAAAGGTCTCTTCGACATAGCTGACGATCTTGCGGATTTCGAAACTCATGAGCTGCTCCGTATGAGGTTTTGGGGTGTCTGTGCGTATGATGGTATACCATAATATAGGTTGTGCAAGCGCCAGATTGAATTTGCGTCAGGAAGGCGACAAAAAGCAGGAAGGGGACAGCAGGCCAGGCGGCTGGGTCGTTGACCTCGATGTAAGGCGCGCCCCGACCGTTCATCTCCCAACCGCCATCGGATCAGCGCTATCTGGACATTTGTGGCTTAATGCCAGCACTGGTCGGTTTAACGTCATCCGTGTGAACGGTCTCGATTGGCAGGTATTCATTTGCCTGAGATGAATACGCAGGGGGGACCATGAGAGAAGTACAGAGAAGGTTGGCGATGACCGCCTGGACCAAGCTGTTTGCACTGCCTGCAAACCATATAAGTGCAGAGGAAAGGTACTTCAGGTTACTGAGGACGGCGGACGACATGGAGCGCGCCGATCTGATCACTGCCGATGAGTGGCGCAAACTCGTCCAGCAGGCCGGCATGGCGCTTGCCACGACGGCGGAGTGCATGGGTGGCACGGGGCATTAAGCTTGCGCAAATGGCAGGGGAATGTTTCGCGATTTCGGCCTTGCCGTTTAAAGAATGAGGCCACCGCGATCCGTGTCACCGGGTCGCGATGGCCCATTCAAGGCCTCACAGGTTCAAGATTGCCTCACTTCACGTCGAAGCGATCCAGGTTCATCACCTTGGTCCACGCCGCCACGAAGTCTTTGACGAATTTCTCCTGCGCGTCACTGGTCGCATAGACTTCGGCCAACGCGCGCAACTGCGAGTTCGAGCCAAAGACCAGGTCAACACGTGTCCCGGTCCATTTTACTTCCCCGGTTTTGCGATCGCGTCCTTCGAATTCTTCGTTGTCTTGCGACACGGGCTTCCATTCCACGCTCATGTCCAACAGGTTTTTGAAGAAATCGTTGGTCAATGCTTCCGGCCGTTGTGTGAATACACCGTGGCGGGTCTGTCCGACGTTGGTGTTCAGCACGCGCAGGCCGCCGATCAATGCGGTCATTTCCGGTGCGGTCAGGGTCAGTTGTTGCGCCTTGTCGATCAACAGATGCTCGGTCGGTACGCGGTAGCGGGTTTTGAGGAAGTTGCGGAAGCCATCGGCGACAGGTTCCAGGAAGCCGAACGATTCGACATCCGTCTGCTCTTGCGAGGCGTCCATCCGTCCTGGCGTAAACGGCACCGTCACGCTGAGGCCCGCATTTTTTGCGGCTTGTTCGATGCCGGCATTACCGGCCAGCACGATCAGATCCGCCAGCGAGACTTTCTTGCCGCTGTTGTTGAACTCGCTCTGAATGCCCTCGAGTTTGCCCAGCACATTGGCCAGTTGCTCAGGCTGGTTGGCTTGCCAGAATTTCTGTGGCGCCAGACGCAGCCGGCCACCGTTGGCGCCGCCGCGTTTGTCGGAGCCACGGAAAGTGGAAGCCGCCGCCCAGGCCGTTGACACCAGCTGCGGAACGCTCAAGCCCGAGGCCAGGATTTTGCTCTTGAGTGCGGCGGCGTCACTGTCGTTGATCAACGGGTGATCGACCGCTGGAATCGGGTCTTGCCAGAGCAGCTCTTCGTTCGGCATTTCCGGGCCGAGGTAGCGTGAGAGCGGGCCCATGTCGCGGTGGATCAGTTTGAACCAGGCGCGGGCGAAGGCATCCGCCAGTTGATCCGGATTGGCCAGGAAGCGCCGTGAAATCGGCTCGTAGATCGGGTCGAATCGCAGCGCCAGGTCGGTGGTCAGCATGGTTGGATTACGGCGCTTGGACGGGTCGTGAGCATCCGGAATGGTGCCGGCACCGGCGCCGTTTTTTGCCACCCACTGATTCGCTCCCGCCGGGCTTTTGCTCAGCTCCCACTCGAAGCCGAACAGGTTTTCCAGGTAGTTGTTGCTCCATTTCGTGGGCGTGGTGGTCCAGGTCACTTCCAGGCCACTGGTGATGGTGTCCGGGCCTTTACCGGTGCCGAAGTTGTTTTTCCAGCCAAAGCCTTGTTGTTCAAGGCCAGCGGCCTCGGGCTCGGCGCCGACATTATCGGCGGGTCCTGCACCGTGGGTTTTGCCGAAGGCGTGGCCGCCAGCGATCAGCGCCACGGTTTCTTCGTCATTCATCGCCATGCGTGCAAAGGTTTCGCGGATGTCTTTACCGGCGGCGACCGGATCGGGATTGCCTTCCGGGCCTTCCGGGTTGACGTAGATCAGGCCCATTTGCACAGCCGCGAGCGGGGTTTCCAGGTTGCGTCCCTGGTCCGTGCGGCTTTCCTCATTTTCCCCCGGTTCAGCCACCAGCGGGCCTTCGCCGGGCTCTTGCATCGGTTCCTTGTGTTTGCCGTAGCGCACGTCGCCGCCCAGCCATTTGTTTTCCGAGCCCCAATAGACGTCTTCATCCGGTTCCCAGACGTCGGGACGGCCACCGGAAAAACCGAAGGTCTTGAAGCCCATGGACTCCAGCGCGACGTTACCGGTGAGAACGATCAGGTCAGCCCAGGAAATTTTACGGCCGTACTTTTGCTTGATCGGCCAGAGCAGACGGCGGGCCTTGTCGAGGCTGACGTTATCCGGCCAGCTGTTAAGCGGCGCAAAGCGCTGCTGGCCAGAGCCGGCGCCGCCGCGACCGTCACCGGTACGGTAGGTGCCTGCGGCGTGCCAGGCCATGCGGATGAACAGCGGTCCATAGTGACCGAAGTCGGCAGGCCACCAGTCCTGGGAATCGGTCATCAGCGCAGTCAGGTCTCTTTTGACTGCCGAAAAGTCCAGGGTTTTGAACGCTTGTGCATAGTCGAAGCCTTCGTCCATGGGGTCGGACAGGGACGAGTGCTGGTGCAGGATCTTCAGATTCAGTTGGTTCGGCCACCAATCGCGGTTCGTCGTGCCACCGCCAGCGGCGTGATTGAACGGGCATTTCGATTCATTTGCCATGTGCGAGCTACCTTTGGTCGTGTTCATCAGGCTATCCGGCCCGGGATGGGCGTCAGATAGCGACGAGCGAAATCCATGACATAGGCTGCAGGGCCAGCAGTTGGATCAACTGATTGTCTTGACCACACGAGGATGCTGAACAGCGGCAACCGAGTTGCCTGTGCGGTGGCCCACGGATGGCCTAGTCAAGCTTCGGGCTCATTCCTGTCTCCATATCAGCACTAAACCGGCCAGCGTGTTCTGCCAGCGCTGGATACAGGTTAGACCCCACTTGGGAACTCAGCTAATAGGTGGAGTATTGGGGGGCGATAGGCAGAGTCTTTTAGCGGCGATGCGGCGGGGGCCTGCTTTATATATCGATTATAGGCGCGGGTAGAAAGGGGGAGATCCGGTCAGAATTCGCTTTGTGCCTGCCTTTGGTCGGTGTACCTGAACCGGGTTCATGGAGGATTGATCCACTTTGAAAGAACTCTCGGGGCGCTGCCATGCACTCATTTACCCATCTGCTGACAGCCGCCCAAGAGCAAAAACTTCGTGCGCTGAACGCCTGGCATCTTGTGGTTGAGGACGTAAGGCTGCGCATGGAATGTCCCGATGCCTACCACGAGGAACTGATTCGTCAGGCTGACGAAATGGACCGTCTGGGAATCGTCAGCTGGCAAGAATGGCGCGACCTCAGGATTGAAGCCGATCAGGCGTATCTGCGTGCGATAGCGGGGGAGGACTATCACCGAACGCTAAAAAACGGCAGCGGCTGATGAACTTTGCCTCGGCAACGGCCGACGTCCGAGAGTGCCATTTCGATAATCCTGTTTGAGTGAGCCGGTATTAACCGCATGAACAAAACAATCAGCGCCAGCGATCTGGGCATCGATTTGAAGAAAGGGGACGAGGGCGCCTTGTTCAAATGGTTCATCGCCAGCTTTCTCATGGGCAAGCGTATCCAGGCTGAAATTGCCGCGCAGGCTTATCGGGTGATTGTCGAGAAGCACGCCCGGGATACCGCGCTCAAGCTTGGGCACTGTACGCACCGGCAACTGGTGGGCATGTTGGGCGAGGCTCACTATGTGCGGTATGACGAAACCACTGCCGAGCGATTGCTGAAGCTGAGTGCCAAACTCAACGATGAATACGCCGGGAAAATCGGCAACATCCAGCGCGCCAGCGAAAACCGCACAATGTTCGAAAAACGCCTGGCGGAGTTCGAAGGTGTCGGGCCCAAGACCATCGAAATTTTCATGCGTGATGCGGCGGCCGTACTGTATTGAGGGCGCATCAATGGTTAGAACACGTGCATGATGGCGTCCGGTCCATATTGTCGAAGGTCACAAGGATTCCCCATGGCTTCAAGCAAACGCGAACAGGCACACATCGAACGACTTCTGGTCGCCACCCTGACCGAGGCCTGTGAAACAGCCAAGGCTGAAATCGTCGGGTTCGACTGGTTGACCCACGAAGTCGATTACAGCGATTTCCCCTCAAGCCTGAGAGTGATTTGGGTCTTCGATACGCAAGCCAACAAAGAACAGGCATTGGCCAGTGGGCAGGGCGAACGCATGGTTGAACTGACGTCGATGGCGTTAAAGAACGCCGATGTGCTTGTCAGCCCGGTCTCTGCCCACGTGCATTTCGATTCGGAAGAACAATGCCAGCGCGCCAATGGTGGCAACTGGCAGCAGCGCCTGGCGCGCCGGCGCTAGCACTGGCAGGCACGCAGGTGGCTGGTTTTCGGGGGGCCGCTTATCGGCCGCGTCCAATACTGCGGTCTCACGGCGCCCCAAACAGCATCGTCCAATAAACCCCTTCATCGCTACGCGCATCCGCCGCATACGCAGCGCCCACCTGGGTAAACATTGGGTTCATCAAGTTGGCGCAATGCCCGGGGCTGGCCAGCCAGCCTGCCATGGCCTTGCCCGGTGAGCTCTGGCCGGCGGCGATGTTCTCGCCGATCTGCCGGCCACGGTAGCCGGCTGCTCTTGCTCGATCAGCCGGCATGTCACCGTCGGGGTCGCGGTGCGCAAAATAATTGCCGTAAGCCATAGCCTTGCTGTGCCCCTGCGCGGCGGCACCGAGGGCGGCGTTCCAGCTCAGCGGTCGGGCGGCGGCAAAACGCTGGCCACCGCACATCCGTGGCTTGGCTCGCGCGGCATTGACCTCGGCCAACAGGGCCTTGCTCGCCGAGCGCGTATCACCCACGCGGCTGTCGAGAACGGGTTGCGCCAGCACGATCTGCCACTCGTTTCGGGCGCGGCTGACGCCAATGTCGGCGTACTGGTTATCGAGCAAGGCCCCGCAGTATTCGTCCTCAAACAGATCAAAGGCCTCATCGGCATCCTGCGCGCCGACCACCCGCAGAGTGCGCACCGTCACCGCCGAGTAGCCGGAAGCCTTCAACCCATCCCGCAAGCCGCCGCGATAACCAATCGGCAGCGCCAGGTTCTGTTTCAGTGACAGCGGCGACAAACGCTGTGCAGGGCGTCTGTTGCAGCGTTGCGGGTGGGCGCGGTAGTCGTTGATGGCTTCCACCAGTTGTCGTTCCCCGCTGGCATGGGCGGGACTGGCAAACAGGGGAATCAAAGGCATGAAGCAGAGCGAAATGAAGCGCAAGGCGAGGGCAGTTGGGCGCATGAGGCGGACAGCTCAGGTCAGATGACAAGGGTAATGGGAATTCACGGCTCGCCTAAGACTGGCATTCAGGCACTAGGTTCACGAGGCACAGGGGCAAATTTGCGTTGCAAATGGGCCTGCACCTACCGCATGTCGCAAAACACTGAAAGTCCGGTTCAAGGCTTAAAAAAGCGGCTGGCGCTGCCGATAACGTATTCATAAAAGCGACGTGCCAAGAGGAATACATCGTGTCGATAAAATTACGCTTGCTGTTGTTGATTGGTACGAGCTTGCTGACGGCGTTGATCGTGAGTTTGGTCAGCTACGTGGGAAACACCCGGATGGCTGAGGCGGTGAAGGACAACGAGGTCAGCATGACCGCGCTGCGCAATCACCTTGAAGCCGACATGATGCACGACGCGCTGCGCGCCGATGTGTTGTCGGCGATGCTGGTCGGACTGGGTAAAAGCACCAGCACCAAGGCTGAGGTGCACACTTCCATCGAGGAACATGCGGCGCATTTCCGCGAGGTGCTGGGTGAAAACCTCAAGCTGCCGGTCAACGACACCATTCTGGCAGGCCTGAACAAGGTCAAACCGAGCCTCGACACCTACATCAGTGCCGCCGAGCGTATCGTCGGGCTGGCGCTGGACAATCCGGATTCGGCGCAAAAGGAACTCGGCAGCTTCAATGCCGCGTTCAGCCAGCTTGAAGACCAGATGGCCGCTCTCAGCGGCCTGATCGAAACCAATACCCGACAGACCAGCCAAGGCACTGAACACGCTATCAACAGTGCCAATTTCACCCTGGGGATCGTGCTGGTTGCGAGTCTGTTGTTATTGCTGATCCAGGGACGCTGGGTGATTTCGAGCATCATGGCGCCGTTGCAGACCGCCAGCCGGATCGCCGAAAGCATCGCCCATGGCAACCTGAGCGAGCCGATTGTCGAGCCCACCCACAAGGATGAAGCCAGCGCGCTGATCCGCAGCCTGGCGACCATGCAGCGCGACTTGCGCGGCATGATCGAAGTGGTTCGCAGCAACGCGCACGGCGTGAGTGGCATGAGCGTGCAACTGAGCAGCGGCTGCCACCAGGTGGCCGACAGCAGCCAGCAGCAAAGCGTCGCGGCCAGCACCATGGCCGCTGCCGCCAGTGAAATGACCGCGAGCATCGAGGAAATCACCCGGCATGCCGAGCGGGCACTGAACATGGCCAACCAGGCCGAGGCACTGGCCAAGGATGGCGGCCGGGTGATTCATCAGGTGGTCAACGACATGGACGGCATCGCGCGCTCGGCGCAGCAGTCAGCCCAGGTGATTCGCACGCTGGACAAGGAGTCCGAGGGCATCTTCAGCATCATCCAGGTGATCAAGGGCATCGCCGATCAAACTAACCTGCTGGCGCTGAACGCCGCCATCGAGGCCGCCCGTGCCGGTGAGCAGGGCCGTGGTTTTGCCGTGGTGGCTGACGAAGTGCGTAGTCTGGCGGGGCGCACCAGCGCCTCCACCCAGGAAATTGCCAGCATGGTCTCGCGCATCCAGCAGAGCACACGCGAGGCGGTAACCAGCATGGAGGCGGGCGTGGCACAGGTCGACAAAGGCATGGCCGTGACCGCCGACGTCGAACGCGCCATCCGCGAAATCCTCGAGGCCACGCTCAATACCACTCAGCTGGTCAACGACATCACCCGCACAATTGGCGAACAGAGCCTGGCCAGCAACGAAATCGCCCATCAGGTGGACATGATTGCCGGCATGTCCGAAGGCAACAGCAAGGTCATCGGCCAGACCGCTACGACCACCGATGAACTGTCGACGCTGGCGGGCAAGCTGTCGCAGTCGGTGGACCGGTTCCGACTGTAGGTGTCTTTAAACGATCGCAGCCTCGTTTCACTCGACAGCTCCTACAAGGGTTTTTGCGTTCCCCGGTAGGAGCTGTCGAGTGAAACGAGGCTGCGATCTTTTGATCCTAGAGGTATTTATCCGTCACCGCGCCTTCCGAGGCGCTCGACACGGTTTTCGCATATTTGGCCAACACCCCGCGCTTGTATTTGGATTCCGGGCGCACCCAACGGGTCTTGCGCTCGGCCAGCACGGCATCGGAGACATCCACCGTGATCTGCCGGGTTTCGGCGTCGATGGTGATCGTGTCGCCATCTTCAATCAACGCGATCGGCCCGCCATCGAAGGCTTCCGGGGTGATGTGTCCCACCACGAAACCGTGGGAACCACCGGAAAAGCGTCCGTCAGTGATCAGCGCAACGTCCTTGCCCAAGCCTTTGCCCATGACCGCCGAGGTCGGCGAAAGCATTTCGCGCATGCCCGGCCCACCCTTGGGGCCTTCGTAGCGAATCACGATCACATCGCCTGCCTTGACCTCGCCATTGAGAATCCCGGCCAGTGCGCCTTCCTCGCCGTGATACACGCGTGCCGAGCCTTGAAAGCGCAGACCTTCCTTGCCGGTGATCTTGGCCACGGCGCCGGTGGGCGAAAGGTTGCCGCGCAGCACCACCAGGTGCGAGTCCTTTTTGACCGGCTGATCGAACGGCAGGATCACATCCTGACCGTCGGGATAATCGGGCACGTTCGCCAGGTTTTCCGCCAGGGTCTTGCCGGTGACTGTCAGCACATCGCCATGCAGCATGCCGGCGGCGAGCATGCGTTTCATCAGCGGCTGGATGCCGCCGATGGCGACCAGCTCGCTCATCATGTATTTGCCGCTGGGGCGCAGGTCGGCCACCACTGGGGAAATCTTGCCCAGCTCGACGAAATCATCCAGCGTCAGCTCGACATCCACCGCGTGAGCCATCGCCAGCAAGTGCAGCACGGCATTGGTCGAGCCGGCGAGGGCGATCACCACGCGAATAGCGTTCTCGAAGGCTTTGCGGGTCATGATGTCGCGCGGCTTGAGGTCCAGCTTGAGCAGCTCCATGACCTGTTGGCCGGCGCGGAAGCTGTCTGAGGCTTTGTCGCTGCCGACCGCGTCCTGAGAGCTGGACCCCGGCAAGCTCATGCCCAATGCCTCTATAGCCGAGGCCATGGTGTTGGCCGTGTACATGCCGCCGCAGGAGCCGGGGCCGGGAATCGCCACTTCCTCGATCTGCTTGACCTGGATCTCGTTGATATCACCCCGTGCATTCTGGCCGACGGCTTCGAACACGGAAATGATGTCGGTGTGCCCGGCGCCCGGGCGGATGGTGCCGCCATAGACGAAGATCGACGGACGATTCAGGCGCGCCATGCCGATCAGGCAGCCTGGCATGTTCTTGTCACAACCGCCCACGGTCACCAGGCCGTCAAAGCCTTCGCAACCGGCCACCACCTCGATGGAATCGGCGATGACCTCGCGCGACACCAGCGAATACTTCATGCCTTCGGTGCCATTGGCGATACCGTCGGAAATGGTGATGGTGTTGAAAATCACGCCTTTGGCGCCGGCGGCATTCGCGCCTTTTTCGGCTTCGATGGCCAGTTTGTCGATGTGCATGTTGCACGGGGTAACCATCGCCCAGGTGGAGGCGATGCCGATCTGCGGCTTCTTGAAATCCTCGTCGGTGAAACCCACCGCGCGCAGCATGGAACGGCCGGGGGCGCGTTCCACGCCGTCGACCACTTGAGAGGAGTATTTACGCAGCGTGTCTTTGTCGCTCATGACGTTCCCTCATATCCAGATCGCTAGCCTGACCGGTGTGGTCCGAAGCAGCCGATTGAGTCTAGTCCTGCAGGCCACAAAAATCAGTTCACGATTCCTGGAAACCCGCGCACACCTCACGAATGCAGCCGCGTAACCATTGATGCGCGGCATCAGCGTCCATTCGCGGGTGCCAGAGCATGGAAACCGTGATCGTCGGCGTGACCACCGGCAAAGGGAAACAGTGCAGGCCGGCGCGCAGATTGTGCGTGTGGCGTTCCGGCACCGTCGCGATCAGGTCCGAGGCCCGGGCCAGCGCCAGTGCCGCAGAAAAACCACCGACAATCGTGACGATCTCCCGCGCCAGGCCAAGGGCTTTCAAGGCGTCATCCATCGGCCCTTGGTCCCGTCCGCGTCGCGACACCAGAATATGCTTGCCGGACGCATAACGGGCGGGCGTGATCTTGCCCTTGCTCAGTGCATGCCCCATGCGCACGACGCCGATAAAGCGGTCCTGGTACAAGGCGCGGGTGCGTACTTCCGGGCTGGTGGTGTCGCCGACCACGCCGGTTTCCAGATCGACCGTTCCGTCACGCAGCAGCGTGCTGTCCTGGTTGAGCTTCTGCAAGAAGTGCAGGCGCACGCCGGGCGCTTCATCGCCGAGGCGAGCAATCAATGCCGGGCCGAAGTTCTCGACGAAACCGTCACTGGTGCGCAGCGTGAAGGTGCGCACCAGTTGTTTGAGGTCGAGCTGCTCGGCAGGGCGCAGGACCGCTTCGGCGTCCTGCACCAATTGGCTGACCTGTTCACGCAATTGCAGCGCACGGGGTGTCGGCACCAGGCCGCGCCCGGCCCGGACCAGCAACGGATCGCCGGTGGTTTCACGCAATCGCGCCAACGCCCGGCTCATCGCCGAAGGGCTCAAACGCAAGCGCTGGGCGGCGCGTGCCACGCTGCCTTCGGTGAGCAGCGCATCCAGGGTAATCAGCAAATTCAGATCAGGAGTCGTCATGCGTCAACGTTAGCACGGCTGACGCTGACATGGCGTCGCGTGCAGGTATTCAGTGCAAGCCGTGCGTCTTCCGCCCGGTCATGTGCGGGCATACGCTGAAGGTCAACTTTTCATCAGTGGCCAAAACCCATGAAACTCATGACGCAATCAGGCTCGGTGCGCTGGGCGCTCGCCAGCCTTTCCCTGTCGATGTTGATGCCGTCGCTCGACACCAGCATTGCCAATGCCGGCTTGCCGACGTTGGCCCAGGCACTCGAGGCTTCTTTCCAGCAAGTGCAGTGGATCGTCCTGGCTTACCTGCTCGCGATCACCACGTTGATCGTCAGCGTCGGACGGCTCGGTGATCTCATCGGTCGGCGACGTTTAATGTTGTCGGGCATCGCGATTTTCACATTGGCGTCACTGGCGTGCGGTCTGGCGCCGACGCTGTGGTGGCTGGTCGCGGCCCGGGCAGTGCAGGGCCTGGGGGCGGCAATCATGTTGGCGCTCACCGTGGCATTTGTCGGCGAGACCGTGCCTAAAGCACAAACCGGCAGCGCCATGGGCTTGCTCGGCACGATGTCGGCAATCGGCACCACGCTGGGCCCCTCGCTCGGTGGCCTGCTGATCTCGGGCTTCGGCTGGCAAGCGATTTTTCTGGTCAACCTGCCATTGGGCGTCTTGAACTGGGCCCTCGCATTTCTCTACTTGCCCGCCGATCGCCCCATGCCAAAGGCACAACGAGCCGGGTTCGACGTTGCCGGCACGCTGGTCCTGGCGCTGACTCTTGGCGCCTACGCCTTGGCGATGACGTGGGGCGGTGGCGAATGGGGCTCGCTTAATCTTGCGTTGTTGCTGATGGCGGTGGTCGGCAGCGGGATTTTCCTGTTCGTCGAGGCGAAGGTGGCATCGCCACTGATCAAACTGGCACTGTTCCAGGACCGGAGTTTGCGCGCGAGCCTGATCATGAGCCTGCTGGTCTCGACCGTGATGATGGCGACACTGGTGGTCGGGCCGTTCTACCTCTCGGCGACGCTAGGGCTAAAAGCCGCGCTGGTCGGACTCGCCTTATCAGTCGGCCCGCTGGTCGCCGCACTGGCAGGCGTCCCCGCCGGGCGCCTGGTCGACCGATTCGGCGCACAACGCATGACTATCTCCGGACTGGCCTGCATGGTGCTCGGTGCCTGCGTATTAGCGACGATGCCGACAGGTTTCGGCGTCCTCGGCTACCTCACGCCCATCGCAGTCATCACCGCAAGCTACGCACTGTTCCAGGCGGCCAACAACACACTGATCATGACCGGCATCAGCCCCGACCAACGAGGCGTCATCGCCGGCCTGCTCAGCCTGTCGCGCAACCTGGGACTCATCACCGGAGCCTCCCTCATGGGCGCAATCTTCGCACTCGCCACATCAACCCCCGACATCACACGAGCAACGCCAGAGGAAGTTGCCAACGGCATGACAATCACCTTCGCGGTAGCAGCAGGACTTTTAATCCTGGCACTCGCCATCGCACTACCAGCCTTAAAAAGTGAACCGGTAGCCGCGTAAACCCGAATGCAACAGCAAGATCAACAGCATCGCGAGCAGGCTCACTCCCACAATGGATCGCATGCGTCTTTCGCCCTTCACCACTCAACAAGCCGAGCGGTAGCTCGCTTGCAGCTCTTGATCTTGATGCACACGCCGCCTCGAGAGGCCGAACGTCAGGGGCAAAAGCGCTTGGTTACTTGGCGCTTCTCCAAGTGACCCGCTGTAAAAGCGGAACCAATAGCCGCCGTTACCCCAACAACGGATATACACACAGCCCAATCAACCCCCAATGCAACGAATACAAACCCAGGCCCTCATATAAGGAGGAAGTGGCCACCGACGCCCACAAGCGAACGATGCCCCAACAGATATTTACCCAAACAACAGGTAATCGTTTCTATGACCGCGGCTGACAAAAACCACGTGACCTGGTTGGTTGAACAATCGATGCTTCATGCCGCCAGACAGCGGGCCAAACTCTACTCAGGGCAAGGCCGCATGTGGCAACAGCCCTACGCCCATACCCGGCCCCGAGATGCCTCCGCCCTGGCATCGGTATGGTTCACCGCCTACCCGGCATCCATCGTCACCCGCGAAAACGGCACCGTGCTCGAAGCCCTGGGCGACGAAACCCTGTGGCATGCCTTGTCAAGAATCGGCATCCAGGGCATACACAACGGCCCGCTGAAAATGTCTGGTGGCCTCACAGGCACCCGACTCACACCAACCATTGACGGCAACTTCGACCGCATCAGCTTCGAAATCGACCCGCAACTGGGCACCGAAGCGCAACTTCAAGCCCTGGTGCGCATGGCCGCCGCGCACAACGCCGTGATCATCGACGACGTTATTCCTTCGCACACCGGCAAAGGCGCGGACTTCCGCCTGGCCGAGATGGCCTACGAAGACTATCCGGGCCTCTACCACATGGTCGAAATCCGCGAAGAAGACTGGCCGCTGCTGCCGGACATCGCCGACGGCCGTGATTCACAAAACCTCAGCCCGTTGCAGGTCGACGTGCTGCGCGACAAGCACTACATCGTTGGCCAGTTGCAACGAGTGATCTTCTTCGAACCGGGAGTCAAGGAAACCGACTGGAGCGCGACATCGATCGTCATCGGTGTCGATGGCAAGCCGCGACGCTGGGTCTATCTGCATTACTTCAAGGAAGGGCAGCCGTCACTGAACTGGCTGGACCCGACTTTTGCCGCGCAGCAGATGATTATCGGCGATGCCTTGCACGCCATTGACGTCATGGGCGCGAAGATTCTGCGCCTGGACGCCAACGGATTTCTCGGTGTGGAGCGCAAACTCGACGGCACGGCCTGGTCTGAAAGCCACCCGCTATCGATCACCGGTAACCAGCTTCTGGCCGGCGCGATCCGCAAGGCTGGCGGTTTCAGTTTCCAAGAGCTCAACCTGACCGTCGACGACATCGCCAGCATGTCCCACGGTGGCGCCGATCTGTCCTACGACTTCATCACCCGCCCGGCCTATCAACACGCGTTGCTGATGGGCGATACCGAATTCCTGCGCTTGATGCTGCGCCAGATGCACACCCTCGGCATCGACCCGGGTTCGTTGATCCATGCTCTGCAGAACCACGACGAGTTGACCTTGGAGCTGGTGCATTTCTGGACGCTGCACGCCCACGACACTTATCTCTTTCAGGGCCAGACCTTCCCCGGCAACATCTTGCGCGAACACATTCGCGAGCAGATGTACGAACGTCTGTCCGGCGAGCATGCACCCTACAACTTGAAGTTCGTCACCAACGGCGTGTCCTGCACCACCGTCAGCATCATCACGGCGGCGTTGGGGATTCGTGATCTGGACGCGATCTCGGCGGCGGATATCCAGCAGATTCGCCAGGTCCATTTGCTCTTGGTGATGTACAACGCCATGCAACCGGGGGTGTTCGCACTCTCAGGTTGGGACCTGGTGGGCGCGTTGCCGTTGCCGGCTGAAGAGGTTGCCCATTTGATGGGTGACGGCGACACGCGCTGGATTCACCGGGGCGCCTACGATCTGGTCGACCTCAATCCAGAGGCACCACTCTCCGCCGGCCAGATGCCGCGTCCGAAGACCTTGTATGGCAGCCTGCCCAGCCAATTGAAGGACCCGGATTCGTTCGTCTCGCAACTGCGCAGAATTCTCGCCGCGCGGCGCTCCTATGACATCGCCGCGAGTCGGCAGATCCTGATCCCGGATGTCCAGCACCCGGGGCTGCTGATCATGGTTCACGAATTGCCGGCCGGTAAAGGCACGCAAATCACTGCGCTGAACTTCGGCTCGACGCCGATCACTGAAACCCTGCACCTGCCCAATATTGCGCCGGGGCCGGTGGTCGACATCATCAACGAGCGAGTAGAAGGGGATCTCACCCCTGAGGGTGAGTTCACCATTACGCTGGATGCCTACGAAGGGCTGGCCCTGCGCGTTGTGAGTGCTTCACCGATGATTTGAGCGCTGCCTGCGGATTGAAGAATGGGGCGCGGTTATAGCCGTTACCCGTTCTTCGGCGGCTCAGCCGGTCGTAGTTTGAAACGGCAAACGTTGCCGCCCCTGACCATGCATTCGGTGTGGTCGACATCAGCGCCACCCAACGCCCCGATCAAGGCCAGATCCAGCTCGCAAACCACAGGATGCGTCGCGGCCAGGCGGTGGAAGACGCAGTTGTGGGCGACGATTTCCGGCTCGGCCGGGGCGCGAAAGAACACTTGGGCCTGGTAGCCCGCCTGGTTCATGTGCTGCACGATCCGGGCTTCATCGACGACCTGATGCTCACGGTCCAGCGCCAGTTTGCGGCCCATGCTGCGCATCAGGGTCTTCAGAGAGTCGGGGCCGATGATGTCGGCCACTTCGTCGATCAGCACACTGGCGAGCATCTGGTATTGGCGCGGGAACTGCTCCTGCCCATGCTCGGTCAGCCGATACAACTGCTCCGGTCGTCGACCCGTCGGCCGGGTTTCGCCGCGCAGCACCAGGCCGTCACGCTCCAGCGCCGCCAGATGTTGGCGAATCGCGGTGCGCGTGACCGCCAGTTGGTCAGCCAACTCATCAATGCTCATACCACCGGCATGGTGCAGCAACGCATTGAGCAAGTCCTGCTGTGTTCGGCCCAATCCTTCAAGCATGGTGTGCCCTCGCGCGGGATCAGAACTTGTCCGGGAACTGCTTGACCACGGCGGCCGTCAGCGCGTCCGCCAGTGCCAGCACGTGGGTGCGCATCATCTGCCAGGTGTTCGCTTCGCCGGCATAATCGTGTGCGGCGAGTTGATCGACTTGGCTCACATGATGGCCACCGTGAGCGGCCAGCATCGTCACCAGCGTCGCTTCAGGCAGGTTCGGGTTGGCCTTGGCCAGGAATGCCGCGATGGCCTTGGCATTGTTGGTCAGGTCCATGACGGCGGCCTGTTTGCCCTTGGTGTCTTTGGCGACGGTGGCGTCGCTGTAGTGTTTCACCGCGCCCCAGTGACCGGCAAGCAGCTTGAGCAACTGGTCGGCGGCGGGCTGGCCGTAAAGCGGAGCGAGGCTGTTGGCGATTTTGGTGGCGTTGTCGACGACTTGGTCAGCCGCGACCTTAGCCTGCTGTTTGTCAGCGGCCTGGTTGGCGATCGCGTAATTCCTGATCCAGAAAACATGCTCGACCCAAAGGTCGCGCATCGACAGTCGTGTGGTGAGCGCAGCGCTATCGGCTGCCGGAGGTGAGGCGGGGGGAGTCTGGCTCCAGGCAGGTTGTGCGCAGAAAGCCAACAGCAATAAAGCCAAAGTCTTGATATTCATGACGGCACCCTCTGATCGTGGGATTGTTCGACAATATCAATTTAAGCATACAAATATGTTTTTATTGGGTGTGCAGAAAAGACGCAGATAAACGGTGCCGCCGTTTATCGACTGCGTTGCCAGACCTTGACGTAATCGACGCTGAAGGTGGAGGGCAGGTCTGCATCGTCGACCACGCCGAACCAGTTCCACATAGCCTCACTGTCGAAGACAATCTGCATCGGGAAGAAGAAGTGGGTGTTCGTCGACTCCCGCACCAGCACGCCATCGACGTACCAGCGCAAGGTGTCGGGCTGCCAGTCGAAGCCGTAGACGTGAAAGGCGTTCGCCAGACGCCAGGGCGCGACCCAGGTGCTGCCGTTGGCGATATGTTCGGTGCTTTGCGGCGTAGCCCACAGGTGGGCGTTCATGTTGTACAAACGGTCGAAGGCGGCGTTTTTGGTCTTGCCGCCGATTTCGAAGATGTCGATTTCGGTGGCGTTGTCGGTCATGCCCGTCCACGCCAGCCAGAAGGCGCTGGAGCCTGCCGAGTTCATCGGTTTGGCGCGGGCTTCGTAGTAGCCATAGAAACCGCGCTCATTGGTGCGCACCATCGCCGAACTGTAATCCTTGAAACCCAGCTGGACGTACTTCTGCGGCAAGGTTTCCTTGCGAAAAACGATGTTCAGATGGCCATTTTGGACGCTGGCATTGTCCGGCTTGAACAGCGCCGGTTTGCGTCCCAGCGATTCGTTGCCGATGGCGTTGTTGACGTGCCAGCGCTTGGGGTCGAGGGTTGTGCCGTTGAAGTCGTCGGACAGCTTGGTGTCGAGCGTCCACCGGCCGGTATTGCTCTGATCGGACAGCGGCAGATTGGCGTCGGTCTGGCTCGGTAAAGGGCCCAGTGGTCCGACCCGGGTCCAGGTGTCGGCTAGTTGCGGGACGGCAACGGACCACTTGTGTGCCAGGTACTGAAAGGTTTGCTGGCGCTGCGCAAGAGAGGCAAACGGCCGGTCGTAGACGAGCACTTCGGCGATGTAGCCGCGAAAGTTGTCGGCGGTGCCGATGGCGTTGCGCCCGACGGCATAGGGGCCAATCGGCACATCGTAAAGTTCCAGGACGGAAATGGTCGGCGCATACGCGGTGCCCTGTTCCAGGCTGATGGCGAAATTCGGCAACACGTTATCGTTGCTGTCGGTGTGTGGCCGAGAGCTGAACAGCCGTTGCCAGGGATCGACGTTGGTCTGTTCGGGCGGCCGAAGCGACACGATCAACACCGTGACTGGCCCTTTTTCACTGCGGATGGTTTTTCCCAGAAACGCCGAAGTGCCACTGAACCGCACCACAGGATGGCCGTTCAGGGCGTTTGCCACCCGCTGCGGCCCCTTGGCGGAATCGTCTGCCGTGGCGTCATTGGCGAGGCCGGACTTGTCGCGCCAGTGCTGCACACGGTTCTGCCCGTCGACCGTCAAGCTCGATGCATCGTTCGCGTCGAGCCACAGCACCAGCCCGGCCGCCGGCGGACGCGAGGGCACCTGCGCAGCCGTGCAGGTCAGCGCAAACCACAACAGACCCAGCAGCAAACCGGCCTTGAGCCCCTGCATTATTTCACCGTCATCAAGGACGGTATGACACAGGGCGACCGATACCCGTGCGGATTGCGCGACTGCCAGCGCCAGGTATCGACAATCATCTGTTCCAGATCGCGTTGTGCAGTCCAGCCCAGTTCGCGTCCTGCCTTGCGGGGATCGGCCCAGCATTTGGCGATATCGCCGACGCGGCGCGGGGCGAAACGGTAGGGGATGCTGATGCCGGTAATGTCTTCAAAACTCTGGATGATCTGCAACACGCTATAGCCAACGCCGGTGCCGAGATTCCAGGCGTTGACGCCGCCTTTTTCGTGCAACACCTCCAGCGCCTTGAGGTGGCCGTGGGCAAGGTCGACCACATGAATGTAATCGCGCACACAGGTCCCATCCACCGTCGGATAGTCGCAGCCGTACACCGTGAGCTCGGGAATCCGTCCTATCGCCACCTGCGTCAGGCACGGCAACAGGTTGTTCGGGCGGCCGCTGGGGTCTTCGCCGATCATCCCGCTTTCGTGGGCGCCAATCGGATTGAAGTAGCGCAGCAGCCCAATGCTCCAGCGCGGATCGGCGTAGCAAAGATCGGTGAGCAATTCCTCGATCATGAGCTTGGTGCGGCCATACGGATTGACCGGTTTTCCAGTGCCGATGTCTTCCGGGATCGGGGTTTTCACGGGGTCGCCGTACACCGTCGCCGAGGAGCTGAACACCAGGTTGAATACCTTGTGCCTGGCCATCGCCCGGCAGAGGTTCAACGTACCGGCGACATTGTTGGCGTAGTAGTCCAGCGGCTTGCGAATGCTTTCCTCCACGGATTTGAGGCTCGCAAAATGCACCACCGCATCAATGTCGTAGCGGCTGAAAATCTTGTCGAGCAGGATCGAGTCGCCGATATCGCCATTGATGAAATCGACGCGGGTATGGGTCAGCAGTTCCAGGCGGGCGATGCATTCTCGACAGCTGTTGCACAGGTTGTCGAGCACCAGCACGCGGTGCCCGGCGTTGATGAGTGCGACGGCCGTATGGGAGCCGATATAGCCGGCCCCGCCAGTGATCAGCGTAGTTTTGCGCATGGTGAGATGTTCCTGTCTCGGGACTGAATTCAGTGTGCGGTGAAGACCGTTTTGAATTCTTGCGGCCAGCGCGGGTGCAACACGCTATAGGCCACGGCATAGGTCAGGGCGCCGATGCCGATGTTGCAGATCAGGTGCAGATAGCCTTGGAAACTCCATTGCCTCGATACCCAGACCACGATTGCGGCCATGACCAGCGAGGCGATCACGCTGCGGTAGTTGGAGTCGAAGAAGCGCCGCCAGCCGTAACCAATGGCGGTGTTCAACCCGCGAATTTGCAGCGGTGTGATGAGCAGCATTCGCACCAGCAGTGCCAGTGCGGCGGCCATGCCGCCATAGGCGCTGCCGAAGCTGTAGACCAGCCCCAGCGCCAGAACCGTGGTGGCGACTTCGGCCTTGATCGTGAGGTGGCTGCGATTGACCGCCACCAGCGCAGTGGTGGCGAACATCGCGGTATTGCCGATGGCTGCGGTACAGGCCAGCACTTGCAGCATTGGAATGGCCTCGGCCCACTTGGCGCCGAAAATCAACAGGATGAGGTCGCTCGCCGTGAGCGCGATACCGATGAACAGTGGGGTCAGCAGAAAGCCACTGACCGCCGTCGAGTCGCCGATAATCCCCAGCAGCCGCAACGGCTCGCTGCTGCGCCGTGCGAACACCGGCAGCGCATAGCTCATCAAGCCGTTATAGATCGCGCTACGCGGAAGGTCGATGATCCGCATCGCCATGTTGAACATGCCCACGGCATGGGTGCCGGCGGTCATGCCCAGCACCACATTGACCCCGCGCTGCAACGCTTGCGAACTCAGCGCGTTGATCGCCACCGGAAAACCGGATTTGAGCAGATCGCGCAGCACCGCACCGTCAATGTGAAATGCGATTCGGCGCCGGTCGCCGAGCATCAACACGATGATGGAAACCAGTTCCATGAGCAGTGCCTGGGCAATCACCGCCCACGCCCCCAGGCCCCAGAGCGCCACCGCAATGCCGCCGGCACCGCCCAACACCTTGCCCAACAATGTGCGCGATGCCAGCATTTTGAAGTTGCTGCTGCGGCGCATCTGCGCCACGTAGACCCTCGCCATCATGGTGAACAGGATTTTCACCGAGGCCACCGCCACCATCCAGCGCAGTACCGGGGAGGGTGAATACACGATCACCGCGAGCGAGATCACGACGATCGACACCAGGCTCGCCAGCACCGCGGCCCAGAACGCCGTGGAAATGTGTTTGTCTTCCAGGCGCTCAAGCCGTACCAGCGGGTCTTCCAGCACCGAGGAGTAGATCATGCCGATCAACTCGACACTCGCGATGATCACGGTGCCCACCCCCAGTTCTTCCGGTGACAGCAGCCGGGCGTAGACAACGAACGTGATCATGGACAGGACAATCAGGCCGAATTTCTCGGTGAAGATCCAGATCAATGTCACCAGACGATGATTGGCCATGGTTGAACCGCGGAAGATAAGGGGATGCCGACTCAGGAAGTCCTGCCAAACGTTTTTGCCAAGGCGTAGAGGTAACGCAGGGTCGGTTTGCCGTTGAAGAAAAACATCGCCTTCCAGGAATGCTCGAGCATCCGCTGGAACACCTGGATGACCTGTACGTGCTCGCCGCGGCGGGAGAATGCGTTGAGGAAATCGGCATGATTGGCCAGCACGAAATGGATGCGTTGTTGCTCAGTCAGCCGGTCGCCGTAACGGTCAAGGTACAGCTCGATGAATTTGACTTTGTGCGGATAGTACTTTTGAGGTTGCGCAGTGATGTTGCCGCTGTTGACGCCACGCCGATGCAGGATCTGCGGCACCGTGTGGATCTCCCAGTGTTCGGCGATCCGGGTCCACAGCAAGCGATCTTCGGCATAGCGCAGGGACTGGTCGAAGCCGCCGAGGGCCGTCACCACCTCGCGTACCACCAGCACGCCGGAGGTACCGTTGATCACGTTTTCGTGGATGAAATCGGCGAAATGATGACCCGCTTTGCAGCGGTCCTCCAACTGGCGGGTGCCGTCACTGAATTCGCTCATCTGGTAGCAATCGATGAGCCCGACCCTGTGCCCCTCGCGCGTCAGCTGGGCATAAAGCGCCAGTTGCTTTTCCAGTTTTTGTGGATGCCATTGGTCATCGGCATCGAGAAAGGCAATAAAGGTTTCCCGGGCACTGAACACGCCTTTATTGCGCGCACTGGCCGGCCCTTCGTTGGCCTGGCGCAGCAGGGTCAAGGGAAAGGGCGCGATGTAGTGCTCGACGATCTGCGGCCCTTCATCGCTGGAGCCATCGTCGATGACGATGACATGATCGGGCATGCGTGTTTGTTCTTTCAGCGAGTCGAGCGTCTTTCGGATGCTACCGGCGGCGTTATACATCGGGATGACTACACACACCGAGCCGGGGGCGCAGGCGGCTTCGTTCAGCATGGGTGTTTCTCCTTGCGAAAGCTCTGGGCTACGGCGTCGGGAGACACGCGTTCAGCGCGAGGGGCGGACGCGACCGCCGCAAAAGGGCGCTGCACAGCGTGATGTTTGAAGGACAGCGCCAGCGTGCAAAACACCAGAAACTCGGCGGAGCGATAGTTGGGAATGACGTAGGCCACGTAGTTGGTGACGACGAACAAACCGATGATCACCAGCGCGCTGGCGCGAAATTGAGCGTACTGGTTGGCGGTCACGGCCCGGTACTGCTTGAACAGTGCCTCGGCAAGCAGCAGTGTCAACGCGGTCAATTGAATGATGCCGCCATTGAGCAGGGTTTCTACATAACCGCTGTGAGCGTTGCCGATGTAGCCCCAGCGGGTAATGAATTCATCGGCATCGATACTGGACCAGAACGCGCCGAAGCCGTAGCCCTTGAGGAAATGATTGTCGACAAAGGGGCCGAGCAGCTCCCAGATCATGGTGCGATCGGTGAGTGACGGGTCGCGTCCGGCCAGTTCCAGCAACACCGCGGAGTAGTCGTAGAGAAACAGGCACACTGCCAGGTAGAGCAGGGTACAACCGAGGAACGCCAGCCTGGAGCGATGGACGCGCAAACGGATCAACATCAGGAAGTAGCCATAGCTGACCGTCCCGGCAATGATCAACACCACCCCGGTGGCTGATTGAGCCAGCACAATGGCGATAAACGAAAAGAACGAGCAGAACAGGGCCCAGCGATTGCGCTGACGAATCATCGGCAGTAACAGCAGGATGGCAATCGCGTTGAGCCGCGCGCCGGCGTTTTTTTCTGTGAATATCCCCTTGAACGCGCCGTCGCGGATACCTCCGGAAATAAACGCGGCACTGGGCATGACCAATGCCAGGATCAAACCGATCAAGGCCGCCACGCCGATGGCACAGCCCAGCATGAAGGTGATTTTTTCGAGGCTGTAGTTGTAGGCGATGAACCCGGCAAAAAACACCACGCTGAGCATCGCGATGAATCGCTTGAGACTCAGCATCGGGTCCTGCGACCAGCCGATCGATGCGATGACGCAGAGCAAGAACACCAGCAGAAAGAAGTTGCTGCGGTAAAAGGTCTTGCTGAGGAACACTTTGTTGCGGATGAAAAAGAACAACGGCACCAATAGCGTGATGAGGCCGCACACCTGGTTGACAACGTTGCCTTCGAGGTCTTTATCGAAGTCGTCGAGGCCGGAGCCGCTGCCCAGTCCGAGAACAAAGGTGATCATCTGGATGTAGAACAGCACGCCGAACAGGGTGAAGGCGTCCCGCAACGTGGAATATCTGATCCGCAGTGTGTTCATGGCGATGGCCTGCGCAGCAACGCGGCGAGGTAGGTTTCTACCGCGCTGGCATTCATGAAGCGCGCAGCGGCATCGATGCGCGATTGACGTTGCAGATCCCGTGGTATCGACAGTTGCAGGTCAATGGCCCGCGCCAGTGCGATCGGGTCGTCGACGGGCACCAGCGGGGCGACCAGGCCTCCAATGAGAATGTCTTGCGGGCCATGGGGGCAGCGGGTCGACACCACCGGCGTGCCGGTGGACAACGCTTCAACCAGCACGTTGGGACTGCCCTCGAAACGCGACGACAGCACAAAGCAACTGGCCGCGGCCACTTCTGCCATGGGGTCGGGGGTATAACCCGGCAGGTCGACACGATCAGCCACGTCCAGCTGGCGCGCCTGTTCAAGCAACCTGTCCCTGAGCGCGCCTTCGCCAAAAATGATCAGGCGCACATTGGGATCCGGCAATGCCGCCAAGGCAGCGATCAAGGTATCGAAGCCTTTTTGCGGCGCCAGTCGTCCCACTGCGACCAGCACCGGACTGGATTTTTCCAGTAGCCAGGGGTGACTGGGCGGCCCCGGCAGCTTGTCGCGAAAGTCATCGTCCAGGACCGGATTGTCGGCAATGGTTACGTCCTGGCGACGCGCGATGGTGGTGTTGACCAGATCCTGGGCGACGCCTCGCGAGACGCAGATCACCGGGTTGGGAATCAGTCGATAGAGCAGCGGCGCTATCCGGTACGCCAGCCGCACCATGAAGTCGGGGTTGACGTGCTTGTCATGGGAAAACGCGTTGCGCTCGCTGACGTGCAGTCGTGCCAACGTGCCGGACAGCCAAGCCGCGACGATGGCCACGACGTTGACGTGGGTGAGGGCCGCCAGTTGCGCATCGAAGCGATTGGCGCGCAGAAATCGCGTGAGTGCCGGCACTGCACGCGCGGTGCGCGGGCTGCGTAATTCGACTTTTTTTACCCGGGGATCAAGGTGCGTCGCATGCAGGCCTCCCCCGGTGAGCATCAGCAATGTCACGTCATTGCCCGCGTCCACCAGGGCACTGGCGAGGCGCGCCATCATTTTTTCAGCCCCGCCCGCACTCAAGTCATGCAGGATAATCAGCAACTTTTTCATTGGTTCCATACCTGGTAATAAGCCTGCGCGGCGTGCCGGCTGGTGTAAGGATGGAGGGCGTCATCGAGCATTTTTGCGCTTGGCACAACGCAACCCCGTGACGTCAGGCTTTGCAACATTCCATGCGCCAGCGCCGGTACGTCGTTGACGTTGACCAGTTGCCCGAGTCGGCCGTTGTCCAGCAGCTCCCGGGGCCCGGTCTCGCAGTCGCACGCCAGTACGGGCGTGCCCAGTGCCAGGGCCTCGATCAGTGCGGTCGGCATGCCTTCCTGCACGGAACTGAGGATGAACAATCGCGCGTGCCGTAGCAGCGGGTAGGGGTTTGCCAGGAAACCGGTGAAATGCACCCGATGGGCAATCCCCAGTTGGCGGGCCTGGGTGGTCAATGCGTCGAGCAACGGACCATCACCGGCAATCACCAAATCGGGCAGTGCGTCGCTGCGCAACGCCAGGGCGTAGGCATCGAGCAGCAGGTGGAAACCTTTGGGTTCCACCAGACGGCCCAGGCTCAACCAGTAATCGTTGGGCAGGCCGGCAAGCGGCGGCGCATGAGAGGCCTGGAGCAGTTGATCGGTGACCACGGCATTGGGGCAATAACGGATTCGCTGCTGACCCCATGGGAGCAAATCGACCATCGATTGGCGCAGGGCGCTGGAGACCGTTACCACCTTGCCGCCGCCGCACAGGTACAACGCATAGAGCAGACGCAGGCTTGAGGGACCGGTTTTCTGTTCAGTGCAATCCAGTGCCGCGTGGCGGCTATAGATCACTTTGCAGGGACTGCCCAATGTGGCGAACCAGGTGCAGAGATTGGCTTGCTCCTTGGCGGAAATCACATGCGTGACCCCCGCACGACGAATCAGCCGGCGCACCCGTACGATGGAACTGAGCAGGCCGCCGCCACCACTGTTGTGACGGTGAACACCCTCGGTGTCTGGCGTGTCGCCGTTCATGACGAAAAAACTCACGCGCTGGCCGTCCTTGAGAAACTGCTCGGACAGTCGTTGCTGAACGCGCTCGACGCCGCCACCCGCCTTGAAATCCTTGAGAATGAACAGGATGTGCATGGTCATTCCCCAACGCTGATAGCGACTTTGCGCTGAAGGATCATCGCCAGCAGCTGCAGAAAATTGCCGGGATAGTCGACGAGGTAGCGTTTGATCGTATGGGGCTCGCGATACATGCGATAAAACGCGCGCAGGTGCAGGCGATTGATCACGGCTGGGTAATAGTTACGCGTGGCCAACGCTTCCTGGCGAATGAAGCCGCCGCAGGTAAAGGCGACCCCCCTGAAACCGGCACGCAACGCCTCTTGCTCGAACTGTTCTTGCAGTCCGGCTCCCAGGCCAACGATCAGGATGTTCGCCTGGCTACGGCAGATGTCGGCGCGGATGCCTGCGGCCTGGTCCGGGGTGAAGTAGCCATGGTGATAACCGGCGATGGCCAGTCCGGGGTAGAGCAGCTTGATCTTGCCGATGAACAGTTCCAGTTCAGCCTGCCGGGCACCAACGAAGTACACGCGCTTGCCCTGTTGCTCGGCGCTGCCCAGGACGCGGTCGGCAATCGAGGTGAAGTCGAAGCTGACCCGTCCGACCGTCGTACCCGTCACGCGGGACATGAATGTCGACATCAGCATGCCGTCGCAAAAAAACGCGACGGTGCTGGGGGGCTGTTCGAACAAACTGCCGATGGAGGCAAAGTTAATGAAGGAATAGGCCTGGTTGGCGTCCAGTAACTTCGGTGAGTAATGCCTGACTATTTGCAGCCTGATCATGGAGCGACTCCATTCAGATCAACGGGGAGGTGACACGGATTTGCGATGGGTCGGGGCGTCAGTAGATGTTTTTGGAAAACAACGTGAAGGGGGTCTTGATGAGGATCTTGATGTCCAGCCACAGCGACCACTGGTTGATGTAGTTGAGGTCCTGGGCGACGCGCAGCTGCATCTTTTCCACTGTTTCGGTTTCGCCTCGATGCCCGGTGATCTGGGCCAGCCCGGTAATCCCCGGCTTGAGGCGATGACGGGCCATGTAGGCGCGCACTTTGCCGGTGTAGTAAATGTTGTGGGTGACGGCATGTGGGCGGGGGCCGACCAGGGCCATCTGGCCGAACAGCACATTGAACAGCTGCGGCAGTTCGTCGATGGAACTGCGGCGCAGAAAGCGCCCGAGCGGGGTGACGCGATCATCGTCACGAGTGGCCTGGCGTACTTCGATATCATCGTGCTGGCGCATCGAACGAAACTTCCAGACCTTGATCACTTCACCGTTGCAGCCGTGGCGACTCTGCTTGAACAGCACGGGCCCCGGGGAGGTCAGCTTGACGGCAATCGCTACGGCCAACAGCAACGGGCTGAGCACGATAATGGCCGTGGCGGCCAGGCTGCGCTCGAACAGGTCCTTGCAAAACAGGCTGGCAGGATGCGAGCTGATCAGGCTCTCGTTGAGGTAAATGGCCGGCATTCGCTCGATTTCCGAGATCGAATGATTGAGCAGCACCATGCTGCTGAAATCCGGGATCCACACCACGTCGACGTTCATGTCCAGCAGGTCGATGTAAAGCGCTTCGATGGTGGCGGCATGCGCCATGTTGAGCACGATGTAGACGCGGCGCACGTTCAGGCGCGTGATGATCTCGCGGATCGCGTCGACGCGACCCAACAGCGGCAGAATGCTGGGTGCCGGGCCGCTGTCATCGGCGGCGGCGATGAATCCCAGCACCAGCGCGCGGTTCGGCCTGTTGAGTTTTTTCGCCAGCTCATGGGCGGTCGGACAGGTGCCGATGATCACTGAGCGACGCTCGTTGCACATCATTCGCGAATGCAATCGGGCGAGGCAGTGCAGGGGCAGAAAACTCGCGGCCTGCACCACAAAGCCCAGTACCATCCAGACGATGATTACCTGGCGTGAGAAAATCGCGCTGGTCTGGGTAATGAACGCGATGGCCGCCAGAATCGCCAGCAGGATCAACCAGGCAGCCAGTAATCGGCCAAGCCCTACCAGCAGGCCGTGACGCTTGTGGTAAACCTGCATCATGCTGTAGATCGGCACTGAACCGAGCACGGTCATGATCATCAGAATGCGGTAGTCGCTGGTCAGGGTGCCGATGCGCCAATACACGAGCAGCGTCAGCAGCGAGATGGTCAGCGTCATCGCACTCAACCATTGCAGCCAGAACGTCAGGCCTCGGCGGTGTGCGATGTGATGGGTGTATTGCGGTGTCATTTGCTTGACCTCGAGACAGGATGTTCCAAAGGCACTGATCGGGAGACACGGCGTGGCTCCCGCCGGGTAGTCCTAAGCTCGGCGCAGGTGATGCAAGTGATGTTGAGGGTGCAGGAAGGTGCAGCGACAAGCGTGGTATCGAGTTACCTGGGCACGAAATCGTAGTTGTAGAACGGGCGTGAATGGTTGTAGCCGTACTTGCGTGCCTTGCGCAGATCGACCTGATTGAGCACGGCGCCAAATACCGGAACGTGGCTTTGCTGCAACACCGCAATGCTTCTCTGCACCTGATTGATCGGCGTGCTGTCGGCCTTGACCACATAGATCACGGCATCCGAATGCCTGGCCAATAACAACGCATCGCTGATCATTTCTGCTGGGGGTGAATCGATAATGATGTGCCGGTAACGCGTCTTGAGCACTTCAAGCATGCGCGCCATCCGCGGTGAGCTGAGCAGGTCCTGTGGCGGCGGCTGATTCGCCGAGTCGTTGGTGTCCGCAGGGGAAGGCAGGCGCGGCGCGCCGAACAGATCAAGAGCGGGAGGTGTCATGCTTCCGGCCGGCAACATGTCCAGATTGCCCACCGAGACGATGCAATCTTCCAGTCGGGCAGTGCCGGCAATCACATTGGCCAGCCCCGGACTTTCAGGTGGAAAATCGAAATTCAGCGAGAGCGTCGGTTGGCGCATGTCGGCGTCGATCAGCAGCACCCGCTCCAGCGGGGTGAGCGAGCTGGCCAGGTTGTTGGCGATGGTGCTTTTGCCTTCGCCGGCAACGGTCGAGGTGACCAGCACCACTTGCGACGGCATATCACTGCTTTGCAACATCAGCCAGGTGCGCAGGTTGCGAATGGTCTCGGAGAAACGCGGGTTGTCATTGTCTTCGAACAACCGCGCCAATTGCCGGCGACTTTTCTTCACGACCAAAGGCACCACGCTGAGCAGCGGAATGTTAAGCGTGCTTTCGATCGACTCGTCGGTCTTGAAGGTATTGCTCAGTTTGTCCTGAAGCAACGCCAGCGCGACACCGATCATCGCCGCGAGCAAGCCGACGATCCCGACAATCAGGGTTTTGCGCGGTTTGCTCGCTTCCACCGGCACAATAGCCGGGTCGACGATGCGCACTTTGGTGGAGTCCATGTCGGCGGTGGCTGCGGTTTCCTTCAAGCGAGTGACGAAGGTTTCATACAGCGCGCGGGTGCTGTCGACTTCGCGCTGGAACTCACGCAACTGGAATTCCTTGCGGGCAATGTCCTGGATCTGCGATTTGTTACTGTTGAAGGATTGGCGCAGCGAGGCCTCACTGGCCGTGGCCAGCTGGTATTGCCGCTCGATCCCGGCGACCACCTGTTGCACCTGCAGTTGCAGGCTGGTGGTGGCGGCACGCAAATCAGACTGCGCGGCAATCAGGCTCGGGTGTTTTGGACCGTAACGAGCCGACAGCTCATCGACCTTGGCTTGCGCCTTGGCACGGTCCGCCTGGAATTGCTGGACCAACGGGTTACTCAAGACCGCCGGCACACTGGACAGTCGGCTCAGGTCGCCATTGCTCAGGGCCTTCGCCTGGCGGTATTCGCTCTCTGCTTCAGCACGGTTGCGACGGGCGTCGACCATGCGATTGCCGGTCATTTCCAGTTCGTTGGCGCTGATGGTGGCGACACCGCCAACGTCAACCAGACCTTGCTCTTCCCGGTAGCCCTGAAGCTTTTTCTCGGCTGCGCGCAAGTTGTCGCGCAGGTTGATCAGTCGTGTGTTCATCCAGGCCGTGAGGGTCTGCGATGACTTCTCGCTGGTGTCGAGCTGGCTGTCGGTAAAGCTCTGGGCCAGCGAGTTGGCGACAGCCGCCGCGAGATCCGGGTCAGGCAGTTCGACGTCGATTTGAAGCAACTGGCTTTTGCCGACGAACTTGACGTTGGTATGGAGCATGAGGTTCTGTGTGACCTCGTTGAAAATATCCTCCTCGGTGGGCGGATTTTTCACCGGTATCAACTTGCTCAACCCTGGCAGCCATTGGTCAAGGTCAAGGTCCGCCAGCCATTGGCGTGGAGTGAACCAGGATTTCGGCTGCTGGCGTGGGTCTGTGATCGGGTTGGTCGTCAGGTTGAGTTTTCTCACCGCGCGTTCGGCAAGGTCCCGCGATTGCAGGAGCGCCTGTTGGGTCTGCAAGTATTCGGTGGCGGTACCGCCTGAATCCTTGACCTGCTCGAAGGACACCACCGGCGGCGTTTTATCGTTGAACAGCAAGGTGGTGCTGCCGATGTACTGCGGCGTAATAAGGGTGTAGACCACAATCGTCGCCAACGCACAGCACAGCAGGACCAGCCAGCCGATGCTCCATTTGGCGCGCCAGATCACCCGCCAGACGTTAAGCAGATCAATGGTGTCCTGGTCTTCGCTGTTCTGCTGATGCAGATGTGTTTGAAGAGGACGTTCGACGTAGGTGCTGGGGCTGTTGTCCATGATCAGAAGAACCCTTGAGCAATGGAAATGGTGTCGCCGGGGGCGATCGTGGTGCTGCGCGTGACTTCGTCGGTGAGCGTGGCGCCGCCATCACCGCGCACGATGGTCACGCGTTTGATCGAGGCTCGCTCCGTCAAGCCGCCGCCCAGGGCAATGGCTTTCTCCAGTGTCAGGCCGGGAACGAAGGGGTAGCTGCCAGGTTTCTGAACTTCGCCATTGATGTAGAACGAACGGTATTCGATCTGGCTCAAGCTGACTTTCGGGTCGATCAGATAACCTTGTTTAAGTCCGTCGACGATGATCTTTTCAACTTGACCGGGTGTCAGGCCCTTCGCGGATATCTCACCCAGGAACGGGTAGGAAAACGTGCCGGCGTCGCTGAGGCGGATTCTTTTCAGGCTCAACTCCGGTTCGCCAAATACGGTGATGCGCAAGACATCGCCGGCGGCCAGTTTGTATTGGGTCCCGGAGTCTGCTGCATACGTATTGGGTAGAACCGCCAGCGCGAATAACAAACCAAGCGTCTGTGAGTTCATATCTAAACCCTCTTAGAGGCTTATGTTGAAGCTGATGTGCACCACATTGCGGGTGAAACTTTGATTGTCGGCATCGGAGCTGTTATCGCGGAATCGATAACCGAGTTCGATATCCAGCCAGCGACGCATCGCGTACATCACGGCCAGGTTGTAGTCCTGAAGGTTATCCGTGCGAGTTTGGCCTTCGTAGACATATCGACCGATCCCGGCTTCGGCCACTGTGGTGATCCGCTCGGTCCAGCCGTGGCGCCAACCAACCTGGGTAAAGGTCGACTTGACGGCCTCGGCGCCATCATCGCCCTCGGCGAGGGCCTGGCGGGCAACGAAGGTGAATGTCGAATAAGTGCGTGGCTTCCATTGCAGGTCTATTTGCCAGGTGGGGTTGTTGAGGTCGTTGGATTGGCTGCTATCGAAGTTCTTTTTCTCATAACCGACGCGGACTTTACCGGTGGTGCGAGCGGTGATGTCCCAAACGGCACCGGCGAGGACGGCATCGGAATTACTGCTGCGCGGACTGTTGGATTGCAGGTAATCAAAACGGGTGTGATCGTATTCCAGCAGGCTGCGGGTGTTGCTGCCGATGCGGTGATACCAGGTGGTGGTCAGGCCGGTGGTATTGCGCTCTTTGTCGTCATTGACGCCGTCGGCATTGTCGTAGCGAAGTTCATCGTAATTGGCGCCGAAATCGATCTGATTGTCAGCGCTCTTGGCTCCGTAGGTGTAGAGGCCGCCCACGAGTTTGTTGTTGAGCTTGTCGTTGACGCCTTCGACTGCCGTTGATTCCGTGGTCTGGTATTTATGGTAGTCGGCTTCAAGTTTCAGTCGGTGCCTGTCAGTGAACTCCATAATGCTTTCCCCCCGCACCCGTTGAGCCGTGTACGAAGCATCCGGTTCGTCGTGGTAAATATGCCGGGAGGGTTGCCAGATTAATCGCGTGGCGCTGTTGCGATCTTCGGCCTTGAGCTCGAAGGAGGGCAGCAATTGGGTGATCATGGAAGACTGCTTGTTGTTTTCCAGCTCCCGGAAATTATCGTCATAACTTTCTGAAAGCAGGAAGGTCGGTGTGAAGTCCAACCCGTATAGATCAATCGGCGCCGGGCGAATGCTCCAGGCCATTGAGGGATACAGCGAGGCCATGATCAGTGCAATAAGGCAACGTGATTTCAAGGCCATGTGATGGCTCCTGGAATAATCAATCAGTCAAATATTGAGCTGCAACGGGGTGTGCTGGCGCTCGAGGTCACTTAACGGCACACAGATAGGCTGCTCGCGATTCAGAAATTGCAGCAGGATCATCACGCGCTCGGCCCCATGCGCAGCGATGAAAACGCCCTCCAGTGTCGACAGCGGTCCGCGGATTATTTGCAGGTGGTCTCCGGGCGTCAGGGGCGGCGCATCATGGGGAATCGATGATTCGAAACAGCGCGCACGCAGGTGCTCGATGACGTTCTCGGACACCGTCGCGGGACCATGATTGAATTCGACGATACGACTGACGCCGCGAGTGGAGCGTATGGGCGCCCAGTTGTCGTTGCCGCCAAGATGGATGAACAGATAACCGGGGAAAAGTGATTCACGCACGCGCTGTTGTTTGCCGCGAATGAGGCGATCACTTATCAACTGAGGGTGGAACACGACAAAGTTCTGTTGAATCAGGTTGATACGGGCTCGTTCATCCTGGTGAGGTTTGCATTGCAGCAGGTACCAGGCGGAACGTTCGCAACTGATTGCAGACATGCTGGTAAACTCCGTAATTATCGAAAGTTTAGACAGGCAGTGGCTCTTTTGGCGTCCCGGAAAGTGTTGAGTTGGACAGTATTATAATTTTTATGTGGTTTACTTGAGCGTGTATCAATAGTGAATCAGGCTCTGTTGCGTCCCTGTAACAGTGAGGTAATAATTGGGATATATGTGAGATGGCATATTGGGTGTAGGGAGGTGGCAATTTGCCGTTGGCAAAGCTACCGCACGGTCCTTACAAGGGCCTGAAGACAAGTCATTTTCAAGTTGTCCGGGGAACAGCAAGAAGCGAGTAATATGCGCTCGCGCCCTGTTCTAATGGACCCGTGTAGTTATCGACCAGTCTTGGCGCCCTGTCAAACGTTCCTCGCCAAAAAACATGCCTTTTATCCAATAGTGAATTCGGTAGTGCTTAACTGATTGTTTTTGAAAAGGAATTTTCTTCCGTCGGGCGGATTAAACTTTTTAAATTATTAATAGTCATGTATGGCTGAATGGCGTGTTGCAGTGCCCCGATAGTGGGTCTAGGTATGAAGTTCAAGCCACTGCTATCACAGTGCTATAACTAATGAGCAAGAATTAATAAGGGACAGGTCTATATGCGTTACTGTAATTGAGAATCAAACTTGCCATATTGTAATATGTTGCGTGGTATTAGCGCTGCCCTCAGGTGTTATCACCCCAATACAAAATCCACTGGCTTGAGCACCGGAGGTAGAGGGGTTTCTCCCAGTGCCGCAAGAATCTCCCGCTCGATAGTGCGCACAATGGCATCGATCGGCAGGTCATTTTCATCGCGTCCAAACGGGTCCTCCAGCTCGTCGCCAATCGCATCCAGTCCGAAAAAGGTGTAGCTGACAATCGCGGTGAAAATCGGTGTCAGCCAGCCCAGGGGCTCGGCCATCGCGAAGGGCAGCAGGAAGCAGAACAGGTAGCTGGTTCGGTGCAGCAACAAGGTATAGGCGAACGGCAGCGGCGTGTGTTTGATGCGTTCGCAGGTCGCCTGCGCCTGGGTCAGGTGAGTCAGATGATTGCTCATGATGGTGTAGCGCCATTCGTTGATCACTCCTGACTCGCTGAGTGTCGAACATTGCTGCCCGACCTGCTGCAACAGGTGTCCGCTGAAGTCTGGCGTATTGTCGTCCGGCACGACGTCGAGCCAGCGGCCACTGGCCGCGAGTTCGTTTTCCAGACGCAGTTTCGCGTTGAGCGCGTGGGCGAACCCGCACAGGTGACGAAGGAGTGTGCGACGTTCGTTTGCGTCCTGGATGATCCGGGTTTCGCGGATCATCGAGCGGATGGCGACCATCACGTCACCCCAGGCCTTGCGGCCTTCGTACCAGCGGTCATAACAGGCGTTGTTGCGAAAACTCATGAAGATCGAGAGCGACAGGCCCAGCAGCGTGAACGGTGTCGCGCTGACCTTGGAGAAGTAGCTGGGGTGCAAGGTCTCGACCAGCACGATCACTGACGCGAGCAGCGTCACCATCAGGCAACGCAGGGCAATCCGTTTGGCGATCGAGCCCTTGATCGCACTCATGATGTTGAGGAAGTTCGGTTTGGGTCTGACGATCATGGTGTCCTGCCTACGGAAAATACGTGTGATCCAGATAGTTGATAGCCGGTCGGGCGCAGGCTAAGAGCAAGGGGGCCTGCCGTCCAATCACTGTTTATGACTGAATGATCGATGGGCTCTATCACCGCATCGTTTGTCATCACAGCCCGGTGCCCAGCAACGGCAAGTATTCGGGACTCTCGGAGATTGAGTTGTGGCCTACACCACGGATGACCTGCAGCGTGGCCACGCCTTTGGCGAAGTGGGTGTAGAGCTGTTCGGTGCTGGCGCGCGGTATGACTTCGTCCTGTTCGGCCACGATCAACAGCGTCGGTATCGTGATGTGCGCCGCGTACCGCCATGATTCAAACCGTTCCTGTAGCAGCCACCTCACCGGCAACCACGGGAACTGGCGCACGGCGAGGTCTTCCAGGCTGTTGTAGGGCGTAATCAGAATCAGGCTTGAAGCCGGGCGTTGACTGGCGAGGCGCACGGCGACGCCTGACCCGAGGCTGCGACCCACCAGCGCGATTTGTGCGTGGTTGTCGTAGACCTTGTCAAACAGGGTCATGGCATCACGCTGGATCGCCTCTTCGGACGGCGAGCCGGAGCTTGCACCGAAACCTCGATAGTTCAGCAAGTAGATCGCGTGGTCTGGAAACGCCTTCGCAAATTCGGGCAGGTTGCGCGACACATCCTCGGCATTGCCGCCGAAATAGATCAACGCCTTGGGCCCGTCGTGCGGCCTGACGGACACCTGAACCTGGGCATCGTCGACCGCCAGCATCAGAACCGACTCCGGCGTCTGGATAGCGCTGGGCCGCGGGTAGTAGATCAGCGAGCGCTGAAACAGGAACAGTGCCGCACAAAGCGTCAGGTACAACGCTGCCAGGATGACGACGATGAGCATCAGGATTCGTGGCATTCGGCTAACTTTAGTGGGCAACATTGACGGCTCTGGGCTGAGGGATGCAATCCACTGGATCGGAGCCAGAGTCTAGTTCATCGGTAGAGGGCCATTCCATGAGCCACACTGATGGGTACACGCGTCGACAACTGCTCAGGCTGGTTGCCGGTGCTTCGGCGGTTTTCACCTTCGATCCGGCCTTTGCAGCATCTGCGCCGTCGACGGAAACAGGAGGCATGAACATGCTGACCCGGCCCATACCTTCCAGCAACGAGCCATTGCCCATCGTCGGGTTGGGGACGTATCGCGGGTTTGATGTCGAGCCTTCCAGTGCGGCTTACAAACAACTGCCTGCCGTGCTGCGCGCGTTGTTCGAGAAGGGTGGGACGCTCATCGATAGCTCGCCCATGTACGGTCGCGCCGAACAGACCACCGGTGAATTGCTGTCGATCCATCAGCCGCGCTCGCCGGCCTTTCTGGCCACCAAGGTCTGGACCCGTGGCCGTGAAGAAGGCATCGCGCAGATGGAACAGTCCTTCAAGCTGCTGCAAACCGATCGTATCGACCTGATGCAGATCCACAACCTGCTGGACTGGCAAACTCATCTGCCGACCTTGCGCGAATGGAAGAAAGCAGGGCGCATCCGCTACATCGGCATCACCCATTACACCGCGTCGGCGTATGACGAGGTGGAAGCGGTGCTCAAGGCCGAGCCGCTGGATTTTTTGCAGATCAACTATGCCCTGGATGATCGCGGCGTCGAAAAGCGCATCCTGCCCCTGTGCCGCGAGCGTGGCGTGGCGGTGATCTGTAATCGGCCGTTCGGCGGCGGTGGCTTGCTCACCCGCTTGCAGGACAAACCGTTACCGCGATGGGCGGCGGATGTCAGGGTCAACAGTTGGCCGCAAATGGCGCTGAAGTTCCTCCTGGCCCACCCGGCGGTGACCTGCGTGATTCCCGGCACCGGCAACCCGCGCTACATGGCCGACAATGCCGGTGCCGGTTTCGGGCCGATGCTGACCGGGGCGCAGCGTGAGCAATTGATCGATATCGTTAAATGAGTGCGCTAGCGAAACCGCTCCGGGATGGCCTCGGCGAACGGAAACATCGATAAGTAGGGCTTGGCTTCGTCGAGGACTCGCCGCACTGACGGCCGCGCCATCAGCCGCTCGAAATAAGCCTGCAGGTGATGATGTTCGTCGTGGAACGGCTGGAGTGTGCTGGCATAGAACAAGGCCGGGGCCGCCGCGCAATCAGCGAGGCTGAAATCCGCGCTGGCCGCCCATATCCGAGAGGCCATCTGATGTTCGAGAATGCCGTACGCGGTGTCCAGCGCCGCGCGTTCCCTGGTCAGATCGCCGTGGGCCGAGCGCATGCGATCAACAACAATCTGATGCATCGGCCCTTGAACATGGTTGTCGAAAAACCGGTCCCAGAGCCGAACCTCCAAGGCGCTTTCCCAATCGCCGGGAATCAGCGCGTTGGCGCCCGGGAAAAACCGGTCGAGGTATTCAATGATGATGCTGGATTCCGGCACCGTTCGCTGGCGAGCGGCGTCATGGATGACCGGGAACTTGACCAGTGGCCACAGTGCTTGAAGCTCTGCTCGCTGCGCCACGTCCCCCAGCTCGATGATTCGCCTGTCGAAGTCGGTAGCGTTTTCATACAGCGCGATCAGCACCTTGTGGCAGTACGACGACAACGGATGGTAGTAAAGCGTCAATGACATCTTCAAATCCTCCCGCAGAGTTGGCCTTCAACAGCATAGTCGCCGCCCCGGTGGTTGACTGAAACGCGGTGCTAGACTTTTCAGGTGGCATGAGTTCGCTGGAGGTGTGTCATGACGGCTCAAACGCTGGACAAAGAGCTCATCAGCATTGTGGTGCGCAATTACGTGGAAGGGATGGTATTCGCCGACGAAGTGCTGCTGCGGCAGGCGTTTCATCCCGACTGTCGCATCATTGGTCATTATCACAATGAACTGGAATGGTTGCCGTTGAATGACTTTATCAACGCGATCAAGGCCGAGGGACCGGCAGCCAAGGACGTCAATCCGTTCTGGCAAACCGTTAGCGTTGATGTAACGGGCGATGCCGCCGCCGTGAAAGTCATTGATGACTATCTCGGCATGCGGTTCACGGATTATCTGTCGTTATTGAAGATCAGGGAGCGCTGGATGATCGTCAACAAGGTGTATTACCTCAACGAATAAAGCGCAGTTGCCTGGGTGTTGAAAGACACCCAGGCAAGCGGAGGCGATCAGCGGCGGTCCAGCCACACGGTCTGCGCGTTGCAGAACTCGCGAACGCCGAAGTGCGACAACTCACGACCGAAACCACTTTTCTTCACGCCGCCAAAGGTCACGCGTGGATCACTGGCGCAGTAGCCGTTGATGAACACGCCACCGGTTTCCAGTTCGCTGGTCATTTGCTCGGCCAGTTCGACATTGCGCGTGTAGATCGTCGCGGCGAGGCCGAACTCACTGTCGTTCGCCAGTTCCAGCGCATGGGCTGCGTCGCGAGCGGTGATGATCGAAGCCACCGGGCCAAACAGTTCCTGCTTGAACGAGGTCATCTGATCGGTGACGTTTGCAAAGACCGTCGGCTCGTAGAAGTTGCCCGGGCCTTCGGCCTTCTTGCCGCCCATCAATAATGTTGCGCCTTCTTCCAGGGTGTCGCGTACCTGTTGATCGAGTTCATCACGCAGATCAAAGCGAGCCATCGGACCGATGTAAGTGTCGCTCGCCAGCGGATCACCGACCACCAGTTTGTCGGTCGCTTCGACGAACTTGCGCGTGAATTCCTCGACGATGCCTTGCTCGACAATCAGGCGCTTGGCCGCCGCGCAGACTTGCCCGGTGTTTTGATAGCGACCAATCACGGCGGCTTTGACCGCTTCGTCGAGGTCGGCATCGTTGAGCACGATGAACGGGTCGGAACCGCCCAGCTCCAGGACGCATTTTTTCAATGCCGCACCGGCCTGCGCGCCGATGGCCATGCCGGCGCGCACGCTGCCGGTGAGGGTGACCGCAGCGATGCGCGTGTCTTTGATCGCGGTGGAAACACCTTCTGGCGTGACGTTGATGACTTCGAACACGCCTTCAGGGAAGTCGGCTTGCTTGAAGGCTTCAAGCAGCAAATAGGCGCTGCCCATCACGTTTGGTGCATGCTTGAGCACGTAGGTGTTGCCAGCGATCAACGCTGGAACGGCGCCGCGCAGGACCTGCCAGATCGGGAAGTTCCACGGCATCACCGCGAGAATCGGGCCGAGCGGGCGGTATTCAATGCGCGCTTTGCCACCTTCAACCAGTGTCGATTCGGCGTTGAGCATGGCCGGGCCGTGTTCGGCGTACCACTCGCACAGTTGCGCGCATTTTTCGATTTCGCCACGGGCCTGGGTGATCGGCTTGCCCATTTCCAGGGTGATCATGTTGGCCATGGCTGCCGAGTTGTCGCGCAAGGCCTTGGCCAGCACGATCAACAGCTGCGCGCGTTGCGCCACCGGCTTGCTGCGCCAGGCACGGAATCCGGTCGCGGCACGCGCCAGTGCGGCTTGCAGCGCCGAATCGGATTCAAAAGCGTAGTGACCAATCTGCTCGCCATTGGCGGGGTTGATCGAAATGGCATGGGTAAGGCTGGAAACGTTGGTCATGGCACCGTCCTGCGAGGTGGGGATGTGCTCAGATTACGGCGGTGTTAATTTTCTGGAAACTGAATAATACTGAGCATATCGTTCACGTTTGGAGAATGACTTGGATCTGGTTCAGCTCGAAATCTTCAAAGCTGTCGCCGAGCACGGCAGCATCAGCGTGGCCGCCCAGCATATCCATCGGGTGCCATCGAACCTGACGACGCGCATTAAACAGCTTGAGCTGGATTTGGGCGTGGACCTGTTTATCCGCGAGAAAAGCCGCCTGCGCCTGTCACCGGCCGGCTGGAGCTTTCTCGACTATGCCCGGCGCATTCTTGATCTGGTCCAGGAAGCCCGGGCGACGGTCGCCGGTGAAGAACCGCAAGGATCGTTTCCGCTCGGGTCGCTGGAAAGCACAGCGGCGGTGCGCATTCCCGAGCTGCTGGCCGCCTATAACCAGAAACACGCCAAGGTCGAGCTGGACCTGTCCACCGGACCTTCGGGGACCATGATCGATGGCGTGTTGTCGGGGCGATTGGCTGCTGCGTTTGTCGACGGCCCGGTGTTGCACCCGGCGCTGGAGGGCGTGCCGGCCTTCGAGGAAGAGATGGTGCTGATCGCACCGCTGCACCATTCGCCCATCCAGCGTGCGCAGGATGTGAACGGCGAAAACATCTACGCCTTCCGTTCCAATTGCTCCTACCGCCACCACTTCGAAAGCTGGTTCGCCAACGACGCGGCGGTGCCCGGCAAGATTTTCGAGATGGAGTCCTATCACGGCATGCTGGCCTGTGTCAGCGCCGGTGCCGGCCTGGCGCTGATGCCGCGCAGCATGCTCGAAAGCATGCCGGGCTGCAGCACCGTGAGCATCTGGCCGTTGTCGCAATCGTTCCGTTATTTGCGCACCTGGCTGGTGTGGCGCAGGGGCACGGTGTCGCAGAGCCTGACGATGTTTGTGCGTTTGCTGGAAGAACGCGGTGTGGTTCAGCAAGAGGCCGCAATCCCTGGATAAACGCAAACCCCCGGTGGGAGTGAGCCTGCTCGCGATAGCGGTGTGACAGTTATCAATTTTTTGACTGACAAACCGCTATCGCGAGCAAGCTCGCTCCCACAGGGGAATGGGGTTCTATTCAGCCTGCGCGGAAAACCATTGCATCACCTGTGCGCACGTGGGATGCGACGCCGCCGAAGGTTGCAGGCACAGCGAATAAACGCCCCGGGTTTTGAGCGGTAACCCGAACGGGACAACGAGCACGCCGCGATCAATCGATTCTTCAGCCAGGGTCAGGTCAGTCACGGCCACCCCCAAGCCGCGCGCGGCGGCATCCAGGGCCAGTTCATCGAGATTGAAGGGGATGTGTCGATAGGCTTCCAGCGGTTTGCCGTGGGAACGGCATCGACATCGCCTATTCGATTCCGGATGAAGGTTCGACTCTGTGGCTCGACATGGTGGTCATGCCTAAAAAAATCCCCGGGAGTCGACACTGGCTCCCGGGGATTTTTTTCATAAGGCGCGTTTCGGAAGTTTCCAGTTTGGCCGGATGAAGTGGCAGGTGTAGCCGTTGGGCAATCTTTCCAGGTAGTCCTGATGCTCCGGCTCTGCTTCCCAGAACGGGCCAGCGGGTACGATTTCAGTCACGACCCTGCCGGGCCACAGACCGGAGGCATCGACATCCGCCGCTGTGTCTTCGGCTATCGCTCGTTGGTCTTCATTCAAATAGAAAATTGCCGAGCGGTAGCTGAGGCCGATGTCGTTACCCTGACGATTGGCGGTCGACGGATCATGAATCTGGAAGAAAAACTCGAGGATTTGCCGATAGCTGGTGATGCTCGGGTCAAACACAATCTCGATCGCTTCGGCGTGAGTGCCATGGTTGCGGTAAGTGGCGTTGGGTACATCGCCACCGGAGTAACCGACTCGCGTCGACAGCACGCCGGGTTGTTTCCTCAGCAAATCCTGCATGCCCCAGAAGCAGCCACCGGCCAGAAGTGCAGTTTCAGTGTGCGTGGTCATTGCTTACTCCTCAGTGTTCATTGATTTGATCAGGTTGTTGCGCAGCGTCACGATCGACTTCTGCAGTTGCGTGAACTCTTCTTGCGTCAGGCTTTGCGATGGTATCGCAAGTGCTCCAGGTCAGTGTGTGATCAATGGTGGGCGACAGGTTAGACACAGGGGGACGTTCAGCGCCACGTCGATGTTTGCGCGGATGGCCGGGACAGGCTTGCGGTTTTGCGTCGGGGCAAAACGAAAAAGCCCGCACGGGGCGGGCTTTGGAATCGAGTAGGTGGCCAGCGCTGGTCTCTGGCTTACGAGATTTATCAGGCTTCTGACAGAACAGTCTTGTGCTGTCTTGCTTCACACGGCATAAGGGCTGGATCTCACCTCGGAGATCTTTCTAACCGTGTACCCTTAGGAGCGCGCCCCACGCTTCCTCGCTATCCTCTTGCGCATCAGTCTGCGTCTTCACCTACAAAATTCAGATTAGCAAAGCTTGCGAAACGCGCCTCTGGATTTTTAGACCGATTTCGTCCTTTAGGCACAGTCTCAGGATTGAAAATTGCTATAGGCAACAACCCGATACAGCCTGCCAGCGAGGCAGGCTGTACCAAGGACGCGGGTTAAACCAGGTTGATTTCTACGTCGATGTTGCCACGGGTCGCCTTGGAGTACGGGCAGGTTTGATGCGCGGCATCCACCAATGTCTGTGCGACGGCAGGATCCAGGCCCGGAAGGCTGACATTGAGCCGTGCCTGGAGGAAAAAAGCGTTTTCGGTTTTGCCCAGATCCACTTCGGCATCGACGGCGGTGTCGGTTGGCAACGCGACCTTCAACGCTGCAGCGGCCTTGCCCAATGCGCCGATGAAGCAAGCCGACCAGCCTGCACCCAGCAGCTGTTCAGGGTTGGTGCCATTCCCCGAAGAGCCTGGCGGAGAAAGCTTGATGTCCAGGCGTCCATCTTCGCTTCGTGATTCGCCGTTACGGCCGCCAATGGTGTGGGTCTTGCCGGTATAAAGCACAGTGTCGATTTTATTGATCATGACGGTTCCTGCGGAAAAGTTGGGTTGACCATTGATGTCAGCCGGATGCTGGAAGAGCCGGCGACATGCTCACTTTTTCACCTTCATGTAGTGCGTGTGTGTCCTGAACCTGCGCTTGTGTATCGGTGTGTAAGATCGCCCCGCGAAATTACACACCGATACAAAGCCATTACGCCTGCCAGTTTTTCCGGTGAGCAGGTGCGCCCATGGGTGAACTGGATGCAGCGCCATCGACGACGATTTCTGCGCCGACCACGTTTGAAGAATCGCTGGAGGCGAGGAACAGCGCGACCGAGGCGACTTCATCGGCTTCACCGATGCGACCCAGCGGAATGGTGGTGATCAGTTTTTCCTCCAGCGCGTCCATGCCAACCTTGACGGCGTGAGGGTTCCAAACCGGGGTGCGCGCCGCGCCAGGGGTAATCTGATTGACGCGAATACCCCGTGGCGCAAATTCGGCGGCCATCACGCGAGTCATGGCGCGAACCGCGGCTTTACTGGCCGCGTAGGCGCTGTAGCCCGGCCATCCGAGGATGGCATGCACCGACCCGTTCAAGATGATCGAGGCACCCGGATTGAGGTGCGGCTCGGTCGCTTGCACGGTGAAAAACGTGCCGGTGAGGTTGGTCTGGATAATGTTCTGGAAGGTCTCCAATGAGGTTCCGCCGACTGGGGTTTGCCCGGCAATGCCGGCATTGGCGAAAACAATATCCAGCTTGCCGAAGGCGGCGACCGCCTCGGTGACGGCGCGCTCGATCTCGCTCACATCCGTCAGGTCGGCCTTGATTGCCAACAGGTTTGGACCGAGTGCTTCCCGGGCTTCATCCAGGGTTTTTTGACTGCGACCGGTGATCGCCACTTTTGCGCCTTCGGCGATGAACAGTTTCGCGGTGGCCAGGCCCAGGCCGCTGTTGCCGCCAGTGATGAATGCAGTTTTTCCAGCCAGTTTCATGGGACTCTCCTACGGTTTTATCATGCAACCATTGATGATGAAGTGACTGCGCGTCTGGCACAGCCATGAGCTACCTGAGAACAGGTTCATGGTTTCATGATGAAACCAAGTGGTGTTATTTCTACCAACGCCGGTTGTATTATGCAACCACCTACCGGACTGACGGATATGCGCCAGTACCGGCGGCCTTTTCTGTTGGAGGTTTATTGACGTGAAGCGCAAAAGTTTGCAGGGCAGTCCCTGTCCCGTCGCTCGATCCCTGGATCTCATTGGCGATTGGTGGTCGTTGCTGATCATCCGTGATGCGCTCTCGGGCACGAAGCGCTTCAGTGATTTCCAGAAAAACCTGGATGTCGCGAAAAACATTTTGAGCACCCGCCTCAAAAGCCTGGTGGCAGAGGGCGTGATGCGCATGGAACCGGCGGCTGACGGGAGTATTTACAAGGAGTACGTGCTGACCGAAAAGGGCAGGGCGTTGCAGACCGTGCTGATTGCGCTGTCGCAATGGGGCAACGAGTTTTTGTACGAACCCGGCGAATCGGGATCGGTCATGGTCGATGCAAAAGACCGCAAGCCACTGCAGAAACTGCAGTTGGTTTCGACGGACGGCCGTCAGCTAAAGCCAGAAGATATCGTGACCAAATTGGGCGTACCGCACTAACGTGTACGCCCAGGTTTGTATCTGAACGTATCCCCGGCACCGGTAGCCAACCTGGCATACAAATTCAGGCTTGTTTGACACTTGTGCGATACACAGCGACCTCGTAATGCAGCTCTCGCCGGCCTTGCCGTGCATCCATTGGAGAGTCGAGATGTCCCGTATCAAACCCAGTAACACCGCAAGCAAGCTCGGCATCGCCCTGGCTGTCGTCGTAGCGCTCGGCGCATTCGCGAGTTTCTCTCAAGCCGAAGAGGTGAAGGTTCCCGCGCAAGCCGCGCCGGCAAAAAGCTGGCAGGCAGGGCTGCATCGCACGGATCTGTTGCGTCAGGACCTCGACGTCTCCGGGCGTGAAGTGATTCAGGTTCTGGTGGATTTCGATGCGGGTGTGGCTTCCCCCAAACACTCTCATCCAGGGGTTGAAGTGGCCCACGTCATCTCGGGTACGTTCGAGTATCAGCTTGAAGGACGGGCCCCGGTTACGCTCAAGGCGGGCGATTCCTTGTACATCCCCGCTGGCACTGCCCACATTGCCAAGAACGTCGGTGACGGCAAAGCCTCGGAACTGGCGACTTACATCGTGACGAAAGACGTGCCGCTGGTGGTGCTGGAGCAGTAAGCGATGGACGCCCGATGGGTTGCACCGGGCGTCATGCTTAAACCGCGCGTTTAGTGACTGGCTGTCGAATCTCCGGGCCATCCAGCCTGACGCAGGGCCTTGAGCAGTGTTTTCTCATCCAGGCCCGGTACGGCGTGACCGTTGCCTTCAGTCGTTTCAGAGGCCAGCAGGGCGTTGATGATGGCTTCTTCGACAGCTTCGGTGGCGGCCAGGAACAACTCGCTGATGTGGTCGTTGTTGACCATGCGCAGGTTGTCGCAGGTTGGCGCGCCTTTGCCTTCATAGGCCGCTGGCGGCACGTGCTGATTACCGGTGGCGAAGGCAATGAAAATATCGCCGCTGTGGTCTTCGTTGCCGCCGCCGGTGCGGGCAAGGCCCAGGCTGGCGCGCTGTGCCAGGCGCGTGCATTGGTGCGGCAGCAATGGCGCGTCGGTAGCCAGGCAAACGACGATTGAACCCATCCCCGGATGAGGCAGCGACGCCCTGAGAAACGGCGAGTCGGCCTTTTCCATGTACCGCCCGACGGGATAGCCGTCGACGCGCAATTCGTTGCGAATACCGTGATTGGCCTGGACGATGGCGCCGACGGTCCAGCCGCCCTGTGCCTTGCTCAATTGCCGCGAGGAGGTGCCGATGCCGCCCTTGAATTCGTGGCAGATCATCCCGCTGCCGCCGCCCACGGCACCTTCCGTTACCGCGCCGCCCACTGCGTTGCGCTGCGCCTGGGCCACGTGTTCGGGCTTCACATGAAAACCGTTGATGTCGCTGAGCAGGCCGTCGTAAGTCTCCAGCACCACCGGCATGTTCCAGTAAAGTCGGCCGTCGTCGGGTTGGGTTTCGCGATCCAGCGCAATCAGCGCATCACGCACCACGCCCAGGCTGTGGGTGTTGGTGAAGGCAATCGGGCTGGTCAGTAGCCCTGCTTCGCGAATCCACTCAAGACCGGTGGCATCGCCATTGCCGTTGAGCACATGGACGCCGGCAAAACACGGTTGCTGATTGGTCGACCCGGCACGCGGTTCGATCAGGGTCACACCGGTGAAGATGTCCCGGCCGCTGGCGGTGCGTCCGCGCACATCGCTGTGGCCGACGCGCACGCCTGGCACATCAGTAATGGCATTGAGGGGGCCGGGTTGCAATTGGCCAAACTGGATGTTCAAGTCGCGGGCACGTGGTTTCATCGTTTCTCTCATGTTCATTGAATAATTAATTCACAAGGGACAGGGTCGGTTGCGTTTTACTGGCCGTTCTTCACTTTGCTCCAGACCCGCGTGCGCACCCGTTCGGTGGCTGGCGGCAGGGGCTGGAGGGTGAACAACGTGGCCAGGGCTTCGGCGGACGGGTAGACGGCGGGGTTGTTGCGAGTCGCTTCGGCCACCAGCGGCGTCGCGCTGCGGTTACCGTTGGGGTAGGACAGGTAATCGCTGACCGGGGCAATGACTTCGGGGCGCATCAGGTAGTCGATGAAAGCCAGGCCTTTTTCCGGATGCGGTGCGTCCTTGAGCAACACCAGCGTATCGAACCAGACCGGCGCACCTTCCTTGGGCAGGCTGTAGGCGATTTTCACGCCGTTGTTGGCCTGCTCGGCGTTCTTCTTGGCTTCCAGCATTGCGCCCGACCAACCCACGGCCACGCAAATGTTGCCGTTCGCCAGGTCGCTGATGAACTTGGACGAATTGAAGTAGGCGATGTGCGGACGCAGCTTGAGCAGCAGCGCTTCGGCTTTCTTGTAGTCTTCGGGGTTTGTGCTGTTGGGCGGCAGGCCCAGGTAGTGCAGGGCGACCGGCAGCATTTCGGAGGGCGAGTCGAGCATCGCTACGCCGCACTGGCCGAGCTTGGCCAGGTTCTCTTCGTTGAACACCAGGTCCCAGGAGTCCACCGGAGCCTTGTCGCCCAATGCGGCGCGGACCTTGTCGATGTTGTAGCCGATGCCGTTGGTGCCCCACAGGTATGGAACGGCGTACAGGTTGCCCGGATCGTTATTGGCCAGTTTCGCCAACAGGTCGGTGTCCATGTTCTTGAAATCCGGCATCTGCGCGCGGGGCAGTGGCGCCAGGGCGCCGGCCTTGATCAGGGTCGGCAGGCTGAAGTTGCTCGCCACCACCACGTCGTATCCACTGCGGCTGGTCAGCAATTTGCCTTCCAACACTTCGGCGCTGTCGAAGGTGTCGTAAACCGGTTCGATGCCGGTGTCGCGCTTGAAGTCGTGCAGGGTGTTGGGGCCGATGTAGTCATACCAGTTGTAGACATGGACGGTCGGGCCGTCCGTGGCAAAGGCCGACAGCGAAACACACAAAAGGGCGCTCAGTCCGAGATTGATCTGTTGACGGGGACGACTCATGATGCGGCACTCCTGGCCTGCTGCAGGCCGGTAATGATCAGGTGCTTGCAGCGTATCGGCAGGCGCAATACACACCCATTCCCATCATGGGTTACTCGAAAGGGGTAGTGCGTGGACGCGTTGTTGAAAGAGTTGCCGGTGCATCAGGGGCTGGCGCGGGTGTTTGGTGCGCTGGGGCAGGACGGTTTCTGGCGCGCGCTGGTCGACACGCTGCGGCTGTTGGTGCCGATGGACAACGCCCTGGTGGCGCTGATGCATTCGGGGCGAGTGCCACGGCTGTTGATCGACTTCGACTCAAAAGGCAGCGCCACCGAACAGGAAGAACTGGCGGACTACAGCGCCGGCATGTACCTGCTCGATCCTTTTTACCAAGCGGTGTGTGCCGGAATTGTCGACGGTTTGCACAGCCTGGATTCGGTGGCCGCCGACCAGTTCCTGCAGAGCGAGTACTACTTGAGCTATTTCCGCTCGGTGGTGGGCAGTGACGAATTGCAATTCATGGTCAACGTCGACGGCGCCGTGCTGGGTCTGTCGATGGGTCGCTCAACGCGATTTACCCTCGAGGAGCAGGGCCGCTTGCTGTGCGTGCGTGACTGGGTGCTGGCGGCGATGCGCCGTCATCTGCAATTGATGCCACCGCAAGGCGTGGCCGCTGAGCCTGTGGCCGGCGACCTGGCAACCTTGCTCGATCGCTTTGACGCGCGATTGTCTGTGCGAGAAGTCGAAACCGCGCGACTGATTCTCCAGGGCTTTTCCAGCAAAGCCATCGCCCAGCAAATGGGCATTTCACCGGAAACGGTGAAGGTGCATCGGCGCAATCTCTATCACAAGCTCAATGTGAATGGTCACGGCGAGTTGTTTGCGCTGGTGCTGCAGCCGCTCTGATCACTTGATCTCTGTGGCAGCACTCAGGCCCCCAGCTTGAACACCAACGCCTTCAACCCGCATTCGATATCAGCGTCCGGAAACTCCGGCGGGTTCTCCAGCCGTTGCACGAAACGCAGGCTCGGCGCTTCTCGCTCGACACCCTCGATCAGGAAGTCGGCACCGAACGCCGGGTCATTCATACACGCCAGTACTGTGCCTTCGGGACTGAGCAATTCCGGCAGTCGGCGCAGCACACGCTGGTAATCCTTGGTCAGCAGGAAACTGCCTTTCTGGAAGGACGGCGGGTCGATGATCACCAGATCATAAGGGCCCTTGCCAATCACCTTGCCCCAGGACTTGAACAGATCGTGGCCGAGAAAAGTCACCTTGCTCATGTCGTGGCCATTGAGCCGATGGTTGTCGCGGCCACGGTTCAGGGCCGGGCTGGACATGTCCAGATTGACCACGTGTTCGGCGCCACCCTCGATGGCCGCCACCGAAAAACCGCAGGTGTAGGCGAACAGATTCAACACCCGTTTACCCTCGGCATTGGCTCGCACCCAATCACGGCCATAGCGCATATCGAGGAACAACCCGGTGTTCTGCTTGCGGCCCAGGTCGACGCGATAGCGCAGGCCACCTTCGGTGATGGTCATTTCCTCGATTGCGTCCCCCAGCAACCATTCGGTGGTGCTTTGCAGCAGGTAGCGGTGTTGCAGCAGCAAGGTTTGCGCGCCGGATTGTTTCCATTGTGGCGACTGGGTGATGTCCATCAGCACGCCTTTCAGCGCTTCCAGCTGAGTCGCCTCAGGTTCCTTGAACAGCGACACCAGCACCACGCCCTGCAACCAATCGACGGTCAATTGCTCCAGCCCCGGCCAGCATCGGCCACGGCCGTGGAACAGCCGGCGGGTTTCCGCGGGAGCCGCTGCCAGCGCTGTCAGCAAATGGTTGTGAAGGGTGGAGAGGGCATCTGAGTTCATCGGGCAGCGTCGGCAATTTTGGGGGGCGGCATTTTAACCACAATTGCGGGGTGAGCACCGCAGTCGGGGATCGAGAGTTATCACGTTTAATTTAACTTTGCGTGAGGATTTGGCGAACAGTCGGCTCGCATAATCGGCTCCAACCAATAACAACAGCCACCGGGAGCCCGACATGTCGAAGTTAACTGCTTCACCTACGGTCAGCACGCATCCTCGCTGGCTGCGACTGACCCACTGGCTGAACGCCTTGGCGGTGCTGGTCATGGTCACCAGCGGCTGGCGCATCTACGACGCTTCCCCGCTTTACGATTTCAGTTTTCCCAAGGCCATCACGCTGGGCGGCTGGCTGGGGGGCGCCTTGCAATGGCATTTCGCAGCGATGTGGTTGCTGGCCATCAACGGCCTTGTCTATCTGATCATCAATATCACCAGCGGCCGTTTGTCACGGCGCTTTCTTCCGGTTTCACCCAAAGGAATTTTGCATGACCTGTGGGCAGCCTTGCGCGGCCGGTTGGGTCATGCCGACCTGAGTCATTACAACCAGGTGCAACGTCTGGCGTACCTGTTTGTGATGGTCGACATCACGCTGCTGGTGGTGTCCGGGCTGGTGTTGTGGAAGTCCGTGCAGTTCCCGTTGTTGCGTGAACTGCTGGGCGGGTATGACACCGCGCGGCATGTGCATTTCATCGCGATGTCGCTGCTGGTGGCTTTCGTCGCGGTGCATCTGGTGATGGTCGCGGTGGTTCCAAAGACGTTATGGGCCATGATTTTTGGTCATAAGGAGCCTGTATGAAAAAGCGCATTGTAGGCTCGGGGCTGGACGAGTCCTCCATCCTGTCCGAGGCCCGTAAAATCATTGCTCCGCAGATCGAAGACCGCTCACGTCGCTCGTTCCTGCTTCGCGGCCTGACCCTCGGTGGTATGGCCCTGTTGTCCGGCTGCGACATCACCGACAACGAAAGTGTCGAGACCGCGCTGTCTTCCATGTCCCGGTTCAATGATCGGGTGCAGGGCTGGTTGTTCAACCCCAACGCACTGGCGCCGACCTATCCCGAGTCGATGATCACCCGGCCGTTTCCCTTCAATGCCTTTTACAGTGTCGATGAAGCGCCGACCGTGGAGGAGGAAAGTTATCGACTGGAGGTCACAGGCCTGGTCGCGGACAAACGCAGCTGGCGCCTCGAAGAGCTGCGGGCCATGCCCCAGACCGACCAGATCACCCGGCACATCTGCGTCGAAGGCTGGAGCGCGATCGGGCGCTGGGGCGGCGTGCGCTTCAGTGACTTCCTGAAACGGGTCGGTGCCGATACGGACGCCAAATATGTCGGCTTCAAGTGCGCTGACGATTACTACACCAGCATCGACATGGCCACGGCGCTGCATTCGCAAACCTTGCTGACGCTCACCTATGACGGCGCGGTCCTGCCGCGCCAGTACGGCTTCCCGATGAAGCTGCGCATGCCCACCAAGCTGGGCTACAAAAATCCCAAACACATTCAGGCCATTTTCGTCACCAACACCTATCCGGGTGGCTACTGGGAAGACCAGGGCTACAACTGGTTCGGCGGTAGCTGACGGCGCTGGTCATTTCATCGCGCAGTTCGTGCTGCGCTCAATCGCAACCTGTACGTCTGGAGCCTCATCATGAAAAAGCTAACCACCGTTGTCCTCTCCATGTGCCTCGCCGTCGGCGCCGCCAGCGTTTTCGCCGCCGATGCGACGACTAATAACAGCATGAGCAACGACAGCATGAGCAAAGACGCCATGTCCAAAGATGCCATGCAGAAAAACACCATGAAAAAGGACACGATGTCCAAGGACGCCATGTCCAAGGACACAATGAAAAAAGACACCATGTCCAAGGACGCCATGAGCAAGGACACGATGAAAAAGGATGCGATGTCCAAGGACACCATGAAAAAAGAAGCCCCCTCGTACTGAGCCGAATACCGTCCCTGAGGGCCGAAACAGGGCATTAAGGCGCCGAAGCAGACTGCAAGGCGCCTCATTTTGTCGCAGTCCTGTATCAAAAGTGAATTTCCGCCGAGTCCGCTGCTCATACCTGTAGGTAGCGGATTTGAGTCCGCGAAATCATTTGTGCAATCAGGGAGTGACGAAGTCATGTGTCCAGTATCGAAGGCGGGCGAGCACCTTCCAGAAAGGTTGATTCTGGTGGTCGAGGATGACCCGTTGATCCTGGAGTTTCTCTGCGAAATTCTTCAGGAGGAAGGTTTCAAGGTTGCACCGCAAACCAGTGCAGACGCTGCTTCACTGTATTTGGAGGAGCATGCCGACGGCGTCTCTCTACTACTGACCGACATCACCATGCCAGGCAAAATCAACGGTGCAGCACTGGCCAATCTGTGCGGTGATCGCTGGCCGCAGACGCCGATCATGATCATGTCCGGTTTCGAAACCCCCGAAACTTCCGGGGTGAAGCACCCGGTCACGTTCATCAAGAAACCGTGGGCGATCGGGCAATTGCTGGATTGCGTAGACGTGGCCTTGAAGTCCAAATCGGTCGGCTGATACGTCGCTGGCTCTTTGCAAGTGCTACATTGCTCGGCGAACCCGTCCTGGCTCTTGCGAGAGGAAGCTCCTCCTTGTCTGCTCACGATTGCATTTTGAATACGCCGTATCGTGCCTTTCTGTTTGATATGGATGGCACCGTCCTCAACTCCATCGCCGCCGCCGAGCGGATCTGGACAACCTGGGCCTTGCGCCACGGGGTGGATGTTGAATCTTTCCTGCCGACCATTCACGGCGCCCGGGCCATCGACACCATCAATCGTCTGGCCTTGCCGGCAGTGGATGCAGAGGCCGAAGCCAACTGGATTACCGAAGCGGAAATCGAGGATGTCGAGGGCATTGTCGAGGTGTCCGGCGCAGCAAACTTCCTGAACGGCTTGCCAGCGAATCAATGGGCGATCGTCACCTCGGCGCCGAGAGCGCTGGCCTTGCGCCGAATGGCCGCCGCGGGGATTCCCGAGCCTGACGTGATGGTCACTGCAGAAGACGTCAGTGCCGGCAAACCGGATCCTTCGGGCTATCGATTGGCCGCTGCACGGCTAGGTTTTCAGGTCATTGATTGTCTGATCTTCGAAGACGCCGCCGTGGGCATTCTGGCGGCGGAAGCTGCCGGGGCAGACCTCGTGATCATCACCGCGACACATGACCATCCGATCCAGACGCGACATGCCACCTTGGCCGGTTATGACCGGGTGACCGCGCGAGTAGATCCCGACGGGAAAATCTGCCTGACGCAACGCTGAATATGGGGTCGGGAGTTTCAATAAATTCCGGGAATCAACCGCCAGCTTCGCGCGCAATAAGCCTCGTATTCACTCCCGAATTGCGCCCTTAGCAGCGCCTCTTCCGAGTGAATGCGGGCAATCAGCGGAATCACCGTCAGCGCTGCCAGCAGCAGTCCAATAGCCGAGCGAAAACCCAGGGCCCAGCCCACGGCGATCACCAACATTCCCAGGTAACTGGGGTTGCGCAAACGCCGGTAAATGCCGTCGGTGACCAGACGGTGCCCCGGTTGAATCGCCACCAGCCCGCTAAAACGCTTGCCCAGCACAAACACCGGCCACATCCGCAGCGCGCCGCCGACGATAAACAGCAATGCCCCCAGCCAGCGCACACCCTCGCCACCGAAGGTCCAGAAGTCGATCCGGTCGGTATAGGCCGGCAGGTAACCACTCAACAACCCAATCACCCCAAATGCCGGCAGCACCCAACGATTGGCCCGGTCCTCCCGTTCGCCGGAACTCAGATTGACCTCGGTGAACAACGAGGCAATGGCCATCGCCAAGGTGGCGAGGGCAATGACCACCAGCGGTGCATGAGAAAAAAACGCCGCCAATCCGCCCAGCCCCCAGATCGCGAGAGCGAGGTAGGCGAGGGTGGAGACGATGGCGAAAAACGCCAGTTTGGGCGAGATTTTCATGGGCATCCTTCCGGGGTTGCTTCGACTTCTTCAGTGTAGAAGCTCAGGCTGATTCGTCGGCGCAGCCTGCTCACCAAACATCACGCCGTCATCCGCGACCTGGCGTTGCGCCGAATCACCTGCGGCGGCTGACCAAACGCGCGCAGGAAGGCTTCGCGCATGCGGCGACGATCAGTGAACCCTGATTCGGTGGCGATTTGATCAAGGGTCAGGCGCCCGTGTTCGAGCAGTTGTCGCGCCGATTCCAGGCGCAGGTTTTCGATGGCCTTGGCCGGGGACTGCCCGGTCTCTGCGCGAAAGGTCCGGCTGAATTGCCGAGGACTCAGTCGCGCGACTTCCGCCAGTTGCTCCACGGATAACGGTGAGGCCAAGTGTTCCCGGGCGTAGCCGAGGACGGTCTGGATACGGTCGGATTTGGGCGCCAGTTCCAGCAACGCCGAATGCTGCGATTGGCCACCGCCACGGCGCTGGTACATCACCAGTTTCTGCGCGACGGAGCGGGCCAGTTCGGCGCCGTGGTCCTTTTCGACCATTGCCAGCGCGAGATCGATGCCGGCGGTCATGCCCGCCGAAGTCCAGAAGGCACCGTCGACCACGTAAATGCGATCCTCTTCGACCTTGATCGAGGGAAACCGCGCTTGCAGTTCCCGCGCGTAGGCCCAGTGCGTGGTGGCGCGTCGTCCATCGAGTAGCCCGGCCTGGGCCAGCACGAATGCCCCCGAACAAATCGAGGCGGTGCGCCGTGCGGTTTTCACGCTGGCGCGCAAGTAGGCCAGCACGCCTTCGGGGACCTGTTCGAGGATGCTGTCGCCACCGACCACGATTACCGTGTCGAACACCCGCTCATCGAACGCCTGGGTCCCTACGCTCAAACCGCCGGAAGCGCGCAACGTGCGGCCGTCCTCAGAAATCACGCTTACGTCATACAGCGCCTCGCCGGCGCTGAAGTTGGCGTACTCGAACACGGGCATGGCGGCCAGCGCCATGGACTGAAAACCCTCGAAAACCACGAACGCCACGGATGTCATCGATGATGCCCTCAAACGGTCATGTCCGAAAAACGTACTTTAAACGTCATTTGAGACGCGCGTAAGTCAATTTATAACAGTTCACACCCGGCGACCTTATCGCCTCACTGTGAAGGAAATTGAACATGGCGCTCTCATCCAAAGGCACTGCATTGATTACTGGCGCTTCTTCGGGCATCGGCGCGGTCTATGCCGACCGGCTCGCTCGCCAGGGTTACGACCTGATTCTGGTGGCTCGCAGCCAGGCGAAGCTCAACGCGCTGGCCAACCACCTGAGCAACGAAACCGGCCGCGCCATCGAAGTGGTCGCCGCCGACCTCAAGCAAAAGGCCGACCTGCTTAAGGTCGAAAGCATCCTGCGCAACGACGCGAGCATCACATTGCTGGTCAACAATGCCGGCGTTGGCGGCGTCATGCCGTTGCTCGGCAGCCCGGTGGACGACATGGAAGACATGGTTGCGCTCAATGTCACCGCGCTCATGCGTTTATCTTATGCCGTGGTCCCTGGATTTGTGGCACGCGGCACCGGCACCGTGATCAACATCGCCTCGATCGTCGCGATCGCCCCGGAAATCCTCAACGGTGTTTATGGTGGGACCAAGGCCTTTGTCTTGGGATTGAGCCAGTCAATGCACCGCGAACTGGCCGACAAGGGCGTTCACGTTCAGGCCGTGCTGCCCGGCGCTACCGCCACCGACTTCTGGAGCGAAGCCGGCAACCCGGTGGAAAACCTGCCGCAAGAGATCGTCATGTCCGCCGAGGATATGGTCGACGCCGCATTGCTGGGGCTGGCGAGAGGGGAAGTAGTGACGATCCCGAGTTTGCACGAGGGTGACAAGTGGGATACCTATGAAAGCCAACGCCAAGTGCTGTCCGGGTCGTTTGGCCACTCGTCGGTGGCGCCGCGCTATCGGTAGAAGGTAACCTTGGGGGCAAGGTGAACTAAGCTTGAATAAGGACCATTCACACCGACGTGTCGAAAATCCCGGCAGGTCGGTGTTGCCCTAGGGAGCGCAAAATGCTGCACATCAGAACGCCGTTGATTCTGCACCCGGGCTTGTCGACGCCGGCCCGACGTATCTGGCTCAAACTGGAAAACCTGCAACCGAGTGGTTCATTCAAATTGCGCGGCATGGGCCTGTTATGCAGTCAGGCCAAGGCACAGGGTAAACGCAAAGTCGTTTGTCCGTCCGGTGGCAACGCCGGTTTTGCCACCGCCATGGCGGCCGCGGCCCTCGGGTTGCAAGCCTGCATCGTGGTGCCGCACACCACGCCTGAAACCACCCGCGCACGGATCAGCAAAACCGGGGCCGAGGTGATCGTTCATGGCAAGGTCTGGGACGAGGCCAATCAGCGGGCGAAAGAACTCTCGCAAGAATCGGATACTCAATACGTACCGGCGTTCGACCATCCCGTGTTGTGGGAAGGGCACAGCACGCTGATCGACGAGGTCCTTGAGGATTGTCCTCAAGTCGATGCGATCGTGACGTCGGTGGGGGGCGGCGGTTTGCTGTCGGGCATCCTGACCGGGTTGATTCGGCACAACCGCAAGGACTGTCGGATCATCGCCTGCGAAACCCTGGGAGCGGCGTCTTTTGCGGCTGCCATGGAGGCTGGCCATCCGGTCAGATTGCCGCGAATCGATACCGTCGCCACTTCGCTTGGCGCAGCACAAGTGGCTGCCTGGCCCGTGCAGCACATCCGCGAGTTTCCCTACGAGTGCGTGGTGCTCGGAGATGATGAGGCGATCATGGGCGTGGTGCGTTACGCCAGCGACCTGCGTCAACTGGTCGAGCCGGCATGCGGTGTTTCATTGGCTGTCGCGTACCTTGACCATCCGGCGATTGCCCAGGCCCATGACGTGGTGATTGTGGTGTGTGGCGGGGTCAGCATCAGCGTACAGCTGGTCGCTGGCTGGGCGCGTTCATTGCCGCGGTGAAACGAGGCAGGGCTGCAAACGATCCAGGTGTCGCTAGCCCTACCGCTACATTTCAATCCTTACTGACCCGCTGTGCTTTCCTGAATAAGGATGGCTCTGGCCAACTCTTCGTCGCTGGCTTTGAGGCCTGGATTTTCCTGGCGGATCTTGTTCAACACCGATTCCAGATACACCCCGCGAATCGTACCGCCACTGGCCACGAAGCTCGAGGCATCATCACGGGCGGGAATCGCCAGTTTGTGATCCTTGAACGTCGAGTAAAGCGACGCAGAAACCCCTGCTGAGGTGGCGACATCGCCCGCATCCACTTTGGCGAAGGCCGAACCGAAGGGTAAGCACAACATGAACGACGAAACGATAATCAGACGGCGCATGGCAAAGTCCTCTGAAGCGTGAAGCAAAAAAGAAGTACCTCATAATTTTGGATGCATGGGCGTTGTCAGGAGTTCCCTGGCGAAGCGTTATCCGTTCGAAAGCGTCAGCTTGAAGATTCAGCCTTTCGCCGCGCAAACGATGATTTCCACCAATAGCCGTGGATCCGCCAGTTTCGCCTCACCACAGGCGCGAGCCGGCGCGTGCCCCGTCGGGATCCAGGCATCCCACACGGCGTTCATCGCTTCGAAATCCGCCATGTCAGCCAGCCAGATAGTGGTCTGCAGCATCTGCTCTCTGGAGGAACCTGCTTCTGCGAGCAAGACATCAATGCGCGCAAGCGCATCACGCGTCTGGTCGGCGACGTCATGATGAGGTTCGCCGACTTGCCCGGCCAGGTACACGGTCTTGCCGTGGATAACGATCTGGCTCATGCGCTGGTTGGTGTGTTTACGCTCGATGATTTGCATCAATTGTTCTCCTTTGAAATGGAATCGCTCAGAAGCGTTGCACTGAAAAACTGTCCAGCCAGGAGGGCGCTTTACCGGCAATGCAGTCGGCGACCAACTGCCCGGTGGCCCCCGCCAGTGTCAGGCCCAGGTGCTGGTGCCCGAAGGCGTAGATCATTCGTGGCTCGTTAGGCGATGGACCGATGACGGGCAGCGAATCTGGCAACGAAGGGCGGAAGCCGAGCCATCGACGGGCGACCGGTTCGGTCAGGCCCATGACGCGCCGCACATGTCGCTCCAGATAGTCGAAGCGCTTTGGATTGGACGGGTCGTTGATCGAACCGAGTTCCACCGTGCCCGCCACGCGCAGGCGTCCGGCCATGGGCGTCATGTAGAACGCTCTTTCCACCGGGCAGCAGGGGCGATTGAGCAGGGTGTCTTGCAGATCAAATTCGATGTGGTAACCGCGTTCGGTATCCAATGGAATGTGATCCCCGACCTGACGTGCCAGCGCCGCAGACCACGCTCCGCCGCACAGCACCACCCGGTCGGCGCGCCAGGTTTTGCCTTCGGCGCTGCTCAGGTGCAGGCCATCGGCCTGGCGTTGTACACCGGTGATCGTTGCCTGATGCAACACACTTTCGGCAACCAGCGGTGCGGCCAACGCTTCGATGAAGGCTCGCGGATCGTCCATGTGCGACGACTCGGGGAACAGAATGCCGGCCACTGATTTGCCCGCAAGGGCCGGCTCCAGCTGATCGACATCGGCAGCGCTCAGAACCTGTTGCGCAATTCCCAGCGAACGGCGCAACTCGATGGCGGCCTGGGCGCCGGCGAAACCTTGCTCCGTGCCATAGGCATAGAGGCAACCGTTGTGGCGCAAATGCTGATCGGCCTGCGGGCAGTCAGCCAACAATGGTGCATAGCCGTCGTAGGTGTGCTGGAGGATTTTTGTCAGCGCCAGGGTGTTCGCTTCACAGCGCGAAGCACGGCATTCATTGAGAAAACGCAACAGCCAGGGCATCAGCCGGGGCAGGCGCGCCCAGTTGATGACGAAGGGCGATTCCTGCGAGAACAGCAGCGATGGAATTGCCTTGAGCAGCGATGGCTGCGCGATCGGCATCACGCCGTAAGGTGCCAGGGTGCCGGCATTGCCGTAGGACGCTCCGCTGGCAATCGCATCGCGCTCCAGCAACACCACCTGATAACCCTGGCGGCGCAGCCAGAGTGCGGTGGCAACCCCGACAACGCCTGCGCCGATGACGGCGATTTCGCAATGAACTGGCTGTGTCATGTTCCTCAGATCCGGTTGTGCATGTAGAGATGACCCTGGCGCGCCAATTGACTGATGACGTTCAAGGCATTGATCAGCGAGTCCCGTGACAGGGCCGCCGAGATGTTGATTCGCACCGCTTGCGGCGACAGTTCCGGACGCAAGGTGAAGGCGCCGCCAGCCAGCAGCACGACGCCGCGGTCGTGGCACAGACGAGCAAAACGCGAGCCGGTCCAGGGTTCCGGCAACACCAGCCAGGCGTGTGTGCCGGTGGCGCTGTGCTGAAATTCGAGGCCTTCAAGGTGAGTAGCCAGCAACGCCTGGCGGATGCGCAGTTCTTCGCGCTGCTCCGAGACCAACTGGTCGGCATGACCGTCCTCGATCAACCGGGTGGCGATCAGGGCGGTCAGCGGCGAAGTGCTCCAGCAGTCGATGCGTTGCATGGCGGCAATGTCTTGTACCAGCGGTTGCGGCGCCATGACAAAACCCATGCGCAACCCCGGCGCGATGCATTTGGACAGGGCGGAAATGTAGATCGTGCGTTCCGGCATCAACGCCGCCAGAGCCGGCGGCGATTGGTCCAGCAGCGGCCGATAAACGTCGTCTTCGATGACCAGCAGGTTGGTTTCGCGGATCACCGCGGCCAGTTCTTTACGGCGCTCGGTGTCCAGGGTGATGGCGGTAGGGTTGTGAATCGACGGCACCAGAAACAGCAATCGTGGCTGATGTTCGGCGCACGCCAGGCGCAACGCTTCGGGCGACATGCCGTGAGCGTCAGCGTCGACCCCGACCAGGATCAGGCCCAGCGAGCGGCACAAGGCGTTGATGCCTTGATAGGTCACGCTGTCGGCAAGCACGGTATCGCCGCTGTTGGTCAGGCTGCGCAGCGTACTGGCAATGCCATGCTGGGCGCCTTCGACGATCAGCATTTGCGAGGCCTGGGCCTCGACGCCCGTGTGCCGTAACCACTGGGCCGCGGCTTCACGTGCCCAGAGCGGACCTTCGGACGGGTGATAGTCCTTCATGTCGCCGAAACGCGGATCGCTCGACAGTCGCGGCAGCAGTTGCGCCAGGACCCGATTGAACCCGTCGGTGGCGGGGCGGTTGACGCTCAGGTCGACGGTGCCCGGGTCATTGCTCGGCGCCGACTGGAATTGTGCGGCGGGATGACGTGGCTGCGCGACTTGCGTGCCACGGCCGGGACGGCTTTCCACCAGGCCTTTCTGCTGCAACACCGCCATGGCTTTGGTCACCGTGGTGATGTTCACCCCCAGTGCACTGGCGAACTCGCGATGGGGCGGTAGACGCTCCCCCGGTTTGAGCTTGCCGTTGCCGATCGCTTCAGCCAGTGAATCGGCCAATTGCGCGTAAAGGGTCTCGGCCTTGTCGCGCTGCAACGCGGCGCTGGCTTTCAGTTCGTCCAGCAATTGTTCGAATTGACTCATGGTGCTGTTCCCTGCTTGTCATGCTTGTAGCAAGACAATAAGCAAATTTGTATTGCTTTTTATCCGATACAAAGCCCATTGACAAGCTAAAAATCCGTGATTAGTGTGTGAATTGTAATGCTTGTCATGCAACACAATAAGAAAATGGCTGCCATGCTCAGCCCAACGGGTACGCACATGACTATCAAAACGTTCCAGCCGGGTTTGTCCCGGCACCACCGACTCTTCAGGCTGTCAGCGGGCGGCACAGAGTATCCGGTGTGTTGTCCCCCTCGCGCAAAGTCTTCGATGAAATTATCCGGTCAATCGACCCCAGACCCTGAAGCGGAGGTCATCCAGTGAACAAGGCCCAGCCAACCGATACAAAACCCGGCCAGCAGCGCCTCAGCGGGGCCTTGCGTCAGCGTCATATCACCATGATTTCCCTCGGCGGGATCATCGGTGCAGGCCTGTTTGTCGGCAGCAGCGCAACGATTCAGGCCATTGGCCCAGCGGCTTTTCTCAGTTATCTCGCTGCCGGCATCGTGGTGATGCTGGTCATGCGCATGCTCGGCGAAATGGCCGTGGCATTGCCCGGCGTCGGCTCCTTTACCGAATACGCCCGCATCGGCCTGGGCAATTGGGTCGGCTTCACCAGCGGCTGGTTGTACTGGTACTTCTGGGTGATCGTGGTGGCGGTGGAAGCGGTGGTCGGCGCCAATATCCTCCAGCAATGGATACCGTTGCCGGCGTGGATGATCGGTCTGAGCCTGTTGGCGATCATGACCGCCATCAATTGCCTGTCCGTGAAGTCCTACGGCGAGTTCGAATACTGGTTCGCTTCATTGAAGGTCTTCGCGATCATCGTCTTCATCTTCGTGGTCGGCGCCTACCTCTTCGGTTTCGCCCCGAGCACCAGCGACCTGCTGGGCAATCTGGTGAATGACCGCGGTTTCATGCCTTACGGCGTCAGCGCGATTCTGGCGGGTGTGCCGACGGTTATCTTTGCGGTTGGCGGTGCAGAGATTGCGACCATCGCCGCCGCCGAGTCCGACGATCCATCGAAGAACGTGGCCAACATGACCCGTTCGGTGATCTTCCGGGTGATCACCTTTTATGTCGGCTCGATCTTCCTGATTGTCTGCGTGGTGCCGTGGGGTCAAATCGTTGCCGGTCACTCTCCATTCGTGGCGGCGCTTGAAGTCATGCGCATTCCCGGCGCGGCGATGATCATGCAAGCGGTGGTGCTGGTGGCTGTGCTCTCGGCGCTGAACTCCGGCTTGTACGTGTCTTCGCGGATTCTGTTCGGCCTCAGTCAGCGCGGCGATGCGCCAGCGAAACTGTCGGTCCTGACCGGGCGCAAAGTGCCCCGGGCGGCCGTGCTGCTGAGCAGCGTGATCGGCTACATCGCGATCATGGCGGCGATCATTTCTCCGGAAGGCGTGTTCCTGTTCCTGGTCAATGCTTCCGGTGCGGTGATGCTGTTCGTGTACCTCGCGGTGGCGCTGGCGCAGATCAAGGTTCGCCGCCAGGTAGAAGCCACGGCGCCGGCTCGGCTGACCCTCAAAATGTGGCTGTTTCCGTGGCTGTCCTATGCTGTGGTGGCAGTGATTGCGGGTGTTTTGGTCGCCATGGCGTTCCAGGAATCCTTGCGTACGCAGTTCCTTGCCAGCCTCGTCAGTCTCGGCGTGGTCTCCGCCGCTTACGTGGTGCTCAAGCGCCGTCGTCAGCAGGCCGGCAAGCCCCACGTCAGTGCCATCGACATTCTCGCGGGTTTGCCGACACGGTCTTGAAACGCAGGGATATCGAGCCACGGAAGGCTGTTGAGTAGTAAGGCTTGCACCGGTCAAAACAATTATTTGCCCATAGGTGATCTATGTCCGACTTCAAGTTTGATTCCCAAGGTTTCTCCCGACGCGGCCTGCTCAAGGCCACTGGCTACGGCACATTGGCGGCATTGGTCGGGAGTGCGATGGGCCCGATGTCCTTCGCCTTCGCGGCCGGCCAACCGATCAAGACCGTGCGCCCCGGCTATCTGACAGCCGCTTGCCTGGGCGACATGCCTTTGGGGGCGTTGCGTGAAGGTGTTCCGGTCGGCACCGATCTGGAATTGCTCAAGATCATTGCCGATCGCCTCGAGCTCAAGCTCGATGTGCTGACGATGGGGTTCCCGGCAGTGGTCGAGGCCGTGAGATCAGGACGCGCCGACTGGTTCGGCGGCAACTTCGCCTGGAACCCGATGCGCTCCAAGATCCTGCTGTTGACCGACCCGGTGTTCTACACCGGCGCCTACGTGATCATGCGCGACAGCGAACCGTTCGACACCGCCATCACCGTGAACGATGTGAAGGGCCGCACCATCGGCGCTATCACCGGCTATTTCACCATCCCGGACATGAAGAAAATCGAGGGGGTGAAGGAGGTCAAGCTCTACGACAACACCGACTCCTGCCTACGCGACGTGCGCGCCGGACGCCTGGATTTTGCGGTGCTGGATGCCCCGACCATCGACTACATGATCCTTCAGGATCCAAGCCTCAAGCTCAAGCAGATCCCCATGTCCTACGATGAAAAATTCCCCAGCCTGACCGCCAAGTTCGAGGCGATCTGGGGCGTTCATCCGCAGAATCAGGATTTGTTCGATGGCATCAATCAGGGCCTGCGCTGGCTGAAAGCGACGGATCAGATCCGCCCGATCCTCGCCAAATACGGGATCAAAAACCCTGACTACCTTGTGCCTCCGGCCAAGGATCCGCGCATCGGCGTCGACCGTGACGAGAAGGGCAACCTGATCGGGCCGTTCGAACACCCGCCGCGTGATTTCAGTCAGGCCTTTGCCTGAGTCGAGGATATAGCTCATGGCTGATTCAACCCCACTGGTGCGCATCGAGGGACTCTACAAGTCCTTCGGCAATCTGGACGTGCTCAAAGGTATCGACCTCAGCGTGCAGCAAGGTCAGAAGATCTCGCTGATCGGCCCCAGCGGGTCGGGCAAGACCACATTGCTGCGGTGCGTCAATTACCTGGAAGAGCCGACCAAAGGCGACATTTACATCGATAACGAACTGATCGGCCAGCGACTGGTGGGCACCCGCAAAGTGCCCATGAGCGACAAGGAGCTGGCGCGCATGCGCACTGAAATCGGCATGGTGTTCCAGCGCTTCAACCTGTTTCCACACCTGTCGGTGCTGGAAAACATCATCCTCGGCCCGCTCAAGGTGCAACAGCGCAGCCGCGCCGAAGCCGTTGAACTGGCCGAGGACCTGCTGAACAAGGTGGGCATGTTCGCCAAGCGCGACGTGTTTCCGGAACAGCTTTCGGGCGGACAACAGCAACGCATCGCCATCGCCCGGGCATTGGCGATGCGGCCCAAGTTGATGTTGTTCGACGAAGCCACCTCGGCGCTCGACCCGGAGCTGGTGGGTGAAGTGCTGGGGGTCATGCGTAAGCTGGCGGAGGAGGGCATGACGATGATTATCGTGACCCACGAAATGCACTTCGCTGAAAGCGTCTCCGATCAAGTGATCTTCATGGCCGACGGCAACATCGTCGAACAGGGGCCACCCCGGCAGATCTTTCGCGAGAGCCAGATCGAACGCACCCGCTCCTTCATTCGTGCCGTGCAGGAGCATTGATCGATGTTCGATTCCATTGCCCTGCACAAAGCCATCGACATGCTCCCGTACTTTTTGAATGTGCTGGGCCTCGGTGCAGTGACGACGATCGGCCTGACGGCGGCAGCGTTTGTGGTGGCGACGTTGTTGGGATTTTGCCTGGCGTTGATGCGTCTTTCCCGCAGCCGGGTGTTAAGCCTGGTCGCGAGTGTCTACCTGGAGATTTTTCGCAACGTACCGATCCTCACCCAGCTGTTCATCCTGTACTTCGGGCTGACCTACATCGGCATCACCTTGCCGGCGATTGGCGCAGCGATCATTGGTTTTGGTCTGAACGGCGCGGCGATTCTGTCGGAAGTGTTCCGTTCGAGCATCCGCACCATCGATCGCGGGCAAAGCGAAGCGGCGTATTCCATCGGCATGACCCGTTCCCTGGCGATGCGCATCATCGTGCTGCCCCAGGCGTTCAAGGTGGCGATCCCGGGGATGGCCAACTTTGCCATCGGTTTGCTCAAGGACACTTCGCTGGCCTCGGCTGCGGCGGTGCCGGAGTTGACGTTCAAGGCGCGGATGCTGGTCAGCGAAACCTACCAGACCAACCTGATTTACTTTTTGTTGGCGACCATTTACCTGGTGTTGAGCCTGGTGCTGTCCCACTGGGCGGCGCGTACCGAACGCCGTCTCAAAGTGGTCAAGGAGAACTGATATGGGTTATGGCGAGTTGTGGGAAGCAACCCATGTCGAATTGCTGGCGGCGGCCTGGGCCACGCTCCAATTGGCGTTCGGGGCACTGGTCATCGGCTTGATCGTCGGTTTGCTGGTGGCGCTGGCACGTTTGTCGAACAGCCGGCCGTTGCGCCGTGCGGCGCTGATCTACATCGAGGTATTTCGCGGCACCCCGGCGCTGGTGCAACTGTTCATCGTCTATTTCAGCCTGACCGAAATCGGCGTTCAGTTCAGTTCGTTCCAGGCGGCGATGATCGGGTTGGGACTGAATGCGGCGGCTTATTTGTCGGAAATCTACCGCTCGGGTCTGGAGGCGGTGCCCAAGGGGCAGGTGGAAGCGGCGAAGGCGATTGGCATGCCTCATCTGAAGGTGTTGCGCTGGGTCGTGTTGCCCCAGGCCATTCGGATCGTGCTGGCGCCGATCGGCAACGTCGCAATCTCGCTGTTGAAGGACACTTCGGTGGCCTCGCTGATCGCTGCCCCCGACCTGATGTTGCGGGCTCAGGACTTGAGTTCCGTGTACTTCATGCCGCTGGAGATCTACATCCTCGTCGGCGCGATTTATTTTGCGCTGTGTTATCCGCTGTCTCTGGGCGTGCGATTGCTGGAGCGCAAGACGCGACACTGATCAAACATCCCCAAATAACAGGTTCTTCACGGATTACCGGGAAAGACGCTCTTGATCTTCATGAAAAAGAACTCGCCTTCCCGGTAGCCATCCCCGACAACGAACGCGGCGCCCGGTTGCAGGGACGTCTGGTCAGCAAGGTCTATATAGACCCTGATCAGCACTGGGCAAGACAGCTTTACTAAAGCTTTCACGCCTCGTTCACGTTTTGTTAAGGATTCGCTTCGTATGCTCGGGGTCAGCACTCCCTCCCGGTCTCCGAAAGCCCATGTCGCGCTCTACTTCCTCACTGTTCTTGCTCGCCGCGCTGCTGTTCTTCTTCGCCCTGGGCAATCACCAGCTGCAAGGTTCCACCGAGGCGCGGGTCGCCGGCATTGCCATGGAGATGCACCTGGACAACGACTGGGTGACCCCCCGCCTGTTCGGTGAACCCTTCCTGGAAAAACCACCCCTGAGCCTGTGGCTCGACGCCGGGGCGATCGGCGCATTCGGCGGCACGCCGTGGGCGGTACGCCTGACCTCGGCTTGTGCCGGATTGCTCAGCGTGATGCTGTTGTTCGCGATGCTGCGACGCTTCGGCCGGCCAACAGCCCTGGCCTGGACCGCAGCATTGCTGTTGGCGACAATGGCCAGTTACTGGAGCAATGTGCGTGGCGTCGGCGAAGACGCGTTGCTCGCCCTCGGCGTGACGCTGGCGCTGCTGGCATTCTTCCAGGGACATCGACAATCGAGTCCCGGCAACGCGTTGTTGTTTGCCCTGGGCATCGCCATCGCCACCTTGAGCAAAGGCATCCTGGGACTGGCGATGCCAGGGGTGGTGATCTTCGCCTTTTTGCTGGCCGAAAGTCTGATGGACAAGCGCCTGTACCCCTCGCACTGGCTACGTCCGGGGCTGCTGACACTGCTGGGATTGCTGCCCTTGATGATCTGGCTGGCGCTGCTGTATCAACGCGGCGGCATCGAGGCCGTGACGCAAGTGCTGTTGACCAATAGCGTCGGTCGCTTCAGTGGCTCGTTCGAGGAAGCCGGTCATTACGAACCGTTCTACTACTACCTGGCCAAACTGCCCGAGGCGTTTTTGCCCTGGAACATTCTGGTGTACCTGGGGTTGTGGCATTTCCGCAAAAGCCTGATGGCCAATCGTTACCTGTTGTTCTTCACCCTATGGATACTGGCGCAGTTCGTCATGCTGACGTTGGCTTCAAGTAAACGCACGGTCTACCTGATGTCGCTGACGCCGGCGGCGGCCGTCATCGCCGCCGAGTACGCGAGCGTCCTTTACGCAAAACTGAAGGCTCGGCAAGACGTCTCCACCCTGGCAGCCAGCGTCACCCGCCATCGCCGCAGCGTCGCGTTTGGCACGCTGGCGGTGGTGATCGGCGGCTACCTCGCCGCCGCACAATGGGCGCTACCCTACGCCGACCGCACATTGTCGTTCCTGCCACTGACCGAGCAGATCCGGACCCTGCAAGCCAACGGTCAGCAAGTCGCACTGTATCAAGCCAACGAACGCCTGGGCGGCGCCAGCGTGTTCTATGCCCACCGCGTGCTCAAAGGACTGGATACCGAGGCGCAGCTGCATGAGTTTTTGAAGGCGTCGCCCTCCAATGTAGCGGTCATGGCCGCCGATGCCGAACCACCTGCGCCCTTGAAAGTGCTCAAATCCATGACGGTCGGGAAACAGCATTACTACTTCGTCGGGCAATAAAAAACAGCGCTGACGAACATCAGCGCTGATCTCTTGCAACCTTCCAGTAGCTCTACAGCAAGGGAATGCTGTAGCTCACGATCAGGCGATTCTGATCCTGGTCACGCGTCGCTTCGCTGTTGGACTTGCCGTTGCGCCAGCCAAAACCGACTCCTTTAAGCGAACCGGACTGAATCACATAGTCCAGGGCAATGTCGCGCTCCCATTCCTTCTGGGAGTCCCCCGAGGTCGTCTTGATATCGTCCCCACTCAGGTAGATGACGGACGCTTTCAGTCCGGGCACGCCCATCGCCGCGAAGTCATAGGCGTATTGACCGAAGGCGGTGCGTTCGCCCGCGCGGGTGAAGGTTTGAATCAGGCGGTCGGTGTACAGGTAAAGACTGCTGCCGCCAGCGCCTTTGTCGGCCAGGTTGCCCTGATTGAGCTGCGTGAAGTTGCTGCCACTGGAAACGCTTTGATAGCCGGCGGTGATGCCGTGGCCACCCACGGTGTAAATCAGCGCGGCGCTCCAGGTTTTATTGTCGATCTCGCCATCATTGCCTTCGGTGAAGCCGCTGATTCTGTATCCCGAGGTGCCCGAGCTGTTTTTGCCGGAGGAATCGGTCTTGAAGTAGCGCAAATCGGTCTTCAGCGACTGTCCTTCCGAGATCGTCAGTGTATGGATCAGGCCGAAAAACTGCTGGGTGTAGTAGTTGTCCAGATTGGCGTAGTAATACTGCGCGGTCAGGTCCTTGGTGATTTTCCAGTCGCCGCCGGCGAAGTCGAACGCATTGCTTTCACGGGTGCCGCCGGTGGCGGCCAAGCCCGTCTGGTCGGTTGAGCCGCGACCGGTGGCGTGTTCGATTCGCCCGGCGGTGAAGGTCAAATCCTTGAACTCGCCCGAGGTGACCTGGCCACCTTCAAAGGTTTGTGGCAGCAGGCGCCCGTCGTTGGCCACCAGGATCGGCAACTTCGGCATCAGCGTGCCCAGGCGCAATTCGGTTTTCGAGAGCTTGACCTTGCCGGTCAACCCCAGCCGGCTCCACTCGTCGACGGCTCGGTTGTCGCTGTCCGAAGGAATCATCGAACTGCCGACATGCCGTCCTTTGCCACTGTCCAGCGTGACCCCCATCAAGCCCAATGCATCAACGCCAAAACCGACCGTGCCATCGGTGTAGCCCGACTTGTAATCGAGCATGAAACCCTGCGCCCACTCCTCGGTTTTCGAAGGCGCGGCGGTGCCGTCGCGGTTGTCGTTGTTGAAGTAGAAATTCCTCAGTCCCAGGGTGGCTTTACTGTCACTCAGGAAGTCGGCGTGCGCCTGGGTGCTCAGCGCAATGGCGCCCAGTGCAATCGTTACCGCCGTGGTTTTATTGCTCATCGAAATCGCCCTTTTTTTGTAATTTGAATAGGGGGAGGGTGGCTCCCGCCGTCGCGAATGCCGGCAAGGCAAACGGCCTGCGGGAGCGTGAAACTTGAGTTAAATACCCAGCACGTTGGCGCCGATGCACGGGTCAATGCCGCGTTCCAGACGACGCTGATGGACGATCACGGTGATTTCCATCGAGCCGGTGGTGACCTCGAAGTCGAGGATGTGGCCGCCATATGCCTGGAACGTGGCATCGCCAGCGACGCCGTGCATATGGATCGAAGGTTGATCGTTCTTCCACGCCACTGAGCCGGTGATGCTCGCCATCTCGACACTGTTCAAGGTCTTGGCGTCGAAGTCTTTCTTGTCCTTGTTCCAGAAACCGAACTTCACATTGCCGAAGCCGATGCCGGTGATCGAGGCGCTGGGGATCTTCTCGGCGATGGCCAGCTTGGTCAGTTCCTTGAAGGCGTTATCCCCCATGCGCAGGACCATGAGGTAGCCGGTGGGAGTTTTGGTGTAACGCGGTGTCGCTTCAGTGGCACATTGCATGGGGGCTGTCGTCGCGGCGGGAGTGGTTTCGGCAGCGGCCAGTTGCATGCCTGTGGTGTTGATCATCACGGCGGCGGCCACGGCCAGCATCAATTTGCAAACGCGGTGTTTCGGGTGAAGTTGAACGTGCATGAGACTTCCTCTGTTTTTGTTGTTGTGGGGGTGAAGCGGTTTTCAGGACGAGCGAATCCGGCGCCTGTTGTTCAACAGGCGCGGGAGTTGTTGTTAACAATCGGTGTTAGTTGAAGCCGGGTTAACGCGACTTACAGCGCATCGCGACAACTGACGCCGTCAACCAGTCGGGCGATGCTCAGCGGGTTGGCATTCTTCAGGGCGTCCGGCAACAAGCTGTCGGGGCAGTTCTGGTAACACACGGGGCGCAGGAAGCGGTCGATTGCCAGCGTCCCGACCGAGGTGCCGCGCGAATCCGATGTGGCCGGGTAAGGGCCGCCGTGGACCATCGCATCGCAGACTTCCACTCCAGTCGGATAGCCGTTGAACAGCACACGTCCGACTTTCTGTTCCAGCAGCGGCAGGATGTCGTCCAGGGTCGCGGCGTCCGAATCCTCGACCATCAGCGTGGCGGTCAACTGGCCGCGCAAACCTTGCAGGGCCTGGAGCAGTTCGGCGTGATCGGCGACTTCGACGATCAGGGTGGTCGGGCCGAAGACTTCTTCCTGAAGCAACTCGTCACCGTTGATCAACAGGCTGACGTCAGCCTTGAACACTTGCGGCTGCGCCTGATTGCCCTGTTGCGCGGCGCCGGCCAGGTGCGTGATGCCGGGGTGAGCGCGCAGGTTGTCGAGGCCGTGGCAATAGCTTTTCAAGGCGCCGCTGTTAAGCATGGTTTGCGCCGGTTGTTCGCCCATCAAGGCGCTGAAGCGTTCGAGGAAAGCGCTGAATTCGGGCGAACGAATGCCCAGCACCAGGCCGGGATTGGTGCAGAACTGACCGGCACCCAGCACCACGGAAGCGCTCAGGTCGGCGGCAATCTTGTCACCGCGAACCTTGAGTGCGTCGGGCATCAGCACCACCGGGTTGATGCTGCTCATTTCAGCAAACACCGGGATCGGTTGAGGGCGTGCCGCTGCCATGTCACACAAGGCCCGGCCACCGCGTAACGAACCGGTGAAACCGACGGCCTGGATCGCCGGATGCTTGACCAGTGCCTCGCCGACGCTGCCATACAGCAAACTGAAAACGCCTTCGGGCATGCCGGTCTTGCGCGCGGCACGGGTGATTGCATCGGCGACGTAATCGGCGGTGGCCATGTGACCACTGTGGGCCTTGAACACCACCGGGCAACCTGCCGCGAGGGCCGAGGCGGTGTCGCCGCCAGCGGTCGAGAAGGCCAGCGGGAAGTTGCTGGCGCCAAACACCGCGACCGGACCGAGCCCGGTTCGGTATTGGCGCAAATCGGGACGCGGCAACGGTTGGCGGTCCGGCAATGCACGGTCGATGCGCGCACCGTAGAAATCGCCGCGACGCAGCATCGTGGCGAACAGGCGCATCTGGCCGCTGGTGCGGGCGCGCTCCCCCTGAATGCGGCCGGCGGGCAGGGCGGTTTCCTGGCACACCAGGGCAATGAACGTGTCGTCCAGCGCCTCAAGCTCAGTGGCAATGGCGTCCAGGAACTGAGCGCGGCGTACGGCCGACAGCTGACGAAATGTCGGGTAAGCCGTGGCCGCTGCTTCTGCGGCAGCATTCACTTCATCCACGGTCGCCTGATGGAAGTGATACGGCAGTGTTTCGCCGGTGCGCGCGTCGTGACTTTGCAAGGTGGTCGAACCTTGTGCGGAACGCGCGCCGGCGATGTAGTTGTGGCCTGAAACTTCAAACATGGGAACTCCTGAAGGGCTGTTCAATGAGGGTCAAGCAAGCCGGTAAATGCGCCGGGCGTTGTCATGAAACAGGGCGAGCCGATCGGTTGGGGAACGGTCGCGGGTAATCGTTTTGAAACCGTCGAAGATCTCGCTCATGCCGTTGACGACGCCGTCCACCGGGTAATTGCTGGCAAACGCGCAGCGGCTGACGTCGAATATTGAAATTGCATCGTTGACCACGACCCGGTTCGCCTCCACGGGCCACGCCTTGCCCGGCAGGCAGATGCCGGAAATCTTCAGCGCGACATTCGGCTCCCGCGCCAGCAAGGCGAGGTTTTGCCGCCAGCCAGCCAAGCCTTCTTCCGAACGATCCGCCGGCAGCGCCGTGTGATTGACCACGAGGGTCACGTCCGGGAAATCCCTGGCCAGCTCGGCGGCTTCCGCCAGATGCCACCAAGGCGCCTGCAACTCGAAGTGCAGGCCATTGGCGGCCAGTTGGGCGTAACCCTCGCGCCAGCGCGGATCGCGCATCGAACCTGGCGCGACGAAATCTTCGCGCCAGGCTTCAAGGCTGGTCACCGCCGGTTTGTGGCGAACGCCGCGCACCAGCGGATGGTCAGCGTATTGGCGCAAGAGCTGCGCGGCGTCCTCACGATCGAGCCAGGCCTGCGCGACCATCGCCGCCAGCGTGGGTTCGTCTTGAGCCAGCGACTCGACAAACCTCACTTCATCGGCGGGCGTCGTGGGGTCCCATTCACCTTCGATGACGACGGTTTGGACGATGCGATGGCGCCCCGTCAGCCGGCGATAGTCCTGAGGCAGAAAATTGCGGCAGATCGACGAGTAATCGCCGTAGCGAAAGGGCCGCAACGGCCGGTCATTCAGCCACGGGTAGTAATGCTGTTCGATGTCGAAGTAATGCTGGTGAGCGTCGACGATGGGCAAGTCCGCATCCTCGCCACTGGCCAGAAAGCGTGCGCGGTTATCCATGCTGTTCCTCCAGGCGATAGAAACGTCGTGCATTGCCAGCGAACACCGCTTCCTGCACGGCCCGGCCCAGAGGCGCAAGCATCGCGGCCATGCCGTCGGCAATCGTGTCGTAGGACGCGCGCAATCCGGCGACCGGGAAGTTGCTGGCAAACATGCAGCGCTCGGGGCCGAAGATCTCCAGCGCGGTCAGCACCACGATCCGGTTGTCGTCGTAGTGCCAGGGCGAGTCTTTCAACCCAAACTCCGAGAGCTTGATGTGCACATTGGGCTGCAGGGCCAGGGCTTCCAGGCCTTTGCGCCAACGGGCCATGCCTTGCGGGCTGCGATCCCAGGCAAAACCGGTGTGATTGAGCGCGATGCGGATCTGCGGAAACATCGCCGCCACTTCAGCGGCTTCCACCAGATGCCACGGCGGCACGCGCAAATCCCACGACAGGTCGTGATCGGCCAGGCGCGCAAAGCCTTCCAGCCATTTCGGGTCCTGCATGGTGCCCTTGGCGCCTGCAATCGACACCTCGGGCGACGTCGACGTGACGGGTTTGGAGCGTATGCCTTTGACCAGCGGCCTGGTGGCCTGGGCCGCAAGAATCTCCACGCTGTCCTCACGGTCGAACCAGGCATGGGCCACGATGGCATTCGGGAAGCCGTAACGGGCATTCACCTGTTCCAGCCAGCGTGTCTCGGCCACTTGCTCATCGCGGGCCCGTTCGGCTTCGACGTGCACCGTGCCCACCAACCGTTGCCTTGCGGTCAGGGCGAGAAAGTCTTCCGGCAAGAAATCACGGCAAAGGCTGCGATAGTCGCCGAGGAAAAAATCCTCGTGATACTCGTCTTGCAGCCACGGATAACGACCGTTGCCCAAGTCCCACAAGTGGTGGTGAGCATCGACAATCGGCAGCGCATCCTCGGCCGCAAGGTTGGGCAAGCCATTGCGTTCGTGCAGCGTGATCATGACGTAGGCCCTTGTTCAGCGCGAGGCGGCGAATTGGGAAGGGCTGAGCACGCCGTCTTCGACTTCGCCGGCGGCGGCCGCATCAGCCTTGGCCTGGACGCGGCTGCGCAGTTTGGCGACGTTCACTACAACGCGGGTATGGGCCGCCGTCGCGACCAGTTCGACGTCATCGCGCACCTCGACGTTGAACGTGACGCTGCGCCCCTCGATGCGGGTGACCGTGGCGACGATGCTGACGGACATGCCCAGCAGCGTTGCGCCGACGTGTCGGATATCGACTGCGGCCCCAACGGTGTTTTCGCCTTCGTCGAGGAAGGTCAGCAGGTAGTCCAGGCACGTTTGTTCGATGTCGTTCACCAGGCGAGGCGTGGCGTAGATGCGCAAGTCTTCACCCAGAAACGAGATGGTGCGTTCCTTGTCGACGATCAGTTTGTGTTCGGTGGCGGTGCCTGCTTCGAGCGTGGAGAAATTCATGAGAAACCTCGTATTTGAGTGCTGTCAGTCAAAGAGTGATTCAGGTGGCGGGCAGGAAACCGATGGAGATCCATGGCACGGCGATCAGCACCCCGAGGGCGACAACGAGCGCGCCCAGATACGGCCAGACTCGACGCATGGCGCCGCTGGGGTCGACCTTGGCGATGGCGCACGCGGCATAGAAGCCCACACCAAACGGTGGGGCGAACAAGCCCAGGCCCATGGCAAAGATCGCGACCATTGCGTAATGCACGTCGTTGATGCCCATGGCCTTGGCAATCGGAAACAGCAGCGGTCCGAACAGCACGATGGCCGGGATGCCTTCCAGAAAGCTGCCCAGGAGGATGAACGCCACGGCGGAGATGATCAGGAAACCCAGCGCACCACCCGGCACGGTCGACATCACTTGCGCCAATTGGTGGGAGAAGCCCGATTGGGTCAGCGCCCAGGCCATCGCGGTCGCGCTGCCGATGATGATCAGGATCGCGCCGGACAGTGACGCGGTGCTGACCAGGATCGGATACAGCCGACGCCAGTCAAAGCAGCGGTAGCACAGCAACCCGACGATGAAGGTGTAGGCCACGCCAATGGCGGCGACTTCGGTGGCGGTGGCCACGCCTTCGACCACAGCGGTGCGGATCACGAAGGGCAGGGCCAGGGCCGGTAACGCCACCAGCAGTGAATGCCCGATTTCCTTGGCCGAGGCGCGTTTACCAGTGGTGACTTCGCCTTTGCGGTTTTTCCACCAGATCACTGCCGCCATCGCGATGGCGCCGACCACTGCCGGCATGAATCCCCCGGTGAACAGGGCCGAAATCGACACCCCGGTCACCGAACCGATGGTGATCAGTACCAGGCTTGGCGGAATGGTTTCCGACATCGCGCCGGAGGCATTGAGCATCGCCACCAGTTCGTTTTCATCCTCGCCGCGTTTCTTCATTTCCGGAAAAAGCGCCGGGGCGATGGCCGCCATGTCGGCAGCCTTGGAGCCGGAAATGCCCGAGATCAGGTAGATCGCGCCGATCAGCACATACGACAGGCCGCCACGGACATGGCCGATCAACGAGCAGAGGAAGTGGATCATTGCGCGGGCCATGCCCATCGCTTCGATCAACGCACCCAGGAACACGAACAACGGAATGGCCAGCAGAATCAGGCTCGCCATGCCTTCGTCCATCCGCCCGACCACCAGGGTCAGCGGCGTGCTGGTCATGGTCGACAGATACGCCACGGTTGCCAGGCCAAAGGCGACCATGATCGGCACGCCGATGACGATCATGGCCATGACGCCGATCATGAAGAAGACCACCAGGTTCCAGTTGCCCATCAACAGCAGAGGACCTTCAGCCACCCACAACAACCCGGCCAGCGAGGCCAGCATCGCCACCGACACCGAGAAATCGATCAGCCGCGCACTGGTCAGCAACCGCGCGACACAGGTCATCAGCATCAGGCTCAGGCCAACCGCGATGGCCGACACGCGAAAGGCGTTGGGGATTTCCAGGGCGGCCGTGGTGATGATCCATTCGTCGCTGACGTATTCCCAGGCCGGCGTGAACAGCAATCCGATGAAGGTGATGACGATCACCGCGCCCAAGGTGTCGACAAAGGCGCGCTTCTCGAGCGGCAAGCGCCCGATGAAAGAGGTCAGGCGCATGTGCTCGCCGCGCCGCATCGCCACCACCGAACCGAGCATCGCCAGCCACAGAAACAGCAGCGAGGCCAGTTCATCACCCCAGACGATGGGCTGATTGAGTACGTATCGGGAGAACACATTGCAAAACAGCAACGTGACTTCGATAACCACCAGCAACGCCGCGCTGCCTTCAGTCAGCCAGCGCAACCCGGTGTCGAGTGCGCGGCCCAGACGAAATGTGGCCTGGTGTGGGCTGAGTCCTTCAGCGGGAGAAACATCCGTCATTGGTAGTTGGTTTTTCATGACCTTGTCTCCGGCTTAGGACAGTTGACCCGCGTACTGCTCGAGCAAGCTCCAGGCTTCGGGGCCGTACTTGTCCTTCCATTGGGTGTAGAACCCTTTGGATTGCAGGTCAGCCCGGAACAACGAACGGTCGACTTTGTTGAAGGTGATGCCGTGGGCGGTCAGGGACGGTTCCAGGCTGGAGTTGAGGTCGATGACCTGCTGGCGCTGCACCAGGGCGGCGGCGTTGATTTGCCGGGAGACGATTTCCTGCACGTCCGCCGGTAGTTTCGGAAAGGTCTTGCCCGAGGCGACAATCCAGAAGCCACCCCAGATGTGGTCAGTCATGGAGCAGTATTTCTGCACTTCATAGAACCGTGCGGACTCGACCACCACCAACGGGTTTTCCTGGCCGTCGACGACTTTGGTCTGCAACGCCGAGTAGGTTTCGTTGATGCTGATGCCGGTCGGGGAGGCGCCGAGTGCGCTGAACATTGAGGTCCACAACGGGCTGACCAGCACGCGCAGTTTGAAACCGGCGAGGTCTTGCGGGGTGTTGATCGGTCGGGTCGAACTGGTGATCTGGCGGAAGCCGTTGTTCCAGACTTTCTCCATCGGGATCAGGCCGACTTTCTCGGTCTTGGCCCGGACGTGCTCGCCCAGCTTGCCGTCCAGTGCTGCCCAGACACTGTCGTAGTCCTTGAAAGCGAACGGCATGCTTTCAATCGACATGGCCGGCACCAGCGTGGAGAGGATCGCGCCTGGCAGCGGAATGAAGTCGATGGCGCCGGCACGTACCTGGGACAGCATGTCGGTGTCTCCGCCCATGGCGCCATTGGCGTACACCTGCAGGTCCACGGCGCCGTTGGTTTCGGCCTTGATGGCTTCGGACGCGGCCTTCATCTGTTTATTCAACGGATGGGTGTCGGGCAGGCTGCTGGTGTAGCGCAACACAATCGGTTTGGTCGCGGCGAAGACGCTGGAAGGCAGCAGGTTGGCGGCGAATGCACCGCCCACGGTGACGCCGGCAGACACTAGAAATGATCGGCGGCTGACGGCCTCGGTCAAGATACGGCTCATGATGTTCACCTTCTTGTTTTTGTTGTTGTTCAAAAAAACTGCGGATCAATGCTGATCCTTGTGGGAGCGAGCTTGCTCGCGATGGCGGCGTATCAGTCACCACTTATGTCGTTTGACACGACCTCATCGCGAGCAAGCTCGCTCCCACAGGTTTTTTGCGTTATGCCAATGCCACCACGGCTTTGCTTTTAATCAGTTCGTCGATTTCGGTTTCCGAGAAGCCACTTTCCTTCAGCACTTCGCGAGTGTGTTCACCCAGCAATGGAGCAGGGCGGCTGGTCGGTGGCGCGGCGTTGTCCATGTCGGAGAAGTGGATCGGCAGCCCCATGCCGCGCACTCGGCCTTCGGTGGGGTGTTCGGTTTCCACGACCATGCCGCGGGCCTTGGTTTGCGGATGCGCGAGCGCCGCCGCGATGTCCAGCACAGGCCCGGCAGGCAGGCCGAGACTGTCGAACAGCACCATCCATTCATCCGTGGTGCGCGCGACCAGCACTTCGTTGAGGATTTCCACCAGGGCCAGGCGATGCTCCATGCGCAGCGCGTTGCTGGCGAAGCGCGGGTCGGCTTTGAGTTGCGGCACGGCGAGTGCTTCGACCAGTCGTTCGTAGTTGGCCTGGTTGGCGGCGCCGATGTTGATCCAGCCGTCGGCGGTGCGGAACACCTGATAGGGCGCGCTGGTGGAGTTGGCCGATCCCATCTTCGGCAGGATGGTGCCATCGGCGAAATACGCCGCCGCCGGCCAGTACATCTGTTGCAGGCCGGCTTCGAACAGCGAGGTGTCGACCATCTGTCCAAGACCGGTTTTCTGTTTGGCCGCGTAGGCCGCGCAGATGCCGAGGGCAGCAAGGATGCCGGAGTTGATGTCGGCCACCGGCGAACCGGCCTTGACCGGTTCACGCCCGGCTTCGCCGGTCATGCTCATCATGCCGCTCATGCCTTGGGCGATCAGGTCGAAACCGCCTTTCTCGCCAAACGGCCCGCTACGGCCGTAACCGGAAATCGCGCAGTAGATCAGCCCCGGATTGAGGGTTTTCAAGGTGTCGTAACCGAGGCCGAATTTCTCCATGGTGCCGGCGCGGTAGTTTTCCGTGACCACATCGGCGTCCATCAGCAGGCGGCGCAAAACGTCGCGCCCGCCCTCGGTTTTCAGGTTCAGGCCAATGCCGCGCTTGTTGCGGTTGACCACCATGAACGAAGCGGATTCACCGCTGGCCATGATCGGCGAGAAGCGGCGCGAGTCGTCACCGTCCGGGACTTTCTCGACCTTCACCACGTCGGCGCCCATGTCGGCCAGCATCATCCCGCACACCGGGCCGGACATGATGTGAGCCAGTTCTACCACGCGCATTCCTGTCAGCGGTCCCATGTTATTTCCCCTTGAATTGTGGTTTGGCTTTCGCGATGAAAGCGTTCAGGCCGATCTGAAAATCGTCGGTGTCGTAGCAGCTGTAACTGCTGTCGATCTGCTCGACGGTGGGCGCGACGCCTGCCTCAAGCTGGCGTGCGGCCTGGCGATGCCAGCGGGCGACGACGGGCGCGCCGTTGGCGATGCGCATGGCGGTGGCGAGGGTTTCGGACTCGACCTCGCTGTCAGCGACGACGCGGGTCACGAGGTGTTTCACGTAGGCGTCGTTGGCGTCGAGAATCCGCCCTTCGAGAAGAATTTCCAGGGTGGTCGAGCGTCCAGCCAATGCCACCAGACCGGCCATTTCGTCATAGGACATGACCAGCCCCAGCTTGCCGACCGGCGCGCCGAAGCGGCTGGAGGTGCCGCAGATGCGCAAATCGCACAGTGCGGCGATTTCCAGGCCGCCGCCGACGCACACGCCGTGGATCATTGCGATCACCGGGTGCTGGCAGTCGGCAACCGCGCGCATGGCCCTGGAAGTGACGTCGGCATAGACCCGTGCTTGCGCCTGATTGGCGCGCACAGCGGGAAACTCACCGACATCGGCGCCGGCGGCAAACGCTTGCTCGCCAGCACCGCGCAACACCACGCAGCGCACGCTGGTATCGGCGGACAACTCGGTCATGACGTCACCCAGGTCCTGCCACATGGACAAGGTCAGGGCGTTCATTTTTCCCGGATGACTGAGGGTGACAATGGCAAGGCTGTCTTGCCGGTCGATAAGGACGGTGGGCTTCATGATTGTTCCGCTGGCGTCGAATCGCGTTCGACGCTGCGGTTGCCTCCTGATTTATTGTTGTTGGATAGCGGCTGCTTACAGCGATTGTTCGAGCATCGACAGGTAATCCGCGGGCGATGCTTCGCGGGGATTGGTCTTGTGGCTGTGATCGTGCAAGGCGCCTTCGACAATGCCGGCAAACAGGCTTGGGTCGACGCCGATCTCGCTCAGGCGCGTTGGCAGGCCCAGGCGTCGGGTCATGTCTTCGATGGCCTCACCGATATTGGCGCCGGCCGCGAGGCCCATGGCATGGCGCAGGCGTTCGAGCTTGCGTTCGTCGCGAACGGTGGGCGCGTTGGCGTTGAAGTCGACGACGGCGGGCAGAAAGATCGCGTTCAACGTGCCGTGGTGCAGTTTCGGATTGATGCCGCCCAGGGCGTGGGACAAGCTGTGCACACAGCCCAGCCCTTTCTGGAAGGCCAGCGCGCCTTGCATCGACGCACTCATCATGTTCATCCGGGCTTCACGATCACCGGGTTCGGTGGTGGCACGCTCGATGTGTTCCCAGGCGCGCCACAGGCCATCGAGGGCAATGCCATCGGCGGCAGGATTGAAGGCCGGCGCCATGAACGTTTCGATGCAATGGGCGATGGCGTCCATGCCGGTGGCGGCGGTCAGCATCGCTGGCAGGCCCAGGGTCAGTTCCGGGTCGCAGATGGCCACGCGAGGCACGACATAAGGTGAGATCACGCCCACCTTGCGACCATCATCGAGGATCAGAATGGCCCCTCGGCCGACTTCGCTGCCAGTGCCTGCCGTGGTCGGAATGGCAATCAGCGGCGCGGTGGCGGACGTAATGCGATCCAGGCCGCCTTCGATCACCGCAAAGCTTTGCAGAGGGCCGTCGTGAGTGGCGCAGACCGCGACGCCTTTGGCCAGATCAATCGAAGAACCGCCACCCACCGCGATGATGCCGTTGCACTCACCCAGGTGGTATTGCTCGACGGCTTCACGCACGGCGTGTTCGTTGGGATTGGACGGAGTGGCGTCGAAAATCGTCGGTGTACGCTCAGCGCCGAGGGCCGCGATGACCTTGTCGACGATACCGGCACGGCGCACGCCGACGTCAGTGACGATCAACGGACGGGTAATGCCGGCGCGCTCGGCTTCGGCGGCCAGATGCTGCAGGCTGTCGTAGCCAAACTGGATTTTGGTGACGTAGTTGATGAGGGACATGATTCACCACAAGTTATACAGGATTGTTATTGTTGCAATCGGTCAGGGGCAGGAGAGCTTTCGATCTCGGGTCAAACCCATTGCATTGCCTGGTTGTGGGGTGGACTATAGGGCCGTCGTGGCGAGCCTCGATACTGACAACTTTCGATACCTCTATAACTTTTAGTTAACCCTGATGACGCCCTCACTCAATTCGATCATGTCCCGCCTGCACATCAAGCAGCTACGTTTGTTGATAGCCCTGGATGAGCACGGCTCCTTGCTGGGCGCGGCCAAGCAGGTCGCGCTGACCCAGCCCGGCGCCAGCAAAGCCCTGCAGGAAATTGAAACCACCTTTGGCACTTCACTGTTCACCCGCACTAACCGCGGGCTTGAACCGAACGATGCCGGACGCTCGGTGATCCGCTACGCCCGGCTGATCCAGACCGACCTCGCGCACCTGCGCGAAGAGATCATCGGCATCATGAGCGGCGAGGGCGGGCGGGTGTCCGTCGGCACCATCATGGGCGCCGTGCCGCTGTTGACCACCGCGATCAGCCGAGTCATTGCCGACAACCCGAAGCTGTCGATCGAGATCGTCGAGGACACCAGCGCTGCGCTGCTCAGCCAGCTCGACGCCGGGCGCCTGGACCTTGCGATCTGCCGTACCACCATCAGCACCACGCCCTACTTGTATGAGAGCTCGACCTTCGTCGAGGAAACCCTGGCAGTGATCGCCAGCACCCAACATCCATTCGCCTACGCCCGGCAGTTGTCCCTCAAGGATCTGGTGGATTACCGCTGGATCGTCTACCGCGCCAACATGCCGATGCGCTTGTTGCTGGAGCGCGAATTTCACGAGGCCGACCTGCGATTCCCGGTGCACTTGCTGGAAACCACCTCGGCGTTTGCCACCCTCTCGTTGCTCCAGGAAAACCCGACGCTCGTCGCCCTGGTGTCGACCGATGTGGCGAAGTTCTGCTCCGGCTACGGTTTCACCACCACGCTGCCGCTGCCCATCACCTCACGCAGCGAACCCTATGAACTGGTATCGCGCAAAGGCGTGCCGGACTCGCCGGCGGCGCGCTTGCTGCGAGAGGCTTTGTTGAATCCCTCGGGATAATGCCTGCGTCTGCCAGTGAGCATTCGTGCGATTAAGGCAAATGTGATTTGCCGCAGGTGCGGTGTTTTGAACGGGATCTGCGCCGCAATACTTCAAGGGATTTTGCCTGCCCAATAATTGGCCCACGGATGGCCACTGCGAGGTTCCAACATGAATGTGCCCAACCGGCTCGCGCTCTTGATCACCACTGCTGCGCTACTCACTGCCTGTGGTGAGTCTTCCAAACTGCCGTCGCAGGCCAGCGTCGGCCCGGCTCCGCAGCTGCCCGAGCCCGTCACTTCGCTGATTCCCACCTTGAAAGTTTCAAAAGCGGTGGGCTGGTCGGGCCATGACCGCCCCACGGCCCCCGCCGGTTTTACCGTGACTGCCCTGGCTGAAAACCTCGACCACCCGCGCTGGATCTATGTCTTGCCCAATGGCGATGTGCTGGTCGCCGAAAGCAACCATCCGCCGATGCCTGAAGGCGCCACCGATGGTGGTACCGGGCCGATCGCCTGGATGCGCCGCACGGCGATGGGTTTCGTGATGGGCCGCGTGGGGGCCGATGCCCCGAGCGCCAACCGAATCACTTTGTTGCGCGATGTCGACGGCGACGGTCACGCCGAGGTGCGGACCGAGTTCATGACCGGCCTGACTTCGCCGTTCGGCATGGCGCTGGTGGGCAATGAGTTGTTCATCGCCAACGCCGACGCTTTGGTCAAGGTGCCTTACAGCGAAGGCCAGACCGAGATAAAGGCAGTGCCGGTGAAAGTCACCGACTTGCCTGCAGGCATCAATCATCACTGGACCAAGAACGTACTGGCCAACCCTGAGGGGACCCGGCTGTACGTCACCGTAGGCTCCAACAGCAATGTCGGCGAGAACGGTCTCGACGCGGAAGAAGGTCGCGCCGCGATTTGGGAGGTCGACGTCAAGAATGGCAGCAAGCGTCTGTTTGCCAGTGGTCTGCGCAACCCCAACGGGCTGGCCTGGAAGCCGGGGACGACGCAGCTGTGGACCGTGGTCAATGAGCGTGACGAAATCGGCAGCGACCTGGTGCCCGATTACCTGACGTCGGTGAAGGACGGCGCATTCTACGGCTGGCCGTGGAGCTACTACGGCGCCCACGTCGACACCCGCGTCGAGCCACCGCGTCCGGACAAAGTGGCCCAGGCCATTGCCCCGGATTACGCGCTGGGCACTCACGTCGCGCCGCTGGGCCTGGCATTCTCGGACTCGCGGGCCATGCCGGCGAACTTCGCCCAGGGTGTTTTCGTTGGCGAGCATGGCTCGTGGAACCGCAACCCGCAGGCGGGCTATAAAGTGGTATTCATCCCGTTCAGCGATGGCAAACCAGCGGGGATGCCGGTTGATTTCCTGACCGGGTTTCTCAACGCCGACGGCGAAGCGCGTGGGCGTCCGGTTGGTGTCACGCTGGATCAGCGCGGCGCGTTGCTGGTCGCCGATGATGTCGGGAACAAGATCTGGCGTATCGCGAGTGTGAAACCCTAGTCAACATCACAATTGTCAGGAGCACGATTATGGATTTGGGCGCATCGTCAACATCACGTCGGGCGCGGTAAAAGCACCCATCGATGTGCTCGGCCTGTCCAATGGTGCGCGCAGTGGCTTGACCGGTTTTATCGCCGGGCTGGCTCGCCAGTCACGGCTGGCCGGGCATAACGTGACGATCAACAATCTGCTGCCGGGCCCGTTCGAGGCCGAGCGCTTGCACAAAACCCTGAGCGCGGCCGCCCAGGCCAATGGCACCGATGTCGAGCAGATCAGTGAACAGCGGCGCAAACATGTGCCGGCCCAGCGCTTCGGCCAGCCCGATGAATTCGGCGCCTATTGCGCGTTCATTTGCAGTGCTCACAGCGGTTTTCTGACCGGGCAGAATTTGTTGTTGGATGGCGGCAGTTATCCCGGTACGTTTTGACGGATCGTCAGGCGTGGAAGGAGCACAAGGCAAGTGAGCGTCGATATCGAATGCGTGGTGGTCGGGGCCGGCGTGGTTGGCCTGGCGGTGGCCAGGGCGCTGGCCCGGAGCGGGCGGGAAGTGATCCTGGTCGAGGCCGGCGACGGCATCGGCGTGGGCATCAGTTCGCGTAATTCGGAAGTGATCCATGCCGGGATCTATTACCCGAGCGCCAGCCTGAAAGCGCAGTTGTGCGTGGAGGGCAAACAACGGTTGTATGCCTTTTGCGATGAGCGGGGCGTCGATTACCAGCGCCTGGGCAAGCTGATCGTGGCCACCGATGACCGCCAGTGCGTGGCCTTGCAAACATTGTTGGAGCAGGGCCTACGCAACGGCGTCGATGACTTGCAATGGCTGGACGCAGGACAGGCACGAGCGCTTGAACCGGCGCTGTCCTGCGTCGCGGCGCTCTGGTCGCCTTCCACCGGTATCGTCGATTCCCATGCGCTGATGCTGGCGCTTCAGGCAGACGCCGAAGCGCACGGCACGTCGATTGCCTTTCACACGCCGCTGGCGTCTGCCCGCTGCACCGAGCAAGGTTTTGAACTGCACATGGGCGGCACACAACCGATGACGTTGAGTTGCCACGAGCTGATCAATTGCGCCGGGTTGTCCGCGCCGGACGTGGCGAGCCGGATTGAAGGTCTGCCACCGCAGCACGTTCCGACGGCGCGACTGTGCAAGGGCAGCTATTTCAGTTTCAGCGGTCGGGCACCGTTTCGGCATCTGGTGTATCCGGCGCCCGAAAGTGCCGGGCTCGGCGTGCACATGACCCTTGATCTTGGGGGGCAGGCGCGTTTCGGGCCGGATGTCGAATGGGTCGATCAGGTGGATTACCGCGTAGATCCGCACCGGGCCGACGGCTTCTACCAAGCGATCCGGCGTTACTGGCCCGGTTTGCCCGATAACAGTCTGCAGCCGGCCTACAGCGGCATCCGCCCGAAAATCACCGGCCCGAACGAGCCGACGGCTGACTTCATCATCAGCGGTCCTGCCGAGCATGGCGTGCCAGGGCTGGTCAACCTGTTCGGCATCGAATCCCCAGGCCTGACCAGCTGCCTGGCGTTGGCCGAGCGGGTGGTGCAGCGTTTGGCGCCGTATGCCTTTTAGCCGAAGGTGAAGCTGCCGGTTATCAGCGTTTGCGCCGCTTAGCGTCCAGAGGTCTATGCTTGGCAGAGTGCCCATTGTCATGGGAGAGCTGTGATGATCAACGTACGCACTGCCCGCATGCTTGCCGAATACAAGCAATGGGCCGACAAGCGCCTGTTTGACAGCCTGGCCGAACTGCCGCCGGGAGAGGTCGACAAAGAGCGGGTGTCGGTGTTCAGGAACATGATCGGCACCCTGAACCACATCTATGTCGTGGACTGCATCTGGAAGGCTCACCTCGAAGGCCGAGGGCACGGCTTCAAAACCTCACACGATCTGCTGCATCCCGACCTGGCTGACTTGCGCTTGGCGCAAAAGGACATCGATCACTGGTACTGCGATTGGAGCGCCCGGCAGACCGAGGCCTCGCTGGACAAACCCGTTGAGTTCACCTTCGTCTCGGGCGAGAGCGGCTCCATGAGCGCCGGCGCGATGTTGCTGCACGTGGTTAACCACGCCAGCTATCATCGGGGCTGGGTGATCCAGATGTATTTCGATATTCCCGCCATGCCGCCGATGACCGATATGCCGATCTTCCTGCGCGAAACCGATCCCGCGTCTTTCCAATCGATCAATCCCCCGGCTGCGGCGCCGACCTGTATTGGACGATTTTCGAGCGCAACCAACGTTCTGCCGAATCGTTATCGTTGACGCCCGGTGCATGACAAGCGAGTCAAAGCACCAACTGCTGGCTAGATGGGTGATCGTTCCCACGCTCTGCGTGGGAATGCCTCTAGGGACGCTCCGCGTTCCAGCTTTCGAAGGGGACGCGGAGCGTCCCGGGCTGCATTCCCACGCAGAGCGTGGGAACGATCTCAATCACTGCTCAGGGTCGGATGTTCAATTTGATTACGCTCAAATCCAGTGATTTCAAACTCCCCGTTAACAGTTGTGTCAGCTATTTTGGATGTAAAACTAAATCGACCTTTAACATATTGATCCTTGGAATTGAACGCTTCAATTTCAAGTGTGCCGTTGTTATCAAAATAGGATGGTTCGCCATAGCCATAGATAGCAGTAACATCTGATTTTTCGGCTATTTGGTATTTGCCAATATTAATTTCACTGCGCTGTATCACAAGAATTACACCGTGGGCGCCACCGCCATAAGGGGTATTGCCAATTATTCTTAGTTCCGAGTGTGGTGGTGGATAGGATGGATGACGTACAACTATTGTAGTCGCCGTAAATTTTCCGAATTTTGAGGATTCGCCGTTTAGATACCTGATTGGGTCAATACGAGTCGAATTCATGGGTGGTGCCTCATTTCCGTTAGAGGATGTGCCCTGAATGCTTACCTATTATTTAGCGTTTATCTACTGTCATATCTGACAGGTTTGTATGATCGTTTACACGTCGAACCGTCCGCGTGGTAATGCCTCTAGGGACGCTCCGCGTTCCAGCTTTCCAAGGGGACGCGGAGCGTCCCGGGCTGCATTCCCACGCGGAGCGTAGGAACGATCATTGCGAGCCCGATTTGGTCAGTACTTTCCTGAGCGTCTCCGGAAAAGGAGGCGCATTTATTTTTCAGTCTGGTCCGTGGTGTATGGGCGCGGGGCGGGTTTTAAACGTCGATGTTTAATCGACATCTCCAGACACTCTCTCAGGCTACACATCCTTGCGTCGTTGCCTACGTCTGCGCCAGAATCCGCCGGCTTGTGCGCCTTGGGCCTGGACTCTATCGTTTCCGGGTCGCTGCCAATTCAGCGTCCGGACTTGACCGTCCGAATCGATCAAGGCGTACCAGTGGCCAAGAAAAGCTCCAGGCTTTTTGCGGTGGCTGTGCGAGGGACACTTTCGAGTGTGCCGGATTCCTTGATTTCCGGTCGGTCAACCCGCGTACAGCTGCCACCTTTCGTTTGACCGCGTCAGGTCGCAGCTCCACCAATCAAGGAGCTTCACTGTGTTCAAAGCCACCCCCAATCCTCCGGATATAAACGACGTTTCTCCGTACGAATCCCCCCGACTCCAAAAAATTCAACGAAGCCGCCGACCGCGCACTCGACCATTACCTCAACCCCGCCAAGGCACTGGCCGCAAGAAAACCCAGCACGATGTTCCTCATCGCGCCCGATATCGATTCGGAAAGCCTGTTGGCTCACGCCTGCGAGTCCATGGCCTCGGCGAGTGTGATGGCGAGTGATTTTGCCGGGGAGCTGCAAGGGCCGCAGCGCCACAAGATGCTGGCGTTGCAGCAGATCATCATGCTTGGCGAGCTGGCGGTGAACCGGGCGCTGGATAACGTCGATCCGCAGGACGCCTGACGAGATCGTTCCCACGTCATGCCTCAAGGGACGCTCCGCGTTCCAGGTCGGGAAAGGGACGTGGAGCGTCCCGGGCTGCATTCCCACGCAGAGCGTGGGAACGATCATGGCGAGCCCGGTTCTGTCAGCACTTTCCTGAATGTCTCCACCAGCGGCCGCAGATTGATCCGGTGCCACGCCGCCCAAAGTGGCGTGGTGAAGGAAATCCACGGCACTTCCCGCAACACCACGCCCGGCGGTGCGTTGCGGCTCAAGCCTTTCTGAATCATCGCAATCCCCAGCCCCGACGCCACCAGCCCCAACGCGGTGAAGGGCTCGGTGGCTTCCATGCGGATGTCCGGGGTGAAACCGGCGCGGATGCAGGCGCTGATGAAGTCGTCGCGGCTGGCATCGTTCTGGCGGTGTTGCACGCCGATCCATTCTTGATCGGCCAGGTCGGTCGGCGTCATTACAAGCTGTTTAGCCAGCGGGTGATGCTCGGGCAGGGCGAGCAGCATTGGGTCGTCCAGCACCTGGAAACCCAGCAGGTCCGGATCATCGGCCACGGGCGGTTCGCCAACCAGGGCGATGTCCAGGCTACGCTGACGCAGGCCTTCGAGTTGTTCGGCAGAGCTCAGGTTGTACAGCGCGACGTGCACGTTCGGCCGGTCGACGCGCAGTACGCGCAGGGCGTTGGGCAACACGCCGGCGTGCATGGCGTTTTCAATGTAGCCAATGCACAAGCCGCCTTCTTCGCCACGGCCCAGGCGCTTGCCCAAGGATTCCAGGCGATTGGCGTGGGTCAGCAGGGCGCGGGTTTCGGCGAGGAAAGTCTGGCCGTCGCGGGTCAGGCGGATGCGCTGCTGGCTGCGCTCGAACAGAGTCAGGCCCAGACGTTCTTCAAGCTGGGCGATCTGCCGGCTCAGGGGCGACTGGGAAATGTGCAAACGTTCGGCGGCGCGACCGACGTGTTCTTCTTCGGCGACGGCAACGAAGTAGCGCAATTGACGGATGTCGATCATGTCAGACCTATCGGGACTTAAGTGCTGCGCATTATGTCTTGGACGGTCCGATCATCGCAATCTAGGATCTGCTCATCGGTCACCTGCACCACTTGATGAAGGGCGACCTCTGAAACTGACGAGGATTGAACCATGAGCTTGAAAGACAAACTGCCCGGCGCGCTGGGCTTCGGTACGGCGCCATTGGGCAACATGTTCCGCGCCATTCCTGAAGAAGAGGCGCTGGCCACCGTGCACGCCGCGTGGGATGCCGGCGTGCGCTACTTCGACACCGCGCCGTTTTACGGTTCGGGCCTGTCGGAGATCCGCCTGGGCGCTGCGTTGGCCCACTACAACCGCGACGATTACGTGCTGAGCAGCAAAGTCGGGCGGGTCATCCTTGATGAAGTCGAAGACACCGCTGCCCGCGACCTCGGCGAGAAGAGCGGGGTATTCGAGCACGGTCGCCCGAACAAGATCGTCAACGACTACAGCGCCGACGCGACCTTGCGCTCCATCGAAGACAGCCTCAAGCGTCTGCAGACCGACCGACTGGACATCGTCTGGGTGCACGACATTGCCCAGGACTTTTATGGCGATCAGTGGCTGGAATACTTCAACCAGGCCCGCACCGGCGCATTCAAAGTGCTGACCCGGTTGCGCGAAGAAGGCGTGATCAAGGGCTGGGGCCTGGGTGTGAACAAGGTTGAACCTTGCGAGCTGACCCTTGATCTGACTGAAGCGCAGCCGGACGGCTTTCTGCTGGCGGGTCGCTACACTCTTCTCGACCATGATCGTGCCTTGCAGCGTCTGATGGACGCCGCCCTGGCGCAGAACGTCGAGATCGTGGTTGGCGGTCCTTACAGTTCGGGCATTTTGGCCGGTGGTACGCACTTCGAATACCAGAAAGCCAGCCCGGCGATCATCAACAAAGTCGAGCAGATCAAACGTATCGCTGCAGCCCACGGTGTCGACATCAAGGCCGCTGCTTTGCAATTCTCGTTGGCGAACCCGGCGGTGGCCGCGGTGATTCCAGGCTCCAGCCGTCCGGACCGGATTGCTGAAGACGTGGCCGCGCTGTTGGCGGTGATTCCCGCCGCATTCTGGCAAGCGATGCGCGAGGCGAAACTGGTTTCTGACCGTGCGCCATTGCCGATCACAGGAGCATGAGCATGAAAATCGATTTGACTGGAAAACTTGCCATTGTCAGCGGCAGCACCGCCGGGATTGGCCTGGGCATCAGCAAGGCACTGGCCGAATCCGGTGCCACGGTGGTGGTGATCGGTCGCGAGACGGCCAAGGTCGAACACGCACTGGCAAGCATCCGCCAGAGCGTACCGGACGCGCAACTGCGTGGCCTGACCGCCGACCTCGGCACGGCTGAAGGCGCTGAAAAGCTGTTCGCTGCCGAACCCCGCGCCGACATCCTGGTGAACAACCTCGGGATCTTCAATGACGTGGATTTTTTCGACACGCCGGACAGCGAGTGGACGCGTTTCTATGAGGTCAATGTGATCTCTGGTGTGCGCCTGTCACGGCATTACGTGCCGGACATGGTCAAGCAGGGCTGGGGGCGGGTGATCTTCCTGTCCTCGGAGTCCGGCATCGCGATTCCGGCCGACATGCTCAACTACGGCGTGACCAAGAGCGCCAACCTGGCGGTGTCCCACGGCCTGGCCAAACGGTTGGCTGGCACCGGCGTGACGGTCAATGCGATCCTGCCCGGCCCGACGCTGACCGATGGCCTGGAGCAGATGCTCAAGGACGCCACTGACGCGTCGGGGCGTAGTATTCGCGAAGAAGCCGATGCGTTCGTGCGCAAGGCCCGGCCGACGTCGATCATCCAGCGCGTGGCGAATGTCGAGGAAGTCGCCAATCTGGTGGCCTACATTGCTTCGCCGCTGTCCTCGGCCACCACGGGCGCGGCGCTGCGGGTCGATGGCGGTGTCGTCGACAGCATGGCGATTTGAAATTTATTAATTAAGAGAGAGGACTACATGGCAACTGCATCAGCATTCATTGATATCCCGGCGTCGGCCGATCAGGTGTGGCAATTGATTGGCGGCTTCGACACGCTGCCGGACTGGCTGCCGTTTATCCCGAAAAGCGAACTGAGCGAAGGCGGGCGGGTGCGCAGCCTGCAAACGGCGGACGGCGCGGTGGTGGTTGAGCGCCTGGAGGCGTTTGATAACGCCGGGAAGACTTACAGCTATTCGATTGTGCAGGCGCCGTTTCCAGCGACTGAATACCTGGCGACTATCAAGGTGGAAGCACAGGGCGAGGGCGCCCGGGTGACGTGGTCGGGCCGGTTTACGCCGGTTGGGGTGAGCGAGGCAGAGGTCGAGGCGTTGTTTGCCGGGATTTATCAGGGCGGCCTCGAAGCGCTTCGAGCCAACTACCCAGCCTGAAAACACCATAATTCCCCTGTGGGAGCGGGCTTGCTCGCGAAGGCGGTCTTACAGTCGACGATGATGTCGCCTGATCTACCGCCTTCGCGAGCAAGCCCGCTCCCACAGGGGAGCTTCTTTGTCTGGGAGAATGGCTTAGGTCTGGGACATCAGGCTTTGCTGGCAATCTAGGGTCAATCGCGCGCCGCCGAGTTCGCTGGTGCCCACTTCAAGCGCAAAACCATGCAGGCTGGCGATCGCCGCAACGATCGAGAGGCCCAGGCCGAAGCCGTTTTTCTGATTGCCACCGTCCGCCCGATAAAAGCGCTGGAACACCGCTTCGCGTTCGCTTTTCGGGATGCCGGGGCCTGAATCGAGCACTTCGATTCGCGTGTGCCCAGCCACATTGATCCCACGCAAAATCACTTCGCCGCCCGGCGGAGTAAATTTGATGGAGTTGCTCAACAAGTTCGCCACAGCCTCAAACAACAGCGCGCGATCGCCAATCAACGGTGGCAGCGATGCCGGTAATTGCAGCGTGAACACCAACTCGCCTTCCTCCGCCAACGGCAGGTAGAAGTCGTGCAATTCTTGCAGCAGCGGCACCGGGTCCAGCTGCACAAAACCGGAGCGGCGCTGTCGGTCCTCCAGTTCGGAAATCCGCAACAAGCCACGAAACCGCGCCATCAAGGTGTCGGCTTCAGCGAGCACTGAATCCAGCTGCACGGCCAGCGTCGAGCCTTCATCCGCCTGCTGTTGAATCCGGTACAACTGCGCGCGCAGGCGGGTCAGCGGGGTGCGCAGGTCATGGGCGATGTTGTCGCACACACCCTTGACCTCGTTCATCAGGCGTTCGATGCGTTCAAGCATGGCGTTGACGATGGCGGCGAGCATGTCCAGCTCATCGCGGCGGTTGGACAGGGGCAGGCGCCGGGTCAGGTCGCCAGCGACGATGGCTTCGGCGCTCGCTTGAATCGCACGAATGCGTCGCAACGGGCGCCGCCGCAACAGGTGCCAGCCTACGATGCCGGGCAGAATGGTCAGCGTCACACCCCAGAACAACGCATGCAGAATGATGCGGGTCACGGCGAACAACGAACCGTTGTCGCGCACCAGCACCAGCCAGCGACCGTCCCGGGTCTGGGTCGCTACAGCGTCACAACTGTCGGCGGGCAGGCTGGGGTCGTCGGATTCGGCGCAGTCGCTGAGTATGTGGATCTTGCCGTCCAGCGGCAAACCTTCGGGGATGCTCTGCATCGCCCCGCTGAGGTAGCGGTGCTGGGCATCGAACAGGCCATAGGCGTCAATGCCGCGAATGTCGAAGGTCATGCTGACGGCGAGGGCGTCCAGCAGTTGCTCGCCCTGAAAATGCGAAAACAGGTGCTGGCGTTGCATCAGCGAGTGCTTGGCCAAATTGTCCAGGTAAGCCGAAACCTCGAAATACATGACCCCCATGAGGATCCCGCTCCAGAGCACGAACAGCGAACTGTACAGTGCGAGCAGGCGGCTGCTGGACGAACGCCAGCCTTTAGAGGGGTTCAGCAATGACATATCCCGAGCCTCGCACGGTGCGGATCAACGGGACTTTACCAGGTGGGTCGATCTTCTTGCGCAGGCGGCCGATGTGCACGTCGATCAGGTTGGTGCCGGGGTCGAAGTGATAGCCCCAGACTTCCTCGAAAATCATCATCCGCGACAGGATCTGCCCGGTATTGCGCATCAGGAATTCCAGCAGCTTGTATTCGGTGGGCAACAGCGTCAGCAACTGATCGTCGCGGCTGGCTTCGTGGCTGATCAGGTTCAGCTCAAGGTCGGCGACGCGCAACGTGGTCGCCTGAGCGGTCACGGTGTTCTGGCGACGCAGCAGCACTTCAACGCGCGCGGCCATTTCATCGGTGGCGAACGGCTTGGTCAGGTAATCGTCACCGCCAGCGCGCAAGCCACGCACCCGCTCGTCGACGTCGGACAGGGCGCTGATCATCAGAATCGGCGTGGCCACGCCCATGGTGCGCAACGTGGTGACAATCGCCAGGCCATCGAGCTCGGGCAGCATGCGGTCCAGCGTGATCAGGTCGTAATTGCCGCTGACCGCACGCTCAAGTCCTTCACGGCCATTGTTGACCCAATCGACGTCGAGGCCGTGGCTGCTCAGTTCGGCGACGATTTCCCGGGCGGTCACGGCGTCGTCTTCGATGGTCAAGATGCGGGTCATAGGGCGTGCCTGATAGTCAGTTCATGGCGGAGTGTGGGGGCATTTTGCCAAGAATTACTGGGGGCTGAATAAATTAACTTTCATGTTGCTTGAAGAGTCTGTGCAGAGCATTGATATCATACGGCCATAACTCATTCAGGAAACTGCGCTGTGCTTACTTTGAATCGTCGCGGCGGGATGCCGATTACAGTGTTTTTGCTGTGCATTGCCAGCGCTTCCAGCTGGGCGGGTAATACACCGTGCTCGGGAAAAAAGGGCGGAATCGATCGATGTGACGGCGATCTGTTTCTGTGTAATGACGGATCTATCAGCGGTTCGAAGAAAAGTTGCTCGGCGGTGTATGGCGGCCAAAGCCAAGCCCGACCGCAAACCGTGTTACAGCGTAATGATGGCTGCGCCTGCGGCACCGGCTCGTTCTGCACTGGGCCCAGAGGCGGGGTCTATTGCCTCACGCCCAGCGGTAACAAGAGCTACAAGCGAAAGTAGTTAATCGCAGTGCATAAAACCCGCTGCAATTGCCCCTACCTTGCAAATTGCAATAAAACTGGAAGTTCAAACTTTATAAGCCATTGAAATGTAAGGGATTATTTAAATCTTGCGACTGGCACGGTGACTGCAATTCTTCTTCTGAAGAGTTGTAACACCATCTTTCTGCCTGGAGCGAAAACAATGAATAGATCCTCTGATGGTTTCTATCCCGATATAGAAGAATCAAGCACGCTGTCGGGGGTGTCCTGGGGTGCGATCTTTGCCGGGGCTGCTGCAGCGGCGGCGTTGTCGCTGATCCTCGTACTGCTCGGTTTCGGCCTTGGGTTTTCGGCGGTCTCGCCTTGGGCCCATGAAGGCGTGAGCGCCAAAGGCCTGGGGATTTCCACAATCGTCTGGCTGGCCGTAACGCAAATCGTGGCTTCCGGGCTCGGCGGTTATATCGCCGGTCGCTTGCGGGTGAAGTGGGCCAACATGCACGGCGATGAAGTTTATTTCCGTGACACCGCCCACGGCTTCCTGGCCTGGTGCGTCGCCACGCTGGTGACTGCGACGTTGGTCGTCGGTTCAGTCAGCAGCATCGTCAGCGGTGGCGTGCAAGCCGGCGCAAGCGTTGTCGGTGGTGCGGCCAGTGTCGCGACTCAAGCCGCTGGCACCGCCGCAGCTAAAACCGACAGTGACCAATATGGCTACTTCGTCGACACCCTGTTCCGCGATGATCGTCCTGCCGCTGTCAGCGATGACGCTGCCCGCAGCACCGTGACCCGGATCTTCGTGCGCTCCCTGAGCGATGGTCAACTGGCCCCCGCAGACCGGACTTACCTGGCTCAATTGGTCGCCCAGCGCACCAACCTGACCCAGGCCGATGCCGAGCGCCGTGTCGATGAAGTCTATGCCCGCACTCAAAAAGCTGTTGCCGACGCCAAACTGGCTGCCCAACAAGCTGCTGACACCGCTGCCAAAGTCGCTGCCTGGACGTCGCTGTGGATGTTCGTCGCCTTGCTGATCGGTGCGTTTTTCGCCAGCTTCGCCGCTACCTTCGGAGGTCGTCGTCGGGATGCCGTGGTGTATCTGGAATCCGACACTTACGTCACTACCGCTACCTTGCCAGTTCGCTAACCCAGGAGAATTCTCATGCGCTCATTACTGCTGTTCTTTCTCGGCGTGCCAATCCCGATCATCATCCTGATCGCCCTGTTCATGCATTGATTCTCTGAGGCTTATGCCTCTGCCGCTTCCGCCTCTGGTGGAAGCGGCTTTTTGCTTTCTGAGATCCAGTAACGCGACTTCGGGCCAGCTCGTTCCCACAGGGTTCTTGTGATCGGCACAAATCCCTGTGGCAGCGGGCTTGCCCGCGATGGCGGCAGACCAGCCGCCACATAGCCTAAACCTTACCGGCTTCCCGCTCCTCCATCTGATCCGCCTCAAACAATCTTACCAATTCCGCCCGCGCTTCCTGTGCCGTCTGCAAGACCTTCGCCGCATCGTCATACACCGCGTGCTGGGCTTCCAGCACTTGTTCATCGTGATGCTTGAAGCGCTTGATCCGCGCATCGGCCTGCGCCTGGGTCAACCCGAGGCCGACCAGGGTGCGCCGGCTCATTTCCAGGCTCGAATAATAGGTTTCCCGAATCGCCTCGGCGCCAAGGTCCATCAGCCGGTGCACATGCTGACGGTTACGCGCCCGGGCGATGATCTTGATGTGCGGATATAGCTTGTGCACCAGCTCGGCGGTCTTGATGTTGGTGTCCGGGTCATCGGTGGCGATGACAAAGTATTCCGCTTGCTCGACCTTGGCCGCGCTGAGGATTTCCGGACGCATCGGGTCGCCATAGAACACCGGCACGCTACCGAAACTGCGCGACAGTTCGATGGATTCCACCGAGGTGTCCAGCGCCACGAACGTGATGTTCTGCGCCCGCAGAATCCGCGCCACGATCTGCCCCATCCGGCCCATGCCGGCAATCACCACGCGCGGCGCGTCGGTGTCGATGTCGCGAAATTTCTCCGGCACTTCGACAGGCTGCACCTTGGGCGTATACAGCCGCGCGCACAGCAGCAACAACAGCGGCGTCACCGCCATGGACAGGGTGATGGTCAGCACCAGCAAGTCGTACAGGCGCGGTTCGAATAATCCCTGGTCGCGCCCGATCTTGAACACCACAAACGCAAATTCACCTCCGGCCGCCAGCACGATGCCAAGGCGAATGGCACTGACTTTACCCAAGCCGCCGGCCAGTCGACCGACCAAAAACAGCAGCGGTAATTTGAGGGCGATCAGCAGCAGGGTCAGCCCCAACACCGTGACCGGTGCGTTGAGCAACAGGCTCAAGTTGGCGCCCATGCCGACGCTAATGAAAAACAACCCCAGCAACAAACCCTTGAAAGGCTCGATCTGCGCTTCCAGTTCATGACGATATTCAGAGTCCGCCAGCAGCAACCCGGCGAGAAACGCGCCAAGGGCCATGGACACGCCGACCAGGTCCATCAGCCACGCCGTGCCGATTACCACCAGCAACGCGGTCGCCGTCGAGACCTCGGGCAAACCGGTCTTGGCCACCACGCGAAACACCGGTCGCAGCAGATACCGTCCACCGACCACCACCACCGCGATGCTACCCAACACCCGCAAACCGTGGTTCAAGTCGTCGGCGGCGGTGGAGGTGTGATCGCCGCCGGCCAAAAGCGGCACCATGGCAATCAATGGGATCGCGGCGATGTCCTGGAACAACAGGATCGCAAACGCCAGGCGTCCGTGAGGACTGGTCAGCTCTTTGCGCTCGGCCAGGCTTTGCAGGCCAAACGCGGTGGAAGACAACGCAAGGCCAAGGCCGAGCACGATGGCGCTGTTCAACGGTTGGCCGAAGACAAACAGCGCCAGCACGCCGATCACCGAACCCGTCAACAGCACCTGCGCCAGTCCCACGCCAAATACCGATTTACGCATCACCCACAAGCGGCGTGGTGACAATTCCAGGCCGATGATGAACAGCAGCAACACCACGCCCAACTCAGAAATATGGCTGACGCTCTGCGGATTACCGATCAACCCCAGCACCGACGGCCCGATGATCACGCCGGCAAACAGATAACCGAGTACAGCCCCCAGTTGCAGGCGTTTGGCCAAGGGCACGGTGAGCACGGCCGCGAACAGAAAAACGACGGCGGCTTGTAAAAGGTTGCCTTCGTGGGGCATGACGAACTCCAGACACTTGATACGGCGGGGCGACAAGGATAAAGGCTGAGGCTTCAGGCGTCAGCCGGAACATGAAGCGTTTCAGCTTGCAAGAAGACCAGGCGAATCTGGTTACATCTAGCATCAATTAGTTACATTCATAGGATAAGCTAATCAATCTGCATGTTTCTCGAGTACGCGATATGGCCATCAACTTCGACCTCAACGATCTGCAAGCCTTTCGCGCCGTGGTCGAGCAGGGCAGTTTTCGCAAGGCTGCCGACACCGTGCGCATCTCCCAGCCGGCACTGAGCCGGCGTATCGAAAAACTGGAAGACGCCCTCGGCGTACGCTTGTTCGAGCGCACCACGCGCAAGGTCAGCCTGACCCAGGCCGGGCGCGGTTTCATGCCGAGTGTCGAGCGCCTGCTCGATGATCTCGACATCGCGCTGCTGGGTATCAGTGAAGTCGCTTCGACCCGACTCGGCCATGTCACGGTCGCGTGTGTGCCGTCGGCGGCGTACTACTTTATGCCGCGAGTGATCGCCCGTTACCACCAGCAATTTCCCCGGATCAAAGTCAAAGTGCTGGATTCCAGCGCTCACGACGTGCTCGGTGCAGTGGTCAATGGCGAGGCGGATTTCGGCCTGAGTTTCATGGGCACACTGGAGGCCGAAGTCGAGTTCGAACCTCTGGTGCAGGAAGAGTATGTGGTGGCCTGTCGGCGCGATCACCCGTTGGCGGAGCGCAGCAGCGTGACCTGGGACGAGTTCTATCAGCAGGATTACATTTCGCTGGACAAGACGTCCGGCAATCGCTTTTTGCTGGATCAGGCGCTCAGCGGAATTGTCCCGCAGCGGCCGAGTATCTGCCAGACCCGCCATGTGACGACGATGATCGGTCTGGTGGAGGCGGGGTTGGGCGTGGCGGCGGTACCGTTGATGGCGATGCCGGCGGCCGATCACCCGATTCTGACACGGGTGCCGCTGACCAATCCGCAGGTGATGCGCAGTGTCGGCTTGATCAAGCGCCGGGGTCGAACCCTGACCCCGGCGGCGTTGGAACTGGAACGACTGGTGGTGGAGATGAAAGTCCAGCCGTCTGCGGTCAGCGGCTGACCGAATCCAGCCCGGTGGCCTTCACGTCCGATTGAGCGGCTGAGGAGGCCAGGTATTCAAGCAGCGCCTTGGCTTGCTCCTTGTGCTGCGCGCCTACCGGAATGCCAGCCGCAAAACGCGTCACCGACTGCACCGACTCCGGAATTTTCGCCACAAAACTCACTCCCGGCACGGGCAGCAGTTCGCTGACTTGCTGGAAGCCCAGTTGGTAATCGCCCGTGGCAACCACCGAACCGACCGGGATTTTTGGAATCATCTTCGACTTGGGCTTGAGTTGATCCTCGATGCCCAGGCGCTTGAACAGTTGCTCCTCGATGTACACGCCGCTGGCGCTGTCGGAATAGGCCACGGACTTCGCGTCGAGCAAAGTCTTTTTCAGTCCGTCGACAGAGCTGATGTCCGGCTTCGGCGCACCTTCGCGCACCACCAGGCCGATTCGTGAATCCGCCAGTTCGACCCGAGACGCCGGGTCGACTTTGCCTTGCTTGATCAAGTCGTCCAGGGCGTAGCCCACCATGATCACCACATCGGCCTGCTCACCACGCGCGAGTCGATTGGGGATCGCTTCCGGCGCCTTGCCCATCGACGGGCCAAGGGCGGTGTCCAGTGTGTTGCCCGTGGAGGCAGCGAATTTCGGGCCGAGGATTTTATAGGCGGCGGTGAACCCGCCGGAAGTCATCACGTGGATCTCTTCGGCCTGGGCGATGGTGCTCAGGCTGAGACTGGCCAGCAAAGTCAGGGCAGCAAAATTGAATAGTTTCTTCATTGTCATTTGTTCTCAAAGGGTTCAGGACATCGCCGGTTGCAGACGACCGGTCGAGCGGCGATAGAGATACAGCGTCGCGCACAACGCACAGAGCGCGGCGAAACTCATCCAGTAACCGGGCGCGGCCTTGTCGCCGGTGTACTGAATCAGGAAGGTCGACATCGCCGGGGTGAAACCGCCAAACACTGCGGTGGCCAGGCTGTACGCCAGGGAGAAACCCGCAACCCTGACTTCGACCGGCATGATTTCCGTGAGCGCCGCAATCATCGCGCCGTTGTACAAGCCGTAAATGAACGACAGCCACAGCAATACCAGCAGCATGTGCATGAAGCTCGGCGCGTTGACCAGGAAGGTCAGCGCTGGATACGCGGTGGCGAGGGTCAACAACGCCATGGCAATCAGCACCGGACGACGACCGATCCGGTCGGACAATGCACCGCCAATCGGCAACCAGAAGAAGTTCGAAACCCCCACCAGCAAGGTCACCAGCAACGCATCGGACGTGCTCAGGTGCAGCACGGTTTTGCCAAACGTCGGTGCGTACACGGTAATCAGGTAGAAGGCGGTAGTCGTCAGCGCGACCATCATCATGCCGGCGAAGACGATCACCCAGTTCTGCGCCAGTGTGCGGAACACATCGCCCATGCTCGGACGGTGTTTACGCGCGGCGAACTCTTCGGTTTCTTCCAGGTTACGGCGCAGGAAGAAAATGAACGGCACGATCATGCAACCCACGAAAAACGGAATTCGCCAGCCCCAATCGGCAATCATCGCCGGCGCCATCCACTGGTTCAGTCCATACCCCAGCGCGGCGGCGACAATGATCGCCACTTGCTGGCTGGCCGATTGCCAACTGGTGAAGAAGCCTTTGTTGCCGGGCGTGGCGATCTCTGAGAGGTACACGGACACTCCGCCCATTTCCGCTCCGGCAGAGAAGCCTTGCAGCAGTCGGCCGATCAGCACGATGGCAGGAGCGAACAGCCCGATGGTTTCGTAGCCGGGTACCAGCACAATCAGGATCGTGCCGCTGGCCATGATCGACAGCGTGACAATCAAACCTTTGCGCCGGCCCACATCATCAATGTAAGCGCCCAGCACTACGGCACCCAGCGGCCGCATCAGGAAGCCTGCGCCAAACACTGCAAAGGTCATCATCAGCGAGGCGAATTCGCTGCTGGCCGGGAAGAACACAGCGGCAATCTGCGTGGCGTAAAAACCGAAAAGGAAGAAATCGAACTGTTCGAGAAAATTGCCCGAGGTGACCCGGAAAATCGCACTGGCGCGGGAGCGCCCGGAAGGGATTGATGTTGTCATTGATCTGTACTCCACCGCTTTTATGACGTGCATGGCCTGGACGCAATGCACGGTTCTTATTGGGGCGAATGGTGGATCAGGGACATCGATATGATAAGTGCATTGTTGACATGCATTAATGCGTGAAGCGGATCAATGACAAGCGCAGATAGATGGGTTGCCGCTGCCGAGCCTGCGCTCGACTTCAAGGTGGCTAATAATTTTTCGAATGATCGAGCGTCTGGGCGGTCCCACTTCAGCTACCAAGAATTTACTGGAGGTTCATCAATGAACAACAAGACCCTTATCGCCAGCCTCGCCCTCGTTGCAGGCCTGGCCGGTATCGCCCCGATCGTTCAAGCGGATGACCCACCACAAAAAACCGTTCAGCCCGGCGTTAACAATGCCCGCAAGCTGGTGGTCGGCGACCGTGCCCCGGACATTTATCAACGCAGCGAAAAAGCCCTGGGCAACTGGAAACAGAAGGGCCTCAAAGCCCCGAAAGACCAGGCGCAATGGGTGCAGATCAATGACAAGTACATGATGGTGATGATTACCAACGGGATGATTGTCGATATCACGCCAGTGGAGCGATAGGCCGAAGCGGCTATTCGCTGTGAGCACGCATCAGGCTTTCGGTGCCCAACCGATACTGATTATTCCCACTGCGTTTAGCCTCATACATCGCCAGGTCGGCGATGTGAATCAGCCGGTCCATGCTCGGCGCATGGTCCGGGAACACCGCGACGCCAAGGCTGGTGCCGATGTGGCGTTGGTCGTTGCCGATGGTGATGGGCGGTGACAGTTCGATGAAGATTTTCTGGCAGATGTTGCGCGCTTCATCCTGCAGGCTGATGCCCTGGGGCAGCCCCTGCAGGATCACCACGAACTCATCGCCACCGATTCGCGCGACGGTGTCGGTCGAGCGCAGGATTTTCTTCAGGCGTGTGGCGGTCGTGATCAGCACCCGGTCACCCGCGGCATGGCCATAGTGGTCGTTGATGGCCTTGAAACCATTCAGATCGACGAACACCAGCGCCACCCTGGTTGCGCTGATACGCGCCTGTTCCAGTGCCTCGGACAAGCGTTCCTCAAGCACCAGGCGGTTGGGCAGTCCGGTCAGCGGATCGTAATGGGCCAAATGTTGCAGGTAGCTGGCCGAGGCTTTTTCCTCGGTGATGTCGCGCACTACCCCCATCATTTTGACGGTGGCGTCATGGTCGTTCTTGACCACGTTGCCGGTCTCGCGCAACCAGCGAATGGTGCCGTCGGGCCAGACGACGCGGTATTCCTCGTCATGGTTTTCACCGGTTTGCAGGCAACGCAATTCCCCGGCCCGCACCTGAGCCCGGTCATCGGGGTGTACGCAGGCACAAAATAGCGCGTAGGAGGGCGTCACCTCGCCGATCTTGAAGCCGAACATGCCGTAGATGGCGTCCGACCAGTAGAGCTTGTCGGTGTCGACATCCCAGTCCCAGGTGCCGATGCGGGCGAAATACTGGCTGCGCTTGAAGCGTTCGGCATCACCATCCTGACGTAGCGTCTGGCGCTCGGACAGGCTGGCGATCAACGCGCGTTGCTCGGCCAGCTGCCTTTGCAGCGAGCGCTCGCGGCAGATCAGCAGGGCGATCAGGGCAATCATCACCGAGCCGATGGCAGCGCTGGTCCAGACAAAATTCATTCAGGCGTTGCCATCGTTGTGTATTAACCATGAAGGGAGATGCCTCATAGATTAGTTCAGACGCGCACCGAGTAGCAGTCGCTTTCTCTTCAGCGGACGCTAGACTTTATAGGCACGTTATCAGCATCGTGATCGTCCGCCCGGCAGGGAATCATCACCATGACTCAGGTCAACGCATCGGCCGCTGTGCCTCCGCCTGCGCCGGAGAGTTCGCAATTGTCGACCCACTTCGGCGGTCCGACGTTGTTGTTCGGCGCTTACCTGTTTTTTTATTCATGGCTACACCTGTTTTATTACTTCAAGACGTTCGGCATACCGTTGGTGTCGCTCGATATCTCGCTGTACTTCTATCTCGCCTTTGCCTGGACGGTCGCGAAACAGTTTGGTCTCTGGTACCTGATCGGCGGCGCCCTCGTTTATGTCTTGCTCAACAGCGGTTGGTCTTCGGATGAGAGGCCAATTCCCTACTTCCTGCACAAAGTGTTGTTTACGGTATTTCTGATTGTCGGCCTGTGGGGAACATCAGTGCTGGCCGAGCACTTCGGCACTCTCCAGGCTCAGCAAGTGCGCGACGGCGGGGTATTGCGCCCGATTCGCCTGCATTTCGACGAAAAGTACGTAAAGAGTTATCCGCCTGAACTGATGATGGCCACGGCCAGCAAGGACGGCGGGATAAAAGAGGCGGTGTTGCTGATTGAAACGGCTGCGACCTATTACGTGCTGGTGCAAAAGGTACTGGTGAAAACCGATAAGCAGCCACAACGTTACGATTCATTCGGCACGGTGTATCAAGTGCCGAAAAAGCAGGTGACCTACATCGAAATCGACGTTCCCAACATGCCACGCGTAACCCGGACGTTGTTTACTGACAAGTTCCTGTAATGACTCATTCTGGACTTATGGCAGGTGCGCTATGACCAGACGAATGATGGTGCTGTCGCTGGTTTTTTTAGCCAGCGCGACGAAGGGCGAGGAAATATTGTTGATGCCCAGTGGCGAGCAATACCTGGGCAACCAGACGGTGGACCATTCGGGCATCTTCGTCGATTGCGACAAGCGACCCCACAGTTCGGCGGACGGCAAGATCCAGCCGACCAGTCAACGGTGTACGAACAGCCAGGAGATTATTGTGGCGACGCCGCCGCTGATCACCCGTTCCCCGCTGGAGGTGGTGAGCGTCGACCCCAAAGACAAGAAAATCCAAGTCATGGAAGGGAACATGCTCAAGACCCTGGACCTGAAAGGTTTTACAGACTTTCATTGGTTCGATTTCAACAAGGGCGACCAGATCGGCATTGTCACCGACCAGAAAAGCAGCCTGGGCAAGTGGATCTTTCCAGAAGCCATATTTGGCAAGGACTTCGCCGTCGATGCCAAGGCCAAGGAAGAAAAAAAGGTCGAGGCGCAGGTGCCAAATCCTGATAAAGGTGCGTGAAACTCAAAAGATCGCAGCCTCGTTTCACTCGACAGCTCCTACAGGGACCCGGCATCCCTTGTAGGAGCTGTCGAGTGAAACGAGGCTGCGATCTTTTATTTCTTCCGGCGCAAAACGAAATACTTTCGATCCCCACCGATTGCCATTCAAGGCAGATTCTGCGAAAACCTCCGTCCGCGCCCTCAAGACCCGGGCGACAGTAAACGAGTACGACGCATGAATGACGAACTGCAAATCATCGACCTTCAACCAGGCGACGGCAAAGCCGCCGTCAAAGGCGCGCTGATCACCACTCAATACCGCGGATGGCTGGAAGACGGCACTGAATTTGACTCTTCCTACAGCCGCGGCAAGCCGTTCCAGTGTGTGATTGGCACCGGAAGGGTTATCAAAGGGTGGGATCAAGGGATCATGGGGATGCAAGTCGGTGGCAAGCGCAAGCTGCTGGTGCCGGCGCATCTGGCCTACGGAGAGCGCACGATGGGCGCGATCCCGCCGAATTCGAATCTGATTTTCGAGATTGAGTTGTTGGAAGTGCTGACGCGTGATGATTGAGTGTGTGGTTTTAGTGACGGGGCATGCCGTAATTTCGCATCGCCCCGTGGTGCGGGGTAGCGATGCCTAACCTGATAGCGAGTTCGATTTAAGCAAAATTCTACCCCCGCACCCCGATGAACAGTTCCAGCTCTGTCGGTAGCTGTTGATTGATAACTTCAGCGATCTTTTGGGCTTGCTCGTCGGTCAGGTGCGTTTCGCCGTCCGCTGCTTCATCAAGACTTTTCCAGCCGAGCACATCCAATATTGCGCTTTCACACTCAGGTCGAACGGTGTGTTCGAACTTCAGGAAGTCACCCGCTTCATCACCTTTCAAAAATCCGCTTATCCATAAAAACATAAAGAATCCTCAATTGATTTCAAAGCGATGCGGACGCTATATCAATAGGGATTGGATAGATGTAGGACGGATCTGAAACGCGGGCCGTTTTTTTCAGTTGGCCTTACTAGCCAACGCTTGTTGAAAAGTTTCCCGATACGCATACAAACCCGGTGTTCCCCCGGTCATGACAAACAACACATTGTCCCCGGAACGAAAATGCCCTTGTCGGATATCGGCCAACAACCCGGCGAAGGCTTTTCCGGAATACACCGGGTCGATCAACAACCCTTCGGCGCGAGCCATCAGGCATACGGCTTCTTGCATGGACGGTGTCGGCAACCCGTATCCGTCGCCCAGCTGACTGCCGTCAATGTTGATTGCTTCAGCCGTCACAATGGCGTCGCTGCCCATCAACGCCAGGGCGTCCTGGGTCAATTTCAGGGTCCTGGCGGCTGACGAGTCGCGATCGGACAGCACTGAGTACGACTTGACGATTGAAGTGCCGCGATCCAGCAATTCAAAGCCTGCCGCCAACCCGGCGTGAGTGCCCGCGCTGCCGTTGGGCACCACGACCTGGTTGAATGTCAGGCCGAGTTCGGTTTCCTGCTGCGCGATTTCCGACGCGCAGCGTGCATAACCGAGGCTGCCCAGCGGCGTCGAACCGCCCGTGGGTATCACCAGCACTTTGCGTCCCGAATCACCTAGTTGTGCGGCGCGAATGTCGGCTTGAGCGAGCGAATCGCTACCCTTGGCGAGCACCCGGATGTCTGCGCCGAACAACTGATCGAGCAGGACGTTGCCGTTCAGCTCGTAGTCCACTTCGTCTTTGGGCACCGCACGGGTCAGGATCAATTCGCAGGCAAGGCCCAGGCGGGCGCACACCGCTGCGGTCAGCCGCGCGTGGTTGGATTGCAGGCCGCCGACGGTGATGACGGTGTCGACGCCGGCCTCAAGCGCGGCGCCAATGTGAAATTCCAGTTTGCGCAGTTTGTTGCCGCCACCGCCGATCAGCATGTGATCGTCACGCTTGAGATACAGGCCGATGCCCCGCGACTTCAAATCCAGCCATTGCTCCAGGCGTTCAGCCCTCTGAATCGGCGTAGGGCCTTGCAACAGGTCGACCCGTGCAAAAGAACTCAGTGACTTGTCCAGTAGGGTTTGCATCAATGGCGCCTCGTTGTTCACTTTATTAAAGTGACTCTAGGGAGAAAGCCTCGGGTGATAAACGCATCGCCGGTTATTACTCCTTTAACCTGATGTATTTAATACAAGGCAGGGACATGAGCAAACTCAGGCAAATGGAAGTCTTCGTCGCCGTGGTCGAGGCGGGCAGTTTTGCCGATGCCGCCGAGGAGGTGGGCATGTCCGCCGTCATGGTCGGACGGCACATCCAGAGCCTGGAGAAAACCCTCAATACCAAGCTGATCCAGCGCACCACCCGGCGCCAGTCGATCACCGGGGAAGGGCGATTGTTCTATGAGGAAGCCAAGCTGGCGCTGGAGCAGGTGAAGTACGCTTTCAGCCGGGTCGAAGCCTCAAGCCCCGAGCCCAGCGGCCTGTTGCGAATCACCGCACCCATGGCTCTCGGCGTGTCTTTGGTCGGCCCGCTGGTGGCCGAGTTCATGCAGCGTTATCCGCAGATCCAGGTCGAACTGATTCTAAGCAACGAAGTGGTGGACCTGTATGAGACGTCGTTTGACCTCGCTTTCAGGATCTCCGAGCTGATCGGCGTCAATCTGCTGGCTAAGCCCTTGCCGCCTTATCGAATGGTGATCTGCGCATCGCCCCGGTATCTGCAGAAATGGCAGGAGCCGCAAACACCCGAAGACCTGCACCGACACAGAATCCTCACTCACACTTCCTGGAACAACCGCTTTGCCTGGCCGCTGAGAAAGGGCGCCAGCGAAGTGCCGTGGCCAGAGCGAGCAGTGCTCAAAAGCAATGACGGTCAGGTGTTGTTACAGGCGGCCGTGGCCGGAGAGGGGATTTTGATGCAGCCCGATTTTCTGGTGTCGGCGGCCTTGGCCAATGGCGAGCTCGTGCGGATCATGGAGGACTATGTTCCGCCGCCCAAACCGGTGCAGATGGTGTACCCGCGTTCAAGGAAGTCACTGCCCAAGTTGAAGGCGTTTGTCGATTTCGTTGCGGATCGACTGGCGTAAAGGGCACAGCCACTTTTGGATATTCGTCTTGCCAGTTCGATCAGGATCAGTGACTATGCGCGCCAGATAGGGGTAGGGGGTATAGGTATGTCGCACATTCACGAACACAAAGATGATTTGCTCAACCGGGTGCGACGCATCTCAGGCCAGGTCCAGGCGGTGGAAAAGGCGCTTGAGTCCGACGCTGATTGCGCCAAGACCCTGCACCTGGTCGCCGCCATTCGTGGTGCGGTCAACGGTTTGATGGATCAGTTCATCGATGCCCACGCCCGTGAACACGTGGCCCGTCCAGGCCTGAGCGACGAAGAGCGCGCCGAAGGCCTGGAAGAGTTACTGCAAGCCATCCGACGTTACTCGAAATAAGGCCTGGAAAAGAACCATGAAACCGTTACCGCAGGCTTCGAATTTTGACCACGACCATATGTTCCTGGGCGCTTCCCATGATGAAAACGCCCGCCGCACCTGGTGGGTGGTGGCGCTGACCTTCGTCATGATGATCGGCGAGATTGCCGCCGGTTACATCACAGGTTCCATGGCGCTACTGGCCGATGGTTTCCACATGGCGACCCATGTCGTTGCCTTGGGCATCGCGGCGGCGGCCTATGGTTTCGCCCGACGGCATGCCAGCAACGCCCGCTACAGTTTTGGCACCGGCAAGGTCGGTGATCTGGCCGGTTTTGCCTCGGCCATGGTGCTGGGGCTGGTGTCGCTCGGCATTGCCGTGGAGTCCGTCCTGCGGCTGTTCCAGCCGACCACCGTAGCCTTTACAGAGGCGACAGTGATTGCCGTGGTCGGTTTAGCGGTGAACATCGCCAGTGCCTTTCTGTTGATGGGGCATCATGGGCATCACGGCCATGATCATGGCCACGATCACGACCACGGCCATCATCACGACAACAACCTGCGTTCGGCCTACGTCCACGTGCTGGCCGATGCCTTGACCTCGGTGCTTGCGATCGCGGCCTTGCTGGCCGGCCGTTACCTGGGCTGGGTCTGGCTGGACCCGGCGATGGGCATCGTCGGTGCCATCGTCATTGCCAAATGGGCCTATGGCCTGATGCGCGACAGTGCGGCGGTGTTGCTCGACACCACCGATGAGCCAGTGGCTGCTGAGATTCGTGAGTTGCTGGCGACGGATGACGTGCGCATCAGCGACCTCCACGTCTGGCAGGTCGGGCCTGATGCGCGGGCGGCGATTGTCAGTGTCGTGGCCAGCGCGCCAGTCAGTGCCGACACCATTCGCGAACGTCTGGCGCCGGTTCATGAGCTGTCTCACCTGACGGTGGAGTTTCGCACCGCGTGAGTCTGCGTGCGGGGCCGTCGTTGAAATGCGGCAGGCGGCTGTTGAGGGAAGGGCGATAGTGCCAGTTTAGGCAGTCCCAATCGGGCTGATGGGCCAGGACCTCCTTCAGCGTCGCGCTGGCGATCTCCAGCGCCAGCCTCTGCCCCGGACATTGATGACGCCCCGCGCCAAAGGTAAAACTGCGGCGTTGCGGGCGATCGAGGATAAACGCGTCGGGACGCTCATTGCGCTGCGGATCGCGATTGGCCGACGCCAGCAGCACCAGAATTACATCGCCTGAATCGAGGCGGACACCGTCAATCTCACACGGCGCGACGACGAACCGCCGGGTATTTTGCACTGACGGATCAAAGCGCTGAACTTCCGCGATCAAGTGATCAATGTGCGTCGATTCGCTGCGCAACGACGGGTTTCGAATCAACGCCAACAGCGCATTGCCGATCAGTCCGGCGGTGGCCTCATACGTCTGGGAAAACAACCCGATCAGGTTGGCCATCAGCGTTTCATGGTCGGCGGCGAAACGCTGGCGAATCCCGGCGAGCAGTGTGCTTTTGTTGTCCGGATCCTCCAGCAGCTCAATAAAATAGCCCCGCAATTGCTCTGCCGCTCCCTGCGCGGCCTGCAGTTGCGCCTGATCACTGAGCGGCGACAGGCACGCGACGAAATCCGCCGTCAGCTCGCCGATCGCCCGCCCTTGGGCCGGTGAGAACCCCAACAACGCCGCCACCACGCAGACTGGCCCGCGGAACATGGCGTTGTACAACCCAGCAGCGTCCGGCGTGATCAGCCGCGCGCTCACCAGCGTCTCGACTTCGCTGACATCAATCAACGCCAGCCCCGGCTCAATCGCCGACCTCGGACAGCGGTGACGTTCGCCCTCGTTCATGCGCATCAATTGCGCAAACACCTGGCCGGCCATGCCGCCAACTATCGCCTTGGGCACCGGCTCGTGGGGCGGTCGCACATGGCAATCAGGATGCGCGAGCACGGCAGCGACAGCGCGGGCACTGCTCGCCACCCACAGTTTCAGCCCCTGATGAAAAACAAGTCCGCCCTCGGCACGCAGTTGAGCGTAATAAGGATAAGGATCGACATGAGTTGCAGCGATGATCGGGTCCATGGGTCGCAGCCTTGTTCGTGGTGGAGAAAGTGTTGCTACTATCTCCAGTCCGAAAAGGCCTTGATTCGTTCGGGAGCGAAATATGAACGTTGAACACCACGATATCGGCGTCTCGCAGGTGGCAGCGGCCATTGCAGAGCCTGCCCGGACGAAAATTCTCTGTTCGCTGATGGACGGCCACGCCCGCACCAGCACCGAGCTCGCGGCGGTTGCCGAAGTCAGTGCGTCCACGGCCAGCGCACACTTGGCCAAACTCAAGGAACTGGCGCTGGTGCGGTTGCACGTACAGGGTCGCCATCGTTATTACAGCCTTGCGGACAAGCGCGTCGCCCAGGCGCTGGAAGCGCTGATGGTGATAGGCCAGAACAATGCGCCGGCCTTCAGCTCACGGACGCCTGATCGGCTGCAATTCGCTCGCACCTGTTACGACCATATGGCCGGCACGCTCGCCGTGTTGCTGCATGACCGGATGATCGAAGCCGGGTGGTTGCTGGAAACCGACGAGCAGGTTTATCAGCTCAGCACCAGCGGCGAGGCTCTGTTTTCCGGATTGGGCATTGAGGTCAAGGACCTGAATACGCTGCGCCGCCGCTTCGCCTGCCCATGCCTGGACTGGAGCATGCGCCGCCCGCATTTGGGTGGCTCATTGGGCGCGGCGTTGCTGCAAACCGCGATCAAGCGCAAATGGCTGACCCAGGACCTGGACAGTCGGGCGCTGGCGTTGACGGCGGTCGGGCGCAAGGAGATCGGCAGCCGCTTCGCCATTGAGTTGCCGACTCAAGTCGCGATCGCTCGTCCCACACCTGCCGAGTCCCGCCGCCGTTCGAGTGCCAGCCCGACGACTTAGCGGCTGGCCGAGGCCATGAGCACGCCAAAACCGGCAAAGGTCACCCCTGAGACTTTGGCGGCCAGCCAGGCACCTTTCGGGCTCGACAGCCAGCCTTTGGCGGCATTGGCGAGCAGCGCATAACTGCCATGCACCAGGATCACCAACACCGCGTAAGAGGCGACCAGTTTGAAAAACTGGCTGGTGAAGTGCGCCGAGGTGTCGATGAATTGCGGAAACACCGCGAGGAAGAAAAACACCGCCTTGGGGTTCAGGAACTGGATCGATGCCGCTTCCAGAAAGCGATAGCCGGGACTTGAGGGCCGGGTTTGCAGCAACGAGTTGAAACGGTCCGAGCGCCAGCTCTTGAACCCCAGGTACAACAAATACGCGGCCCCTGCGTATTTCAATACGGTAAAGGCATGGGCCGAGGTGCTGAGGATCAGGCCGACACTGGTGGCGCTGATTGCAGCGACGATGAACGCTCCCGAGGCGATGCCGAAAATCCCTGGCAATGCCCCGGTCCAGCCGTGTCTGGCCGCATTGGACAGGGTCAGCAGAACGCCAGGCCCGGGGCTCAGAATGGTCAGCGTGGCGAAAAGCAAAAACAGTCCGTAGTTGTTCATGGCGTGCTCCGTCAGGTGGCGCTGGCTGCGTGGAGGCAGATTGGCGTGGCGCAATGCGCGTGACAAACGCTTTAATTTCGGCGCATAGGTGACTAAATTAGACGCATGAAAAATCAACTGCCGCCGCTCAATGCGGTTCGCGCCTTTGCTGTCGCTGCTCGTCATCAGAGCTTCGCCCTGGCGGCCGAAGAGCTGCATGTCAGCCACAGTGCGGTCAGCCGACACATCAAGTTGCTTGAAGAACATCTGGGCGTGTTGCTGTTTGAGCGACGCATCCGGCAATCGCTGCTGACGCCGGCCGGCCAGCGATTTTATGGGCAGGTGAGTGCCGGATTGGCGCAGATCGCGAACGCCGCCGCCGAACTCAAGCGGCATGCCGCGCTGCCGGTGGTGAAGATCAATGTCCGCCCGTCCTTTGCCCAGTTGTGGCTGGAACCCAGGCTTGCGGATTTCATGGCGCAATACCCGGGCATCACGCCGCAGGTAATGACCCAGACCCAGGCCCCCGATCATCCCCGCGACGGGTTTGACATCGTCATTCGCCGTGGCCGTGACGACTGGGCGCCGGCGATTGAAGCGCGCCCCCTGTTTGAAGACGAACTGCTGCTGGTCGCAGCGCCCGCGCTGATCGAACAGCAGCCGCTGGAAGACCTCGCGGGGCTGGACCGGCACACGCTGCTGACCGCCAAGGCGCGCCGCGAAGACTGGCACAACTGGGCGATGCACTTTGGTCAACGGCAGTCAGCCGTTCAGGTCACCCGTCAATTCGATCACATGCATCTTGTGCTGCAGGCTGCCATCGAGGGGCAGGGCATCGCCTTGTGCCCGACTTCGTTACTCGGCACGCACCTGTGCAGTGGCAGCCTGATCTGCCCGTTACCTGAATTGCGCATGCCGCTGCCGCGCTATTACTACGGTGTGGCGCCGGATGTGACGGCGTCTGCGCGGGTATTTGTGGAGTGGTTGTTTGCCCGGATTGCTCAGGATGAGCACCAGGCGACCAAGGGTGCGTTCTCGACTTGAACCACGGGCATCGACGCGATACTGTGCATCCATCCAGTATAAGGCGTGCCCCATGGAACTCATCGACAAGCTCAGCATTCTCGCCGACGCCGCCAAGTACGACGCGTCGTGCGCCAGCAGCGGTGCGCCCAAGCGCAGTTCCGAGGGCAAGAGCGGACTGGGCTCGACCAACGGCATGGGCATTTGCCACAGCTACACGCCGGATGGGCGCTGCGTTTCGCTACTGAAGATTCTGCTGACCAACTTCTGCCTGTACGACTGCCAATATTGCGTCAATCGCCGCTCCAGTGATGTGCCACGCGCACGCTTCACGCCGGAAGAAGTGGTGACGCTGACCCTGGATTTCTACCGGCGCAACTGCGTCAGCGGGCTGTTTCTCAGCTCCGGGATCATTCGTTCGGCGGACTACACCATGGAGCAACTGATCCGTGTGGCCAAGCTGCTGCGCGAAGAGCATGAGTTCCGCGGTTACATCCATCTCAAGACCATTCCCGAAGCCGATCCGGCGCTGATCGAGGAGGCGGGGCGCTACGCCGACCGCTTGAGCGTGAATATCGAATTGCCCACCGACGCCAGCCTGCAAACCCTGGCCCCGGAGAAACAGCTGGGTTCGATCAAGCAAGCGATGCAAACCATCTACACCGGCGTACAAACCGTGCTCAACGAACCGCGCGCGCCGAAATTTGCCCCGGCCGGGCAGAGCACGCAAATGATCGTCGGCGCCGATGACACCGACGACAGCACCATTCTCCACAGCGCCCAGGCGCTGTATGGCAACTTCCGTTTGCGTCGGGTCTATTACTCGGCATTCAGTCCGATCCCCAACAGCCCGAAAAGCGTGCCTTTGGCTGCGCCGCCCTTGATGCGTGAACACCGTTTGTATCAAGCGGATTTCCTCTTGCGCAGCTACGGCTTTACCGCCGGCGAGCTGTTCAAGGGGCCCGGGCACCTGGCGCTCGACATAGACCCGAAACTGGCGTGGGCGCTGGAGAATCGTGACGTCTTCCCGCTGGACCTCAACCACGCCGAGGCATCGTTGATCGCGCGCATCCCCGGCATCGGTTTGCGCACCACCGAGCGCCTGGTGGAACTGCGTCGCCAGCGCCGCATCCGCTACGAGGACCTGACCCGAATGCGCTGTGTGCTGGCCAAGGCCAAGCCGTTTTTCATCACCAGCGATTACCACCCGCAGCAGGCCGAAGTCACCAGTCATCTGCTGTATCAGCAATTGCGCGACCGACCCGCCCCACAACAGATGGGGTTGTGGGGATGATCCATCTCGATTGCGATGACCTGTTCGACACCTGGCGCCAACAGGCACGCTGGCTGCTCAGTCATGAAGTGGACCCCAGCCTGGTGAGTTGGGCCAGTGAAGGTGTGGCCGACCTGTTCGCCAGTGACGATGCGCCGCCCGAAACCCAGGGGCCGTTTCAGGCCCGGATTCCGCGAACGCTATTGGACACCCTGGAGCGCGCCGCCCGTTATCGCGGTGATCAGCGCTGGAGCCTGTTGTACGAAGTGTTGTGGCGGGTCAGCCATGGTGACCGCACCGCAGTGTTGGCGGGCGACAAGCTTGGCAGTGAATTACAGAGACGAATCAAGCAGATACAGCGTGAAGCTCATCATCTACATGCATTTGTGCGTTTCGTCGCGATGCCTGAAGGCGAGGGTCCGCACTATGTCGCCTGGCACGAACCGGCCCATGACATCCTGCACAGCGCCAGCGAACATTTCATCGGTCGCATGGGCCGCCATCGCTGGTTGATTGCGACACCTCGGGACGGGGTTTACTACGATGGTGAGCGGTTGATCCACCAACGACGCTGCCCGATTGAATGGCAGCAACTGGCTCAAAACGCCGACGATCCACACAGCGACATGTGGTTGACCTACTACAGCCATATCTTCAATCCGGCGCGATTGAACCCGACGGTGATGCAAGGGCACTTGCCGATGCGTTTCTGGAAGAACCTGCCGGAAGGCGCGCTGATTCCGGGGTTGATCATTCAGGCTCGCACAGGCAAGCAACAGGACGGTCAGGCCAGCGGGATCAAGGGCAGGGGTGGTAAGCGCATTACGCTGGGGGACGCCGAGCGTCTTCAGAATCCATAAAAAACCCGCTGGACGCACAGGCGTCCAGCGGGTTTTTGTTGTGGCGGATGTCAGGTCAAACCTTAACGATCCAGCCCGCAGGTGCTTCGATGTCGCCAGTCTGTACACCGGTCAGCTCTTTGTAGAGCTTCTGGGTGACCGGACCGACTTCGGTCTCGCTGTGGAACACGTGCAGGTGGTCGTTGTAGCTGATGCCGCCAATCGGAGTGATCACGGCAGCCGTACCGCAAGCGCCGGCTTCCTTGAAGTCGGAGAGCTTGTCGATGAACACGTCGCCTTCAACCACTTCCAGGCCCAGACGCGATTTGGCCAGTTCGATCAACGACAGGCGGGTGATGCCTGGCAGGACCGAAGGCGAGTTCGGCGTGACGAACTTGTTGTCGTGGGTGATCCCGAAGAAGTTGGCCGAGCCGACTTCTTCGATTTTGGTGTGAGTCATCGGGTCCAGGTAGATGGCGTCGGCAAAGTGCGCCTTCTTGGCCTGGGAACCTGGCATCAGGCTGGCGGCGTAGTTGCCACCGACCTTGGCCGCGCCGGTGCCTTGTGGGGCCGCACGGTCGTAGCTGGAGATCAGGAAGTTGTGCGGGGTCAGGCCGCCCTTGAAGTAGGCGCCAACCGGGATGCAGAAAATCGAGAAGATGAATTCCGGTGCGGTACGCACGCCGATGTTGTCACCCACGCCGATCACGAACGGACGCAGGTACAGCGCGCCGCCAGTGCCGTAAGGCGGGATGAAACGCTCGTTGGCACGGACCACTTCCTTGCACGCTTCGATGAACTGTTCGGTGGACACCTGTGGCATCAGCAGGCGACCGCAGCTGCGTTGCATGCGTGCGGCGTTCTGATCCGGGCGGAACAGGTTGATCGAACCGTCCTTGCAACGATAGGCCTTCAGGCCTTCGAAGCATTGCTGGCCATAGTGAAGGGCAGTCGAGCCTTCGCTGATGTGCAGCACATTGTCTTCGGTCAGGGTGCCTTTGTCCCACTCGCCATTACGCCAGTGCGACAGATAGCGCTTGTCTGTCTTGATGTAGTCAAAACCCAACTTGTCCCAATTGATGCTTTCGTTACCCATGACACCCTCTATCACTTAACAACCGCCGAAACGGTTCAAGGCTTCTGACGTTTTTTGGATGGGGACAACAATACTTCATTCCGGGCCTGTTTCGCAGCCCGGAATGCGATCTCTCTCGCACTGATCGTTCCCACGCTCTGCGTGGGAATGCCTCAATGGACGCTCCGCGTCCGCTTCTGGGACGCGGAGCGTCCCGGGCTGCATTCCCACGCAGAGCGTGGGAACGATCAGTTATAGATGCAGAGCATGCCCAAGCGCACGCAGCGCTGCTTCCTGCACCGCTTCGCCCAGTGTCGGGTGTGCGTGGATGGTGCCGGCGATGTCTTCCAGTCGCGCGCCCATTTCCAGGCTCTGGCCGAAGGCGGTCGACAACTCCGAAACGCCGACCCCGACCGCCTGCCAACCGACGATCACATGATTGTCACGGCGCGCCACGACCCGCACGAAGCCGCTTTTGGATTCCAGCGTCATCGCCCGGCCATTGGCCGCGAACGGGAAGCTCGACACGATGCAGTCCAGCCCCGCAGCCTTGGCCTCGTCCGGGGTTTTACCGACCACCACCAGTTCCGGGTCGGTAAAGCATACGGCGGCGATGGCGGTCGGGTTGAACTCGCGGTGTAGACCGCTGATCAGTTCAGCGACCATTTCGCCCTGGGCCATCGCCCTGTGCGCGAGCATCGGTTCGCCACTCAGGTCACCGATGGCATACACGTTGCGCATGCTGGTCTGGCAACGGTTGTCGATTTTGATCGACGAGCCGTTCATGTCCAGGTTCAGCGCTTCGAGGTTCCAGCCCTGGGTGTTGGGTTTGCGACCGACGGCTACCAGCACCTGATCCGTTTCCAGGTTCAGGGTCTCGCCGCCCGGCTGCAGAACTTGCAGTGTATTGCTAGCAGAATCAAAGACTTGGACGCTGTGCTTCAAGTAAAGCTTCACGCCGAGTTTTTTCAGTTCGTCGTGCACCGGTTGGGTCAGTTCAGCATCGTAGGCCGGCAGGATGCGTTCCTGAGTCTCGACCACGCTGACCTCGGCGCCGAGCTTGCGATAGGCAATCCCCAGCTCCAGACCGATGTAGCCGCCACCTACCACCACCAACCGTTTCGGCACCGACTTCGGTGCCAGGGCTTCGGTGGAGGAGATGATCGGACCGCCAATCGGCAGCATCGGCAGGTTCACGCTTTTCGAGCCGGTGGCCAGCACCAGGTGCTCGCACTGAATCCGCGTGTCGCCCACATCAACGGTCTTGCCGTCGACCACGGTGGCCCAGCCTTGGATGACCTGGACTTTGTTCTTTTTCAGCAGGGCCGCGACACCCGTGGTCAGGCGATCGACGATGCCGTCCTTCCACTCGACACTTTTGCTGATGTCGAGGGTGGGTGCCGAAACACTGATGCCCAGCGCCGAATGCTGGCTGTGATGCTGCGTCTGGTGGAACTGCTCGGCCACGTGAATCAGCGCCTTGGACGGAATGCAGCCGATGTTCAGGCAGGTGCCGCCCAGGGATTGGCCTTCCACCAGAATGGTCGGGATGCCCAACTGGCCGGCACGGATCGCCGTCACATAACCGCCGGGGCCGCCACCGATGATCAGCAGCGTGGTATTCAAAGTCTGTTGCATGACCTACTCCACAAACAGCGTAGCGGGTTGTTCGAGCAAGCCACGAATGGCCTGGATGAATTGCGCCGCGTCCATGCCATCGACCACGCGGTGATCGAAAGAACTGGAGAGGTTCATCATCTTGCGAATCACGATCTGGCCTTTGACGACCATCGGGCGTTCGACGATTTTGTTCACGCCGACGATTGCCACTTCCGGCAGGTTCAGCACGGGTGTGCTGACGATGCCGCCCAACGCGCCGAGGCTGGTCAGGGTGATGCTCGAGCCGGAGAGCTCATCGCGGGCAGCCTTGCCGTTGCGTGCGGCGGTGGCGAGGCGAGAGATTTCAGCGGCGTTGTCCCACAGGCTGCGGGCTTCGGCGTGACGCACCACCGGCACCATCAAACCGATGTCGGCCTGGGTGGCGATGCCCACGTGCACAGCGCCGAGGCGGGTGATGACCTGGGCTTCGTCGTCGTAACGGGCGTTGATCTGCGGGAAGTCACGCAGGGCGACGACCAGGGCACGGACCAGGAACGGTAGCAGGGTCAGCTTGCCGCGTGTCGCGCCGTGTTTTTCGTTCAGGTGCGCGCGCAGTTCTTCCACCGCCGTGACGTCAATTTCTTCGACATAACTGAAGTGTGCAGCACGCTGGGTGGCGTCCTGCATGCGCTGGGCGATCTTGCGGCGCATGCCGATTACCGGAATCTGTTCTTCATCATTGCGCTGGGCGTAAGCGGCGGTGGCAGTCGATTGCGGCTGCTGACCTTGCGCCAGATAAGCATCGAGGTCTTCGTGCAGCACGCGACCTGCAGGGCCGGTGCCACGCACCAGGCGCAACGGGATGCCCAGGTCCAGCGCATGTTTGCGCACGGCCGGGGAGGCCAGCGGGCGCTCATTGGCTTCGCGGGCAACCACCGGGCCTTGGCACACGGCGGCTCGCGGCGCTGCAGCGGCAACCGGTTTGCTTTCAACAGCGGCTGCAACTTTCGGTGCCGCGACAGGCGCTTCTTTAACAGGTGCAGGCTGGGCCGACTCTTTAACGTTGCCCGCGCCTTCGACTTCAATACTGATCAGGATGCTGCCGACCGCCATGACTTCGCCCGGCTGTCCGCCCAGCGCAATCACTTTGCCGTGCACCGGCGAGGGGATGTCGACCATCGCCTTGTCAGTCATGACATCGGCCAATACCTGGTCTTCGACGACCATGTCGCCGACCTTGACGTGCCACACCGACAATTCAACTTCTGCAATGCCTTCGCCAATGTCCGGCATTTTAATAACGTGCGTGCCCATTCAGACCTCCATAACCCGTTTCAACGCCGCGCCCACGCGGGACGGCCCTGGGAAATACGCCCACTCTTGCGCGTGCGGGTAGGGGGTGTCCCAACCGGTGACGCGTTCGATCGGCGCTTCCAGGTAGTGGAAGCAGTGCTCTTGCACCAGCGCGACCAGTTCGGCGCCGAAGCCGCAGGTGCGGGTCGCTTCGTGAACGATCACGCAGCGGCCGGTTTTCTTCACTGACTTGACGATGGTCTCAAGGTCCAGCGGCCACAGGCTGCGCAGGTCGATGACTTCGGCGTCGATGCCGGTTTCTTCAGCGGCCACTTGCGACACATACACCGTGGTGCCGTAGGTCAGGATGGTCACGGCCTTGCCCGGACGGGTGATGGCGGCGACGTCCAGCGGCACGGTGTAGTAACCGTCCGGCACTTGCGCGGCGGGGTGTTTCGACCACGGCGTTACCGGACGGTCGTGGTGGCCGTCGAACGGGCCGTTGTACAGGCGTTTTGGCTCGAGGAAGATTACCGGGTCATCGTTTTCGATGGAGGCGATCAGCAAGCCCTTGGCGTCGTAAGGGTTGGATGGCATGACGGTACGCAGGCCACAGACCTGGGTGAACATCGCTTCGATGCTCTGGCTGTGGGTCTGGCCGCCGTAGATGCCGCCGCCGCAAGGCATGCGCAGGGTCATCGGAGCGGTGAACTCGCCAGCGGAGCGATAGCGCAAACGCGCGGCTTCGGAAATGATCTGGTCCGATGCCGGGTACACGTAGTCGGCGAACTGAATCTCGGCCACCGGGCGCAAACCATAGGCACCCATGCCCACGGCGACGCCGACGATGCCGCTTTCGGAAATCGGTGCGTCGAACACTCGGGAAGTGCCGTATTTGGTCTGCAGGCCTTCGGTGCAACGGAAGACGCCGCCGAAGTAGCCCACGTCCTGGCCGAACACGACGACGTTGTCGTCACGCTCAAGCATCACATCCATGGCCGAGCGCAGGGCCTGGATCATGGTCATGGTGGTCGTGGTCATGGCGGTTTCCAGCTGGATATTGTTGTTGTGGTCGTTCATGTCAGATCCCCAACTCTTGACGCTGGCGCTTCAAGTGCTCCGGCATCTCTTTGTAGACGTCTTCGAACATGGTCGCGGCGCTTGGAATCTGGCCGCCGGCGAGGGTGCCGTACTGCTCGGCTTCTTTCTGCGCGGCAATCACCTGGGCTTCGAGTTCGGCGCTGACGGCGACGTGTTCCTCTTCGGACCACTGACCGATCTTGATCAGGTGCTGCTTGAGGCGGGCAATCGGATCGCCCAGCGGGAAGTAGCTCCAGTCGTCAGCAGGACGGTATTTGGACGGATCATCGGAGGTCGAGTGCGGGCCGGCGCGGTAGGTAACCCATTCGATCATGGTCGGGCCGAGGTTCCGGCGGGCGCGTTCGGCGGCCCAGGCGGAGGCGGCGTAGACCGCGACAAAATCGTTGCCATCAACCCGCAGGGAGGCAATGCCGCAACCGACGCCACGGCCGGCAAATGTCGTGGCTTCACCACCGGCAATCGCCTGGAACGTCGAGATCGCCCACTGGTTGTTGACCACGTTGAGGATCACCGGCGCACGGTAAACGTGGGCGAAGGTGAGGGCGGTGTGGAAGTCGGATTCAGCGGTGGCACCGTCGCCGATCCAGGCCGAGGCGATTTTGGTGTCGCCCTTGATCGCCGAAGCCATGCCCCAGCCCACGCCCTGCACGAACTGGGTGGCGAGGTTGCCGGAAATGGTGAAGAAACCGTAATCCTTGACTGAATACATGATCGGCAGCTGACGGCCCTTGAGCGGATCGCGCTCGTTGGACAGCAGTTGGCAGATCAGGTCCACCAGTGGCACGTCTCGCGCCATCAGGATGCTTTGCTGGCGGTACGTCGGAAAGCACATGTCATCGACGTTCAGCGCCAGGGCCTGGCCGCTGCCGATGGCTTCTTCGCCGAGGCTCTGCATGTAGAACGACATTTTCTTCTGGCGCTGGGCGACCACCATGCGGTTGTCATAGATCCGCGTCTTGAGCATGGCACGCATGCCTTTTCGCAGGATCTCGACCGGCACGCCTTCAGCCCAAGGGCCGAGGGCGTTGCCCTGGTCGTCGAGCACGCGAATCAGGCCCTTGGCCAGATCAGCGGTGTCGGCCGGCTCAACGTCGATTGGGGGTTTGCGCACCGTGCCGGCGTCGGTCAGACGCAGGTAGGAGAAGTCGGTTTTGCAGCCGGGACGGCCCGAGGGTTCGGGAACGTGCAGTTGCAGCGGTTCGTACGCTTGGTTCATGGCTTCTACGCTCGATCTTGTGAATTTCTTGTAGTGAGCTGACCGTCTTTCTTCTGTGGAAGAAATCTTGTCCTACAACAATCATAGGCCCGGCGAAGAAGAATATTTATCTCTGTTTCGTTGCGCCGGAGATCATTTGAGGATAAAAAATCTGCATAAACATAAAAAACAGGTGGTTTTGTCTCATGCGCAAACTGGACCGTACCGACATCGGCATTTTGAACAGCCTTCAGGAGAACGCCCGCATCACCAATGCCGACCTTGCACGCTCGGTCAACCTGTCGCCGACGCCGTGCTTCAATCGGGTCAAGGCAATGGAAGAATTGGGGCTGATTCGTGAGCAAGTGACGCTGCTGGATGCCGACCTGCTGGGGCTGCATGTGAATGTGTTCATTCATGTGAGCCTGGAGAAACAGGTAGAGGAGGCGTTGCAGCATTTCGAGGAAGCGATTTCGGATCGCCCGGAAGTGATGGAGTGCTACTTGATGGCCGGTGACCCGGATTACCTGATCCGCGTGCTGGTGCCGACCATTCAGTCGCTGGAGCGCTTCATGATGGACTTCCTGACCAAGGTCCCGGGCGTTGCCAACATTCGCTCAAGCTTTGCGCTCAAGCAGGTGCGCTACAAAACTGCGTTGCCGTTGCCGGCCAATGGCCTGACCCTGGGGGTTTAGCGCGATGATCGTTCCCACGCTCTGCGTGGGAATGCCTCAAGGGACGCTCTGCGTTCCAGCTTCGAAAGGGGACGCGGAGCGTCCCGGGCTGCATTCCCACGCAGAGCGTGGGAACGATCGGCTTAGAGCTGGTTGAGCGGGATTTTCAGGTACGCCACACCGTTGTCCTCGGCCGGCGGAAGATTGCCCGCGCGCACATTCACCTGGATCGCCGGCAGCAACAGCGTCGGCATGCCCAGCCCCGCATCACGATGGGTGCGCATGGCAACAAACGCCGCTTCGTCGACGCCGTCATGCATATGGATATTGCTTTTACGCTGCTCGCCGACCGTGCTCATGCACCGGGATTCGCGGCCTTCGGGCGGGTAATCGTGGCAGACATACAGGCGCACACTGGCGGGGAAGGCCAGCAGTTTACGGATCGAGGAGAACATCTGGTTGGCGTTGCCGCCGGGAAAGTCGCAGCGCGCGGTGCCGACGTCGGGCATGAACAGCGTATCGCCCGCCAGAATCACATCCCCGTCGATCAAATAAGCCATGTCGGCCGGCGTGTGGCCAGGCACGTGCAGGGCCGTGGCCTTGAGGTTGCCGATCATGAACGATTCGTCCGGCGCAAACAGATGGTCGAACTGCGAGCCGTCACTGCGAAACGCCGGCTCAAGGTTGAACAGGCTCTTGAACACGCCCTGAACCTTGCTGATCGACTGACCGATCGCGATCTTTCCGCCCAGCTCGCGACGCAGATACGGTGCCGCGGACAGGTGATCGGCATGGGCGTGGGTTTCCAGCAGCCATTGCACTTGCAGCTGATGTTCACGCACGAAGGCAATGATTTTATCCGCCTGGGTGGTGGCGGTGCGCCCGGCGGCGGGGTCGTAGTCGAGCACCGGATCGACGATTGCGCACTGGCTGCCATCGTCTTCGTAGATCACGTAACTGTAGGTCGACGAGGCGGGGTCGAGGAAGGCTTCAATCAAGGCAGGCATGGTGGCAGATTCTATTGGGACGAGCTTTGAGGGTAGTGTCATTTTCCCTGTGCTGACCAGTCCCGCGTGAATTGATGAAGGAAATTTTCTACGTGGGCTCTATCCTGTCAGTCATCGATACCGGGCGTTCCCGGCTTTTTTCTCGGACTACGAGCGTTTTATGTTGTTGGCAAGTTTCTTTGGCGTGGTGATGGGCCTGGTGCTCGGATTGACCGGTGCCGGTGGCGGCATTCTTGCGGTGCCAGCGCTGGTGCTGGGGTTGGGTTTGACCATGACGCAGGCGGCGCCGGTGGCGTTGTTCGCAGTAGGCAGCGCGGCGGCGGTCGGTGCGATTGACGGTTTGCGCCATGGGTTGGTGCGCTATCGCGCCGCGTTGTTGATTGCGTTGCTGGGGGCGATTTTTTCGCCGGTGGGCATCTACTTCGCCCATCAGCTGCCGGAAAAAATCCTGATAATTCTGTTCAGCCTGCTGATGGTCATGGTGGCCTGGCGCATGCTGCGCCGTGAGCGTCAGGACGAAGGGCCGAGCGACCACGGCCACGCCAACTGGGGTCAGAAAAACTGCATGCTCGATCAGCAGACCGGGCGCTTTTCCTGGACCGCCAAATGCACCGCGACCCTGGCGGCGCTGGGGGCGGTCACCGGTGTGGTTTCAGGATTACTCGGCGTGGGCGGCGGCTTTCTGATTGTGCCGGCGTTCAAGCAACTGACCGATGTGCAAATGCGCGGCATCGTCGCCACGTCCTTGATGGTCATCAGCCTGATTTCCGCCATTGGAGTGATCGGCGCGTTCCATGCGGGCGTGCGGATCGACTCGTTGGGCGTCGCGTTCATTGTCGCCAGCATCGTCGGCATGATCATCGGCCGCAAACTCTGCGCGCGCGTGCCGGGCCGGGCCTTGCAGGTCGGCTTCGCCAGTGTCTGCGTCGTGGTCGCCGTTTACATGCTGTTCAGAGCGGGCCTCTAGGACCCAAACCGCCGACTCTCATCCCATCGAAGCGGCTACCCGCTACCCAAGTAGCATACGTCGCAGCGCGCAGGCTTCGTACACTCGTGCCTCATACAGGCGCACCTGCGGGGAGGCGACAATGCAGCAGGTCCAGAGTGAAGGCGTGGTCAGTGCAATGTCCCAGGCCACCGATGCCCAACAGGTGGCTCAGGAGCTGGCGCGGCAGTTGTTGCATCCGCATCTGGGCTTCGTGTTGTTCTTCTGTTCCGCCGAGTACGACCTGCAGGCGCTGGGCCAGGCCTTGCAACAGAGCTTCGGCGGGATTCGCCTGGTGGGGTGCACCAGCGCCGGGGAAATCACTCCGTTGGGCTACGGTCGCAACTGCGTGACGGCGGTGGGGTTCGACCATCGGCATTTTTCCATCGACGCCGAACTGATTTGCGAGATGGAGCGCTTCAGCCTGATCGATGCTCAGCAAATGGTCGAGCGGCTGGTCAGCGGTTGTCGCAGCAACACCTTGGCGCCGATCAAGGGCAACAGCTTTGCCCTGACCTTGCTCGACGGACTCTCCAGTCGTGAAGAAATGGTCCTCGCCGCCTTGAGTGCGGCGTTGGGCGACATCCCGCATTTCGGCGGCTCGGCGGGTGACGACAATTACCTGACCCACACCCACGTCTATTTTGGCGGCGAATTCCACAGCGGTGCGGCCGTGGTGGTGCTGGTCAACACCTGGCTCGACTTCGAGGTGTTCACCACCCATCACATCCTGCCCCGGGCGGAGAAACTGGTGGTCACCGGGGCCGACAGCACCTCGCGCCGGGTCTTCGAACTGAATGCCGAGCCCGCCGCCGAGGAGTACGCCCGACACATCGGCGTGCCAGTAGCCGAGCTCGATTACCGGGTTTTCGCCGCACACCCGTTGGCGGTGCGCTTCGATGACCAGTATTACGTGCGCGCCATCCAGCAGGTGCATCCCGACCTGAGCCTGAGTTTCTATTGCGCGGTCGAGAACGGCATCGTCCTCACCGTCATGACGCCCGGCCCGATGCTGCCGAACCTGGAAAACCTGTTCGAAGGTTTGCAGGAACGCCTCGGCGACCTGTTGCTGACCATCGGCTGCGATTGTTTTCTCAGGCGGCTGGAGCTGGAAGGCAACGGCAATCTGGAGCGGATCGGCACGTTTTTGCGTGACCAGCGGGTGATGGGTTTCAACACCTACGGAGAGCAGTTCAATGGCATGCACATCAACCAGACCTTCACCGGCGTTGCCATTGCCCGAGACCGGTCCCCTGGACACCGCTGAGCTTCTGGCGCAAATCGCCAGCCTGCAGCATGACAATCACAAGTTGCAGCGCATCAATGCCGCGCTGATTGAGCGGATCGAGTCCGGCATCACCCGTGGCAATGATCCGTACGCGGCGTTCCAGCACTCGGTGGTGCTGGCCGAGCAGGTACGTGAGCGCACCGACGCGTTGAACCAGGCCATGGCCGAGCTCAAGTCGGGCAATCACTTGCTCAGCGAAGCGCGCCTGCGTGCGGAAACCGCGCACCAACATTTGATCGACGCCATCGAGAGCATTTCCGACGCTTTTGTGTTGTTCGATGCCGACCAGCGAATCGTCTTGTTCAACAGCCGCTTCAAGGCGTTCTGGGGCAACAGCCGGGTGCGGATCAACGCCGGCATGCGTCTGGCCGAGGTCAAGCGCCTGATGAGTGTCACCGGTTTGTTCACGGAAGAACCGCGTGGGCAGGCCGATGAGAACCTGTTGTATCGCCTGCAGAACGGTCGTTGGCTGCAAGTCAGCGAACGGCCGACCCAGGAAGGCGGGCGGGTGATCCTGTTCACCGACATTACCGACGTCAAACTCAGTGAAACCATGCGCCGCGAACAAGCGGTGGCGCAGAAATCACATCTGCTGCAACGGGCGGTCGACAACCTGTCCCAAGGCGTGGCCATGGTCAATGCCGAGGGCGTGCTGGAATTGTGGAACCGGCGCTTTCTGGAACTCAGCGGCCTGGCGCCGGTGGCGGCACATCGGCCGTTTGCCGAAGTGATCGCCGACAGCGAGTTGAACCTGCTGACCCCGGCCAGTCGCGACGCCAACGGGCGCCATGTGCAGGAACTGGAGCAGCGCCTCTACGATGGCCGTGTGCTGGAAATCCGCACCCATCCATTGCCCACCGGCGGTTTCGTCAACACGTTCACCGACATCACCGAACGCTATCAGCACGCCGAAGCGTTGAGCGAAAGCGAGCGCTGGATTCGCCTGATCACTGACCATGTCCCGGCGCTGATCGCCTACCTCAACGCCGACTTGGTCTATGAATTCACTAACAAAGTGTACGAGGAATGGTACTGCTGGCCGCGCGGCGTGATGCTCGGACAGAGCCTGCGCGAAGTCCACAGCGAACAGCATTACCAGCGCCTGGAAGCCTACGTGGCCCGGGCCCTGGCCGGGGAAAGCGTGACGTTCGAGTTCGCCGAAACCAACATCAACAATCAGGAGCGCTACATGCTGCGCTCCTACGTGCCCAATCGCCTGGCCACCGGGGAAGTGGTGGGGATTTTCGTGCTGATCCGCGACATTACCGAACGTCGGCGCACGGCCGAGGCGTTGCATCAGGCCTACCAGAATCTCGAGTTACGGGTGCGTGAACGCACGACGGAACTGACCACTCTCAATGACCAGCTATTACGGGAAATCGACGAACGTCGGCATGTCGAGTCGCGCTTGCGCGAGGCCAAGCTTGAGGCCGAACAGGCCAATCTGTCGAAAACCAAGTTTCTGGCTGCCGTGAGCCACGATTTGCTGCAACCGCTCAACGCCGCTCGGCTGTTCACCAGTGCATTGCTGGAACGCCGCGAGCCGGTGGCCAATGCGATTCTGGTGCGCAATGTCAGCAATTCCCTGGAAGACGTGGAAAATCTGCTGGGCACGTTGGTGGACATTTCCAAGCTCGATGCCGGGGTGATCAAGGCCGACATTGCGCCGTTTGCCCTGAGCGAACTGTTGGAGAACCTCGCCGCCGAGTACACCCAGGTCGCGCGCAGCGAAGGGCTTGAGCTGCATTTCATCCCGTGTTCGGCGTTGGTGCGCAGCGACATCCAGTTGCTGGCGCGGATCCTGCGCAATCTGCTGAGCAACGCCATCCGCTACACCTACAACGGGCGTGTGGTGCTGGGTTGCAGGCGCCATCATCAGCGCTTGGCGATTGAAGTCTGGGACAGCGGCATGGGCATTGCCGAAAACCGACTGGAAGAGATTTTCCAGGAGTTCAAGCGTGGCGATGTACAGCGCCCGGATCAGGATCGCGGCTTGGGCCTGGGACTGGCGATTGTCGAGAAAATTGCCGGGATCCTCGGCCACCGCATTCACGTGCGTTCATGGCCGGGCAAGGGTTCGATGTTTTCCGTCGAGGTGCCTTTGAGCGCCACGGCCCCGAAGGCTCAGCCGACGCTGCTGATGAGTGAACCGATGCTGGAACGTCTGCGCGGTGCGCGGGTGTGGGTGCTGGATAACGACCCGGCAATTTGCGCCGGCATGCGCACGTTGCTCGAAGGTTGGGGGTGTCGGGTGGTCACGGCGCTGTCAGAGGACGACCTGGCGCGGCAGGTGGACAACTACCATGAAGAAGCGGATTTGCTGATCGCCGACTATCACCTGGATAACGATCAGAACGGGGTCGATGCCGTGGCCCGGATCAACGCCCGGCGTGGTTCAGCGATTCCGGCGATGATGATTACTGCCAACTACAGCAACGAACTCAAGCAACAAATCCGCGAACTGGGTCATACCCTGATGCACAAACCGGTGCGGCCGATGAAGCTCAAGACGGCGATGAGTCATTTGCTCGGCAGGCCCTGACCCAAGGATCGTTCCCACGCTCTGCGTGGGAATGCTTCCCCGGACGCTCCGCGTCCGCTCTTGGGACGCAGAGCGTCCCTGGCTGCATTCCCACGCAGAGCGTGGGAACGATCAGTCTTCAGCGCCGCAGATACGATCCGAAATCTATATCCCCAGCACTCAAGATCGCCTGCACCCGGTTGTGCACGTTGAGTTTGCGCAGGATCGCCGAGACGTGCGCCTTGACCGTGGTCTCGGCGATTTCCAGGGTGTAGGCGATCTGTTTGTTCGATTCGCCCTTGGTCATGCGCTCCAGCACCAATAACTGTTTGCGTGTCAGGGCCTGAAGCAGCTCCGGCGGGAAGCTCGGGCTGTCGTTCATCCGGCGCTGGGTGCCGCATTTCTGCGTGCGGATGATGTCCGGCGGCAGGTAGACGTTGCCGTTGAGAATTTGCTGGATCGCTTCGGTCATCTGCACGCGGGGCGATGACTTGGTGATGAAACCGACCGCACCGTAGGTGATGGCTTGCAGCACGATCTGTTTGTCCTGTTCGGCCGAAACGATCACCACCGGAATGGTCGGCGCCTCGTTACGCAGGTTGATCAGGCCGTTGAGGCCGTGCATGCCGGGCATGTTCAGGTCGAGCAGGATCAAGTCCAGGTCGTCATGTTCCTGGGTCAGCAGCAAGGCGCTGTCGAGGTCGGCGGTTTCCATCACTTCGCTGCCCGGAAAACCGTCGCTGATGACGTTATGGATGGCTTCGCGAAACAGCGGGTGATCGTCGGCAATCAGAATTTTGTACATGGCCTTTCACCTCATTATTTTGATTATGGTGTGGCAACAACACGCACACGTAAAGGTCAGGGGAAGGGCTCGGGCCGGGCCGGCGCAACGGGCAGGTTCGCGGCTTGCCAGGCGTCCAGGCCATCGCGATACCAATACAGTGTTTTATAGCCCATGGCGGCGGCGCGTTTCACCGCATTCCAGCTCAGCCAGCAGTCGGAACGGCAGTAGAAGACCAGCGGTTGCGCCAGGTCGCCGGCTGTCAAGCGGTTCAGGTTGCGCGCAAAGTAGTCCTGCCAGTCAGGCGTCAGGTCACCGTCGCCGGTATTGGCCAGCCAATGACTGCCGGGCAGGTTCTCGTGGGGTTGGTCTTCGATGAAACGTCCTTGCAGCCATTGGCGCCGGTAGACGTCGATCAGCACCGGGCGCGGTGTCTGGTTGAGCAGGGTTTGCAGGGCGGCGGTGTCGATGATGGCCGCGCCTTGCATCTGATTCGGGGTCGGGCTGCGGTAGAGGCCGATGCGATAACCCTCGGCGGAGAACAGCGGTGTTTCGGCCTGCGCGACACCCAGCAACAGGCTCAGCGATAGCGCGGCAAGGGCAGGGCGCAGCAGGCGACGTCGGGCACGCGGCATGGGGTCGATCCTTATAGTTATGACCCCATTACATGCCAGTCCCGGCGCATTGGGAATGCGACGATAGACAGGTAAACCAGTACTAAAGTAGTAATTTTGAGGTGTTTTACCGATCGTTCCCACGCTCTGCGTGGGAATGCAGCCCGGGACGCTCTGCGTCCCAAAAAGCGTGACGCAGAGCGTCACATGAGGCATTCCCACGCGGAGCGTGGGAACGATCGACATGGATCTAGGGTGTTGTGCTGTCAGGTGGCTCTGCGCAGGGCCGCGTGTTGCGGGTTGAAGGTGAGGACCGCGAGCAGGACGAATATCAGTGTCAGCGCCATGCACACCGACAGTGCCAATAAGTTGAAGCGTTCATACAAGGCAAACCGCACCAGCTCCACCGCATGGCTGAACGGGTTCAGCGCGCACAGCCAGTACAACCACTCGCTGGATTCGCGCATCTTCCACAGCGGATACAGCGCCGACGACAGGAAAAACAACGGGAAAATCACGAAATTCATCACCCCGGCAAAGTTCTCCAGCTGGCGGATCGCGTTGGACAACAACAACCCCAGTGCGCTGAGCATCAACGCCACCAGCAACAGCGCCGGCAAGGCGATCAACAGGCCCATGGCCGGCGGTTTCACGCCATACAGCCAGGCAATGGCCAGGAAGGCGTACACCTGCAACAGCGAAATCAGCGACGTAGCCAACAGTTTGCTGCACAGCAGAAAGGTCCGGGGCAGGGGACTGGTCAGCAGCACGCGCATGCTGCCCATCTCCCGGTCGTACACCATCGACAGCGAACCTTGCATGCCGTTGAACAACAGGATCATGCAAGCCAGGCCCGGGATGATGTAGACCTCGTACGGAATGTAGGTGTCATACGGCTCGATGATCGCGATCCCGAGTGCCGCGCGAAAACCGGCGGCAAACACCAGCAGCCACAACAGCGGTCGTACCAGAGCACTGAGAAACCGCGTGCGTTGCAGCACAAAGCGCAGCCATTCGCGCAACACGATGCCGCTGAAACATTGCCAATAAGCGTTCATCGGGCTGCTCCTGATGTGGTCAGGCGAGTGAAGGCCGAACCGAGGTCGCCGCCATGTTCCAGGCTCAGCGCATCCGCCTGCCCGCTGGCCACCAGTCGGCCCTGGTGGAGAATCAGCAAGTCGTCGCTGGGTTGCACTTCATCCAGCAAATGGGTGGTCCAGAGCACGCTGATGCCTTGCTCGCGACACAGATTGCGGATGTGTTGATTGAGCGCCAGGCGGCTGGCCGGGTCGAGGCCGACGCTGGCCTCGTCGAGCAGCAACAACCGTGGCTGATGCAGCAAGGCGCGGGCGATTTCCACCCGGCGCCGGTGGCCGCCGTTGAGTTCACGCACCCGCTCCCGACGTCGTTCGGTCAGCGCCTGACGCGCCAGCTCGGCCTCGACCCGCAATCCGGTCTGGCGTCGGGACAGGCCATGCAGCGCGGCGTGATAACGCAGGTTTTGTTCGACACTGAGGTCCAGGTCCAGCGTGCTTTGCTGGAACACCACGCCCAACTGCCTGAGTGCCGCACGCGGCGTCTTGCGCAAGGAACAGCCGCCCACCTGGATCTCGCCGCGTTGCAGATCATAGAGCCGGGTGAGCAAGGCAATCAGCGTCGATTTGCCTGCGCCGTTCGGCCCCAGCAACGCCGCAAACCGCCCTGGCATCAGGCTGAAACTCACTTGACGCAAGGCTTCGCGCGCACCGTAGGCAAAGCTCACTTCGCTGACATCGAGTGCGTTCATGGCGTCACCACCACGCCCCACGGATAGCGACCGACCTTCACCGATTTGATGACTTTGAGGCTGTCGACATCAATCACCGACACATCGCCGCTGACGCCGTTGGTGGCCAGCAACTGCTTTTGATCGGGGGTGAATGACATCTGCCACACACGGCGACCCACCAGCAGGTAATCGAGGATTTCGAACGTCTTGGCATCAACCACCGCGACATGGTTGGCCGGGCCGAGGGCGACGAAACCGTACTTGCCGTCGGCGCTGAGTTTGATGCCCACCGGCTGGACCTTGTCCGGGTGGACGCCCTTGATCTGGAAGGTCAGCGTCTTGAGGATCTTGCGCGTCGCCACATCGAGAATCGTCACCGTGCCGCCGATCTCTGCCGAAGCCCAGAGCTTGGAGCCGTCAGGGGCAAACTCGACGAACCGTGGCCGCTGATCGACCAGGGTGCTGTCGGCCAGGGTCTGGGTGCTGGTGTCGATCCAGTGCAGCATGTTGGTGGTTTCGCTGGTGTTCACGGCCCACTTGCCATCGGGGCTGACGGCCATGCCTTCAGGCTCGACACCGACATTGATCTGGCTCAGCACCTTGGAGGTTTCGGTGTCGATCACTGTCACCAGCGCATCGTCTTCGTTGGAAACGTACAGCCAGCGATTGTTCGGATGCAGGGCGAATTGCTCAGGATCTTTGCCCGACGGCAGTTCCTTGATGATCTTGCGCGTGGCCACGTCCATCACCTGAACCCGGTCCGAATCGCTGGCGCAGATGTACAGCAGCTTGTTGTCGTGGGACAGCAGCAAGCCGCGAGGGCGCTGGCCGACGGGCAGGGTGTCGGTCACTTGCAGAGTCTGCATGTCGATCAGGCTCAGGTTGTTGTCCTTTTCGTTGGAGACCCAGGCGGTGCTGGCCACGGCGTGCCCGGCGGCAAGCAGCAGGGCGCAAGAGAGCAGGGTGCGGCGCATGGCGGATTCCTTTTTGTTGTCGTTGTTGTGAAGTGCCACATCAGGGAAAGCGGCAAGTGACCTCGGGCTTGTCGTAGCCCAGGCTGTCCATTTCGTTGAAAGGGTGGAGGAAACCGTCCTGGGGCGAGGTGCTGACCAGCGCCCGGGGTTGCACGATCGGGATGGGTTGGCGCAACTGGCCGTTCCACGGGCGATAGCTGAGCTTGCGACCCTTGAAACCGTCGAGGGGCAATTGATCGCTGATTTCCAGGTTACGGATCGCCATTGGTTCGACCTGGCGCAACTTGCTCACTGCGCTGGCGATGCTGCGCACGGCCATCCAGGCGGCGAAATCGCGGTCATTCATCCAGCGTCCGGTCAAGGCTTCGAAGCGTTTTTGCAGTTGGGCGGCGCCGTAGGTCTCGACAGTTTTGTGCCAACCCACCGGGGTCAGGCCCTGAGTGCCGGCGACCGGCCGCGGGTACCAGGTCTGGTAGGGCACGTACTCACCGAAATCGCCGCGCTCATCCGCCACCAGCACCACGTCGTACTCGGCAGTCTGGGTGAACAGCGGCATGTCGGCCTGGGCGCTGCGGCGTTGGTCGTTATCGAAACTCCAGGCTTTTTCCGCGACCAGTTTCAGGCCGAAACGCTTGACGGCGCGGCGCAGGGCGGTGGCGTAGGCTTGATCGTCCGGGGTCGGGCCGACGATCAGCAGCGCCCGTTGCCATTTGCGCACCACCAGAAATTGCGCCAGCGCATCGGCCAGCATCGCCCGGCTAGGCAGGCTGTGCAGCACGTTCGGCAGGCAGTCGGTGGTGCGCAGACTGTCGTCGGGGCTGCCGGCGTTGAACAGCAAACTGTCGGGCAGCACGGCGCTGAGTCGACGCAGGGTTTCCACCGGCGCATTCACCACAAACAAGCGAAGGCCCTGTTCGTGCTGGGCCTTGGCCGCTTCAACCAATGCGTCCGGGCTGTCGGCATTCGCGCTGACCAGGCTGTAGCTGTGGTTGAGAAAACGCCCGGTGCTGTTGCTGTCGGTGATCGCCAGTTCTGCGCCACGAAGTCCGGCATCGACCGGTTCGGGAATGACGTTCGACAGCAGCGGGCCGGTGTCGGGGCGATAGCCCAGGTAACCGATTTGTACCTGTAGCAGCGCGTCGGCGGCCTGGCTCTGGGTCGCCAGCCCGGCGGCACAGGCGATGGCCAGCAGGTAGATCAGGGCGTAAGGGGCAAGCTGGCGCATAAGGCACTCCATTACAGGTAGCGCCAGCATAGGAAGCCTGCGGGGCAGAATGAAATATGCAGAAAGTACCAGTGAGCCAGTACCAAGGTCGTAGCTCGCACGGCAAAGGGCGGTTTCAGCCAGAGGCGACGGTATTCAGACGTGCGCCACAAAGCCTACTACCAAGGGACTAGAAGGCGGCCACCAAAGCAGCATGGGGATTGCGCGGGACGGTTCCTAAGATGGGTGCCATAGCCTCTTCCAAGAGGTTTTGCGTGCAATCCAGAGGGCATAACAATGACAACAAAACGCAGCGCCTTACTCGTTGCCGGACTGCTGGCCGGCTTTATCAGTGCAGGTTCGGTCTGGGCCCACGGCAACGTGGTGCCGCAGGCGGTCGCCACTCCGGGCCTGACCCCGATCAAGGATGCCGGCGTACCGGTCGATGCCGATGGCTGGGCCTCGGTGAACCCTTATCGCACGTCCCCGGAACACGACAAGGCCGTGGAAATCGGCTCCTCGGCGTACAACCAGAACTGCGCCGCGTGTCATGGCCTGGAAGCCAAATCCGGTGGCATCGCCCCCGATCTGCGTCTGCTCGATGTCGGCGACGCCGGTGATGAATGGTTCGTCGAGCGCGTGCGCCATGGCGCCGTGCGTGACGGTCGGGTGTACATGCCGAAGATGGCTGACTACCTGAGTCAGGAAGCCTTGTGGGCGGTGCGCTCCTACCTGGACAGCGTGCACGTCGAGGAGTAAGCCATGCGCCTGCTCACTGTGTTGATCAGCGCCGTGTTGCTGTGTTGCCAGGCCGCGCAGGCGCAAGTGCGTACCTTTGACGAGATGATCGCTGCCGGGGAACTGAAAGTCGCGGTCTATAAGGACTTTGCGCCTTACAGTTTTGAGCAGGCTGGACAGCCTCGCGGGGTGGATGTGGAACTCGCCGAGGCGCTGGCCAAATCCTTGGGCGTGCGCCTGACGCTGATCTGGGCGCCGGCAGGAGAGAAGCTCGATGACGACCTGCGCGATTACATTTGGCGCGCCAGTCAGTTGCACGATCTGCAGCTGGCCGACCTGATGATGCGGGTGCCGTACGACCGCGACTACGCGCAAAAACGCAATGAACTGGGTGAGCTGGAAAACGGCCATGTGGTGATGTTCGGCCCGTATCAGACCGAGCAATGGCAAGTCGCTTATGACCGCCGCCGACTGGACAACGTCGCCAGCGTCGCCGTGTTCGAGCAGCACCCGATTGGTGTGGAAGTCGACAGCGTGCCGTCGTTTTACCTGACCTCGGTGTTCAACGGCATGCTCGCCGCCAAGACCCATCATTATCCCGGCGTGCCCCAGGCGTTCGCGGCCATGAAGGCCGGCGAAGTCGATGCAGTAATGGCCATGCGCGGCGAGATCGACTGGCAAGTGCATGAAGCGGCCGACCCGCAAGTGGCTCTGGCGGAAAACGCCTACCCGAACATGGGCAAGCAGCTCTGGGAAATCGGCATGGCGGTGCATGAAAGCAATCACCAACTGGCCTACGCCGTGGAGGAGGCGCTGGAAACCCTGATTCGTGAAGGCGCGGTCAAGACCATTTATGAGCATTACGGCCTGCGTTATGACGTGCCCGAGATGTATCAATGAACTGGCGAGCGAGTTGCCTGTTGGCCTGCTGGCTGCCCTTGATGGCGCAGGCGGCGGACATTGTTCCGGGCAAAGACCCGGTGCCGTCGGTGATGTGGGACTTCTACCACAAGCAAATGCTCGGCGATGCGCCGTTCGTGTTCGACGAGCGGGTCAAGCTGCTGGCGCCGCCGTTCGCCGAGGATGCCCGGCAAGTGCCGCTGGAAATCGATGCCCGGGCGTTCAAGGGCGAGGTGGTGAAAATTCTCGCCTGGGCCGAGCTCAACCCGCTGCCGAAGATCGTCGATTTTCAACCGCTGGACCGCGTATTGCCGTGGCTGTCGATCCGTATCCGCATCGAGCAGGCCACGCCGCTGCGCGCAGCGGTGCTGACCCGCGACGGGCTGTGGCATGTCGGTTCGACGTTGATCGACGCGGCCGGCGGTGGCTGCACCGCGCCCAGCGTCGTGCGCACCCAGGCCGGGTGGGAAGAACACATCGGCGAGGTGGTGGGCGGTCGATACCCGCGCGACGCCTTCAGCCGTGTGCGCTTGCAGGTAGCGCACCCGATGGACAACGGCATGGTCAGCGGCATTCCGGAATTTTTCATCAACCATGCCGAGCTGCGTGATCAGAACGATCAGTTGTTGGCCCGTCTTGAGTTGTTCCCGGCGGTCAGCGAAAACCCCAGCCTGGCCTTCGATATCGAGGGGGCAGGGCAGACGCGCTTGTTGTTGCGTGACAACAGCGGCAATCAATTCGATGCGGCCATACCCTGAGCCCAAGGAGCGTCTCATGCGCTGGATGCTGCTGTTGTTGATGGGCTTGGGTCTGCCGGCCCTGGCCGACCTCGACTACGTACTCAAGCCTCGGCAGATCGCCCAGGACACCTGGCTGCTGGAAGGCAGCACCGACAATTTCGCCCAGGCCAACGGCGGCAATATCGTCAACACCGGGTTCATCGTTACCGAGCGCGGGGTGGTGGTGATCGACACCGGGCCGTCGAAACGCTACGGCGAGGCGATGCGCAAGGCAATTGCCGCGACCACCGATAAACCGGTGATTCAGGTGCTGTTGACCCACCATCACCCGGACCACGTGCTGGGCAATCAGGCTTTCAGTAACGTGCCGATCGGTGCGCTGGCCGGCACCGCCGAGCTGCTGCATCAGCAGGGCGATGCGATGGCCGAGAATATGTATCGACTGGTCGGCGACTGGATGCGCGGCACCGAAGTGCTGTTGCCGACCCAGGTGCTGACACCCGGCGTGCACAGTTTTGGGAATCATGATCTGCGCCTGCTGAGTCTGGGTGGGCACACCGGCGCGGATCTGGCTATTCTCGACCAGACCACCGGCGTGTTGTTTGCCGGGGACCTGGTGTTTTATCAGCGTGCGTTGACCACGCCTAACAGTCCGGGGCTGTCGGTGTGGCTGGCGGACATCGCCACCCTTCAGGGCTTGCCATGGACGTTGATCGTGCCGGGCCACGGCCCGGTGGCCAGCGACCCGCAACCCTTCGAGCAAATGCGCGACTACCTGACCTGGCTCGACCAGCTCATGCATGATGGCGCGGCCAATGGCAGCGCCATGACCGAGATGATCCGCAGCCCCATCCCCGAGCGCTTTGCCGGAATCAACCTGAGCCGCTATGAGCTGATTCGCAGTGTCAGTCACTTGTACCCGCGCTATGAGCGCGCGCAAATGACCCGAGTCGATTCCGCCACGCCCCAGTGAAGCTGATCATCTGATCGTTCCCACGCTCTGCGTGGGAATGCAGCCCGGGACGCTCCGCGTCCCTTGCAGAGCCGAACGCAGAGCGTCCGTTGAGGCATTCCCACGCAGAGCGTGGGAACGATCAAACACTGATCATTCGGTGATCTTCTCCTCCGACCCTGTACTAAGGAACTAGCAATCTCAGCACTGCGGGCAATTGTTGCAAGGGCGGCGGCGGCCAAGAATCTGCACCAGACCGGGAAAATTTCCCGGGTATAACAAAAACCGCAGAGGTAGCCGTCATGACCCAACCCGCACGTCGCCAACCCTTCGTCTTGAGTGTGCTGCTCAGTGCCATGCTGCTGTCCGGCACCGCGCTGGCCGGTGTCACTGACCAGGACATTCTCCAGGACCCCAAGAACCCGGAGCAGGTCGTCACCAACGGTCTGGGCGTCCAGGGTCAGCGCTACAGTCCGCTGGACACGCTCAATGTCGACAACGTCAAGGATTTGCGTCCGGTCTGGGCGTTCTCCTTCGGCGGTGAAAAACAGCGCGGTCAGCAAGCGCAGCCGATGATCAAGGACGGCGTCATGTACATGACCGGCTCCTACTCGCGGGTGTTCGCGGTGGATGCACGCACCGGCAAAAAACTCTGGCAATACGATGCGCGCCTGCCCGATGACATCCGTCCGTGCTGCGACGTGATCAACCGTGGCGTGGCGCTGTACGGCGACCTCGTGTTCTTCGGCACCCTCGACGCCAAGCTGGTGGCATTGAACAAAGACACCGGCAAAGTGGTGTGGAGCAAGCAGGTCGCCGACCACAAGGAAGGCTATTCCATCAGTGCCGCACCGTTGATCGTCAACGGCAAACTGATTACCGGCGTGGCGGGCGGCGAGTTCGGTGTGGTCGGCAAGATCTCCGCCTACGACCCGAAAAACGGTGAGCTGCTGTGGACCCGACCGACCGTTGAAGGCCACATGGGTTACACCTACAAGGACGGCAAAGCGATAGAGAACGGCATCTCCGGCGGCGAAGCCGGCAAGACCTGGCCCGGCGATCTGTGGAAAACCGGCGGCGCGGCCCCTTGGTTGGGCGGCTACTACGACCCGGAAACCAATCTGCTGCTGTTCGGCACCGGCAACCCGGCGCCATGGAACTCGCACTTGCGTCCTGGCGACAACCTCTACTCCTCGTCGCGCCTGGCGCTCAACCCGGACGACGGCACGATCAAATGGCACTTCCAGAGCACGCCTCACGACGGCTGGGACTATGACGGCGTGAACGAACTGGTCTCGTTCAACTACACCGAAGGCGGCAAGGAAATCAAAGCGGCGGCCACCGCTGACCGTAACGGGTTCTTCTACGTGCTGGACCGCACCAACGGCAAATTCATCCGTGGCTTCCCGTTCGTGGACAAGATCACCTGGGCCACCGGCCTGGATAAAGACGGCCGGCCGATCTACAACGAAGCCAGCCGACCTGGCGCGCCGGGCACCGAAGCCAAAGGCAGTTCGGTGTTCGTGGCACCGGCGTTCCTCGGTGCGAAAAACTGGATGCCGATGGCCTACAACAAGGACACCGGGCTGTTCTACGTGCCGTCCAACGAATGGGGCATGGACATCTGGAACGAAGGCATCGCCTACAAGAAAGGCGCGGCATTCCTCGGCGCCGGGTTCACCATCAAGCCGTTGAATGAAGACTACATCGGCGTGTTGCGTGCCATCGACCCGAAAACCGGCAAGGAAGTCTGGCGCCACAAGAACTTCGCGCCGCTGTGGGGCGGGGTGCTGACCACCAAGGGCAACCTGGTGTTCACCGGTACGCCGGAAGGTTTCCTGCAGGCGTTCAACGCCAAGACCGGTGAGAAAGTCTGGGAATTCCAGACCGGCTCCGGCGTCCTCGGCTCGCCGATCACCTGGGAAATGGACGGCGAACAGTACGTCTCCGTTCTTTCCGGTTGGGGCGGCGCGGTACCGCTGTGGGGCGGCGAAGTGGCCAAGCGCATCAAGGACTTCAACCAGGGCGGGATGCTCTGGACGTTCAAGTTGCCTAAAGACCTTGTAGTGGCCAAGCACTGATTGCTGCACTGATCGTTCCCACGCTCTGCGTGGGAATGCCTCAACGGACGCTCCGCGTCCGCTCTGGGACGCAGAGCGTCCCTGGCTGCATTCCCACGCGGAGCGTGGGAACGATCATCTACTACCAAATAACGAGAGTCCCCCTGCCAACGGCGCATTCGTCTGGCGCGCGGGGCTCTCTACTATCGATTCATCGCCTGTTTGCCGACAGGCATCGACCCAGACAGAGGCCCACCATGATCTACGCACAACCTGGAACACCTGGCGCCGTCGTGACCTTCAAGCCGCGCTACGGCAATTTCATCGGCGGCGAATTCGTTGCCCCGGTCAATGGCGAGTATTTCACCAACACCTCGCCAGTCACCGGTGAAGTGATCGCCGAATTCCCGCGCTCCAACGCCGCCGACATCGACAAAGCCCTCGACGCTGCCCACGCTGCCGCAGATGCCTGGGGCAAGACCTCGGCGCAGGACCGCTCGCTGGTGCTGCTGAAAATCGCCGACCGCATCGAACAAAACCTGGAAATCCTCGCGGTCACCGAAACCTGGGACAACGGCAAGGCCGTGCGAGAAACGCTCAACGCCGACGTGCCGCTGGCCGCCGACCATTTCCGTTACTTCGCCGGTTGCATCCGCGCCCAGGAAGGCGGCGCCGCTGAAATCAACGAACTGACCACGGCCTACCACTTCCACGAGCCATTGGGCGTGGTCGGGCAGATCATTCCGTGGAACTTCCCGCTGCTGATGGCCGCGTGGAAACTCGCCCCGGCCCTGGCCGCCGGCAACTGTGTGGTGCTCAAGCCCGCCGAGCAGACGCCGCTGTCGATCATGGTTTTCGCCGAACTGATCGCCGACTTGCTGCCTGCTGGCGTGCTGAACATCGTCCAGGGCTTCGGTCGCGAAGCCGGTGAAGCCCTGGCCACCAGCAAACGCATCGCCAAGATTGCATTCACCGGTTCCACCCCGGTCGGTGCGCACATCATGCATTGCGCCGCCGAGAACATCATTCCAAGCACCGTCGAGCTGGGCGGCAAGTCGCCGAACATTTTCTTCGAAGACATCATGAACGCCGAGCCGCAGTTCATCGAGAAAGCCGCAGAAGGTTTGGTGCTGGCGTTCTTCAACCAGGGTGAAGTCTGCACCTGTCCTTCCCGGGCGCTGGTGCAGGAGTCGATCTACGAACCGTTCATGGCCGAAGTCATGAAGAAGATCGTCAAGATCAAGCGCGGCAACCCGCTGGACACCGAAACCATGGTCGGCGCCCAGGCGTCCGAGCAGCAATACGACAAAATCCTCTCGTACCTCAAAATTGCCCAGGAAGAGGGCGCCGAGCTGCTCACCGGCGGCGCGGCCGAGCGTCTTGAAGGCGACTTGTCCAGCGGCTATTACATCCAGCCGACGCTGCTCAAGGGCCACAACAAAATGCGTGTGTTCCAGGAAGAAATCTTTGGCCCGGTGGTGGGGGTCACCACCTTCAAGGACGAAGCCGAAGCCCTGGCGATTGCCAACGACAGCGAGTTCGGCCTCGGCGCCGGCCTGTGGACCCGCGACATCAACCGCGCCTACCGCATGGGCCGGGCGATCAAGGCCGGGCGTGTCTGGACCAACTGCTACCACCTGTACCCGGCCCACGCCGCGTTTGGTGGTTACAAGAAGTCCGGTGTCGGCCGTGAAAACCACAAGATGATGCTCGACCATTACCAGCAGACCAAAAACCTGCTGGTGAGCTACGACATCAATCCGCTGGGGTTCTTCTAACCCTCGCAAGAACACCACCGAAACCTGTGGGAGCGGGCCTGCTCGCGATGAGGCCAGCACATTCAACTTCTCTGTTGACTGTGCTGCCGCCATCGCGAGCAGGCTCGCTCCCACATTGGTTTTCGGGTGTGTTCAAGACTGCCGTATACCCCCTACCAACGCACGCCGCCGTCTCGTTCCAAAGTAGCATTCGGTCACTTGGCGCCCCGTGCATTAATGGCTTTACCGGAATTGCCCGGCACAAGAAGAGGATTGACCCATGTGGCATAAACCCGCGTTTACCGATCTGCGCATTGGCTTCGAAGTGACGATGTATTTCGCCAACCGTTGATTGATCACCCGGCCAGCCAATGGGGTGGCCGGGCCTGCTTTCTGGAGCCTGCCATGCACATCCGCGTTCTCGGTTCTGCCGCCGGTGGCGGTTTTCCGCAATGGAACTGCAACTGTCGTCAGTGCGCCGGTGTGCGCAATGGCAGCCTGCGCGCACAACGGCGCACGCAGTCCTCGATTGCCCTGAGCGACAACGGTGTGGAGTGGGTGCTGTGCAACGCGTCACCGGACATTCGCGCGCAGCTTGAGCATTCCGCGCCCCTGCAACCGGCCCGCCGCTTGCGCGACACGGCGATTGCCGGGGTGGTGCTGATCGACAGCCAGATCGACCATTGCACTGGCCTGTTGAGCCTGCGCGAAGGGTGCCCGCATGATGTGTGGTGCACCGAGCGTGTGCATCAAGACCTGAGCAGCGGCTTTCCCTTGTTCCCCATGCTCAAGCACTGGAACGGTGGCTTGCAGTGGCAACCGATCGGGCTGGACCGCGAACCGTTCGCCATCGCGGCCTGTGCACACCTGCAATTTCGCGCAATTCCCCTGGTCAGCAACGCACCGCCGTATTCGCCCAATCGCGGCAATCCGCAGCCGGGCGACACCATTGGTTTGTTTATCGAAGACCGGCGCAATGGCGCCAGCGTGTTCTATGCCCCGGGTCTTGGGCAAATTGATGACGAAGTGCTGAGCTGGATGCAACACGCCGATTGCCTGTTGCTGGACGGCACGTTGTGGCGCGACGACGAGATGCGCGTGTGCGAAGTCGGCCAGAGTCTGGGCAGTGAAATGGGCCATCTGCCGCAAAGCGGTCCTGGCGGGATGCTTGAAGTGCTCGAGCAATTCCCGCGTCAGCGCAAGGTGCTGATCCACATCAACAACACCAATCCGATCCTCGATGAAGACTCCGCCGAGCGCGCGTTGCTGGAGCGGCGGGGGATTGAAGTGGCTTTTGATGGCATGAGTATTGAGCTGTAGCGGCTGACCTCATCGCGAGCAGGCTCACTCCCACAATGGACCTGCTTAGCACAGAAAATCGGGTACGACCCGGACTCCTGTGGGAGCGAGCCTGCTCGCGATGGGGCCAGACCAGACACCGCAGCGCTTCCAGGAGAACCGCAATGACCAACACCCCCATGACCCCCGCCGAATTCGAACAGGCCCTGCGCGCCAAAGGCGCCTACTACCACATCCATCATCCCTTCCACCAAGCCATGTACGCCGGCCGCGCCACGCGCGCGCAGATTCAGGGCTGGGTCGCCAATCGCTTCTATTACCAAGTGAACATCCCGCTCAAGGACGCCGCGATCCTCGCCAATTGCCCCGACCGCGACGTGCGCCGTGAATGGCTGCAACGCATCCTCGACCATGACGGCGCGCCCGGCAGCGAAGGCGGCATCGAAGCCTGGCTGCGCCTGGGGGAAGCGGTGGGGTTGGACCGCGAGCAAATCCTTTCTCAGGAATTGGTGTTGCCTGGCGTGCGGTTCGCCGTGGACGCCTACGTCAATTTCGCCCGTCGTGCGTGTTGGCAGGAAGCCGCCAGTAGCTCCCTCACCGAACTGTTCGCGCCGCACATTCACCAGTCCCGCCTCGACGCCTGGCCCACGCACTATCCATGGATCGACCCGGCCGGCTATGACTATTTCCGCACACGCCTGAGTCAGGCGCGGCGCGATGTCGAACATGGCTTGCGCATTACCCTGGCGCACTACGTCACGGTCGAAGGCCAGCAGCGCATGCTGGAGATTTTGCAGTTCAAGCTCGACGTGCTGTGGAGCATGCTCGACGCGATGAGCATGGCCTACGAGCTGGAACGCCCGCCGTATCACACCGTCACCACCGCGAACGTCTGGCACCGGGGGATCGCGCTGTGAACCCGATCGTGTCGCCACCCGGTCCGCCACTCTGGCTGTTGGCGGAGCTGACTTATCGCTGCCCGCTGCAATGCCCGTATTGCTCCAACCCGCTGGATTTCGCCCGGCAGGGTGAGGAATTAAGCACTGAAGAATGGATTCGGGTATTTCGCGAAGCCCGGGAGATGGGCGCTGCGCAGCTGGGGTTTTCCGGCGGCGAGCCGCTGGTGCGCCAGGACCTGGCCGAGTTGATCAAAGCCGCGCGGGACATGGGCTACTACACCAACCTCATCACCTCGGGCATCGGCCTGACGGAACAGAAGGTCCGTGATTTCAAGATCGCGGGGCTGGACCATATCCAGATCAGCTTTCAGGCCGCCGACGAACAGGTCAACAACATGCTGGCCGGCTCGCGCAAAGCCTTCGCGCAGAAACTGGCCATGGCCCGGGCGGTGAAAGCCCAGGGCTATCCGATGGTGCTGAACTTCGTCACCCACCGGCACAACATCGACCAGATCGCTCAGATCATCGACCTGTGTCTGGAGCTGGAGGCGGACTTCGTCGAATTGGCCACGTGCCAGTTCTACGGCTGGGCCGAACTCAATCGCGTCGGCCTGCTGCCGACCCGCGAACAATTGCAACGTGCCGAGCGCATCACCAACGAGTACCGCGAGCGGCTTGAGGCCCAGGGGCATCCCTGCAAGCTGATCTTCGTGACGCCCGATTACTACGAAGAACGCCCCAAGACCTGCATGAATGGCTGGGCCAACCTGTTTCTCGACATCACCCCTGACGGCACGGCGCTGCCGTGCCACAGTGCGCGGCAGCTGCCGGTAGAGTTTCCCAACGTGCGCGAGCACAGCATCTCGCACATCTGGACCGAGTCCTTCGGCTTCAACCGCTTTCGTGGCGATGACTGGATGAAGGAGCCGTGCCGCTCCTGCGATGAAAAGCACAAGGACCTGGGCGGCTGCCGTTGCCAGGCGTTCATGCTGACCGGCGACGCCGAGAATGCCGACCCGGTGTGCAGCAAGTCGCCGCACCACGGCGTCATCCTCAAGGCCCGCGATGAAGCCGACGCGCCGGGGCAGGGGATGGAATTCCTGACGTTGCGCAACGAGAAGGCTTCGCGGCTGATCTATCGCGGATAAACCAAACGCCACAATCCCCCTGTGGGAGCGGGCTTGCTCGCGAAAGCGGTGTATCAGGCAACATTGACGTCGACTGAACCACCGCTTTCGCGAGCAAGCCCGCTCCCACAGGGGATGTGCGTTGAACGGCTATCCATTGGTCTGATTGCATTCGCAGCCGGATGCGTTAGTGTGGCTTTACCTTCCAAAACAATAAAAACAGGCTTTCAAATGAGCCAGAGTCTCAGCCAGCTGCGTAAATTCGTTTCGCCTGAAATCATCTTTGGTGCCGGCTGCCGGCACAACGTCGGCAACTGCGCCAAGACCTTTGGCGCGCGCAAGGTGTTGGTGGTCAGCGACCCCGGTGTAATTGCCGCCGGTTGGGTCGCCGATGTCGAAGCCAGCCTGCAAGCCCAGGGCATTGAATACTTTGTTTATAGCGACGTATCGCCCAATCCAAGGGTCGAAGAAGTCATGCTCGGTGCCGAGCTGTACAAGGAAAACCACTGCGACGTGATCGTCGCCGTCGGTGGCGGCAGTCCGATGGATTGCGGCAAAGGCATCGGCATCGTCGTCGCCCACGGGCGCAGCATCCTTGAGTTCGAGGGCGTAGATACCATCCGCGTGCCCAGTCCGCCGCTGATCCTGATCCCGACCACCGCCGGCACCTCGGCGGATGTCTCGCAATTCGTGATCATTTCCAACCAGCAAGAGCGCATGAAATTCTCGATCGTCAGCAAGGCCGTGGTGCCGGACGTGTCGCTGATCGACCCGGAAACCACCTTGAGCATGGACCCGTTTCTGTCGGCCTGTACCGGCATCGACGCCTTGGTGCACGCCATCGAAGCCTTCGTTTCCACGGGGCACGGGCCGCTGACCGATCCCCATGCGCTGGAAGCGATGCGCCTGATCAACGGCAACCTGGTGCAGATGATCGCCAACCCGGGGGACATCGCCCTGCGCGAGAAAATCATGCTCGGGAGCATGCAGGCCGGGCTGGCGTTTTCCAACGCGATCCTCGGCGCGGTGCACGCCATGTCCCACAGCCTGGGCGGGTTCCTCGATTTGCCCCATGGCTTGTGCAACGCGGTGCTGGTCGAACACGTGGTGGCGTTCAATTACAGCTCGGCGCCGGATCGCTTCAAGGTGATCGCCGAGACGTTTGGCATTGATTGCCGTGGCCTCAATCACCGGCAGATTTGCGGACGTCTGGTCGAGCACCTGATCGCGCTCAAGCACGCCATCGGTTTCCATGAAACCCTGGGCTTGCACGGGGTCAGCACCGCCGACATCCCGTTCCTTTCGCAACACGCGATGGACGACCCGTGCATCCTCACCAATCCGCGTCAATCCAGTCAGCGTGATGTCGAGGTCGTCTATGGCGAAGCCCTCTGACGAGCAGCAACGGGCGCTCGCCGGGTTATTGGGATTAGGCAGCCACTCGGCGCGCAAGAGCCATTACCCGGAACTCGCCGCGCGGCTGGACGAGCTGGAAGCGGAGCGCAATCGCTACAAGTGGCTGTTCGAAAACGCCGTGCACGGCATCTTTCAGGCCAGCCTGCTGCAAGGCATGCGCGCCGCCAACCCGGCGCTGGCGCGGATGCTCGGTTATCAGGACCCGCAAGAGGTGCTGTTTTCCCTGGCGGACCTGGCGAGCAACCTGTTTGTCGGCGGCGCCACGGAGCTGGCCAACATCGGCGAAATCCTCCGCCACCAGGGCAGCCTGCACGGTTATGAAACCCAATTGCGCCGCAAGGACGGCAGCAGCCTCGACGTGCTGATGAACCTGCTGCTCAAACCCGATCAGGAAGGGCTGGTGGAAGGCTTCGTCGCCGACATCACTGAACGCAAACTGGCCCAGCAACGCCTGCAGCAACTCAATGACGAACTGGAGCAGCGCGTCACCGCGCGCACCGACGAATTGCTGGAAGCCAACCGCAACCTGCAACAACAGATCACCCAGCGTAAACAGATCGCAGAAGCCTTGCGCGATGCACGGGACGCCGCCGAGGCCGCCAATCGCAGCAAGGACAAATACCTCGCCGCCGCCAGTCATGACCTGCTGCAACCGCTCAACGCTGCGCGCTTGCTGATCTCGACGTTGCGCGAGCGCAAGTTGCCGGACGTCGAGCAAGTGTTGGTGGAGCGAACGCACCAGGCCCTGGAAGGGGCCGAGGATTTGCTCACCGATTTGCTGGACATTTCCCGGCTCGATCAGGCGGCCGTCAAACCGGATGTCGCGTTGTACCGCCTCGACGAACTGCTCGCGCCGCTGGTCTCGGAGTTTCAGTCGGTGGCTGAGGCTGCCGGCTTGAGCCTGCGGGTGCACATGGGCGACTACGCCATTCATACCGACTTGCGCCTGATGACGCGCATCCTGCGCAACTTCCTCAGCAATGCCTGCCGTTATACCGATGAGGGCAGCATTCTGCTGGGTGCCAGACGGCGCGGGGACATGCTGCGCCTGGAAGTCTGGGACACCGGGCGCGGGATCGCGGCGGACCGGCTCGATTCGATTTTCCTGGAATTCAATCAACTCGATGTCGGCCGCGCCGCCGACCGCAAAGGCGTCGGTCTGGGGCTGGCCATCGTCGAGCGGATCGCCAAGATCCTCGGTTATAAAATCGGCGTTCATTCGCGCCCGGGGCGCGGTTCGATGTTCAGCATCGACGTGCCGATTTCCCATGAGATTCCGCTACCGATCAGCCTCGCGGCTCCGCAGCCGGGCGCGGGTAATCCGTTGCCGGGCCGGCGCCTGCTGGTGCTGGACAACGAAGTGAGCATCCTTGAAAGCATGAGCGCATTGCTCGGGCAGTGGGGCTGCGAGGTGGTCACGGCGACGGATGAATCCTCGGCGCTGGCCGCCTTGAAGGGACGGGCGCCGGAGTTGATTCTGGCGGATTACCATCTCGACCACGGGGTGTTCGGCTCTGACGTGGTGCGGCATTTGCGTGAGCATTACAGCAAGTCGATTCCGGCGGTGATCATCACGGCCGACCGCACCGACCAGTGCCGGCGCGCGCTGCAACGACTCGATGCGCCGCTGCTGAACAAGCCGGTGAAACCCGGCAAGTTGCGCGCGGTGCTGAGTCAGATGCTCGGGTAGTCGAGCGGACGATAGTGCAGGCTGAAGCCGAGTTCACTGGATTGGCCTTTTTCCAGCAGACGCAAACCTGGCCGCCCGGGCAGGTGGTGTGCGTTGACCGGGTGGCTCACCGGTTCGATGCAGAAAAACCCCAGGCCCGGCGGGCAGTAGAGCAGGTAGGTGTCGCTGCCGCTGGCCTGGCAATCGAGTTCGTAACCCAAGTCGGGTTGCTGGATCAGGCAATGGCCGTCCCATGCGCAGAAACCGTTGTCGACCAGCGTGTCCGGCAGGGCATTGAGTTGATCGAAGTCCCATTCGGCGGGCCGTTCGACCTGCGCTGTCGGCAGTCTCGACCCATCGCATAACCAGACCTGTTCAGCCTTGGCCTGGAGCCGGGTGTTCGCGGTGCGCGGAAAGTAGGGATGCAGCCCGAGTCCATGCCACGCTGGGTTTTCGGCCAGGTGAGTGACGTGCAGATCGATGCTCAATCGACCCTCGCTCAAGTGAAACCGCTGCCGGGCGCGATAAGCGAACGGCGTTGAGCTGTCGAGTTTCAGCACCACTTCATCTTGCGTCTGCGAGACCACCTGCCACGGTTGCTGCCAGGCGCTGCCGTGAATCGGCAGTGGATCGGTGAGGCTGTTGGGTGCCAGGGCGAGCCAGCCATCGGGGCAGTCGAAACCCCCTTGGGCGATGCGGTTCGACCACGGCACCAAAGGGTAGCAACCGAGTTTCCCCGGCAGGCCGGTGTTCAGCGCCTGGTCGTCGTTGTGTCGTAACAATGGCTGCCCGGTGCTGCGAATGGTCCAGTTGACGAGGCTGCCACCGAGTTCAGGGGCGAGGGTGAGGCGGGTGAATTCGTCTTCGAGTTCGAGAAGGTCTGGCGTCATATCGGTTGAGCTCTGATGGAAGGACACGGCGGATACGGCAGGTGTGTGCCCCTCGTTTTACCGAGGGGCACCTTTATCACAACACCAGATGCGGCAACCACAGCGACAGTGCAGGAATGTAGGTCACGGCCAGAAGCACCAGGAACAGCACGCCGTAGAACGGCAGCAGCGCTTTCACTGTTTTTTCGATGCTGACTTTACCCACCGCCGACCCCACGAACAGCACCGCGCCCACCGGCGGTGTAATCAAACCAATCCCCAGGTTCACCAGCATGATCATGCCGAACTGCACCGGGTCCACGCCGATGCCGAGAATCACCGGCATCAGGATCGGCGTCAGGATCAGGATCAGCGGCGCCATGTCCATCACGGTGCCGAGCAACAGCAGCATGACGTTGATGCACATCAGGATCACGTAACGGTTGTCCGACAGGGTCAGGAACATCGTGGTGATTTTCGATGGGATCTGCATCAGGGTCATGATGTAGCCGAAGCTCGCCGCGAAGCCGATCAGGATCATCACGATCGAGATGGTTCGCACCGTGCGGTGCATCAGCTTTGGCAGCTCGCTCCACTTGTAGTCGCGGTAGATGAACATGGTCACGAAGAACGACCACAGCACCGCGATTGCCGCCGATTCAGTGGCGGTGAAGATCCCCGACAAAATGCCGCCAAGGATGATCACCATCGCCATCAGGCCCCACATCGCTTCGCCGCAGATCTTCAGGGCTTCGCGCAGGGGAATTACTTCGCCCTTGGGGTAGTTGCGCTTTTTCGCGAAGATCAGGCACAGCACCATCAGGCACGCGCTCATCAACAGGCCCGGCACCACGCCGGCCATGAACAGCGAGGCGATCGATACCGTGCCGCCAGCGGCCAGCGAGTAGAGCACCGAGTTGTGGCTTGGCGGGGTCAGCAGGGCTTGTACCGAACCGCTGACGGTCACGGCGGTGGCGAATTCCCTTGGATAGCCGCGACGTTCCATTTCCGGAATCAGCACCGAACCGACCGACGCGGTGTCCGCCACCGAGGAGCCGGAGATCGCGCCGAAAAAGGTCGAGGCCATGATGTTGACCAGCGACAAGCCGCCACGGACAAACCCGACCAGCACCCCGGCAAACGCCACCAGCCGACGGGACATGCCGCCCTCGGCCATGATCGCGCCCGCCAGGACGAAGAACGGAATCGCCAACAGCGAGAACTTGTTCACGCCACCGGCGACCTGAATCATCAACGCCTGGAACGGGATGTCGATCCACCAGGCACCGATCAGGGCGGAAAGCCCCAGTGCATAGGCGACCGGCATGCCGATCAGGATCAACGCAATAAAACTGCCCAACAGAATCAACGCGTCCATTCAGGCAGCCCCTTCGCTTTCTTCAACCAGGTCGAAGCGCACGACCCGACGATTGCTCTGGTCACCGAGCAGGAGTTTTTCCAGTACAAACACCAGCGTCAGCACGCCGCCAATCGGGATCGGCATGTACGTGATGCCGACACGCAACGTCGGCAGGGCGCTCATGAACTGGTTCCAGGTGGACAGGCACAGCTTGGTGCCCCAGATCGCCATGAACAGGCAAATGGTCGCCATCAACAGCTGGGAAAAAACGCTCAACGCCTTGCGCATTGGCGGTGCCATGCGGTCGGTGAGCATCGCCACCGCCATGTGTGCCCCGGCGCGGTAGCTGGCGGCGGCACCGATGAAGGTGAACAGCATCATCAGCAAAATCGCGGTGGGTTCCGGCCAGCTGGAGCCGGTGCCGAGTACGTAACGGGCGAAGACTCCCCAAGGGATGATTAACGCAATGGCCAGGACGGACAGCCCGGCGACCCAGATACAGGTCATGTAGAGCGTGTCATTGATGCGCAGCAGCAGATTCTTCATCGGGTTCCACCGTAACCGGGCGCGCGCGGACGTCAACCAACGTCAGCGGCGCCGGGCCTTTCATGAGTGCAGGGAGGGTTACTGAACGGCTTCGATGCGCTTGATCAAGTCAGCGTAAGGCGCGCCGTACTTCTCGCGGATCGAGGCGGTGGCCTCATAGAAAGGTTTCTTGTCGACGGTGATGAACTCGACACCGGCTGCCTTGAGTTTTTCCTCACTGCTGGCCGATTTGGCATCCCACAGGATGCGTTCCTGCGCCTGTGCGGCTTTGGCGGTTTTCTTCACCAGCACCTGCTGCTCGGGGGTGAGTTTGTCCCAAGTGATTTTCGACATCACGATCGGCTCAGGCAGGATCAAATGCCCGGTCAGGCTGTAGAACTTGGCGTTCTGGTAGTGGTTGTGTTCGAGCAGCGTCGGCGGGTTGTTTTCCGCGCCGTCGATCACCCCGGTCTGCAAGGCGCTGAAGATTTCGCCGGTGTCCATCGCAATGCCGTTGCCGCCCATGGCGTTGATGGTCTCGATGAACATCGGGTTGCCTTGTACGCGGATTTTCATGCCCTTGAGGTCTTCGAGTTTGCGTACCGGCTTCTTGGTGTAGATGTTGCGCGTGCCGCCGTCCATCCAGGCCAGGGCGACCAGGTTGAATTCGGAGTTGGTGATCTTGTCGAGGATCTCGTCGCCGACCTCACCGTCGATCACTTTGCGCATGTGCGCCTGATCGCGAAACACGAACGGCATGTTGAACACGTTCACGTCCGGGACCACCGGCCCGACGATGCCGAGGCTGACCCGGGCCATTTGAATGGCGCCGACCTGCGCCTGTTCAATCACCTCCTTTTCCGAGCCGAGCACACCGCCGGCGAACATCTTGAAGGTCAGCTTGCCGTTGCTGTCGGCGACCAGGGTTTTGCCCAGTTGCTCTTCGGCCACGACGGTCGGGTAACCAGCGGGATGGATATCGGCGAATTTGATTTCCAGTGCCTGGACGGCACTGCTGAGGGAGAAGGCCAGGGGGAGTGCAGCGGCGAGCAAGGTGCGTTTGAAGTCCATGGGGGGGTGTCTCCAGTATTGTTATTTTTTTTGTATTCAAGGCGCAGCGGTGCAGCACAAACGGTCAAGGTAAAGCGTTGAAAAGCGGTTCCGGTAAACCTTTGACGCCGGGATTGAGGGCGAACACCCCACCGGCCAGTGATTGGTGGTCATGGTCGTCGCCGGGGCGGATCGAGGTCACGAACAGCGTGTCCAGTCGACTGCCACCGAAGGCGCACATGGTGGGTTTTTTCACGGGGACGGCGAGGGAACGGTCCAGTCGGCCATCCGGGGTGAAGCGGTGAACCAGTCCAGCGTCGTTGGCGCAAATCCAATAGCAGCCTTCGGCATCCACTGCGGCGCCGTCGGGGCGCCCGGGGAATTGATTCATGTCGACGAACAGCCGGCGGTTCGACGGCGTGCCGCTGTCGATGTCGTAATCAAAGGCCCAGATCTGCTGGACCAAGAGATGGGAATCGGACAGGTACATCGTGCGGCCATCCGGGCTGAAACCCAGGCCGTTGGGCACGATGAAGCCAGAAAGTTGCGGCGCGAGCGGGCCGCGCTGGCCATTACTGTAGCGGTACAGCGTGCCCTCGGCGGCGTTGGCGCCCATGTTCAGCACCATGCTGCCGGCCCAGAATCGGCCCTGACGATCACAGCGTCCGTCGTTCAGGCGCATGTCCGTGCGAGCGTGGTCGACGTGCGCCAGCAGTTCACTGTCGAGGCTGCTATCGTTGTGCGGGTGTAAATGAAAGAAGCCGCTTTCCATGCCAGCGACCCAGCCGCCGTCGCTGTGACGAGTGATGCAGGCGAGCATTTCCGGCGCGGTCCACGCGTGTACATGGCCACTGTCGGCACTCCAGCGCTGCAGCCCGCCGGCTGGAATATCAACCCAGTACAGGGCGTTTTCCTCGGGGACCCAGACCGGGCTTTCACCGACGGCGTTACGGGCATCGACAATCAATTCGGCTTGCATGGCAACTCATTCCCTTGGGCTTTTGTTATAGGGGCGATGACTCAGTCGCCGAACGGACCTGATGCTACAAACGCGCCGCCCTGATAAACCCTGGCCGGGTCATCGGCGGCCGGCATCGGCTGGGCCTCGACTTTTTCGCGGAACACTTCGGAGCTGTCCTGAGGCTTGTAGCCCAGGCCGGCGGCGTATCGGTTGTCCCACCAGACGTCGTTGTTGTCGGACGCGCCATAGACCACGGTGTGGCCGACGTTCGGTGCGTACAGCGCGCATTCGAGCAAGTGGGTCAGGTCGCCGAAGCTCAGCCAGGTGCTCATCATCCGGCGGTTTTGCGGTTCCGGGAACGAAGAGCCAATGCGGATGCTGACGGTCTCGATGCCGTAGCGATCGAAGTAGAAACTGGCCATGTCTTCGCCGTAGGACTTGGACAGGCCGTAGTAACTGTCGGGACGGCGAGGGGAGTGGGCGTCAATGATTTCGCCCTGCTTGTAGAAGCCGATCACGTGATTGGAGCTGGCGAAAATCACCCGCTTCACGCCGTGGCGGCGTGCGGCTTCGTAGATGTGGAACACGCCGCAAATGTTGGCGCCGAGGATCTCTTCGAACGAGCGCTCCGTCGATACGCCGCCAAAGTGCAGGATCGCGTCCACGCCTTCAACCAGTTGATGCACGGCTTGCTTGTCCGAGAGGTCGCAGATGACTACTTCTTCACGGTCATCGAGGGCCGGTGCCATGTCGACGATGTCCGACAGGCGAATGACGTGGGCACAGGGGCGCAGCGTTTCGCGCAAGACTTTACCGAGGCCACCGGCGGCGCCGGTCAGCAGCAGGCGATTGAAAGGGGGAGTAGGCGTGGCGGTCATGGAAATCCCTGCGCGCAATTATTGTTGTAGGTTGTCGTATGACTTTGCCAAAGTATCGTTAGGCTTTCCAAGTCTTGTCAACGCGACTTTGGTTGAAAATGACGGAGGGTCATCGATTAAGCGCCGATCCTCGAATCACACCAACCTTGTGGGAGCGAGCTTGCTCGCGAAGAGCGAATGTCAGACGACCTGTAGATTGTCTGGCACACCGTTTTCGCGATCAGGCTTGCTCCCGCATTCATTGGGTAAACCGTTACAACAACGAAATCGGATAGCTGATGAAGACGCGGTTTTCGTCAAACTCGTTGGTGCTGAAGTTTTTGCGGATGGATGCGTTGCGCCATTTGACGTTGAGGTTTTTCAGCGCGCCGCTTTGCACGGTGTAGGCCAGTTCTGTTTCGCGGCCCCATTCCTTGCCATCGGTGATGGCCCCGGTGTGCACGTTATCGCCGCTGATGTAGCGGTTCATCAAGGTCAGGCCGGGAATGCCGAGTGCCACGAAGTTGTAGTCATGCCGCACCTGCCAGGATTTTTCCCGGGCGTTGTCATAGCTGGAGTTGTAGCTGTCGTTGGCCAGCGTGCCGCCACTGGTGCCGTTGACGCGCATCCAGACCGTGTCGCCCGTCAGCTTTTGCAGGCCGACATAGAAGGTGTTGCCGCCGTATTTGGCCGAGAGCAGGGCGAAGGCGGTTTTGTTGTCGAGGTCGCCGGCCAGGGCGCTGCCATCTTCCTTGCCGATGAAGTAACCGAGGTTGGCGCCCAGGGTCCAGTCACCCATTGGTTGACTGTGGCTCAGGTTGAAATACTGCTGCTGATAAATGTCGCTGAGTTCGGCGTACCAGACGCCGACCTGGGTGTGCTTGTCGTTGAACGCGTATTCACCGCCGCCGAAGTTGAAGCGGTCGGAGGTGATGGCCGCCGATTTTCCGTTCATGAACATGTCTTCCATGCTCGCATCGTTGCGCGGGCTGTTCTGGCGGAACTGGCCGCCGTAGAGCGTCAGGCCGCTGATTTCGCTGGAAGTCACCTGCCCGCCACGGAAGGTCTGTGGCAGCGAACGACCGTCGTCGGAGCGCAGGATCGGCAACACCGGCATCCATTCACCGACCTTCAATTCGGTTTTCGAGATTTTGCTTTTCAGCGCCACGCCCAGGCGGCCGAAGTTGTCGGCAGGGCGTCCGTCACTTCCGATCGGCAGCAGTTGGGTACCACCGGTGCCTTTACCGCCGTCGAGTTTTTGCGAGTACAGGCCCAGTACGTCCAAGCCGAAACCGACAGTGCCCTGGGTGTACCCGGACCTGGCGTCGAGGATGAAGTTTTGCGTCCACTCTTCTGCCTTGCCCTGCGGATAGGCCGGGTTGATGTAGTTGCGATTGAAGTAGGCGTTGCGCAGGTTGAGCGTGGCCTTGGCGTCATCGGCAAAACCTTCGGCGTGGCTGGTCATGGGCAGCGCGAGGGCGGCCAGGCTGCTGCAACCGATCAGGCTCAGCGTATGACGGCGGATGAAGGTGGCGCGAGGGGTGCAGACGGAGGAATTGCGGACGAGCTTGCTCACTGTGACGCTCCCTTGTTTCTTGTTGTTTTTATTGTTTGTCATACGTCGTCGTACAACATTGGGGCAATTATTTGCGAGGGATTCAGGGATTGTCAATCAGAAGTTATACGATGACTTGCCAGTGAGACGGCCAAAGTCCTGTGGGAGCGAGCCTGCTCGCGATAGCGATGTGTCAGTCAAAGTTGATGTCGACTGAACCATTGCTATCGCGAGCAGGCTCGCTCCACAGGGTGGGATGTGTTTAGCCGGCGATCATCGGGGGCATGGTGCCCAGCAGGGATACGGCGGCCACCGCGCCAATACCCAGCAACCATTCGGTGATCACGCTCAATCTCAGCGTTGCCAGGCGTTGTTCGCAATCCTTGACCCGCAGCCGATTGAACAACGCCAGCCCCAGCATGACGGCCACCAGCATCACCTTGATCAGCAGGATGAGCGCGAACCCCGACAGCAAGGGCATCGGCCAAAACTGCCCGGTAAGGACCCGGACGTTGATCAGCCCGGTCATCAGCAATCCCGCCACCAACCCGTAACCGACACCGCTGAAGCGGCGCAATATCGGATTGATCGCAAGGCCCGTCGGTTGCCGCAGGATCATCACCAACAGCATCAACCCGCCGAGCCAGATGCCGACGCACGTCAGGTGAACGAGTTGGTTGAGGATCAGCAAATGACCCTGGAGGCCATCGAGCATGGCGCCGTGGCCGACCGGGGCCAGGGTGGCCAACAGCAGACTGGCGAGGCCCAGGCGCAGCGGCGCGCAAGAGCGCCAGGGCGTCAGTAGCAGCGCCACCAGCAAGGCATTGAGCAGCAGATGCCAGCGCCATACCTGACCGAAAAACGTGCTGCCCAGTACCAGCCGCAAGGTCGACGGATCGAATGCCGCGTCCCACGCCCCGGCCATGCTGGCGGTGATCAACAGCAACCAGCCGACGCCACTGAGCAAGGCCACTGCCGCGAGCAGGCGGGTCACTCGCAACAGTGGCTGATCGAATGCGTTGCTACGCCCTAGAAGCAGCGGCCTGAACACCCAGGCCCCGAATAGCATCAGCACCACGGTGAAATGCAAAAAGCGGCACAGCACCATCGCGCTCGTCATGAATTACTGGCCGACCTTGAAGCTGTAGGCGCCTTCGCTTTTGTGGGTGTCGACCGACACCGCATGCCATTCGACTTTGTAGGCGCCTGGCGCCAGAGGAGCCGTCGGGGTGACGATCAGGGTTTTCTTGTCACTGCCTTCAGTGGCCAGGCTTTTGACCGGCACATCGGCACCGTCCTTGCTGATCGTGACCTTGGTGAACGTCGCTTCGACGCCTTCGGAAAACACCAGGCGCAGCTCCGAGGGCGCGCTCACGGTGCTGTTCGCCGCCGGGGTCTGGTCTTTCAGATGGGCATGGGCCCATACCGACGAAGCGGCCAGCAGCGAGCCGAGGAGGGCGGCAGTGGTCAGGGCTTTCTTGAACAGCATCGTGAATACCTCTGAGGCAGGGTCGAAGAGGCGGCCAGTTTACCCGCGAGCCGTCGGGTATACGAAGATTCGTTTTCGCTTGTCGCCGCGGGGTAGAGCGGATGCTAGTCTTGGGCAACGCTGTTGTCAGGGAGCCCTCATGGGCAATCACAAGATCGAAATTCGTCGCAGTAATGTCGAGAAGATTCTGTTGGGAGCCGAAAAGGTTTTCGCCGAAAAGGGTTTCGCTGGCACCGCCATGGCCGACATTGCCGCTGAAGTGCAACTGCCTCGCTCCAACCTCCATTACTACTTCAGCACCAAGAGTGAGTTGTACAGCGCCGTGTTGCTGGGCTTGCTGGACGTGTGGAAGCAGGACGCGCTGTGCTTCGAGATGTTCGACGATCCGCGCGTGGTGCTCAGCAGCTACATCCGCGCCAAGATGAACCATTCCCGCAGCCGGCCTTATGGTTCCAAAGTCTGGGCCAACGAGATCATCCATGGCGCGCCGACCCTGGGCGAGAAGCTGGACGTGAGCCTGTATGACTGGGCCAAGATGAAGGAAGCGAAGATCCGTCAGTGGGTCGACGACAAACGCATCCTGGCGGTGGAGCCTTCAAGTCTGCTGTACATGATCTGGGCCTCGACCCAGCATTACGCCGACTTTGATCATCAAGTGAATATTCTCAACGATCATCAGCCGCTGTCGGACATGCAGTTCGAACGGGCGGTGCAGACGGTGACGAGTGTGATATTGCGCGGGATCGGACTGGAGCCCTAACTTGATCGTTCCCACGCTCTGCGTGGGAATGCAGCCCGGGACGCTCCGCGTCCCAAGAGCGGACGCAGAGCGTCCATTGAGGCATTCCCACGCAGAGCGTGGGAACGATCGAGTGATCGGTCAGGGAGCGACGTGATACGGATTCCTCGGATCATGATTCCAGTCCAGAAACGGCTTGCCGTTGTCGATCGGCACCATCTCGATGCAATCTTCCACCGGACAGGTGATCTGGCACAGGTTGCAGCCCACGCACTCGTCATCGATCACTTCGTACTTATGCGTCCCGTCCGCCTGTTTCAGGCTGGCAATCGCCTGGTGTGAAGTGTCTTCACAAGCGATGTGGCAGCGTCCACAACCAATACACGCCTGCTGATCAATTTTGGCGATGACCTGATAGTTGATGTCCAGATACTTCCAGTCCGTGGTGTTGCCCACCGCGCGCCCGGAAAAATCCGCGATGCTGGCGTAGCCCTGACTGTCCATCCAGCGTGACAAGCCGTCTTTCATCTCTTCGACAATGCGAAAGCCATGCAGCATCGCCGCCGTGCACACCTGCACCGAGCCGCTGCCCAGGGCGATGAATTCCGCTGCATCACGCCAGCTGCCAATCCCGCCGATGCCGGAAATGGGCAGGCCTTGGGTCTGTGGGTCGCGGGCGATTTCGGCGACCATGTTCAAGGCGATCGGCTTCACCGCCGAGCCGCAATAACCGCCGTGGGTACTTTGGCTGCCCACGGCTGGATTGGCGACCATGCGCTCCAGGTTGACGCTGGTGATCGAGTTGATGGTGTTGATCAGCGACACCGCATCGGCACCGCCTCGATGGGCCGCGCGGGCTGCGACGCGAATGTCGGTGATGTTCGGCGTGAGCTTGACGATCACCGGCAGCGAGCAATAGGTCTTGCACCAGCGGGTGACCTGCTCGACGTACTCGGGCACCTGGCCGACCGCCGCCCCCATGCCGCGTTCCGGCATGCCGTGCGGGCAACCGAAGTTCAGTTCGATGCCGTCAGCACCCGTGGCTTCCACCAGCGGCAGGATGAATTTCCACGATTCTTCGACGCAGGGCACCATCAGCGAAACGATCAGCGCACGGTCCGGCCAGTCCTTTTTGACCTGGGTGATTTCCCGCAGATTGATCTCCAGCGAGCGGTCGGTGATCAGCTCGATGTTGTTGAAGCCCACCACTTCACGGTTGGCGCCGAAGTGCGCTGAGTAGCGTGACGACACGTTGACCGCCGCCGGGTCTTCACCCAGGGTTTTCCAGACCACACCGCCCCAGCCCGCCTCGAAAGCGCGAACCACGTTGTAGGCCTTGTCGGTCGGCGGCGCGGACGCCAGCCAGAACGGATTGGGAGCTTTGATGCCGGCGAAGACAATCGAGAGATCGGCCATTTACGCAGCCTCCACGTTGAGCATCAGTTGCGCGTTGATGGCCTCGGCGGCCCGTTTGCCGTGCTGCACGGCTTGCACGGTGAGGTCCTGATCGAGGCTGGTGCAGTCACCACCGGCATACACACGGGGAATGCTGGTGCGAAGATTTTCATCCACCTGAATCCGCTCGCCCTGACGTTTGAGTTCGCGGGCCAGCGGGTCGGCGAGGGCGCTGGCGTCGAAGGCCTGGCCGATGGCTTTGAAGATCGCATCAGCGGCCAGTTCGAAGGTTTCTCCAGTGGTTTGCAGGCGACCTTCGATGGCATGTGTACGGGCGAAGCGCATGCCGCGCACGTTGCCGTGGGCATCGAGCAGCACTTCTTCAGGCTGGGCCCAGGTCAGCAAACGCACCTGATTGGCCTTGGCGATGTCCTGTTCGTGGCCAGTAGCGCCCATGTCTGCAAGGCCCCGGCGGTACACCAGATTGACGTCGCGGGCGCCGAGGCGAGCCATTTGCACGGCCATGTCGATGGCCGTGTTGCCGGCGCCGAGCACGATGCAGCGGTCGGCCAACGGCAGTTGCGTCAGGTCATCGCACTGGCGCAGTTCGCGAATGTAATCGGTGGCGGGGAGCAGACCGGGTGCATGCTCATGGGGCATCCCCAATTGTTTGCTGGCGGCCAGACCGAGGCCGAGGAACACCGCGTCGTATTGCTGATGCAGTTCGCTCAAGGTCAGGTTCTCGCCGAGTTTTTGGCCGTGACGGATTTCGATCCCGCCGATCTGCATCAGGAACTCAAGTTCCTTCTGCGCGTAATCGTCCACCAGTTTGTATTTGGCGATCCCGTACTCGTTGAGGCCGCCAGCCTTTTCCCGTGCTTCGAAAATCACCACGTCATGGCCGTGCATCGCACTGCGATGGGCGCAGGACAAACCCGCCGGGCCCGCACCGACCACCGCGATGCGTTTGCCGGTAGCGGCGGCGCGCTGGAACGGGTGTTCGGCGAAGTGCGCATTGTCGACGGCGTACCGCTGCAACAGGCCGATCAACACTGGCGCGCATTCTTGCTCGTTGTTACGCACGCAGGCTTGCTGGCAAAGAATTTCGGTCGGGCAGACCCGGGCGCAACTGCCGCCGAGGATGTTCGCCGAAAGGATCTTGTGCGCGGCGCCTTGAACGTTTTCCTGATGAATGTTGCGAATGAACGACGGAATATCGATCTCGCTCGGGCAGGCGTTCACGCACGGTGCGTCGTAGCAGTACAGGCAACGCGAGGCTTCGAGGTGCGCCTGACGAGCGTTCAAGGGTGGCGCCAGATCGGTGAAATGACCGGCGAGGGCGGCCGCATCCTCATGGGGATGCGGGAGGTGGTTCAGCGTCTTGATCACGGTGTTGGCCTCACGGTTATTGAGGTACTGCCTCTGGTGGGCTGATCGTTCCCACGCTCTGCGTGGGAATGCCTCAAGGGACGCTCCGCGTTCCCCTCTGGGACGCAGAGCGTCCCGGGCTGCATTCCCACGCAGAGCATGGGGAACGATCGGGGGTCAGCGTTTCACAGCCGTCGGCTTATTCAACTCAGCCCGCTTGCTGAGCAAATCAAACACCGCCGGATACGCCGGCCGTTCGACATACCGTCCGGCTCCGCGCTCGGCGCGCAGATCACCGTCGGCCCATACCACTCGGCCCTGGCTCACGGTATGACTCGGCACGCCGCGCACGGTCTTGCCTTCAAAAATGTTGAAGTCGACCTGCTGGTGATGGGTCTTGGCCGAGATGGTGCGCGTACCTTGCGGATCCCACAGCACCAGGTCCGCATCGGCGCCGACGCGAATCGCGCCTTTGCGCGGGTAGAGGTTGAAGATCTTCGCGGTGTTGGTGGAGGTCAGCGCAACGAAATGCTGCATCGACAAACGCCCGGTGTTCACCCCTTCATCCCACAGCACGGCCATGCGGTCTTCGATACCGGCGGTGCCATTGGGGATTTTGCTGAAGTCATCGCGACCGGCAGCTTTTTGCTCGGCGCAGAAACAGCAATGGTCGGTGGCGGTGGTGTGCAAGTTGCCTGATTGCAGCCCATGCCAAAGCGCTTCCTGGTGGCCGCGAGGACGGAAGGGCGGGCTCATCACGTAACCGGCGGCGGTCTGCCAATCCGGGTGTTGATAGACGCTGTCGTCCAGCAGCAGATGCCCGGCCAATACTTCGCCATAGACTTGCTGGCCCTTGCTGCGGGCATAGGTGATTTCGTCGAGGGCTTCCTTGGTCGAGACATGCACCAGGTACAGCGGCGTGCCCAGGGTTTCGGCAATGCGGATCGCCCGGCTCGCGGCTTCGCCTTCCACCTGCGACGGTCGTGACAATGGATGCGCTTCTGGTCCGGTGATGCCTTGGGCCATCAACTTGCGTTGCAGGTGATACACCAGTTCGCCGTTTTCCGCGTGCACGGTGGGGACGGCGCCCAGTTCCAGGCAGCGCTCGAAGCTCGCCACCAGCGTGTCATCGGCTGCCATGATCGCGTTCTTGTAGGCCATGAAATGCTTGAAGCTGTTAACGCCGTGCTGGCTCACCAGCTCGGCCATTTCCTCGCGAACCTGTTCGCTCCACCAGGTGATCGCGACGTGGAAACCGTAATCCGACGCCGACTTCTCGGCCCAGCCGCGCCACTGGTGAAACGCTTCCATCAAGGATTGCTGCGGATTGGGAATCACGAAATCGATGATCGAGGTGGTGCCGCCGGCCAGTCCAGCCGCCGTGCCGCTGAAGAAGTCTTCGCTGGCCACCGTGCCCATGAAGGGCAATTGCATGTGCGTGTGCGGATCGATGCCGCCGGGCATCAGGTACTGGCCGCTGCCGTCGAGCACTTCGGCACCCGCCGGAACATCAAGATTCTCGCCGATGGCTTTGATCACGCCGTCGGCGCAATAGACGTCGGCGCGATAACTTTCATCATGGGTAATAACGGTGGCGCCACGGATCAACAGAGACATTCCGAGTTCCTCGCAGGCAATGACCGACTGATGCCGGTTCTAAATGTTTTATATGAAGCGTGCACAAACAGGTGTATTCCTGTCAGTGCTGTCAGGAATAGAAGCTAGTCCGAGTTTATGGAATCAGCAAGAATATTTTTTATAAGCTTATAGCTGTTTTAAGTAATTGATAATTAACGATTAAATAATGAAATCACCAAAATGGTGAGGTCGTTCACCATTTTGACGCACTTGACAGGTTCTAAAAATAGACAAGATTTCTTATGTGAAATCAGCTGCTTGAGTATGGTCTATGGTTGATGCGCAACAGCTGAAAAAAAGTGAGATGCACCACATTGAGTCCTGACTGTTCGGACAACTTGCGTGTCATTCGGCCTGAGTGAACACGCCACCAACCGAGGACTCACTGGGTATATAAATAAAACTGATCAACATCAGTTAGTTGCAACGTTTTTATGGAACTGCCCGATGCGCAAAAGGGGTGCCCGGCACGCTTATTGATGCCCACAGCCCCCGATGAGCAAAAAATAATTCAAAGAACAGTGGAGCGGCCATGCAACAGATCAGATCGCAAGTGACCGAGCGCGACGGCTTGTTCGAGCTCGAAGCCGGCAGCGATGTCCTCGACAGTCCCCGTTACAACCACGACATGGCACCGACCAAGGTGCGCGAACGAACCTGGAACAAATGGCACATCACCGCGTTGTGGGTCGGCATGGCGATCTGCGTGCCGACCTATACCCTTGGTGGCGTGCTCACCGCGTATTTCGGCCTGAGCGTCGGCGAGGCGCTGCTGGCGATTCTGTTTGCCAACATCATCGTGTTGATTCCCCTGACCTTGAACGCCTTTCCCGGCACCAAATACGGAATCCCGTTTCCGGTGTTGCTGCGTTCGTCCTTCGGCGTCCTTGGCTCCAACGTTCCGTGTCTGATTCGCGCCTTGGTGGCGTGTGGCTGGTTTGGTATCCAGACGATGTTCGGCGGCCTGGCGATCCACCTGTTCCTCGGCTCGGTGTTCGAGGGCTGGAAATCCCTGGGCGGCACCGGTGAAGTCATTGGTTTCATGATCTTCTGGGCGCTGAATTTGTGGGTGGTAATTCGTGGGGCTGATTCGATCAAGTGGCTTGAAACCCTGTCTGCACCCATATTGGTGCTGGTCGGTGTGGGGCTGCTGGTCTGGGCCATGCCGAACGTGTCGATGACCGAGCTGATGGCCATCCCGGCCAAGCGTCCGGAAGGTGCCAGCGTGGTCAGTTACTTCGCTGCCGGGTTGACCGCCATGGTCGGGTTCTGGGCCACCTTGTCCCTGAACATTCCGGACTTCAGCCGTTACGCGAAAAGCCAGAAGGACCAGATTGTCGGCCAGATCATCGGTCTGCCGCTGACCATGTTCCTGTTCGCCTCGCTGGGCGTGGTGATGACCGCCGCCTCGGTGAAACTGGTGGGGGTGACGGTTTCCGACCCGGTGACGCTGATCGGCCATATCCAGAGCCCGGTCTGGGTCGCGCTGGCGATGGCGTTGATCATCATTGCCACGCTGTCGACCAACACCGCGGCAAACATTGTCTCGCCGACCAACGATTTCCAGAACGTCGCGCCCAAACTCATCAACCGCACCAAAGCGGTGTTGCTGACCGGTTTGGTCGGGCTGTTGCTGATGGGTCATGAGTTGCTGAAAAAGCTTGGGCTGATTGTTTCTGACGTGAGCCTGGAAACGGTGTATTCGAACTGGCTGCTGGGTTATTCAAGCCTGTTGGGACCGATCGCCGGGATCATGGTGGTGGACTATTTCCTGATCAAGAAACAGCAACTGGACCTGGCCGGGCTGTATCGCGATGACGTGTACCCGGCCTGGAACTGGTACGGGTTTACCGCGTTTGGCGTGCCGGTGGCGTTGACGCTGCTGTCGCTGGGCAGCGATGCATTCAGCTGGTTTTACAGCTATGGCTGGTTTACCGGCTCGGCGCTGGGCGGGCTGATTTACTACGGCCTGTGCTCGATGCGGCCCAGTCCATCAGTCGCGAAATCTGCGGTGTAGTGGATGGCCTCTTCGCGGGCAAGCCCGCTCCCACAGGGATTGAGGTCGTACACAAATGCTGTGTACACCCGATTCACTGTGGGAGCGGGCTTGCCCGCGAAGACGGCCTCGAATTCACCGATGAAATACCTGAAGAAATCCATAAGAACTGCCTGAGGAGATCACCATGAACGCAGCGGTAGACGTTCTGCAATCCACCCATCAGCACATCAATCGCGACCGTTTATGGCAGTCGCTCATGGAACTCGCCAAGCTCGGTGCGACGGTCAAGGGAGGCGTCTGTCGCCTGGCCCTGACTGACCTCGACCGCCAGGCCCGGGACATTTTCGTGCGCTGGTGCGAGGAGGCGGGCTGCACCGTCAGCATCGACGCCGTCGGCAACATCTTCGCCCGCCGCCCAGGCCGTAACCCGAACCTGCCACCGGTGATGACCGGCAGCCACATCGACACTCAGCCCACCGGCGGCAAGTTCGACGGGTGTTTCGGCGTCCTGGCCGGCGTTGAAGTGCTGCGCACCCTCAACGACCTTGGCGTGGAAACCGAAGCGCCGCTGGAAGTGGTGGTCTGGACCAACGAAGAAGGCTCGCGTTTCGCTCCATGCATGATGGGCTCCGGCGTGTTTGCGGAAAAATTCACTCTGGAAGAAACCCTGGCCAAGGTCGATGCCGATGGCGTCACGGTCGGTGAGGCGCTGAACGCCATTGGCTACGCGGGGCCACGCCCGGTCAGTGGCCACGCCGTCGGCGCTTATTTCGAAGCCCACATCGAGCAGGGGCCGATCCTTGAAGACGAACGCAAGACCATCGGCGTGGTGATGGGCGCCCTGGGCCAGAAATGGTTCGACCTGAAACTGCGTGGCGTCGAAGCGCATGCCGGCCCGACTCCGATGCACCTGCGCAAAGACGCCCTGGTTGGCGCCTCGGTGATCGTCGGCGCCGTCAACCGTGCCGCCCTCGGCCATCAACCCCATGCCTGCGGCACCGTCGGTTGCCTGCAAGCCTATCCCGGCTCACGTAACGTCATTCCCGGCGAAGTGCGCATGACCCTGGATTTCCGTCATCTGGAACCGGCACGCCTGGATTCGATGATCGCCGAAGTCCGCGAAGTCATCGAAACCACCTGCGAGGAACACGGCCTGACCTACGAACTGACCCCAACCGCCGATTTTCCGCCGCTGTACTTCGACAAGGGCTGCGTCGAAGCCGTACGCAATGCGGCGCAAGGCTTGGGGTTGTCGAACATGGACATCGTCAGCGGAGCAGGGCACGACGCGATCTTCCTCGCCGAACTGGGCCCGGCCGGAATGATCTTCGTGCCGTGCGAAGGCGGCATCAGCCACAACGAAATCGAAAACGCCGCACCGGATGACCTGGCGGCGGGGTGTGCGGTGTTGTTGCGGGCGATGCTGGCGGCATCGGCGGCGATTGCCAGCGGACACATAGTGGCCTGAGCGCCGCAACGATCGTAGCTTTCTGCAAGGCCTGCGCCGCGAAAGCTACGGTCTCTCCAGGGTTAAGCTTGCTCTGACTTAACGGCGCGCCTGCAATGCCTTGAAGATCAACATGCCCGCCAGCATGGCGATCACGAACACCCATGCTTGCCAGTGCCCGGTCGGCAACAACACCAGCGCAGGCCCGGGGCAGATGCCGGCAATGCCCCAACCAACCCCGAACAACAGACTGCCTCCGATCAACCGTCGATCCAGCTCACGACTGACCGGCAATTGCATCGGCGCGCCCAGCAACGACGTGGGGTGTTTCATCGCCCAATGAAACGGCATCCAGGCCACTGCAATGGCCGCGACCATCACCAGCGCCAGTGACGGATCCCACGCACCGGCGATATCGAGAAACCCCAAAACCTTGGCCGGATTGGCCATGCCTGCCAGCAACAGGCCGATGCCGAACAACAGCCCGGCGACAAAAGCCGTCAGTTTTTTCATGCTCAAAACCCCAACAAATGACGCAGCACAAACACCGTCACAAACCCTGCGAACATGAAACACAACGTCGCGACGATAGAGCGTGGCGACAACCGCGAAATACCACATACCCCATGGCCGCTGGTGCATCCCGAGCCATAGCGGGTGCCGATCCCGACGCACAATCCCGCGACGACCAACCCAACGGCACCGGTCTTGAACTCAATGGTCGGCCATGCCTGAAACAACGCCCACACCAGCGGGGCGGCCAGTAGCCCAAGGATGAACAAGGCTTTTTCACCACGCCCCGAATCCGTCGGGGACATCAGGCTGCCGAGCAAACCGCTGATCCCGGCCACCCGTCCATTGGCCACCACCAGCAGGCTGGCCGCCAAGCCGATCAACGCGCCGCCCGCCAACGCGGACCACGGGGTGAAATGCATCGTATCCAGCATCACGGCAACTCTCCTGACAGGTCATAAAGCGTATTAAAACACTTTGTTGTTTGAGCCGGGGCTGACTCTGCGGGTGTGTCACGCGCTATGGCGCAAGGCGGGAATTGTTCGCTGCACTATCCCATCACCGTGCGGTCGTAATCTTCACAGACTGGCGCTAATGCGCCGCCGCAAGCGTGGAGATCCAATGAGCCAGGACGTCCTGACCACCGAAACCAATCGCCGACAGTTGCAGCAAATCATCGCCGGGTTGTCCGACGGGGTGATTCTGCTGGAACTCGACCAGACCATCCTTTGGGCCAATGACGCCGCGCTGGCCATGCACGGCGTCAGTCGGATCGGCGAGTTGGGAGAGAATGCCAAGGCGTATGCCAAGCGTTTCGCTTTGCGCTATCGCAACAATCACCCGGTGCCGCCGGAAAACTACCCGATCAGCCGCGTCGCCAAGGGCGAGACCTTCAGTGATGTGCTGGTAGAAGTGACGCCGGTCGACGACGAAGAGCGCACCTGGGTGCACAACGTGCGCAGCATGGTGTTGGCCGATAGCGCCGGGGAACCGGAGTCGCTGGTACTGATCATGGATGACGTCACCGAATGGGCCAGCGCCGAGCAACGGTTCGAAAAGACCTTCAACGCCAATCCCGCGCCGGCAGTGATCTGTCGTCTCAGTGACTTGCGTTACATCAAGGTCAATTCCGGTTTTCTGGAGATGACCGGCTATACCCGTGATCAGGTGATCGGCGTATCGACGTATGAACTGGACATCCTGGAAGGTGCCGAAAAGAAAGACCTGGCAATTCAACGACTGCGCGAGCACGCCACGATTCCGCAGATGCAAGCCGAGCTGAAAGTCGCGGGAGGTGGCAGCAAACAGGTGATCGTCGCCGGGCAACCGCTGGAACTGCACGAAGAAGACTGCATGCTGTTTTCCTTCGTCGACATGGACCCACGGCACAAGGTCGAAATTGCCTTGCGTCAGAGTGAGGAGCGCTTCGCCAAAGCGTTTCGCTTGATGCCGGTCCCGACCCTGGTCTGCAACGCAGAGGACCAGGTGGTGATCGATGTCAACGAAGCCTTCCTGGATACCCTGGTGTACAGCAGTGAAGATGTCCTCGGCAAAACCGTCGCGGAGATCGATTTTATCGATGACAAGGCCGCTCGCTCACGGCTGTTTGCGGTGCTGGAGAAGACCGGAAGCCTGGACCGGGTCGATGTCAGGATCCGCAGGAAAGACACGCAATTGCTCGACTGCGCGGTGTCGGCCGACATGGTCAACATTCAGGACAATCCCTGCTACCTGTTGGTGTTGATGGACATCACCGAACGTAAACGCACTGAACTTGAGCTGGTGGCGGCGATTGAAGAGGTGATGAAAGACGCCTCCTGGTTCAGCCGGACGCTCATTGAAAAGCTGGCCAATGTGAAGAGCGTCAACTCGCCGCAGTTGCCCAGCGTGTCCTTCACCGACCTGACCGCCCGGGAGCGCGATGTACTCGAGCTGATCTGCGAGGGACTGGCCGACAAGGAAATCGCCGCGCGCCTGAAACTGGCACCCAATACTGTGCGTAATCATGTGTCGACGGTGTATTCCAAACTCGACGTGCACAGTCGCAGTGAAGCAATTGTGTGGGCGCGGGAACGGGGATTGTTCGCCAGCGAACGGCGACCCAAGCCACAGCGATAGGGTGCAAATGCACTAGTCGGGACGGTGCAAATGAATGTTTTTGCTAGTGCTCAGTGTTTTTAATCTGTGAGGGTGCGACATGGGCTTTGTTGACCTGTGTCGCATCCTCTATGAAACAGATTAAGGAACAGTCGCATGCTTCCCCAATTCCACACCGTTGCAATCGACGGGATAGCCAGCCAGCCCAAGGGTGAGTTTTGATGATTCATATAGCGCAACTGCGCGCGCAACTGGAGCAGCAGTTTTCTCCTCGGGCCTGTGAGTGCAGTGTTTCGGGCGATAACTCGGTGACGGTGAAGCTTTATCATCCCGTCTCGGGGCAGGTCGACCTCGTGGTCAGCGGATTGAAGGTCACAAACCTCGGAACACCCGAGGCGATTCAGGCGTTGGTTGAAGAATTGCGCTATGAACTTGAAAGTAACAGCTTGCATCGCTCGGACAGGGGGTAATGGAGACTGTCGTTTTTGTGCTTTGAATGGGGCCAAAGTGGCTTATTTGCTGGCATTGACGGGTGACTGGGCTATAAGAAATGCGAGGGTATAATTTTCTGTGACCGGTCCGCGGGTTCGCGGTGTTGTCGTCGGGTCGCGGAAAGTGTCGATTACTGACCGCGAGTCCGCCTATGAACAGTTTTGGGAAATGTGTTTTTTCGCCTCTGTCGCTCGCCTTCTGCGTGGCGATTCTCGGCGGTTGCTCCAGTCCGCCGCCTCCACCGCCAGCCGCTCCGCCGCCGATTCCACAACGCACCTGTGAAACCACGGATAAAACCGATGTACAAGGCGATGCACGGGTTGATGCACAAGTCACCCGCACGACCACGCTGACCCGTTGCGTCACCCAGTAAGACCCGGGCGAAAGCCTCTTTCAAGCCATGGGCGACGGATCGCCCGTGGCGTGCCTCAGACTTCTTCTATTGCTACCCACCTTGACTCATTCGCAGCCAAGCGAATCGCTGTCGCCAGTCGTTCGACTTCCCAGGCTTGCTCAAAGTCAGTTCCCCCTTGGGAAAGGCCGGCAAGGGCCAACACCAGGTCATGCACTTCCAGGGTCTTCAATTCGTTGTAACCCAGTTGGTGACCCGCCGCCGGGCTGAATGCTGCGTAACCTGGCAGGTCAGGCCCTGCCAGCAAACGCTGGAAACCGTCCTGGCCGCTGCGATACAGGCGTAATTCGTTCAAGCGCTCCTGATCGAATGCCAGCGTGCCTGCGGTACCGCCGATCTCGAAACTCAGGTGATTCTTGTAGCCTTGCTTGAGCCAACTGCTGCTGAACGTCCCTTGGGCGCCATTGGCGAATCGCAGCAGCGCATGGACGTGATCGTCGACCGCAATGGGCCGTTGTTCCTGACTGCCGGCCGTAGCAGGACGCTGCCGGTGCACGGTTTGAGTGCTCGCACAAACGGCCTCGACGTCACCCACCAGATAACGCGCCATCGCCAGCAAATGGCTGCCCAGGTCCGCCAGCGCGCCGCCCGCATGACCGGCATCGCAACGCCACGACCAGGGTGAAGCTGGGTCGGCCATGAAATCCTCGCTGAACTCTCCCTCAAAACTGATGATCTGCCCCAGCTTGCCGCTGTCGATCAACGACCGCGCCAGCTCGATGATCGGGTTGTGCTGATAGTTGTAACCCACCCGCGTCACCACACCTGCCGCTTTGGCCGCCTGGCGCATGGCGGCGGCTTGCTCCAGATTCACCGCCAAAGGCTTTTCGCAATACACCGCTTTGCCGGCGGCGAGGGCGGCCATGGCCATGGGGTAGTGGAGATGATTGGGCGTGGTGATGGCGACGAGATTGACCTTCGGGTCATCGATCAACTGTTGCCAGTCGGAGTGAGCCGTTTCAAAGCCCCAGGCCTGCGCACAGTTTCGGGCGCGCTGCGGATCGACATCGGCGAGGGCGGCAAGCTTGAGCTTGAAGGGGAGTTCGAAGACTGCACTGACGTTACGAAACGCCAAGGCGTGGGCACGGCCCATGAAACCTGTGCCGATGAGTCCGATACCGAGTTCGCGCATAGCTGGGGCCTTCTGGATCTTATTTTCGAGAAGACTATTTATGGAATATAAATTCTCATAATGCAAATAATAGAACAAAAATACTTTTGTCATCCTCCTGTAGGAGCTGTCGAGTGAAACGAGGCTGCGATCTTTTGATCTTGATCTTCTGACGACTTCAGACCGCCGAAGAGCAAAAGATCGCAGCCTCGTTTCACTCGACAGCTCCTACATTGGGGGGTGTAGGTCCGTGGGAAATAAAAAAGGCAGCCAAGGCTGCCTTTTCTTCATCAGGTGAAACGGATCAGGACAAGAACCCGCCATCCACGTTCAGCGAAACCCCGGTGGTGTAGCTGGACGCATCGCTCGCCAGATACAACACGGCGCCGGCCATCTCGCTCGGATCCGCCACACGTTTCAGCGGAATCTGCTGTAGCGCGGTGTTCAAGATGGCTTCGTTCTTCACCAGCGCCGAAGCGAACTTGGTGTCAGTCAGACCTGGCAGCAGGGCGTTGCAGCGAATGCCGAATTGCGCGCATTCCTTGGCGAACACTTTGGTCATGTTGATCACTGCCGCTTTGGTCACCGAGTAGATGCCCTGGAAGATGCCCGGCGAGATGCCGTTGATCGACGCGACGTTGATGATGCTGCCGCCGCCCTGTTCGCGCATCAGTTTGCCGGCTTCGACCGACATGAAGAAGTAACCGCGAATGTTCACGTCGACAGTTTTCTGGAAGGCGCTGAGGTCGGTGTCCAGTACGTTGCAGAACTGCGGATTGGTTGCCGCGTTGTTGACCAGGATATCCAGGCGCCCGAACTGTTCGCGGATGCCGGCGAAGACCTGGCTGATCTGCTCCATTTCACCAATGTGGCAGGCCACTGCGGTGGCTTTGCCGCCGTCGGCGATGATGGCGTCGGCCACGTGTTGGCAGCCGTCGAGTTTGCGGCTCGAGACGATGACGTGGGCGCCTTGCTGGGCCAGAAGCTTGGCGATGGCTTCACCGATGCCACGGCTGGCGCCGGAGACGAAAGCGATCTTGCCGTCGAGGTCGAACAACTGAGTCTTGGACATGGGATTCTCTTATGAAAAGTCTTGTTATTGGGCCAGGCGCGTAATCAAAGGCAGGATTTCTGGATGACTTGCAGGCTCATTTGCTCCAGCAGTTTGTTCATGTGAATGAACTGCGCGAAGCGTTTGTCCTGGGTCTGACCATGGAAGAAGCGGTAGTAGATCTGTTGCACGATGCCGGCGAGGCGGAACAGGCCATAGGTGTAGTAGAAATCGAAGTTGTCGATCTGGATGCCCGAGCGCTCGGCGTAGTAATCAACGAACTCGCGTCGGGTCAGCATGCCCGGGGCATGGCTGGGCTGGCGTCGCATCAGTTGCACCGGTGCCGGGTCGTCGGCTTCGATCCAGTAGGCGAGGGTGTTGCCCAGGTCCATCAGCGGGTCGCCAAGGGTGGTCAGTTCCCAATCGAGCACGCCGATGATCTGCATCGGGTTGTTCGGGTCGAGGATCACATTGTCGAAGCGATAGTCGTTATGGACGATGCTTGAGGTCGGGTGATCGGCCGGCATTTTGTCGTTCAGCCACGCCTTGACCGCTTCCCACTTTGGCGCGTCCGGGGTCAGCGCTTTTTCGTAGCGATCGCTCCAGCCCTTGATTTGCCGTGCCACGTAGCCTTCGGGCCTGCCGAGGTCGCCCAGGCCATAGGCGTTGTAATCGACGCGGTGCAGTTCAACGAACTTGTCGATGAAGCTCTTGCACAAGGCTTCGGTTTTCGCCGAATCCAGGCCCAGTTCCGGGGGCAGTTCGGAGCGCAGGATGATCCCCTTGACCCGTTCCATCACATAGAATTCGGCGCCGATCACCGATTCGTCGGTGCAATGCACATAGGCTTTCGGGCAATACGGAAAGCCGTCGCGCAGTTGATTGAGGATGCGGAATTCACGGCCCATGTCATGGGCGGATTTGGCTTTGTGGCCAAACGGCGGGCGGCGCAGGACGAACTCCTGTTCCGGGTATTCCAGCAAGTAGGTCAGGTTCGACGCGCCGCCGGGGAACTGGCTGATCCGGGGTAAACCGCTCAGACCCGGAATGTGGGCCTTGAGGTACGGATCGATCAGGCTGGCATCGAGTTCTTCGCCGGAGCGGATACGGGTGGACTGGTCAGTAAGCGCCATGCTTATCCCTTCTGCTTATTCTGGAGGCCTGCGATTATTGGCTAATCTAATGCGCGCACCCGGCCCCCACAACCATCATCGGGCCTTATAGGTGAGCGTGTTGCCGGGCAATCATTGTATTTGATACACCCGTTTGAATGGCTTCAAAGCTCCACGCTGCTCAGTGCTGACGGCAAGGTAATGGGCGTCAGCACCGGGTGACCGGAGAAGAACGCCACCAGGTTTTTCCCCACCAGTTCAACAGTCCCTTGGGTCGCCTCCGGGGACAATCCCGCGACGTGGGGCGTCAGAATTACATTAGCCAGCGTTTTCAAGGCATCGGGCACTTGCGGCTCGGCATCGAACACATCCAGTGCGGCACCGGCGATGCGTCTTTGTTCCAGTGCGCTGATCAGGTCGGCGGTGGCGATCACGGAGGCCCGGGCGATGTTCACGACAAAGCCTTTCGGGCCCAGGGCGTCGAGTACTTGCTTGTTGATCAGGTGTTTGGTGCCCAACCCGCCGGGTGTGGCGACGATCAGAAAGTCCGAGGCGCGCGCCAGTTCGGTTGGCGTCGAGCAGAAGGCATAGGGAACGTCGCTGCGATGCTGGCGATTGTGGTAACTGACGGTCATGTCGAAGCCGGCGCTGGCACGCTTGGCGATGGCCATGCCAACCGCGCCCAGGCCGAGAATCCCCAGACGCTTGCCGGCCAGGGACGGGCGCATGATCTTCGGCCACTCCCCACGGCGCACGGCAGCGTCGCAACGGGGAATGTCGCGCACCAGCGAGAGCAACATCGCCATGGCATGGTCGGCAACCGAGGAGGCATTGACGCCGGCGCCATTGGTTACGGTGATGTCCCGGTCGGCGGCGGCTTGCAGGTCGACGTGTTCGTAACCGGCGCCGATCACGCAGATGATCTTGAGGTTGGGCAGCGCGGCGATTTCATCGGCATACAGGCCCAAGGGGCCGCGGGTCAGCACGGCATCGATCTGACCGCTATGCCGAGTGATAGCTTCTGCACGTTCGGCAGGTGTCGGGGCGAGGATCAGGTGGAAACCCTGATGCTCGAGAATCGGCAGATAATCGTTGATGGTTTCAACCAGTACCAGAACGGTTGCAGGCATGCTGGGCTCCTGTAGGCATCGGAATGTCGGTTCTAGAATGTTGCTTCAGATTGCTGATTCCAGAGGAGTTTAGCAACGGCCGGGGATTGCACACGCGATTGATGGCACCGTTGATCCTTGCGATGTCAAAAATGTCCGGGCTGCGTCGAGAATTTCATCGGGCGACGCGTCTGCGCGGGTGGTGCTGGAGCAGGGTCAACGCGCCGACAATCGATCAATAGCGCGCTTCGCCGCAATAGTCGGGGCTGCGATTGGTTTCTTCGCGCTCGATTGCAGGACGTAAACGCCACCCAGGATCAGCAGCATTGCCAGCAAATCGAGGAGTTCGATCGGTTCGCCCACCAGCAACGTGCCGATCAGCAAGGCAACCACCGGCGGAATGTACGTGACACCCGAAGCGGCGAGGGCGCCCAAGCGTTGCACGATGTAGTAATAAAGGATGTAGGCCACGCCGGTTCCGGCCAGTCCAAGGCCCAGGATTACCCCGGCCAGCGCCACGGGGTCGAGTGAAATGTGCGCGATGCCGTGCATGTCGGTGACAAGCGTGATGAGCACCAGGGCGAAACCTATCTGATAGGTCGACAGCGCCAGTGGTGACAGCCCCAGTGGTGTGATGAATCGTCGGGCATAGACGAACGAGCAGCCGACGCTCAGCGAGCCGGCGATCATGTACAGCACGCCGCTGGCATCGACGCCGGCCGCCAGGCTGTTCCAGGGACGTGCGATCAGTATTACGCCGATAAAGCCAAGGGCAATGCCGAAAGCCGTGCGGGCGTTCAAGGGTTCTGCACGCAGGAAAAGCCACGCCGTGATGAACGAAAACAGAGGGATCGCGCCGCTGAGCATCCCGGCCACGCTGGACAGCAATAACGAGGTGCCTTTGGCAAAGGCGTAGTAGTAGATCGATGTCGCCAGCAAACTCATCACCAGGAAGTGATGGCTATAGCGCAGGTGCGACCAGCTCAAGCTGCGACGTGCGAGGGCAAAGGCCAGGATTGGCAAGAACCCGAACAGCACGCGCAGGAACACGATTTGCGTGGGAGTAATCCATTCGGCTGCCCACTTCATGAAAATGAAGTTGGTGCCCCAGATCAGGCCGAGCAGAGCGAACGCGATATACGCGGCCTGTTTCATGGAATTGCTCCCTGGGTCGGTAAAGGTCAATCATTCGACCACTCAAATGGCGTATTGAGCGATTCCGTTGCCAAAAGACCAGTTTTCTTTTTTGACCTCCACCAGATTGATGAAGACATCTTCCAGGCGTATCGCCAGTTCCGTATTCAGGTTTTCGGCGATGGTTTTGTAGAGCAGCTTTTTCTGTTCGACGGTGCGGCCTTCGCTCAGGGTGATCTGAATCACCACCAGCGCGTCGGTGCGCTTGATGCCTAAATAGCCGGGATCGAAGATGAAATGCTGTTCGTCGTGCTCGGCAAGAATCTGGAAATTATCGTTTTCCGGTACACCAATGGCGCTGTGCATGGCGGCGTAGATCAACTGCCCGACACGCTTGGCGAAAGTGGGGTCCTGATGTTGTTTGATATCGACGCGAACGAGTGGCATGGGGGCGCTCCGTGATGTGCGGCTGCCGGTCGGCAGTCAGGCTTGAAAGTTACATGAGGCCGATCTTTTGTTGGATAGATTTTTTACATATCCATTCAATGGTGTGCTTCACGAATCTGATCCGTACCACCACTCCTCAGCTAAGTCTTTGCTTCTGTTCATTAATCCCGGACAATCGCGCCCCTGTTTCGGCCAGGGCGCTGCCCGTCGGTTTTTTCCGACTCGTCCTGACCGGGTAGCAAATGACCGGAATGCGGAGATCCCACCGGATGAATGATCAGGCCAATAGCGTCGACGAACGCTATGTAGCGGCGACACCAGCGACCCTCACAAGCTGGAATCGCCATGACACCACCTGGATGCTGGGCCTGTTTGGCACGGCCATCGGCGCGGGTACCCTGTTTTTGCCGATCAACGCAGGTCTGGGCGGCTTCTGGCCGCTGTTGATTCTGGCGCTGTTGGCGTTTCCCATGACCTTTTACGCACACCGTGGCCTGACACGCTTCGTGTTGTCCGGTCGCGAAGGCGCCGACATCACCGAAGTGGTGGAAGAACACTTCGGTCTCAAGGCCGGTGCGCTGATCACCTTGCTGTACTTCTTTGCGATCTTCCCGATCCTGCTGATTTACAGCGTGGCCCTGACCAATACCGTCGGCAGCTTCCTTGAGCATCAACTGCACATCACGCCGCCACCACGCGCCGTGCTGTCGCTGGTGTTGATCCTCGGTCTGCTGGCCGTGGTGCGCTGTGGCGAGCAGGCGATCGTCAAGGCCATGAGCCTGATGGTGTACCCGTTTATTGTGGCGTTGCTGTTCCTCGCGGTGTTCCTGATTCCGCACTGGAACGGTGGCATCCTGACCACGGCGTCGACCCTGCCCGAGCCGTCGGCACTGCTGCATACGTTGTGGCTGGCGATTCCGGTGATGGTGTTCTCGTTTAACCACTCGCCGATCATCTCGGCGTTTGCGGTGGACCAGAAGCGTCGCTACGGTGAACACGCCGAGGAGCGCAGCTCGCAAATCCTGTCTCGCGCCCACCTCTTGATGGTGGTGATGGTGCTGTTTTTCGTCTTCAGTTGCGTACTGACCCTGTCCCCGGCGCAACTGGCCGAAGCCAAGGCACAGAACCTGTCGATCCTGTCGTACCTGGCCAACCACTTCAGCAACCCGACCATTGCTTTCGCAGCGCCGCTGATTGCGTTCGTGGCCATTTCCAAGTCATTCCTGGGTCACTACATCGGCGCCAGCGAAGGTCTTAAAGGCCTGATCGTGAAAAGCGGCAAGCGTCCGGCGCCGAAGACGCTCGACCGCCTGACCGCCGCCTTCATGCTGGTGGTGTGCTGGGTGGTGGCCACGCTGAACCCGAGCATCCTGGGCATGATCGAAACCCTCGGCGGCCCGGTCATCGCGGCGATTCTGTTCCTGATGCCGATGTACGCAATCCGCAAAGTGCCGGCAATGGCCCGTTATCGCGGCCAGGCGTCCAACGTCTTCGTGACAGCGGTAGGGCTGGTGGCGATTTCGGCGTTGATCTATTCGTTGACTGCCTGACGCATGATCGTTCCCGCTTGAGCGTGGGAATGATCAACGATCAACACAAAAAAACGCGGCTCCTTGCAAAAGGGCCGCGTTTTTTATGGCCTGTGCCATGACCCAAAGCACACGCCCAACCGGATTAACGGTTAACCTAAGAGCCATCATTGGCGCGTCGTAGACGGCTTGTTGATCTTTCTCTGGAGACGCTCCATGGCTCGTGTTCAAGGCGTATCGGTGCAACCTCTTGCCGATTCCCCCAACCGTTGGCGAGACCTGTTGGCCGGGCTGTCGATTGCCGGTTTGCTGTTGCCGGAGGCGGTGGCCTATTCGAGCATTGCCGCGGTGCCGCCCCAGGCCGGGGTCATCGCATTGTTCGCCGGTTTGCTGTGCTACGCGTTGTTGGGCACCAGTCGCTTTGCGATTGTTTCGGCGACCTCGTCTTCGGCGGCAGTTCTGGCTGCGGCCACTGCCACATTGGCTAATGGCGATTCAGGTTTGCGCATGACGCTGGCAATCGGTCTTGTATTGGTCACCGGCGGGCTGTTTGTGCTGGCCGGCCTGTTCAAGCTCGGCAGCGTCACCTCGTTTATCGCCAAACCGGTACTGCGCGGCTTTGCCTTGGGGTTGGCGCTTACCATCATCCTCAAGCAGTTCGCGAGCATCGTCGATGTGCACCTGAGCAATGGCAACCTGATCCGTTTTGTCCCGCAGCTGCTGGAACAGTGGTCGCAATGGAATCGCGTTGGTTTGCTGGTCGCGGCGGTCGCACTGCTGGTGTTGGGGCTGTGCGCGCGGTTACGGCATGTCCCGGGCGGTTTACTGGTGGTGGCGCTCGGCATCGCCGCCGGTCAGTGGCTGAACTTGCCGGCTTATGGAGTGGATCTGATCGGGGTGATAGACCTGAGCCTTGAAGTGCCGAGGCTGCCGGTGTTGCCATTTGCCGACTGGTTGCGCCTGGGGGAGTTGGCGTTTGCCATGGTGATGATTCTGTATGCCGAATCCTATGGATCAATTACCTCTTTTGCGCTTAAGCATAATGACCGGGTTTCGTCGAACCGTGACCTGCTGGCCCTGGGGGCGGCGAATCTGCTGTCTGGCCTGTTCCATGGCATGCCGGCGGGTGCCGGTTATTCCGCGACGTCGGCGAATGAGGCGGCGGGTGCCGGTTCACGGCTGTCCGGGGTGGTCGCGGCGGCGGTGGTGTTGTTGATCGTTTTGACGGTATTGCCTTACATCGCCTTGACGCCTGAGCCGGTGTTGGCCGCCATCGTTATTTATGCCTTGGCGCGGGGTTTGAGTCTTCAGCCATTGGGCCGCTATTTCATCTGGCGTCGTGATCGTCTGCTGGTGATTTGTGCGGTGGCGGCGGTGTTGGTGTTGGGCGTGCTGGATGGTTTGCTTGTGGCGGTGGCGATCAGTGTGGTGCTGATGCTCAAGCAGATGTCGTCGGCGGATATTCAGGTGTTGGGGCAGATGGGCGGCGGTCATGATTATGTTGATGTGCAGCGTCATCCGGATGCCCATAAAATTCCTGGCGTGCTGATTGTGCGGCCCAGCGAGGCGCTGTTTTTCGCTAACGTGGAGCGTATTTTGGGTGGTGCGTTGCGTCTGGCGCGGCATGCGGAGCCGCCGGTGCATACGATTATTCTTAGTCTGGAGGAGTCGCCGGATCTGGATGGCACGAGTATCGAGGCGCTGGAGGTGTTCTTTTTGCAGGTGCGGGCGTTGGATATGTTGTTGATTCTGGCGCGGCTTAAGCATGAGGCGAAGGCGGTGCTTTCGATGTTGCCGACGCAGGAGTTGGAGCAGGTGTTTCTTAGTGGGTTGAGTGTTGATGATGCTGTGCGGCAGGCTCTCAAGCCTTCTGTTTAGTGGCGGCCTTTGGGCCGACCATGTTTTGGGTTGATCGGGTACATATCCGTTGCTGCGGTAACGGCGGCTTAGGGTTTCGCCCTGACGGCGACTCACTTTTTTTGACAAACGCCTCAAAAAAAGTAAGCAAAAAAAAGGCTCGCCCCGGCGTCCGGCCCCTCGCTGGGGCTCGGTGTTCCTTCGCTCCGGCATTCATCTGGGGGCATCGCCTCCGGTCTGCTTCGCGACGACCTCCTCTCGATGTGTGCGGCTTCGCCGCACGGCGCTACGCGCCTACCCCCCAGATGAACGCCTCCACTCAGCCTGCCGAAGGGGCGGGTAGATCAAGATCAAAAGCAGGCGAGCTACCGCTCGGCCTATTGAGTGGTGAAGAGCGGGGGGACACCTCGATTTACTGTGGGAGCTGGCCTGCCGGCGATGGCGGCCTGTCAGCCGACCATTCTCTTCCAGCTACCCCACTGATCGTTCCCTACGCTCCGCGTGGGAATGCAGCCAGGGACGCTCTGCGTTCCGAAGGGGCGGGTGGATCAAAAGCTGCAGGCGAGCTACCGCTCGGACTGTTGAGTGGTGAGGAGCGGAGCGTGTACGCCGATCCGTTGTGTGGGGTTACTGCAAATCTGCAGGCATAAAAAAACGCCGCTCATCTCTCGATGGGCGGCGTTTTTTATTGCGTTGTAGCGTTAGGCTTGAACGACCGGGATGTTGGCGTTCGCAGCAGCTTCACGGAACTCGGCGATCTGGTCGAAGGACAGGTAGCGGTAGACATCGGCCGCCATGCTGTCGATCTTGCCAGCGTATTCCATGTATTCCTCGACGGTCGGCAGGCGACCCAGGATGGAAGCAACGGACGCCAGCTCGGCCGAGGCCAGGTAGACGTTCGCGCCGTCACCCAGACGGTTCGGGAAGTTACGGGTCGAAGTCGACACTACAGTCGAGTTCGGCTCTACGCGTGCCTGGTTACCCATGCACAGCGAGCAGCCTGGCATTTCCATGCGTGCGCCGGCTTTGCCGTAGATGCCGTAGTAGCCTTCTTCGGTCAGCTGGTGAGCGTCCATCTTGGTCGGAGGCGACAGCCACAGACGGGTTGGAAGCTGACCCTTGACCTGATCCAGCAGTTTACCGGCAGCGCGGAAGTGACCGATGTTGGTCATGCACGAACCGATGAACACTTCGTCGATCTTCTCGCCAGCAACGCTGGACAGCAGACGAGCGTCGTCCGGATCGTTTGGCGCGCAGAGCACAGGCTCTTTGATGTCGGCCAGGTCGATTTCGATGATTTCAGCGTATTCGGCGTCAGCATCGGCAACCATCAGCTCAGGGTTGGCAACCCAGGCTTCCATCGCTTGAGCACGACGTTCCAGGGTGCGCACGTCACCATAGCCTTCGCCGATCATCCAGCGCAGCAGGGTGATGTTGGAGTTCAGGTACTCGGTGATCGACTCTTTCGACAGCTTGATGGTGCAACCGGCAGCCGAACGTTCAGCCGAAGCGTCGGACAGCTCGAAAGCTTGCTCGATGCTCAGGTTGTCCAGGCCTTCGATTTCCAGGATGCGGCCGGAGAAGGCGTTCTTCTTGCCTTTCTTCTCGACGGTCAGCAGGCCAGCCTGGATCGCGAAGTAAGGAATGGCGTGAACCAGGTCGCGCAGGGTGACGCCCGGTTGCATTTTGCCTTTGAAACGCACCAGGATCGATTCCGGCATGTCCAGCGGCATGACGCCGGTGGCTGCAGCGAACGCAACCAGACCGGAACCGGCCGGGAACGAAATGCCCATTGGGAAACGGGTGTGCGAGTCACCACCGGTACCGACGGTGTCCGGCAGCAGCATGCGGTTCAGCCAGCTGTGGATGATGCCGTCGCCCGGACGCAGGGAAACGCCGCCGCGGGTCATGATGAAGTCAGGCAGGGTGTGGTGGGTGGTCACGTCGATCGGCTTAGGATAAGCCGCGGTGTGGCAGAACGACTGCATGACCAGATCGGCCGAGAAGCCCAGGCACGCCAGGTCTTTCAGTTCGTCACGGGTCATAGGACCGGTGGTGTCCTGGGAACCCACGGTGGTCATTTTCGGTTCGCAGTAGGTGCCAGGACGAACGCCTTTGCCTTCTGGCAGACCGCACGCCTTGCCGACCATTTTCTGCGCCAGGGTGTAGCCCTTGGTGCTTTCAGCCGGAACTTCCGGCAGTTTGAACAGGGTCGAAGGTGGCAGGCCCAGTTCGGCACGTGCCTTCTCGGTCAGGCCACGGCCGATGATCAGCGGAATACGACCGCCGGCACGGACTTCGTCCAACAGTACCGGAGTCTTCATTTCGAAGGTGGTCAGGACTTCGTCAGTGCCGTGTTTGCAGACTTTGCCAGCATGCGGATACAGGTCGATCACGTCGCCCATGTTCATGTTGGTTACGTCGAATTCGATCGGCAGTGCGCCAGCATCTTCCATGGTGTTGTAGAAGATCGGAGCGATCTTGCTGCCGAAGCAGAAACCGCCGGCACGCTTGTTCGGGACGTAAGGAACGTCGTCGCCGAAGAACCACAGCACCGAGTTGGTGGCGGATTTACGCGAAGAACCGGTACCGACCACGTCGCCGACGTAGGCGATCGGGAAGCCTTGGCCGCGCATTTCTTCGATCTGTTTCATCGGGCCGGTAACGCCTTGGACGTCAGGCACGATGCCTTCACGGGCCATTTTCAGCATGGCCAGGGCGTGCAGCGGGATGTCCGGGCGGGACCAGGCATCAGGAGCAGGGGACAGGTCGTCGGTGTTGGTCTCGCCGGTGACCTTGAATACACGCAGGCTGATCTTGTCGGCCAGGACAGGGCGGTTCTTGAACCACTCGCCGTCAGCCCAGGATTGCAGCACGCCTTTGGCGTGAACGTTGCCTTTTTTGGCGCGTTCTGCGACGTCGTGGAAGGCGTCGAACATCAGCAGGGTGTGCTTGAGTTCTTCGGCTGCGACTGGCGCCAGTTCGGCGTCGTCCAGCAGGTTGACCAGGGTGACGATGTTGTAGCCGCCTTGCATGGTGCCGAGCAGTTCAACAGCGCGTTTCTTGTCGATCAGAGGGGAGGTTGCTTCGCCTTTGGCGAGGGCAGAGAGGAAACCGGCCTTTACATAGGCTGCTTCGTCCACTCCAGGTGGTACGCGATTGGTGATCAGGTCAACGAGGAAAGCTTCTTCGCCAGCCGGGGGATTTTTCAGCAGCTCGACCAGGCCTGCAGTTTGTTCGGCGTTAAGCGGCTGGGGAACGATACCCAGTGCTGCGCGCTCTTCGATATGTTTGCGGTAGGCTTCAAGCACAGTTATTACCCTCATCAGTGGTCCCAAATGGGTGTCCGGGACGCTCATCCCGAAATTGCCGTACTCATGCGCTGCGTGGCGTTGTGGGCCACTTAGCCAGAATTACCGACAATTCCTTACAGAAGCTGCTTTCAAAGTTTTACGCCTGCAGAACGGGGAGCTGATGAGGGTTGGCGTAGAGCTTTTCCCCGCTGGAAAAACCCTTCGCCAACTCCGCTCTGAAGGAACGACTGTGCTCGTGACGCTTTGAAAACAGCTTCTAACGGACATTGGCGCCTTAAAAGGCTGGCTGATTCTACGGCAAAAAAAAATTAAAGGTAAGTTAGCCCCCGAATTTTGAGGGGTGATCAATGTTAGACAAAGGGCTAACATGCCGGTCTGTTCTGCTTTCCCGTGTTTTGCCTACCTATGCCCAATCAGACCATCAAAACCCCCTGCGTCGGCCTCTGCTCCACTGTTTACGGTGATCTGGTGTGTCGTGGCTGCAAGCGTTTCCACCATGAAGTGATCAACTGGAATGGTTACAACGAGGAAGAAAAGCGTGCGGTGTGGCTGCGTCTGGAGCTGTTGCTGTCGCAGGTGATGGCCAGCAAGCTGGAAGTGTTCGATCCCCAGCGCCTGCGTCTGCAGCTGGAGCAGCGCAAGATTCGCTTCGTGCCGCACCAGTCCGAGTATTGCTGGGCGTATCAGTTGATCGCCCGTGGCGCGCGGGTGATCAACAATCTCGAAGCCTACGGGATGGTGTTGATGCCGGAGTTTCGCGACTGGAACCTGCCGGAGCTGCGCGATGCCATTGATCGGGAGTTCTTTCTGCTGTCCGAGGCGCATTACCAGCGCTACATCGCGCCGGGCTTTCTCAAGGACGCCTTCGGCGGGTAATCCTTGCCCGCGAAGGCGATCTGCTTGACGCCGAACATCTCAATGCTGGCTCACGATCTCTTCCAGATGGTCCATGATCTCTTCGGGCTTGAGCACCAGCACATCGCTCTCCACCGCATCGAGCACCACTTCGGCGGTATTGCCAATCAACGCCCCTGATAACCCGGACCGCGCGACCGTGCCAATCACTGTCACCGCAGCCTGAAGCTTGTGCACCATGTACGGGATCAACACATCCGCAGGGCCTTCGGCGATATGCAGGTGCTCGTCATCTATGTCGAACTCGGCCTGAAACGCCTTGCACTGCTCGCGATAACGAGCCTCGATGGTTTCGCTGAGCTGTAACGTTGGATCGGATGCCGACAGCATCGGCGACGGATGGGCGCTGATCACATGCAGCTTGGCCTTCGCCAGGCTGGCAATGTCATAGCCGTAATCAATGATGGTGTTGTGCAAATGGCGGTGTTCGTCATCGGTATTGCCGACATCGATTGCCGCCAGAATCACCTTGTCCTTCCAGGAACCGACGGTTTTTACCAGCAGCACCGGTGCCGGGCAGTTGCGCAATATCTTCCAGTCCTCGGGCGTCAGCAGCGCCTTTTTCAGCGGGCTGTCGGGGTAATGCTGTTTGATCACCAACCCGCAACCTTCCGCCTGCTGCACATCGATGATGGTTTCATGCAGGCTCTCGTTCCAGGCCTGTTCGGTGGTGACGCTGTAGCCGTCCGCCACCAGCGCCGCCTTGAGCACGCCCAACATGGCGCTATGGTCATGCTTGCGGTCGCAAACCAGCAGGTGCAGATGGGCCTGGGTTACGCCAGCAATCAATTTGGCCCGCTTGAGCGCCAGGCTTTCCGAGTGTTCGGGTTCAATGACCACCAGAATGCTGCGAATGGCTTGCATGATCGGGACCTCCATTAACGATAAAAAGGCATGGCGTTGGACAACTATAGTTGCTGGTCGCCGGCCAGGTACTTGATGCATATCAACTGTAGCGACTGGTGGTCTGCCGGCAGGCCGGTATAATCGGCGCCCTTCGTTTTGAACCTTTTTATCCGTGAGCCCCATGATCCTTCCCGAAATTCACGAGTTCCTCGGCTGCCGCACCCCCGATGGCTGGGTCCAGGCCGCGCTTGCCGATCAGGAAACCCTGCTGATCGACCACAAGAACTGTGAGTTCAAGGCGGCCAGCACGGCGTTGAGCCTGATCGCCAAATATCACTCTCACGTCGACTTGATCAACCTGATGTCGCGCCTGGCCCGGGAAGAGCTGGTTCACCACGAACAAGTCATGCGCCTGATGAAAAAACGCAAGATCGAGCTGCGTCAGCTCTCCGCCGGGCGTTACGCCTCGGGGTTGCGCAAAGTGGTGCGCAGCCACGAGCCGGTCAAACTGGTGGATACCCTGGTGGTGGGCGCATTCATCGAGGCCCGCAGTTGCGAGCGTTTCGAGGCGCTGGTGCCGCATCTGGACGAAGAACTGGGCAAGTTCTATTTCGGCCTGCTGAAAAGCGAGGCTCGGCATTTTCAGGGTTACCTGAAACTGGCTTACCAGTACGGTGATGCCAAGGACATTGCTCACGTCATCGACAAAGTCCGCGCCGCCGAACAGGAACTGATCGAATCGCCAGACGTGGAATTTCGCTTCCACAGCGGCGTCCCGGTCGCGGCGTAAAGGTCAAGGGATCGCAACTCGATGTAGGAGCTGTCGAGTGAAACGAGGCTGCGATCTTTTGATCTTGAATTGTTAAAAACTCTTAATTGTATGAAACATCGCCAAAAACCGGCTCTCAAGGCCGGTTTTTGCTGCCTGCGATAACCGTCCCGTCATCGATTGGCGCCATAATGCCGCCCACTTCACACAAGGGTTGGCAGACGGTCGTTATGGATAGCCTGGGTTTTGGCAAAGTATTGCTGGTGGAAGACGACGAGAAGCTGGCCGGGTTGATCGCGTATTTCCTGTCCCAACACGGCTTTGAAGTCCGGCAGGTGCACCGCGGTGACCTGGCGTTGGACGCGTTCCTCGAGTTCAAACCGAAAATGGTCGTGCTCGACCTGATGCTGCCGGGCCAGAGCGGCCTGCAGGTATGCCGCGAAATTCGCAGTGTGTCCGATACGCCGATCGTCATCCTGACCGCCAAGGAAGACGACCTCGATCATATTCTCGGCCTCGAGTCCGGTGCCGACGACTACGTCATCAAGCCGATCAAACCGCCAGTGCTGCTCGCACGCCTGAGGGCCTTGCAACGCCGTCAGACGCCCGAGAGCAGCGTGTGCAGCGCCCTGGAGTTCGGCCACCTGAGCATCGACCGCAGCTGTCGCGAAGTCAGGCTCGCGGACGACGTCATCGACATGACCACCATGGAATTCGAACTGCTGTGGTTGCTCGCCAGCGCCGCCGGCAAGATCCTGTCCCGCGACGACATCCTCAACCGCATGCGCGGCATTGCCTTCGATGGCCTCAACCGCAGCGTTGACGTCTACATCAGCAAGTTGCGCGGCAAGCTCAAGGACAATCCGCGCGAACCGATGTGCATCAAGACCGTTTGGGGCAAGGGTTATCTGTTCAATCCGTTTGCGTGGGAGCTGTAGATGCTGCGGTTATTTCTGGGGTTGTACGTCGTGCTGGCGGTGGGGTTGGTACTGGCATTACAGACGGTCGAGCACACGTTCAATGTGCTGCTCGATGGGCAGATGCAGGCCTATAACCGCGAGGCGGTGCGGGGGCAGGCGTATTCGCTGGTCGAGCAATTGCGCGGGCTGGAAGGCTCGCAACGCGAGCAACAACTGGACACGCTACGCCAGCACTACGGACTGGGGCTGAGCCTGATCGAGTCCGATCATCTGGCCCTCGACGATGATGAGAAAGCCTTGCTGGCCGAAGGCAAACTGGTGATTCGCGAGAAGTACACCCAGTTCATTTCGTCGATCGATGGCGGTGCCCAGCTATTGAGCATCAAGCTGCCGCCCGAGCCGAGCCTGATGCCGTTCTACATCACGGCGGCCTATCTGATGCTGGCCGTGCTGATCGGCATCGTGCTGTTTTTCTGGGTCCGACCGCATTGGCGCGATCTGGAAAAGCTGCGCCTGGCGGCCGAGCGCTTTGGCGATAACGACTTGTCGTCACGCATTCAGCTGTCCAAGCGCTCGAACATTCGCGACCTGGCCGAACACTTCAACCTGATGGCGGCTCGCATCGAAGGCTTGATCGCCAACCAGCGCGAACTGACCAACGCGGTGTCCCACGAGCTGCGCACGCCCATTGCCCGGCTGTCGTTTGAGCTCGATCAGCTCAAGCAGCAACCTGATCCGACCCAGAGCGGTGAGCTGATCGCCGACATGTACGCCGACCTCGGCGAGCTGGAGGAAATGGTCTCCGAGTTGCTGACCTACGCCAGCCTGGAGCGCGGCGCCACGGTGATCAACCGAGAGAATATTCAGGCCATCAGTTGGCTGGACAGCGTGGTGGGCAGCGTGGCGCTGGAGGCCGAAGCCGCCGGGGTGCAGTTGGTGATCGTCGAGTGCCAGGTCGATGAGGTGCGTATCGAACCGCGCTTTATGGCTCGAGCAGTGATCAACCTGCTGCGCAACGCCATTCGCTACGCCGATGAGCGGGTAGAGGTGTCGTTGGTGCGTACCGGTGATCATTATGAAGTGCAGGTCAACGATGATGGGCCGGGCGTGCCGGTGGACGGGCGGGAGAAAATCTTCGAACCGTTCTCGCGACTGGACGCCAGCCGCGACCGTCGCACCGGTGGTTTTGGTCTGGGATTGGCCCTGGTGCGCCGGGTGTCGCAATCCCATGGCGGGCAAGTGGAAGTGACGGATTCGCCGTGGGGCGGGGCGTCGTTTCGCATGACCTGGGCGCATCTGGATTAGGTCGGGGTTGCTTTCACTGACGCCATCGCGAGCAGGCTCGCTCCCACATTGGGTCTGTGTCGTTCACAAATCCCCTGTGGGAGCGAGCCTGCTCGCGATGGCGTCATCAGCAACACCGCATCCTCAAAAGCTGTACACCACCTGCCCAGCCAACGAGGTCTGTATCCCTCTCAGCGACACAAACCCAATCGTTCATGCCAGTCGGCGATGGATTCCTCGGGATAGACGTCGAACTGCTGGTCCCCGGGGCGCAGGCTGACCTCCACCCACGGCGCCTTGGACACGAGCATCAAGTGCGTGTGTTCCGGCGGCACCGGCAGCGGGGTGTCGATGGCGGATGCAAACGGATGAATCAGCTCCGGCCATTCAGGGCTGAACAGCCATAATCCGGAACCGCACAAAGAACAGAAATGCCGCTCGGCGGTGCTGCGTCGGGCGCGCTTATCGCCTTCGTCCTTGAGACGCGCATGGTAAATCGAGATGTGCTTGCGGCCGCGTACGGTGAGGCTTTGGGCATCGCCACCGAGGTTGATCGCATACCCGCCACCGCCCTGGGTCTTGCGGCAGATCGAGCAGTAGCAACGCTGATAAGGGTAGGGGTGAGCGCTGGTCAAACTGAACGACACGGCACCGCAATGGCAGGAACCTTCTAGCTGCATGACATCCTCCAACAGGTCTGGGACTGACCCGATACAGCCTAGACCGTCAGCGCCTCTCGACTGCAGCATCGCGGTGCCAAATGAATCTGTGTCAGGTGTGGCTGGACGCCTATCAATCGCCAAGGCAGCATGGGCGCCTTCATCACAGGGGCTGAACCCATGCGACGATTGCCTTCTCTGGCAGCACTCAGGACCTTCGAATGCGCCGCCCGGCACGCCCATTTCGGTCGCGCCGCTGCCGAGCTGTGTGTCACCGACAGCGCCGTCAGTCATCAGATTCGCCAACTCGAAGAACACTTGGGTGTCTCGCTGTTCATCCGTGAGGGCCGGCAAATCCGTCCGACCATGGCCGCTGGCCGTCTGATGCAAAGTCTGCAGCAAGCGTTCGAATTGATCGGCGATGCCTGCGATGAATTGCGCGACCCGTCATCGCTGGCCGTGTTGCGCCTGGCGGTCACCGCCGAGTTGACGCAAAAGTGGCTGATGAGTCGCCTGACAGACTTCTACGCCCGCTACCCGCACATCACGCTGCACCTCTACGAACAACCGATCGACGCCACGGCGCCGGGGGAAGACATCGACCTGGCGATCACCTACGGCACCGGCCCGGTCGACAGCAGCGCATACTTCGTGCGCCCCTTGCCCGCGTTGCAGTTCTTTCCGGTGTGCAGTCCCGGCCTGTTCAATCAGGGCACCCTGAAAACGCCCAAGGATCTGGTGCGTCACTGCCTGCTGCACGACGATCAGGACGGCAAGACCTGGACCGCGTGGCTGACCAGTCATGCCGGCGATCAGCGTCCCGGACGCCAACTGTATTTCGCCCATGCCGGCCTGGCGCTGGAAGCGGCGGTCCAAGGCCAGGGCGTGGCGATGGGCGATAACCTGACGGCGCAGGAGGATTTGCTCAGTGGTCGTCTGGTCCGGCCGTTTACCTCAAGCATGACGGCGCTCGGCCAATATGCGCTGGTCTGCGAACGGGTGCGCCTGGAGCGCCCAGCCGTGGCGCAGATGCTCGAGTGGTTCAACGATCAATTGATCGATTGATGAGTTGAATTCAACTATTCCGAAATAATCATCGTTGGTGAGCAGGGCGCTCACCCCCTTAGCCTGTGGTCATTCCAATCCCCGCTGATGAGGTTTGACCATGGCACGTTTGCTCGACTCCACTCCCAAACTCGACGGCTTCCGCCTGCCCGGCGAATTCGAAACCAAGTCCGGTTGCTGGCTCGGCTGGCCGGAGCGCACCGACGTCTGGCGTAACGGTGCCAAGCCCGCGCAGAAAGTCTGGGTGCAGATTGTCAGCGCCATTGCCCAAAGCGAACCGGTGACGGTGTGCGCCTCTGCCACCCAGTTCGCCACCGCCCGCCGTCAGTTGCCGCCTCAGGTGCGCGTGGTGGAAATGACCTGCAACGACACCTGGTTTCGCGACAGCGGCCCGTGCTTTGTGGTCAACGACGAGAGTGGCGAGGTGCGCGGCGTCGACTTTGAGTTCAACGCATACGGTGGCCTCGACGGTGGCTTGTATTACCCGTGGGACAAGGACGACCAGATCGCCAGTAAAATCCTTGAAATCGAACGCTTCGACCGTTATCGCGCGCCGCTGATTGCCGAACTGGGTGGCATCCAGAGCGACGGCCAGGGCAGCATCCTGACCACCGAACAATGCCTGCTCAACCGCAATCGCAACCAGCATTTGGGCAAGGACGAAGTCACCCGTCGCTTGACCGATTACCTCGGTGCCGAACAAATCATCTGGCTGCCGCGCGGTTGCAAGTTCGACGAAACCGATGGCCATGTCGACGACCTCGCGTGCTTCGTGCGTCCCGGCGAAGTCGTGCTGCAATGGACCGACAATCGCGATGACCCGCAGTGGGAGATCTATCAGGAGGCTTATGACATCCTGCGCAGCACCCGCGACAGCCGTGGCCGCGAGCTGATCGTGCACAAACTGCCGCAACCAGACGTGCTGGAATGGACCGCCGAGGAAGCCGAAGGCCTGGACCAGCAAGACAGTACCCATACCCGTCAGGCTGGCACCAAAATCTGCGCGTCGTACATCAACTACTACGCCGGCAACACCTCGATAGTGGTGCCGTTGTTTGGCGATCGTAACGATCAGGCGGCCCAGGCGACCCTCGCCGAACTGTTCCCGCAGCACAAGATCGTCGGCATCGAAAACTCCCGGGAGATCCTCCTCGGTGGCGGCAATGTCGCCTGCATCACCATGCCGCAATACGCGGCACCTGCCCGCAGCCAACAGGGAGTGTGAACATGGGCCTGCACAAACTGACTCAAGCGTTATTGCTGGTGCTTGCACCCTTGTGTGTGCAGGCCGCCGACACCGCCAAACCGGTGGTGAACCTGTACATCTGGGGCGAGTACCTGGCACCGGACACGCTGACCAATTTCGAGAAAACAACCGGCATCCATGTGGTGGCCGATCACTTTGATTCGCTGGAAACCGTCGAGACCAAATTGCTGACCGGTCGCAGCGGCTATGACCTGGTGCTGACGGCGGGGCAGCACTTGTCCCGGGCGATCCAGAGCGGGGCCATTCAGGCGTTGAACCACCAGCGACTGCCGCACTTTGCCGGTGTCGGCGAAGAGTTTCGCCAGCACATGGCGGTGTTCGATCCAGGTAATCGCTACGCCGGGATTTACGCCTGGGGCACCACCGGCGTCGGTTATCAGGAAGAGGCGATCAACAAGCGTCTGCCCGATGCGCCACGGGACAGTTGGGCGATGCTGTTCGACCCGACCGTGGTGTCCAGATTTGCCGATTGCGGGGTCAGCCTGCTCAACGATCCCAACGAGGTATTTGCCGCGGTCATGAAGTACATGGGCCTGGACATCAACCGCCAGAACCTTGATGACCTGAAACTGGCCGAGCAGCAACTGGCGAAGATCCGGCCGTACATCCGCTATTTCGACAACGACCTGAACATCAGCGACCTGGCCAACGGCAACACCTGCGTGGCGATGTCGTGGAACGGCAACGTAGGCATCGCCGCCACACAGGCCGAGGCTGCGCACAAGCCATTCAAGCTCAGTTACCGGATACCGAAGGAGGGCACGTTGATCTGGTTCGACGCCATGGTCATTCCCAAGGATGCGCCGCACCCTGAGGCCGGGCTGGCGTTGATGGACTATCTGATGACACCGGAGGTGATTGCACCGATCACCGACACCATCCACTACGCCAATGCGATTACCGCAGCGGACGGGTTGATTGACCCGGCGATTCGCAATGATCCGGGGACGTACCCGTCGGCGCAGGTGAGGGCTTCGTTGTATAGCAAGAATGACAATGACAAGGCGTTCAACCGGGCGCTGATTCGGGCATTCAGTCGGTTGAAGTCGGGGTTGTGATTGGCCCTGAGTAATATGTTGGCCTTTCGGCTGCCATCGCGAGCAGGCTCGTTCCCACAAGGGATTTGTGAACACTGAAAATCCGATGTGGGAGCGAGCCTGCTCGCGATGAACGATGACTCGGTCTACCGGCTAGGCATCCGCCACAAATACCAGGACGCCACCGTCCGATACGGACTCCACGCCAAGCCAATCTCAATCATCTGTTTGCGCGTCGGTTGCACCTCCAGCCGCTTCAAGCGCCGATACCCCTCGCGTACCCCGAAGTCATCGGCCGGCAAGATGTCCGGACGCTCCAGGCTGTAGATCAGCAGCATCTCCACCGTCCAGCGGCCGACCCCGCGCAAGGTGATCAAGCGCTCGATCAGCGCTTCATCGTCCATCGCCAGTGCCGTTGCGTAATCCGGCACTACGCCGTCGAGGGTGGCCTGCGCTATCCCCTGAATGGTCGCGATCTTGCCTGCGGAAAAACCGCAGCTGCGCAGCTGATCAAAGTCGGTGGCGATGATTTGTTCCGGCCGCGGAAATGCCACTGACGGAAACAACGCCAGCAGCCGCCCGACGATCGCATCACCGGCCTTGGCGTGCAGTTGCTGATAGGCAATCGCCCGCACCAGCGATTCGTAAGGATCGCGAGCCGGGTGCGGTTGATGCAGGCACGGGCCGATGGCCACGATATGGCGGCGCCAGTCGTCATCGATGGACGCCAGGAATTGCGTCGCGTCCTGATAGGGATCGGGCATGTCGATCAGGCTTTTTCCGCAGGCTTGAGCAGGGCGTTCACTTCGCCATAAGTGAAGGCCTTGAGATGGCTGCTGTCGAGTTTGCCGGTTTCCAGAAAGCCTTTGGCCAACGAGGCCATCGCCCCATAGAGAAACTCGGCGATGCCCGAACCGGCACTCAGGCGGCGCACGCCGAGTGCTTTGAGTTCATCGAGCGACGGCAGCCCCGGGAGTCCGAGCACGTTCACTGCCAACGAGGTGCCTTGGCACAACGCAGCGATCTCGTACTCGGCCGTCACGCCCGCAGCGAACAACCCGTCAGCGCCCGCCGCCTGATACAACGCGGCGCGTCTGAGGGTTTCGGCGACACGGTCCTCAGCAGGCACCAGGCCTTTGAGGTAAACATCGGTGCGGGCATTGATGAACAGCGTCACCTGGCGGCGTTCGGCAACCTGGCGGGCGATTTCGATCTTGTGTGCCAGCAACTCGGGCGGCGAAGCGCCGTCCTCGATATTGATTCCGACTGCGCCAGCCGCGATCACCGCATCAATGACCTCGGCAACCCGCGCCAGGTCGTTGGAATATCCCGCCTCGATGTCCACGGTCAACGGCACCGAAATCACTCGGGCAATGGATTCGACGGTTGATATCAGGCGTTCGAGGGGCAGGGCATTGCCGTCCGGGTAGCCATGCGCCCACGCCACCGCGGCGCTGCTGGTGGCCACGGCCTTGCAGCCCAGTTGCTCGACGATGCGCGCGCCGGTGGCATCGGCGACGTTGGTCAGGATCAACAGGCCGTCGTGGTGCAATTGATGAAATTGACTGTCCATCGTGTGTCCTTCCTTAAGACTTTTGGTGAAAAACAGGGGATCAGAATGCGAGTTGTTCGGTCAGCTGCACGGCGGCCTTTTCCAGTCGGAGCAAAAACGCCTTGCGCGGTTGTCCTCCACCATAGCCCGTCAGCGAGCCGTCTGCACCGATCACCCGGTGGCAGGGCAGCACAATCGAAAGACGGTTATGCCCGTTGGCCAGGCCCACCGCGCGGCTGGCGCCGGGCTTGCCCAGTTTTGCAGCAATGGCGCCGTAGGTGCTGGTCTGGCCGTAGGGGATCGTCGCCAGTTCAGCCCACACCTGGCGGTCGAATTCGCTGCCCGGCGAGTGCAGGGCAACGGTGAATTCAGTGAGTTTGCCGGCGAAATACTGCGCAAGCTCGGCTTCAATCTGCTGCAGGTGCGCATTGTGTCCGGGCGCTACGGCATAGCCATAACGGGCCTGCAATTCTTCGACTTCCTTGGTCAGCGCTGGTCGATCGAGAAACTCCAGCAGCACCAGGCCGCGACGCTCAGCCATGGCGATCATCGGCCCCAGCGGCGTGGTCAGCCGGGTAAACAGCAGCGGCTCGCTGTTGGCTGCACGGCCCGGGGTGATGTGAAAGGATTTTTGAAACGCGTCGCGAAAACCGCTCAGGGATTCGTAGCCCGAGTCGTAGGCAGCGTTATCGATGGAGTTTCCCTGCTTGATGCCGCCCAGCGCCATGCCCAGGCGTCGGGTGCGCAGCCAGGCGTGGAAGGTCATGCCGAAATGCTGTTTGAACCAACGGCGCAGTTTCAGCGGCTCGATGCCTTGCGCCACAAGCTGGGCGTCGGTCCAGCGCAGGTCGGGATCGGCGTCCACGGTCTTGAGCAACGACTGCACCCAGTCGGGGGCAATGGCGGCGGCGTCGAGGGGCTTGCAGCGCAGACAGGCGCGATAACCTGCCGACATGCACTCATCGGCATGGGCGAAAAACTCGACGTTCTCCGGTTTGGGTTTGCGCGCCGTGCAACTGGGGCGGCAGAAGATCCCGGTGGTCTTGACCGCAGTGAAGAACACCCCCTCGTAGGCGGTGTCGCGTTCGAGCATGGCGCGGACCATCTCGGCGTGGGGCGGAAGCAAAGCGTTCTGTAGGTTCATGGGCTGAGCATAAAACGCGTTGGCCGACGCCTCCACCGGAAAATCGACAGAGAATTATGCCGCCTCAGATCGAGCGTTGATTGACCCGTTTTGACAGCTCTTCAGCGCTCTCTTTACGCTCGGAATAACGGTCGACCAGAAACTCCTCACGACCTCGCACCAGCAGTGTGAACTTCATCAGTTCTTCCATCACATCCACCACACGGTCGTAGTACGCGGAAGGCTTCATCCGGCCCGCGTCATCGAATTCCATGAAGGCCTTGGGCACCGACGATTGGTTGGGGATGGTCAGCATGCGCATCCAGCGGCCCAGCACGCGCAGCTGATTGACGGTGTTGAAGGACTGGGAGCCGCCACAGACCTGCATCACCGCGAGGGTTTTACCCTGGGTCGGACGCACCGCGCCCATCGTCAGCGGGATCCAGTCGATTTGCGCCTTGAATACGGCCGACATCGAACCGTGGCGTTCCGGTGAACACCAGACCTGGCCTTCGGACCAGAGCACCAGCTCGCGCAGTTGCTTGACTTTCGGATGGTCGCTGGACGCATCGTCGGGCAGGGGAAGGCCGCTAGGGTCGAAGATCACCGTTTCGGCGCCGAACAGACGCAGGATCCGCGCGGCTTCTTCGGTCAGCAGGCGGCTGAAGGAGCGCTCGCGAGTCGAGCCGTAGAGCAGCAGAATGCGCGGTTTGTGGGTGCTTTGATCTGAAAGTGTCAGCAGTTCCAGATCCAGGTTGGGCAGGTCGTCGTTCATCACAAGGTTCCAATGCGGTCCAGTTCGACCTTCAGTTCTGCGTGCGAAAGGCTGTTCAGGTCCAATGCGAAGAAGGCTGCAAAGCGTCGTTTGATTGTTTCGACCGTGTGGTCAAAAGCGGCCTGGATCGCTTGTTCGGTGCCACGCACCTCCGATGGATCGGCCAGTCCCCAATGGCTTTTGAGCGCCGGGCCGAAGTAGACCGGGCAGGCCTCCCCGGCGGCCTTGTCGCAAACGGTGATGACGATATCGGGCGGTGAATCGGCGAACGCCGAGGAGTCTTTGCTATAGAGGCCGTCGGTCGAGACTCCAAGGGTGTGCAGGGTTTGCACGGCTTGAGGGTTGAGCCGGCCGCTGGGGAAGCTGCCGGAACTCACTGCGGTGAAACCGGCGGGGGCCAAGTGATTGAACAGTGCTTCGCTCAACACGCTGCGGCAGCTGTTGGCGGTGCACATGAAAAGAACCTTGGTGGGACGTGAGTTCATTGCGACGGCTCAAATATATGGATATTCGAATATACGTATGCTCGCCGAAAATGCCAATCCACTTTTTTCGACCTTTTAATGTTTGTGCCGGTGATGGATGTCCGGAAAGTGCGGGTGACTGTGGCGGATCGGCGTGTGCTGATGTTCATGGGTGTGTGGCTCGACTCCGTCCCACTGGAACGCATGCTCATGTTGATGATGTTCGTCATGAACGTGCCGGTGGCTATGAAGGAGTGCGAGGTGCTGATGTTCATGGGCATGACGTTCCTTGAGGTGGATCCAGACGCCCAGCCCCATCAGCAGTGACGCGCCCCAGAACGTCATGCTAACCGGCTCACCGAACAGCACAATGGCAATCGCCGCGCCAAGGAAGGGCGCCGTCGAGAAGTAAGCCCCCGTGCGTGCGGTGCCCAGCCCGCGCAGCGCCAGGATAAACAGCACCAGACTGATCCCGTAGCCGAGGAAACCGACGAGCAACGTCGGCCCGAGTACCGCGATGTGCGGCAGTTTGGCTCCCAGCGCCAGTGCCAGGGCGCAGTTCACCAGCCCGGCAGTCAGCCCCTTGATGCCCGCGATGAACACGGCGTCGGAGGCCGACACTTTGCGCGTCAGGTTGTTATCGATGGCCCAGCAGACACAGGCCAGCGCCACGGCCAGCGGTCCGATCCAGCTCTGCGATTGCGCCGAACCCTGTGGCCAGGCCAGCAATAATCCGCCGGCAACAATGGCCAGCATTCCGGCAACGATCCGTCGGTCGGCATTTTCCTTGAACACCACCCACGCCAGCACGGCAGTCAGCACCGATTCGAGGTTGAGCATCAAGGATGCGGTGGAGCCGGAAGTCAGGGTCAAGCCGAACATCAGCGCGACCGGCCCAAGGACGCCGCCAAACGCGATCGCACCGATCAGCCAGGGCCATTCTGACGCTTTGAGGCCGCTGGGCTGCCAGCCCCGGTCGCGGATCAGCCTGAGGAGTGTCAGGCCCAGTCCGCTGCCCAGATACAACAACCCGGCCAGCAGGATGGGCGAGAGATTCAGGCCCAGCACCTTGGCCAAGGGCGTGCTCGCTCCAAACAGCGCAGCGGCGCCCAAGGCATAAACAACATTCAGGTTCATTCGAAGCTCGACAGGTATTGAGGCGGGATGCCTCGCAGTGTGAACCCGTATCGAATCCCGTCAATCCCCTGTGCTCAGGCGCGGCGCGCCATCAACAGCACCGACGCCGCGGCCGACAACAACCCCGCGCAGCAACGGTTGAAAATTCGTTTGCCCCGAGGCTCGGCAAACCAGCGACGCATGTGCAGGCCCATGTAGGCATAGGCGCTGATGGCGATCCATTCCAGCATCAGAAACAACGCGCCGAGCAGCGCAAATTGCGGCGTCACGGTGTGAGTCGGGTCGACGAACTGGGGCAGGAACGCGGTGAAGATGAGGATGGCCTTGGGGTTGCCGGCCGCCACCAGAAACTCCTGGCGTGCCAGCGCCATGATGCCGACGGGCGCACCCGTCACTACGTTTTCGGCGCTGGGGTCGGCTCGCCACAATTGCCAGGCGAGGTAAAACAGATACGCCGCACCGACAATCTTGATGCCGTAGAACAACAGTTCAGACGTTTGCAGCACCACCGCCAACCCGGCGGAGGCGAGGGCGATCATCCCGGCAAACGCCAGCAGCCGACCGATGCCGGCCACACAGGCAATGCGGTAGCCGTACCGGGTCGAGTTACTGACCGACAGCAGATTGTTCGGCCCGGGCGCCATGTTCAACGCGAAGCAGGCGGGCAGAAACAGCGAAAGGGTGGCGAGGTCCATGACAGGTCTCCAGGAGCAAGAGAACGCTAGTTTTATCACGGATGGCGAAGGCTTTCCCGGTACAGCGGTGCGCGCAGGCCGCAGTACAATTTCGCGAAGATTATTTGGCGAATCTTCTCGCACCCACCACACACAGGATCACCGCCACGGTAACCCCGAGCATACCGAGGCTGACTTGCTCATGTAGCAACGTGGCCGCCAGCGCCAAGCCAAAAAATGGTTGCAGCAGCTGAAGCTGTCCCACTGCGGCAATTCCTCCTTGGGCAAGCCCGCGATACCAAAATACGAAGCCGATCAGCATGCTGAACAGCGAGACGTACCCCAGGCTCAACCAGGCCGGTGTGCTGATGCCCGAAAACGACGCGGGGGCCAGCCACCAGGTCAGCGGCGCCACCACCGGCAACGACAACACCAACGCCCAGGAAATCACCTGCCAGCCGCCCAGTGTCTTGGAAAGCTTCGCCCCTTCGGCATACCCGAGCCCACAGGCAAGGATGGCCAGCAGCATCAGGATGTCGCCAGCGGGGGAGGCCGTCAGCCCCTGAGCGATGGCAAACCCCACCACCAGCAAACTGCCAAGGATCGAGAAACACCAGAATGCCGGCCGTGGACGTTCACCGCCGCGTAACACACCGAACGCCGCCGTCGCGAGCGGCAACATGCCGACGAAGACGATGGAATGCGCGGATGTAACGTATTGAAGTGCCAGTGCCGTCAGCAGCGGAAACCCGATAACAACGCCCATCGCCACGATAAACAAGGGCATGAACTGGTGACGCGCAGGACGCTTTTCCTGCAACAGCAACACAAGGCACAGCGCCAGAACAGCCGCGATGGTGGCGCGTGCAACCGTCAGAAAGACCGGATCGAACTCGAGGACGGCCACCCGGGTAGCGGGCAGTGAACCGCTGAAGATCAGGACGCCGATAAGTCCGTTGATCAGCCCGCTCGCGTTCTTTTCCAGTGACTGGTGTTGCAGGTTCGATGCACGTTCCATGGGAGTCCACTCGCAGTTCGGGGGTTGCCTTGTGGGCATCGTATGGCCGAGTATCGATACAATCAAAAAATTGTCATGGATACATCTTGCTATGCCTCGCTCCCGTTACAAATCGCTGGTGGACGCGTTTGCCGCCGATATCCGCGCCGGGCGTTTGCCGCCGGGTACGCGATTGCCGACACACCGTCAGCTCGCCACCACGGAAAAGCTCGCCTTGGTCACGGCCAGCAGGGTCTATGCAGAGCTGGAGGCGATGGGGCTGGTCAGCGGTGAAACGGGGCGCGGAACGTTCGTCAGGGAGACGTCGCTGCCACCCAGCCAAGGGATTCACCAGCCGGCGGTGGCGGTCGGAATGGTCGATCTCAACTTCAACTATCCCTCTGTGCCGGGGCAGGCCGACCTGCTGCGCAATGCCTTGCGCCAGCTCGCGTTGTCCGGCGACCTGGAGTCCCATCTGCGCTACCAGCCGCATGCGGGCCGCCTGCATGAGCGGGCATCGATTGCGCGCCATCTGCTGACACGCGGACTGAATGTTCAGGCCGAACAGGTGTTGATCGTCAGTGGCGCCCAGCATGGATTGGCCGTGACCCTCATGGCGCTGCTGCAACCCGGTGAGGTGATCGCGGCTGACGCCTTGACCTATCCGGGGTTCAAGGTGCTGGCCGAAACGCTGCACCTTGAAGTCGTACCGATTCCGCTCACTGATCAAGGGCCAGACCTGGAGGCACTGGAAAAGCTCTGCCGCAGCCGCTCGGTGCGTGCCGTCTACACCATGCCGACGCTGCACAATCCGCTGGGGTGGGTGATGCCCGCCGATCAACGCGAGCGCCTCGTGTCGATTGCGCGCAAACATGACCTGCACATCATCGAGGACGCTGCCTACGCTTTTCTGGCGCAAGATCCGCTGCCACCGATCGCGCAGCTGGCACCCGAAAGAACGCTGTACGTTTCAGGCTTTTCCAAGAGCGTCTCCACCGGCTTGCGTGTTGGATTTGTCGCAGCCCCAGCGCACCAGGTGGCAGCGCTGGAACGCACGATCAGGGCGACTACCTGGAACACGCCCGGGGTGATGACCGCGATTGCCTGCGCCTGGATCGATGACGGAACCGTCAGCGCGCTGGAAGCGCAAAAGCGCGCCGATGCGCAAGCCCGGCAAGCCTTGGCTGACACCCTGCTGACAGGGCTGCACTACATTCGTCATCCTTCTTCCTACTTTATCTGGCTGCCGCTGGCGGAAGACGCGAGGGCCGATCAGATCGCCGTGGCATTGCTGCGTGAACAAGTGGCGGTTTCAACCGCCGAACCCTTTGCAACCTCTGTTCATGTGCCGCACGCGATCCGGTTGGCGCTGGGGTCAGTGGACATGGACTCGCTCGCGGCGGCACTGGTGAAAGTGAAGCGGGTGGTGGGGGCGTTTACGTGACTTAGGCAGTTTTCTTCAATACGCAGGGCAGGGGGATCAGTACGTTGAGCGCTGATTTCCTGAATTGAAGAAGGTGTGCAATGAGTCTGATTATTTCCATGGCCACATTTGCGCTGGTGGCTTCGATAACACCCGGGCCGGTAAACATTGTCGCGTTGAGTTCGGGGGCGCAGTTTGGTTTTCGCGCCAGTCAACGGCACGTCGCCGGCGCAACGTTAGGGTTTGTTCTGTTACTGGTCTTGATGGGGCTGGGACTGCATGAAGTTTTGCTCCTTTGGCCGGCGATGACGCAGGTGATGCAACTGGCCGGCGTGGCGTTCCTGTTGTTCATGGCCTGGAAACTGGCGGCGGACGATGGTCGCATCGATGCCAAGGAGTCGCACCGGGCACCTTCGATGCTGTACGGCGCCGTGATGCAGTGGCTCAACCCGAAAGCCTGGCTGGCCTGCGTGGCGGGCATGGGCGCGTTCGTCGCGGACGGCGAGGCGCGGCTGGTCTGGCAGTTTGCGGCGGTGTATCTGGTGATTTGCTACGTGTCGGTGGGGTGTTGGGTGTATGCCGGTACATGCCTGCGGGGTTATCTGAATAATCCTGCAGGCATGCGGTTTTTCAACCGGATCATGGCAATGTTGTTAGGAGGCAGTGCAGCGTATTTGTTGTTTTCCTAAGCGGCCACACAGTCAGGCATTCACCTTAATCGAGGCCGTGCAGCAAACTGAACTGTTGTTTTGTCAGCGGTGTGAACCGGTTGTTTCGAAGCTGACTGATAGCGTACAGCGCACGACCTGTACGACCGTTACCGTCGCCTAAACCATGGAAGCCTACGACTGTCGCCAGCAAGTGTTTGTCGAAATGCTGATGGCTGGTATCGAGTACTTTCAAATGCCGTTCCATCGCAGCGAAGCCACTGATATTGCTGGCGTATTTCTTATCGTTGATGCCGACGCGTACGACATCTGCAGTGGCCGGCGCAATACGGGCGTGCAACTGTTTGATCACGGCGGGATCAGTCAGCGCTTTTTGGTTGCCTGCGTACTCGCGCAGTAACGCAACGATGCTGTCGAGGTCGTTGCCTGGGGATGTCGAGCCATTGACGATCCAGGCTCCGGCCCTTTGTGAGTTGTCAGTAAAACCGGTCGGGTTAAACGTTGATTCCGGCATGACCTGATTAAACGGCGCTTTGCCCAGATCCTGTTGCAGTACATTTTGCTGGTAATTCTTCATATAGGTAACGTTTTTAGCTTCGATCTGGGCAAGGGTTGCCAGCGTATCGGCGTAACTTTCGGCACCCGACGCCAACCGCGCGGTGGTGTAGCCATATCGCGACTTTTCCAGCGTTACCTTGAACAGGTCTTCAACAACCGCTCGGCCAATCAATGCCTCCAAATCTTGCGCTTGCTTGAATTTTGTTGTCGATTCAACAACCGCATTGTTAAACAAATGGTCCAGTTCCAGATGGGTTGCGTTGTTCGGCAAGCGACTATTTTTATTGCCCAGACGAGAGACAATCTGTTCAACGGTTTTTATGGTGTCGTCCTTGAACAGCGCACGGCCATGGGCAACCGTATCCAGCGACATACGAATCCGCGGTGCCGCACCGGTATGGTTGATCGCCTTGATCAGGTCGTAGCTGTTTGCACCCGACATAAAGTGCAATTGTTGCCTGGACAGACTGGAAACAGAGAGGGCATGAGTGCCAAGTTTTTTCACGCCCCGGCCCAACAGTTTTCCGCCGCCCTTGAGAAGTTGAGGCACTCCGTCGACGGGATTGAAAAGACTGACGGCAGTAGAGGCTACGACTCTGGAGGTAGAAAGCAGTTTCGAAGCCAGGGTCGTGGCTTTTGCGCTGATAGCGGCCACTTTAATACCGATGACCGCCACGGAAATACCGACGGCCGCCGCGCTCATGACGCAACCCAGGATGGCGGCTCGTTGGCGTGAGGGATTTCCAGAAGAGAGCTCCTCGACGCATTCCTTGAATGGAATGATCAGGTTCAGAATGAACGTGAAGATGGCATCAGTTTTTGCAATCGCTTTTTCGCGCTGGGTCTGATCAAGGCCCAGTTGCATCAGTTCGTTGACGGTGAAAAACGGGTTCTCGTTTGCAATAAGTTGGCTGATAGCTGCTTTTCGCGGGGATCGGAAATAACGGTTCGGCGTTGTGCTATCTGCATCCGCCGGCGACGCGTTGAATTCACCGACCTTGCGGATGAAAAAAGCGGAGTTGGCATAACTGCGGGGTGCCGTGTTTTCTTGATAAGCACGTATATCCAGACGACCCTTCAAGTGTCGATTGTGGTCTACAAAGTTTGCTTCGGTTGGGGTCCCGTTGTTCATCAAGAGAGGGCGCAACAATTTGCTGAGCTCCTCGCTGTATGTACATTCCATTTTCATTGGGAAAAGCTGGTAGCAACGAAGCTCGGAATTGAGTGCCGCACAGATGAGCACGCCATATCTACCGGTCTTTCCAGGGTAGGTCGTCACAGGTCTTACAACGTGCGTGGGATTGGGAAAATCTTCGAATCGCGTCGTTTTGTAATCCTGCACACAATAGACACCCAAATGGCCTTCTTCGATCAACTGTTTGTCCACCAGGCCCATCTGCGAAAATGTGATTTTGATCGTGGCAGATAATGCTTCTGTCATTGAGGTGTGATGGTGGTTGATCGCTTCCTTGTATAAATCGGCAACGGGTTGCAGCTTAACCAGATCAGGGAATGACTGGTAAATGCTGCCCCCTTTGGCGCGATCCCACTCCTGGGTGTGTAGCTCGTCACCCATATAAAGATCGACAACCGATACCTTCCTGCCGGCACCGCCGCCTGTTCCGCGATGTTTGACCAGCATCTCCTCAGGGTCACAACCAGGCTCCCAGGATTTCAGTTCCTTCAACGCTAGAGGCTTGCGATGGGGTAACGGTTGCCCAAGGTCAGATAACGCGCTCGTCATCGTGTCGACGTGTTGTTTGTATTCCTCCGTCGCTAAACTAACGGCTCCCTGACTGAGGTTGCCCTGCGAATCCCGGCTGATCAGATCGTTCATCAGTGCCCAGGTGATCACGGGGTCTGCCGAGTGCGCGGCAAACAGTGTATTCAACGCCGGGGTAAGTTCGGATGTTCGGGCGAATCCCAACAAGTGTTGGTAGGTCATGTTCCGGGAAACGCCGGGGTCGATCGCTTCGGCAAAGTGTACGGCTTGGGTGAATACGACCCAGGCAGGCGTGCCGATACGCAGATTCGACGGTGGTTCAAGGACCAGATATTCCGGCGCCATGCCCGCCAGTACCCACTCCGCGACCAGCGGCGCAATGATGCCATCGAGCTTCAATTGGCTGACCAGATGCTGTTCCAGTAGCGCGCGCACTTGCCACGGGCGCAGGTGCAAATGGCGCTTGGAGTAAAGATCAAAGCCTGCAAACGAGGTATTGGCACTGTCGAGTTCGGGGTCCAGGTCGAGCAGCATCACCGCAATCAGCAGTTGTTCGATAAACGGCTCAGAAGGTTTTGGTCCTGACTTGCCAGCGAACCAGCCCAAGGCTTCGATGTAGGCTTCACCTTCGTTGGCGTACAAGACTGCGATATCGATCAAGCGCCTCTGACGATAACTCTGACTGGTCGGCAGTGTGTCCGCAGAGCTGGCTTCGAGTTGCAGGGAGCGCCCGTACAGGGCAACCAAAGGAATTTCCCCCTCGGTCTCAAGCTCAGTGACGTCTCGAATAATGCCGCGATTATCCGCCGTCAGCTCGAACGGCGAGTCTTTGGGCGAATCGAGCAGTTGCCAGTAATTCCCATAGGGTGAGTTTTCCGCAAGCGTGGCGAAATTGAGTAAGTCCAACAGTTCTTTAGTGTCTTCTTCAGTGGTTGGAAGCGATACGCCGTGGAAGCGCAGCCACTGACCGATTGCGATATGTTTGCTCGACGTGACAAACCCGCCGGTTAATGCGGCTATATCTGCTAAAAGTTTAAGGTCTTCTTTAACGCCGGCAAGGCCGGTGAAGATGTCGGTAATGTCCAAAGGCGCGGAGAAGTAAGTAACAGTCAACGTGTCCGAGCCGAACTCGCGACTGCTCAGGTTTTGATAGGCGTAAGAAAGCCGGCCTTGTTTGTCGACATGGAACGCAGCAGTTTCGGGGATGGAATGCTCTTTAAGTCTTCTTGAAAACTCGGGTTGCTTGATCAGTCTGGCCAGATAAACATGACCTGGCCGATGAACCGTGTCCAGTGCCGAGCCGCTCACACTGTTAGCGGTCAGACGGTCCCAGGGCCAGCCAATGTTCTCTCTAATGTATTCATCGCCAATCAGAGTAGTGATGGCCGCAGTAATCGATTGTTTCTGGCGCTCGTTAGTCGAGAGATAAAGAGTGTTGTTTGCTATGTTCAAGTTGGAAGTTCCATCTTCTGATTATCTGGCTGTAGCGTGCGGCGGCAGTTTAAGTGCTAGGTCAGAAGTTGGGTATTGCGCTTGCATTTCTATGTGTTTCGTTTTTCTAAGAAACAGTCTGTGGGCGGATCTATAGTTTTTAGTTGTAGAAATTGTTGAGTTGTTATCAGCGATAAGTTCAGCCGCGATACTGTCCTGGCGTTGCCGCCAAATGCTGTTTGAATGCGCGCTGAAAGTGCGCCTGATCAGCAAATCCCGCTTCCAGCGCTACCTCTGCGATCAACTTGCCGTTGCGCAGTTGTTCGCGGGCGAACTGGATTCGTCGGTTAACCAGATAGGCGTGGGGCGTCATGCCGTAATGCTGCTTGAAGGCGCGGATCAGGTAGGACGGTGACAGCTGCGCGGCCTCGCATATGTCCTCGAGCTTGAGCATCAGCGTGCAATTGTCGCGGATGTAATCGGCGGCCCGTTCCAGTTTGAAATTGGGCTCGCGCAACGGCTGTTCAATCGGATTGAGTTGCTGTTGAACCTCGGTGAAAAACTCCACCGCTGCGCTGTGCTTGCTCAACACGTCCTGCAGGGGATCGACCAGTATTGCGTACAGATCGTTCAGGCCCGTGAACAGCTTGCCATCGCGGGTATGGGTAACGGAAAACCGTCGATACGCGGCGTCCTGACTGAAGCCGAGCTGATGCTGCAAATCGGTCAGCCAGGGCGTCTCGACGTACAGCATCAGGTAAGACCAGGGCTGGTCGTCGATCGGGTTGCAGGCGTGAACATCGCCGGGATTCATCAGCACCACGGTGCCGGCGCTGACCTCAAAGGCCGATTGCTCATGGACGTAGGTACTGCGCCCGGCGGTGATCGCACCGATGGAGAAGTGCGCGTGAGAATGCCGGGCGTAACAGACCTCGCGGCCATCGGCGATGGACCGGGCTTCGATGAAGGGCAGGGCATCATCGCGCCAGAAGCGTGGGGCTTTGTCTGCGTACTTGGCAACGGTGTGCTTCATCGTTCATGTTCTCGGCGGCCAGAGGGCGAGTGTATTAGCTCTCGCCGTTAAAGGCTCGTTGCAAGGCGGCGATGTCGAGTTTTTTCATCTGCATCATGGCTTGCATGGCGCGCTGGGATTTGGTCGTGTCGGGGTCTTTGAGCATGTCCATCATGGCGACCGGCACGATCTGCCAGGACAGGCCGAATTTGTCCTTGACCCATCCGCATTGCTCATTCTCGGGGTGAGCGGAAAGTGAGCCCCAGAAATAGTCCACTTCCTCCTGGGTCTGGCAGTTGACCTGAAATGAAACCGCTTCATTGAACTTGAACACCGGACCGCCGTTGAGTGCCGTCATGGGCTGTCCGTCGAGTTCAAAACTGACCGTCAACACCGAGCCTTCGGGCCGGCCGTGAACCTCCTGACCGGCTTTGCCATAGTGGGTGATGGCAGTGATTTTGGAATGATCAAAGATCGAACAGTAAAACTTCGCAGCCTCTTCTGCCTGATCGTCGAACCAGAGGCAGGGAGTCAGTTTTTGCACGCGTTGCATGGTCGATGCTCCTCTACGGGTTGCTCATGCCGGATTATCAGCGTAGTCAGCCTGTGGTCGATTGGCCGGACCGTAGATCGACAAACAGCCAAGTGGAATTGGTTGCAAGGTGAGTCTGTATGACTACTTTGTGTGTCATTAAGACTCCTTTTCGGTGTTGTCGATATGACTCTTGTTGGCGTAGATGATTGATTTTATGGGGTTTAAAATTTGGCACGGGACTTGATACATCTCCGGTACAACTGACCCGTTTCAGGAGTACGGAAAATGTTCGATTTCTTCAGCAATCCCCTGAACGTACTGCATCTGTCGAGCAAAGTGCTGGGCGTCGGCCTGATCATGTTGCTGGTCGGCATCTATGGCGCCTATCTCTACAACGGCCATTTGCCGATTGTCGCGCTGGTGTCGATGCATGCCATGACCATCATCGGGCCGACCTTGCTCAAAATCGGTTATGTGATGCGTCTGCTGGCCCAGCATCGTCTGGGAATACGTCTGGCAAGGGTGGTGGCGTAATGCGCAGACTTGCCGCTGCCCCGGTCTTCAGTCTTGGTTTTCGTCCCTTTTTCCTGGCCGGCGCCGGTTTCGCGGCAATCGCGGTGGCGATCTGGGCGTTGTGGTTGTACGGCGGACTGCCCGGCGCGCAACCCGTTGGCGGCATGCTCGCCTGGCACCGGCATGAAATGCCGTTTGGTTTTGCCACGGCGATCATCGCCGGGTTCCTGCTGACGGCCGTGCCCAACTGGACAGGGCGTCCCGGCCTTAATGGCTGGCTGCTGATCGGCCTGGTACTGGTGTGGCTGCTGGCGCGACTTGCCTGGTTACTGCCCATTCCCGAGGGGCTGTTGTTGCTGGTGCAAGTGCCTTTTCTTCCGCTGCTGGCCTGGGCGATCGGACGGGACTTGGTCGCAGCGGGGAAGCGAGACAACTATCCGGTGTTGTTGGTGATTGCATTGATGGCCGGCGCTCAAGGCATGACCTTGTGGGGCATCGCTGTGGATGATGCGGGCCTGCAACGGCGTGGTGTACTGGCGGCTTTGTGGTTGGTGGCGGCGTTGATGACCGTGATTGGCGGGCGGGTCCTGCCGTTCTTTATCCAGCGCGGCTTGAACCGGGCTGCAGCGGCCGCCGCTCAGGCGCTGCCCACCCGGGTCTTGTTGGTGAGCAGTCTGCTTGCTGCCGCGTCTTTTGCCGGTGGGTTGAATGAAGTCCCCAGGCCTTGGTTGGCGCTGTTGTTTGGGGTGATGGGGGCATTGCACTTGCTGCGTTTGTGGCGTTGGCATGATCGGGGCATCTGGCGGGTGCCGCTGCTTTGGTCGCTGTTTCTGGCGTACGCCTGGCTGATGGTTGCGGCGCTGGCGATGGCGCTTTGGCACGCGGGGGTCTTGCCGCAGCAAAGTCTGGCTACCCATGCGCTGGCTGTCGGGGGGATCGGTGGATTGATTCTGGCGATGATTGCGCGGGTCAGTCTTGGTCATACCGGGCGCTTGCTGCAACCGTCGGGGCTTGTGGTGTTGGGGTTTGCGTTGTTGTTGATCGCCGCTGTGTGTCGGGTGTTTCTGGTGCCGTTTTCTGGGGTCGGGCTGGGGCTTTCGGCGGTGTTTTGGAGTGGTGCTTTTGTGCTGTTTCTGGCGAGGTATACCGGTATTTTGCTCAAGCCCAGGTGCTGATTTTTTGAAGCTTGGGGTTGGGTTGGGTTGGGTTGGTTGGGGGCATATCCGTTTCTTGGGTAACGGCGGCTATTGGTTCCGTCCTGACGGCGGGTTACTTGGAAAAGCGCCAAGTAACCAAGCGCTTGCGCCCCTGACGTACGGTGCCTCGCCTAGGCTCGGCATTCCCTCACTCCGGTCCTGCTCCGTGGGCCCGCCGCCATCGGCCATCCATGGCCGGGGGCGGCTAACCCGGCATCCATGCCGGGTTGCCCACTACGCAGAACCTGCGTTCGGCCTTCCGATGGGGCAGATCAAGATCAAGATCAAAATCAAAAGCGCAAGGCGAGCTAACGCTCGACCTGAAGAGTGGTGAGGAGCAACAGCTGTGCGCCGATCTGCTTTATGTGGGAGTGAGCCTGCTCGCGATGCTGTTGCTGTTGATCGTTCCCACGCTCTGCGTGGGAACGCATCCCGTGACGCTCCGCGTCACCTTGCGCAAGACTCGAGTCTGGTGTCGACAGCGGAACGCAGAGCGTCCCCGGCGGCATTCCCACGCGGAGCATGGGAACGATCAGCAACCACTACGCGCAAGCGTTGAAGAATCAGGTCGGCCCGCAGGCCGCCTCGCTTTGGCTTTGGCGGTACACGCCCCCTCGTGAGGCCGAGCGCAGGTTCTGCGCAGTGGGCAACCCGGCATGGATGCCGGGTTAGCCGCCCCCGGCCATGGATGGCCGATGGCGGCGGGCCCACGGAGCAGGACCGGAGCGAGGGCATGCCGAGCCTTGGCGAGGCACCGAACGTCAGGGGCAAGAGCCCTTGGTTACTTGGGGCTTTTCCAAGTGACCCGCCGTCAGGGCGGAACCAATAGCCGCCGTTACCGCAGCAACGGATATGCCCCCAATCCCAATCCCTATCCCTATCCCTATCCCTATCCCCAAAACATTACGCTCTTACTCAGGGTTTTTGCTCGGGAGTCAGGGCTTCAGCGGACGCTCTTCATCGCGGTCTGACAGCTCCCGACTATCGTCATGCTTCCAGGTCGGGGTTGATGAACGCTTCTGCCGCTCAATCTCTTCCTCCGAAGGCTCATCCTCTTCGTCTTCCAGGTCCTCACGCTTAGGGTCATTAGCCATACTCACCTCACTGCCTGAAGGGATCCACCTTTAAGCGTAGAACAATTTCCAGCCCCCGACTCAGAGCCACCAGCGCAACAAAAAGAAGAAGCCCATGCTCAACAGCATGCTGAGCAACGTATTGCGGGTGTACAGCACCAGCCCCACCGCCACCAGCGAACTGATCAGGTAGGGGTTGTCCCACTGCAGATTCAACTGTTTGTCCGGCATGAACACGATAGGCCCGCAAATCGCGGTCAACATCCCCGGTACGGCGAAGCCGAGAAACTGCCGCGCATTGCTGCTCAAGCGTACCGGCAGTCGCGGTTCGAGGAACACGTAACGGTTGAGAAAGACCAGCACGCCCATCCCGATAATCACCGCCCAGACCATCATGTGCGCTCCCTGTACAGTTTGTTGCAGACAAAGCCCGCCGTCATGCCCGCCAACCCCGACAGCACCAGCGCCGAGCCCCACTGCCAATAGCTGAACAACACCGAACAAAACAACGAAACCGCCACACAAACCACCGTCGGAACATTGCGTACCACGGGGGTGATCAAGGCAATGAAGGTCGCTGCAATGGAGAAGTCCAGCCCCAGATGCTCAAGCCCCGGAATGCTGCTGCCCAACACGATGCCAGCCAGGGTGAACAGATTCCAGGCGACATAAAATGTCAGGCCCACACCCAGAGCGTACCAGCGATTGAACTGTTGTTTGTCATGCTGACTGGTCAGGGCGAACAATTCATCGGTAAGCAAAAAGCCCAGTCCCACACGCCAGCGCCCCGGCAGCGGGGAAATCACCGAGCGCATGCTCATGCCGTACAGCAAATGCTGCGAGGTGAGTAACAGCGTGGTCAGCAGAATCGAGAAAATTCCGGCGCCGCCCTTGAGCATGCCGATGGCCACCAGTTGCGCAGCTCCGGCGAACACGATGCTCGACAACCCCTGGCCTTGCAGGGGCGTGAGATTGGCCTCGATGGCCATGGAACCGGCCAACAGTCCCCACGGCGCGGTCGCCAGGGACAACGGCATGATCGCTACGGCGCCGCGAAGAAAGGCGCTACGTGGCAGGAGTGAGTTCGACATAACGCTCTACAGCCAGGGAAAGACTTGCAACTGTGCCAGCCGCTACGCCCGAAGGCTTGAACAATCTTGCGCACTTGCGGGCAAGCCGCTGTCCTCCATGGAATCGAGTAGCATGGAGCCATTGGCATTGCGCATCAGGGAGTCGACATGCTTTACCGGATAGCCGCCGATGGGCTGGTGCTGTTTCACCTGTTGTTCATCCTCTTCGTGCTGTTCGGCGGGTTGCTGGTGCTCAAGTGGCGCCCGCTGATCTGGGGGCATCTGCCCGCCGCGGTGTGGGGAGTGAGCGTGGAGGTCTTGCACCTGACATGTCCGCTGAGCGAGTGGGAAAACCGCATGCGCCTTGCCGCCGGACAAACCGGTTACGGCGGTGGATTCATCGAGCACTACGTGTGGCCGGTGATCTATCCGGCCGGACTGACACCGGCGATCCAACTGGCGCTGGGCAGCGTGGTGCTGGCAGTCAACGTGCTGGTCTATCTTCGGTTGTTCACGTTGTGGAAGTTACGCCGGCGTGGGAAGCCCTGCGCGAGGGGCGCGCGGACCTGATTATCGGCGCCACCCACAAACCGCCGGGCATCCCAGCCTTTGAAATCAGTTGGCAATCACACTCATGTTGCGCCCGCTGGCCTTGGCCACATACAAAGCCTTGTCTGCGGCGCCGATCAGGTCGTCGGGCGATTCTTGCAAGGCCCGGTCATAGGCACAAACTCCCACACTGACCGTCACCGTTCCCTCCGGGCTTTCCTTATGCTCGATATTGGCTTGCTGCACCGCGCGGCGGATTTTTTCGGCCACCAGAAACGCCCCGACGTAGTCGGTGCCGGGCAGCACGACGGTAAACTCCTCGCCGCCATAACGGGCGGGAAGATCGCCGGGACGCTTGATGTTGTCCTGGATGATCGCGCTGATGTTGCGCAGACACTCATCACCGGCCACATGACCGTAACGGTCATTGAAATTCTTGAAGTGATCGACATCGATCATCAACAGGGCGAGGTGGGTCTGGGTGCGCCGGGCGCGGCCCATTTCCGCCAGGATAAACAGGTCGAACTGACGTCGATTGGAAAGACCGGTCAAGGCGTCTTCAAGCGCCAGCAGTTCCAGGCTGCGATTGACCTCGATCAGTTTTTCCCGGGCATCGAGCAAGACGCTCTGAATATGATTCTGCTGTTTCATGAAGCGAATGAGGCGATAACCCAACGCCCCCAGAAACATCAGCAGCAAGAGCACGATGCCCGCGCCCAACGCGGTCTCCTGACGCCAGCCCGCCAGGACCTCTTCCTTGTCGAGCGCTACGAAAATGATCAGCGGATAACCCTCGACCCGTCGATACCCGACCACCCGTTCAACACCGTCCAGATAGGACTTGACCGTTGCCGTGCCGAAACTTGCACCGGGCAACAGTTGGGTAAACAGTGGGCCATTGGCGAGGCTGGTACCAACTTCCGACTCTTTGAACGGCCGACGAACAATGATGCTGGCATCGTCGGCAATCAGGTTGATTACACCATTGCTGCCCATGTCGATGCTGTCGTAAAGCTCAAGGAAATGGCTGAGATAGATCGTCGCCAGCGCCACACCGGCGAAGCGGCCATCCGGGTGGTTGATCCGGCGCGACACGGTCATGATCCATTCGCCGCTCGAGCGGCTTTTGATCGCCGGCCCGATATGCGGCCCACGGTCAGGATGATCACGATGGAACGCGAAATACTCGCGGTCGGAATTGTTCGCGCCCGGCACATCCGCGCCATTGGAATTGGCCACCCAGCGCCCTTCTTCATCAAACACAAACAGCCCATGGAGCTGGGGCAATTCACTGCGCTGATCCCTGAGCAAACGTTGCAACCTGGGGAGCAGAGCCGGGTCCATCCCGTCGTTTTCGAGACGATCGACCAAGGTGAACAGCAGCGTATCAGCCTGCTTGATCGACGCTCGCGCTTGCGACGCCAAGGTCTGTGCAAGGTTGGACATCGCCACTTCTTTGTCATGCAGATGGTACTGGCGTGAGGTCCAGGCTTCCCAGACCGCTATCGCGGTCATCGACAGACACACCGCCACCAGCAGCAACACGGCGTGTCGGACCCTGAATCGGGACTCAACCAGATCGGGCAGCCAAGGCGCAGCGGCGACGCTGTTTTCAATTCGGTCTTTAGTGGACGGATGCGCCATGACGTTCCCTGGTTCCTGATGACAGGGCGAATGTTCCTGTTCGCCCTTTCAATGGCATCTCAACAAGATAGGTGATTTGCCGGTTCGTGCCGGGGTTTGTGTCGTGATGATGGGCCGACACCACCGGTTTACCGCGACGGCGGTTTCATTGCCTCAAGCCAGGCCGGATCCAACTGCGTTTGTTGAGTGTCGATACCCAGCGCTTCCATCCGCGCCTTGTGTTGATCCATTTCGCGGGTCAACTGGCTGTGGTCGCTGGAGTTGCCGTCCAGTTCGTGCATCTGGCTCAGGCCCAGGTGATAGAAGCGCAACAGCTTCATGGCCGTCGGATCACCCTGCTCCACCGCCGCCGTTACCTGGTGCATGATGTTGGTGACGCTCATCAGACTGCGCTTGAGCCGCCAGCCGTAGACCGCTGGTGCCATCCATTCCTGGCTCCAGAACTTGCCGCGCATCAGCGCCGCCATCAGCAGCACCGCGACAAACACCCCGCCGACGTTAAACCGCAGATTGTCGCCGCCGGGCTCACCGAACAGCGCCACCGCCGCCGTGGACAGCACCATCGCCAGCGCCAGGAAAATCAGGGCAATAATCACCGTGCTGCGCCGCGTCTGTTGTCGAAAGCGTTCGGCGTTCATCGGCTGGATTTCGAACATTGCGTCGGGTTTCCTTGGGTCGGAGGGCAAAAAGACTGCGGGGCATTATCGCCCCTGCGCAGGATTTAGCTATGCTGAGGCTCCTTTTCATCTTTTCATCGTTAAACGGGGAAATGGCGATACAGCGCAGTTCGTGCCATCTTCTTTCATGGATACATACTATTCGGATGCCATTTGCCTGTATGAATGTCATCGTTTTAAGGATCATTGAATGACCCAACGCCATGTAATCAACGCCTCCGTCAGCCCTAAAGGCAGCCTGGAAACCCTCTCTCAACGTGAAGTCCAGCAACTGAGTGAAGCCGGATCCGGCAGCATCTACACCCTCTTCCGCCAGTGCGCCCTGGCCATCCTCAATACCGGCGCCCATGTTGATAACGCCAAGACCATCCTTGAAGCCTATAAAGACTTCGAAATCCGCATCCACCAGCAAGACCGCGGCGTGCGCCTGGAACTGCTGAACGCCCCGGCCGACGCCTTCGTCGACGGCGAAATGATCGCCAGCACCCGGGAAATGCTGTTCAGCGCCCTGCGCGATATCGTCTACACCGAAAACGAACTCGACAGCCAGCGCATCGACCTGAGCAACTCCCAGGGCATCAGCGATTACGTATTCCACCTGCTGCGCAACGCCCGCACCCTGCGCCCCGGTGTCGAGCCGAAAATCGTGGTGTGCTGGGGCGGCCACTCGATCAACACCGAAGAATACAAATACACCAAGAAAGTCGGCCATGAACTGGGCCTGCGCAGCCTCGACATCTGCACCGGTTGCGGTCCCGGCGTGATGAAAGGCCCGATGAAAGGCGCAACCATCGCCCACGCCAAGCAGCGCATCCACGGCGGCCGCTACCTGGGCCTGACCGAGCCGGGCATCATCGCCGCCGAAGCGCCAAACCCGATCGTCAACGAACTGGTGATTCTGCCGGATATCGAAAAACGCCTGGAAGCGTTCGTCCGTGTGGGCCACGGCATCATCATTTTCCCGGGCGGCGCCGGCACGGCCGAGGAGTTCCTGTACCTGCTGGGCATCCTGATGCACCCGGACAACGCTGGCCTGCCCTTCCCCGTGGTCCTCACCGGGCCGAAACATGCAGCGCCGTATCTGGAACAACTGGACGCGTTCGTCGGCGCAACGCTGGGTGAAGCGGCCAAGCAACATTACCAAATCATCATCGACGACCCGGCTGAAGTCGCCCGGCACATGACTCAAGGCCTCAAAGCGGTCAAACAATTCCGCCGCGAGCGCAATGACGCCTTCCATTTCAACTGGCTGCTGAAAATCGACGAAGGCTTCCAGCGCCCGTTCGACCCGACCCACGAAAACATGGCCAACCTCAAACTCAGCCGTGACCTGCCAGCCCACGAACTGGCAGCCAACCTGCGCCGGGCGTTCTCCGGCATCGTCGCCGGTAACGTGAAGGACAAAGGCATCCGCTTGATCGAAAAACACGGGCCTTACCAGATCCGTGGCGACGCCGGCGTAATGAAACCGCTGGACCAACTGCTCAAGGCGTTTGTGGCCCAACACCGGATGAAACTCCCGGGTGGCGCGGCCTATGTGCCGTGCTATCAAGTCGTCGCTTAAACCCCCAGTTCCCGCCCTCGCGCGGGAACGACAACCAACGAACTGACAAGCTGCCGCAATTGCCTCCGCAAGAGGCTGCGGCGGTTTACTTGCGTGCGAAGGCACTGCCTCCGAGCTCTCTGTCGCCTGTCAGTACGCCATCGCGAGCAGGCTCACTCCTACACAAAGCAGATCGACGCAACGCTTTTGCCCTTCACCACTCAACAAGCCGAGCGGTAGCTCGCTTGCAGCTCTTGATCTTGATGCACACGCCGCCTCGAGAGGCCGAGTGGAGGTTCTGCGCAGTGGGCAACCCGGCAAGGATGCCGGGTTAGCCGCCCCCGGCCATGGATGGCCGATGGCGGCGGGCCCACGGAGCAGGACCGGAACGAGGGCATGCCGAGCCTTGGCGAGGCACCGAACGTCAGGGGCAAAAGCGCTTGGTTACTTGGCGCTTCTCCAAGTGACCCGCCGTCAGGGCGGAACCCTAAGCCGCCGTTACCGCAGCAATGGATATGTACACCCAGAAGAAAATGGTCGGCTACCAGGCCGCCATCGCGAGCAGGCTCACTCCCAAAATGCTCCTGGGTACATCCACATAATCAAACCGGCGCCACACCCTCAACAATAATCACCTCAGCCCGCGCCACACCCTCACGGTGCCGTTTCGCCTCCTGATACTGCTCGCTGTGATAGCAAGCCAGCGCCTGCTCATACGAATCAAATTCAATCACCACACTGCGTTGCGGCGTCGGCCGGCCCTCCATCGCTTCGCTACGCCCGCCCCTGGCCAACATCCGCCCCCCGTACAACGCAAAAGCCGCCGGCGCCCGCTGCGTGTATTGGCTGTATTGATCGGGATCAGTGACATCAACATGAGCAATCCAGTACGCCTTCATAGTGACCTCTCGGTTTATTTTGTATTATGGTATACCACATTACATTCCCACCAAACACTGAGAACCCAACATGGCCTTCAACAGCATCGAAGAAATCATCGAAGACTATCGACTCGGCAAAATGGTGCTGCTGGTTGACGATGAAGACCGCGAAAACGAAGGCGACCTGCTGCTCGCCGCCGACTGCTGCACGCCGCAAGCAATCAGCTTCATGGCGCGAGAAGCCCGCGGCCTGATCTGCCTGACCTTGACCGACGATCACTGCCAGCGGCTCGGACTGGAGCAGATGGTGCCAAGCAACGGCAGTGTTTTCAGCACCGCGTTTACCGTCTCCATCGAGGCCGCCGTCGGCGTGACCACCGGCATCTCCGCCGCCGACCGCGCACGGACAGTGGCCGCAGCCGTTGCCGCCGACGCCGTACCGGCTGACCTGGTGCAGCCAGGCCACATCTTTCCATTGCGCGCCAAGGAAGGCGGCGTGCTGACCCGCGCCGGGCATACCGAGGCCGGCTGCGACCTTGCCCGCCTGGCCGGCTTCACGCCCGCCTCGGTGATCGTCGAAGTCATGAACGACGACGGCACCATGGCGCGACGCCCCGACCTAGAAGTCTTCGCGCGCAAGCACGGGATCAAGATCGGCACCATCGCCGACCTGATCCACTATCGCCTCAGCACTGAACACACCGTGGTGCGAATCGGTGAGCGTGAGCTGCCCACGGTGCACGGCACTTTCCGCCTGATTACGTTTGAAGACCGCATCGAAGGCGGCGTTCACATGGCGATGGTCATGGGCAATCCGCAACGCCACGAACCGACGCTGGTGCGCGTGCACGTAATCGACCCGTTGCGAGACCTGGTGGGCGCCGAATACAGCGGTCCTTCCAACTGGACGTTATGGGCAGCCTTGCAACGGGTAGCGGCAGAAGGCTGCGGCGTAGTGGTGGTGCTGGCCAATCATGAATCGTCCCAGGCCTTGCTCGAACGAGTGCCGCAATTGACCCAGGCACCCCGTCAGTTCAGCCGTTCGCAATCGCGCATCTATTCTGAAGTAGGGACCGGGGCACAAATTCTGCAAGACCTCGGCGTGGGCAAGCTGCGTCACCTCGGCCCGCCGCTCAAATACGCAGGCTTGACCGGTTACGACCTGGAAGTCGTCGAGAGCATTCCGTTCACTGGATAAGCGCAGACGCGCCGCAGGTCGCCACCACAGCGCGGCCTGACGGAAAAAAACCCGCTTTTGGCTGATGGCCGGTAAGGCAAAGTGCTTGCACAAAGTTTGGAATACCATAATATGATATTCCATAGACCGGACGCTTCAGCCAAGTGCCCCCGACAGGGAAAGCACCAATAACAGCCCTTGGCACGGTCGCCGTTAGAGGCCAGATGGACCTACTGCTCCCGATAGGCGGGCATTACCAAGCCCGCTCAAAAACACAACAAATGAGGGCGTGAAAATGGTGTTGAACAAACGTGCAACCGCAGTACTGTTCGCGGGTTTACTGGCCACGGTCAGTCACGCGGCCATTGCGGCTGAAAGCGTCAACTTCGTCAGTTGGGGCGGTAGCACCCAGGATGCGCAGAAGCAGGCCTGGGCCGATCCGTTCAGCAAAGCCAGCGGCGTCACGGTGGTCCAGGACGGCCCAACCGACTACGGCAAACTCAAAGCCATGGTCGAAAGCGGCAACGTGCAATGGGACGTGGTTGACGTCGAAGCCGACTTCGCCCTGCGCGCCGCCTCCGAAGGCTTGCTCGAACCCCTCGATTTCTCGGTGATCCAGCGCGACAAAATCGACCCGCGGTTTGTTTCCGATTACGGCGTCGGTTCGTTCTTCTTCTCCTTTGTCCTGGGTTACAACGAAAGCAAGCTCGGCGCCAGCAAACCTCAGGACTGGTCCGCACTGTTCGACACCAAGACCTACCCCGGCAAACGCGCCCTCTACAAATGGCCAAGCCCTGGCGTGCTCGAACTGGCACTACTGGCCGACGGTGTGGCTGCCGACAAGCTCTATCCGTTGGACCTGGACCGCGCCTTCAAGAAACTCGACACCATCAAGAAAGACATCGTCTGGTGGGGCGGTGGTGCACAGTCGCAACAACTGCTGGCTTCGGGTGAAGCAAGCATGGGCCAGTTCTGGAACGGCCGGATTCACGCCCTGCAAGAAGACGGCGCACCGGTGGGTGTGAGCTGGAAACAGAACCTGGTCATGGCCGACATCCTGGTCGTGCCTAAAGGCACGAAAAACAAGGCAGCGGCCATGAAGTTCCTGGCCAACGCGAGCAGCGCCAAAGGACAGGCCGACTTCTCCAACCTGACCGCCTATGCGCCGGTCAACGTCGACAGCGTGGCACGCCTGGATTCAGTGCTGGCGCCTAACCTGCCGACCGCCTACGCCAAGGATCAAATCACTCTTGATTTCGCGTACTGGGCCAAGAACGGTCCGGCCATCGCGACACGGTGGAACGAATGGCTGGTCAAATGAAAATGGCGGCAACAGCTTCCTCTCCAGCAACGAAGACCGGGAGCGCCGCTGGCGCTGCCGGGGCGGTTCCCGGCAAGGCCGCTGTGCCGAAGCAATCTGCATCCATGGCGCAGCGCTGGCGCGGTGCGAGCAACCTGATTCCGGCCCTGCTGTTTCTGGGCCTGTTCTTCCTCGCGCCGCTGATTGGCCTGCTGTTGCGTGGTGTGCTGGAACCCGTTCCGGGCCTCGGCAACTACGAGCAACTGTTCGCCAACTCGGCGTATGCCCGGGTCTTGCTCAACACCTTCTCCGTGGCCGGCCTGGTGACGCTGTTCAGCCTGCTGCTGGGTTTCCCGCTGGCGTGGGCCATCACCCTGGTGCCACGTGGCTGGGGGCGCTGGATCCTCAACATCGTGCTGCTGTCGATGTGGACCAGCCTCCTCGCCCGCACCTATTCCTGGCTGGTGTTGCTGCAAGCCTCCGGGGTGATCAACAAGGCGCTGATGGCGATGGGCATCATCGATCAGCCGCTGGAGATGGTGCATAACCTCACTGGCGTGGTGATCGGCATGAGCTACATCATGATCCCGTTCATCGTCCTGCCGCTGCAGGCGACCATGCAGGCCATCGATCCGATGATCCTGCAAGCCGGCTCGATCTGCGGTGCCAGTCCCTGGACCAACTTCTTCCGGGTGTTCCTGCCGCTGTGCCGGCCGGGGCTGTTTTCCGGCGGACTGATGGTGTTCGTGATGTCGCTTGGGTACTACGTCACCCCGGCCTTGCTCGGTGGTGCGCAGAACATGATGCTGCCCGAGTTCATCATTCAACAGGTGCAGTCCTTCCTCAACTGGGGCCTGGCGAGCGCCGGTGCCGCGTTGCTGATCGTGATCACGCTGGTGTTGTTCTACTTCTACCTGAAGCTTCAGCCGGAATCCCCGGTTGGCGCCAGCAACGCGAGGTAAGCCATCATGCTACTGACTCCCAATGCCATGAGCCGGCGCATGCGCCTCGGCCTGTATTTCACGACTGGGCTGATCGCGCTGTTCCTGTTGCTGCCGATCGTGTTCATCGTGCTGCTGTCCTTCGGTTCCTCCCAGTGGCTGGTGTTCCCGCCACCGGGCTGGACGCTGAAATGGTACGGCCAGTTCTTCTCCAATGCCGACTGGATGAACGCCGCCGTGGCCAGTCTCAAGGTCGCGGTCCTGACCACCTTCTTCGCCGTGGCGCTGGGCTTGCCCACCGCGTTTGCACTGGTGCGCGGACGCTTCCCGGGTCGGGAAATGCTTTACGGCCTGTTCACCCTGCCGATGATCGTGCCACTGGTGATCATTGCGGTGGCGGTGTACGCGCTGTTTCTCAAGCTCGGCTATACCGGGACGATGTTTGCCTTCGTCGTCAGCCACGTAATCGTCGCGTTGCCGTTCACCATCATCTCGATCATCAACTCGCTGAAGCTGTTCGATCAGTCGATTGAAGATGCGGCGGTGATCTGCGGCGCCTCGCGCCTGCAAGCGGTGTTCAAGGTGACCTTCCCGGCCATTCGTCCGGGCATGGTGGCCGGCGCCCTCTTCGCCTTCCTTGTCTCGTGGGATGAAGTGGTACTGAGCGTGATGATGGCCAGCCCGACCCTGCAAACCCTTCCCGTGAAAATGTGGACCACACTGCGCCAGGACCTGACGCCTGTGATCGCCGTCGCTTCGACGTTGCTGATCGGCCTCTCGGTATTGGTCATGGTGATCGCCGCCGCCGTTCGCCGGCGCAATGAAATCAGCGCCTGAGCGCCCAGGAGTACGACATGAGTGCAGTGATCAAAGATTCCGCGCAACACAGTGACCAACCCCTGGTAAGCCTGCGCAACCTGAACAAGTTCTACGGCGAATTTGCCGCCGTGGACGACATCTCGCTGGACATCAAGGACGGTGAATTCCTCACCTTCCTCGGCTCCAGCGGCTCCGGTAAAAGTACAACGCTGTCGATGCTCGCCGGCTTCGAAACCCCGAGCAGCGGCGAGATCCTGGTCAATGGCCAATCGCTGGTCAACGTGCCGCCGCACAAGCGCGACATTGGCATGGTGTTCCAGCGTTACTCGCTGTTCCCGCACTTGTCGGTACGCGACAACATCGCGTTCCCGCTGGCCATCCGCAAGCTGCCCGCCGCCGAGCGCGAGCGTCGGGTCGATGCGATGCTCAAGCTGGTGCAACTGGAACAGTTCGCCCATCGTCGCCCTTCGCAACTCTCCGGCGGCCAGCAGCAACGGGTCGCGATTGCGCGGGCGCTGGTGTATGAGCCACGTATTTTGCTGATGGACGAGCCGCTCGGCGCGCTCGACAAAAAACTGCGTGAAGATTTGCAGGACGAACTGCGCCAGCTGCACCGGCGCCTGGGCATCACCATTGTTTACGTGACCCACGATCAGGAAGAAGCCATGCGTTTGTCTCAGCGCATTGCGATTTTCAGCCATGGCAAGATCGTCGGGCTGGGCAGTGGTTTTGATCTGTATCAGAACCCGCCGAATGCGTTTGTCGCGTCGTTCCTCGGTAACTCGAACTTCCTCAAGCTCAAGGCTCAGGGCAACGCGGTGGCTTCGTTTGAAGGGCAGTCGCTGTCGATTCGCCTGACTGCCGGGTTGCAGATCGATCAGGATGTGCTGCTGATGGTGCGTCCGGAGAAGGCGTTGGCGTTGAGTGTCGAGCAAGCGGCTCGTGAGCCTTTGGCGGCGGGCTGGAATGAGGTATCGGCGATTGTCGGTGAGGTGTTGTTTCTGGGTGAGAGCCAGACGTGCACCGTCAAGACGCTGGGTGGGACTTCGATGACTGTGAAGGCGCTGTCTGCTGCGGGTATGCCGCTCAAGACGGGGGATCCGGTTCGTGTGCGTTGGGCTACTGCGGATGCTTGTGTGTATACCGAGTGGGCTGAGAGTGATTTGAACAAGGCTGCCGGGGCTCACTGATTTTCGGTTGGGCGGTATTACATAGCGTCACCCTCGGGTCGCTGCAACGTCGGGTTGTGGTGGCCCTTTTTTTTTGGTTTTGGTTGGGGGCATATCCGTTTCTGCGGTTACGGCGGCTTAGGGTTCCGCCCTGACGGCGGGTCACTTTGGAAAAGCCCCAAAGTAACCAAAGGGCTCTTGCCCCTGACGTTCGGTGCCTCGCTAAGGCTCGGCATGCCCTCGCTCCGGTCCTGCTCCGTGGGCCCGCCGCCATCGGCCATCCATGGCCGGGGGCGGCTAACCCGGCATCCATGCCGGGTTGCCCACTGCGCAGAACCTGCGCTCGGCCTCACGAGGGGGCGTGCAGTGCCAAAGCAAAACGAGGCGGCCTACGGGCCGACCTGATTCTTCAACGCTGACGCGTCCTGATCGTTCCCATGCTCCGCGTGGGAATGCCGCCGGGGACGCTCTGCGTTCCGCTGTCGACGCCAAGCTTGAGTCTTGCGCGATGGTGACGCGGAGCGTCACGGGATGCATTCCCACGCGGAGCATGGGAACGATCAGCAACGCGAGGGGCCTTCCGGCCAACCTGGTTTTGGCCGATGTACTCAATACCTGTGGGAGCGAGCTTGCTCGCGATGGCGGCATTACAGGCAACATCACCGCCGACTGACAGGACCTCATCGCGAGCAAGCTCGCTCCCACATTTGACGGTGTACACCCGTGGCTTCTCACCACTCTTCAGGTCGAGCGTTAGCTCGCCTTCAGCTTTTGATCTTGATCTGCCCCGTCGGCAGGCCGAACGCAGGTTCTGCGCAGTGGGCAACCCGGCATGGATGCCGGGTTAGCCGCCCCCGGCCATGGATGGCCGATGGCGGCGGGCCCACGGAGCAGGACCGGAGTGAGGGAATGCCGAGCCTAGGCGAGGCACCGTACGTCAGGGGCGCTAGCGCTTGGTTACTTGGCGCTCTTCCAAGTAACCCGCCGTCAGGGCGGAACCAATAGCAGCCATTACCAAAACAACGGATATGTACACGACCAAAAAAAACGCCCGACCAAAGCCGGGCATTCCAAACCAAACAAGCAACGTAATCAGTCAGCAAACCCCAACCGCGAAACCCTGCCCTCCTGCACCTGCCCCCGCGTCGACAGGCAATAGTAAAGCGGACACGTCACCACCAACCCCACCAACCAGGACAAATCCGCACCGTCCACCAGATTGGCATACGGCCCGACATACAACGACGTATTGGCAAACGGCAGCTGCACAACAATCCCGATGAAATACGCCACAATCGCATGCCAATTGAACCGCCCATAAATCCCGCCATCCGCACGGAAAATCGAGGCAATGTCATAACACCCACGCTTGATCAGATAAAAGTCGATCAAGTTGATCGAAGCCCAAGGCACCAACACCAGCAACAACGCCAGAATCAACCCGATGAACTGCGAAATGAAATCCGCCGAAGCCCCCAACGCCACCACACAGCAGCCCGCCAACACCACACTCGACAACACCACACGTACCTTGATGCTCGGCGTCCATTGACTGGCAAACGTCTGGATCGAAGTAATGATCGACAGCACCGCGCCATACAGATTCAAGGCGTTGTGGCTGATGATATTAAGCAGAAACAACACCATCAAAATCGGCCCCAACCAACCGGTGGATTGCTTCACCGCCGCCATCGCCTCAGTGCCTTCCGGCGTCGCCAGCACCGCGACCGCACCAAAGCTAAAAGACAAAATGGTACCCAGCGTTGCCCCCAGATAAGTGGCGAAAAATGGACGGGCAATCCCGATGTCGGCTGGCAAGTAACGCGAGTAGTCCGACACGTAAGGCGAAAAGCTGATCTGCCAGATAATCCCCAGCGACACCGTCGCCAGCCAGCCGGACACATTGAAACTGCCGCGAGTGAAAAAGTCGGCCGGCAAGTCATGGGCAAAGATGTAAAGGAAACCGGCCAGCAAGGCACTGCCCATCACCCAGGTCCCGATGCGGTTTAGGGTATGAATGAAGCGGTAACCGATCACCCCGATCGCCGTGGCGCTCAAGGCACCGATCAGGATGCTCGCCGGCACCGGAACCGAAGGCGCGATGCCGACGATGGATTTGCCGGCCAGCACGATGTTGGAGATGAAAAAACCGACGTAGATGAGTGCGGCAAAGAACACGATCAGCAGCGCACCATAACGACCGAACTGGCCGCGACTCTGGACCATCTGCGGAATGCCCATGCGCGGGCCCTGCGCCGAGGCCAGGGCGATCACCAGGCCTCCCACCATGTGCCCAAGCGCAATGGCCAGCAACCCCCAGAACAGATTGAGGTGAAACACTTGCACCACCATCGCACCGGTGACGATGGGCAGCGGCGCAATGTTGGTGCTGAACCACAAAGTGAAAAGATCGCGGGCCTTCCCATGGCGTTCCGCGAGAGGGACGTAATCGACCGTGTGATTCTCGATCAGGGGGTCTTGCCGGGACATCTGGGACATGTGCATGAACTCGAGTTTGTCTGATCTTATATTTGTATGAAGCCAAACCGGGGGAGCTCTCGGGCCGCCCCTCAGATGGCAGGCATATTATGGTATTCCAACTTTTTCACAAGGCTGATCTGGTCTTTTTGCGACGATCTGCGCCGCTATTCGGAGTCATACAAAATCTCACTTAATCGTTAAAGCGCCCGTAATCATTGGCTTAAACGCCAATGACACACGTTTATCGATCCACAAAAAAAGCCCTTGCAAACTATGTATTACGGTATACCATCAGACCTACAAACACATAAAAACCCGTACCACACCGCCAGAGGACCGTCCCATGATCGATGCCGCCATCTACAAACAAGTAATGGGTTCGTTTCCTTCCGGGGTCACTGTCATCACGACACTCGATGACGACGGACAGATCGTCGGCCTGACCGCCAGCGCCTTCAGCTCGCTGTCCATGGACCCGGCCCTGGTGCTGTTCTGCCCCAACTACAGCTCCGACTCGTATCCGGTACTGATCAAGAACAAACGCTTTGCCATTCACGTGCTGTCCGGCGGTCAGCAAAGCGAAGCCTATGCATTCGCCCGCAAAGGCAAAGACAAGGCGCAAGGCATCGAATGGACCTTGAGCGAGCTGGGCAACCCGATTCTGGCGAACGCCACGGCCGTGATCGAGTGCGAACTGTGGCGCGAATATGAGGGCGGCGACCACGCAATCATGGTTGGCGCCGTGAAGAACCTGATCGTGCCCCAGCAGAACGCCGGGCCACTGGTGTATTGCCACGGCAAGATGGGCGCCCTGCCCGTGTTCGCCTGATTAGACAATACTCAGAATATGTTGCGTAGATTGCGAATTCCGAGACTCCGATAAACAGCCTGTCGACAGGCCGACAACAAAAGATCCGAGGTAAGCGTCATGAAGTTTTCCCTGTTCGTGCACATGGAACGTTGGGACGAGAGCGTCAGCCATCGCCAGCTGTTCGAAGACTTGACCGAACTGACCCTGATGGCTGAGGCCGGTGGTTTCAGCACCGTCTGGATCGGCGAACACCACGCGATGGAATACACCATCTCGCCAAGCCCGATGCCGCTGCTGGCCTACCTGGCAGCCAAGACCACCACCATTCACCTGGGCGCCGGCACCATCATCGCGCCGTTCTGGCATCCGTTGCGGGTTGCCGGTGAATGCGCGTTGCTCGACGTGATCAGCAATGGGCGTATGGAAGTCGGCCTGGCACGTGGCGCTTACCAGGTTGAGTTCGACCGGATGGCCGGCGGCATGCCTGCTTCGTCCGGCGGTCAGGCACTGCGCGAGATGGTTCCGGTGGTCCGCGCGCTGTGGCAAGGCGACTACGCCCACGACGGCGATATCTGGAAATTCCCGACGTCCACCAGCGTGCCAAAGCCGATCCAGAAGCCCAACCCGCCGATGTGGATTGCCGCTCGCGACCCCGACTCCCATAACTTCGCCGTGGCCAACGGTTGCAACGTCATGGTCACGCCGCTGATGAAAGGCGACGAAGAAGTCCTCGACCTGAAGAACAAGTTCCAGACCGCGCTGGACAACAACCCCGACGTGCCCCGCCCGCAACTGATGGTGCTGCGTCACACCCACGTCCACGCCGTCGATGACCCTGAGGGCTGGAAAGTCGGCGCCAAGGCGATCTCGAAGTTTTACCGCACTTTCGACGCCTGGTTCGGCAACAAGCAAACACCGGTCAACGGTTTCCTGGCACCGAGCCCGGAAGAAAAATTCGCCGAGCGTCCGGAGTTCCAGCTGGAGAGCCTGCACAAGACCGCCATGATCGGCACGCCGGAAGAAATCATTCCGCGCATCAAGTATTACCAGGAACTGGGTGTCGACGAATTCAGTTTCTGGTGCGACAACAGCCTGCCCCATGCGGAAAAGAAAAAATCCCTGGAGCTGTTCATCAAACACGTGGTCCCGGCGTTCCGCTGATTAAAAAGCACAACGCCGGCTCATGGCCGGCGTTGTGCCGTCAGCGCACCTATCAATGGTTATAGGCACGCTCGTTGTGCTCGGCCAGATCCAGCCCCATCTCCTCCACCGACTCATCGGCACGCAAGCCGATCACCGCGTTGATCACCTTGAGAATGATCCAGCTGACGGCGAAGCAATACACCGTAGTCAGCAGCACACCCTTGATTTGCGCCACCACTTGCGCGCCCATGGTCACGCCCTCGACCATCCCGCCCAGCGACGGCACGCAGAACACTCCGGTCAATACCGCGCCAATCATCCCGCCGATACCGTGCAAGCCAAACACATCAAGGCTGTCGTCATAGCCGAAGCGGCGCTTGAGGACGGTGACGCTCAAATAACAAAACACCCCGCACAACAGACCGATCGCCAGCGCACCACCGACGCCCACATAGGCACACGCCGGAGTGATCCCCACCAGACCGGCCAGCGCACCACTGGCAAGGCCCAAGGCACTTGGCTTGCCGACCTTGAACCACTCGGTGAACATCCAGCCGAGAATCCCGGCGCAAGCACCCAATTGAGTGTTAAGCATGACAATCCCGGAAGTGCCGTTGAGGCCGCCACCGGAGCCGATATTGAAACCGAACCAGCCGACCCAGAGCATGGCCGCACCGGCCATGGTCAGGCTCAGGTTGTGCGCCGGCATCGGCGTGTTCTGGTAACCCTTGCGCTTGCCGAGAATCAGACACGCCGCCAATGCCGCGACACCGGCATTGATGTGCACCGCCGTCCCGCCGGCAAAATCGAGGACGCCCCAGTTATGCATCAAGGCGCCCGAACCGCCCCACACCATATGGGCCACCGGGGCATACACCAGGGTGAACCACAGCGCCATGAACCACAGCGCCGCCGAAAATTTCATGCGCTCGGCAAACGCCCCGGCAATCAGCGCCGGAGTGATGATGGCGAAGGTCATCTGGAAGGTCACGAACACCCCTTCCGGTATATCGCCGACCAGGCTCTGCGGGGTCATGCCCGCCAGAAAGGCCCGGCTCAAGCCACCGACAAAACTGTTGAAGGTCACTTGCCCCTCGACCATGCCCGTGGTGTCGACCACCATGCTGTAGCCGTAGATCACCCATAAAACACCCACCAGTCCGGCGATGCCAAAGCACTGGGTGAACAACGACAACATATTTTTTGCCCGTACCAGTCCGCCATAAAACAGGGCCAGGCCCGGCAGGCACATGAACAACACCAACACGGCGGCGGTGACCATCCACGCGGTGCTGCCAGTGTTCAAAGTGGGTGCATCGGCAGCCTGTGCCAACGGCACGAGTGCACCGCTGGCTAGCAGGCCAAGAAGGGATTTGCCGAGAAGACGATTGACCATGTTCAAAGCTCCTGCAAAGGAAATTGGAAGTGCCGGGCAGTGAGCAAGCGCTGATTTGCACCTCTTTCGGGCGCTTTGATCGTTCCCACGCTCCGCGTGGTAATGCAGCCCGTGACGCTCTGCGTCACCGAATCGGGACGCAGAGCGTCCCTTGAGGCATTCCCACGCAGAGCGTAGGAACGATCCTGTCACTCAATAACCGGAGCCCGGAATCCAGCTAGTCCCGGCCAGTGGCACCCGGGCCATCGCGGCCGATTCCACCGTCAGCGCCACCAGATCCTCGGGATCGAGGTTGTGCAGGTGCGACTTGCCGCATGCCCGCGCCATGGTCTGAGCTTCCAGCACCAGCACCCGCAGGTAGTTGGCCAGACGGCGTCCGCCTTCCACCGGATCCAGACGCTTGGACAGTTCCGGATCCTGCGTGGTGATCCCGGCCGGGTCGCGGCCGTTCTGCCAGTCGTCGTAAAAGCCTGCGGCCGAGCCGATCTTCTGCAGTTCTTCATCCAGTCGCGGGTGGTTGTCGCCCAGCGCGATCAGCGCCGCTGTGCCGATGGCCACCGCGTCCGCGCCCAGCGCCATGGCCTTGGCCACGTCGGCACCGTTGCGTATCCCTCCTGAAACGATCAATTGGACCTTGCGGTGCATGCCCATCTCTTGCAAAGCCTGTACCGCTTGTGGAATGGCCGGCAAAATCGGGATCCCCACGTGTTCGATGAACACTTCCTGGGTTGCCGCGGTGCCGCCTTGCATACCGTCGAGCACGATCACATCCGCCCCGGCCTTCACTGCCAGTTTGACGTCGTAGTAAGGCCGGCTGGCGCCGATCTTCACGTAGATCGGTTTTTCCCAGTCGGTAATTTCGCGCAGCTCGGCAATCTTGATCGCCAGGTCATCCGGACCGGTCCAGTCCGGGTGGCGGCAGGCGCTGCGCTGATCGACGCCAATCGGCAAGGTGCGCATACCGGCTACCCGCTCGGTGACTTTCATGCCCAGCAGCATGCCGCCGCCACCGGGTTTGGCGCCCTGCCCCAGGACGATTTCGATGGCATCGGCCTTGCGCAGGTCATCCGGGTTCATGCCGTAACGCGACGGCAGATATTGATAGACCAAGTGCTGCGATTGCCCGCGTTCCTCCGGCGTCATGCCGCCGTCACCGGTGGTGGTGCTGGTGCCGGCGATCGTTGCCCCACGACCGAGCGCTTCCTTGGCATTGGCGGACAGCGCACCGAAACTCATGCCGGCAATGGTCACCGGAATCTTCAGGTGGATCGGCTTCTTGGCGAAACGGTTGCCGAGGATCACATCGGTGCCGCACTTCTCCCGATAGCCTTCCAGCGGGTAACGCGACACGCTGGCGCCGAGCAGCAGCAAGTCATCGAAGTGCGGCACTTTACGCTTGGTGCCGCCGCCGCGAATGTCATAGATGCCGGTCTCGGCGGCACGCTGGATTTCCTGGATGGTCAGGCGGTCGAAGGTCGCGGATTCACGCAATACCGGGGCTGCTTTTGGGCTGGTAGAGTCGCTCATGTCTGTTCTCCTGGCGTGAATCAATACGCGGACGCGTTATCGACTTTGAAGTTGTACAACTGACGGGCCGAGCCGTAGCGCTTGAAGTCAGCGGCCTTGTGCTCGAAACCGGCACGGTTGAGCAGCACCTGCAGCTCTTCCAGGTGCTCGGCGCGCATCTCTTTCTCGATGCAATCCGAGCCCAGGGAGGCGACGCTACCCTTCACATAAATGTGGGTTTCGTACAGCGAATCGCCCAACGCATCGCCGGCATCGCCGCACACCACCAGGCGCCCAGCCTGGCCCATGAAGCAACTCATGTGACCAATGCTGCCGCCGACCACGATGTCGATGCCTTTCATGGAAATCCCGCAACGGGCACCGGCATCGCCTTCGATCACCAGCAATCCGCCATGGGCGGTGGCGCCGGCGGCCTGGGACGCGCTGCCCTTGATCCGCACATAACCGGACATCATGTTCTCGGCGCAGCCGACACCGGCATTGCCATGAACGGTGATCGAAGCCTTCTGGTTCATGCCGGCGCAGTAGTAACCGGCGTGGCCCTGGATATCGATGGAAACGGCCTGGTTCACCCCGACGGCGAGATTGTGCTTGCCGTTGGAGTGAGTCACGACCCACTCGCGGTCTTCTACAGCGTGGACCTGGTCATGCAACGCCTGATTGAGGTCACGCACGGTGGCAATGGAAAGATCGATGGTTTTCATGTGTGCGCTCCTTAAGCTGACTCGCGTTCCCAGATGTACAAGGTGGCCGGTGCCGGCTCCCAGATCCTGGCGTTTTCAATGCCTGGCAGGCTCGACAGCGCCTGATATTCCGAGGCCATGGCGACGTAGTCGTCGGTCTCGGCGAGGATCGCCGGCTTGCAGGCGATCGGGTCGCGAATCACCGCAAAACCGTTACGGGTGCCGATGGCGAAAGTGAAGAAACCGTCGAGATCTTCCAGCGCATGATCCAGCGCCTCTTTCAACGAGTCGCCCTGCTGCAGGCGCCAGGTCAGGTAACCGGCGGCCACCTCGGTGTCGTTGTCGGTTTCAAACTGGATGCCTTCGCGCTTAAGCTCCTGACGCAGGCGGAAGTGGTTGGACAGCGAGCCGTTGTGCACCAGGCACAGGTCGGCACCGGTGGAAAACGGGTGGCTGCCTTCCATGGTCACCGCGCTTTCAGTGGCCATGCGGGTGTGGCCGATAATGTGACTGCCTTTCATGCCGGCCAGGCCGAAGCGTTGGGAAATTTCCTGGGGCAATCCCATGCCTTTGAGGATTTCAATGCTCTGCCCGGCGCTCATGATGCGGACGCTGGGCGCCAACTCGGCAAGGGCCAGACGCACCGGCGCTTCGTCGGCGTGGATCTTCAGCACTGCCGCGCTGGCGTTCTGGAACCAGTCCAGCGAACAGCCAAGGCGCCCTTCCAGTTCACCCATCAGGGTTTTCCAGTCGAAACCTTCGGTGGTGGCCTGCAGGGTCAGCTTGACCCAGCCATCGGCGACTTCATCGCCGTAGATGGCGAAGCCGGCACTGTCCGGGCCACGATCGGTCATGGCCTGCAACATTGGTTCGAAGAGCTGCCCCAGCCGGGATTCCAGCTGCGGATTTTTCAGGTAAAGACCTACGATTCCACACATGACAACAGTCCTCACTTCGTTCGGCAGCCGCAAGTTTCAAGCTGCAAGATGGTTCGTTTAAACGCGCCTTGGCGGCGCTCAGAAAAATTCGGTGTAGCGCGCGACTTCCCAGTCACTGACATGGCGGCTGTACTCGACCCACTCCATACGCTTGAGCTTGATGAACTCGCCCACGATCTGCGGGCCAAGCACCTCGGCGAACAGCGGGTCGGCTTCGAGCGCATCGCAGGCTTCCTTGAGCGACTGCGGCAGGGTCTTGATGCCGCGCGCGGCGATCTGCTCCAGGCTCAGGCTGTAGAGGTTTTCGTTGCAGACGTGGTCGATCTCCAACTGACGGTCGATGCCATCCAGACCCGCAGCGATGATGGCCGCGCTGACCAGATAGGGATTGCAACCGGCGTCCGGCAGACGGAATTCCAGGCGCCCGTAAGGCACGCGGACCATCGCGGAGCGGTTGTTCGCACCGAAGGCAATAAAGGCCGGCGCCCAGGTCGCACCGGACAATGAATTGCCCACCACCAAACGCTTGTAGGAGTTGACTGTAGGTGCGGCAAAGGCACACAGCGCCGGGCCGTGCGCCAACAGGCCGGCCGCGAAGTGATAGGCCATTTTCGACAGGCCCATGCCGCTCGGATCGCTGGCGTCGTGGAACAGGTTCTTGTTCTCGACACTGCTGATCGACAGGTGAAAGTGCATGCCGTTGCCGGCACGTTTCGGATCGGGCTTGGGCATGAACGAGCAGATCATGCCCAAGTCATTGGCAATCTCGCCGGCGGCCATGCGGAAGAAGGTGAAGCGATCCGCCGAGGTCATGGCGTCGCTGTAGGTGTAGTTGATTTCGAATTGGCCATTGGCGTCTTCGTGATCGATTTGATAGACCTCGAAATCCACCGCTTGCAGCGCTTCAGTCAGACGCTCGAGGAACACCCGGGAACGCGACAGGCCTTTGTAGTCGTAGCAAGGTTTGTCGAGGTTATCGCTCGGATCCACCAGCTGCAGCTTGCCCTGCTCGTCACGGCGCATCAGGTTGAATTCGGGCTCCAGGCCGGTGTTCAGCGTCCAGCCTTTGTCTTCCAGACGACGGATCTGCTGTTGCAGCACGTAGCGGCTGTCGTAGGGATGCGGCTTGCCATCGACATGACCGATGCACACGACCCGGCCATAACCCGGTTGCCAAGGCACCGGTGTCAGCGTCGACAAATCGCCCCGGGCCATGAAGTCCGGCCCGTGCGGCTCCATGCCCATGCCGCTGATGGCGAAACCGGCAAAACCGGCGCCGTCTTCAGCCACGGCCTTGAGCCCGCAGATCGGCACCGATTTGGTTTTTGCCGCGCCATGGATATCGACAAACTGTGCAAGCACGTACTTGATGCCGTGCTTGTCGATAATGTGCTGGGTTTCTGCTGGCAACATTGCTCGTCACTCCTCGCGAAAGGCAAAACATGATGGATAGGCCTTAACTGACTTTTTATTCCTAAAAAGAAAGTTTGTTTCCCAATAGGAATGCAAGGCCCTTGCCACATTTGCCAGGGAGGTGTTCGCGGGAGGTGAACTGCGCTTTTGTGCTGTATATATGGGAAAAATCTTTTCCCCGTGGGAATATTCACGTCGGAACAGGAAGTGAATGCGTTGATTTGCACTTTCTCAGTGCGAAACTAATATTACTGAACGGAAAGTGTGCAGAACCTGATGACTATGTCGAACGAAACCGCGCCGCGCCTCAAGCTTGAGCAATACCTGGGGTTGCAGATCAAACGCCAGCGCCAGGCCCAGGACCTGAAATTGTCCGACGTGGCCAAGATTGCCGATATCAGCCAGGGCATGTTGAGCAAGATTGAGAACGCTCAGGTGTCGACCAGCCTCGATACCCTGAGCCGCCTGTGCGACGTGCTCGGCCTGCCCCTGTCGAAGTTGTTCAGCGAATACGATCAGCAGGACGGCAGCGCGCTGCTGGTGAAGGCGGATCAAGGCATGGAGGTGGTGCGCCGCGGGACTGAAAAAGGCCATACCTACCATTTGCTCAACCATACCCGTGGGCCGAAGAAGAGTTTCGAGGCGTACATGGTGAGCATGGATGACGCCAGTGAAGAGTTTCCGACCTTCTCCCACCCGGGGACCGAGTTCTTGCATTTGCTTGAGGGTGAGTTGATCTATCGACATGGGAATCAGCTGTATCGGATGGAGGCTGGGGACAGCTTGACGTTCGAGGGGGAGATTCCCCATGGGCCTGAGGAGTTGGTGCAGGTGCCGATTCGGATGTTGTCGATCATGAATTATGGGAATGACAAGGAGTGAGCTTTTAGCGATTTGCTGGGGTGGGGTTGGGTACATATCCGTTTCTGCGGTAACGGCGGCTATTGGTTCCGCCCTGACGGCGGGTCACTTTCGAAAAGCGCGAAAGTAACCAAAGCGCTTTGCCCCTGACGTTCGGTGCCTCGCCTAGGCTCGGCATGCCCTCGCTCCGGTCCTGCTCCGTGGGCCCGCCGCCATCGGCCATCCATGGCCGGGGGCGGCTAACCCGGCATCCATGCCGGGTTGCCCACTGCGCAGAACCTGCGCTCGGCCTCACGAGGGGGCGTGCACCGCAAAAGCAAAGCGAGGCGGCCTACCGGCCGGCCTGTTTGCTCAACGCTTACGCGTCCTGATCGTTCCCACGCTCCGCGTGGGAATGCCGCCGGGGACGCTCTGCGTTCCGCTGTCGACACCAGGCTTGAGTCTTGCGCGATGGTGACGCGGAGCGTCACGGGATGCATTCCCACGCGGAGCGTGGGAACGATCAACATCAAACCGCGAGGTGACCTTCCGGCCAACCTGGCTTTGCCAGATGTACTCAATACCTGTGGGAGCGAGCTTGCTCGCGATGGCGGCATTACAGGCAACATCACCGCTGACTGACAGGGCCTCATCGCGAGCAAGCTCGCTCCCACATTTGACGGTGTACACCCGTCGCTTCTCACCACTCATCAGGTCGAGCGTTAGCTCGCCTTGCGCTTTTGATCTTGATCTTGATCTTGATCTTGATCTGCCCCATCGGAAGGCCGAACGCAGGTTCTGCGCAGTGGGCAACCCGGCATGGATGCCGGGTTAGCCGCCCCCGGCCATGGATGGCCGATGGCGGCGGGCCCACGGAGCAGGACCGGAGTGAGGGAATGCCGAGCCACAGCGAGGCACCGTACGTCAGGGGCGCTAGCGCTTGGTTACTTGGCGCTTCTCCAAGTGACCCGCCGTCAGGGCGGAACCAATAGCGGCCATGACCGCAGAAACGGATATGTACACCCCCCCCAAAAGCCTCAGAAAAAATTCCCACCAGTTAAAAAACTTTCACAAACGTCTGGACGCCACCTCCCCATCCCCCGTATAAAGCCACCAACAGGAATAATTTATTCCCATCAAGAAACAGCGCTCAAGGAAGAGCCACCCTCTCCGCTGACATATTTTCGCTTTGCGATGAGCTGCCGCCATCTTCCCGAGGACGTGTCATGCAACACGAAAAAAACCATTTCATCATCAAAATCACCTGTCCCGCCGTGTCCGGCATCGTCGCTGCCGTAACCACCTACCTGGCTGACAACGGTTGCTACATCGGGGAGATGGCGCAATTCGACGACGACCTCAGCGGCCGGTTTTTCATGCGCGCGGTATTCCGCTTCAACGACGGCCACGCCGGCGACCTGCACCAGATCAAACAAGGCTTCGCCGACGTCGCCAACGCCTTCGACATGTCCTGGGAACTGCACGACACCCGCGAACCGATGCGCGTCCTGCTGATGGTCAGCAAATTCGACCACTGCCTGACCGACCTCCTCTACCGCTACCACAAAGGCGAGATGGACATGACCATAACCGCCATCGTCTCCAACCACCTCGACCTGCGACCGATGGCCGAACGCGAAGGCATTCGCTTCATCTACTTGCCCGTGACCAAAGACACCAAGGCCCAACAAGAAGCCGAGTTGATGAAGATCGTTGATGACACCGGCACCGAACTGGTAGTGCTCGCGCGCTACATGCAAATCCTCTCCGATGACCTCTGCAAGCAACTCTCGGGCCGGGCGATCAACATTCACCACTCATTCCTGCCCGGCTTCAAAGGCGCCAAGCCGTATCACCAGGCCTACCAGCGCGGCGTGAAACTGATCGGCGCCACCGCCCACTACGTCACCAGCGACCTCGACGAAGGGCCGATCATCGAGCAGGAAGTCCAGCGCGTCGATCACGTCTATCTGCCCGACGACCTGGTCGCCACCGGCCGTGACACCGAAACCGTTGCCCTGTCCAAAGCGGTCAAATACCACTTGGAACACCGGGTTTTCCTCAACCAGGACAGAACGGTGATCTTCCGGTGAACACGCTCAAATTGATCGACGGCAAAGCCGCAGCAGCACGTGTGCTCATTCAAGTGCGCAAAGACGTGGACAGCCTGCGCGAGCAAGACATTCAACCGGCCCTGGCGGTGATTCTGGTGGGCAGCGATCCGGCCAGCCAGGTCTATGTGCGCAACAAGATCCTGCGCGCCGAAGAGGTGGGCATTCGTTCCGTGGAGCATCGTCTGTCCACCGACACCAGCACCGAACAACTGCTCAACCTGATCGCCACGCTGAATGCCGACCGCGCCATCAACGGCATTCTGCTGCAACTGCCGCTGCCGGCGCATATCGACGAACTGAGGGCGCTGCAAGCCATTGCGCCCGGAAAGGACGTCGACGGTTTTCACAGTGAAAACGTCGGTGGCCTCAGTCAGGGTCGCACCGTGCTTGCGCCCTGCACGCCCAGCGGCTGCCTGTATTTGCTGGAACAAACCTGCGGTGACTTGCGCGGCAAACACGCGGTGATCATTGGACGCTCGAACATCGTCGGCAAACCCATGGCCGCGCTGCTGCTCAAGGCCGACTGCTCGGTGACCGTGTTGCATTCGCGCAGTACCGATCCGCAAGCCTTGTGCCGTCAGGCAGACATCGTCGTCGCCGCCGTCGGTCGACCTCAGCTGATCGACGCCAGTTGGCTCAAGCCTGGCGCGGTGGTGATCGATGTCGGCATCAATCGCATTGACGATCAGGGCCGTAGCCGCCTGGTGGGCGATGTCGATTTCGACAGCGCCCTGCCCCACGTCGCGGCCATCACGCCGGTCCCCGGTGGCGTCGGCCCGATGACCATTGCCTTCTTGATGAAAAACACCGTCACCGCAGCCCTTACGCAACACCAGGTTCAACGCAGCCAATCGGAGGCCCTATGCCATTCAATCTACTGAAATACGGGCTGAGTTCGGAGTATCCGGTGGAAGTGGACCTGCCACCGCCCAAGGAACTGAAACGCAGCTATGACGTGGTAATCATCGGCGCCGGTGGTCATGGCCTGGCCATTGCCTACTACCTGTCCAAATACCACGGCATCACCAACATCGCGGTGCTGGAGAAGTCCTACCTGGGTGGCGGCAATACCGCGCGCAACACGGCAGTGATTCGTTCCAACTACCTGACCAGCGAGGGCGTGCGTTTCTACGCCGAGTCCGTGCGGATGTTCCAGGGGCTGTCCAACGAATTCGACTTCAACATCATGTATTCCGAGCGCGGCCAACTGACCCTGGCCCATACCGACGCCACGGTGCGTTCGTTCCGTCAGCGCGCCGAGGTCAATAAACATTTTGGCGGGCGCACCGAGATGATCGACCGCCAGCAAATCCGCGAACTGGTGCCCAGCCTCAACCTCGACCCGGGCCACTTGCCGGTCATCGCCGGCCTCTGGCACATGGACGGCGCCACCGCGCGCCACGACGCCGTGGCCTGGGGTTACGCCAAACAGGCGGCCAAGCGCGGCGTGGAAATCCACCAGCTCACCGAAGTCCAGGACCTGGTCATCGAAAATGGCGCGATCACCGCGGTCAAGACCAATCGCGGCACCATCCAGTGCGGCTGCGCGGTGCAGGCGATTGCCGGGCACAGCTCCTTGCTGATGGCCAAGGCCGGGATCCGCTCGCCGATCCAGACCTTCCCTTTGCAAGCGATGGTCACCCAACCGTTCAAACCATTCCTCGATCCGCTGGTCAGCTCCTCCGCGCTGCATTGCTATGTGCAACAGACCAGCCGTGGCGAAGTGGTCTTCGGCGGCGGCTCCGACCCTTATCCGCTGTTCAACACCCGCTCGACCCTGGACCTCAAGGAAAGCCTGCTGGCCCACGCCATCGAGATGTTCCCGTTCCTGGCCAACGCCAAGCTGATGCGCCAATGGGCCGGCATCACCGACATGACCCCCGACTACAGCCCGATCATGGGCCTGTCGCCAGTGAAGAATTACTACCTCGACGCCGGTTGGGGCACCTGGGGGTTCAAGGCGACGCCGATCTGCGGCAAGACCATGGCCGAACTGGTGGCCAGCGGCGGTCAGGTACCCGAGTTGATCAAACCCTTTGGTCTGGAGCGTTTCTCGACCTTTCAGCAAGTCAACGAAATGGGCGCCACAGCGGCCAGTCACTGACGGAGAGCGGATCATGAAAATCATCAATTGCCCGCTCAACGGGCCGCGCAACATCAACGAATTCACCTATGGCGGCGAGTTCAAACCCATGCCCGACCCCGTCCGTTGCAGCGATGCCGAATGGGCCGATTACGTGTTCAACACCGACAACCTCGCCGGTGTGGTGCGCGAGTGGTGGATGCACACGCCGTCCAGCTACTGGTTTATCGCAGAACGGCACACGGTCAGCGATGAAATCCTGCGCACCTTCGACCCCAAAGAACTTTTCACCGCCCGCGTCGACTTCAGCGCCGCCCAGGAGATCGCAGGATGAACCGCCTACCCGCCCCGATGGGCCTGCTGATCAACCGTGATCAGCCACTGGATTTCAGCTTCGACGGTGACCGCTACCAAGGCTTGCAAGGCGACAGCATCGCCAGCGCCCTGTTGGCCAACGGACGCTTCCTGATCTCCCGCTCCTTCAAATACCACCGCCCGCGCGGCCCGCTGACCATGGCCGGGCAGGACGCCAACAGCCTGGTGCAACTGCCACAGGAACCCAACGTGCTGGCCGACGCCCATGCCCTGTCGGCCGGTTTGCAGGTCACTGCGCAGAACGTCAACGGCTCGCTGGACAACGACCGCGATGCCTACCTGGGCAAGTTCTCGAAATTCATGCCCGTCGGTTTCTACTACCGTTCGTTCTACAAACCCAAAGGGATGTGGAAAGTCTGGGAACCGATCATTCGCAAGAAGGCCGGTTTGGGCGTGCTCGACCTGACGTTCAAGCCCGAGTACTACGACAAGGCCTATCTGTTCACCGACGTGGCGGTGATCGGTGCCGGGCCAGCCGGGCTGAACGCGGCGCTGACCGCGGCCAATGCCGGCGCCAAAGTGTTGCTCATCGAGCAACAACCGATCCTCGGCGGTTCGCTGACCTATGCCCGTTTCGATATCGAAGGGTTAAAAGCCGAGACCCTGCGCCGCGAATTGCTCGCGGCGGTAGAAAACCACGCCAACATCCGCATCCTCACCGAGGCAACGTGCAACGCCTGGTTCACCGACAATTACTTGCCGGTCATTCAGGGCAAACGGATGTACAAAGTTCGCGCCCGTCAATGCCTGGTGTGCAGCGGCGCCTTCGACCAGCCGGTGATCTTTCGCAACAACGACCTGCCCGGGGTGATGCTGACCAGTGCCGCACAACGCCTGATGAAACTCTACGCTGTCAAACCGGGCAAACGCGCCGTGGTGCTGACCGGCAACGATGACGGCTACCTCGCCGCGCTTGATCTGCACGATCAGGGCGTGGAGGTCGCTGCCGTGGTGGACCTGCGTCACGGTCCGGGCGATGAATCGCTGCTGCAGGCGCTGGCCCAGCGCAAGATTCCTTGCCAGCGCGACAGCACCGTATATGAAGCCCTGCACGGAAAAGGCATGCGCCATATCACCGGCGTCGACGTGCGCAGGATCACCGCGCAGGGTCAGGTGGCCGAGCACGGGCAACGTCTGGACTGTGATTTGCTGTGCATGTCCGCCGGGTACATGCCGGTCTATCAACTGCTCTGCCAGGCTGGTGGAAAACTGGCCTACGACGATCAGCGTGCCGAATTCACCCTCAGCGGCTTGCCTGAAAACCTGGACGTGGCCGGGTCGGTCAATGGACGTCATCGCCTGGAAAATGTAATCGCCGATGGCGTGAATGCCGGTGCCGATGCCGCGTCCGCGCTAGGGTTCGTGGTGGGCGAGCAACGCGCACATTTCGCCAGCGAGACCCGGGTCAACTTCAATTGGCCGATCTTCCCGCACCCCAAGGGCAAGGACTTCGTCGACTTCGATGAAGACCTGCAAGTGGCCGACATCGTCAACGCCACCCGCATCGGTTATCGCGACGTGCAACTGGTCAAGCGCTACTCCACGGTCGGCATGGGGCCATCCCAGGGTCGCCACTCGGCGCTGCCGACCGCGCGCCTGGTTGCCTGGGCGACCCAGCGCAACATCAGCGAAACCGGTGTCACCACCGCACGGCCACCGTTTGTTGCGGAAAAACTCGCCCATGTCGCGGGCCGGGCTTTCGACCCGTACCGGCAAACACCGATGCACGCCCGGCATCTGCAAGCGGGCGCCAAGATGATGCCTGCCGGCATCTGGCAGCGCCCCGCTTACTACGGCAACGCGAAGGACCGCGACGCGTGCATGCAGGCCGAAGCCCTGCACGTGCGCAACAAGGTCGGCATCATCGATGTCTCGACACTGGGCGGTCTCGATGTACGCGGTCCCGACGCCGCCGAGCTGCTCAACCGGATGTACACCTTTGCCTTTCTCAAGCAGCCGATCGGCCGTTCCCGCTATGCCTTGATGACCAACGAGCATGGCGTGGTGATCGATGACGGGGTATGCGCACGCTTTGCCGAGAACCATTTCTACGTCACCGCCACCACCAGCGGCGTCGACCGGATCTATCAGCAAATGCTCAAGTGGAATGCTCAATGGCGCCTGGACGTGGACGTCGCCAACGTCACCGCAGCCATCTGCGCGGTCAACGTCGCCGGTCCCGACTCACGCAAAGTGCTGGAAAAAGTCTGCAGCGATCTCGACCTGAGCGCGCAGGCATTTCCCTACTTGGGTGTCCGTCAGGGAACGGTCGCAGGGATCAAGGCGCGTTTGCTGCGAGTGGGTTTTGTCGGCGAGCTGGGTTACGAAATCCACGTGCCGGCGCGCCACGGTCTCAAGCTCTGGGATGCGCTGATCGAAGCCGGCAAGGCCCACGACATCCGTCCCTTCGGCGTCGAAACCCAGCGTTTGCTGCGTCTGGAAAAAGGCCATGTGATCATCAGCCAGGACACCGATGGCATGACCCACCCGGCAGAAATCGACATGGGCTGGGCGGTGAGTCGCAACAAGCCGTTCTTCGTCGGCCGGCGCTCGGTGGACATCCTCGAAGCACAGCCACTGAAACGCAAGCTGGTGGGCTTCACCTTGCCTAAGGGCAGTGAACAACCGCTGGAAGGACACCTGGTGCTCAACGGCCCGGACATCAGCGGCAACGTCACGTCGTGCGAGTACTCCGCCACCCTTGGCAAAATCATCGGCCTGGCCTACGCCGGCATCGACCAGAGCACACCGGGGCAACGGATTCCGATCCGCGTCGAAGGCGCAAAGGTGGTGCATGCCGAAGTGGTGCCGCTGCCTTTCTTCGATCCCGACAACCAACGCCAGGAGCTTTGAGCCATGACCAGCCTGAGAGAACAACACAGCAAGGTGCGCCAAACGCCGGCGCCGATGACCGGCTGCTGCCTGACGGATTTGACCGACCTGCCACGGGTCGGTTTTCGCGGGGCACACACTGCCGACTACCTGCGGGGGCGTGCCTTCGTCCTGCCGGACGCGCCAAATCGCGCCGCGATTCAAGCCGATGGCAGCCACGTGGCGCGGCTTTCGCAAACCGAATACCTGCTGCTGGGCAGCCCCGAGGATCTGGGCCAGCGAATAGCCGATGAAGAAGCACGCTGGGAACTCGATCATCACGCCAACTACTTGCTGCCGCGCCAGGACAGTCATGCCTGCTTCCAGATGACGGGGGACTACCTGAGCGAAGTGCTGGCCAAGCTCTGCGGGGTTGATCTGAGTCCGCAAGCCTTCGTCCCGGGCGCAGTGGCCCAGACCTCGGCGGCACGCATCAATGTGATCATCATCAACTCCGGCACGGCGCAGCAGGCGAGTTTTCACATCCTCTGTGACCGGGCATCGAAGGCGTATTTTCAGGGTGCGCTGGAGGATGCGATGCAGGAGTATTCAGGGCTTGCGTCGGCGATGACCAGGCGCTGATTCTGCTGTTGCGTCGAGCAGACAGGCTGAGAGTCGGAGCCCGGCTCTCAGCCTGCACGGGGGATGATCAACAGGTAGAGAAACCTGAATGGTTGAATACGGCCATTAAGGCTGCCGACTGCTGACTTGCTGCCCGCCTTGCTCGAACATCGCTTCGAAACGCGGCTTGTTGGCCGCGTAGTAAGCGGCCACGGCCTGGTCAGAGGAGGTTTGGCGCGCCTGCATCATCAGCGCTTCGAGGTCAGCCTGGGGAATCGAGTAGTGGGCGAAGAAATAGGCGACCTCTGGATATTGCTGGCTAAACCCTTTGCGTGCCATGGCGTGGATCTGCTCGGCACCGCCAAAGATCTGCTTGGGGTCATCCAGATAGCGCAGTGGATACTTGGAGAACATCCAGTGAGGACTCCAGGCGTTGACCAACGACCATTTGCCTCGTTTCAGGTTGCGATCCAGTTCGTTGAGCATGCCGGATTCCGAGGAGGCCACCAGCTTGTAGCCGTCGAGCTTGTATTCATCGATGGCCTTTACCGTGAGCTTGTATTGGCCATTGCCGACTTCAGAGGTGAGGATCTTGCCGTCGAGTTTTTCCCTGACCTGCGGCTTGTTCAAATCCTCGACGCTCGACACTTCACTGACGGGTATCGAGGTGGGAACTGCCATGCCGATCCGCCCTTCGTACAGCACGCCGAGGTCTTCGAGCCTGTCCTTGTACTTGTCGTAAAACGCCTTGTGGGTGCTCGGTAGCCAGACCATCGGGATCAGGTCGATATTGCCGTTGGCCAGGGCTTGAAACTGAATGCCAATGTCGGCCATCACCAGTTTGACCGGTTGCTTGAGATGCTCCTGCAACGCGGTGCTGGCGAGCTTGACGGTGATTTCGGTGTCGGACCAATTGACCCAGCCAATGCGTACGGGCTCGGGTTCAGCGGCCTGCGTCAGCGCAGCGCTGCTCCCCAACGCAAAACCTAACAGACAGGCACAGACTTTTTTTCGATACGGCGAATGAGCGTTCATCAGGCGTCTTCCTATTGATGTGGGATAGGCAGGTTGTCTTCGTTTGAACGGCCTTACGGTCGTGAACAGTGCAGTCTTCGCTGCTTTCAATCCGGGCACGCAATCCTTTGCCCATCTTCTATCGGCACGATTTGACGGCGGGGTCTCTGCACCCTTTCGAGCCTGATCTTATCGACGAGTTTTGCCCCACGCAAGAAAAATGTACACCTGTGTCAGCGATGATTGACACAGGTGTACAGTTATCCTAATTTCAAGTCGCCCAAGCCTGATGAAGCCCACGACGGAGCTCACCACGATGTCCAGCGATCCCTTGCTGCAACCTTACAAGATCAAGCACCTGACCCTGAAAAACCGGATCATGACCACCGCGCACGAGCCGGCCTACCCGGTCGATGGCATGCCGCAAGCGTTGTATCGTGCGTACCACGTCGAACGCGCCAAGGCCGGCGTGGCCTTGACCATGACCGCCGGCTCCGCAGCCGTGTCCCGGGACAGTCCTCCGGTGTTCAACAACGTGCTCGCCTACAAGGACGAAGTCGTCAAATGGATGAAGGACCTGACCGACGAATGCCATGAACACGGTGCCGCGGTGATGATCCAACTGACCCACCTGGGCCGCCGTACCCGTTGGGACAAAGCCGACTGGCTCCCCGTGGTGTCACCTTCACACCGTCGCGAGGCGTCTCATCGCTCCTTCCCGAAAAAGATGGAGGATTGGGACATCGAGCGGATCATCAAGGACTACGTCGACGCGGCCGAACGCATGAAGGCGGCGGGTCTGGATGGTCTGGAGCTGCAGGCTTACGGGCATCTGATGGATCAGTTCTGGTCACCGCTGACCAACGACCTCGAAGGCCCGTACGGCGGCTCACTGGAAAACCGCATGCGCTTTACCTTCGACATCCTCAGGGGCATTCGCCAACGTGTCGGCGAGGACTTCTTGCTCGGTGTTCGCTACACCGGTGACGAAACACTGCCGGGTGGCTTCAACGCCAGTGAGGGCATGCAGGTTTCCCACATGCTCAAGGACAGCGGACTGGTCGACTTCCTCAACGTGGTGCGGGGCCACATCGACACCGATGCAGGCCTGACCGATGTCATTCCGATCCAGGGAATGCGCAACTCGCCGCACCTGGACTTCGCTGGCGAGATTCGCTCCGCCACAGGCTTTCCGACCTTCCACGCCGCGAAGATTCCCGACGTAGCCACGGCGCGCTATGCCATCGCCTCAGGCAAGGTGGACATGGTCGGCATGACCCGCGCGCACATGACCGATCCGCACATCGTGCGCAAGATCATCGAGAAGCGCGAAGAAGACATCCGTCCATGCGTAGGCGCCAATTACTGCCTGGATCGCATCTATCAGGGTGGCGCCGCTTATTGCATCCACAACCCGGCAACCGGCCGGGAAACCACGATGCCCCATGACATTCCAAAAGCAACGGTGAAGCGCAAGGTGCTGGTCATCGGCAGCGGTCCTGGCGGATTGGAGGCGGCGCGGGTGGCCGGCGAGCGTGGCCACGATGTCACCGTACTGGAGGCAGCGGACCGCCCTGGCGGACAGATCCGCCTGACGGCATTGAACGAGCGGCGCCGCGAAATGATCGGCATCATCGACTGGCGGATGAGCCAGTGCGAGCGTCTGGGCGTCAAGTTCCACTTCAACACCTGGGCCGAGGCCGACACGGTGCTGGCCCATGAACCTGACGTGGTGATCGTCGCCACTGGCGGCCTGCCGCATACGGAGGTGCTGTCGCAGGGCAACGAATTATTAATTTCGACCTGGGACATCATTTCCGGCGACATCAAGCCGGGGCGCAACGTCTTGATCTTTGACGATGCTGGCGACCATGCCGCCCTGCAAGCCGCCGAGGTCATCGCGCAAAGCGGTGCAACCGTGGAGATCGTCACCCCTGACCGTTCGTTTGCGCCTGAAGTAATGGCCATGAACCTGGTGCCCTACATGCGCAGCCTGCAGGACCTGAACGTCACCTTCACCGTCACCTACCGGGTCGAAGCGGTTGAAAAACGCGATGGCAAGCTCGTTGCGACTTTCGGCAGCGACTACGGCAAGGTCCACAAGCAGCGCGTCGTCGATCAGGTCGTGGTCAACCACGGCACGATTCCCCTGGACGATCTGTATTTCGACCTTCGTCCTCATTCGAGCAATGAAGGCGCCGTCGAACAGCACGACCTCATCGCGGGCAAGGCACAGAACATCGTCACTAACCCTCAGGGGCGTTTCCAGTTGTTCAGGATTGGTGACGCGGTGTCCGCGCGTAATACTCACGCGGCGATCTACGACGCCTTGCGCCTGGTGAAAGACATTTAACCCGTGCGCCTCCTTCCCTGGCAGGAAGGAGGCCCACGCCTACAAACCCCGCCGTGCCACTTCTGCGCCTTGTTGCACCGCCCGTCCGACCATGGCGTCAATGCCCTGATCAGCCATCGACTGCACCACGGCCGCCGTCACGCCACGGTAAGCCATCAACGCTTTAATCATTTCCTGAGGATCGTGGCGGGCAAGTAATTGACCGCCCCCCACCACCACGCCCTGTGCGGCATGTTGAGCGATGGCCGGAGGAATACCGGCCGCGACTGCCTGGCTCACTAGCGCCTGGTGCAACATGGCGGCCAAGGCAGGCCCGGTGCCGGAGAGCGCACTGAGGTAATCGATACAGTCCTCATTCGGGACTTCATCCGCCGTGCCCACACACTCGAACAACCCTTGCACCAGCGCTCGGTCCTGTTCGCTCAGACTGTCAGCGCTGTACCAGGGCGTGAACGATTGCCTGATTTCCACCGCGGCATTGGGCATGGCCCGTATCACTGCGTCGGCGCCCGTAGCGGCGCGAATGGCCGCCGCCGGAATGCCAGCCATCAGGGAAATCACTAATTTGCCTTTGGCGTTGATCTGCAGTTCGCGAAATTGCTCCGGCCGGATCGACAGGACCACCACGTCACTCAGCGCCACCAGCTGCTGATTGTCCGCTAGGAGCCGCACCGGCGGTTCGAAGGTGTGGGTGCCAGAGCGGTTGGAGACCAATAGGCGATCAGGACTGATGAAGCCGCTATCGAGCAGCGCCTCGGCAATCGCACGGCCCAGCCAGCCGGTGCCACCGATAATGCCCAGGGTTCTATTGTGCATCGGGAGTCGACTCCTCAAAGGTGTCGACCAACGACACGAAAACACCGGGCTCTTTTTCCGCGTAGCCGAACTTTCCAAAAAAACGGTCGAGCTCGCGCCGCTTCGGCGCCTTGCCGGTAAACACCGTGACGTACTGGGGGATTCGCCGGAAACGCACAACGATATCCTCGCTGGTTTTCATGGAGATGTAGCCGATCTGCGTGAGATAGATCGTCCTGGCTCGGGCGTCGGCAGCTTCTACCTCATAACCGAACCGCCGGAACATTCCCGCCAGGGCGTTGATCCGCGCCTCATCCGCGACCGCGATTTCAGCGGCCACCTCATTGGATTGCAACGCCCAGCTGCGCACGGCAAATTCAAACTGCGAGTCGAACAGTTCAGGGTTCAGCCAGCATTCGAAAACGTTGAGGATCGCTTCCGAAATACTCTCCGAATAACTCTCGCATTGGCTGATCAAGCCGCCCGTGTTCTTGTCCCGCCACCTGGCCAGCAGCGCCGCGAGCAACTGCTCCCGGTCTTCATAGAACCAATAAAAACTGGTACGAGACAAATTCAGCCGCTTGGCCAAGGGCATTACCCGCACGGCATCTACGCCGGACTCCTTCAGCGCATCGTAAGCCGCGTCCAGCCAGCCGTTGACGGAGCCACGCCAGCCCGCATCCTGCGCCTTGATTCGCGTTTTTCCAGTCTGCGACATGCCAGACATCCCCCTTTATCGAAAAATATCAGTCCACTGTACGCGGCAGCTTCCACGACGTACATAGAATGTACATCAGCGTACATTTTGAGAGCGTCCGCGGTCAGAGGGAAGGACTTTTTATCTTTTTTTGGCCTTGGATCAGGAAGCGGAATGGGCATCGATACCGTCCATGCTCGGGCCACCACGCTCTTGAACGATCAACTCTCGCAACGTATCAAGAAACAGCTTGAGCACCGGCGAGTCATCGTCTGCGCGGTAAGTGGCATACAACGGCACCTCCGGCAACGCTGGCGTCAGGCGGCGGAACACCAGCCCGGCCGGCGCCATCTGCTCGATGGAGGCTGGCAATAACGCCACGCCGAAACCGGCCCGCACCAGGCTGAGCAAGGTTTGAACCTCGATCACCTGCTGGCGGATTTGCGGGGTGAATCCGGCCTTGATGCAGCACTGAAAGAGAAAATCGGCAAACCGCGACTGCTTCAGTTCCAGCGCCACAAAGGGCTCATTCGCCAAGTCAGCTGGCGCCAGGGTTTCGCGTCGGGCCAAGGGATGATCATGGGGCATGACCACGCGAATCGGTTCGTAGATCAGCAGTTCATTGCGTAGTTGCGGATCGTCATAGCCGACCCGAAACACACAGGCGTCGATGCGCTTTTCCTTCAACGCCATGACCTGTGCCGCCGGCGTCATTTCATGCAGACGCCATGACACTTGAGGATAACGCTCGCGAAACAGGTGCAGGGCCTGTGGCAGCACGCCCACCATCACCGAACTGATCATGCCGATTTCCAGCTCACCCAACTGACCCCGACCGGTCTGACGAGTCAGGTCCAGCGCGCGGTTCAGTTGTTCGAACACCAGCGGTGCCTGTTCCTTGAGCATGCGTCCGGCCGCTGTAAGCTCGACCCGGTGATGACTGCGCTCGAACAGCGGCGTGCCCAGCTCTTCTTCCAGCAGACGAATCTGCTGGCTCAAGGGCGGCTGGCATATGTGCAGGCGCGTGGCAGCCCGGCCAAAGTGCAACTCTTCGGCAAGGGCCATGAAATACCGCAGCAATCTCAGGTCCATGCCGGCTTATCCCAAGGTCAGTGGCGTCGAGCGCTGGCGCACTCCGGTCAGGCTGAACAGCGCATTGGCGATGGCCGGAGCTACTGAAGGGCTGCCCAGTTCACCGACGCCACCGGGTTTGCCCGGTTCACCATCCAGCACCAGGATGTCCACCGCAGGCATGTCGGACATGCGTGTCACCCGATAGTCATGGAAGTTGCTCTGCACCACCCTGCCCTGCTTGATGTCCATGCGGTCGAACAGCGCGTGACCCAAACCCCACATCAAGCCGCCGTAGATCTGCTCTTCGACACCGCCCGGCGATACGGCGAGGCCGCAATCGACCACGCAAGTGAGCTTATCGACCTTGATCACACCGTCTTTTTTCGACAGCCTGGCGACCACCGCGATGAAGCTGGTGTAACCCTGATTGGTGGCAATGCCCAATGCGGTGTCTTGCGGTAATGGCTGGCCCCAACCGGCGCGTTCGGCGGCGCTTTTGAGCACCGCAACGTGCCGGGGGCGATCGTGCATGTTAGCCAGGCGAAAGGCCAAAGGATCCTGCCCGGCACCGTGGGCCAGTTCATCCATGAAGCTTTCCACGGCGAACACGTTGGGAATGAAGCTCACCGAGCGATACCAGCCACTGGGCACGTTGCTTTCGTGTTTGACCCAGGCCAGGTCCAGATTCGCCGGACGATAGGCGAAATCCCACGCGGTGATGGCTTCGGTGGTGCTGTAATCCATATGGTCCGGGCGCTCGAAATAGCCCGGCTCCCACTGTTCCGGCGACGCGGGCGACACCGCGTTGAGTTGCAACGCGGTCAATTGGCCCTGCGCGTCCAAAGCGCCTTTGGCCCGGTGCAACGTGGCCGGGTGCATGAACAGCGCACGCATTTCGTCTTCACGGCTGTTCATCAACTTGACCGGCACCTTGGCCTGTTGCGCCAGGTACGCCACTTCGAACAGCCAGTACTTGGCCTCCCGCGCGCCGAAACTGCCGCCGGACACCATCTCATGGATGGTGACCTTATCCTTGGCGATCTTGCACACCGTTTGCGCGGCCTCCAGCGCCGACGACGGCACCTGCACACCGCCCCAATAGGTGATGGCGTTGTCCGCGACCTGCGCGGTGATGCACACCGGCTCCAATGGGTTTTGCACCTTGTACGGCATGCGATAGTCGGCTTCGAGCAACTTCGCGGCAATCGGCCATTGCGCGGCGACATCCCCCGCCGCCATGGCGGACACCCGTTGCGCAGCCTTGTCGTCGATTGCCGCTGCTTGCGCCGTTGCCAGCTGATCACTGTCGAACTCGGCCAGCGGCGAGTCACTCCATTGCACCTTCAGCAACTCGCGCCCCTGATGCGCGGCCCAGTAGTTATCGGCCAGGACGGCGACGCCTGCCTGGTTGCCGCCGAGGACATCGGGCCGGCCCGGAATCGCGATCACTTTGCGCACGCCCGGCACCTGCAGCGCGGCGCTGGAATCCACTTTCAACACGGTCGCGCCGATCACGGGTGTGCGCTGAATCACCGCCACCAGCATCTGCGGTAACACAACATCGATGCTGTATTTGAAGCGCCCGCACACCTTTGCCGCCGCATCCCGTTTATGCCGCAACTTGCCGATGTACCTGAACTGCGTCGGGTCCTTCAGCGTGACGTTGGCCGGTGCCGACAACTGCGACGCAAGCCCCGCCAATTCACCGTAACCGAGGCTGCGGCGACTGGCGGTATGCAGCACTCGACCGTCTTCGGTTGTGCAACTGTCGAGGCTGACGTCCCACTGCTGCGCTGCCGCCATCATCAACAGTGCGCGGGCCGTGGCGCCGGCCATGCGCAACCGGTCGTATTCCAGCGACACGCTGGTGCTGCCGCCGGTGGAGTAAACCTTCCAGACCGGGTGGATGTACGCCTCGAAGAATGGATTTTCCGGAGAGATCACCTGCACGGTCATCGGGTTGACGTCCAGTTCCTCAGCCACACACGCGGCCAGCGCGGTGTGGGTGCCAGTGCCGGAGTCGTGCTTGTGCACCACCAGTTTCACCGTACCGTCGGGCAGCACCCGAACCCAGGCATTCGGCTCGAATTCACCGGCAGGCACTGGCGCCTCGGGCTCAGTGGCGGTGAGGCCCGAAGGCAGATAAAGCGCAATCGCCAGGCCGGAAGCGAGCGTAATCGCCTGCTTGAGGAAAATTCGGCGCGGCAATTCAACCTGAGTGTCGTCGATAAAAGGCATCACGCCTCCTTCGGCGCAGCGGCCGCGCGCTTGATGGCTTTGTTGATTCGCCCGTAAGTGCCACAGCGGCACAGGTTGCCGGACATGGCATTGCGGATAGAGTCATCGGTGACCGCCGCTCCGGTGTTGAGCAGCGCGGCGGCGGACATGATCTGACCGGATTGACAGTAACCGCATTGCGGCACATCTTCGGCAACCCAGGCCAATTGCAGCGGATGCTGTCCGGTGGGCGACAAGCCTTCGATGGTGGTGATGCGGTGCCCCGCCACGACAGCGACCGGCAGTTGGCAGGAACGTACTGCGACACCGTCCAGGTGCACGGTGCAGGCACCACACAGGCCCATGCCGCAACCGAACTTGGTGCCGGTGAGTTTCAAGTGATCTCGCAACACCCATAACAAGGGCATGGAGGGCGATGGCTCTACCAGCTCGTGTCGTTCGCCGTTTACCGTGAATTCGATCATTGTCAGGCTCCAAGAGAGCGGCCCGTCTTTGTGCGGGCCTGGTCGCCGATTATTGGAAGCCTGCGCAAAAACGGGCCAGCGACGATTTCTGCCATCCTGTGTAAGTAGGACTAACAGCATGTACAAGCGATACCCGTCGGTGCAGTCCATGAATGCCTTCATCCAGGCTGCTCGCAGCGGAAGTTTCTCCAGCGCCGCGCGCAGACTCGACTTGACCCACAGCGCCATCAGCCAGCAGATCCGCAGCCTGGAAGACTTCATTGGCCAGCCGCTGTTCGTTCGCGAAGGCGGCGGCAGCAACCTGACCGATGCCGGTCAATTGTTTGCCAGCGTGCTGTCCGACGGCCTCGCGCAGATCGACCGGGCGCTGTCCTCGGTGAAAAACCGCAGCGTCGTGCAACGGCTGACCCTGGATGTCGACAGTGAACTGGCGCAGAGCTGGCTCAATCCACGGCTACCGCAACTGCTTGATTTGCTGCCCGACCATGAAGTGGTCCTGCTGTCGATGCCACGCACGGATCGCAGCTCGTTCGAGCGGGTCGACCTGGCGTTGCGCTACGGCTATGGCGATTGGGAAGACTGCGAGATGACGCAGATTTGTGGCGACAGCGTCCGCGCGGTGGCTTCGCCCGCCTTGCTGGAAAGACAGGGTCTACAGGTGCCCATGACTCCTGCCCAAGTGCTGCAATTACCGTTGTTGGGGTATACGCGTCGGTCGTGGATTCCCTGGCTGGAGGCCTCTGAAATGGCACCGAGCGAGCCGGCCGCGCGTGTGATTTTTGATAACGCGGCGAACCTGATCGCCGCCGCCGAGGCCGGGGTTGGCGCGGGTCTGGTGCGCGGCTTGCTGGCCGCCGATGCGTTGCGCTCGGGGCGTTTGGTGGCACTGAACGACACGACGATTGCAGCGCATTACAACCTGTACGCGGTGTGGCCACCGGGTCAGGCCGAGCGGGTGGCGCCGGTAGTCGAGGTGATCAAAAGTCTGGCTCGGCAGACACTGAGCTGACGTCATCGCGGGCGGGTTCGCTCCCACAAAAGATCGCCAGCGGGGAGCGAGCCCGCTTGCGAAAAATGCCACACATCCACCACCAGAAACCTGCCCGATATCGAACACGTATCAACCCCTCGCCCAATTAATATTGTACGAACCCGATCCCCCCTTCCAATACTCCTCCCCAAGCAGACAGCGTCCCGAGCCGGATGCGACCAGGCGAGGGAATGCGCAGCAGTGCGCATAGAAATGGCCGATTGCCCGGGACGTGGCTGCTGCGAACCGCAAGGTTCCCTTCCCCGCTATCAGGAGATCGACTTCAATGATCATCGATATCAGTTGCTATCCCACCGACCTGGTGGACCTCGCCTGGAGGCATGACGGTGACCCGTTCACCGGCGAGCGTCTGTTGGAGATGATGGATGGCCCGTACATGGTCAACGGCAAACCTCGCCGCATCGACAAAGCCTTCATCCAGCCGCCACAAGGCAACACCATTTACACCTGGACCGACGGCGACCTCACCGGGCGCGAATCCATCGATGCCTACATGGCTTACACACTGAAGATGGTGCAGACCTACCCGGATCGTTTCATCGGCTGCTTCGTCTACAACCCGCGCTGCGGCGTGGAAAACGGTGTCGAGGCGATCGAGCGCTACGTCAAGGAACACGGTTTCAAGATGGTCCAGATGCAGGCCAACATGCACGCCTATCGCCCGGACCGGGCGCTGGACTGGGTCCGTCCGGCCTTCGAGAAATGCGCCGAACTGGGCATCCCGGTCAAGCTGCACACCGGCGACGGCCCCTACAGCATCCCCTCAGAATGGGTGCCGATGATCAAGGAGTTCCCCAACGTCGATTTCATCATGGCGCACTTCGGGGTGCAGACGGGCGGCGTCTATGTCTTCGAACCCATGCAATGGGCGATGGAGCTGCCCAACGTCTACTGCGAATCAGGCTGGTGCCTGCAATCGCGGATCGTCGAGTTCGCCAAGGTCTTGCCGACGCACAAAATCCTCTTCGGGACCGACACCCCTCCCAACGAACCAGGCATGTGGCTGCGCCTGCTGGAAGTGCTCTGCCATGAGCCGCCGCAAGGCCTGAACCTGGACGAGGACACCCTCGAAGAGTACCTGGGCAACAACACCGCACGGATGATCGGCCTCGAACCGACGCCGCCGCCACGTTCCGTGTCCGAAGCCGAGGCGCAGTTGAAGCGCCCTGTCACCACCCAGCTGGCCAGGAGTTGAACCGATGATTATCGATACCCATCTGCACCCCACCAACCTGGTCGATGAGGCCTGGCGCCATACCGGCGAACCGTTCACCGGCGAGCGCATGCTCAAGCTGATGGACGGCCCGTACATGATCAATGGCAAACCACGGCGCATCGACATGGGCTTCATCCAGCCGCCACCGGGCAACACCGGTTATCGCGACGGCAACCGTCGGGGCCGCGAAGGCGTGCGCGACTACATGTCCTACGTCGCTGAACTGTGCGTGAAATACCCGGATCGCTTCATCGGCAACTTCAACTTCAACCCACGCTGGGGACCGGAAAACGGTGCGGCAGAGCTGGAATTCCACATCAAGGAATACGGCTTCAAGATGCTCAAGCTGCACGCCAACATGCACGGCTATCGTCCGGACCGGGCACTGGACTGGCTGCGGCCGGCGATGAAAGTCTGCGCCAAATACAACATCGTGGTGCTGATCCACACGGGCGACGGGCCGTACACCATCCCGACCATGTTCTACCCGATCATCCGCGAGTTCCCGATGGTCAATTTCATCATCGGTCACTTCGGCATCCAGACCGGCGGCAACTACTCCTTCGAAGCGTTCTGGATGGCCATGGACACGCCGAACGTGTACTGCGAATCCGGTTGGTGCTTCCAGTCGCGGATTGTCGAATTCGCCAAGGAACTGCCACGCAACAAGATCGTATTCGGCACCGATTCGCCGCCGAACGAACCGGGCATGTGGTTGCGCGAGCTCGAAGTCTTGTGTTCGCCAGCGCCGCAAGGCCTGGGGATCGATGAGGATCACCTTGAGGACTACCTGGGCAACAACATCGCGCGGTTGTGCGGCATCGAACCGACACCGCCACCCAAGGACCTGGTCGAGGCGGACATTCGTCTGACCACGACCTACCTCCAGGCTTTTTAAACAAGCGCACAGCGACCTTTCAGGCGTTCAGATGAACCGGCGTTCGATCGACCGGCAGGCCAACGGCTTGTCGATCGAACGTCGCCGATCCCCTGCGCGCCTGCTTTTTTACGAGGTGAAACCATGACCCTCTGCACGCTCGGCGATACCCAGGATTTCCACGACTTCATCGACGCCTATCGCCGCCAATACCCGAACGATGTGCTGACCCTTCACGAAAAACTGTCCGCCGACCAGGACGTCACCGCCCTGGTCGATGCCCTCGCCTCACAAGGTCGCGACCCGCTGCTGATCTGCGAAAACGTCGGCCATCTGGGTGTGCCGGTCGCGACCAACCTGTTCGCCTCCCGGACCCGCATCGCGCGGATTTTCGGGGTTGCTCCGGCGCAGTTGCACGAAACCTTTCAGGCTCGCGCCAACAATCCCATCGCCCCGCGCTACGTTGAAACTGGTCCGGTGCTGGACGAAATCTTCGAAGGCGAAGCCGTGGACCTGGCGCTGTTGCCGATGCTCAAGCACTTCGACAGCGACCGTGGCCCGTACATTACCAACGCCATCATCATCGCCGAGGACCCGGTCACCGGCATCGCCAACATGAGCTACCACCGCTCGATGCGCCATGCCCGGCAGACCCTCGCCACCAGCCTGCATTCGCGTGGCCACTTGTGGCGCATGCTGCAAACCGCCCGCGAGCGCGGCGAAGAACTGCGCGTGGCCATGGTGGTTGGCGCCCATCCGTTGTTCATGCTTGCCGCCGCTGCACGCTTGCCCTTCGGCAGCGATGAGCGCGCGGTGGCCGGCGGCCTGTTCGGTGCCCCGCTGGAATTGGTCAAGACCCCGCTTTACGGTATCGGCGTGCCGGCGTTTGCCGAGTTCGTACTCGAAGGCGCCATCGACCCGGCGGCCTATGCCGAAGAAGGTCCGTTCGGTGAGTTCAGCGGCTATTCCTCAGACCGCTCAACCAATAACGTGCTGCGGGTCGACACACTGATGCGGCGCAAGGACGCCTGGCTGGTGGACGTGGTCGGCGGGCGCTACGCCGAACACCTGACTCTGGCGCGCCTGCCTCGGGAAGCGGAGATGAGCGAGAAACTCAAGGCCCGCTTCCCCGCTGTCACTGCCGTGCATTACCCCAACTCCGGCACGCATTTTCATTGTTATGTGGCGCTGGATCAGAGCCGTGACGGCGAGGCGCGGCAGATCATGCTCGCCCTGCTCGGCTGGGACCCCTACCTCAAAACCGTGATCGCGGTGGACAGCGACATCGACATCAGTGACGACAGCCATGTGCTCTGGGCGCTGGCCACGCACTTTCAGCCCCATCAGGATATTTTCGTCATCGACGGCCTACCCGGCAGTCCGCTGGACCCCTCGTCCTCGGTCAATGGCACCACCTCGCGCATGGGGCTGGACGCCACGCGCGGATCGGGATTCGACGGGATCAAGGCGCAACTGGATCAGCACGTGGTCGAGCGCGCACTGACGCTGCTGAAGAAGTATTCATCATGAACCGCCAGCGCATGGTCGTCGGCATCAGCGGCGCGTCAGGGTTCATCTACGGCGTAAGACTGCTGGAGTTGCTGGCTGAACTGAACATCGAAAGCCACTTGATCATCAGCCGTGCCGCGCTGCTGACCATGGCCCATGAAACCGACTACAAGCTGGCCGACGTCACCGCGTTGGCCAGCCACTACCATCGCGCCGACGACGTGGCCGCCGGGATCGCCAGCGGATCGTTCCGCTGCCTGGGCATGGTGGTCGCGCCCTGCTCGATGCGCACGCTGGCGGAGATCGCCACCGGCACCTCATCAGGACTGATCGGCCGCGCTGCCGACGTCACCTTGAAGGAACGCCGCACCCTGGTGCTGATGGCCCGGGAAACGCCGCTGACCCTCGCCCATCTGCGCAACATGACCGCCGTCACCGAGATGGGCGGGATCATCGCCCCACCGGTGCCGGCTTTCTACGCCCGTCCGCAAAACCTTTCGCAAATGGTCGATCACAGCCTTGGCCGCGTCCTCGACCTGTTCGGCCTCGACGCCGGAACCGCGCTGCGCTGGGGTGAAGCTTCGAAACCCGGCACGAGCGATGAAGCCAAAGCCGTTCGCAGGGGTGTCGGTTGATCTACCGCTTCGCGAGCAAGCCCGCTCCCACAAAAAAAATTACCCGGCAAATCGATCAGTCATCAAGGAGCTCAACATGAACCTTCCATTCAACGCCCCGACCCCGAACCGCAAAATCCCGGTGACCATCCTCACCGGTTTCCTCGGCGCCGGTAAAACCACCCTCCTCAACTACATCCTCAAGGAAAACCACGGGCGCAAGATTGCCGTGATCGAAAACGAATTCGGTGAAGTCGGCATCGACGGTGACCTGGTGCTCAGCTCCGAGACCGAAGAAATCTACGAGATGGTCAACGGTTGCGTGTGCTGCACCGCCGAAGTCCGCGAAGACCTGGTGCGCATCGTTCGCGAACTGGTGGCTCGCCCGGTAAGACTCGATCACATCCTGATCGAAACCAGCGGCCTGGCCGATCCATACCCGGTAGCACAGAGCTTCTTCATCAACGACCCGATCGCCGATGAAGTGGAACTGGACGCCATCGTGACCATGGTCGATGCCAAGCACATCGCCCAGCATCTGGAGGATTTGCACCTCGATGGCGTGGACAACCAGGCGGTGGATCAGATCGTCTGCGCCGACCGCATCGTGATCAACAAGGTCGATCTGGTCAGCGAGGACGACGTCACCGCGCTGCGGGGCAAGATTCGCGGGTTGAACGCCACGGCGCAGCTGGTGACGTCCAGCTACGCGCAAATCGACTTGACGAAGATCCTCGGCATCGGTGCGTTCGAGTCAACGCAGAAACTGATGGAAATCGGCGCTGAACACGATCACCACGCCGACGAACATCACCCTGATCTGGATCATGAGCACGACCCGAGCGTGACGTCAGTCGGCATCACCGTGGACGGCGCGGTGAATCTGCTCGCCTTCCACCAGTGGATCAGCGCGTTGCGCACTGAGCAGGCCGACAACCTTTACCGCATGAAAGGCGTGCTGGCCGTCGCGGATCAGGATCAGCGCTACGTGCTGCAGGGCGTCCACAGCCTGGTCGAGTTCCGAGCCTCCACCGCATGGGGCACGGAACCACGCTCCAGCAAGATTGTGTTCATCGGCCGCGACCTGGACCGCGCGGCGCTGAACCAGGGCTTTGCCGCCTGCCTGGCAAGCTGAAAGAACGGCATCGGAGCCGGTGGATGGCGGCTCCGGGCACGCAGAACGAATACCCCTCTGTACCGAATAACAACAGCTAGAGGTGTTTCCCCATGTCGTCAGCCACATCCCCATCAAAAACCCCTTCCACCGTCCACCCGGTCGACCAGATTCTGCCGGTCCGGCAAATGCTCACCCTCGGCCTGCAACACATGGCCGTTTCATACATCGGCGCCATTGCCGTGCCGTTGATTGTCGCAAGCGCGCTGAAAATGTCCCAGGCCGACACCGTGGTGCTGATCAGCACCACCCTGTTTTGCTCGGGCATTGCCACGCTTTTGCAAACCGTCGACGCGGCGCTCAACGGCGTCAGCGTTGCCGACAGCGCAGCCACTAAGCCCGCCCCACACAGCCTCTGACTGGAGAAGCACATGACACGACTTCAAGACATCCTGATCAAAAATCCGGCCGCGGTGATGACCGGCCTGCGCGGTCCGCGCGCCCGGGCCGGTAGCGTAGACATCCGCATCGTCAACGGCCGCATTGCTGAAATGGCCGCAGGCCTTGTCGCGCACCCCGGCGAACGGGTGATTGATGCCCGCCACTCGGTCGTCTACCCAGGCTGGATCAACACCCATCATCACCTGTTTCAAAACCTGCTCAAAGCCGTGCCCGAAGGGATGAATCAAGACTTGCAAGGCTGGCTGGCCAGCGTGCCTTACCCGCGCCTCAACCGTTTTACCCCGCAACTGGCGCAGATCGCTTCACGCCTGGGCATGGCCGAGCTGCTGTTGTCGGGGGTGACGACCTGCGCCGATCACCATTATCTTTATCACGCCAACGGCACCACCGAGACCGGCGACCTGCTATTCGACACCGCTGAGACCTTCGGCATGCGTTTTGTTCTGTGCCGCGGCGGCGCACTGGAATCCGCCAGCGCGCATCCGGGATTCTCAAAAACGGCGCTGCAACCCGAGACGCTTGATCAGATGGTCGGCGACATCGAACGGCTCAAATCGCTGTATCACCAAGACACCCCGGATGCGATGCGGCGCGTGGTGGTGGCGCCGACGACACCGACCTTCTCCCTGCCGCCGACCTTGCTGCGAGAGCTTGCCCACACCGCTCGCGGCCTCGGTTTGCGTTTGCACACGCACCTTTCGGAAACACAGAACTACGTCAATTTCTGCCGTGAAAAATACAACTGCCTGCCGGTGGAGTTCGTCGCCGAGCATGAATGGCTCGGCCCGGATGTCTGGTTCGCCCACGCGGTGCATTTGCAACCGGCGGAAATCCGCATGCTCGCGCAAACCGGCACCGGCATTGCTCATTGCCCGGTGAGCAACGCACGCTTGGGCAGCGGTGTCGCGCCAGTGCCACAAATGCAAGAGGCCGGGGTGCCGATATCCCTCGGGGTCGATGGCGTGGCGTCCAACGAGTCCGGGAGTATGGTCGGTGAAGCGCACACGGCGTGGTTGATTCATCGGGCCGAACAAGGGGCTTCAGCCACCACCGCCGAAGAGGTGATTCATTGGGGCACGGCCGGCGGCGCGCAGGTGTTGGGGCTGGGATCGGTCGGAACGCTGGAAATTGGCCAGGCGGCGGACCTGGTGATCTATGGTCTCGATCATCCACGGTTCTTTGGTTTCCATGATCTCGCGATTGCACCGGTGGTTGCCGGTGAGCCGATTGCCGTGCGCTACAGCATGATCGGTGGGCGGCTGGTGGTCGACGACGGGGTGATCCTGGGACTGGATCTGGAACACATGCGCGCTGAAGCGTGGGAGGGGGTGCAACAGTTGATGCATGTCGTCGACTGATACCCGCGAGCCCACTCCCCTGTTGGAGCTGGCTGCCAGCGAGTGCCCAGGCCAAGAAGGCACCTCGTCAGCATCCGGCTCCAGCAGGATCCACCGAGATGACACTAGCGCAACAGGCATGCTTGACGCTTCGCCTGGTTAAATGGGAAAACGTGCATGGCCCGGATGGAAGCGCGGGCTAATTCACGAATCAAGGAAGACCCCATGAAAACCCTGTTGTGTTTGCTGATCGCCATCGGCGTCGGCGCCGCGCTGCAATACGCCGGTGTCCCCCACGGCCTGTTGCTGGGCTCGATACTCGCGACCGCGTTAATCGCCAGCAACCTGCGTTTTTCCCCTGCGCTGCCCTTCAGTCTGGGTTATGTGCAGATCGTCTTGGGGATCGCGACCGGTCTGATGTTCAAGTCATGGGACAGCCACACAGCGGCTGCCATGCTGCCCAGTCTCGGCTTCATGCTGTTGTGCCTGATGGTTCAAAGTAGCGTCGCCGGCTTCTGGTTGTTCAGGGTTTCGGGCTGGAACCTGAAAGACTCGCTATTGGCCGTGTACCCCGGCGCACTTGCCGCCGTGTTCGACTTGCTTGAATCCGAACGTGCGTCCGGCAAAGTGATTGTCGTGCACCTGATCCGCCTGCTGTCGATCACCGTGTTGGTGAGTGTGTGCATTCCCGGACACACCGACACGGTGCTTGCCGAAAGCAGCCCGCTGGTCATGAGCACCGTATTGACCCTGTTGTCGCTGATCGCCTTGTGCCTGTTGCTCGGGCGCTTGCTGTTGAAGGCCGGCGTGCCCGCCCCCTTCATGCTCACCGCCATCGTCCTCACCGGGATTTCGCTCAAGGTCGGCTATCTTCAGGACTTCCACCTGCCGCAATGGAGTGTCGACTCCGCCACGGTCCTGCTGGGTATGCTGATCGGCTCGAAATTCAAGGACATCACCCTCGGGGAACTGGTCCGCCACGGCCGCGCCGGGCTGATGTCGATTGCCCTGATGTTGCTGATCGCAACAGCGTTTGCAGGCGTGGCCGCACGCGTGCTGGGCAGCGATCCCTTGTCGTTGTGGTTGGCCTATATGCCGGGTGCCATCGAGACCATCGCCATCGTCGCGTTCGGCGGCGGGCTGAACGTGGTGTTCATCCTCACGCATCACTTGATGCGCATGGTCGTGCTGCACTTTGCACCGGCATTGCTCGTACAGGCGCGGCGCTGGCGGGAAGATGTTTGAAGGAACTTCGTTCAAACGCCTCCCCATGTGGACGAAGGGACTAAACGGGAGAAATTGTCGCCAGGGCACCAATCAGAATGGTTAACAACAGAAATCCACCGAGGAAAATTGCCATCTTGCCCATAGGGCCTCCTACATAATGAGTTTACGGTGCAGTGGCTGCGCGACTGCAGACCGTGGCGTCATTGTGAGCTGCAGGCCTTATGCATAACAGATGCAGATAACGATGGAAAATACGGATCAGAGCCCCGGGAGAGCTATCCCAATAACAGCGTCTGCTCCGCATCACACAACGCCACCACGTAATCCCACAGCACCCGCAGCCTGACCGATTTGTGCAGCTCGCGGCGGGTGCTGATCCAGTAGCTGCGCAGGATGTTTTCATCCGGCAGCAGCGGCACCAACTGCGGATCGGCACTGGCCATGTAGCACGGCAACACCGCAATCCCCAACCCGGCGCGTGCCGCCTGTTGCTGGGCGATGACGCTGGTGCTGTGAAATACCACACGCGGATTGCGGCAAAAGCTGTTGAGGAACATCAGTTCCTGGCTGAACAGCAAATCGTCGACATAGCCGATCCAGGCGTGGCGCCCCAGGTCTTCGCGGCTGTGCAGCGGCGGTGCCTGGTCGAGGTAGGCCTGGCTGGCATACAGCGCCAGTCGATAGTCGGTGAGTTTGCGCGTGACCAGCATGTCGGCGGCCGGGCGTTCGAGGTGGATGCTGATCTCGGCTTCGCGGTTGAGGATGCTGACGAAGCGCGGCACCGCCACCAGCTCCACTTCCAGCCCCGGATAACGTTCGAACAGCCCGTTCATGCGGCTGGCGAGGAACATGATCCCCAGCCCTTCGGTCACGCCGACGCGGATCTTGCCCAGCGGCGCGGTGGACTGGGTGATTTCCTCCTGGGCCAGCAACGCGACGTTTTCCATGGCCTCAGCATGTTTGAGCAACGCCTCGCCTGCCGGAGTCAGCTCATAGCCTTGGGCATGCTGGACGAACAACGCCGTGCCGAGGCTTTTTTCGATGGCTTCGATGTGCCGGGCGACAGTGGCATGCGTGGTGTTCAAACGGCGGGCAGCGGTGAGCAAACGCCCGCTGCGTTGCAATTCGAGAAAAAACCGCAGGTCATTCCAGTCGAACATGAGTCGTCCTTGGGTCTACGCTGTTGGAAGCGCTGTTTAAAAACGCACAGCGGCTGCGCAAAAACTAACATTCTTTTGACGAAAGCTAACAACTAGGATGACTGACAACAAGAACAACAATACGAGGTCAGGGATGCAGACTTCCCTTGATGAATTCGACTACATCGTGGTTGGCGCCGGACCGGCCGGTTGTTTGCTGGCCAATCGACTGTCGGCCAACCCGCAACACCGGGTGTTGCTGCTCGAAGCCGGTGGCCGCGATAACTATGCGTGGATTCACATCCCCGTCGGTTACCTGTTCTGCATCGGCAACCCGCGCACCGACTGGTGCTTCAAGACCGAAGCGCAAACAGGCCTGCAAGGTCGCGCCTTGAGTTACCCGCGCGGCAAAGTGCTGGGCGGCTGCTCCTCGATCAACGGCATGATCTACATGCGCGGCCAGGCGGGCGACTACGATGGCTGGGCCGCCGACGGCAATCCGGGCTGGAGCTGGAACGACGTCCTGCCGCTGTTCAAGAAAAGCGAAAACCATTTTGCCGGCGACTCGGAATTTCACGGCGCTGCCGGAGAATGGCGGATCGAGCGTCAGCGGTTGTCGTGGCCGATTCTGGATGCGTTTCGCAGTGCCGCCGAGCAAAGCGGCATCGCCAGCATCGATGACTTCAACCAGGGCGATAACGAAGGCTGCGGCTATTTCCAGGTCAATCAAAAAGCCGGGATTCGCTGGAACGCGGCCAAGGCGTTTCTCAAACCGGTGCGCAACCGCCCCAACCTTACCGTATTGACCGACGTCGAAGTCGATCGTGTGCTGCTGGAAAACGGCCGCGCATCGGCCGTCAGTGCGCGCTACCAGGGTCAGGCGAAAACCTTTAAGGCTCGCAAGGAAATCGTCCTGTGCGCCGGCTCCGTTGGCTCGCCAAGTATTCTGCAACGTTCCGGGATCGGCCCTCGCCCACTCCTGGAAAAACTCGGGATCGGCGTGGCCCATGAGCTGCCCGGCGTCGGTGGCAACCTGCAGGATCACCTGCAATTGCGGCTGATCTACAAACTGGAAAATGCGCGCACCCTGAACCAGATCGCCGGCAGTGTGTGGGGCAAGATGGGCATGGGTCTGCGTTACCTGTATGACCGCAGCGGCCCGCTGTCGATGGCGCCGAGTCAGCTCGGCGCGTTTGCCCGATCCGGGCCGGAGCAAACCTCGGCCAATCTCGAATACCACGTGCAGCCGCTGTCGCTGGAGCGTTTCGGCGAGCCGTTGCATGCCTTCCCCGCGTTCACTGCATCGGTCTGCGATCTGCGACCGCAAAGCCGTGGCCGGGTGGAGATTCGCTCAGCCAATGCGCAGGAAGCACCGCTGATCCAGCCCAATTACCTGAGCCATCCGGAGGACTTGCGGGTCGCGGCCGACGCGATTCGCCTGACCCGGCGCATCGTCGCCGCACCGGCCCTGCAAGCGTTCAAACCGGTGGAATACCTGCCCGGCGCCAGCTTGCAGACCGAAGAACAATTGCACGAAGCCGCAGCGCGGATTGGCACGACGATTTTCCATCCGGTGGGCACCTGCCGCATGGGCAACGACGCGGACGCGGTGGTCGACGCCGAGCTGCGCGTGCACGGGATTCCCGGCCTGCGCATCGCGGATGCCTCGATCATGCCGCGCATCACCTCAGGCAACACCTGTTCGCCTACGCTGATGATTGCCGAAAAGGCTGCACAGCTGATCCTCAACCCTTTGACTGTAAACCCCTCCCCTGTGGGAGCGAGCTTGCTCGCGAAAGCGGTAGACCATCAACATTGATGAGCACTGACACGACGCATTCGCGAGCAAGCCCGCTCCCACAAGGGATCGCATCAGATTTACCGACGTAGAAATACCCCGCCGTAAGGAATACGCAACACCAGTGGAACAACAAAAACAATCACTGTGAGGGATACCGATATGTCAGAACATGTTCAGCCGCTGGACACCACGCTTAGCGTCGACACCAGCCCCGACACCCGCAAAGTCATCTTCGCCTCGTCACTCGGAACGGTCTTCGAGTGGTACGACTTTTTCCTCTATGGCGCCCTCGCGGCGGTGATCAGCAAGCAGTTTTTTGCCGGGGTCAACGACACCACCGCGTTCATCTTCGCCCTGATGGCGTTCGCCGCCGGCTTCATCGTCAGGCCTTTCGGCGCGCTGGTGTTCGGGCGACTGGGGGATATGATCGGGCGTAAATACACGTTCCTCGCGACCATTGTCCTCATGGGCCTGGCGACCTTCTGCGTCGGTCTGCTGCCGACCTACGCCAGCATCGGCATTGCCGCGCCGATCATCCTGGTCTTGTTGCGCATGCTTCAGGGCCTGGCCCTGGGCGGTGAATATGGCGGCGCTGCCACGTATGTCGCCGAACACGCGCCGATTGGCAAACGTGGTTTTCACACCAGCTGGATTCAATCCACGGCCACCCTTGGCCTGTTGCTGTCACTGCTGGTGGTGCTCGGTTGCCGCTATTTCACCGGTGACCAGTTCGAAGTCTGGGGCTGGCGGATTCCGTTTCTGTTTTCGATCGTTTTGCTGGGCATCTCGACCTGGATTCGCATGAGCCTGCACGAGTCGCCGGCCTTCGTGAAAATGAAAGAAGAAGGCAAGCTCTGCAAGTCGCCGCTGCGCGACTCCTTCGGCAAATGGGAAAATCTCAAAGTGGTGCTGATCGCCCTGTTCAGTATCAACGCCGGGCAAGCGGTGACCTTCTATGCCGCGCAATTCTACGTGCTGTTCTTCCTCACCCAATTTTTGAAAATGGACCCGGCGCTGGCCAATAGCCTGCTGATCGTCAGCGTGATCATCGGCGCGCCGTTCTTTATCTTCTTTGGCTGGCTGTCGGACAAGGTCGGGCGCAAACCGGTGCTGATGATCGGCCTGCTGCTGGCCACTGCGCTGTACTTCCCGATTTTCAAATCCATCGCCCACTACGCCAACCCGGCCATCGACCAGGCCAGTCGCCAGGCACCTATCACCGTGCTCGCCGACCCGGCCACCTGCACCTTCCAGTTCGATCCGGTGGGCAAGGCGAAATTTGACAGCCCGTGCGACAAGGTCAAAACCTTCCTGGTGAAACAGGGCCTGCCTTACACCAGCGAAGCGGCCCCGGCCGGCAGCGCCGTGCAGGTGAGCGTCGGTGATGTGAAAATCGATGGCTACGATGAAGCGGCGCTACGCGGTGCAGTGGCCCTGGGCGGATATCCGTCAAAAGCCGATACCCAGTTGGTCAACAAACCGATGATCGTGGCGCTGATCGTCGCGCTGATCATTATCTCCGCCATGTGCTACGGCCCGCTGGCCGCGCTGATGGTCGAACTGTTCCCGACACGCATCCGCTACACCTCGATGTCCCTGCCCTACCACATCGGCAATGGCTGGTTCGGTGGTTTCCTGCCGACGGTGTCGTTCGCTCTGGTGGTGTACACCGGGGATATTTTCTACGGGCTGTGGTACCCGGTGGTGATCACTGCGGTGAGCCTGGTGGTGGGGATGATCTGTCTGCGTGAAACGAAAAACGTCGACCTCGATAAAAACTGACCGTCACTGCAGAAAAACGCCCCGCACACCCGGGTAATGCTGTTCACTTAAGACCGTTTTTGGGTTGGGGTTGGGGTTGGGGACATATCCGTTTCTGCGGTAACGGCGGCTATTGGTTCCGCCCTGACGGCGGGTCACTTGGAGAAGCGCCAAGTAACCAAGCGCTAGCGCCCCTGACGTCCGGTGCCTCGCTGTGGCTCGGCATTCCCTCACTCCGGTCCTGCTCCGTGGGCCCGCCGCCATCGGCCATCCATGGCCGGGGGCGGCTAACCCGGCATCCATGCCGGGTTGCCCACTGCGCAGAACCTGCGTTCGGCCTTCCGACGGAGCAGATCAAGATCAAAATCAAAAGCTAAAGGCGAGCTAACGCTCGACCTGAAGAGTGGTGAGGAGCAAAAGCTGTGCGCCGATTTGCTTTATGTGGGAGTGAGCCTGCTCGCGATGTTGTTGCTGTTGCTGTTGATCGTTCCCACGCTCCACGTGGGAATGCCGCCGGGGACGCTCTGCGTTCCGCCGTCAACGCCATGTTTGAGTCTTGCGCAATGGTGACGCGGAGCGTCACAGGATGCATTCCCACGCAGAGCGTGGGAACGATCGTGTGCTCTGGGGAACGATCACCACGCGCAAGCGTTGAGCAAACAGGTCGGCCCGTAGGCCGCCTCGCTTTGGCTTTTGCGGTGCACGCCCCCTCGTGAGGCCGAGCGCAGGTTCTGCGCAGTGGGCAACCCGGCATGGATGGCCGATGGCGGCGGGCCCACGGAGCAGGACCGAAGCGAGGCACCGAACGTCAGGGGCAAAAGCGCTTGGTTACTTGGCGTCGGGCCGCGCAGGCTTCTCCAAGTGACCCGCCGTCAGGGGCGGAACCCTAAGCCGCCGTTACCGCAGAAACGGATATGCACCCAACCCCAAAACGTTCTTAAGTGAACAGCATTACGCACACGCGGGGCGTTTTCGTTAACCTGACGCAAAGCAGTCCGCAGCCCCGCCACTGACCAGAACGAGGCATCAGCACCCCATGATCATTTCATCCGCATCGGATTACCGTGAGGCCGCACGCCGCAAACTTCCGCGTTTTTTGTTCGATTACATTGATGGCGGCGCTTACGCCGAGCATACGTTGCGGGCTAACAGCGCCGACCTGACCGGCATCAGCCTGCGTCAGCGGATTCTGAAAAACGTCGAATCCCTGAGCCTGGGCACCACCCTCTTCGATCAGCCGCTTTCGATGCCCATCATTCTCGCCCCGGTCGGCCTGACCGGCATGTTCGCCCGTCGAGGTGAAGTGCAGGCCGTCAAAGCGGCGCAAAACAAAGGCATCCCGCTGTGCCTGTCGACCGTTTCGGTGTGTTCGATCGAGGAAGTCGTAGCGCAGAGTCAGCAATCCATCTGGTTTCAGCTGTATGTGTTGAAAGACCGGGGCTTCATGAAAAACGCGCTGGAGCGGGCGAAGGCGGCAGGGGTGAAAAACCTGGTATTTACTGTCGACATGCCTACTCCCGGCGCTCGTTACCGGGATGCGCATTCGGGGATGTCCGGGCCTTTTGCATCATCGCGTCGGATGTTGCAGGCCATGACGCGACCCGACTGGGCGTTCAACGTTGGCCTCATGGGGCGCCCGCATGATCTGGGCAATATCTCGAAGTACCTGGGCAAAGCCGTCACCCTCGAGGACTACATGGGTTGGCTGGCCAACAATTTCGACCCGTCGATCAGCTGGAGCGATCTGGAGTGGATTCGTGAGTTCTGGAAAGGCCCGATGATCATCAAGGGCATCCTCGACCCTCAGGATGCCAGGGATGCGGTGAGCTTCGGCGCGGACGGGATTGTCGTGTCGAACCACGGTGGGCGGCAGCTCGATGGGGTGCTTTCCACTGCGAAGGCTTTGCCGCCGATCATGCAAGCGGTGGGGAATGATCTGACGGTGCTGGTCGATTCGGGGATCCGTTCCGGGCTCGATGTGGTGCGGATGTTGGCGTTGGGGGCGAAAGGCGTATTGCTCGGTCGCTCGATGGCTTATGCATTGGCGGCTGATGGCCAGCGTGGGGTGGAAAACATGCTGGATATTTTTGCCAGGGAGATGCGTGTGGCGATGACGTTGACCGGGGTGACTTCGATTGGTCAGATTGATGAGTCGACGTTGGTGGGGGCTGTTCGTTGAGCTGATGCGATTTGGGGGGCTTATCCGTTATTTAGGTGATGGCTGCTTAGGGTTCCGCCCTGACGGCGAGGGCGGCTAACCCGGCATCCATGCCGGGTTGCCCACTGCGCAGAACCTCCACTCGGCCTCTCGAGGGGGCGTGTGCATCAAGATCAAGAGCTGCAAGCGAGCTACCGCTCGGCTTGTTGAGTGGTGAAGAGCAAAAGCACGTGTGCCTGGAAATCCATCACTCGATATTTTTTAGAACTTCGAACGTGACTTGATCGGGATAGAACGCCACGTATCCGCGAATCTGTTCGACGGACACTTTGGGGTTTTCATAGCGCCACACGGCGTTTGCGGCCTCATGCCCTGTGACTTTCAAGCTGTAGTAAGTGGCGTCGCCCTTGTAGGGGCAATAGGTTGTGTGGTCGGTGCGCGCGAAATATTGTTCGGCGATGTCCTCCCATGGAACGTAGTACACGGGAGGATAATTGGCCTCCAGCATCACCAGCGCACGTGTCGAGGCGGCGACTTGAATACCGTGAAACTTCACCAACAGGGTGTTCGGCTCTTCCGCGATGGTAATGACAGGACTGGGACCAGTGCTTTTCATGGAATGCGTTCCTCATGACGGTGATGGACCTGTGGGGCGCGCTGCGCCGCCAGAACCTGAGACCAGGGTTTATCAGGTATAACGCAATTTTCGCGACAATGACTGTCTCACAGCTGAACGGGCCGTTGGGGCGTCGCAACCTGACGCAACAGCTTTGCCTGTACATCCATACAGATAAAGATTGCTCCATCGCTCGCCACCGGCCATTCTGTGCGTCTCTTGCCAACTTGATGAACGATGGTGGTTATGCGGCTGTACCTCTGTGAGAAACCTTCCCAGGCCAAAGACATCGCGGCCGTGCTCGGCGCCAAGCGACGTGGCGACGGTTGCTGGCTGGGAACGGACGTCACGGTCACCTGGTGCATCGGCCACCTGCTGGAAACCGCACCGCCGGACGCCTACGACGCGCGTTACAAGCGCTGGGTGCTGGCGGACCTGCCGATCATCCCCGACAAGTGGAAGATGACCGTCAAGCCGCGCACGGCCAGTCAGTTCAAGGCGGTCAAGCGCCTGCTCGGCGAGGCCGATGAACTGGTGATTGCCACCGACGCCGACCGTGAGGGCGAAATGATCGCCCGCGAGCTGGTGGAGCATTGCCGTTATCGTGGGCCGATCCGCCGGCTGTGGCTGTCGGCGCTCGACGATGCATCGATACGTAAGGCGCTGGCTGCGCTCAAACCGGGTGAAGAGACCTTCAGCCTTTATCATTCGGCGCTCGGACGGTCCCGTGCCGATTGGCTGATCGGCATGAACATGAGCCGGCTGTTTACGCTACTGGGGCGTCAGTCCGGTTATCAGGGCGTATTGCCGGTGGGCCGGGTGCAGACGCCGACCTTGCGCCTGGTGGTGGATCGCGATCGCAGCATTGCCGATTTCGTGCCGGTCGCCTACTGGGCCATCGACGTGCAGCTGCTGCACGATGGCACCGCGTTTACCGCGCAATGGCGTGCGGCATCCGACGCCTGTGACGATCAGGATCGCTGCCTGAACCAGGCGCTGGCCCAGCAAGCGGCCGCCGCACTGCGCGGTGCCGCGAGTGCCCGGGTGATCAAGCTACGCACTGAACGGATGCGTGAAGTCGCGCCATTGCCGTTCGATCTGGGCACCCTGCAGGAAGTCTGCTCGAAGAAACTCGGGCTCGGCGCCCAGGAAACCCTCGACATCGCCCAGGCGCTGTATGAAACCCACAAGGTCATCACCTACCCGCGCAGCGATTGCGGTTTCCTGCCCCTGAGCCAGCACAGCGAAGCGCCGGGCATTCTCGCCGCGCTGCGCCAGGCCGATCCGTCGCTGAACGCCTTGAACGACTACCTGGAACCCCAGCGTCGCTCACGGGCCTGGAACGATGCCAAGGTCACCGCGCACCACGGCATCATCCCGACCGCCGCCGCCAAGAATCTCGATCGGCTGGTGGGCAAGCAGCGCGCGGTCTACACGCTGATCCGCGCGCGCTATCTGGCGCAGTTCCTGCCCAACCATGAATACGACCGCACCCAGGCCGACTTCGACTGCGCCGGCGAAGCGTTGCGCGCCGTCGGCAAGCAAATCGTCGAACCCGGCTGGAAACGGGCCCTGCCCGAGGCGCTCGCCCCGGCAAAAGGCCGCGAGGCACCGGCGCCGCAACCGCTGCCGGCATTGGCCGAAGGGCTTGATTGCGCCGTCGCCGAGGTCAAGCTCAAGGACCTCTGGACCCAACCGCCCAAGCCGTTCACCGAAGGCGACCTGATCAAGGCGATGAAGAATGTCGCGAAACTGGTAGAGGACCCACTGCTCAAACAAAAGCTCAAGGACACCACCGGCATCGGCACCGAGGCGACACGCGCCTCGATCATCCAGGGCCTGCTGGATCGCGGTTACCTGATCAAGAACGGCAAGGCCCTGGCCGCCACCCCGGCCGCCTTCAGCCTGATCGACGCGGTGCCGCGCGCGATTGCCGACCCCGGGACCACGGCCATCTGGGAGCAGGCGCTGGACATGGTGCAAAGCGGCGAGATGAGCCTGGAAGAATTCGTCACCAAGCAAGCGGCGTGGATGAGCAAGCAGGTCGCCCGTTGCGCCGGCCTGAGCCTGACCATCAGCGGGCCGGCAAGCCCGGCCGGTCGTGGCGCCACACCGTGGAAAAACAAACGCAAGCCTGCCAAGCGAAAGCCGTCGACGGGCACCAAGCGCGCGGCAAAACCGGCCAGTAAAGCTTGAGGGCACTTCGAATGGACGGTGATGGTCTAGTGTTCTTCAAGCTCACGACTGCCTATTTCTGACAAGACATCGCAGCCTCGTTTCACTCGACAGCTGCCACAGGGAAAATATCTATGATTATCGTGCACCACTTGAACAACTCCCGCTCCCAACGGATTCTCTGGTTGCTGGAAGAGCTTGCCATCCCTTATGAGCTGAAAACCTACCAACGTGACCCCAAGACCAATCTGGCACCGCCAGAACTGAAAGCGGTCAACGCCCTCGGCAAGTCGCCAGTAATCGAAGACGGCACGCAGAAAGTGATCGAGTCCGCCGCGATCATCGACTACCTGATTCGCCGTCATGGCCAAGGACGCCTGCAACCCGATCCATCCACCGCCGCCTACGATGAATACATCCAGTGGCTGCACTTTGCCGAAGGCTCGGCCATGCTGCCGCTGATGCTGAACCTCTACGTCGGACGCCTGGGTGAAGCCGGTGCGCCGTTGCATCCGCGTATCAACTCGGAAGTGGCCAACTACCTCGGCTACCTCGACACGGCACTGAGCCAGTCTCCGTACTTGCTCGGTGATGAGTTCAGCGCCGCCGATATCCAGATGAGTTTCATCGGCGAGATCGCCAGAGCCCAGGGCAAACTCGGCGACTATCCTCATGTGGCGGCGTGGATTGAACGGTTCCAGGCACGCCCTGCTTACGCCGCCGCTTTGAAAAAAGGTGGGAAGTACGACTTCGCGCCCAACTGAGTGACGCCGTACGGGCCACGGATGGCCCAGCGATCAGGAGCGACCCCCACATGCCTTCGATTGAACTGCACGCCGCACACCGTGATGAACTGGAAACCATCGAAAACCTGATGCAGTTCTACCTGTACGACTTGAGCGAATGGCTGCCGTTGAAACTCGGTGAACACGGGTTCTTCAACTTCCAGCCCAGTTGGGATTACTGGCGTAAACCCGCGACCCGGCCGTACCTGATCAGGGTGGATGCAGAACTGGCCGGCTTCGTGACCGTGGACGACAACACCGTTATCGACGGTGCCGAATACAACATCGGCTATCTCTTTGTCAGTCGACGCTTTCGTGGCCAAGGTGTCGCGAAGTTTGTCGTTTCCACCCTCTTGAGCCGGTTACCCGGTCAATGGCAGATTTTCCACATCGACGCGAACCAGCCAGCTCGCCTGTTCTGGGCCAAGGTGATGCCCGAACTCGCCGGCGCTGACTTCACCCTCCACCAGCAGCCGGTAGACGGTTATCCCTGCACCTTCTACCGCTTCCAGCGTTTGCCGTCATCGGCCTGACAGCCCGCCTCGCCCTCCCTTTTTTAATTCCAAACAGCTTTGTCCGACAATATGTAGTGAACAAAAATAATCACTACATAACGGTTGACGCCTTCGATTTGCCCTTGCATGATGCAGACATCTCCCCGATCGGGAGTGCAGCAACATGTTTGAGCAAGCTCGTCTGACCGCCGAGCTGTTTTTCCCGGATACACGCTGCCCACAAGGCAGATTGAAGAAGCTGACCTGGCCCGAACGTCCAGTACAAGGACGAGAAGCGCTGGCGATCAATCCTCATGAAGCTTGTGGCCGACCCTGAAAAAGTCGGCAGTGGCCTCCAGGTTTTCGCCGCTTCTCCTCGTTGTGACGCTAACGCGTAGCAGTTATTCAACACGACTACATGCAACAGACGCGCAACCCCGTCGATTTGACGGCCGACCGCTGACGTCCTGGTTTCGGTGCCAGGGATCAACTAACCGATGGGCTACTTGTATTAGCGAATCAACTTTGAAAGATCACCAAATGGTCAAGGGGCATATTATGAATCTGAACAATCAACCTACTATCGATGAACTGGCTCGTATCTTCGCTGCGCAAAAAGACAGCCACGACAGCCACATTCTGTGGATCAGCAAATCGGGCCAGGTTCATATCGACTGCCTGTCGCCTCACGCTCATGAAGCGGAGTTCGACCAGAACAACCAGAACCTGCTCGCCCGACTGAAGATGTACCGTCGCGGCCAGGGCTACGTTGGCAAGAAAGCCGCAGCCGACCGGGACTTCATCGGTAACGTTCTGCAAACGCTGAAACAGGCATGGGCCTCGATGCAGAACCAGAATGAAGTTCGGGTGATTGACCGGTTCTACTGATATCCCCTCCAGGGTTTATCCCGCGTCTCATCAATAAAAAGGCCCCGCTCGACTATTCGAGCGGGGCCTTTTTTTGTTTGTCTCGTGCGCAGCAAATACAGCTATGGTTAATCTTATTCGCTGTTGTGCCCTTGGAGACTTGCGATGAAAAAAACCCTGACAGTTCTGCTGTGGCTGGCAATCGCCAATACCGCCCATGCCGATATTTCCAGCCTGCCTTTATTCGATGCCGACTGCCCCGGAAAAATAGCGGTACATGCGGATTCCGGGGGCCCGGTCACAATCGGCGGCAAGGAAGCCGAGACCAAATCCATCGATGACCACCACTTCGAAGCCAAGGGTTCGGGCATCACTGTTTCGATTGAAGTGATCGATGACGAAACGGTCAAGGTGACAGCCGCCGGCAAGGGCTCGAATGGTGTGTGCCCAACACTGGATGATTGATCCTGTCGACTAACGAGCCACCGTCCCCAACACAAGATTCATGAACGCCACCGACGCTGCGCTGTGATAGTTGTTTTTACGCCGCAGCAACGCCGCGCCCCGAGTGGGCGCCTCTCCTTGCAACGGGATTTTTCGCAGTGCCCGGTCCTGGGTGGCAATGGGCTCCGGGAGAATGGTGGCAATCGCCGTGTGCCGAATGACTTCCAGCAGGGTGTTCACCGAGTTGACCTCGATCACCACCTTCGGCGTGATCTGCTCCAAGGCAAAGTACTCATTGATGCGGGTACGGGTGACGAAGCCGGGCGCCAGCAGCGCGAAGTCCAGTTGCGCCACCTGCTCAGCGGACAGCGCGACCTGGCTTTCATACAACGGATGATCGCGCCCCACCATCACGCCCAACGTCTCGGTAAACGCCGGGATGGATTCGATGTCGGCATTTCTGACCTGGGTAAACGCGATGGCAACGTCCAGTGAGTCATCGAGCAGCCCGGCCTCGATGTCGTCCATCGACAGCTCGAAAATCTCCAGGTGAATGTTCGGAAATTGCGCCACGTAATCGCGCACCAACGGCCCCACCAGGTACGCCATGAACGTCGGCGTCATGGCCAGGCGCAAGCTGCCGCGGGACAAGTCTTTAACGTCGTGCAGCGCACGTTTCCCCGCTTCCAGCTCGACCAATACCCGACGCGCACACTCGATGTAGGCCGCACCGGCATCGGTCGGTTTGACCGTGCGCGAGGTTCGGTCGAACAGGCTCACACCGAGGGTTTCTTCCAGCTGGCGGATCTGCTGGGACAGGGTCGGCTGTGAAACGTGCAGCGCCTCGGCAGCGCGGGTAAAGCCGCCGTGGTCGGCAACCGCCAGCAAATAACGCAGATGTCGCAGCAGCATGGGGCTCACCATCTATAGGCAGGACTTATGCGCAGCATTGTATATCGGTCTTGGACGCTATGGATCAATCGGCAGAAGATTGCTTCACACCCAAGCAATACCAACCCGATAGGAGAATCACCATGCAACAGTCCCACGCTTACAACGACCCAAGTCTGGCCCTGACCACGTCGATTCTCGATGCCAAGGCCCGTAAGAATCTGTCCTGGCAGGACCTGACCGACGGCACTGGCCTGGGCCTGGCCTACGTCACCGCCGCCCTGCTCGGCCAGCATCCACTGCCCGAATCCGCCGCTAAAGTCATCGGCGAGAAACTGGACCTGGACGCCGACACCGTGGCCCGCCTGCAGATCATTCCGCTGCGCGGCAGCCTTTCAGGTGTCCCGACCGACCCGACCATCTACCGTTTCTACGAAATGATCCAGATCTACGGCACCACGCTCAAAGCCCTGGTCCATGAACAATTTGGCGACGGCATCATCAGCGCGATCAACTTCAAGCTCGACATGAAGAAAGTCGAAGATCCGGAAGGCGGTTCCCGCGCCGTGATTACCCTGGACGGCAAGTTCCTGCCTCTGCGTCCTTTCTAAGCCGATCTGCAGAACACGCCATCCTGTAGCAGCTTCGCGCTGCTCGCCAGCTGCTACAGGGTAACGATCCGATTCAAAAGGAAATCACCATGAAAGCGCTCATCGAAGGTTTTTTGAAGTTCCAGAACGAAGCTTTTCCGCAACGCACCGATCTGTTCAAACACCTGGCCACCACCCAGCATCCCGGCACGTTGTTCATCACGTGCTCTGACAGTCGCGTGGTGCCGGAACTGCTGACCCAACAAGAACCCGGCGAGCTGTTTGTGATCCGCAACGCCGGCAACATCGTACCCTCCTACAGCCCGCATCCAGGCGGGGTGTCGGCCACGGTCGAATATGCCGTCGCGGTACTCGGCGTGACGGACATCGTGATCTGCGGCCACTCCGATTGCGGCGCCATGACCGCCATCGCCAAGTGCAAATGCATGGATCACCTGCCTGCCGTCAGCGGATGGTTGCAACACGCCGAGTCGGCCAAGGTCATCAACGAATCGCGCCCTCACGCTGATGACGCGGCAAAGGTGAGTTCGATGGTGCGCGAAAACGTCATCGCGCAACTGGCCAATATCCAGACCCATCCAAGCGTGCGCCTGGCCCAGGAAAAAGGTCAGTTGAACCTGCATGGTTGGGTCTACGACATCGAGACCGGTTCGATCGATGCGCTGCAAGCCAGTAGCCGCACCTTTGTGTCGCTGGCCGAACACCCGACGACCTGCGCGGTTTATGGCAAAACAGTTGAAGCGGCTTAATGGTTTCAGAACGTGGCCAAAAGACGATCGGTGCAGCGCTCCCGGATTACGGGAGCGCTGCCTTTCAGACGATGGTGATTGTCATTTGTCGTCAGGTCTGGAGGACGACGACCGACGCTCAGCGGTTTCCTCGGCGTTGGGCGCCGTTGGAACGCTGCCTGGCGTGAACACGTGAGTGAGCAATTCCCTGGCATCGATCTCGACGACACCCGGCACCGAACGGGCCAGCGCAACGGCCTGCTCACACTGTTTATGGGTGATGACACGACCGCTTAACACCACTGTTCCCGCATGGGTTTTGACATGGACCTGCATGGCAAGGCTGGGTTCGGCCAATGCCAGGGCCGACTTCACCCGGCCGGTGATCCATGTGTCGTGCACGACCGCTTCCAGATCATGAGAGTAATGCTGAAATGAATTAAGTTTCATGGCGGACCTCTCTCGAAACGCAGACGCAAACACACCTTTTAGTATAGTGCGCCTGGCGTCTGCGGTCGGAAGTGGATCAGCGTTTCACCGTCAGGTCCGTCTGGGTCATGCGACTGCGAACGGTGAACACCCCGTCGCCCGACAGAATGGCGCTACGGGCGAACAGGCGGCCGCTCTCCCAGTTCGAAAGGCCCAGCTCCGGCTTGTTCAGCGCGTATTGACCGTCCACCCAACGGGTGATGCCATTGCCGACAAACGGCGCGTTGACCGCATTGTAGAAACGCTCATGCGCAGCCGCGTCCTCACTGATCAGCGACACCGTGAACTGCGGGCTGTAGCGATTGAACAAGGCGATGGCGCGGTCCAGGTCGTCGACGATGTTCAGGCTGACTTCCGGGGTTTCTTCCCATTCCCACTCGCGGCCCAACTGGTCCTCTGGCAATGGTTCGGCCAAGGCTTCGGTCTGATAGCCTTCAGCGCGGTATACCTGGACGCTCGCGGTTTGCCATTCGACCGGCAAGTACTGTTCGCTGCCTTCGACGATGTGCAACTTGCAGCCTTGGCCCCGAGCGGTGCCGGCCTGTTGCAGCGCGTCGAGGAACAGCGGCACCAGCTCCGCAGCGCGGTCACGCTGGATCAGGCAGACGTTCAGGGTGTTGCAGACCTTGCGGTCCAGGGAATTGCGCACCACAGCGGCGAAGCGCTTGGCGTCAGCGTCTTTGTCGGCAATCAGCCAGGCGCCACCGGTGCCGTGCAGGCTGACGGCGGTGCCGGCCTGTTGGGCGATGCTGCCCAGTTGGCTGACCGCGCGTCCCGAACCACGGGCCACCGCCAGTGACAAACGGCGGTCGGCAAACATCGCCCAGCCCGCCGCATGATTGACGCTTTCGACCAGCGACACTGCGCCGACCGGCAATCCGGCCTCGCTGAGTGCCGGGTTCAGTGCATGAGTGACAATCGCCTGGGCAGTGCCCAACGCATCGCTGCCAATGCGCAGCACTGCGGTGTTACCGGTGCGCAACACGCCAGCCGCGTCGGCGAAGACATTCGGCCGGCCTTCGAACACGAACGCGACGATGCCCAGTGGCGACACCACCTGCTCGACTTTCCAGCCGTCGTGTTCGACGCAACTGATGACCTTGCCGCGAGTGGCCGGCGCATCGCGCCAGGCCCGCAGGCCGGCGATCATGTCGCGGCGCATGCGCTCATCGGCCAGCAGTCGTGTGGTGGAACGCCCACGGGATTTGGCGCGTTCGATGTCGGCCAGGTTGGCGGCTTCGATCAAGGCCCAGCAGTCCGGGTTTTCCAGACGTTGTGCAAAGAGATCGAAGAACGTGCTGATCGCCTGATCCGGCACGCTCGACAGCGCGGTGAACGCCGCTTCGGCGCGCTCGATCGCGACGGCTGCCGCTTGCTGGTCCACCACCGGGATCAGCAGCAACTCGCCGCTGACCTGCTCCACCAGCAAATGGTCACCGGGCTGGAAGCGCGCGGCCAGTTCGGGGCTGACGACCGTGACACGATTACCGGCAAAAGGGATTGGCGTGCCAGCGACTAGACGTTCGAGCGCAAGAGACATGAAGCGGTTTCACCATGCAGGGGGCGGCTGGAAAATGTATAGGAAAATCCACGGAGCGTCATTAGCCCCGCCGCCCCGATTGCCTTAGAACACCGACCAGCCAATGCGCTGGCTCAACAACTCCAGTGCCGCCATCCCGGCCAGCGAGTTGCCGGCGGCATTCAATTCCGGTGACCAGACGCACACCGTGAACTGCCCCGGCACCACCGCGACAATCCCCCCGCCCACGCCGCTCTTGCCCGGCAAACCGACGCGATAGGCAAAGTTGCCGGCCTCGTCATACAAACCGCTGGTGGCCATGATCGAGTTGACCTGCTGAGTCTGGCGGGCGCTGAGAATCTGTTCGCCGCTGTGTTTGCAGAACCCGTCGTTGGCCAGGAAGCAGAACGCCCGGGCCAGGTCGATGCAATTCATGCGCAACGCGCAGTGGCTGAAATAGCTGCGCAGCACCGCCTCGACATCGTTGTGAAAGTTACCGAACGACTGCATCAGGTAAGCCATCGCCGCGTTACGCGCGCGGTGCTGGTATTCGGATTCGGCGACCTTGCCGTCTACCATCACCTGCGGATTGCCGGACAGCCGTCGGACAAAATCGCGCATCGACAAAGCTGGCGCGGCAAAGCGTGACTGGTTGATGTCGCAGATCACCAGGGCACCGGCATTGATGAAGGGATTGCGTGGGCGACCGCGTTCGAATTCCAGCTGCACCAGCGAGTTGAACGGCTGGCCGGACGGCTCGTGGCCGAGACGTTCCCAGATCGCTTCACCCGAGTGATCGATGGCCTGCACCAGGCTGAACACCTTGGAAATACTTTGCACCGAGAACGGCGTCTCGGCATCGCCTGCGCAATACAGCTCGCCGTCGTTACCATACACGGCAATGCCCAGCTGATTGGCCGGGACCGTGCCGAGGGCAGGAATGTAGTCAGCCACCTTGCCCTGACCGATCAGCGGTCGGACAGCATCAAGAATCTCGTTCAACAGCGCTTGCATGCCGGGTTCCGAAGTCTCGCCCCGAGGAATTGCGGGGACACGGAGGCTAGACGCTGTTGGCTGGCGCTGGATCACAGATTGCTAAACACCGATTTCAAAATCACCACGAATCCCCTGTGGGAGCGGGCTTGCTCGCGAAGGCGGTGTTTCAGTCAACTTACATGTGTCTGATACACAGCCTTCGCGAGCAAGCCCGCTCCCACAAGGATTGATGGTGGCTGTGTATCGGAGTGTGTACAGACCCGCCCGTGACACACCCCATCCATAAAACCCCGCCCCCGCGACACATCGCAGATACACCCGCTTGATGAACTGTGCCTGTCGATTGGCCACGCCGATCAAAGCGCTCAACTCACTCAATGCTACGGAGTATCACCATGTTCAAGCTCTCGACTTCTTCCCTGACCCTCGGCCTGATCATCGCAGGCGGCCTGGCCTTGTCCAACGTGGCGTCGGCCTCCGAATCCGAGGCGTTCAGCATGAAACAACTGGCCCACGGCTATAGCCAGGTCCAGGCCGACAGCGCGGAGAAACCCGCCGAAGGCAAATGTGGCGAAGGCAAGTGCGGCGCCGGCGAGTAACCCATTGCATAGGGGCAACGCGTTGCCCCGCTTCCCTGACAGAACGGAGACCCCGTCCATGACTTCTGCCATTTCATCGGCCGTGAAAGGCCTGCACCTGAACCTCGACCGCGCCGGTAGCTGGCTCGCGCCATTGACGCTACGGCTGTTCATTGCCTGGGAATTTTTCGAGTCGGGCCTGGAAAAATGGAACGGCGAAAACTGGTTCGCCGACATCCAGGACGCCTTCCCGTTTCCGTTCAACCACGTGCCGGTCACCTTGAACTGGGAACTGTCGATGTGGGCCGAGCTGATTTGCGCCCTGGCCATACTCGTCGGCCTGGGCACGCGTATTTCGGCAATCATCCTGATCATCGTTACGGTCGTCGCGACCGCTGCCGTTCACTGGCCAGCCGATTGGTCTACATTGAGTGAGCTTGCTCAGGGTTACGCCATCAGCAACAAGGGGCACGGCAACTTCAAGCTGCCGCTGATCTACCTCGCAGCCCTCATGCCGCTGTTGCTCTCGGGTGCCGGCAAGCTCAGCCTGGATGCACTGTTGGCCCGATTCATCTGGCGTCGCACTCACCCTTGACCGACCAGAGGCTCGGGCGCGTCCTCCACTCCCTGAAACAACGGAGCAATCGCCATGAGCCTCACTCTCTACGGTTTCGACGGCAGTACGTATGTGCGCACCGTGAAGATGCTGCTGTCAGAAAAAGACGCGGACTACGAACAGGTGCAGGTCAACGTGATCAAGGGCGAGCCGCACCTGCCAGAGCATTTGGTGCGTCACCCTTTCGGCAAGGTGCCGGTCATCGATCACGACGGATTCCGGGTGATCGAAACCGGCGCGATCGTCGCCTATCTGGACGAAGTCCTGCCCGGTCCGTCCATCACCCCGGATAACGCCCACGACCGCGCCCGCACGCACATGGCCCAGGGGATTTACGATTCCTATGGCTATGGCAACCTGGTGCAGGTGTTCGGCTATCATCTTTTTCCTGACTTTATTGGCGGGCAGAATGAAGAGGCGCGCCGCAAAGGCATCGAAAATTCGAAACGGGTGCTGCGCGAGCTGATGAAAATAAAAGGCACCGATCCGTATATTGCAGGTCTTGAACCCAGTATCGGCGACTTTTACCTCGCGCCGGGCTGCGCCTACATCGCGATGACGCCGGATGCGCCGCAGGTGTTTGCGGTCGAAGGGTTCGACGGATGGTGGAAACGCATGCAGTCTCTGCCAAGCTTCAAGGCCACACAGCCGCATTAAGCTTCACTCCACCTCACTTGCGAAAACAGGAGCCACCATGAGCGTGACCACCCAATGGATCGAGATCGACAGCGACGAAGGCACATTCGGCGCTTACCTGGCCATCCCGCATACCCGCAAAGGTCCGGGGATTGTGCTGATCCAGGAGATCTTCGGCGTGAATGAACACATCCGCTCGGTTGCCGAGCAATACGCCGCCGATGGCTACCTTGTCATCGCACCGGACCTGTTCTGGCGCAACGGCCACCGCATCGAACTGGGCTACGACGAAGCCGGCTGGAAACGCGCCGTCGAGTTGATGAACGCCACCGACATCGACAAGGCCCAGGCCGACATCAAGCTGGCCATCGACGCACTCGATGCACAGCCAGGCCTGGACGGCGGCATCGCCTCCATCGGTTATTGCTTTGGCGGCTTGCTGTCGTACCTCACCGCCGCCAACGGCCTGGTGGAAGTGGCCGTCGCCTATTACGGCGGTGGCATCCAGAACCACCTGGACCGCGCCGACGACATCGAGGTGCCGTTGCTGATGCACTTCGGCGAACAGGACAGCCACATTCCACTGGAAGCCGTGGAGAAAATCGCCGAGCGTTTCGAGAACAACGACAACGTGGAAATTGTCGTGTATCCGGACGCCGAACATGGCTTCAACTGCTCGCACCGTGAAAGCTACAACCAGCGCGCCGCCGCTGAGGCCCATGGCAATACACTGATCTTTTTGGGTCAGGAACTGTAAAAGCAAAACTGGAAAAAGGAGGGCTTCCATTGCTCGGTGGAAGTCCCTTTTTTTTCAGCGCTGTGATGGCCCTATCGCGGGCAAGCCCGCTCCCACAGGGGATTTTCAGTGAACACAGCATTTATGTTCGACAAAGATCAACTGTGGGAGCGGGCTTGCCCGCGATGACGGTCGTACATTCAGCATTGCGGTGACGGGTATATCGCTTTCGCGAGCAAGCTCGCTCCCACAAGGGATCTTCAGTGAACACAGCATTTGTGTTCGACAAAGATCAAGTGTGGGAGCGAGCCTGCTCGCAAAAGCGGTGGCACATTCAGCTTGGCAGTGCCTGGTATATCGCTTTCGCGAGCAAGCCCGCTCCCACAGGGAATTTTCAGTGAACACAGCATTTGTGTTCGACAAAGATTAACTGTGGGAGCGAGCCTGCTCGCGATGGGAGCGCCTCGGTCTCAAGCCGTTTTCAACGCCCAGTTTCTTCAGCAGTGTCGATCACACCCGGTTTCGGCTGGTCATTGCGCTCGTGAACATGGCGATGCGGCGTACGGTCGATGTTCAGGCTCAGGATTTCCGGACGGCTGTAGTGACCGCGGCCGTCCATCTGGCGTTTGCGGATTTCGATCTGGAACAGGTCGATGTCGGCAATTACTTCGCCCTCGCCTTCGGTCAATGCGCCGACGACTTCACCCTGAGGGTCGATGATCGCGGTGTAGCAGCCGCCGGAGATCGGTCCAATCTCGCAGCCGGTGTCGGCCATGATCTGGGCCTGCTGCTCCGGGTACAACCAGGCCGTGGAGTTGACCACAAAGCACGCCGACTCCAGCGCGTGCATGCGGATGCTGACTTCCATCTGGCGAGTGAACAAAGGACCTGCGAATGAGCCCGGGTACATCGAGGCGTGGATCTGTTCGCCGTCTTCGATCAAGGCGTAACGTGCCAGCGGATTGTAATGTTCCCAGCAGGCCAATTGACCGATTCGCCCGACCGCACTGTCGGTGGCGCGCAGGCCGGAACCGTCGCCCATACCCCAGATCATGCGTTCATGGTAGGTCGGTGAAATCTTGCGACGGGCCTGAATCAGCGTGCCGTCGGCATCAAACAGCAACTGCGTGTTGTAGAGAGTGCTGCCATCGCGTTCGTTGACGCCGATGGACACCACCATGTTGGCTTCCTTAGCCGCTTTGCCGATGGCATCGGTGGTTGCCGACGGCACGACAACGGCCTGGTCGAGCAATTTGTAGTGTTCGGAACCCATTTTGAAAGGGCTCTGCACGAAAGAAAAGTACGGGTAGTACGGCACGACGGTTTCAGGGAAAACGGCGAACTGCACACCCTTCTCGCCGAGTTCGCGAATCTTGTTAACGACCTTTTCTACAGTGCCTTCACGGCTGTAGAGAACGGGGGCGATCTGGACGGCAGCGGCTTTGACAATGGTCATGGCGGTGATCTCACTGAGGGAATGGGCTTCAACGAGATCTAGATTACGGCAATCATATTTTGTCTTAAATGTCGAATACACCACCTTTTAGGACACAGGAAAAATCAAGCCCGATGGGCGCGCTGAATCACCTGCGGCGGCTGCCCGAACGCGCGGATAAAGGCACGGCGCATACGTTCGCGATCGCCAAACCCGGTGTCGGTCGCCACCACATCGATGGAATGCCGACCGGTTTCGATCATCAGCCGGGCCGCCTCTACCCGCAGGTTTTCAATGGCTTTGGCCGGGGTCTGGCCGGTTTCGGCATGGAACACCCGGCTGAACTGCCGAGGGCTGAGATTGGCCGCGCTGGCCAGTTCCTCCACTGAGAGCGCTGATTTGAGGTGGTGTTTGGCGTAGGTCAACGCGGCCTGGATGCGATCGGTCTTCGGCTCAAGTTCGAGCATCACGGAAAACTGCGACTGGCCACCCGCGCGCCGGTGATACACCACCAGTTGCCGCGCAACCTGGCGCGCGACTTCGGCGCCCAGGTCCTTCTCCAACAAGGCCAGCGCCAGGTCGACGCAAGCGCTCATGCCGGCGGCGGTCCAGATATTGCCGTCGTTGATGAAGATCCGGTCCTCTTCCACTTTTACCTTCGGGTACGCCCGTTGCAGCGCCGGGGCATGGCACCAGTGCGTGGTCGCCCGCTTGCCATCCAGCAGACCGGCTTCGGCCAGCGCAATCGCACCGGTGCAGATCGACCCCAGGCGTCGGGTGGTCTGGCTGGCCTTACGCAGGAATTGCACCATGCCCGGCGATGTTGGCCGGATCAGGTTGTCGCCCATCACCAGCAGCGTATCGAACGCTCTCTCGTCGAAGGCGTGGGTTGCCACGTCAAAACCGGCCGATGTCGGCACCGACCCACCCTGCTCAGACAGCAACGCAAGGCTGTACACAGGCTCGTCAGCGGCGGTGTTGGCCAACTCAAAGGCGGCGCACATGGCGAGGCCCAATACCTGGAAGCCGGGGTAAACGATGAGTCCGACGTTGTGCACGGTGCATGTCCGTAAACGCGGCATGAAGGGATTCAAGCCATTGCATCGAACTCTACGCTTCTGCGCCTTCAGGTGAACAGATCCACGATCAGCGGATGACTATCGCCCATGTGTATTAGCCGCGTTACAACTTTCAGGTTCAACTGGAAGAACTGACATCGGGCCAGAAACCAACATGCTAATCGGGTCTATAACTAACGTTGTAACCGTCGGCCATTCGAGGGAAAGGCCATGGACACCTCTAAGGATTCAGGTACTAACCTGGCCTTCTGGCTGCCTGGCAGTGCGGTCATCCTGAGTCTGGTGGTCTCGACGTTCGCCCTGACCCGCGAACCCTTCCTTGAACCGCGTCCCATCGGCGCACAATTTCAGGCGCAACTGCCAATCGAAGCGCGATTGTGGCAAGACCCGTTTGATGCGCTGGAGCGTTATCGCAAAAAACTCAACGACGCCAAAAGTCCCGACGCCGGCCACTTATGCAAACCCTCGATCGCTCTGCCGCCCGAGGAATCAGCGGTTCCAGACATGATGGTGGCGCTGGTCGAGGGCGGCCCTTATGCCGATGAAGTCGAACGGCGGCGGCGCATTCGTTACGCGTTGCTGGCAGGGTTCAAGAACTCGCACCGGGTGCCGGATCAAGAGCAATACATCCAGTGCCTGAAACTTCCCGCTGATCTTTCAACCGACTCACCCAGCGAGACCAACTTCGCCGACATTCCCTACGAAATGTTTGTCGATAACCCCTTCGATCCACCGACCGATCCGCAAGACAAACCACTGCCGCCCAAACGCACGATCGTGTTCTGGCTGAAACAGGACGCGCTCGGCACCACTCCGCTGCAAATGCTGGATAAATTGAACAAGACCCTGAGCGCCACACTTCAGTCGGGGTGTACCGCTCAAGCGTGTCCGCAACGGCCCGACGACGCCAATTTGAAAGTCATCGGCCCGGCCACTTCAACGGTCTTGCGCGGCATGTACCAGGATGAAGCCAACGCCCACGCCACGCCGAACATCGAGATCTATTCTCCACTGGCCACTGCCGACAACGAAACACTCGCCAAAAGTATCCAGCCCCCGGCGAAAGAGTCGCCAGGCAAACAGCCGATGAAACTGCTTCGCACCGTCAGCGACGACGGCACCATGACCCAACTGATGCTGGAGGAGCTGAAACTGCGTCATGTCGATCCGGCAACCGGGTTGAAGTGCAATAAAGGCAGCTTGCGGCGAGTGGGTTCCGATTGCGCCCGGACCCGTTGGCCGCGCGCCGACCGCATCGCATTGATTTCCGAGTGGGACAGTTTCTACAGCCGCGCGTTGATCGAAAGCTTCAAGGCTCAGGTTGCGGCGGATGCCGGTCTGCGCGAGAAAAAGGAAAAGGCTGCGGTCGATCGCTGGATTCTGCGTTTCAGCTATTTGCGTGGCCTGGACGGACGCCTCCCGGAAGAAGCCGCCAGCACTGACAAGACGGCCAGCCCCGATGCCGGAAAAAGCAAGGACGCCACGGCCATTGACCTGAGTCCGCTGGAAAAAGCCGACGGCAACTCCCAGCTGGATTATCTGCGCCGCCTCGCCGATCACATCGCCAGCGAAGACGCGACTTATCGACGCAACGGTGAAAGCGGCATCGGCGCCATCGGTATTCTAGGGGTCGATGCCTACGACAAACTACTGGTGTTGCAGGCGCTCAAGAGCCGGATGCCGTACAAGCTGTATTTTTCCACCGACCTCGACGCCCGCATGCTGCAACGGGGCCAGGCTCAAACCACCCGCAACCTGATACTCGCAGCGCCTTACGGGCTGACGCTGACGCGAGCCCTGCAACAAGACGTTCCGCCGTTTCGCGACAGCTTGCAAAGCTCGGTGTTCGTCTCCGTGCTCGCGGCGCTGGCGCCACAGTCGTTCGACGCCAAGCGGGCGAAATTCGACTATTCAAAATCGGAGCTGCTCTCGCCCGGGATCTACGAGGTCGGCATCAGCGGTTTCATTCCCTTGGCGAGCCCGGTCACCGGCATACGCCCGGTGAGTTGTGAAGCCCCGACATTGCTTTCTCGCTCGGACAGCGACTTGCGTCCACACGACTTGATGGCGTTGCGTTGCCTTCAAGATCCCTCGCCCCCGCCCTACCCGCAAGCCTCCCAGGCCGTGCGCGAGCAGTTCAAAGCCATTCAGTCGTTCTTCTGGGCCGGGCCGCTGACGTTCACGCTGCTGCTGATGGCCGGGTTCATTGTCTGGAGGTGGATCTCGGGGCCGAAGATCGACCCTGACACCAAGCTGGCCTGGGTGCGCGGCGTGCCCGTGACGTTGTACATGGTCGCGGTGGCCTGTGCCTTTATCGCCACGCGCTTCTGGCATGCCGAGTTTCTGTGGTTCACGTTCGTGCTGATCCTGCTGGGCATCATCTCGTCGAACCTGATCCGTCGTTCCCGGCAACACGCCCACAGCAAAGACACGACGGCCAGCGCAGACAGCGGCTTTTACGACGCCTCGGCGTGGTACATCGTCGTGCCCCTCGTGGGGTTCATCCTTGCGTTGATGCTGGCGTATCAAATGCGCAGCACATTGACCGGCGAGGGCCTGGGTGAACCGATGTTCCTGTTTGAAGGTATCAGTGCCTGGCCGACCGTGGCGCTGCGCGTGGCCGCTGTACTGATATCGCTCTCGGCGCTGGCATGGGGCTGGCGCAACCTGCGCGTCAACAGAGCCGAAATCGAAAGCACCTACCATCTGCGCCAGTACATGCGCCGCTACCGGATCGGTGTGTGCGGGCAGGTCCTGCGCTTTCTTCGCCACTGCAGACGCTGGAAACTGCGACGCGGGTGCAACGAACTGGGGAACGGCCTGCTGCTGATATTTTTCCCGTTGATGAGCGCCAATGACGACTGGTCAAAACCCTGTCAGTCCGCGGAGGCCACCTGCGAAGACGGGCGCAAAATGATCTCCATTGCACGCTTCTGGGGAGAACACTGCGTATGCGGATCGTTCGGCGCCCGACTGCTTCGCGCCCTGCTCGCCACCTGGGTTTTCGTCGTGATCACCAGCGTGCTGTTTGTGGTGTGGCCCATGGAGCATTCTCCGGTGCGCGGCGATTCAATCGTGTGGATGCTCAGCTGGCTGATTCCCACGCTGGTGTTCCAGATGCTGGTGTTCTGGGTCGTGGATGCCAATCTGCTGCTGACGCGTTTCATCCGGCACCTGAGCGAACATCATGCGATCTGGCCCAAGTCGTTGCAGCTGGAACACCAGAAGATTTTCGGCATGCTCAAACACCCTTGCATCGACGAGTGGGTGGACATGCAGTTGATCGCCACCCGCACCTCGGCGGTCAGCCGTCTGATCTATGCGCCAACGGTGGTCATGTTGATTCTGTTGGCGGCGCGCAGCAGCGTGTTCGATAACTGGCCGACCCCGCCCAGCGTGGTCATTTCGTTTTTAATCACGGCGCTGATCCTGCTTGCCTCCGCGCTGTCTTTACGCCGGGCAGCGGAAAAGGCTCGCACGGTGGCGTTGCAACGGATCGATGCCTACCTGCTGCAAACGCCGAAAGCGCCAGGCCCCTACGAGAAATTCCAGATCATTCGCGAGCGCGTCGCAACGCTCAATAAAGGCTCGTTCTCGCGTTATTCCGAGGACCCGCTGATCCGCGCGCTGTTGCTGTCGCTGACCGGCATTGGCGGGTCGGCGATTGTCGATGCGTTGAACTATGCGAAGTTCTAGGCGCCTGGCATGGGCGCTGCGTGCCTACTTCGCCGACCCGTCATGCGGCTTGTAAAACTGGAACATCCCGGTTTCAGCCGTTTTGATGTACTCCTTGGCCCAGTCGGGTTTTACCGTGCGGTCATGGAAATACATGGCGCCACCGGTGTGGTCCGGCAGCTGTTTGTTCAGGGCCTTGCGCGCGATTTCCTTGGCGATTGCGTATTGGGTCTCTTCCTGGGCCGTGTCCGGGCGCCCGTCGCACCACCAGGAGAACTGACATTTCTTGCTTTCCGAGCCTTGCTTGACCACCGCACACACCGTATCGGGGAAACCTGCGTGACCGAGGCGGTTCATCACGACATTGGCGACCGCTTCCATCTCGGTGGTGTCTTTGCCTTTGGCTTCCCAATAAATGGAGCGGGCCAGGCAGGTAATCGCCTCGTCCAACGGTGCATTGCCGGACGGATCGACTGCCTGGACCTCGGATTGGGTAATCTTCTCGGATTTGGGCACGGGCACGTTGTCGCCCTTCTCTGCCGCTTTCTGCTCAAGCACCTGAGCCTTGTCTTGAGCCACTTCTTTTTTTTGTTCCTGGTCGTCGGCGATGGCCTGACCGGCGAGCAGGGTCACGGCGAGTAACGCTGCGATCCATTTAACGGACATGGTGGAAACACTCCGAAAGTCGTCGATTCAGTGTAGTAGCCAAATCATGTCAAAGGTTAAACAACAATCTGCAAAAAGCCATTGCCTTGAACGGGGTAAGTTCGCGCATTATGGGCGCACTCAGTCAAAGGGGATTTCCATGCGCGTTCCGTCATCCGTTTTGTGTCTTGTCGCGTTGCCGTTGGGCTTGGCATTTGCCACCACCGCCATGGCAACCGAGGATTCGCAACTGGTCGAATCGATCAACGTCTACCGAAGCCAGGCGCAGCGCTGCGCCAATCAGGCCTCTTCGGAACTGCCTCCGCTGACGAGCGACCCGCGCCTGATCTTGTCACCAACCGGCAACGTCGATTTGCAGCAGGCGATGGCCCGCGCGTCGTACCCGATGGTCAACGTGCAGGCGATCAGCATGTCCGGACCGCGTGATGCGACCTCCGCCATGGCAGCGATCAAGGAGAGCTTTTGCCAGGTGGTGCTGAACCCGCAATTCATCGACGTCGGTGTCAGCCATGAGGGTCGCGACTGGCGCATCGTGTTGGCGCGTCCACTGCTGACCGCACGCTTGGGCGATGCCACGGTAGAAGGCCAGAAGCTTCTGGAAACGCTCAACGCCGCTCGTAGCCAGCCTCGTCAGTGTGGCGGTCAACCGTTTGCCGCGACCTCGCCGCTGGCCTGGAACGCGACATTGGCGGCAGCGGCCGAAAAGCATTCCCGGTCCATGGCCAACAACAATTTCTTCGACCACAAGGACCGCGACGGCCGTACGCCCGGGGACCGTGCCGAACTGGAAGGTTATAGCGGCCAGCAAGTCGGCGAGAACATTGCCGCCGGGCAAGACACCGTGCGCAAGGTCGTCGACGGCTGGCTGGCCAGCCCCGGTCATTGCGCCAACCTGATGAACCCGCAATACCGCGAGTTGGGCGCCGCCTACGCAGTCGATCCGAAGAGTGATGCCGGGATCTACTGGACAGCCATGTTCGGTGCGCCATAAGGGCGATGGCCAGAGCGGTGATGCACCGCTCTTACAACGTGTGTTGTTTGTTGCCGATGTCTTTGGCTTTTTCGATGGCCCAATCCATGGCCCCTTCGAGGTCCAGCAAGTGCGGGGACGGATGCTTGTCCTCTTCAATCACCGAGCCGTCCGGCCGGTAAACGCCGATGAACATTTTCAGGGAGCCATCCCTCAATATCTCGGCTTTCACCGCGATCTTGCATCCGTTGGAAAGCGTTTCCTTGTGCTCCTCATGGCGTTCAGTCATCGCTGTCTCCCTCTCGTCGTGGATAGCAGGGTTTGCCGTCATTCTTTCTGAGCGTAGTAGAAGTTCGACCAGGATTACCCCTGGCCGCTGGCAGGCGGTTTTATCGGTCGCGAACCTCACAGGACAGCGGCGTAATGCCACCTATACTCCATTCCACCAACCCCGCCCGGGGCCTGCACTACCAACAATAAAAAGCAGAGGTGGAACATGGTCTGGCAGCAAGTCTACGATCCCTTTGGTAACCCGGTGCTTTCAACCATCATGGCCGCAGTGCCGGTCGTGGTAATGCTGGCATCCCTTGCGTTTTTCCATATCAAGGCCCATCTGGCGGCATTGCTGGCCCTTGGTTCTGCGTTGTTGATCGCCATCTTCGCCTTCGGCATGCCCGCGAACATGGCCGGCACGGCGGCGCTGTTCGGCGCCGCCAATGGCTTGTTGCCGATTGGCTGGATCGTGCTCAACATCATCTTCCTGCACCGACTGACCACCGAGAACGGCTCGTTCAAAGTGTTGCAGGATTCCCTCGCGCGCATCACCGACGACCGACGCCTGCAATTGCTGCTGATTGCTTTCTGTTTCGGTGCGTTCTTCGAAGGCGCTGCCGGATTCGGCACGCCGGTGGCGGTGACCGGCGCAATCCTGATCGGCCTGGGTTTCTCGCCCCTGGCGGCCTCCGGCCTGGCGTTGATCGCCAACACCGCGCCTGTTGCGTTCGGCGCCTTGGGCACGCCCATCATCACCCTGGCCAAGGTAACCGGGCTGGATGAAATGGAACTGTCGATGATGGTCGGCCGGCAATTGCCATTCTTCTCGGTGCTGGTGCCGTTCTGGCTGATATGGGCCTTTGCCGGTTGGCGCAAGATGCTGGAAATCTGGCCGGCCATTATGGTCGCCGGTGTCAGCTTTGCCGTGCCGCAGTTCCTGGTGTCCAACTACCACGGGCCGATGCTGGTCGACGTGATCGCCGCGCTGATCTCCATGGCCTGCCTGACCTTGTTCCTGAAAGTCTGGAAACCGGCCACGATCCACACTTCCGCCGCGCTGTCGGGGCGTGTCGACACCTCAAAAATCGATGCCGAACATGAGCAAAAACCCGAAATCAGCGGCACCTTTGCCAGCGATGCAAAACCGGCGGTGATGCGTGCGTGGATGCCGTGGATCATCCTCACGGTCTTCGTTTTCGCCTGGGGCACCCAAGGCTTCAAAAACATGTTCGACACCCGCCCGGCGATCGATCCGGCCACCCAATCGGCCAAGCTCGACCCACAAGGCAAACCGCTGCGCGAAGCCAATCCGCTGTTCGCTCCGGCCGTGACCTTCACCACCTTGCACCAGCAAGTCGAGAAGGTTCCACCGGTGGTGCCTGCGCCAAAAACCGAGGAAGCGATCTATAAATTCACCTGGTTCACCAGCACCGGCAGCGGCATCCTCCTGGCGGCCATCGTCGGCGGGCTGCTGATGGGCTATTCGATCCCGCAACTGGCCCGCCAATACCTGCGAACGCTGTGGGTGGTGCGCTATTCGCTGATCACCATCGCGGCGATGTTGGCCCTGGGCTTCCTCACCCGCTACTCGGGACTGGACGCGACCATGGGCCTGGCCTTCGCCGCCACCGGGATCTTCTACCCCATGTTCGGCACCCTGCTCGGCTGGCTCGGCGTCGCCCTGACCGGCTCGGACACGGCCTCCAACGTATTGTTTGGCGGCTTGCAACGGGTGACGTCCGAACAACTGGGACTCAGCCCGGTGTTGATGGCCGCGGCCAACAGCTCCGGCGGTGTCATGGGCAAAATGGTCGATGCCCAGTCGATCGTGGTGGCGTCCACGGCGACTCGCTGGTACGGGCATGAAGGGGAAATCCTGCGCTACGTGTTCTTCCACTCCATCATCCTGGCGATTCTGGTCGGTGGTCTGGTTACGTTGCAGGCGTATGTCGCGCCGTTCAGCCATATGGTGGTGGGTGGGCATTGATGAGCCGAGGTTAGTGAGTGATCCACGCCCGGCGATCTGGCCGGGTTGTGGCGAACGATGCAGTGCGGTGTGGATGAGGTGTCCAATGCGCTAAATACTGCTTTACTGATTCAAAGCCTGGACCCATGGGAAGTGCACCGATGGAACGACTGACCGCCAAAGACTTCGCCCCGGAACTGCTTGAACTCTACGACTATTACGCCCATGGCAAAATCAATCGGCGCGAGTTTCTTGACCGGGCGGCGCTGTTCACCCTGGGCGGCCTGACGGCCAGTGCTCTGCTCGCCGCGCTGAGCCCCAATTACGCGCTGGCTGAACAAGTGGAGTTCACTGACCCGGACATCCTCGCCGAGTACATCAGCTACCCCTCGCCCAAAGGCCATGGCAATGTCCGTGGCTATCTGGTGCGTCCAGCCAAAGCCACCGGCAAAGTGCCGGCGGTGCTGGTCGTGCATGAAAACCGTGGGCTCAACCCCTATATCGAAGACGTCGCCCGGCGCGTCGCCAAAGCGGGATTTATTGCACTGGCCCCCGACGGCCTGAGTTCTGTGGGTGGTTATCCCGGCAACGACGACAAAGGCCGCGAGTTACAAGCGACGGTCGATCCTGAAAAGCTCATGAATGATTTTTTCGCCGCGATTGAATGGCTGATGAAACTCGATGGCGCCACGGGCAAGGTCGGGATTACCGGCTTCTGCTATGGCGGCGGTGTCGCCAATGCCGCTGCGGTTGCGTATCCCGAACTGGCGGCGGCCGTACCCTTCTATGGCCGTCAGCCCAAGGCCGAAGATGTGCCGAAAATCAAGGCGCCACTGCTGCTGCATTACGGCGAACTGGACAAGGCCATCAATGAAGGCTGGCCGGCGTATGAAAAAGCCTTGAAAGCGGCGGGCAAGACCTACGAGGCGTATATCTATCCCGGCTGCAATCATGGGTTCCATAACGACTCCACGCCTCGTTACGACGAAGCCGCAGCGAAACTTGCGTGGGACAGGACGGTGGCCTGGTTTCGCAAATACCTGGTGTAGCGTCGAGTGCGTCGACGCTTTGAGGTCAAAAGATCGCAGCCTCGTTTCACTCGACAGCTCCTACAGGGGGGGCTTGTAGGCGTGGCCTGCTCAACTATCAATTCCTTCGATCTTTTACATCATGAAGCCGAATTTTTTATTTTTCAGCGGCTTGTTCAAGATAGCGCCACTTCTGATAATTCGGGCGATAGCTTCATGAACATAAATTTTGCGTTTGCGTGCTTGATCGTCGTGTCCTTTGCCATCGCCCTGGGCCACGGCTGACAGCGCGTCCCTGGCTCAATCGTCCGCCTGCACCACTTCAAGGCCGAGCTTTCGATAGTCCCCGACATCACCCGAGGCGACATGCCGCTCGGTGATCAGCGTGTGAATACGATTGCACGGCGCCACCACAAAAGGCTCGACCGCCCCCAGTTTGTCCGCAGTCGTCACCGCCACCACATGGGATGCACTGTCGAGCATCGCCAGCTTTATCGGCACCTCATCAAAATGCAGCGAGCTGATGCCGACTTCCGGGTGGATCGCACAGACCCCGGTGAACAGCAGATCAGCCTTGATGCCCTCGATCAATCGCAGCGTCTCATGTCCGCTGGCAGACATCGTCGCCGGGTTGAGTTGGCCACCGGCCAGGATCACCTTGATGCTCGGGTATTCGGCCAACGTGATGGCGATCATCGGCGATGCCGTCATGGCCGTGATGACAATGTCCGAGGGCAACGACCGGGCGATCTGCAGCGTCGTGCTGCCCGAATCGAACATCACAATCTGGCCGTTGTGCACTCGACTGGCCGCGAGTTGCGCCAGTCGGGTTTTCACCTCATCGGTCTCATTCACCCGGGTAAAGAAGTCCTTGCCGGTGTCCTTTGGACGCGGCAACGCCCCACCGTGCACGCGCTGCACCAGGCCAGCAGCGTGCAACTCCGCCAGGTCGCGGCGAATGGTGTCTTCGGAAACGGCAAAATGCTGGCTCAATTCCGAAGCCATGACCTTGCCGTCACGCTCCAGGAGCAGGAGGATTTTTTGTCGACGCAGCGAAGGAAGCTCGACTGTCGAATGCTGATCTTGCATGTTCATGCCTGTTTTTGCGTGTTTGTGCAAGATTAACCAAGCAGCCCTGTAAACACAATCGCAACGAATTGTCTGGCGAGGAGGAAAAAGGCAGATGAGCGGTCGCGTAATACCCGGCGGATGGCCGATGTTGAACTAGCGTTATAAGTCCAAGCTGGCCAATCCAGCCCTTTTGCAGTGGTGAACTACATGGAAAAGATCGCCCGAAAGTTAGTCAACTCATCGGCGCCCCTTATAGCGTGCGCAGGACTTGGGTTAATGATTGGATTAGGGTATCCGGTCATTGCGCAGGCCGATGATGCAAGCGCCAAAAGCCTGCTAAAGAACATGTCCGACTATATGTCAGCGCAAAAAAACATATCGTTTAACTACGACACGGACCTTGAAGTCGTCACCCGAGAAAAACAGAAACTCACAGTGGCGGCGTCCGGCACGGTCATCATTAACCGGCCTGACAAAATCCGTTCCACGCGCACGGGCGGATTCGCCGATGTCGAGATGCTGTTCGACGGCAAGACCCTGACCCTGTTTGGCAAAAACGCAAACGCTTATACCCAGGTTGAAGCCCCTGGCACGATTGATCATTTGATTAACGAATTAAGGGACAAGTACAACCGCCCCTTACCGGGCGCCGACCTCTTTGTCGACAATCCTGCAGCGCAACTGATGGAGGGCGTCAATGACATCAAGGATTTGGGCAGCGGTGTGATTGGCGGCGTCGAATGCGACCACTTGGCGTTCAGGGCCAAGGACGTGGATTGGCAGATCTGGATCGCCCAAGGCGAGCGTCCCTACCCTTGCCGCTACGTCATTACCTCCAAGCAAGTGGCGGGCGGTCCGCAATACAGCATTGAAATCAGGGACTGGAAAAGTGGCACCGAAGTGGCCGCAGACGACTTCGCCTTCAATAACACGACAAACGCCAAGAAAATGGAGTTGAAGGACCTGCCCAACGGGGATGACTTGCCGAAAAACTTTGTGCGAGGAAAAGCCAAATGAAGCTCTTGATAAAAACAGCTGGCTTGCTGGCGGTGACGTTCGTTCTGTGCGCCGCGCTCGAACTCGGAGAAACCCTGTCGATCCCAGGCATTCACAGTGTTATTTCTCCGGCCGAAGCCATCGTCGGGCGTCCTCTCACACCGGTCAGCGTGGCTGGAGTGGCAAGGCGTACGGTGCGGCGTTGCGCGGTGGGAGTTCGTTACTGCTGATGATAATTGACACTTACCGGGTCAGGCGGCCCGGTAAGATTTAAAAACATTTGTGCGCCTGAATACCAGTAACTTCAGCAATATAAAACCCGCCAGTCTCATTTTTTTATCAAACTTTGTTGCACTCGCTTAACACTGACCCAAACTTATTACACCTCTCGTAAAAAGTAACACGTGCCTGCATTGACGAGTTTCTTAAACGCGCTTTTCATTAATCCAAAGGGCCGAATAAATATCACTCGGCCGCATCGGAAAAGCGCAAGACTCGCCAAAGGACATTGATCATGCTCATTATCGACACGCCCTATAAAACGACGGCAAAACTTAGCTGCCTGGCAAAAGAAAACGTTCGAACCATCATCCGCTACTACAACTTCAGCAACTCGGTAAGTTTTCCCGACAAGTGTTTAACGCTGATGGAAGCGCAATCCATTTGTGCCCAGGGAATGAACATTGCCGTGGTGTTCCAGCAACGACAAAACAGCGCAGACGACTTCTCGGACGCCAAAGGTTATGAAGCAGGACGCAGGGCCTACCGCTATGCCAGCAACGACATCGGGCAACCTGAGGGGTCGGGGATCTATTTTTCCGTGGACTTCGATGCCAACCCCGCTGAAATCACCGGCAGCATCATTCCTTTTTTCCAGGGCATCCAACGGGCCTTCGAAGAGATATCCGGCAGTCAGCCGGCCTATCGGGTCGGCGTCTATGGCTCGGGAGCCACCGCCGCTGCGTTGTCGAAGAACAACTTGTGCTCGCTGGTCTGGCTCGCGATGTCATCGGGGTTCAGGGGGACGAAAGACGCGATCAGGAATGGCGCCTACAACATTCAGCAAAAGGCACCAGAAGCCACATTGTGCGGTTTGGGCCTCGACTACAACCTCATCAATCCTCAACAGAGTGATTTCGGCGCATTTGTTGTCCCGGTCGAAACATCGTCAGTCCCGACTGCTGTTTCTGCGCCCACCCATGAGGTGATATCGCGAACCAGTCTGAGACTGCGTGGTGGTCCAGGCACCGAGTACAGCGTGCTGGGTAGCTTGAAGCCCAGACAGCTGGTCGTGGCGAAACCGGTCAATCCCGAGTGGTCGAGTATTGATCTTCAGGGTGATGGCTTGATTGATGGATTTGCAGCTTCAGCATTTCTGAAAGAGTTGGGTTGAACGAAGCTGCGCGGGTCAGTTAGCGGCAACCTGACCCCTGCTTGCGTATGTCACCAACACTTTCAGCGAAGCATCGAACTGCTTCAACGCATCGACCTGCACCACGTTTTGCTGGTCTATCTGCGCAGCGATCTCCGGAGCGGCCTTGCCATGCACCCAGACCGAAGGCATTTGTTGTTCCCGTGAACCTTCGGCCTTGCCGATGTATTGCAGGTTCGAATCGTAGAACTTGGCGAGGAAGCGCGCCTCGACCTGGTTGTTGCGCTTGGACACCAGGCGGCTGTAGGTGTCCAGCATCACCACGACGTCGGGATGGGCTTGCACCACTGCGTCGAGGCTGTCGTAGACAGTCACCGAGGCAAATTCCTTTTGCAGCGAGCCCTTGAGCCAATTGATCGCCAGTGTCGGATCGGAGCTCTTGACGAAGGCGCTGCTGATGCGCGAGTCCAGCGCAGGGTTCTTCGCGCCGTTCAGTGCCACAGCATGGTACTGCTCAAGGTATTCGAGGGTGTTGAGGGTGTTCTCGCTGTACAGCACGCCCACCGATTGAGTGCGCTGCAAGCTGGCGGTGCTGTCGCCCACCGGCAGGAAATGGCAGGCCGGATCGGCCGCGTAAGCCGGTACGGTGGCGGCAACGCCGGTGGTCAATACGGCGACAAGCGCCAACAAGGTAGAAATTCTCATCGCGCAGGTTCCTTCAGAGGCGATTTCGGTATGACGTTATCTTCCTCTCATGACAGAAAAACAGAACTCGCATTCCTTGATGGTGATTATTGATTAAACGAATGGTTGCGTGGGTTGATCGGCAGGGCCAGTGGATATCTGCGTGAAGCCGATTATGCTTCTAGAAACCCTGCAGCGATGCGAGGCCGTCAGTCTGTGTGCAGGCTTCACGCAACGCGTAATCCGACGACATCAGCCCAAGGGCCTGGGTGCGGCAAACGATAGTGAGGTACTCCGGCCTATAACAAGAAAGACGGAGAAGACTCATGGCCGCAATCGACAGCGCTACCACGGGCAACACATCCAACCACGGGATTACCAAGGAGGAGCGCAAGGTCATTTTCGCCTCCTCCCTGGGCACCGTGTTCGAATGGTACGACTTCTACCTGTACGGGTCCCTCGCAGCGATTATCGCCAAGCACTTCTTTGCCGGCGTCAACGAGACAACCTCGTTCATCTTCGCGCTGCTCGCCTTCGCCGCAGGCTTCGCCGTTCGCCCTTTCGGTGCCGTGGTATTCGGCCGGCTGGGCGACATGATCGGGCGCAAGCACACCTTCCTCATCACCATTGTCATCATGGGTCTGTCCACGGCCGTGGTGGGTTTCCTGCCCGGCTACGCGACCATCGGCGTGGCGGCACCGATCATCCTGATCACCCTGCGCCTGTTGCAAGGCCTGGCGCTGGGCGGTGAGTACGGCGGCGCAGCGACCTATGTGGCCGAACATGCACCTAAGGGCCGGCGCGGCTACTTCACGTCATGGATTCAAACCACGGCCACCCTTGGGCTGTTTCTCTCGCTGCTGGTGATCCTCGCTTGCCGCACCGCGCTGGGCACCGAAGCCTTCGAGGCCTGGGGCTGGCGGATTCCGTTCCTGCTGTCGATCCTGCTGCTGATCGTCTCGGTGTACATCCGCCTGCAACTCAGCGAGTCGCCGGTGTTCCTGAGAATGAAAGCCGAGGGCAAGTCCTCCAAGGCGCCGCTGACCGAATCCTTCGCGCGTTGGGAGAACCTCAAGATCGTGATCATGGCCCTGCTCGGCGGCACCGCCGGCCAGGCCGTCGTCTGGTACACCGGGCAGTTCTATGCGCTGTTCTTCCTGCTGCAAACACTGAAGATCGACCCGCAGACCGCCAACCTGCTGATTGCCGGATCGCTGCTGATCGGCACGCCATTTTTCGTCATCTTCGGCAGCCTGTCCGACCGGATCGGCCGCAAAGGGATCATCATGGCCGGCTGCATCCTGGCGGCAGTGACCTACTTCCCGATCTTCCATGCGCTGACCCAATACGGTAACCCCGACGTGTTCCTCGCCCAGGAGAAGAACCCGGTCACGGTGGTGGCCGATCCGGGGCTGTGCTCGTTCCAGTTCGACCCGGTGGGCAAGGCCAAATTCACCAGCTCCTGCGACCTCGCCAAGACCGTACTGGCGAAACGCGCCATCCCCTACAAGAACCTCAAGGCTGAACCGGGCACTGTGGCGCAGGTGCGCATCGGCGACAAGGTCATCCAGAGCTTCGAGGGCACCGGCATGCCGGCCGCCGACTTCAAGACCAAAAACGACGCCTTCGCCGCGACCCTCGGCACAGCGCTCAAGGAGGCCGGCTACCCCGAGAAGGCTGACCCGGCCAAGACCAATTACCCGATGGTGCTGCTGCTCCTGACCATCCTGGTGATCTACGTGACCATGGTCTACGGCCCGATTGCCGCCTGGCTGGTGGAACTGTTCCCGGCGCGCATCCGCTACACCTCGATGTCGCTGCCCTACCACATCGGCAATGGCTGGTTCGGCGGCTTCCTGCCGACGGTGGCGTTCGCCATGGTCGCGGCCACGGGTGATATCTACTACGGGCTGTGGTACCCGATCGTCATCGCGGTGATGACGGCCATACTCGGCACCTTCTTCCTGCCGGAAACCAAGGATCGGGAAATTCATCACACCTGAAGGCAAACGGGCCCTCTCGCCCCCGGGAGAGGGCCCTGCAAACATGATCAAACGGTCTACGCTCATCTCCATTGCCTGGGGACTTCCCGTATACCGAGAGGGGCAGCACCATGATCCGCGTCCTGTTGACCATTTTCATAATGGCGCTAGGCATCCCGGCCCATGCCGGGGTGACGCCATTTCCCGCCGCCTTTCGCACCCAAGACATCCCGGTTGAAGGCGCCAAAATCCATGTCCGCGTCGGCGGTAAAGGCCCCGCCGTCGTGCTGTTGCATGGTTTCGGCGACACCGGCGACATGTGGGCGCCGCTGGCAGCGGATCTCGCCCGTGACCACACCGTCGTGGTCCCGGACTTGCGCGGACTGGGTTTGTCGTCGATCCCCGAGGGTGGCTACGACAAGAAGACCCAGGCCGCTGATGTTCGTGGCGTACTGGCCGCGCTGGGTATCGAACATGCCGTGGTCATCGGTCACGACATCGGCACCATGGTCGCCTTCGCCTACGCCTCGCGTTATCCGCAGCTGACCGACCGCTTGGTGGTGATGGATGCGCCTGTACCGGGCATTCCGCCCTGGAACGACATTGTCCGATCACCGATGCTGTGGCACTTCGATTTTGGCGGGCCGGATGCCGAGCGCCTGGTCGCCGGTCGTGAACGCATTTACCTGGACCGCTTCTGGAACGAATTCGCGGGTGACCGCAGCAAGGTCGATGAAGCCACCCGTCAGCATTACGCCAAACTCTATGCCCGTCCCGGCGTCATGCATGCGGCCTTCGCGCAGTTCCGCAGCATTCGTCAGGACACGGTGGACAACGAAGCGTCAATGAAAACGCGACTGACCATGCCGGTACTGGCCGTCGGTGGAGAGAAATCCTTCGGCAATAACGAAGCCATCGTGATGCGCAACGCCGCGGACCACGTGACAGAAGTGGTGATCCCCGGCGCGGGGCATTGGCTGATGGAAGAAGCGCCGACCGAGACCATCGCGGCGATCCGCAACTTTATGGGCCAGTGACCCGGCAAATCGTAAGGCCGATTGAACCCCGGCCCTCATCGTGTTTTCGAAATCCTGAAAGCGCTGATCGTCGACACGAGCAGCGCCATTGCAGAGGAAATCCCGATGAACAGTAAATGGCTGTTTCTGCTCGCCTGCCTTTGCCCCACCCTGGTCATGGCTGAAGGTTGCGACGTCCTGACCCACTCGCAAAGCCCTGCCGTTCCGGTCATCGAATCCCATAGTTGTTATGAGTACGAAGGCATGCCGGTCAACGCCATCGATTGGTCATGCAGCAATGAAAGCAAGGACATGCTCACCAGCACCAAGAAAAAAGTCGAACAGTGCGGCGACCACTATCAGGCCACCTGCATCGCGACGCTGACCCAGGAATCGCTGGCCAATCCTCATTCCACCAGCAAGGACAAGAACAGCACCTCGGTCAACATTCCCGACAATGCTCAAGTCACCACGTATTACTACGATGCGGAACATTTGGACCAGGCCAGGATTGATTGCGAGTCGGGCGGTGGTCACTGGAAAGCGCAGTAACGACGCAGGTTGATACGTCGCTGTTACATCAGTCGATCAGCCGGTTGGCGTGTTGTTACCTTAGCGACCGTGTTGTCACTTCTGCGTCGCTCGGCAGGCCAATAGAGTATGGCCTTCGGTGTGCTGGCGGGGACGAGAGGTCTCATCGGCCCTGCTGTGCGCCGATCCCCCCATCACGGAAGAGGTGACACCATGAGTTTCGTAACCGTTGAAAAAAACCAGAGCAGTGCCCCATCGGAAGCCGACCTGAAAAAGGCCATGGTCGAGTCTGGCGGCAAACCGGGCGAGGTCTCCGGGACCAACGCCGCGCGCAAGCTGACCTACACCGGCACGGTCAATCACACCACGTATGAGAACAAGCTGATCGAGATTGCCAAAGGCAAGCGCACCAGCTGGAACTTCGTCTGGGCCGACGAGAAGGTGAGCACACCGGCGCATTGAGGCCACGGTGGGGCGGTCGAACGGCCGCCCTGCTGTTTCATGCCGCGGACTCACTTGATACAACCCCGTTACGCTGATTGTTACCTCCAAGGTTTACCCACGGTTCATGACCCTCCCGCCTGTAACGCCAAGATACTTCGCCGCCCTGCCCCTCCCGCCTACAGTGAAGCCGTCAATGTGTTTAGAGGGTGCTGATTCATTGCCCGCTGCGCATTGATTGCCTAACACAACCAAGGAAGAGGAAAGCCATGAGTAAGTCGAGCGCTGTAAGCAAGCAAGCTCTGCAACTTCACAATGATGTGCAAGAGGCCCTCAAATCGTTCCAGAGCCTGGCCCCAACGGCCCTGAAAACGTCGGACTACAGCAAGGTGCTGACGTCGACCCTGGCGGCCACTCAAAAGTCAGTCACGATCGAGATCGCCCCCGATGACCTGACCCTGCTCAAGCAGTCAGGCTACAAGCTGTGCTTCGCCAAGAAAGTCGGCAACGAAGCCTACAACGTCGTTTGGCAGTCCTATGACAAATACCTGAGCAACAACGGCTTCAGCTGGACACCGCAGTACCAGCTGTTCGGGTCCAATACTTTTCAGGCTGATGTGACGGTGAAGGTCTCGACCAACATCGTCACGATCGGCCTGGGGCAACAATCGACACTGAGCGCGGAAGGTTTGCTGGGCCAGGCGGTAACCGGTGGACCTGACATTTCCATCACCCTGGACAACGAATACGGTCCGATCCATCCCGGCATCAATCAATTGTCCGTTGGCATCGACGGCAAGCAAGTCAGCACTCCGATCTACGTGGCCACCAACCAGGTGGTCACCGGCAATACCGTTCTGACCCCTGTCGAGACCATCCTCGTGTGGTTCGAGCAGAACGTGAAGACCAGCACCATGTTCAGCACTTCACGGTCCAAGGCCATTGAAATCGACCTGACCGTGGTTAACGATGCGACCCGCCTCTACGAAGACGGTAAATGGAAAACGGTGTAAACGCCGCACCGGGGGCAACCTCGCGGTTGCCCCTTTCATTCAAGGAACGTCACCGCCTCCCCGGGAGAAATACCCGGTCAACGACCGACAGATAGACTCCGCCAGATCTTCCTGAGTGGCGATGCCATAAGGCCGATTGCGATCAAATTGCTCCGACCAGCGGATCCGCCCCTGAGCCACATCAATCAGGCGCACCGAGGTGCGGACACGGCTCGGCTCCACCCGCACGCTGCCTTCCAGCGAATAATTGCCGCGACCGGCCCGCATGACGTCCGAGGCTTTGATACTGCTGCGCGCCACCTTCATCAACACAGGGTTGGTGCGGCTTTGCGACTGTTCGAACGTCTCGAATAACCGGCAGCTCAACTCCTCGCACAGGCCACGGGTAAAGTCATCGCCGTCGCGGGTGATGCAGGTAAATGGCTGAATTTGCAGCACCGGATGGCGAGTCGCGCCGCCCTTGGGCCTGAGCCGCTGATACGCCAGGCGATAACAACCGGGCGGTATGCTCAGGTGCACCGGGTCCAGTTGACCCGTGGTGGTGTAATGCGTCGCGAGTTTGCGCCGCAATCGGCCCACCTGCACCCGCACTACCGGATCGTCTCCGGTGCAGTAAACCGCCGGATCTCGGCGAAATACCGCCAGGCCGATGGCGTGCTCAGTGAGCGGTGTGTTCGAACATTGAAGGTCGTGCTCGACCAGAAAGCGCAGCAGACTGCCCATTCGCCGGGACTTGGCGAACACCGGGCTGGCCAGAAGCACTGCCAGCACGCGCTCCATCTCTTCACGATCGAGCGGCTCGGGAACGCCCTCGGCACTCGAATTGCCAACGTGTTTGATCACCATTGCCTGCCTCCGTGCAGGTTACCGACAATCGCTGGCCACCCCGATGGAGTGGATATGGATACTGAAGTCGTACTCCATGGCTACGTGCGGCGCCCGACCGTTGAGTGACTCGGGCGCTGCAAGGTCGAAGCTTAGCAGCCATAACGCCATGTCGAGGATATTGCGATGATCGTCACACTGGTCGCCGCGCCCAGCCGCTGCGCGTCGTGCATGGCTTGCCGTAGCAATGGGATTGCCCACGCCAACTGATCCGTATTTTTCCGCGCTGCCTGCCTCTGTACCAAAACGGCCCCTCGTCCAACAATGAGCGACGCAGGGGCACAGTTTGTTAATATTCACGCGCTTTTTTCGTCTGACTCATCAGACGCAGTCGTTCTCAAGTCGCAACACAGGAATGCTTTTCCATGAGTACGTTGTATACCCGTCGCACGGTCCTGCGGGGCATGAGCCTGTTGAGCCTGGGTCTGCTCGCCGGCTGCGATGGCGGCAGCAAGCTGTCGTTCAAGTACGGCAAGGACCTCAGCGACAAGATCATGGGGCGTACCTTCAAGCTCAAGGACGCCCAGGGCGAAACGAAGATGCTGACCAGCTATCGCGGCCTGATGCCGATGGTGTTCTTCGGTTTCACCCAGTGCCCGGCGGTCTGCCCGACGACGCTGGCCCGCGCGGCGCAGGCGAAAAAGCTGATGGGGCGCGACGGCGAAAAGCTGCAAGTGATCTTCATCACCCTGGACCCCGAACGCGACACGCCGCAAATGCTCGACGCGTACGTCAAATCGTTCGATCCGAGTTTCGAGGCGCTGCATGGCTCGCTCGAAGAAACCGCTGAAACCGCCAAGGAGTTCGGCGTGTTCTTTGAGAAGATCCCCAGCGGTTCGAGCTACACCCTGTCCCACACCGCCACCAGCTTCGTCTTCGACTCCCGGGGCAATTTGCGCCTGGGGCTGTCCGCGTCCCTTACCGCCCAAGAGTGTGCAGACGATCTGCTCACCGTCATGGAAGTCTGCTAATGAATTCGATGTGCGCAAAAACCGCTGTCTCGCGACGTATCAAACAACTGGTCCTGGGCTTCTCCCTGATCGGCCTGGCGTGGCAGGTCGCCGCGCAAACCCAGGTGCAAGACGCCTGGGTCCGCGCAACGGTTGCCGGCCAGCCGTCGACCGGCGCCTTCATGACCCTGCAAGCCGACAGCGACAGCAAACTGCTCAGCGTGCAGTCGCCCGTCGCAAAAACCGTACAGATTCACCAATCCACCATGAAGGACGACGTAATGAGCATGCGTCAGGTCGAGTCCGTCGCGCTGCCGGCCGGCAAACCGGTGAGTTTTGATCCCCACGGCTACCACATCATGCTGATTGACCTGACGGCCCAGGTTCAGGAAGGCAGCAAAGTGCCCCTGACGCTGATCGTGGAAAACGCCAAGGGCGAGAAAGAAACGATTGAGGTGCAAGCCGAGGCGCGGGCACTCGGCATGGCTGATCACAGCAAGATGCATTGACGACCGGGCGAGCGACTCTTATTTGACGAGTCGCTTTTCCTTGGAAGGCCGGTAGCCGAAATACGAGCTGTAGCACTTGCTGAAATGGCTCGGCGATACAAAGCCACACGCGACCAACACGTCCACCTGCGAAAGCTCGGTGTGCTGGAGCAGTCGACGTGCCTCGGTGATGCGCAATTCCATGTAATAACGCTGCGGCGTCGTGCCCAGTTGCTCCTTGAACAAGCGTTCCAGTTGTCGCCGTGAACGCCCGGCATAGACCGCCAGTTGTTCCAGCTCCAAAGGCTCTTCGAGGTTGGCGTCCATCAGCTTCACCACCTCGCGCAAGGGCGCGCTCACGCAGATGTTTTCCGTCGGTTTGATGCGCCGGTAGCGCGATTCCTCAAACGCCAGAATGTCTTCGATCCCCTCGACCAGCGCTTTGCCGTGCAGGCTTTTGATCCAGTCCAGCGCCATGTGGAAGGCCCCGGATGGGCTGGACGCTGTCAACCGGTCTCGATCAATGATGTAGGGTTCGCTGCTGACCTGCGTGACCTTGCAGAAATCGGCGAGCGCGGGTCGATGCTCGGGGTGAATCGCGCAACGGTAACCGTCAAGCAAACCGGCCTTGCCCAGAAACCATGCACCGTTCCACAACCCGGCCAGGCTGACGCCCTGGTCTGCCGCCGTGCGCAACAGGGTGATGAAGCCCTCGCTGGCTTTCAGCTCGGTCCGGTAGCCGCCACACACGACCAGCAAATCCAGTTCCTTGATCGCCGCACAATCAATACGCGCGTCGGGTCGAATGACCAGGCCCAGGTCGCTGACGACCTCCCCTTCGTTGAGGCCGAAGGTGCGCGTAGAAAACGTGTCGGGCCGCAGCAGATTCGCCGTGACCAGCGTATCCAGCGCCTGGGTAAACGCGGGCAGCGAGAAATGTTCGAGCAACAGGAAGCCTGCCCGAACCGTTTGCCTGATTTCGCCGGGTTGCTCATTCAGATAGCGCAGGTTTTTTCCCTTCATGCCCCCGCTGAATTGGCGTCGTTCGATCAATGTCCGATCACTCCGTTGCGTTTACGAACAAAGCGCCATGTTACCCCACAGCGCCTCCACGGCGTATCCACTCGCCTTGGCCAGAGCGTAAACGGACGCTCTGCCTCAGTTATTTATACTCAAATGCCAGCTTAATAATATTTTACCGATACTAGGGTCATCCCTAGTCTTGAGCCCAAGAAATGGCAGGTCGTTCGCGACCGAACTCCAACTTCGAAGGGTATTGAGATGACCTCTGAAACAATAAAAACAGATACGCTGATTGTTGGCGCCGGTCAGGCTGGCGTGGCCATGAGTGAACACTTGAGCAAACTCGGTGTGCCGCACCTGGTGCTGGAGCGCAACCGTATTGCCGAGCGCTGGCGCACCGGGCGCTGGGATTCGCTGGTCGCGAACGGTCCGGCATGGCATGACCGCTTTCCAGGCCTCGATTTCGACGACCTCAGCCCCGACGAATTTGCGCCCAAAGAACGCGTCGCCGATTACTTCGAAGCCTACGCGAAAAAATTCAAAGCGCCGATCCGCACTGGCGTGGACGTGCTGAAAGTCGAGCGCAATGTCGGTCGCCCGGGTTTCACCATTGAAACCTCTGAAGGTGTGATTGAAGCCAGCCGCGTGGTGGCCGCCACCGGTCCTTTCCAGCGGCCGGTCATCCCGCCGATTGCACCGAACGATCAGCCTTTCCTGCAGATCCACTCAGCGGACTACCGCAACCCGGCGCAACTGCCCGAAGGCGCGGTGCTGGTGGTCGGCGCGGGCTCGTCCGGCGTGCAGATCGCCGATGAATTGCAGCGGGCCGGCAAGAAGGTTTACCTCTCCGTCGGCGCCCACGACCGCCCGCCTCGCGCTTACCGCAACCGGGATTTCTGCTGGTGGCTGGGCGTGCTGGGCGAATGGGACCAGGCGGCGATGAAACCGGGTCGCGAACACGTCACCATCGCGGTGAGCGGCGCCCATGGCGGTCGCACCGTGGACTTCCGAGGGCTGGCGCATCGCGGCATGACCCTGGTCGGTCTGACCCAATCGTTCAACGGCGCCGTGGCGACCTTCCAGCCCAACCTGGCCGAGAACCTGGCCCGTGGCGACGAGAACTATCTGGCGCTGCTCAATGCCGCCGATGCCTACATCGAACGCAATGGCCTGGACCTGCCGCAAGAACCGGAAGCGCGCCACACCTTCCCCGATCCAGAGTGTGTGACCCACCCGATTCTTGAGCTCGACCTGGCCAAGGCCGGCGTGACCTCGATCATCTGGGCCACCGGGTTTGCCACCGACTACAGCTGGCTCAAGGTCAATGCCTTCGATGACAAAGGCAAGCCACAGCATCAGCGCGGCGTGTCGAGCGAGCCGGGAGTGTATTTCCTCGGGCTGCCGTGGCAGTCGCGTCGCGGGTCTTCGTTCATCTGGGGCGTTTGGCACGACGCCAAGTACGTGGCGGATCACATCGCCATCCAGCGCTCTTATCTCGACTACCACGATGCGGCGCAACGCGCGGCGGAAGCCGTCCCGGTCGCCCACAAAACCACGGTCAGTGCTTAAGCCTTTTTCTGTCAGGAGCTAAAAATGTCCACGCCAACCCATACCCGTATTCGCATGTTCAACACCAAGGAAACCTACCCGAACCAGAGCCTGGACAACGATCTGTGCCAGGCCGTCCGGGCGGGCAACACCGTTTATGTTCGTGGCCAGGTCGGCACCGATTTCGAGGGCAGACTGGTGGGCCTGGGTGACCCGCGTGCGCAAGCAGAGCAAGCCATGCGCAACGTCAAGCAGTTGCTGGAAGAGGCCGGCAGCGACCTTAGCCACATCGTTAAAACCACAACTTACCTGATCGATCCGCGGTATCGCGAACCGGTGTATCAGGAAGTCGGGAAGTGGCTTAAAGGCGTGTTCCCGATTTCCACCGGGCTGGTGGTGTCGGCACTCGGGCAGCCGCAGTGGTTGATGGAGATTGATGTGATTGCGGTGATTCCTGAGTAGACCGCGTCGCGGCTATCGCGAGCAGGCTCGCTCCCACAGGGGATCTTCAGCGAACACAGATTTTGTGGACGACACCGATCCAAGTGTGGGAGCGAGCCTGCTCGCGATGAGGCCAGCCCAGACAACTTATTTGCCAAGGCAAACCAAGGAGCAAAACCATGACCTTCTCCATCGCCGCCCGTTGCCCCGAAACCGGTCAGTTCGGCATCGCGATCAGTTCCTCCAGCATCGCCGTCGGCGCCCGTTGCCCCTGGCTGCTGCCGGGTGTCGGTGCGGTCTCCACGCAAAACATCACCCTGCCGTCGTTAGGCCCGGACGTCCTCGCCCTGATGGAACAAGGCCTAGCCCCCGCCGAAGCGCTGGACAAGGTGCTCACGCGCAACGGCTACAGCCAATACCGTCAGATCACCGCCATCGACCACCTCGGCCAGACCGCGCATTTCAGTGGCGCGCAGACCCTGGGCAACCACAACGCCGTGTCCGGCGAGCAATGCGTCGCCGCCGGCAATATGCTCGCGGACCGCTCGGTGATCGAGGCCATGGTCGAGGCATTCGAACACGGTGAAGGTCAACTCGCCGACCGCTTGCTCGCGGCCATGAAAGCCGCTATCGCTGCAGGCGGCGAAGCCGGGCCGGTGCATTCGGCAGCGCTGGTGGTGGTCGGCGAGCTGACCTGGCCGATCATCAACCTGCGGGTCGATTGGGCGGACGAAAACCCCATCGGCGCGTTGGAAAAACTCTGGGATGCCTATCGCCCACAGGTTCAGGACTACATCGACCGCGCCCTCGCGCCCGATAAATCCCCAGGCTACGGCGTCGCCGGAGACGACCGATGAGCAGCAGCCGCGATTTGCTGCAAACCCTGGTGGCGTTCGACACCACGAGCCGCGAATCCAACCTGCAACTCATCGAGTTCGTGCGCGACTACCTCGCCCGTTTCGACGTGCCGTGCGAGCTCATCTACAACGAGCAACGCAGCAAGGCCAATCTGTTCGCCACGATTGGCCCGGCGCAGTTGCCGGGCATCGTCCTGTCGGGACACACCGACGTGGTGCCGGTCGATGGCCAGCCGTGGACCGTGCCGCCATTCGAACTCACCAAGCGCGACGGCAAACTGTACGGTCGCGGCACGGCAGACATGAAAGGCTACATCGCCTGCGTGCTGGCCCTCGTCCCTTCCCTGGTGAACGCATCGCTGCGGCGGCCCGTGCACATTGCGCTGTCCTACGATGAAGAAATCGGCTGCCTCGGCGTGCGCTCGCTGCTGGCAGAATTGCAACAACGTCCGGTCAAACCGATGCTCTGCATCATTGGCGAACCGACCGAACTGAAACCGGTGCTTGGGCATAAAGGCAAACTGGCGATGCGTTGCGACATTCACGGCCAAGCCTGCCACTCCGCCTATGCGCCGCTTGGGGTCAACGCCATCGAATACGCCGCCGAACTGATCGGTGAACTGGGACGAATCGGCACCCGGCTAAAAGCGCCCGAGCACCACGATGCGCGGTTCGATCCGCCCTTCAGCACCGTGCAAACCGGTGTGATATCCGGCGGTAAGGCACTAAACATCGTCCCCGCCGATTGCCGCTTCGACTTCGAAATCCGCGCCCTGCCCGCGCATGATCCGAGCGAAGTCGCGCAGTCGCTTCAAGCCTATGCCGAGCAGCACGTGTTGCCACGCATGCGCGCCGTGAGTGAGCAGAGCGACATTCGCTTCAGCGAGTTGGCGGCCTACCCCGGCTTGGCGACAGATGCGCGGAGTGAGGCCGCTGAATTGATTGCGGCATTCTGCGGCTCCCGAGAGTTCGGCACCGTGGCATTCGGCACCGAGGGCGGCCTGTTCGACGCGGCTGGAATCCCCACCGTCGTCTGCGGCCCCGGCAGCATGGACCAAGGCCATAAACCGGACGAATTCGTCAGCCTCGAACAACTCAACGCCTGCGACGCCATGCTGCAACGGATGCTGCTATCGATCAGTTGATCCACAGTTCCACACACACCACAGATCCCCTGTGGGAGCGAGCTTGCTCGCGATGAGGGCCTGACAGTCAATATTGATTTGACCGACAGTCCGCCATCGCGAGCAAGCTCGCTCCCACAGTATCGCGTCCGTTTCGAGCCCCTGTTCTCCCCAGATTTCCAGCGTCCAAACAGCATACATTTTTTAACGTCTATACCCACAATCTTACTAATTTATCTATCCGCCCCCACCGCACATCATCCACTCCAACAAGAAAAGCGTCGCCCTCGCGTGGCGCTCACCGAAGTACGTCCACGTACTCAAATTGCCTTGGAGTCCGTCATGGTTACCCCTGCAACAACCTCCGCCCCGCTCATCGAAAAACACACCATCGGCTACGTGCCGCCCGAAGATCGCCACGGCAAAACCCGCGACCTGTTCACCCTCTGGTTCGGCGGCAACATCGCGCCGCTGCCCATCGTCACCGGTGCCCTCGGCGTGCAGATGTTTCACCTGAACCTGGTGTGGGGCATCGTTGCCATCCTCGTCGGCCACCTGGTCGGCGGCGTGCTGATGGCGCTGCACTCGGCGCAAGGCCCGCAGATGGGCATCCCGCAAATGATCCAGAGCCGCGCCCAGTTCGGTCCCCTCGGCGCGCTGCTGGTGGTGCTGATCGCCGGCATCATGTACATCGGTTTCTTCGCCTCCAACATCGTCCTCGCCGGCAAGTCCTTGCATGGCGTGGTCGACAGCGTGCCGGTGCCCGTTGGCATCGTCATCGGTGCGCTCGGTTCGGGCATCATCGGCATCATCGGCTACCGCTTCATCCACGTGCTCAACCGCATCGGCACCTGGGTGCTCGGGGCCGGCATCGTGCTCGGTTTCGGCTACATCTTCACCCACGTGCAGACCGCCGACTTCCTCACTCGCGGCAGCTTCAACATCTCCGGCTGGCTGGCCACCGTGTCCCTCGCCGCGCTCTGGCAAATCGCCTTCGCACCGTACGTGTCCGACTACTCGCGCTACCTGCCAGCCAACGTGCCCGTGGCCGCCACGTTCTGGACCACGTACCTGGGCACCGTGCTCGGCTCCAGCCTCTCGTTCATCTTCGGCGCCGTCGCCGTGCTCGCTACGCCCGTGGGCATGGACACCATGGACGCGGTCAAACTCGCCACCGGTTCCATCGGCCCCTTGATGCTGGTGCTGTTTCTGCTCAGCGTCATCAGCCACAACGCCCTCAACCTCTACGGTGCCGTGCTGTCGCTGATCACCCTGGTGCAAACCTTCGCCTATCGCTGGATCCCCACCGCCCAAAGCCGCGCCGTGCTCTCGGTCATCGTCCTCGCCGCGTGCTGCTTCGCCGCCGTCGGTGCCTCAGCCAACTTCATCGGCCACTTCGTCGACATGGTGCTGGTGCTGCTCGTGGTGCTGGTGCCGTGGACCGCGATCAACCTGATCGACTTCTATGCGATTCACAAAGGTCAGTACGACATTGGTTCGATCTTCAAGGTCGACGGCGGCATCTATGGCCGGTACAACCCGCAAGCGTTGCTGGCGTATGCGATCGGGATCGTGGTGCAGATTCCGTTCATGAATACGCCGCTGTATGTCGGGCCGATTTCGGAACACATCAACGGCGCGGATTTGTCCTGGCTGGTCGGCCTGCTGATCACCTCGCCGCTCTACTACTGGCTGGCGAACCGTGACAGCGCGTATAAGCGTCGTCTCTCGACCGGAAAACTCGCCAACAGCCTGTAAAACCCTGGACGCCGAGGGCAGACCACGCCGTGCTCTGCCCTCCCTGCCATACAAATGTCACGAAGCCATCACCGTCGTGCTCTACGCTGAATCAGGCCAGATAACCTCGCGTCACACACTCGAGTACTTACCATGACTGATTTCATCGCAAGGACGACTGACGGATTCACCATGAAACTTTGGCGCGGCGAGCGCACCTGCCTGATCGGCTTCGACGTCGAAGCCCCCGCGGCCACCTTCGTCGGGTTTGCCATTGAGTGCAAATTCCCCGGCGCCGCGGACTTCACGCCCCTGCCCAATCGCATTGCCTTCGAGTACGACAAACCCACCGCAGAAGCCGTCAGCGGCGCGCGAAAGTTTTCGTCGCTCACCGCACCGTTCCAGAAATTTCGCTGGATTCACTTCCCCCACGAAACCGGACACGGCACGTTCGTCTACCGGGGCACCCTGATGCACATGCCCGCGGACGGCCAACTGGTTGCCGGCACGTCCATTGAACTGGCGATTGATCTGGACCCCATCAGCTACGAAGGCATCGTCGATATAGGCTTTACCCGCGGCTTCACCTCTTCCCAGGCGTTTGTTGATCGAGTGCCCAAAGGCATGAACGTCAATGAATACGGAAAGAGCCTGATTCCATCGAAGACCGAAGACAGTCTCGACCACAAGAAGACCGACCCGGCAATCTATGAGTGGCTGGGTTTTGAAGCCGTCGACATGATCTTCGGCTTGCTCAACGAAGTCATTCAGGACACCAACACCACCCTCGATGTGCTCGCCTATGACCTCAACGAGCCCGACATTGTCGGTTCATTCGAGAAACTCGGCAGTCGTCTGCGAATCATCATCGACGACGCTGGCGATCACCACGCACCTACCAGCTGCGAGACAAGAGCCGCCATCCGCCTGGCCGCATCCGCTGGCGCGGCCAACGTCCACCGCACTCATTTCAAAGGGCTGCAACACCACAAAGTGCTCATCGCCCGGCGCAATGGCGTGCCTTACAAAGTCCTGTGCGGCTCGACCAACTTCAGTTTTCGCGGCTGCTACGTGCAGAACAACAATGCGCTGCTGTTCTCGGAACCGGCGGTGGCCGCGCTATTCGGTCAAGTCTTCGACGCCTCTTTCGCAGACCCGGACCAATTCGCCGCCAGCGATCTGGCCAAGAAATGGCACGTCATCGAAACCCAAGGCCCGCGCCTGCACTTCTGCTTTTCACCCCACGAAAGCGCAAACCTCTCACTCAGCCCGTTAGGAGGCGCAATCGACCAGGCCACCAGTTCGGTGCTGTTCAATATCGCCTTCCTCAACCAAATCGTTTCGGGGCCCACATTCGATTCGATTACTCGCCTCTATAAACGGCCGATTTTCAGCTACGGCGTTAGCGACAAACCCTCGGGCATGAACGTGACCAAGCCCGATGGCACCTCGGCTGAAGTCGATTTCGCATACCTGGCCAAGAACGCACCGGAACCCTTCCGCAGCGAGTGGGCCGGCGGCAGCGGCGTCTCCGTGCACAACAAATTCGTGGTCACCGACTTCAACCTGCCCAGCGCCAAGGTCTTCACCGGCTCCTCGAACCTGTCCGTTGCCGGCGAAGAACACAACGGCGACCACCTGATCCTGATCGAGGATGGCCGAATTGCGCAGGCCTATGCCATCGAGGCGCTGCTGGTGTTCGACCACCTGCACTTTCGCACCGACATGAAAAAAGCCTTCGAACCCGCCGCTGGAGGCGTTGCCGGAAACCCGCCGCCCATGACGCTGCGCAAACCCACCGCCATCACCGGCCAGCCCGCGTGGTTTGAGGATTACTACGTCGAGGGGTCACAGAAAGAACGAGACCGGCAGTTGTTCTCTCTCTGACGACAAGCGCTAGCCGGTAAACCTGTGGGAACGAGCCTGCTCGCGATGACGCACTGACAGCCAATATCCATCTGGCTGACAGCCAGCCACCGCGAGCAACGTCTCGCCTCCCGAAATTTAATGAACCCTGCCCACCACCACCCGCCTAACTGAAAGACTATCTGGAGGGTGACCCATGCAAATCGAAACAATCTGGATCGTACTGACAGCCGTTCTGTTGCTGATCGAGTTGTGGGCGATCAACCGGGTGCGCAAAGCCCAGGGCAAGTCGAGCAACAAACTGTTATGGATCGTGGTGATCGTGTTTGTGCCACTGATTGGGGTGATCGCGTGGGCAGTCGCGGGACCGAAACACACCGAACACAACCCGCAAGCGCCGCAGGCCGGGCAATGACATCGGAGCGTTTGCGCTAAAGATCTGGAAACTGCGCGTGATTCCAAACAACAAAGCCCAGACAACCTGAGCTTTGTTGCCCCCCCACCACAAGCCCACTGTAGGAGCTGTCGAGTGAAACGAGGCTGCGATCTCTTGACCTTGACGTCCGAATTTCGCGTAGGAAACAACCCTCTACACCGAAGGACCTAACCCCCCTCAACCGAAGACCGCACCCCACTCCCTACGAAGCGCTTAAACAACACCAAATCCCGTAACAACCAGCGAAGCCTGCGTTCGCCTGCGCTGCCGCCGTAATCCCGACGCGGACGGCTCAGGTGACATTAAACACGTATTGATTTCACGACAGCTACTCAGTTGGATGCTGCCTGGGACACAAGCGGGAAACCCGGTTTTGTGTCCTACACGGCCGTTTGCAGGCGGCCAAAACGATGCCTATATTCGACCCGTCGCTGACCGCAGTTAGCGATAGGGTTTCGCAGCCCTGAAGAAGACGACACACCGCTAAATGACAACTGTGGCAAACTTCGCCACCGTTACGTTTTATGGCGGCTGTGTGTGGGAGACCTTCGGGTCTGCCGGTTCTTTTGGTTCTTCTCCCGGTCTGCGAACCCGCACATAGCTGCCACCCATTTGTTTCGCAGCAGAAAGGTGGCGCTTCATAGTCCATTGAAGAGCTCATCCTTATGTCCACAAATACTCCGCCCCGCCGCTTCACCCCCATGTCCCAACTCGCCACCGAATACCCCGTCCTGCTCATCGACTACGACGCCCCGCTGCGCGAGCTCCACAACTGCGTCAGCGAACGCCTCAACGCCGTCCTCAAATACCTCAACCTCATGGCCTGCACCAGCCTCCCCGACTACGCCGAACACGACATCAACACCGTCACCAACATCGCCCGGATTCTGGTTCAGGATGTGAGCGATGTGTTTCGGGTGATTGAGCAGCGTGGGTTTGATACGCCCAAAGGCCAGTGACCGAATTTCAATCCCAAAAAATAACCCGCGTTAATGCGGGTTTTTTGTTAGTTGATCATGTGCTGTAGTTCAGCCTTTTGATTGGGCGCTGGTTTCAGAGGATTGTGCCAGGCGACAATCGGCCACAGTTGACGCTCGAACTACGACTGCTTTCGGCCAATAGCGGCCCTTCATAGGCGGCTGCTTTCGTCCCCTGTAAACGGCATCTCCAGGGTCTTCGCGATTCGGGCCAATATCTTTGTGCATTCTTCAGAAACAATAAGCGGTGGCTCATTAATCATGTAAAGCAGGTGTTCGAACGCTATTCCAGCCTCGTTGTGATCGACATAATCGAGAACGATTTCACCACCATTCTCTAAACCTGCCTGAGCTAACGCATGGTCATCCGGTACTGGGCCGGTTTGTTGGTATGCAATGGACATCAGCGCGGTGATTTCCTTGAGCGCCTCTATGAAGTCGGCTCTCAAGTCGTGGTTATGGCCGCTCACTAAAAACGCTCCTTCGATTAAGATAACTTGCGGTCAGCATGCCTCTGGTCGATTGCGGCCCATCGAGATCGACTGCCAACGACCAAAAGCGGACTGAATGAGTTTTTCGATTCACTCTGAAGGTAGAGCGGGCTGGCGCTCACTCATAAAACTTGCCAGCCAACAATATGGTCGCGCAACGCAGCCATACGTTTGATACCGGAGCATTCGATAGAGAGCTCCTGCTACTGGCGCTCGCCCAAGCAGCCGCTGCATCAAGAAACGTATCTACAGACCCATTTTCCCACCCCAAGGCACCGGGTCCATAGGGGGATGATGGCGTCGTCTTCTTCAACACACGCTCATTGGAAAAATCAGAACCAAGCGCCTCGATAAACCCGATGAACGATTGCTCATCGTTTACGCTTTCCAACAACTCATAAAGATCTACAGACATAGGCATCCTTGCATCGGCGGATTAGCGAAAGAGTGCTGGCCGGCATGCTGCTATGCAGTTAGATGGACAGTCAACCTCTACCATTGCCAGCGTCCGCTTTGGGTCGTTTTTTGCATGTCGCGAAGGACGGCAACCGACCCAAAGCTGACCTTCAGGTGGGTAAATATTTGTCACCTCGTGAATGGCATCTTCAAGGACTTTGCGATCCGAGCTAAAATTTTTATGCATTTTTCAGAAACAACGAGCGGTGGTTCGTCAATCATGTAAAGCAGGTGTTCGAACGCTACTCCAGCCTCGTTGTGATCGACATAATCCAGAACTATTTCACCACCATTCTCTAGACCTGCCTGAGCTAATGCATGGTCTTCCGGTACAGGGCCGAGCTGGTCGTATGCAATGGACATCAGCGTCGAGATTTCCTCAAGTGCCTCAACGAAATCGGCCCTCAAGTCGTTGTTAAGGTGGCTCATAACAAACATTCCTTCGATTATGGTGACCTGCGTTCCGTTCCCGTCTGGTCGATTGTTGCCCAAGACCTGGTCTTTGCGCACGCGCTTGGGAAGCTAAGGTCGACTGTCCGCTCTTGGGTCACGCTTTACCCATTTCCTCGTACGAAGCATCGACGAACGTGATGTGCTCATCCCAAGCAGCTTCAGCTAGATCCCGGATAATTTCAGCGAGCGTCTCAACATCCACCCCCTGAGCTTCGATGCAGGCCAAGCGTCCGGGCGACCAGTCGATGACGGAACACTGTGGATACTTCCTTAGCAGTGCGGACAGCGCTTCCTGAGGAGGCTCTTTGTGGGTATACATGAAGTCAAAGTACGGGGCACTGGCATTCTGAAGCGGGTACACCAGAGCCCAGGCATTTGATGGGCCGGGAAAGCAAATATGGACATTACGATGCGCCCATTCCGGCCCACTGTGTTTGATGTGGCGAAGTACTTCGATGATCGAATGACAATTGACTATTCGGATCATGCAATCAGGGTCAAACGTCCAGCCAGACCCTGGCTGGGTTGCTGCGTTACTGGTTAGAGGTGCAGTCATTCTTGTTTTTCTCTTCATCGCATTACCTTAGGTTCGAACGTCTGCTCTTGGCCGATTTCTGCCTATCAACAAGGGCTGAAAAAGAGCCAAAGCAGGCACAGGCGGGACATTCCGACTAGCTGAATTGACGCTCATACAGAGTGACCTGCTGAGGAAACAGCTCACCATAGAGCGGATGTGGGATACCGAGAATGTTCACTTCGATGCAAGGCAACGGAAACTCTTTTGAGTAATCCAGGATGGCCAGACCCGAACATGGAATAACCAGACCCGCTTCGGTCTGAACAGAAAGATCCAGAACGGTTTGATCGTGGTGGTTCGTGGAACATTCGCTCTGGATGGCTGCGTACCCATCGGCAGGTTCGAATTGGCCGAAAGCAACGCCCATAGGGGGATCTCCGCACTCGAGCGCGGAGTAGCCCACCAAAACCAACCCGCTATAAATTGAGAATCGCGTCATGAGTCTGCCTGTTTTTTGCTATGCATTAGACCGAACAGCGGTATATCACTCGGCTAATACTTAAGCGAGGGCGAGCCTGTTGAGTGAAGGCAATGGCCGATTCCTGCAGTTGTGTCGATCGGTTGAATCCACAGCCAATAGCAGTCATTCAAATGTGTTTGCGAACGCGTGGGTCCTGATCCAGCGATCAATCAACGCTCGACTTTGGCCTCAAACTCTTCCACTGACTTTAAGTTACTGGCACTCTGCTACCTCAAAAGCGGATTGTGGAGTCATGGGTGTTCAGTTCATCCCTGCTCAACATCTGCCTACACAGATTACATCGGAAAGGATGCCCCATGAAAAAGTGGCTTTTAGTGCTCATCATCTTCAACTCGGCCGTGTGTTCAGCCGCAACGATCCTCAACCCAATGGATTTTGACGGTTCCGAAGCTCAGAAAAAGCAAGTGATCGAATCCATCACCGCAACGGTGAAAAAAGACTACTGCGAGAAAATCGACATGTGCCAGGAAAGCACCCTGCGCATGATGGAGAAACAGAATCTCGACGCCTTCAAAGAAGCGACGAAAGCCACCGACCGTAAGATCATGAATGCTGTAATCCATGACTACTGCGAAAAAATTGATATGTGCAACTACGGCACGATTTGGATGATGTACAAGCAGAATTTTGCGGCGAAAAACAAAACGCTTGCTTGGTAGTACTTTCATAAAAAAGGTGGCAGATCTATTTATCTAAATAATTCTGCCACCTTTTCTCTGTAGAAAAACCCGCACCGAGTTGCCGTTTTTTGTTTTTTTAGGCCTGTCTAGCTCGCGAGAGAATTGCATTCTCTATCATCGCAGCGACATCTTTCGCACCAAAACACCGGAACTTAACGCTGCCAGCGCCGGTATCAAGACGAATGATCTTCGTCATGAACCCACCTTCAACCGTGACCTTCCGGATTAATGCCAGTGGGAGTTCAATATCCAGCGTCCCGTCCTGAACGAGGCGGTTCATGGCATTGGCACTCAGACGAACCATTGTTTGGGTCAGCACCATTTTTCCGCCAACCCAAAGTCCTCCGTATGCCTCCTTGAAGGCCTCTAGCACATCGCCCAACGCGTCCACATTGCCAGCTTCAGCCACGTAATATAAATCGTCCACGTTGGCGTAATTCACCTCGGCATCGGCCACCAGAAAATTCACCAACTTCGACTTCAAAACCTGTCCAGTCATCTTTGCCTCTCCATAATTTGGGTCGCTACCCTGGAATCCAGATGCCTGTTTTGTCCGGGGCGCACTGCACCAGTGCCCTATCGTCGCTACAAGCGCCGTCCTATTGGCAGCCTTTTTTCATCTCTAATAACCGAACCTCAGTCCAGCAGTGCAACCTTCTTCAGTAGCTCGTATAACCCGACAGGAACCAGCGGCGTGTCGCCAGTAATACTGTCGAGCGGCAGCCACTTCGCAATAAAGGCAGCTCCATCGCTTTCTTGAGCCTTCAAGTGGGGCCATCCATAGACGCTGACATCCACGAATTTCGCATCGTAGACCTGCACAATTTCATGCCCTGGCTTGCCGGCGTACGTAAAGAGGCTTTCAAGCGTACCGAGCAAGCGAACATCGATGACGGACAAACCGAGTTCTTCATCGACTTCACGTATGACGGCTTGGGCGCTGGTTTCGCCAAATTCGATTCCGCCACCGATTGGGCGAAAGAATGGCTTTCCGGTAATGGGGTCGTGCGCTTCGTTAACCAGTATCTTGCCATCGTGATGGAAGATGCAGAGTGCGAGGGGGCGGATGCGGGGTGAGGTCATGAGGTGAAGTCCATTTACTTTGGATAAACGCTGAAACAGCTGCTTCCATTCAGCTTGGGTCTTGGATGCGGACGCAGCCTTCGGCAGCAGCTACAGGGTTGCGTCCGTTTATAGGTTAGAAGTTTGCTGGGGTGTTGGCGCTGATGATTTCCGCTTCATCCTGGCCAATATTGCGAAACTTGTGCGGCAATGTCGTCGGGAAATAGTAGCCGTCGCCCGCGTTGAGCACACTAATCTGCCCATCAACCGTCAACTCAACCGTCCCCCGTGTAACCAGCCCACACTCCTCCCCTTCCGAATGCACTATCGGCTCTTCCCCCGAACTCGCCCCAGGCGCGTATTGCTCGCGCAACAGCCGCATCTGCCGGCTCGGCACCGAAGCACCAATCAGCAGCAACCGCAGGCCATGACGGCCAAGATCCGGCTGTTCATTGGCGCGGAACACGTATTGGTGCTCGCGGGGCGGTTGGTCGAAGGTAAAGAAGTCCGCCAAAGACATGGGAATGCCTTCGAGCAGTTTTTTCAGGGAGCTGACGGAGGGACTGACGCGATTCTGTTCGATCAGGGAGATGGTGGCATTGGTGACGCCGCTACGCCGGGCCAGCTCGCGCTGGGAGAGTTTGTAGCTTTCGCGTACTAATTTGAGTCTTGAGCCCGTGTCCATGACAGCCTTATGCGAAGAATACTTAAGGGTTATGGGGGTGGATGGCGGGCGACTTTTGGCCGCGAAAGTACCGCTTCCCTGTCCCGGAAATGTGAAAGGCGGGTATTAAATCACGTTTGGTGGTGTTGCTCAGCAGGTTCGATGAATGGGTGGGTGAAAAGGTTGTTTGGGGCTGAAATCATGGGGTTTGGTTGGGGGTGATGGTGGCTGGTAGGGCCTCATCGCGGGCAAGCCCGCTCCCACAGGGTTCTGTGGCGACCGCAAAATTTGTGATCGACCGGGATCAAATTGTGGGAGTGAGCTTGCTCGCGATGGCGGTGTGTCATTCAACATTGATGTTGAATATTAGGGCCTCATCGCGAGCAGGCTCACTCCTACAGGGGGTTTTGTGGCGATAGCAAAAACTGTGATCGACCGGAACCCACTTGTGGGAGTGAGCCTGCTCGCGATGGCGGTGGGTCAGGCGATGTTGATGGCGACTGATTGGGCCTTATCGCGAGCAGGCTCACTCCTACAGGGGTTGTGCCGGGGTCAGATGCCGAAGCGATCGCGCAGCGCGTAGTACGCGGCGCCCATGGCGGTGAGCGGGGCCTGGAAGGTGCGGCCGCCGAGCATTGGCATGTGCGGGAGCGAGGCGAAAGCATCGAAGCGTTCGGCGTCGCCGCGGATCATTTCCGAGATCAGTTTGCCGGCCAGGTGCGAGCAGGTGACGCCGTGGCCGCTGTAGCCTTGCATGTAGTAGGCGTTTTTCTCGATGCGGCCGAATTGCGGCATGCGTGACATGGTCAGCAGGAAGTTGCCGGTCCAGCGGTAGTCGATCTTCACGTCCTTGAGTTGCGGGAAGGTCTTGAGGATTTTCGGGCGGATCAGTTGTTCAATGTCGTCCGGTTCCCGCGCGCCGTAGACCACGCCGCCGCCGTACAGCAGGCGGTTGTCGGCGGTGAGGCGGTAGTAGTCGAGCAGGTAGTTGCAGTCTTCGACGCAGTAGTTGTTTTTGATCAGGCTGCGCGCAACCTTTTCCGACAACGGTTCGGTGACGACGATTTGCGAACCGCACGGCATGCTTTTGCTGGTCACGCGATTGTCGAGGCCTTGCGGCAGGTAGGCGTTGCCGGCGATCAGCAGGTATTTGGCGCGAACCACGCCTTTGGCGGTGCGCACGGTGATCGGTTCGCCGTAGGTGATTTCCACCGCCGCCGATTGTTCGTAGATCTTGCCGCCCAGGCCGATGATGGCCGAGGCTTCGCCGAGGGCCAGGTTCAGCGGGTGGATGTGGCCGCCCTGCATGTCGAGCAGGCCGCCGACGTAGGCGTCGGAACCGACTTCACGCTTGATGTCGGCGGTGTCGAGCATTTTCAGGTTCTTGTTGCCGTAGCGCTCCCAGCTCTTCTTCTGCTCGGCCAGGCCTTTGAGTTGCTTCTTGTTCATCGCGGCGAAGATGCCGCCCGGCTTGTAGTCGCACTGAATGTCGTAGTGCTGTATGCGCTGACGGATGATGTCGGCGCCTTCGAAGATCATGCTGCCGAGGACTTCGGCGGTCTTGTCGCCGTAGCGCTCTTCGATGACATCGACGTCACGGCTGTAGGAGTTGACCAGTTGACCGCCGTTGCGACCGCTGGCGCCGAAGCCGACTTTGGCGGCCTCAAGCACGGTCACGCTGTAGCCCGCTTCCGCAAGGAACAGGGCCGAGGACAAGCCGGTGTAGCCGGCGCCGATGACGCAGACGTCGCATTCCACCAGTTCTTCAAGCACCGGGAATTCGCCAGTGAAGTTACGGGTGGCGGCGTAGTAGCTGTTTACATGTGTGGTGTGTTTCATACGTTTCTCCGATGGCCGCAGGCAGCGTGCCGGCGACCGTCGCTTTTTTTATAGGTATTAGAGCTTGATCCAGGTCGCTTTGAGTTCGGTGTATTTGTCGAACGCATGCAGCGATTTGTCCCGACCGTTACCCGACTGCTTGTAGCCACCGAACGGCGCGGTCATGTCGCCGCCGTCGTACTGGTTGACCCAGACGCTGCCGGCGCGCAAGCCGCGGGCGAAGGTGTGGGCCTTGCTCAGGTTGCTGGTCCAGACACCGGCGGCCAGGCCGAAGATGCTGTCGTTGGCAATCGCCAGCGCTTCTTCAGCAGTGTCGAAGGTGATCAACGACAGCACCGGGCCGAAGATTTCTTCCCGGGCGATGGTCATGGCGTTGGTCACGCCGTCGAAAATCGCCGGTTCCACGTACAGGCCACCGGTGCTTTCGAGGGTGCGGCTGCCGCCCGCGATCAGTTGCGCGCCCTGGTCTTTACCGACCTGGATATAGCGCAAGACGTTGTCCAGTTGACGCTGATCGACGACCGCGCCGACCGTGGTGTCCGGGTCCAGCGCATGCCCCGGTTTCCAGGCTTGCAGCGCTTCCACCAGCAGCGGAATGAACTGCTCGCGAATCGAACGCTCGACCAGCAAGCGCGAACCGGCGGTGCAGACTTCGCCCTGGTTGAAGGCGATGGCACCGGCCGCCGCTTGTGCTGCCGCGCGCAAATCCGGCGCGTCGGCAAACACCACGTTCGGGCTCTTCCCCCCTGCTTCGAGCCAGACGCGTTTCATGTTGCTTTGCCCGGCGTAGATCAGCAGTTGCTTGGCAATCGCGGTGGAACCGGTGAAGGCCAGCACGTCGACGTCCATGTGCAACGCCAGCGCCTTGCCGACGGTGTGGCCGTAGCCCGGGAGGACGTTGAACACGCCTTTCGGGATGCCGGCATCCAGCGCCAGTTGCGCAATGCGAATGGCAGTCAGGGGCGACTTTTCCGATGGCTTGAGGATGAACGAGTTACCCGCAGCCAGTGCCGGGGCGAACTTCCAGCTGGCCATGATCAACGGGAAGTTCCACGGCACGATGGCAGCGACGACGCCCGCAGGTTCGCGGGTGATGAGGCCGAGTTGGTCGTGCGGGGTAGCGGCGACTTCGTCGTAGATCTTGTCGATGGCTTCGGCGCTCCAGCGGATCGCGTTGGCGGTCGCCGGGATGTCGATGTTCATCGAGTCGTTGATCGGTTTGCCCATGTCGAGGGTTTCGAGCAGGGCCAGTTCTTCCTGGTTGGCCAGGATCAAATCGGCGAAACGAATCAGGATTCGCTTGCGCTCGGCCGGGGCGAGGTTGGCCCAAATGCCGGACTCGAAGGTGCGGCGTGCAACGGCGACGGCGGCATTGGCGTCGGCTTCGTCGGTGCTGGCGACGTTGGCCAGGAAACGACCGTCGACCGGGCTCATGCATTCAAAGCTGTCGCCGCTGAGTGCCGGGCAATATTGACCGTCGATGAATGCGCGGCCTTCGATGTTGAGGGACTGGAAGCGTTGCTCCCAATCGCTGCGAGTGTTTGTCATGGTTGTGACTCGACGCAGGGGAATGAGTGATCGTTGGAAGACCGGTAAACCGCGGTCACTGTGGGAGCGAGCTTGCTCGCGATGGGGCCATGACATTCAACATTGATGTTGGCTGATCCACCGCTATCGCGAGCAAGCTCGCTCCCACAGGGGTTTGGTGGTGTACGCGGATAGTGCGTACACCATCTGGCCCATCAAACGGTGTGCAGGTACCAGTTGTACTCAAGGTCGGAGATGGAGTTCTCGAACTCGGCCAGCTCGCTTTCCTTGCACGCCACGAACACGTCGATGTACAGCGGGTCGATGTAGCGCGCCATGACTTCGCTGTCGTCCAGCTCGCGCAACGCATCGCGCAGGTTGTTCGGCAGGCTCTGCTCGTTCTGCTCGTAGCTGTTGCCTTCGACCGGGGCGCCCGGTTCGATCTCGTTGGTCAGGCCGTGGTGAATACCGGCAAGAACCGAGGCCATCAGCAGGTACGGGTTGGCGTCAGCGCCAGCGACACGGTGTTCGATGCGCACCGAATCCGGCGAACCGGTCGGCACACGCACCGCCACGGTACGGTTGTCGATGCCCCAGCTCGGCGAGTTCGGTACATAGAACTGTGCGCCGAAACGACGGTACGAGTTGACGTTCGGGCACAGGAACGCCATCTGCGCCGGCAGGGTCTCGAGCACACCGCCGATCGCGTGTCGCAGCGCGGCGTTCTGCTCGGGATCCTCGCTGGCAAAGATGTTGTTGCCTGCTTTGTCGAGAATCGAAATGTGCACGTGCAAACCGTTGCCCGCCTGACCCGGGTAAGGCTTGGCCATAAACGTGGTGTCCATCTCGTGGTCGTAGGCGATGTTCTTCACCAGACGCTTGAGCAACACCGCGTAGTCGCAGGCCTTGATCGGGTCGTTGACGTGATGCAGGTTCACTTCGAACTGCGCCGGGGCGCTTTCCTTGACGATGGCGTCGGCAGGAATGCCCTGCTCTTTCGCGCCTTCAAGGATGTCTTGCAGGCAATCGACGTATTCGTCGAGGTCGTCGATCAGATACACCTGAGTCGACACCGGACGCTTGCCCGATACCGGCGAACGTGGCGATTGCGGACGACCGTTCACGTTGTCCTGGTCGATCAGATAGAACTCGAGTTCGAACGCGGCGCAGATGGTCAGGCCCAAGTCATCGAACTTGCGCACGATATTGGCCAACACTTCACGCGGGTCAGCGAAGAACGGCTGGCCTTCAAGTTCGTGCATGGTCATTAACAGTTGCGCGGTCGGGCGCTTCTGCCATGGCTCGATGCTCAGGGTACCGGGGATGGGGAAGCAGATTCGGTCTGAGTCGCCGATGTCCAGACCCAGGCCGGTGCTTTCCACCGTAGAACCGTTGATGTCCAGAGCAAACAGTGACGCCGGGAGGTTGATGCCTTTTTCGTAAACCTTATGAAGACTGGTGCGCTCGATGCGCTTGCCGCGCACCACACCGTTCATATCCGCAATCAGAAGGTCGACGTACAAAACCTCAGGATATTTCTTAAGGAATGCGTTTGCTTCGTTGAGTTGAACGGCACGCAGAGGGACCGACATGATGCACCTATTAGCTGTTAATTATTATGTTCACTACCTTGTTGCGAGCTCAGTCAACCCGAACGGCAAAGTGAAGTCAATAGCGAACACTTGACCTTTCAACCTTTATTTTCGGGCCTTTTTTGGGCACGAGAGTGCCACATCAGTCTTGCGCACCGCGTAAATCCTGACGATCAGACGTGCGGCGTTTAGAATTTTTTACATGAGAGTTGTTAATTAAAATCAACAAGGCTAAGCTCCGGAAAAGCTCGTTCAAGTGTGAAACTTCGAGGTGATAAAAATGGCATTCAAGCCATTGATCGGCGTTACAGCGTGCGTCAAACAGATTGGCCTGCACCCCTACCACGTCAGCGGCGACAAGTACTTGCGTGCTGTCAGCGTCGCGGCTCTGGGGCTGCCCGTCATCATTCCTTCCCTGGGCGAACAGACTGAAATCGAGGATGTGCTGGCGCACCTTGATGGCCTGTTGCTGACCGGCTCCCCTTCGAACGTGGAACCTTTCCACTATCAAGGCCCGGCCAGCGCTCCCGGCACGGATCACGATCCGGCGCGGGACGCCACGACCCTTCCTTTATTGCGTGCGGCCATTGCGGCTGGCGTGCCGGTGCTGGGCATCTGCCGCGGCTTCCAGGAAATGAACGTGGCGTTCGGCGGCAGCCTGCATCAGAAGGTGCATGAACTGCCCGGGATGCTCGATCACCGGGAAGCGGACAGTCCGGAGCTGGCGGTGCAATACGCCCCGGCCCATGCGGTGACGGTGCAACCGGGCGGCGTGTTCGAGGCGCTGGAGTTGCCCGCCGAGTTCATGGTCAATTCGATTCACAGCCAGGGCATCGACCGACTCGCCCCCGGCCTGCGTGCCGAAGCGATTGCGCCGGACGGTTTGATCGAAGCGATTTCGGTGGAACACAGCCCCACCTTCGCCGTCGGTGTGCAATGGCACCCGGAATGGCAGGTGCTTTCCAATACTCCTTATTTGAGTATTTTCCAGGCGTTCGGCGATGCGTGCCGGCGACGGGCCGCGTTGCGTAAATCACGCTGACGCCAAACACGATTGATCCATTTACTGCCCCCGTGAGTCAGGCGGGCGCGTCTTTGCGCGCCCGACACTCGCGATAACAACACACTGCGATAACAACAAGTACTACCAGGCAGCCAGGACGGCGGCGCCGAATTAGCCCGCTCAGTAGGGGCCAGAGAGTCAAACGCAAATCCCTGTGGGAGCGAGCTTGCTCGCGATGAGGGCGCCCCAGTCAACATTGATGTCGACTGACACACCGCCATCGCGAGCAAGCTCGCTCCCACAGGGGATCACTGCTGGATTCACTGGCATCACCGGGATTGGGCTTGCAATCAACTATTAAGTCAGGCCGCGTTGGCCCGACGACTGAAACCTGTTGGGAGTTTCACATGGCAAACGCCTCCAGCACTTACAGGAAGGCTCTTGAAGGTCACCAGACATCGAAAAAGGTGTTGCTGAAAGTCGACCGCGTCACCAAGAAATTCGACGAAACCTGCGCCGTAGACGATGTCTCGCTTGAGATTCATCAAGGCGAAATCTTCGCTCTACTCGGCGGGTCCGGTTCCGGCAAATCGACCCTGCTGCGCATGCTCGCAGGCTTCGAGCGCCCAACCGATGGGCGGATTTTCCTCGATGGCGTGGACATCACTGACATGCCGCCGTACGAGCGGCCGATCAACATGATGTTCCAGTCGTACGCCTTGTTCCCGCACATGACTGTCGCGCAGAACATTGCCTTCGGCCTCAAGCAGGACCGTTTGCCGGCCAGCGAAATCGACGCCCGCGTCGAAGAGATGCTGCGCCTGGTGCACATGACCCAATACGCCAAACGTAAACCCCATCAGTTGTCCGGCGGTCAGCGTCAGCGTGTCGCCCTCGCCCGCTCCCTGGCCAAGCGTCCAAAGCTGTTGCTGCTCGACGAACCGATGGGCGCGCTGGATAAAAAGCTGCGCTCGCAGATGCAACTGGAACTGGTCGAAATCATCGAACGCGTCGGCGTGACCTGCGTGATGGTGACCCACGATCAGGAAGAGGCCATGACCATGGCCCAACGCATTGCGATCATGCACCTGGGCTGGATCGCGCAGATCGGCAGTCCGGTCGACATTTATGAAGCGCCGGTCAGCCGCATGGTCTGCGAATTCATCGGCAACGTGAACGCCTTCGACGGCACCGTGGTGGAAGATCTGGAAGGTCACGCGATCATTCACAGCCCGGACCTGGAACAGAAGATCTACGTCGGTCACGGCGTCAGCACCTCGGTGCAGGACAAGTCGATCACCTACGCCATCCGCCCGGAAAAAATGCTGGTCAGCACCGTCAAGCCGGACACTCGCTACAACTGGTCCCAAGGCAAAGTGCATGACATCGCCTACCTCGGCGGTCACTCGGTGTTTTACGTGGAATTGCCTGGCGGCAAGGTCGTGCAGTCGTTCATGGCCAACGCCGAACGCCGTGGCGCCCGTCCGACCTGGGACGACAAAGTCTACGTGTGGTGGGAAGACGACAGCGGCGTGGTACTGCGCTCATGAAAACACTCAATCAGCAGTTCATGCGGCTGATGCCGAGTGGTCGAAAGCTCGTCATCGGGGTTCCATTCCTGTGGCTGTGCCTGTTTTTCCTGTTGCCGTTCTTCCTGGTGATGAAGATCAGCTTCTCGGAAGCGGCCCTGGCCATTCCTCCTTACTCTGAGATCTACACCTACGCCGAGCAGAAATTCCAGCTGCTGTTGAACATCGGCAACTACGCGTTGCTGACCGACGACGAGCTGTACATCTCGGCCTACCTGGGTTCGTTGAAGGTGGCGTTTTTCAGCACGCTGATGTGCCTGGTGATCGGTTTCCCGATGGCCTATGCGATCACCAAAGCGAGCAAGGAAGCGCAAAACGTCTTGCTGCTGTTGATCATGATGCCGACCTGGACCGCGATCCTGATCCGCGTTTATGCGTGGATGGGCATTCTCAGCAACAACGGTTTGCTCAACGCGTTCTTGATGTGGACCGGGCTGACCGATCACCCGATCGAGATCCTCAACACCAACACGGCCGTCTACATCGGTGTGGTTTACGCCTACCTGCCGTTCATGGTGTTGCCGCTGTACGCCAACCTGGTCAAGCACGATCAGAGCTTGCTGGAAGCGGGTTCGGACCTGGGTTCGAGCAACTTCAACAACTTCTGGAAAATCACCGTGCCGCTGGCCAAGAACGGGATCATCGCTGGCTGCATGCTGGTGTTCATTCCGGTGGTCGGTGAGTTCGTGATTCCGGAACTGCTGGGCGGCCCGGAAACCCTGATGATCGGCCGTGTGCTGTGGCAAGAGTTCTTCAACAACCGCGACTGGCCGGTGGCGTCTGCGCTGGCGGTGGTGATGCTGTTGATCCTGATTGTGCCGATTCTGCTGTTCAACCGCAGTCAGGCCAAAGAGATGGAGGCACGGGGATGAAACGCTTCGGATTTTCAAAGTTCATGCTGATTTTCGGCTTGTCGTTTATCTACCTGCCGATGTTGATTCTGGTGATCTACTCCTTCAACGCCTCCAAACTGGTGACGGTGTGGGGCGGCTGGTCGATCAAGTGGTATGTCGGTCTGGCCGACAACACCCAACTGATGGGCTCGGTGGTGCGCTCGCTGGAGATCGCCTGCTACACCGCGATTGCCGCGGTAGTGCTGGGCACGTTGGCGGCATTTGTGCTGACCCGCGTGACGCGTTTCAAGGGCCGCACGCTGTTCGGTGGCCTGGTGACCGCGCCGTTGGTGATGCCTGAAGTGATCACCGGCCTGTCGCTGTTGCTGCTGTTCGTGGCCATGGCGCAGTTGATCGGCTGGCCGCAGGAACGTGGCATCGTCACCATCTGGATCGCCCACACCACGTTCTGCGCCGCCTATGTGGCGGTGGTGGTCTCCGCCCGCCTTCGTGAGCTGGACCTGTCCATCGAAGAAGCGGCCATGGACCTGGGGGCAAAGCCGTTCAAGGTGTTTTTCCTGATCACCATTCCGATGATCGCGCCGTCTCTGGCGGCCGGCGGCATGATGTCGTTTGCCCTGTCGCTGGATGACCTGGTGCTGGCGAGCTTCGTGTCGGGCCCGGGTTCGACGACCCTGCCGATGGAAGTGTTCTCGGCGGTACGTCTGGGCGTGAAGCCTGAGATCAACGCCGTGGCCAGCCTGATTCTGCTCGCCGTCTCGATCGTAACGTTCATGGTCTGGTTCTTCAGCCGTCGCGCCGAAGCCACCCGTAAACGCGCGATCCAGGAAGCGATGGACCAGACCGCCAGCGAATCCTGGAAGCAACCTGAGAAGCAATTGGTAGAAGCGACGGCCTAGGCCGTCGCGTTTCAAACGCTTTGCGTAATGTGAATAAAAAGAATGGAGTTGTACCGATGAAAATGTTTGGCAGGACTCTGCTGACACTGTCCTTATTGGGCGCAATGGCTACGGGCGCCCAGGCCAATGACAAGGTACTGCGCGTCTACAACTGGTCGGATTACATCGCCCCGGACACCGTCAAGAAATTCGAAGACGAGACCGGCATCCGCGTGACCTACGATGTGTTCGACAGTAACGAAACCCTTGAGGCACGCCTGCTCGCGGGCAAATCCGGCTACGACATCGTGGTGCCGTCCAACAGTTTCCTGGCCAAGCAGATCAAGGCCGGTGTCTATCAGACGCTGGACAAGTCGAAGCTGACGAACTGGAAAAACCTCAACCCGGTCCTGTTGAAGAACGCCTCCGCCAGCGACCCGGATAACGGTCACGCCTTCCCGTACATGTGGGGCTCGATCGGCATTGGTTTCAACCCGGAAAAGGTAAAGGAAGTGCTCGGCACGAACGCGCCGACCAACTCCTGGGACTTGCTGTTCAAACCCGAGAACGCGCAAAAGCTCAAAGCCTGCGGGATCAGTTTCCTCGACTCGCCGACCGAGATGCTGCCGGCCGCCCTCCACTACCTGGGCTATCCGGTGAACTCTCAGGACAAAGGCCAGATCGCCGAAGCTGAAGCGCTGTTCATGAAGATTCGGCCGTCGGTGGCGTACTTCCATTCGTCGAAATACATCTCCGACCTGGCCAACGGCAACATCTGCGTCGCGGTCGGTTACTCCGGCGACGTGCTGCAGGCCAAGGCCCGCGCCCAGGAAGCGGGCGACAAGGTGAAGATCGACTACAGCATTCCCAAGGAAGGGGCCGGCAGTTTCTACGACATGGTCGCCATCCCTCGGGATGCGGCGAACGTCGAGAATGCTTACCTGTTCATGAATTTCCTGATGCGCCCGGACATCATCGCCGAAATCACCAACAACATCGGCTACAGCAATGCCAACGCGGCGGCGACGCCATTGGTGGATGAAGCGATTCGCGATGATCCGGGGTCGTATCCGTCGCAAGAAGTGATGGCGACGCTGTATGCAATTCCGGACATGCCGATTGGTGTTCAACGAGTAATGACCCGAGGCTGGACGCGGGTGAAACTCGGCAAGTGATTCACCACTGATCCACTGATTGCTGACCATCTGATCGTTCCCACGCTCCGCGTGGGAATGCAGCCCGGGACGCTCCGCGTCCCTTCCAAAGCCGAACGCGGAGCGTCCGTGGAGGCATTCCCACGCGGAGCGTGGGAACGATCAAGCGGTCAGTGGTCAGTGGTCAGTGGTCAGTGGTCAGTGACAACGTTTTCCGTTCACGCAGCGCCTTACCACCGCTGCACTCCTGTCAAGAACGGCCTCACCTGGCTTCCTCTCGGTTCAGGTGAATTTGGGCGCCCTCCTCGGGCGCCTTTTTTTATGGCGGCGCGAGCGGCCATTGCGCCAGTGCCCGATACCGGCCCTTATGGGATTCGAACAGCGTGAAATGATCGGACCGCATAAAAAATTCGGGCGGCGTCGCGGATTCAGGCACCGGCACCCGATAGTCACGCATCAACGTCAGGTGCGGTCGAAACTCCTTTGGCGCATCCTCGAAGCCAAACGGCAACATTGCCTGCTCCAGGCCGTAAACCAGCCGCAGCAACTCGGGTGATGCCTGTTCCGGCGCCAGCACCAACACCCCAGACCTGCGCCAGACATCCAGCCGATCCAGCGCCACCTTCAAGGGCACACCGGGCACACGAACCTTGGAAGCGGCCGTGCAGATCTCGGCAATGTGCGCCACCTCGACAGCGCCCAGGAACATCAACGTCAGGTGAAAGTTTTCCGCCGGCACCGGGCGACCGTTGCGAAGCTGCAGCGCGCTGCGCCACTGGGCGATGGACTTGCGTTGGGCCGGCGCACAATCCAAGGCGAAAAACAGCCGTTTCAGCGGCTCATGGGATTCGTCGCTCATAGCTGGCACCTCCTGACAGGCAAGTTATAGTTCAAGCAACCGAATCTTTGGAGGGGGCCATGCGACAGATCATCAGCAAAGAGCCATGGTGGGCCGTGCCACCGAAACCCGGCCAGGATGAAGCCGAGCTGGAATGGGGCTGGCTGGTGCATTACAGCGAAGGCGAGCCGCGTTTCGAGTTTGTCAGGGAACGACCGACGGACAATGAAATCCGCAATCGCAAGAGTTGCAGGATCACCCCGACGCCGGAATGACCCCGCTGTGAGCATCAGGCTTTGACGATTATTTCAAAACCACCAAAGATCAACCGCTGACCATCGAACGGCATCGGATTGGTGTCGGGCTGCATGCGCGGATCGTTCATGAGTTTGTCCATGCCGGCATTGCGGGTGGCCTTGTCCGGCCAGATGATCCAGGAAAACACCACGGTTTCGTCCTCCTTGAGTTTCACCGCCATGGGGAACGAGGTCACCTTGCCATCGGGCACGTCATCGCCCCAGCACTCGGTGACGCTGAGCGCACCGCTTTCCTTGAAAATCGCGGCGGCGGTTTCGGCGTGTTTCTTGAATTTTTCACGATTGGCGGTCGGTACGGCCGCGACAAAACCATCGACGTAAGACATGGTCATTCTCCTGCGGGGGGTTGAGGGTCGATCTGCTGGTTAGTCGATTCCGGCGCACTCCATTCGACAGCCCCAGGGCCCGAGCTGACCGACGGTACATCGGCACTGCCTGCCAGACTGCCCTCAATTTGCCCCGCCATGTACAACGTGCCGGCCATCACGCCGGTCTTCGGGTTCTGCACCAGCTTCAACCAGGCCTTGTCGAACGTGTTGCCCAGGCTGCTGCGAATCAGCGCCTCGCTGTCCGGCCGGTCGTTGGCTTGAATAATCGCCCGAACGCCGGCTACCCCTACCGAAATCAGGGCGCCAGCCAATTTCCCGGCGGCTGCGGCCACGGCACTGGCCGCGCCGCGCGGGGCCATTTCGGCCTCCATGCGCTGGCTGGCGCGCTTGGCCACCGGAGCCATCGCGGTGTCGGTCGACCCGACGCCTTTGTCGCCGCCTGCCTTGTGGATCTTGTCGATGAGCGCCGCGTAGGCCGGCAACGTATTCAGCGGTTGCGTGTGCACCACCTGGTACAGCGAGGCATCCCGGGCCGGCGGCGGCCCCAGGGCGATGGCGGGAATTTTCTGGATCCGGGCGTTAAGCTGTTCCATCGGCACGCCGTGGCGCTTGGAAATCTTCTGCAGCTCTTCCTGAAGGATGTCGACGTAGAACGCCGTGGCTTGGGCCAGAATCGCGTCGGGATCGATCTCCACGGCGACCGGCGCCAACACACGCTCCTGATATTGTTCAAGCAGATAGTCCGCCAGGCGCTTGGCCGAGGCATCCTGCTCACCCTTGGCGCTGAGGGTGTACCAGCTGACCTTCAATGACAGCCATTCCTGGGTCCAATAGCTGCTGAACCAGGGAATGAATCGCTCTTCGGTCATTTCGTACACCCGGGTACGCCAGTATTCCATGGCTCCGCGCGAGTAGATTTTGGTCTGCTCGGTGGCGGACTGGGAGGCAGCGACAATTTCGCGATCCACCTGGCGCCAGGTGCTCTCGGACACCACCACAATCGGCGCCACCACCGGGGCATGCGTAGACGTGGCGCATCCCGCCAACACCACCATCGCGGCGACGATCAGCGAACGCAGGTTCAAGATCGCGGTTTCCTAAAGTGATCCCCGAACGGTATGTCCGGCGCTCAAATGCCTATTTATTTTGAGTATAGGTGTGGGGGTTTGTTCGCTTTGGATTGATTGTTGTCTTCCAGGCCGCGAAGAGGCCCTGAAAGACACCATCATCTTCATCGATATTCACCATCGCGATGATTGCCTTCCGCTAAAAAACCGCTTGGCGCAGGATCAACCCATCCAAAGGCGAAACCCCACATCGGAGGGGAAACCATGTTGATCCATCTGCTGACCTGCCTGGCCCTGACGGCCGTTACGCTGACTGTTTTTTCATACATTGTCCTGGCCGAGGAGCGCACCTCATGATCCATTCCGTCAATCTCTCCGTGAGTTTCCCGGTATTCGGCAACAACTACTATTCGCAAACATCCGTCTCTCGCAAAACGCTGTCACTGGTGTTCGACGAGGGCTTCGAGGCCCTGCTGATACCGGCAGCCGCCAACCACTTCAACAACGAAGTGATCGGCCTGAACGATCAGTTCCGGTTTCTGAGCGACGTGCTGGCTGATCACCTGCTGGAGATCGAACTGGCCCGGAATGCGCCTCGGTCTTCGCGTCAGTTCACCTTCTAAGAGGCGACGGGCCGGCGCACGGCCCTCACCTTGCCGCTCTTGCCGCCGCCACAGAAAAACTGCTCCGCGCCATCGGACTCCAGTCCCGACACGCCGACGCCTGGCGGCATCATCACGCTTTCCAGCACCTCGCCGGTTTTCGGATCGATACGCCGCAATTCACTTTCCTCCTCTTCCCATGTGCCGTGCCACAGCGCGCCTTCAACCCAGGTCACGCCGGTGACAAAGCGGTTGGATTCGAGCGTGCGCAGCACTTTGCCGGTAGCGGGGTCGATTTGATGAATCTTGCGATCGCGATATTCGCCGACCCAAAGCGTCCCTTCTGCCCACGTCAGGCCCGAGTCGCCTCCGCCGCCCGGCGCCGGAATCGTCGCGAGCACGCGGCCGGTCTGCGGGTCGATCTTGTGGATGCGATCCTCGGCGATCTGATACAGGTGTTGGCCGTCGAATGCCGTGCCAGCATGGGCGGCGACATCAATCGAGCGTAGCGCCTGCCCGCTTGCGGGGTCGAAGGCGTTGAGTTTTTCTCCAGAGGCAAACCAGACGTTGTGGCCGTCATAAGACACGCCATGCACGTGGTCGACGCCCGGAAACGGGCCGTATTCGCGGATGATTTCGGCTGCTGAGTGTTTCATGTTTGCTTCCTCGTCACAGGGGTGGTGAGGTGGATCCTAATCACCCGGCGCCCAAGGGGTGAGTAACAAAGTAGTCGCGAATCCCGGCATCGGCGGCGTCAACCAGCGCCGGGTTCGCCCGCGACCAAACGACTGCACCTTGCCAGACGCCGCCAGCGTATCGAGTGCGCGCTGCACGGTGCGCTGACTGGTGTTCAGCGCCAGGGCGAGCGCCGAGCTGGACCACGACTCGCCGTCGGCGAGAAAGGCCAGCAGCGCTGCTTGCGGTTCCTCGACCGGTCTGGCCAGCACCGCAACGTCGTCGGCAACCTGAGGCTGCAGCGCGAATCCACGCTTGGTCGCGGTGACACCCGCCAGCGGCTTGAGCGCCGCGCGCAGCCGGCCGATTTCCACCCGCAGCCGTGCGCGATGCGACTCGTCCGAGAGCTTCAAGCGAAAGGCCTGGGTGATGAGTGTTTCCCTTGCCACCTCGCCGGGCCAGGCCTGGGCCAATGCCCGTGCGAGGGTGAACAACACCGGGCGCGTGGCGAGGGACACCGACATCCCGGCGCCCCGCACAACGTAACGGCACGCATCGACCACCAGTGACGTTGACCCGAGCAGTGCTTCAACTTCGTCGAGTAACAAGGGTCGTTCCTGGCCTCGAGCAATCAGTCGCGCCACCGGGCTGTTCAACAGATGGGCAGCATTTTCGACCTCGGCGGTGAGTGCAGGAATGCCAGCCTGGAGCGCGGCGCGTTCGGCCCGTTCAAGCGCAGATCGGGCCTTCGTCGTCTCGAGCCGGCGCATCGCGATCCCTGCCACCACCAGTTCATGGGCGGCGCGCAATGCAGGCGGTAATGGCGCCGGATCAAGCTCGGCGAGCAACGCTTCGACTTCCTCCAGTTGCCCGATCAACAACAAGCGGCGAATCTGCAGATAGCGCGCGTGGGCGGCGTTGCCCCAATCGCCATGGGCTTGCAGCGTCACCCGCGCCGCTTCGAGCGCTTTCACCGGCCAGCCCAAGTCCCGTGAAGCCAGGGCGATTTCGGCCTCGGCCACCACACACCGCGCGCGGGCCATCGGCTCTTTCGGACCGAAGGCGCGGGCGGCACGCCGGACCAGCTCCTTGGCCCGAACAAACTCGCCCAGCTGCGCCATGGCAATACCGCGCAGCGCCAGCGCCGGGGCGTCCTCGCGCAACGCAATGCGGTTCAATGCGCCAAGCGGATCACCCGCCGCGAGTGCGTGCGCTGCTGCGGTGATCAGCGAGTCCATTTGAATTGCGCCACAGGTGCCACTCCCACGGTTCGATGCCCGTTGATGAGTCTATCTCACGACCAACAGCCCGCCGGATTAACCTGGCGAACGCTAGGATCAGCGCGCACGTTTACCTTCCTGCACCCACTCACGCGGACTGACACCGGTTTTACGCCGAAAGGCCCGGGCCAGCGCCGAAGGGCTTTCATAGCCGACTTCATCGGCGATCAGCGCGATGGACTTGCCTTCTCGCAAACGTTTCTGCGCCAGGCTGATGCGCCAGCTGACCAGATAATCGACCGGCGTCTGCCCCACCACCAGACGAAAATGTTCAGCAAAACTGGACCGGGACATGTTCGCCGCCGCCGACAATTCGGCCACGGTCCAGGCCTTGGCGGGCGTGTCGTGCATCAGGCTCATGGGGCGTGCCAGACGCGGATCGGCCAGGCCAGCCATCATCCCGGGGCTTTGCTCGCGGTTACTCAGAATGTGTCGCAGCAGCTGAATCACCAGCAGTTCGAACAACCGGTCCATCATCGCTTCGCGACCGCAGGTGCCGCTGAAGGCTTCGTTGAACAGCCAGTCCAGCGTCCCGGCCAGCGTCGGCACGCTGTCGAGGCCCAGCACCAGGTAATCCGGAAGCGCCGCCGCCAAGGCATTGCCCGACCCGCCGTCGAAGGCCAGCGAAGCGCACACCAGTTGCGTGCCCGAGGCGTCATGGGCGAACAAGCGATGACGGTACGGGCGCGGGAAAAAAATCAAGGTCGGCTGGTCGAGCCGAACCTCGCGGTCATCAGCCAACCTGAGCGTCAGTTCCCCCGCTTGAAGCAGGTGCAGGTGGCCGGTGACCTGTTCGCCGTCAAACGCCGCGGCCCCGCAGAAATGCCCGCTGTGGAAGGTTCCGGCACTGACGCCGAAATGCGTAAGCAAGGTTGATAAGCGATCCATGGAACGACTCCCGGCGACTTATTTGGACGATCTGTCGCATATCCTCGACGATTTGCACCCTAAAAGCCAGTCTCGACCCTTAGCATGGACCCCGTACCCAGCGCACAACGCGCTTGAATCTACGGAGTATCACCATGAGCCGCATCACTGCCCTGAACCTCGAAAACGCCACTGAAGCCACTCGCCCTCTACTGGAGGGTGTGCAGAAGAAAATCGGCTTTTTGCCCAATGTCTTCAAGACACTGGCCCTCGCACCCGCCGTGCTGTCGGCCTATCTGCAACAGTCCGTGGCGCTGGGCAAAACGTCCCTGAGTACGACTGAAAAGGAAGCGGTGTTTCTCGCCACCTCGCAGGTCAACGGTTGCGACTACTGCCTGGCGGCGCACACGCTGTTCGCCGGCAAGGCCGGGCTGTCCGCGCAGGACATCCTCAGCGCCCGGGAGGGTCAACTCAATGCCTTCGCCGCGCTGGCCCGACAAATCACCGAGAGCCGTGGCCACTTGAGCAACGAGCAGATTGAAGCGGCGCGCGCTGCCGGCATCGACGACGCCAAGATTATTGAGGTGGTCGCCCACGTCGCCTCGCAGACCCTGACCAACTACTTGAACAACCTGGCCCTGACCGACATCGATTTCCCGGCTATCGACGCCTGATCGCCACTTACACATTGAGGAGTGCACACCATGAACACTGTGACGCTTTACACCACTGACACTTGCCCGTATTGCCGCAATGCCAAGGCGCTGCTGGCGAACAAAGGCATCGCCACCGAGGAAATCAACGTTCAATCGGACCCTGGCAAATTCAAGGAGATGCTCGACCGCAGCGGTCGACGCAGCGTGCCGCAGATTTTCATCGGCGACACCCATGTCGGCGGTTTCGACGACCTGGCCAAACTGGACCGGCAAGGAAGCTTGATGTCGATGCTGGCCTGAAAACCAAATGCACACGCCCTTTCGCCTCGGCATGCCGTTCATCTCCATGAACGGCATGCCGAGTCGTTTTGCCACTACTTCAATAAAATTCTGCTAGGTTATACGATGACCGACGAGTTATCCCATCCAATAACAACAAGGAAACACCCATGACAAAAGTCAAAGTGCTGATCGGCTTTCTCTGCCTCTTCAGCGGTTACGTAGCCGCAGCGCCTGCACCAGGAGAGAAGGACGTTGCCGACGCCGTGGACCATCTGACCCAAGCCATGCTGCACAAAGACATTCCCCAACTGAAAGCGCTGACCGCCGAGAACCTGACTTACGGCCATTCCAGCGGCAAGGTCCAGGACAAGCAAGCCTTCATCGACGATATCGAAACCGGCAAAAGTGCCTTCAAAACCCTCGAAATGCAGAACCAGACCATCACCGTCTCTGGCGACGTCGCGTTGGTGCGCCACCATTTCTCGGCCCAGGCGATCAAGGGCACCGAACTGGTCCCGACCGAAATCGAAAACTTTCAGATCTGGCAGAAAAAGAACGGCCATTGGTTGCTGGTCGGCCGCCAAGCCTTCCGTATCTAAATAAACAAATCCCGCCCCAGAACTAATGCTGTTCACTTAAGAAAGCGCTGCCGTTGATCGTTCCCACGCTCCGCGTGGGAATGCCGCCGGGGACGCTCTGCGTTCCGCTGTCGACGCCAGACTCAAGTCTTGCGCTAGGGTGACGCGGAGCGTCACGGGATGCATTCCCACGCAGAGCGTGGGAACGATCTGCAGCCGGTCTGCTAACGATCAGTAGCCGGTCTGCTTTAGGTGGGAGTGAGCCTGCTCGCGATGCCGTTGATCTTGCCGTTTGATCGTTCCCATGCTCCGCGTGGGAATGCCGCCGGGGACGCTCTGCGTTCCGCTGTCGACGCCAGGCTCAAGTCTTGCGCAAGGGTGACGCGGAGCGTCACGGGATGCATTCCCACGCAGAGCGTGGGAACGATCTGCAGCCAGTCTGCTTTAGGTGGGAGTGAGCCTGCTCGCGATGCCATTGATCTTGCCATTGATCGTTCCCACGCTCCGCGTGGGAATGCCGCCGGGGACGCTCTGCGTTCCGCTGTCGACGCCAGGCTCAAGTCTTGCGCAAGGGTGACGCGGAGCGTCACGGGATG
>NZ_JANUCB010000004.1:824-122310 GCF_024809425.1 Pseudomonas sp. JAI111 | reverse complement strand
CATTCCCACGCAGAGCGTGGGAACGATCAACGCGCAGGAACGATCACGATATTTCCGACTGACGATTGACCTATGGGCAAACGGGTTGGGTGGGCTCTATGATTAGGACCCATGACGACCTCTGTTCCGATCCGCTCCCCCTGCCCGCCCGGCGCCTGCATTTGCGGGCGAGACCCGTTGCTGGAAACACCGGGCGCGGACGTGCGCATCCTGTTTCTGACGCGCCAGGAAGAAAAGCGCCTGCTTGATCGGCTGGAGAACCTGCAAAGCCTGGCCGACCTCGAGCGCTTGCAACATCGCATGTACGAACAACTGGGGATTCGCGTGGAGATCGTCCCCAGCTTCAATGAAGTCCGCACCATGCGCGGCATCGGCATCACCCTCGGCGAATTGCCGGGACTGTGCCGCAAGACCCGCCAGTCGATCCCGGCCGCCATTCGCCGCAGCCTGGAAAAGCGCCCGGAAATTGCCTTCGAGATCCTCAACGCCAACGACCTGTTGCGCGATGCGTGAGGGCTGCCCCCATGAATCTCATCCTTGAATTCCCCCTCACCGACGAAATACTCACCTCCTACGCGCTGGCGATCGGTGCTGACCTGCCGGGCTATCGCAATCACATCTATCGCGTGCTGAACTTCTATCGCGCAATCTGCGGCATTGAAGGCCTGCCGTCCGAGGCCGTGCAGATTGCCGGAGCGTTTCACGACCTGGGGATCTGGACCGATCAAACCATCGATTATCTGGAACCGTCGGTTCGCCAGGCCACTGACTATCTCGACAGGCAACACCTGTCGCACTTGAGCAGCGAAGTGGCGGCACTGATCCTGGAACACCACAAAATACGCCCCTACGCCGCCGAGCATGCCCTCAGCGTCGAGCCTTTCCGGCGTGCCGATGTGATTGATGTGTCCCTGGGCCTGTTGACGTTCGGGCTGCCACGGGCGTGGATCAAAACGGTGAAGGCGACGTTCCCCAATCATGGCTTTCACGGGATGTTGCTCAGGCAAACCGCGCGGCAATTTCTTCGTTCCCCGCTCAAGCCACTGCCGATGTTTCGCTGGTGAAACAGACGCCGGCCACGACGTCGCTCAATCGTTGAAAATGCCCTTAAAGAGGATCAGCGGTCGTACACGCACCGCTGCGCGCTGCTATGCCTTCACATGGGACATGAAGCTGCAAACAGGCGCGCCATCGTGGTCCCGGCGCCAGCCAGGTGGCGTACTCCAACAGGTGCCAATCCGTAGCAGGAGGTGGCAAATGTTATTCATCGTCAGTTGGTCCATCAGTCCGGAAAATCGCAACACGGCAATTCAGCGTTTCCTCAAGACCGGAGGCGCTCCACCTGAAGGCGTCAAGATGCACGGGCGCTGGCACGCAGTCGGTGGTTCGAATGGGTTTGGCATCGCCGAGGCCAGTGATCTGGTACAGGTTCAGAAGTGGGTACTGGAGTGGAATGACATCATGAAGATGGAGGTTCACGCGGCATTGACCGATGCACAGATGGCGCCGCTGTTGGCGGCCATTGGCGGCAAGTAGCGCCCCAATACTTGTGCCATAACCAAACCGTGCAGGAGCTGGAGTTCAGTGTTCATCGTCAGGACTCGGTCACGGTGATTGCAAAAGGGGCATGCCTGGCACGAACCCAAAGTGAACACAATCCACTGTGGGAGCGAGCTTGCTCGCGATGACTGAGTCATATCCGACATCAATGTCGACTGACCCACCGCTATCGCGAGCAAGCTCGCTCCCACAGGGATCTGCGTTTATTCAGTCGCACCTTACGCAACAGGAAGTGCGACAGCACCGACCCTGTTCCAGATGAACATGGACGTCGCCTGCTCCCTGCAGCAGGCGCCGCGCCAACGCCTGGAAAATGTTGTGCTAGGCTTTTTTCTCACGTAACGCGATGCGTTTGAATCGATCATTCCCTGGCAGAAGGAGCTGGCAATGAAAACGACTGTTTCCTGGCTAACGATCGCACTGGCCACCCTGCTGATCAGTGCCTGTGCCGCCGTAGGGTCCAGCAGCGGAGGTGCCGGCGAGACGGAAATCCGCTCGGGCAAGATCGAACAGATCGTGCCGACACAGATGCAGACCAATCACGACAGCGGGGTCGGGGCCATTCTTGGCGGGCTCGCCGGCGTCGGGATCGGCAGCCTGATAGGCAGCGGCACCGGCCGCGATGTTGCCATGGTAGCCGGGGCTCTCGCCGGTGCGGCGGGTGGCAACTACGCGGAGAAAAAGCGTTATGACCAACCCAAGGAAGCGCAGCAGATCATCGTTCGGGTGAGAAGCGGCGTGCTGGTATCGGTCACTCAACCAATCAACCCTGTGCTGAGCAAAGGCATGAACGTTTACATCGAAGGCACCGGGAACGATGCCCGGGTTGTTCCCCAAAGCTAGAAGCGCCAACAGCACAATCGGTGAGCCGGCCTGTATGGCGGCGCCCCTTGATCACGGCGTCGGCACGACGGTGTAGAACACGCCGTTGGCGCCATACGCAGGTCGTACCCACGAACTGCCGCACTGATAAAAAGTCCCCGCTGCAACTGTCCTCAGCTCACATCCGGAGGGAAGGCTCGCAAAGGTTGCGCCCATGGGCATGGCCGGCGGTGCAGAGGCCACCATCCCGGCGTTATAGCCTGCACTGTAGGCCGTGTTGTTTGCCCCCTGATTGTCCGCCGTGGCTATGGCAGCACCGGCCACCGCCCCTGCCGCTGCTGCCGCGGCGGGATTCACGCCCTCGTTGTATCCACAGTTGTAGCAACCGCTGCTGGCATAAACAGCCGTAGGTGGATGGTAGTAACTGGTGCCATAGGTCGCCGGATGGTAGGCCGTCGTACCATATCCGTCGGCATGGTAGCCGCTGGCGGTGGCGCCATTTTCACCTTGGGCGTGCCACGCCCCCTCGCCGCCGGATGCCGTTCCACCTTCGGCCCCGGTGCCATGCCAGGAACCCTCGCCACCAGAGGCCGTGCCGCCCCTTTCGTCTGTGCCGCTCCAACTGCCGCCGCCACCCGAGGCCGAGCCGCCACGATAGCCTGACCCGCTCCAGCTACCACCGCCGCCGGACGCCGAGCCGCCTCGATTGCTTTCTCCACTCCAGCTGCCTCCACCGCCCGAAGCCGAGCCGTATTCACCGGAGTGACTCCAGGAACCACCACCGCCGGATGATCGACCGAAACTGGACGCGTGCGACCAGGCCAGCGCCTGGTTGCAACTGAGCAGTGCGACGACCAGCCCGGCAAATTTCAACGTAGATCTGTTCATGTTCCAGCCTCCTCGCTCAGGGTTTCGCGACCGGTGCCTTGACCCCTGCCGGGGCGCGCAAGTCGGGCGGCGGAGCAAACTCGATCCTGTGTGCATTCTCGATATGTTCGGGTTTGAAGAAGTCCGCAGTCAGCGCCGATTCAAGCTTCCAGTCACTGAACGCGACCTGGTGCCGGGATTGGGTCGGGTCGTCACGGAACACCGCACGCAGCATTCGCGGCAGCTTGTCTTGCGCACCGATCCAGGCCTGTACGAACACCACGTCATTGGCGTAGGCAATCACATCTGTCGTGGTGTCACCGACCACCGTGGACTGACCGATATAAAACGCCAGGCGCATGTCTCTTTCCAGATCCTTGTAGGGATCGGCAACGATGACGTCGGTAAAGGGAAAATAGATGGCCGCGCGTTGGTAGGCCGCCTCAAGGGTCGCATCAATAGTGGGGGGTGCATCTGCTTGCGCCAGCAGGTTTCCCTTCGGCTCATAGGCATAGGCTTGCTTGCCGTCGTAATAGAACTCGGTCGCTGCACCATCGCCCGAGGTCAATACGCGCAAATGATCGGGCCGCTGCATATTGACCAGTGCCACGGTGTTATAGGCCAGGGGTGGCCCCAGCCGGCTGGGTTTCTCGTAAGTGGTGATGGCTTTGAAGCTCATGCCTTGGGTGCTTGCCAGCCTGGCACTCATGGACTTCAAAATCTCCAGCGCCTTGGGCTCCAGTTGGTTCACTTGAGCATCCATGGCAGGAGGTTGTTGGGCCGCGAGCAAGGGCGTTGTAAACACACACAGGACCAACCCGGAAACGAACGACCGGACACGCTGTAGTAGGTGTGACATCGCTTGTTCTCCGCAGAGACCCGTCAGGATTTAAAGCGTAGCAATCGAAGCAGCGCCACAACGGATTAATTTTCTGCGACTCACTGACGCCTGCGTTGTAATACCGGTTTGATTCCTTCGCTATTCGAACAGCGAATAAAACCTTTGGGGTGGAAGTTGACTAATTCAGATGTCGTTCACCCTGCAAGTTGCCGACTGTGCTGTAAACCCCATGAAACAAGGGCGCACCGCTGGTAATTATTACTGGAAATTTCACAGTTCAAACCTACTCTCTTGCGGGGGATACATATTTAAATATAGGTCGGGGGGGGCCTGTTTCAGTACTAACGCAAGTACACAGGAGCTCCAAATGAACCAGTCAAAATTATCCAGACTGTTCGCGGTGTCGATGCTGTTATCTGCAATGGTTCTACCCCTAGCCGCTCAAGCCGCCGACAAGGCGCCGAACATCGTGGTGATCATGGGTGACGATATTGGCTGGTCCAATATCGGCGTCTACAACCAGGGCATGATGGCCGGCCGTACCCCTAACCTCGACCAATTGGCTGCTGAAGGCATGCGTTTCACCGATTATTACGCCGAGGCCAGTTGTACAGCCGGACGCGCCAATTTCATTACCGGAGAACTGCCGATCCGCACGGGCATGACCACGGTGGGCCAGGCCGGCTCGCCTGTCGGCATTCCCGCCGAAGCGGTCACCATCGCCACCACCCTCAAAGCCATGGGTTACGCCACGGGTCAGTTTGGCAAGAACCACTTGGGTGACTTGAACGAGTTCCTGCCGACCGTGCATGGCTTCGATGAGTTCTTCGGCTACCTCTATCACCTCGACGCCATGGAAGACCCGGCGCACCCCAACTATCCGCAAGAGCTTCTGGCCACCGTCGGGCCGCGCAACATGGTTCACAGCTGGGCCACCAGCACCGATGACACAACGGTGATGCCACGCTGGGGCAAGGTCGGCAAACAGAAGATCGAAGATGCCGGCACGCTGTATCCGGATCGGATGAAAACCGTCGACGAAGAAATTCGCGACAAGGCTTTCAGCTTTATCGACAAGGCCAAGACCGACAACAAACCGTTCTTCGTCTGGCTCAACCCGACCCGCATGCACATCGTCACGCACCTGGCTGACAAATATGAAGCGATGCGCAATGCACAAAACGGCTGGTCGGAGCAGGAAGCCGGCATGGCACAACTCGACGACATCGTCGGCGACGTCATGGCCAAGCTGAAAAAAGACGGCATGGATGACAACACCATCGTGATTTTCACCACCGATAACGGTGCAGAAAATTTCACCTGGCCTGACGGTGGTACCACGCCATTTGCAATGGGCAAAGGCACGGTGATGGAAGGTGGCTTCCGCGTGCCGGCGATCATTCGCTGGCCGGGCAAAGTACCGGTAAACACTGTAGCCAACGGCATCATGTCGGGCATGGACTGGTTCCCGACCCTGGTTGCGGCAGCAGGCAATCCAAACATCACCGACGAACTGCTCAAGGGCAAACAACTGGGCGACCGGACCTACAAGGTGCACCTGGACGGTTACGACCAGACACCGATGATCACCGGCAAAGGCCCGTCGAACCGGCATGAAGTCTTCTACTTCGGTGAAAGTGCGCTGGGTGCGGTTCGCATCGATGACTACAAGTACCGCTTCATCGATCAACCCGGTGGCTGGCTGGGTGCCAAAGTGCCGGTCGATGTGCCGATGCTGACCAACCTTCGACTTGACCCGTTCGAGCGCATGGGCTGGCCGGAAAACCAGGCTGCCCAAGGTTCGCAGCAGTATTTCGACTGGTTCAAGTTTCAGTTCTGGCGTTTCGTGTTCGTCCAGCAACAGGTGGCCAAGCTGGCTGAAACCGCGATTGAGTTCCCGCCGATGCAAAAAGGCGCGAGTTTCAACCTGGATTCAGTCAAAGCCAAGATTGCAGCGGCGCGAGCGGAAATGGCCAAATAAAAAGCACTATGTTGCGAATGATCAAGGCGAGCGCCTTTTTTGGTGATGACTATTCTCAAGAGCCACCTATGCTCAGAAATGAGTAACCGCGATGCAAACCATGGAGCACACACCACTATGAACCTGTCCCGTAAATTGTTCATTGGCGCTGCATTGGCCAGCCTGCTGCTTGGCGGGTGTACCTCGAAAGTCACCGAAAAAGACCAGTACTCAGGCTTCCTGTCCAACTACAACAACCTGAAAGAAGTCACCACCACCAGCGGTGAGACCGCGATGCGCTGGGTGAGCCCTTCATGGAACCCTAATGCCTACGACACCGTGGCGTTCAACAGGCTGGAGTTGTACCCGGCGCCAAAGCCCAACGAACGGGTCAATCGGCAAACCCTGGATGACATCCAAAACTATATGACCACCAAAACCAAAACCATCCTCGGTCAGAAATACCGCGTGGTCACCAGTCCACAACCAGGCTCGAAAACCCTGATCATGCGCGCGGCGATTACCGGGGTTACCGCCGAGAATGAAGGCATGAAGTGGTATGAAGTGGTTCCGGTCGCCGCGGTGGTCGGCGGTGTTTCTGCTGCCAGCGGTCATCGGGATCAGGACACCACGCTGTTTATCGAAGCCGAGTTCATCGACGCCAAAACCAATCAGACCGTGGCCAAGGTCGTACGCAAAGTCTTCGGCAGCACCCTGGAAAACGCCAGCCAGAAGATCACCGCCAAGGACTTCAAGGCGGCCATCGACAAACTGGGCACCGATTTGCAGGCGTTCATTCGCTGATCATTTCTTCATCCCGACCCGCCGACGCATGTCGGCGGTGATGGATTGCCGGGTTTTCTTAAGATCGGCCCACGGTTCATCGCCGACTTCAGCCAGGCGCTCATGGGCGTTGTGGATGTTCCACTGATCGCCGCCCTTGACCTCCCCTACCTCGTCACGAAAGATCGGCATCGACACTGGCATCCCTTCGCGGGTGCGCGCCGCGTAGGCGCAAATGGTCGTTGCGCCGAGCCCGTTGCGCAGGTAATCGATGAAGATCCGCCCGACCCGGTTCTTCGGTCCCGACACTGCGGAAAAACGTTCCGGCAACAGCTTGGCCATGTGACTGACGATGGCGTGGCTGAAGTCCTTCACCTCATCCCAACCCAGCTTGCGGGTCAGCGGCACCACCAGGTGAATGCCTTTGCCGCCACTGGTCTTGAGAAAGGCCTTGAGCCCCAGTTCATCGAGGACCGACAGGGTCAGTTGAGTCGCCTCGACCATGGTTTTCCAGGGCAGCGCCGGGTCCGGGTCAAGGTCGAGAACGAAGCGATCCGGTTTATCGAGGTTGTCCGAGGTGGCGTTCCAGGTGTGCAGTTCGACGGTGCTCATCTGCACGGCGCCGATCAGGGCTTCGGCGTTGTTGATGATCATCACCGGTTGGCCGGTGAGTTCCTTGTCCAGCGTGGTGATCCCCGGAATGGCGAGGCGCTCGGCGTTCTTCTGGAAGAACAACTCGCCGGTGATGCCATCCGGAGCCCGGACCAACGCCACCGGGCGATCCTTGAGCTCGGGCAGGATCCACTGCGCGACGCTGGCGTAATACTCGGCCAGTTGCACTTTGGTCGTGCCGCTGCTGGCGTCGATCACCCGGTCCGGGTGCGTGATGCGGACTTTGCCCGCGCCCAATCCGATCTGTGATGGCGCGGTCTGGGTGGTGTTCTTTTCAGCGGCGGCGGCCGGTTTTTTCGCTTGAGTCTTCACCACTTTCGCGTGCTCCTCGGTGATGTTTTTGGCAGGTTTGTCATCGCGCAGACCATGGAACACCGCATGGCGCACCGAACCGTCCTTGGTCATCTCGGCGAAAGCGATTTCTGCCAGCAGCACGGGTTTGAGCCAGTGCACGCCCTTGGCGTCAAATCCGGTCGGCGGATTGACCACCGATGGCTTTTTCACCTGCAAGGGTTTGAGTTGTTCGTGGATGCTTTTCAGCGTGGTTTCGTTGAAACCGGTGCCGACCTTGCCGGCGTAGCGCAACTCGCCGCTGTCACGGTCATGCAAGCCCAGCAGCAAGGCGCCAAAGGCATTACGCGAACCTTTGGGATCGGTATAGCCGACCACCACAAACTCCTGCCGATGTTTGCACTTGAGCTTGATCCAGTCGCTGCTGCGCCGGGACACATAAGGCGACCCCAGGCGCTTGCCGATCAGACCCTCCATTTGCATCTGGCAGGCGCTGTTGAGCAAGGCTTCGGGTTCCTCAGCAAGCGACTCCGAGAAGCGCAACAGCGGGTCCTTGTTGGAATTGAGCACCGTCGCCAGCGCCACTCTTCGCTCCTCGACCGGCACCTCGCGCAGGTCGACGCCGTTGAGGTAAGGCATGTCGAACAAGTAGTAAACGATAGCGCCGCTGCGACCCGCTTCGAACGCATTTTGCAGCGCCTGGAAGTCCGGCACGCCCTGCTCGTTGGCGACCACCATTTCACCGTCTAGCCAAGCGGACTCAAGCCCCAGCGCCGCCAGTGCCTCGGCTTGCGCGGGCAGCTTGTGGGTCCAGTCGTGGCCATTGCGGGTGAGGAGTTTTACCTCGCCGTGGTCGACGCGCGCCATGATCCGGTAGCCGTCGAACTTGATCTCGTAACTCCACTCGCCGCCAGGGGCTTTCTCCACCAGCGTCGCCAGCTCCGGTTTGAGCAGCTCTGGCAGTTTGGCTTTGTGGGCACCGGTGAGTTGCGCCGAGGCTGCTTTAGCCGTGACCTTGCGCGTGGGCTTCTTGACCGGTTTGGGTTTATCCGCCGCTTTTGACTTTTTGGGGATGATGGTCCGGTCACTGAGCACGCTGTCCGGCTCGGCGGCTACCACGTCGTAATCGCTTTCGGGTTTTGCCGCGGTGTCCTGATGCTTGATCAGAAACCATTGCTCCTGCTTGCCCGGCATGTGCGTGCGCACCAGGTTCCATAACCCACCGAGCTTCTCGCCTTGCAGCTCGAATTTGAGCTTGCCCTTGGCGTATGACTCAGCCGGGTCACCCTGCGGAATCCACACGCCACGGTCCCAGACGATGACATCCCCGGCGCCGTAATGCCCTTCGGGGATGCTGCCCTCGAACGTTGCGTAGTCAATCGGATGGTCTTCGACATGCACGGCCAGGCGCTTGACCTTGGGATCCAGCGACGGGCCTTTGGGCACCGCCCAACTCTTCAGCGCGCCATCGAGTTCCAGGCGAAAGTCGTAATGCAGGCGCGAGGCGTCGTGCTTCTGGATGCAGAACTGCAATGCATGATCTTTCCCCGCTTTCTTGCCCGAACGTTTACCGGCGGCCGGTTCCGAGGTGGCCGAAAAGTCGCGCATGCGGTTGTAATCTTCCAGGTTCTTGCTCATGGCGCACCTGCTGCTTCAACGCTTCCCCCAATACTGGGGCCACTGCGGGTGACGATCAGCGCGACCACTGCGATGCGCTCTACCCGTTGATAACCCGCCGTCAACAACTCTTCGCCGAAGACGTCGGGATCGAGTTCGCGGTAGGTCCAGCTGAACCGTGGCGATTCCAGGAACGGGGTCAGGGCTTGCAGAAACGGATCGCGCCCATCGATCATCGCCACCCCGGTGTACAGCACCAGGGAACCACCGGGCGCCAGTCGATTCAAGGCTTGCTCGACGATGCGCAGCGACAGTTGCGCGCCGAACGCGCCGCCGCCATGCCGGTAAGCCCGTTCGGCGGGGTCGGCCATATAGGGTGGATTGGCGACGATCAGGTCGAATTGGCCGTCGACGTCTTGCAACACATCGCTGGTCTCGACGCTGACATTGGCTACTTCGGCAAGCGCCGCATTGACTGCCGTCAGACGCAGCGCCGCCGGGTTGATGTCCACGGCCAATACTTCGGCTTCGCGGCGTGCGCGGGCAATCACAATGGCACCGACACCGGCACCGCATCCGATGTCCACCGCGCGCCGGATCGGCGCGAAATTCTGTTGCAGATGGGCATGAATCAACTGCGCAAAGCGATAGGTATCGGGGCCGAAGAACACCGCGTCCGCCGCGTCGGTGGGGAAACCCGAATGCACAAACAGCAGATCGTCGAGGCTCGACCAGCGCACTCGGCTTTTCAAGCGGCCCTCGTGTTCTTCAAGCACGCCGGCCTGTTGCAATTGCCGTTGCTCATCCGCCGACAGCAGACCGGGCTCGAAGGCGCGCGACCAGCCGAACACGTCGCGCAAGTTCTGGGCATTTTGCCCTTCCGCACGCTGATTGACCCGCTGATGCGTCAGCGGTGTCGGGGTGATAAAGCGGTAGCCATCCGCCTGCAAACGCCGGCCCAATTGCAGCAGCGCCAGATCGGCCGTGTCCAGTTGTTCTTCCTGATTCATGTGCAACTCCCTAGCGAAGGCTGGATTTGAGTTCGATGAAGCGCCGCGTCGCCATCAATCCTGCAGGATGAGAATGTCGGCGCGCCGACAGCCACGTAATCAACGCTTGCATCTGCTCGGCTGCATCAAGCCCCTCCAGTGAATCTTGCAGGCTCTGCACATCCGGGTCGTTAACCGGCACTGGCGCTTCGCTGACGGCACTTTTGCCCGCTCGAACCGCAGCGCCTGAACGCTCGGGTGTCCAGTCGCCGGCGATCCAGTCATGCAGCAGCTGTTTTTCATAGGGGCTGAACACCCCGAACATCGCCGCGCCGTCACCGTCGATCAACTGCCAGAAACGGCTGTCTTGCGGGTCCTGGTGACGTTTGATCCAGCCCTTGTTTTGCAGGGCGTCGAGGAAACCTGGCAACTGCTCCGGCGAGGACAACCATTGGTTGACGGTCTGGCCTTCGAACCGGCAATAGTCGGAGTGCATGTGCTGACCGAAGGGACGTTTGCGCTCAAGCATGTTGAGCAACTCGGTGTCGAGGTCGAACGATTTGATGATCGCGCCACTGCCCTGCCCCAGATCGTTGAGCCGATAACCCAGCGCCACCCGGCGCAGAAAGTCTTCGCGATCGCCCTCCAGCGGCAACAGCTCCAGCACCGCTTGCACCGCCTTGTGCGCGTGGCCGGTGCTGGCATTGTCGATGGTCACGTGCAACGTGAAGTAATACGGATCGATGCCCAACTCGCTGAGTTCATACGCGCTGATCAGCAAATGCAGCGGCAGCTGTTCATAGCCCAGGTTGTAGCCGATCACCTCGGGCAAAAACTCCTCGCTGCATTCGCCCAACGCCAGTTGTATCGCGCCTTGCAGGTAGTGTTCGTCAGCGATTACGCCGGTGTCTTGCAAGCCATGTTCGGCGAGCAGCTTGCGGTAGATCACCACGTGATTCTGCGCCGGATTACCGTCGCCCAGCTCTTCCAGATAGGTGCAGATCAGCCCTTCGAAACGCGGGTCGCGCCAGTGACGCAACAGGCCGTAAAGCCATGCACCATCAACCAGTTTGGTCGGGGCCACCGCTTGCAGGAAAAACAGTGCGTGGGCCTTGTTACTGAAGAACTGCCGAGGACCGCCGTCCTTGCGTTGTTGCAAGTAGTCGGCGTATTGGCGAGCGACGTCGGCACAGTGTTGCTCGACCCAGTCGTGCAGCGCCGACAGCTCGTGGGGCATCGCTTCAGGCACGTCCGCAGCGCGTTGCAACTGCACCTGCAGGAAGTCCTGGGCGAGCGCGCGCTGCTGCTCGGTATCGTCGCTCAGCAACAACTGTTCGTAGGTTTGTTTCATGCTGCCGGCAACGGAAATCGCGTGTTCGTGGGCAGGCTGGGAGTCGAGTCGTGTCAGGGCAGTCATGGGCGCTTCTCTCGGTCTGAGGCCAGTGGCAGGACGTTAAATCAACACGTCTCTACATCAGCAGAGCAATCGGCCCGGAGAAAAATTCAATCCACGTTGAAATCGCCCTGACAGACGGGCTTGTCCCGAGGTGCCGGGCGCGCACGCCAGTGAATATACTCAGCGGGTGTGGGACTCACCTTTCGGAGAGCAATCATGCGTACGGTCCATGTCATCGAAAAGGCGCCCGCTCCGGTGTCTGTCGTCGGAGAAGCCATCACCATTCTCGCAGGCGGGGACCTGAGCAAGCCCTTTGAAATGCATATCCAGGAAGGCGTGCAAGGAGGCGGGCCGCCGCTGCACTATCACCCCTGGGATGAGGCGTTCTACGTCGTCGACGGGGAGGTGGAAGTGACGGTCGAGGGCAAGGCAACCACCATTTCGTCCGGGGGTTACGTGCATATTCCAGGTGGGTCGATTCATGCTTACAAAAACATCAGCCCCACCGCGAGAATGATCGGTGTGGTGTCCGATCCGCGAGGCGGTCAGTTCTTTGCCGCGGTGGATCGGTTGAAGGTGCCGCAGGATCTGCCCCGGATACTGCAGATTGGCGAAGAGTACGGCGTCATCTTCCTGATGCCCAAGCCCGGGCAATCGCGGTAGAAGCTGCCGCGAGGTGCGGCAGCTCCTGTCAGCTCAGCTCAGGGCCCCGCAGAAAATATTCTGGTGACCATCGGCCGGGCTCTCACGCACCACCAGCACATAGTCGCCGGACCGAAGGGTGTCGATGGCGACCGGTGCGCTTTTCCAGAAGTACTGGAGTGACGCCTGTGAGTAGAACCGGGCGTTCGGACCGTCGTTCAGGTCATACGCCGGTTTCTCGCCCAGGTTTGAACAGCTTCCTTGATAGATGTAGGCCAATAAACGACCGGGTAAAGCGCTGCCCTTAGGTTCGCCACTGACGGCGAACCAGAATGCGGTCGCATTGCCGTCGGGCATCATGATGGGTCGGGCGATTTTACCGGCATTGACGGGCGTAGCGTTCAGGGGAACATTGCTGATCTGGTTGTCCGGTACGGTTGAGCATCCAGAGATCCACCCGACTGCTACCACCAACGCCAGCGAAGATACGATTTTCATCGTGGTACTCCCGCTTGGTTAGGACACGTTGAAGTGATCCCCCCTGTAAATTCTAGCGTTCAGGGCAAAGCGGGCATTTCTTCGGATGGTCGGTCCGAATTCGGGAATGATCGGTCAGGCCGCGCCGCCCTTGGCCTGTTGCTCCAGATGCACTTGCAGCTCGGGATCAATTTTCAGCGCCGCCGCCAGCTCATCCAGGTAATTGCGCTCGGCATCCTGCTGATCGTCCACCAGCATCACGCTGGCCAGGTACATCTCCGCCGCCATGCCAGGATCAGTGGCCGATTGCGCCACATCCGCGGCATCCAGTGGACGGGCCACTTCGTCATCCAGCCATTGCTGCAACTGCGGGTCATCGGTATGGCGGCCGATTTCGGTGCTGATCAGCTGCTTCTCGGCATCATCGATCCGACCGTCAGCCTTCGCTGCCGCAATCAACGCGCGCAGGATCGCGTGACTGTGGTCCTCGACTTCCGGGCCCGACAACAAATCGACCGTGCGCGGTGCCTGCTGCGGCGCAGCGGCCTGGTTACGCTGCCACGCTTGATACGCCTGAAAAGCCATCATCCCCAGGGACGCCAGCGCAGCATAATTGGTGCCACCACCGGATCGACGCTGAGGCGAGCCGCCCATCGGTGAGCCGCCGCCCAGCAAACCACCGAGCAAACCACCCAGGCCACCACCGCCCATGCCTGATCCGGCTCCGCCGCCCAGCAGACCACCCAGCAATCCGCCGAGCCCGCCTTGAGGCGCCGCGCCACCGCCGCCCTGTTGTGACATCGAGCCCTGGCCGGCCCGCAGTAATTGTTCGAGCAGATCGCTGGTGTTCATGATGATGCCCTCTTTGATAGGCGTGATTCAGTCAGGCAACGATAGTCCTCGCCTGTGAATGCGCCAATGCCGTTTGGCCGACATGAAATCGGCAGAACAGGTAATCAAACGCACAGACGCCTGCTTCGTTAATACCCTGGATTTATCCGGGGTATTTTTTTGCCATCCAGCTAAGATTCACAGACGGTGAACCTTATTCCCGGATTTCCGGTCGATACCTGCAACCGAACCGGTTTGCCGCCGCCCTCTGTGATGAGGGTGATGACTGGCTTGCTTCACTTTTTGGAGAACGCCCCCGTGATATCCACCCTACACATCGCCAGGCTCAAAGCATGGGGCGCCCATGGTTTTACCGCCACCGGCGTAGTCACTGCCTTCCTCGCCACCCTCGCGCTGCTGGAAAACCAGGCCACCAACTGCCTGCTGTGGCTGGGCGTCGCCTTGATCGTCGATGGGCTGGACGGTGCGTTGGCGCGCAAGGTCAATGTGCAGTCGGTGCTGCCGAGTTTCGATGGCTCGATCCTCGATCTGGTCATCGATTACCTGACGTATGTGTTTATTCCCGCCCTGTTCATCTATCGCTACATCCCGTTGCCGGACTACACGCTGCTGCTGACCGTGTCACTGATCCTGGTCTCGTCGCTGTTCTGCTTCTGCAACGTCAACATGAAAAGCAAAGACAATTACTTCCAGGGCTTCCCCGCCGCCTGGAACGTGGTTGCCCTGTGCCTGTACATCATCGCCCCGTCGCCGTGGATCACTTTCCTCACGGTCATTGGCCTGGCTTTATTGACCGTGACGCGCATGAAGTTCCTGCATCCGTTCCGCGTGCGCAAATTTATGCCGATCAACATCGCCGTCACCGCCATCTGGTTGCTTTGCAGTTTGTCGCTGGTGGTCAACCATCCGGTCATCAACCCAATGGTGATGGGCCTGTGGTTGCTGATGTCGGCGTATTTCCTTGGCATCTGCATCTGGCGCACGGCGCTGGAGTGGTTTGACGGATCGCGAAACAAGTAACGCCATGGCCATCCACATCGTTCGACTCGGTTCGCCCCGCTCGCCTGACGAAGGCCTGCGCATCGGCACGGTACGCCGCCCACCCCGGGGCGTGCCCAAGGCCGAGTTTGCCAGTCGTGATTTTTACGACGTCTGGCAACCGCTGCTGTCGCCCAGCGCGGAACTGGTCGCCGAGGCCAAGGCGGCGGTCGATGCAAAAGACTGGGAGGCCTTCCGACGCAAGTTCAAGGCCGAAATGAACCACCCCGCCCCCCACCAGCTGCTGGACCTGCTGGCCGCCCTCTCCCATCAAACCTCGCTGGCCGTCGGCTGCTATTGCGAGGAAGAGGCGCATTGTCACCGTTCGGTGTTGCGCGAGCTGCTGGAGGCGCGGGGCGCCAAGGTTGTCTAGCTAAAACAACACCCAAATCCCTGTGGGAGCGAGCCTGCTCGCGATAGCGATTTATCATTCAGCATGAGTGTTGACTGACACTCCGCTATCGCGAGCAGGCTCACTCCCACAGGGATTTAGTGTTTTCAGAGATTGAGGCAGGCCAACGAGCTTGCTGGCGATCTTGGTCAATACTAAAGATCAGATGTTCAACCAGTGACCGCTGTCTCCTTACTCCGGGAGGTTCGTCATGTCCGAACAATCACGCTTCATGCTGGTCGCCTCGCCCCTGATGGAGCACAGCCCCGCCTTCGACCGGGCTGCAGCGCTGGCCAAGGCCGAAGGCGCGGCGCTGCACATCGTGGCGTTCGACTATCTGGAAGGCCTGGCCACCGCCAGCATGGTCAACGAAAAGGCCCTGGAGCAGATGCGCCTGGGCTACGTCGATCGCCACCGCCAGTGGCTTGAAGATCAGGCTCGCCCCCTGCGCAAGATCGGCGTGCACGTCACCACCGAGGTGGCATGGGTGGAACGCCCGCTGGAGGAGATTCTGATTCACCTCAAAGAGCAGCCGATGGATGTGCTGATCAAGGCACTGGAGCACCAATCGCTGCTGTCGCGGCTGATGTTTACCCCGCTCGACGTGCACCTGCTGCGCGAGTGTCCGGTGCCGCTGCATTTCGTCAGCCACGCCGTTAACGCCCTGCCACGCAAGATCGTCGCTGCGATCGATCCCTTCCACCGTGATGATCACTATAAAACCTTCAACGACCGGATCCTTCACGAAGCCTCGAAACTGGCCAGTGCCTGTAACGCCGAGCTGGACGTGGTCTACGCCTATGACCTTTCCTCCATCACTTCCGACGAATTCGGCTTTGACAAAGGCTCGGGGTATTTCTCATCGAGCAAGGCCAAGACCTTGTTCGACTGTCAGGAAGAGGCCTTTAACGAATTGGCCGAACGCAATGGCATTGGGCTCGAGCAACGGCACATGATCATGGGCAGTCCGACCAAAGTCCTGACCCGTTATGCTGATGCCTTTGACATTGATGTGCTCGTTATGGGCCGCATCGGCCATCGCGGGCTGGGGCGGTTTGTTGGCAGTACGGTGGAGCACCTGCTGTACAAAATGCCGTGCAGCGTTTGGGTGGTGTATACCGAGCGGCTGGATGAGTGATTGCCCCACAACCAGGATTGGGTACATATCCGTTTTTTTGGTAACGGCGGCTATTGGTTCCGCCCTGACGGCGGGTTACTTGGAAGAGCGCCAAGTAACCAAGCGCTCGCGCCCCTGACGTACGGTGCCTCGCCTAGGCTCGGCATGCCCTCACTCCGGTCCTGCTCCGTGGGCCCGCCGCCATCGGCCATCCATGGCCGGGGGCGGCTAACCCGGCATCCATGCCGGGTTGCCCACTGCGCAGAACCTGCGTTCGGCCTCCCGACGGGGCAGATCAAGATCAAGATCAAAAGCTGAAGGCGAGCTAACGCTCGGCCTGATGAGTGGTGAGAAGCGACGGGGGTACACCGTCAAATGTGGGAGCGAGCTTGCTCGCGATGAGGCCCTGTCAGTCGGCTGTGATGTTGCCTGTAATGCCGCCATCGCGAGCAAGCTCGCTCCCACAGATATTGAGTACATCGGCCAAAGCAACGTTGGCCGGAAGGCCTCCTCGCGGTTTGATGTTGATCGTTCCCACGCTCCGCGTGGGAATGCATCCCGTGACGCTCCGCGTCACCATCGCGCAGGACTCAAGTCTGGTGTCGACAGCGGAACGCAGAGCGTCCCCGGCGGCATTCCCACGCGGAGCGTGGGAACGATCAGGACGCGTAAGCGTTGAGCAAACAGGTCGGCCGGTAGGCCGCCTCGTTTTGCTTTGGCACTGCACGCCGCCTCGAGAGGCCGAGCGCAGGTTCTGCGCAGTGGGCAACCCGGCATGGATGCCGGGTTAGCCGCCCCCGGCCATGGATGGCCGATGGCGGCGGGCCCACGGAGCAGGACCGGAGCGAGGGCATGCCGAGCCTTGGCGAGGCACCGAACGTCAGGGGCAAAAGCGCTTGGTTACTTGGCGCTTTTCCAAGTGACCCGCTGTAAAAGCGGAACCAATAGCCGCCGTTACCCAAGTAACGGATATGCCCCCAACCACAACCCCAAAGTAAACAGCATCACGTTCCCACAGGAGGTTGGCATGTTGAAAGTTCACCGTCGCGTAATGACAACCTCCAGATATTCACTAGGCACCACCAACGATTTTTCACCCGCCCGATTCATCCGATTGATCAGCTCCGTCAGATCACTTTCAAGAGCCCTGGCACCATCAGCAGGCAACACCGCAAACGCCTTGTGCAGCGGCCCGTACCAGTTACGGAACACATCAATGAAGTGCGCCGCCGAGCGATAACGAAAATTGAAAGTCCGCCGCGTAACCTGGACCAGAAAGTCGCGCTCATCGAAATGCTCATGCAACCAGGGTTCCGCCCCCCAATTCGAAGGAGATGGCGCCCCTGCCGGCGGTGGCAAGTGCTGACCCAGGGTCTTGAACATCTGGCCGACAAAACCCTCAGGCGTCCAGTTGGCCAAGCCGATACGCCCACCAGGGCGACACACCCTGGCCAGTTCTGACGCGGCTTTGGCCTGATCCGGGGTAAACATCACACCAAACGTCGACAGCACGGCATCGAAACTGCCGTCGGCAAACGGCAGCGCCTCGGCGTCGGCCACCTGGAAGGTCACCTCCAGGCGTTCGGCCCGGGCGCGGTCTTCCCCGCGTTCCAGCAGCGCCGCAACATAGTCGGTCGAGGTCACGTAGCAGCCACGGCGTGCGGCGGCGAGGGTCGCATTGCCGTTGCCAGCGGCCACGTCCAGCACCAGCTCATCACACAGCAGGTCGCAGGCTTCGGCCAGTTGCTCGCCGACAATCTGCAACGTGGTGCCGATCACGGCATAGTCGCCGCTGGCCCACGCGGCCATCTGGCGGTTTTTCAAGGCAGTAAGATCAATGGGGGTACTCATCAAGTCTGCTCCGTACGGGTCTGCCTCGGCTTATTCCGCCGTGGTCGGATCGATGATGTTCATGACCTGGGAAATGCGATTGGCTGGAAAACCACTCTGCCGGGCGTGCTCCTTGATCAGCTCTTCGCTTGGCGAGATGTACACGCAGTACAGCCTGTCACCCGTGACATAACTCTGAACCCACTGCACTTCAGGCAAATCGCGCAATGTCCGGCAGGACTTCTGCGATGCCGCTTTCAAATCCCTTTCTGACAGTGTTCCAGCACCTGGAATATCGCGTTCTATAACGAACTTAGGCATGGCAACCTCTCACTGTTGTTATTGATGACAGGGTCGGCAGTGGCCCTGTGCGCAAACTATCGCTCTGCCGACTTGCGACGTCCTGCCCGATCGTCGGCCAACACTGTCCGATCGTCCGGAGATTTCGCACAGCGGCACCACACGTTCACAATCGAAAGCATTCGCCAGCACGGAAACCGTCATGGATGCCCTGTCCCAGACCCTGCGTGTCGTGCGCCTGGTCGGCGCGATTTTCATCAATGCCAGGTTCACTGCGCCCTGGTGCTATCAGTCGCCCAGCGCCGACACGGCCGCGCCGTTTCTGGAGCCCGGCGCCGAGCGCGTGGTGATCTTTCACTTGATCACTGAAGGCGAGTGCTACGTCGAGCTCGATGATCAGCCGCCGCTGCTGCTGACGGCCGGCGATGTGGTGGTGTTTCCCCAAGGGGACGCACATCGCATGAGCTCCAAACCCGGGCTTGCACCGGCCACGGGTGCGCGGCTGGACGTGGTGCTGGCGCGCCGTCCCCGGCAACTGAGTTATGGCGGTGGCGGCGCGGTGACACGCCTGGTGTGCGGCTACCTGGCGTGCGACAAGCGGCTGGCGGGCTTGATGCTGACGGGGTTGCCGACGGTTGTACGGGTCAATGTGCGCGGCTCGAATGCGGGTATCTGGCTCGAATCTTCGGTGCGTTATGCGCTGGCCGAAGCGCGTTCGCCCAGGCCCGGTGGTGAAGGCGTGTTGGCCAAACTGGCCGAGGTGCTGTTCATCGAGGTGTTGCGCCTGTACATGAACGAACACGGTGAAGGTCGGACCGGATGGCTGGCGGGTGTCAGCGACCGGATCGTCGGCGCTGCCCTCAACGCGTTGCACAAAAAGCCCTGTCACGCCTGGACCCTGGAGGAGCTGGCGCGCACCGCCGGCACGTCCAGGTCGGTGTTGGCGGAGCGCTTTGCCTGTCTGGTGGGGAGCTCGCCAATGCAGTACCTGACGCAATGGCGCATGTTGCTGGCGGCCAACCTGTTACGCAGCAGTAACAGTTCGTTGATGCGGATTGCCGAAGAAGTGGGTTACCAGACCGACACGGCGTTCAGCCGGGCCTTTCGTCGTGAGTACGGCGCGCCACCGGCGGCATGGCGCCGCAGTCAGGAGAAAAAACCAATGGCCCACGGCGTGCTGCCTGTGAGCCATTGATATCGAGGGTTACGCGGCAGGTGCCTTGGCCTCTTCCAGCAGTTGCTGAATCATCTTTTCCTGAGTCTCGTAGCTGCCTTCGCCAAAGTGGGTGTAACGCACCTGGCCCTTGGCGTCGATCAGGTAGTGAGCGGGCCAGTACTGGTTGTCGAATGCACGCCAGATCGCGTAGTTGTTGTCGATGGCCACCGGGTAGGTGATGCCGAGCTTTTTCACCTGATCCTTGACGTTATCGATGATGCGTTCGAAACCGTATTCGGGGGTGTGGACGCCAATCACCACCAGGCCATCCTTCTCGTATTTCTTCGCCCAGTCCTTCACGTACGGCAAGGTGTGCTGGCAGTTGATGCAGTCGAAGGTCCAGAAGTCCACCAGCACCACTTTGCCTTTCAGGGAATCGTTGCTCAGGGCTGGCGAGTTGAGCCATTGGACCGCGCCGGACAGCGACGGCATGGCGCCTTGGGCGTTGTCCATGGACGTATCGGCCTTGACCTTGCTGACGAAGTAGTCGACCACTTTCGGCACGTTTTCCAGTACACCTTTCTCCAGGCTGCTGACGCCTTCGGACGAGGTGCCGGCCAGCAGCGTTTTGTCGGCGCCGGTGGAAATCACCGCGGCAGCGGCCAACACCGCCACACCGGCACCCCGACGCAGCCAACCGGTGACCGGGATCGATGCTTTCAAGCGATTGACCAGGCCGCGACCGGCGAAGATCAAGGTGCCCAGGGACAGCGCGCTGCCCAGGCCGTACGCCAGCAGCAACAGACTGGTCTGCGCATTGGCGCCTTGCAGCATGGCACCGGTAAGAATCACCCCAAGGATCGGCCCGGCACAGGGTGCCCAGAGCAGCCCGGTGGCCACGCCAATCATCACCGATCTCAAGGGGCCGGACATTTTGCGGGTGTCCGGGTCGAGGCGATTGCCCAACGCCACGAACGGACGGGCCAGCCAGTCACCGACACGGGCGGAAATCAGCGACAGGGCGAACAATCCCATCACGATCAGGGCGATGTGGCGGCCGGTGTTGTTGGCTCGCACCACCCATTCGCTGCTGACCACGGCCAGGCTGGAGATCAGGGCGAAGGTCAGGACCATGCCGCCAAGCGTGAGCAAGATCGATGAGCGTGTGCGTTTGACACCGGCGAACAGGAACGGCACGACCGGCAGGATGCAGGGGCTGAGGACGGTCAATATGCCGCCCAGGAACGCGATGAGAAACATGGGATCACCTAAACATGTGGGGGGGGTGCCGATTCCCACCGATCCTTGTGGGAGCGGGCTTGACCGCGAAGGCGGAGTGTCAGTCGACATCAATGTTGAATGTACTGGCCTCTTCGCGAGCAAGCCCGCTCCCACAGGGGATTGGCGGTGGGCGCAAAACAGTGACCGGGCCTCAAGCCGTCTGGTCATCCAGCTGTTGACCCTGCGGCGTACGGCTCGAACCGTCCTGTGCCAGGAAGGCATTACCGGCCTGCTCCGCCACCGGCGTCAGCTGGAAGCACGTGGCACTGCCACAGGTTTTCTGTTCGACAGCGACATTGGCATGGGCCGCCGCACCGGCAATGGAGAAGGCAACAGCGGTCAAATAGCGAGTGACGTTGATCATGATGTTCTTCCTGTTTCAAAGGGGATTGGCAAAGGACTCAGTTGTCGGTGGTGCAACCATCGGCAAATTTGCTGTAATCGAGTACCTGGGTTTTGTCGTGGGAATCCAGGTAGGTCATCTGGGCATTGACGATCCCGCAGGAAGGCGTGGCGTCCTGTTTCAACGACAGCACTTTCTTGATGTCCAGGTGGGTGCCGTAGGTGTAGGTTTTAGCGGTGACATCGGCAGCTTCGGCGCGGGCCGCCAAAGTGCAGATGTTCAGGGCGGCAAACAGGCAAGCGGCGTAGATGGCTTTGGTATTCATGATGGTTTCCTCATGGCTTCAATGGATAGGTCGTTCATCTGGGCCGAGGCGGTCTGGAGTGCCTCGATGGAACCTATTAGAAGCCTGCGAGGTATCTCGTCTGTGTCGAAAACAGGCGCGTGTAAATCGTTGCGTATCAAAGCCCGCCCCTGATACAGAGCGATACAAAACCACTGAAAACGAGCGTTTTTGCGTCTGCGTGTATCCGTCGCCACGGCAGATACACTGCAATACAAAGGGCTGCGGGCGAGCGGGCAAAGGCTCGATAGACTGCGTGACATCCCCCATTGATAGAGGCTTGGCTCCATGGAACATGTCGATCACATTCTCATCGTCGACGATGACCGCGAGATCCGCGAGCTGGTGGGCAACTACCTGAAGAAGAACGGCTTGCGCACCACCGTCGTCGCCGACGGGCGCCAGATGCGCGCCTTTCTCGAAACCACGCCGGTTGACCTGATCGTGCTCGACATCATGATGCCGGGCGACGATGGCCTGCTGCTCTGCCGCGAATTGCGCGCCGGTAAACACAAGGCCACGCCAGTGCTGATGCTGACCGCGCGCAACGATGAAACCGACCGCATCATCGGCCTGGAAATGGGTGCTGACGATTACCTGGTCAAGCCGTTCGCCGCCCGTGAACTGCTCGCGCGTATCAACGCCGTGCTGCGCCGCACGCGGATGCTGCCGCCGAACCTGGTGGTCACTGAAAGCGGCCGTCTGCTGGCTTTCGGACGCTGGCGCCTGGACACCTCGGCCCGCCACCTGCTCGACGAAGACGGCACCATGGTTGCGCTCAGCGGTGCCGAATACCGTTTGCTGCGGGTGTTTCTCGATCACCCGCAACGGGTGCTCAATCGTGACCAGCTCCTCAACCTGACCCAAGGCCGCGACGCCGACTTGTTCGACCGCTCCATCGACTTGCTGGTCAGCCGCTTGCGCCAGCGCTTGCTCGACGATGCCCGCGAACCGGCGTACATCAAGACCGTGCGCAGCGAAGGCTATGTGTTTTCGCTGCCGGTGGAAGTGCTCGGGGCGCCTTCATGAAGCTGGCAATTCGTTGGCCACGCACCCTCGCCTCGCGACTGTCGCTGATCTTCCTGATCGGCTTGATCCTCGCGCAGGCGCTGTCCTTCGGCGCGCAGTATTACGAGCGCTACGAAAGCGCGAAAAACACCATGCTGGGCAATCTGGAAACCGACGTCTCAACGTCCATCGCCATCCTGGACCGCTTGCCCGCCGAAGAACGGGCGAGCTGGCTGAAACAACTGGATCGGCGCAATTACCGTTATTTGCTCAATGAAGGCTCGCCGGGCACCAGCATGCGCGACACGCCCATGGCAATGACATCGATCAAGGACGCCATCGGTAAGGATTACCCGATGAACGTGACTGACATCCCGGGTCCGCAAAAGCACTTTCAGGTCCACCTGAAACTGGCGGACGGCAGCCCGGTCACCATCGACGTCCGGCCATCCATGGTGCCGCTGTCGCCGTGGCTGCCCGTCGTGCTGCTGGGCCAGTTGGCACTGATGATTCTCTGCACCTGGCTGGCCGTGAAAATCGCTATCCGTCCCCTCACCCGCCTCGCCCAGGCCGTGGACAACCTCGACCCCAACACCCACGCGGTGCTGCTGGATGAAAACGGCCCGACCGAAGTCGCCCATGCCGCCATCGCCTTCAATTCGATGCAGGCGCGTATCGCGGCGTACCTCAAGGAGCGCATGCAACTGCTGGCGGCGATTTCCCACGACCTGCAAACCCCGATCACCCGCATGAAACTGCGCGCCGAGTTCATGGACGACTCCAGCGAGAAAGACAAACTGTGGAACGACCTCGGTGAAATGGAACACTTGGTGCGCGAAGGCGTGGCCTATGCCCGCAGCGTTCACGGCGCCACCGAAGAAAGCCGCCGCACCGACCTCGATTCGTTCCTCGACAGCCTGGTGTTCGACTATCAGGACATGGGCAAGGACGTGCAGCTCAATGGCAAAAGTGGCGCGGTGATCGACACCCGGCCCCATGCATTGCGCCGGGTCCTGGTGAACCTCACGGACAACGCGCTGAAGTTTGCCGGGGCGGCTGAACTGTGGGTAGAAACAAAAAACGGCAACCTGTCGGTCAAGGTCATGGACCGCGGTCCCGGCATTGCCAAAGAGGAACTGGCCCATGTGATGGAGCCTTTTTACCGGGTGGAGAATTCACGCAATCGCAGCACAGGCGGCACCGGTTTGGGCCTGGCGATTGCCCAGCAGTTGGCATTGGCCATCGGCGGATCGTTGACCTTGAGTCAGCGTGAGGGCGGCGGATTGTGTGCGGAGTTGAAGTTGCCGCTTCGACCTGTCAGTCAGTAAACAGGCACAAGGGCGAAGGATAGCCTCTATAGTGTCGGACACAGTCGCGCAACGCGCCGCTGTGCTGCTCCCGATAGCAACTGACACCTATATGGATATTGGCAAATGGACGACAACAGAAGGCCCATCAAGACGCGCTCTGCGGGCTGGGCAAAACACCTCACCGACCTTTTGGTGAAACGAGACATATCCCCCAATCAGATCTCCGTCGCCAGCATCGCCTTTGCGCTCGCTGGCGCAGTGGCGCTGAACATCGATAACGGCCTTGTCGGCTCGATCATTTGCGCGGTGGGCATTCAATTGCGCTTGCTGTGCAACCTCTTCGACGGGATGGTGGCGATCGAGGGCGGCAGGAAATCCGACATCGGCAGCCTCTACAACGAATTCCCCGACCGCATTGCCGACAGCCTGCTGATCATCGCCCTCGGGTATGCCATCGGGCATGCCGACCTGGGCTGGTTCGCAGCGTTGGCCGCTGCGCTGACGGCGTACGTGCGGGTATTTGGTGGCTCGATCGGTTTGAAACAGAGCTTCATGGGGCCGATGGCCAAGCAGCATCGAATGGCCGTGATGACCGGCGCGCTGGTGCTCAATGCAATCGAAACCAGCCTCTATGGCACTCACTACAGCCTGTTGATCGCACTGATCGTGATCGCCGCCGGATCGGCCGCGACCTGTGTCACGCGCACCCTGGCCATCTCCCGTCAGCTCAAGGAGAACGCCCATGTGGATCAGTAACGCACTGATTTCGGTCCTTCGATTCCTCATCGGCGTCACGGCCCGATGGGAAAGCCCGCCGGACCTGACGCGCCAGCGCATCTACTTCGCCAACCACACCAGCCACATGGACACCCTGGCAATCATCGCGGCCCTGCCGCCCGAAGCCCGGATAAACGTGAAACCCGTGGCAGCCGCCGACTATTGGGGCAAGAACGCGTTTCTGTCGTACATCTCGCAGAAAGGCCTGAATGCGGTGTTGATCGAGCGAAATCCAGCGCCCGGCGTCAACGTGCTCGAGCCGATTTTCGATGTGGTGCGCGCCGGTCATTCGATCATCATTTTTCCGGAAGGCACGCGCGGCAACCAGCCGTTGCCCGGCCCTTTCAAATCGGGTCTGTACCGCTTGGCCGAGACGTTCCCCGAGGTCGACCTGGTGCCCATCTACCTGGAAAACCTGCATCGCTCCATGCCAAAAGGCAAACACGTGCCGTTGCCCATCATCTGCACGATCCGCATCGGCGACCCGATGCAACGGATCGACGGTGAGGAAAAACAGCAGTTTCTGGACCGGGCGCGTGATGCGATTGTGAGGTTGGCAGAATGAATCTTGACCAAAAGTTTTTGTGGTTCTTCGGCGCCATCGCCGGCCTGTTGGCGATCGCCTCGATCATCGGCCGGATCCTGGCCAGCCGCGCTAAATCAGAAAGCTCGATGTCGACCATCGAGAACCTCAACCAGCGGGTCAACGCCTGGTGGGGAATGGTCATCATCTTCTTCGTATCCTACCTGCTGGGCGGGAACGCGACGGTCATTCTGTTCGGCTTCATTTCCCTGTTCGCACTCAGGGAATTCATCACCCTGACACCGACACGGCTGGGCGACCACAACGCGTTGTTCTCGGCGTTTTTCATTCTGATTCCGCTGCAATACGTGTTGATCGGCACGCACTGGTATTCGCTGTTCACGCTGTTGATTCCGGTGTACGCCTTCCTGCTGTTGCCGGCGATTGCGGTGCTGAGCCAGGACACCGACGCCTTCTTGGAACGGGCGGCCAAGATTCAGTGGGGGGTGATGATTTGCGTGTATTGCATCAGTCACGCGCCGGCCCTGTTGCTGCTGGACCTGGAGGGCTTCAAGGGCCAGAACGCGCTGCTGCTGTTCTACCTGGTGTTTGTCGTGCAGATGAGTGACGTGCTGCAGTACGTATTCGGCAAGCTCTTTGGCAAGCACAAGGTTGCGCCGCTGGTGAGTCCGTCGAAAACCGTGGAAGGCCTGGTGGGCGGCGGACTGTCAGCGACGCTGATTGGCGGGTGCATGTTCTGGATGACACCATTCAACTTTTGGCAGTCTCTGTTGATGTCGTTGGTGATTGTGGTGATGGGGTTTCTGGGCGGACTGGTCATGTCGGCAATCAAGCGCAGCCTTAGCGCCAAGGACTGGGGAACCATGATCAAGGGGCATGGCGGCATGCTGGACCGGATGGATTCGATCTGCTTTGCGGCACCGATCTTCTTTCACCTGACGCGGTATTTTTTCTCCGCTCAATAAAACAGACACCACCAATCCCTGTGGGAGCGGGCTTGCCCGCGATGAGGCTGGCACATCCAACATTGATGTTGGCTGATAATCCGCCATCGCGGGCAAGCCCGCTCCCACAGGGGTTCTCGGGTGTTTGGGGGATTGTGTTCATTCAGGCAGTCACGCCCACGACTCCTTCCCCATGCATCTGCCGCAACAACGCCGCGCCACTCTCCATGAAAGCCTGTGATCCAGCGGCCCCCGCCTCTGCCGCCAGACCTTCCAGCTGCGCCCGCCCATCCAGCTCGGGAAATTCTTCGATCCGCTGCAACAAGCGCCATGCCAACGGGCTCAGTTCGGAAAACTTCACACTCCAGTCTTCTGCCCGACGCACCAACAATAACGTTGGCTGAGGCGGTGCAATGTCTGGCTGATGATCCGGCCCCACCAATTGCACCGGCCACGCATAGGCCAACGGCCAGGCCAGCGGCGACACTTGCAATGGCCGCTCCAGGAGCTGACCGACGTCGCTCGGCGCCAATGGCTCGGCTTCGGACTGCTGCAACGCCATTTCGACCCACTCGTAATGCGCCAGCTCGACCATAAATGGCGGCCACTCGTCCTCTCTCAATGCCTGCGGTCCAGAGGCCAGGAACTCGACGAACTCCTGGGCGATTTCGCCGAACTTCGGCGTGCGTGCGCGGTGGTCCCGCAGGAAGATCCGAACCAGCGTGCGCCAGTGTTCATCACCGAGAATCTTGATCAGCACCGGAAACGTGCCGCTAAGCAGCGACGACAGGTTGGCGAAGATCAGCTCACGGTAAACCTGCGCCCGTACGGCGTTCATTTCACCGGGCGGCGCGCAGTGATCGGGGTCTCGCAGGTAAAGCCCCATCGCCGTTTGCTGTTGAAACAGACTGGGCTTATCCACGGTTCACCCCCTCTGTTTGCAAGCGGCGAATGGTCTGCAATTCGGCGACCAGTTCAGAGAACGCCGGGAAATTGAAATCCCGCTCCAGCAACGTCGGTTGCGCGCCAAACCGGGCATACGCCTCGGCCAGCAACGACCAGACCGCCGGTTTCACCGAAGCGCCATGGGTGTCGATTTTCAAGCTGTCCGACTCATCGAAGTGCCCGGCCACGTGCATCGCCACCACCCGCCCCGAATCGATGCCGGCCAGAAAGGCCTGCGGATCAAAGCCATGATTGATCGAGTTGACGTACACGTTGTTGACGTCGAGCAGCAGGTCGCAATCGGCTTCGCGCAACACCGCGTTGGTGAACGTCACCTCGTCCATGTCCTGCTGCGGCGCGGCGTAATAGGAGACGTTTTCCACCGCCAGGCGCCGACCGAGAATGTCCTGGGCCTGGCGAATCCGCGCGGCAACGTGGTGCACCGCTTCTTCGGTGAACGGCAATGGCAACAGGTCATACAGGTGACCGTCGTCGCCGCAATAACTCAGGTGCTCGCTGTACAGCGGCACGTTGTAGTGATCGAGGAACACTCGCACTTCCTGAAGAAACCCGACGTCCAGCGGCGCCGGCCCGCCCAGGGACAAGGACAAACCGTGACAGGACAATGGAAAGCGCTCGGCCAAGGCTCGCAGTGCATGACCGTGGGCGCCGCCAATGCCGATCCAGTTCTCTGGCGCGACTTCCAGAAAATCGAAATCGCCGGCCCGGGCTGCCTGTAGGTCCTTCATTAATCCGCGACGCAGGCCCAGCCCGACGGTCGCTTTCGCTGAGGTGATGGGGGTTTGCATGCTGTCGATCTCACGGGTGGCCGGAACGGATTCACAGTTAACCGAAGCGGTGTATCGGCACTGTGTTCCGGTGCGGCAGAAAATCGTGGCGGATGTATCGAGGACGGGTCTGTACACACTTCGGTACAGACCCGTCGATAGGCATTACGCCAGGTCGTATTTCTCGCGCACCAGATGGCCGATGCCGATGCGGTCGAGGACGTGCATCGGGCACAGGAACGTCACGCGGACGGTGCCGGGCAAGCGGCTGATGTCGATGGAGCCGGTGATGGTCGCGCGGTTGAGCACTTCGTCGTACGGCAAGCCGGTGACCGACGCTGCGCGCTTCAAACCGTTCTCGACAGCGACGTTGAGGTTCTCGCCGCTGCCGATGAAAGTAATCGGGCCGCTCTGCTCTATGTCGTGCTGGCCCCAACGCTCGCCCAGTTCGCGGACTTTCTGCCGTTGCTCGGCGTTCATCGGCCGGGCCATCGGTGGCAGGTCGTCGAGGTTTTGCAGGAGGATCGGCCCTTCCAGCGTCAGATTCTTCACCACCTCCACCACCACTTCGGTTTCCCCGGAGCAATCGGTGGCGTGTCCGGCGATCTCGCCGTTGCCTTGCTGGGCGTGCATGTCGCCCATGTAAACGCCGGCACCCGGCACTTTTACCGGGCAGATCAGCACACAGCCTTCGCGGATCGAGTTGGTGTCCATGTGGCCGTCGGTCTTGGCCGCGTGCAGTTCTTCGCGGGTCATGCCGAAACGGTGCGGTGCATTGATCAGGTATTGGCCGAAATCGGCGCAGTTGTGCGAGTCGGGCAAATCACGCGACGGCGTGGTGCCGATGTTGCCGAGGAACGGGCGCATGTGGGCGGCGACGCCGGGGATGTCGGCGCGGGCCAGGGACAGGATCGAGTGTTGGGCGGCGAACTCCGGCAACGCCGACATTTCGGACGCGTTGCCGGCCAGTTGATTGGCGATGTCCTGGTTGACGGTCAGGCTGACCTGGTTTTGCGCGTCGAAGACGATCACATAACCGTGGCTGAAGCGAAACGCGCTGACTTCGGCGCCGCAGTGGTTACAGCGAATCGAGTCCTCACCGATGCCTTCGACATGGCTGGCCGGGTGCTCGGTGCCGCATTTGGCGCAGAATTTCGAGACAAACGGGTCGCCGTTGTAACGGCCCTCGACGAAGCTCATGACCCCGGACGAGGTCGCCAAGGACGTGACGCGCATGCGTTTGATCTTGATCGCCACGGCGTCGCCGATCTCGGCGCCGGCGATGGCCACCGGTTGGGTCACTTCGTGGCCGCCCTCAAAGGCCGGCGTAATCATCGGCCCCCAGCAGCCCGGCGGCGTGCCGGTGATCAAGGTGCCGCCGTCAGCCAGAGGGCCGAGCATCGGCTGGCTGGGGCCTATAAGGCCGTTGGTGTACTGATCGACGCGCAGGCGATGGACGGGTTTCTGTTCGGTTTCAGGCAGGAGCGTGGTCATTATTGTCCCCTTGACGGAGTCACGAGCGAAGACGGTCGCCTGATGCGACGACCATGAAAGTGCCTCGACAGCCCCGTTTCTCGGGCGCTGAACAGCCTTTACAGTTCATCGCGGGTTTGTATCTGGTCTGTGTTCGGAGGTAGCGGGGAATGCAGCGGAATGTATCGGGGCGGCGGCTGGATACAGTGCGATACACACGCCCCTTCAGGTCACCAATGAACCCTGTGGGAGCGGGCTTGCCCGCGATGGCGGTGTGTCTGGCGAAAAATATGTTGGATGCATTGGCCTCATCGCGGGCAAGCCCGCTCCCACAGGGTTCAGCGTCAAGCCGAAGTTGCGGGGGAATGTGAGCTTTCGTCGCTCAAGGCGGCGGCGCGCGGCCCGCGAACTAAACTTACTGCACGCAGGACGAGCTTGCTCGCCCTGTTCAATCCCACGACCACCGCCCAGAGGTGAATGCCTCTACCCGCCTTGCCTCTGGACCGTGATCCTGTTGAAGGAGCACATGTGATGGACGAGGCCAGACTCAATGATTTTATGGGCAAACTGGTGGGTGACATGGGCGGCGCGGCAATGCTCGCCAACGTCATCCTCGGCGAAGAACTCGGCCTGTACCGCGCGATGGCCGACAGTCAGCCCATCACCCCCGAAGCACTTGCCGACAAAACCGGCTGCAACACCCGCCTGCTGCGCGAATGGCTCAGCGCCCACGCCGCATCCGGTTACATGGAGCATCAAGGCGGCCAGTTCCGCCTGCCCGAAGAACAAGCGCTGGCGCTGGCCATCGAGGACTCGCCGGTCTATATCGCGGGCGGTGTCGGGGTGGTTGCATCGTTTTTCCATGACAAGGACAAACTGGTCAACGCCATGCGTGGCAATGGCGCCCTGGCCTGGGGCGATCACCATCCGTGCATGTTCAGCGGCACCGAACGGTTCTTCCGTCCCGGCTACAAAGCACACCTGGTCGACGAGTGGCTGCCGGCCCTCGAAGGCGTCGTTGCCAAACTGGAGGCCGGTGCCAAAGTCGCTGACATCGGCTGTGGCCACGGCGCTTCCACGGTGATCATGGCCCAGGCGTTCCCGAACTCGCGGTTCGTCGGTTTCGACTACCACGCGCCCTCCGTCACCGTCGCCACCCAGCGCGCCGAAGAAGGTGGCGTGGGCGGACGTGCGCGGTTCTTCCAGGGCACGGCAAAAAGCTTTCCCGGCAACGACTATGACCTGGTCTGCTATTTCGACTGCCTGCACGACATGGGCGACCCGGTCGGCGCAGCGAAACACGCCTATGACGCGCTGAAACCGGACGGCACGGTGCTGCTGGTGGAACCGTTCGCCAACGACAAGCTCGACGACAATATCAACCCGGTCGGCCGGCTGTTCTATGCCGCCTCGACGTTCATTTGCACACCGAACTCGCTGTCGCAAGAAGTCGGCCTGGGGCTCGGCGCCCAGGCCGGCGAGGCACGGTTGCGCAAGGTCTTCACCGACGCGGGGTTCAAGCACTTCCGGCGAGCCACGGAAACGCCGTTCAACCTGATTCTGGAGGCGCGTAAATAAAGAACCGATCATCGCCCGGACAGGCAACCTGTCCGGGCGATGATCGGCAAATGCTACCCTGCAGACACTCAAGCCCCCCGGAGTGTTGAACATGCTCGACCGCCCCATCCGCGAACAACTCGACCGACTCCAGCAATGGATGGTCGACCAGCCGTTTATGGTCCTGACCGGCGCCGGCATCAGCACTCCCTCGGGCATTCCGGATTACCGCGACAATCAGGGCGTACGGCGTGGCCGGCAACCGATGATGTATCAGGAATTCCTGTCGGCCCCGGAGTCGCGGCGACGCTATTGGGCGCGGGCGATGCTCGGCTGGCCGCGCGTGCGCCAGGCGCAGCCGAACGTGGCCCACGAAGCCTTGGCCAGTTTGCAGAACACCCGGCAGATCAGCGGCTTGATCACCCAGAACGTCGACACCTTGCATGACCAGGCCGGCAGCCATGACGTGATCGAGTTACACGGCAGCCTGCACCGGGTGCTGTGCCTGGATTGTGGGCAACGCAGCGAGCGGGATTCGATTCAGCAACTGATGGAGGCACAAAACCCCTATCTGGCCGGGGTCGATGCAGTTCAGGCGCCGGACGGCGACACGCTGCTGGATGCGGCGTTCGAGGCGCGGTTCCAGGTGCCGCATTGTCCGCAATGCGCAGGCGAGCGGATGAAGCCGGACGTGGTGTTTTTTGGCGAGAACGTCGCGCAAGCGACAGCGGCCAAGGCAATGGCGGCGGTTGAACAGGCGGCGGGATTGTTGGTGGTGGGGTCATCGCTGATGGCGTATTCGGCGTTCCGGTTGTGCCGGGCGGTGGCGGATCAGGGGAAGCCGTTGATTGCGATCAATCTGGGCAAGACCCGGGCGGATGATCTTCTGGATATGAAGATTGAAGGATCGTGCGAACAGCTACTCCCGCTCTTGGCCCAGCGCCTCGCCTCCTGATTCAACCTCTGATCGTTCCCACGCTCCGCGTGGGAATGCCTCAACGGACGCTCCGCGTTCGGCTCTTGATGTGACGCGGAGCGTCACGGGCTGCATTCCCACGCAGAGCGTGGGAACGATCAGTTACGGGCGCGCGCCCAGATTTTCAGCTTTAAGGATATCGAACAACGCCTGCGCCGCCGCCGACAGCTCGATCCCCGGTTTGGTCAGCACCCCGATCGCCCGCTCCACCACCGGGTCGCGCAAGGTGATGCAGCGTGCGCCCAGTTCGCGCATCTGCCCGGCACACAACGCCGGCACCGCGCTCACGCCCAACCCGCTGGCCACCATCCGCCCCACCGTCGCCAACTGATGGCTTTCAAACTCCACCGGCAACTTCATGCCCCGCGCCTGCAAGTGTTCTTCCAGCATCACCCGCACCGTCGACGGTCGCTGCAAGGTAATAAACGGCTCCTTGAGCAAGGTCTGCCAGTCGATATCTTCCATATCGGCAAAAGGCGAATCCTGCGGCACGACGGCCACGAAGCGGTCCATGTACAACGGAGTGAAGGCCAGCGATGAACTCTGCGTCGGCTCGAACGCCACCCCCAGTTCCACCTGCCGGTCGCGCACCATTTCCAGCACCTGCTCGTTGATCACATCGTTTACCGTGACGTTGACCTTCGGATACCGCGCACGAAAGGTCTTGAGGATCGGCGGCAGCAGGTTTCCGGCAAACGACGGCATCGCCGCCAGCGTGACGCGACCGCGCTGTAAGGTGAAACGCTGGCGCAGCTCATCCTCGGCATTGTCCCAGTCGGCGATCAACCGGCGCGCCAGGGGCACCAGGGATTCGCCTTCGGCGGTCAGCGCCACGTTGCGCGTGTTGCGGGTGAACAGCCGTCCGCCCAGGCCTTCTTCCAGCGCCTTGATGGTCAGGCTCAACGCCGATTGCGACAGGTGCAACCGCTCGCACGCCACGGCAAAGCTCAGGCTCTGGGCCACGGCCAGGAATGCGCGGATCTGCTTGGCGGTCATAGTCGCTTCGCTCCAGTTGTAAGCTACAAGCTCTAAGCTGTAAGTTGAAAGGCAGTTATTTGTTGAGTTTTATGAATCAATCAACCTTAAAAATCAACTTAACAAATAAATCCTTCGGCGAGACACTCCTACCCCATACGGCTAGCCAGCCGCCCATCAAGAATAAAAGAGGTGCATATGGCAGGTTTCGACAAGCGCGTGAGTTCCTACGAGGAAGCTCTGGCAGGTCTTGAAGACGGCATGACCGTGATCGCTGGCGGCTTCGGCCTGTGCGGCATTCCGGAAAACCTGATCGCCGAGATCAAGCGCAAGGGCACCCGTGACCTCACCGTGGTTTCCAACAACTGCGGCGTCGACGGTTTCGGCCTCGGTGTGCTGCTGGAAGACCGGCAGATCCGCAAAGTGGTGGCCTCCTACGTCGGCGAGAACAAACTGTTCGAAGACCAACTGCTCAAAGGCGAAATTGAAGTCGTCTTGACCCCGCAAGGCACCCTGGCCGAAAAAATGCGCGCAGGCGGTGCCGGCATCCCGGCGTTCTTCACCGCCACCGGCGTCGGCACCCCGGTCGCCGAAGGCAAGGAAGTGCGCGAATTCCATGGCCGCAAGTACCTGATGGAAGAATCCATCACCGGTGACTTCGCCATCGTCAAAGGCTGGAAAGCCGACCATTTCGGCAACGTCATCTACCGCCACACCGCCCAAAACTTCAACCCGCTGGCCGCCACCGCCGGCAAGATCACCGTGGTCGAAGTCGAAGAAATCGTCGAACCCGGCGAGCTGGAGCCGTCGCAGATCCATACCCCTGGCATCTACGTCGATCGGGTCATTTGCGGCACGTTCGAGAAGCGCATCGAACAGCGCACCGTGCGTAAGTGATCCCCTGCCCCCGGACCGAATGAAGGAATAACAACAATGGCACTTTCCCGCGAACAAATGGCTCAACGCGTCGCCCGCGAAATGCAGGACGGCTTCTACGTGAACCTGGGCATCGGCATTCCGACCCTGGTCGCCAACTACATTCCCGAAGGCATGGAAGTCATGCTGCAGTCGGAAAACGGCCTGCTCGGCATGGGTCCGTTCCCGACTGAAGAAACCATCGATGCCGACATGATCAACGCCGGCAAACAAACCGTGACCGCACGCATTGGCGCGTCGATCTTTTCCTCGGCCGAATCCTTCGCGATGATTCGCGGTGGTCATGTCGACCTGACCGTGCTGGGCGCCTTCGAAGTAGACGTCGAAGGCAACATCGCCTCGTGGATGATCCCCGGCAAGCTGGTCAAGGGCATGGGCGGCGCCATGGACCTGGTGGCCGGCGCGGACAACATCATCGTCATCATGACCCACGCCTCGAAAGACGGTGAATCCAAGCTCTTGTCCAAATGCAGCCTGCCACTGACCGGCGCCGGCTGCATCAAACGTGTGCTGACCGACCTGGCTTACCTTGAAATCAAGGACGGCGCGTTCATTCTCAAGGAACGTGCACCGGGTGTCAGCGTTGAAGAGATCGTCGCCAAGACTGCCGGTAAACTGATCGTGCCGGATCACGTTCCGGAAATGCAGTTCGCTGCCCAGTGAGGAATCATTCCATGCAAGACGTCGTTATTGTTGCCGCCACCCGTACCGCCATCGGTAGTTTCCAGGGTTCGCTGGCCGGTGTGTCCGCCGTTGACCTGGGCGCTGCGGTGATCCGTCAGTTGCTGGCGCAGACCGGGCTCGACCCGGCGCAAGTCGATGAAGTGATCATGGGCCAGGTGTTGACCGCCGGTGCCGGGCAAAACCCTGCACGCCAGTCCGCGATCAAGGCCGGCCTGCCGTTCACCGTACCGGCCATGACCCTGAACAAGGTCTGCGGTTCGGGCCTCAAGGCGCTGCACCTGGCCACTCAGGCGATTCGCTGCGGCGACGCTGACGTGATCATTGCCGGCGGCCAGGAAAACATGAGCCTGTCCAATTACGTTATGCCCGGCGCACGCACCGGCCTGCGCATGGGTAATGCGCAAATCGTCGACACCATGATCAGCGACGGCCTGTGGGATGCGTTCAACGATTACCACATGGGCATCACCGCCGAGAACCTGGCCGAGAAGTACAGCCTGACGCGCGAGCAACAGGACGCCTTCGCCGCGGCCTCGCAGCAGAAAGCCACGGCCGCCATCGAAGCCGGGCGTTTTGTTGATGAAATCACGCCGATCCTGATCCCGCAGCGCAAGGGCGATCCGCTGTCCTTCGCCACCGATGAACAACCACGCGCCGGCACCACGGCCGAAGCGCTGGGCAAACTGAAACCGGCCTTCAAGAAGGACGGTTCGGTGACCGCCGGTAACGCTTCGTCGCTGAATGACGGCGCCGCCGCCGTGATCCTGATGAGCGCGGAAAAAGCCAAGGCACTCGGCCTGCCGGTGCTGGCGAAAATCGCCGCTTACGCCAACGCGGGCGTTGACCCGGCGATCATGGGCATCGGCCCGGTGTCGGCCACTCGCCGCTGCCTGAGCAAGGCCGGCTGGTCCATCGACCAACTGGACCTGATCGAAGCCAACGAAGCGTTCGCCGCGCAATCGCTGGCCGTGGCCAAGGACCTGGAATGGGACTTGAACAAGGTCAACGTCAACGGCGGCGCCATCGCTTTGGGCCATCCGATTGGTGCATCGGGTTGCCGGGTGCTGGTGACCCTGCTGCATGAAATGATCAAGCGCGACGCCAAGAAAGGCCTCGCCACACTGTGCATCGGCGGTGGTCAGGGCGTGGCCCTGGCGATTGAAAGAGCGTAAGCCTTTTGATCGGGTGACAGCGCCAGATCGTTCCCACGCTCCGCGTGGGAATGCCGCCCGGGACGCTCCGCGTCCCCTTTACAGCCGAACGCGGAGCGTCCGTTGAGGCATTCCCACGCAGAGCGTGGGAATGATCGGTGCGATTCACCTCGCATCGGTTTTTTTGTTTGGCATTTAGATCCATTGCCGGGGCAGGCCCGTTCGGTCAAGCCAAAAACTGCAGGATCAACCAGCTGTTCGCCCCGCTGATCACAACGAACAACCCCCACGACAACACCCGCGTCGGCCATTGATTCACCAACGGCCCCATGAGCTTGTGGTCGTTGGTCATGCGTATCAGCGGATACAGCGCAAATGGCAACTGCAGACTCAACACCACCTGACTCAACACCAGCAGCTTGCCGATTGCGTTATCGCCCATCAGCCAGACGCCGATAAACGCCGGGATCAGTGCCAGTCCCCGGGTAATCAGCCGGCGCTGATAGCAGGGAATCCGCAGGTTCAGAAACCCCTCCATGATCACCTGCCCGGCGATGGTCCCGGTAAAGGTCGAACTCTGCCCCGACGCCAGCAACGCCACGCCGAACAACACGCTGGCCAGCGCCCCACCCACCAACGGATCGAGCAAGTGATAGGCGTCCTGAATGTCCACCACATCGGTGTGCCCGCTCTGGTGAAACGCGGCCGCCGCCAGGATCAGAATCGCCGCATTCACCAGCAGCGCCAACGCCAGCGAACCGATGGTGTCAATGCGCGCCAGTTTGACCGCGTCCTGCTTGCTGGCCAGGTCCTTGCCGATCATTCGGGTCTGCACGATCGAGGTGTGCAGGTACAAGTTATGCGGCATCACCGTGGCGCCGAGAATGCCGATGGCCAGGTACAGCGGCGCAGCGTCGGCAATGGCCGACAGTGACGGCGTAAAGCCACGGGCGACGTCCGGCCAGTACGGCTTGATCAGCAGCAACTCGACGAAGAAACACACGCCGATGGTGCTCACCAGCACCAGCATGATCGCCTCCAGGCGACGGAAACCACGGTTTTGCAGGGCCAGCACCAGTAGCGTGTCAAACGCGGTGAGCGCGATGCCGAAGGTCAGCGAACAGCCCAGCAGCAGATGGAACGCCAGCGCGCAGCCGAGCACTTCGGCCAGGTCGGTGGCGATGATCGAGATTTCCGCCAACAGCCATTGAGTCCGCGCCGTGCGCGTGCTGTAGCGCTCGCGGCACAGTTGCGCCAGATCTCGACCGGTGGCGATGCCCAGGCGCGAGCACAAACACTGCACCACCATCCCCGCCAGACTCGCCAGCAGCACCACGAACAACAGGCTGTAGCCAAATCGCGAGCCGGCCTCGATGGCCGTGGCCCAGTTGCCCGGGTCCATGTAGCCGATGGACACCAGCAAGCCAGGCCCGGCAAAGCGCAGGACCCGTTTAAAGAATGACGCGTTCGGGTCAACCGCAACGCTGCCGGCCACTTCCGGCGGGCAAAACGGCGCGGTGGCGACTTTGGGCAAACTGAATTTCACACAAACATCCAGAAACAGGTGGGAGGCAAGCAGCTTAGACGTTTCGCCCGACACACCCAAGGGCCAGCAACTTTGTATACAAAATACGACAATCTATAGAGCAATCTGTCGCCCGCAATGCTAACGTTGCCGCCTCACTCAGGTCGGAGACGCGTGCGTGCTGATGCTCAAACTGCTGGTGATTCCCGGATTTCTCTTGCTGATTTCCCTCGCGGGCAAACGCTGGGGCCCCAGCGTGGCCGGTTGGCTGTCGGGATTGCCGGTGGTGGTGGGGCCGATTCTGTTCTTCCTCGCCATTGAACAAGGCGAGGCATTCGCCGCTCAGTCCGCGATGGCGGCGTTATCCGCGATGTTCGCGATGATTGCCTTCTGCGTGACCTATGCCCAGGTCGCTCAACAGAAGGGCTGGCCGTGGGCGCTGACGATTTCACTACTGGTCTGGGCCGGCGTGGCGGTGGTGCTCTCGCAGGTTCCGCCGTCGCTGCTGTTTTCGGTGATCGCGGCCAGCACCGCACTGTTGGCGGCGCCGTACCTGTTTCCAAAGGTACAGCCCATCGTGTCGGGTCCTGCGCCCAAATCCGACAAACTGCTGCTGCGCATGATTGCCGGCGCCTTGCTGACACTGGCGGTCACGCTGCTGGCCCGCACAGTCGGCGAAGGCTGGAGCGGTCTGCTCGCGGTGTTCCCGGTGTTGGGCAGCGTGATGGCGGTATTTTCCCAGCAGACCCGCGGCCCGGCATTTACGGCCGCCCTGCTGCGCGCTACCGCCACCGGCATGTATTCCTTCGCGGCGTTTTGCCTGGTGTTGGCGCTGGCCTTGCCCACTATGGGCATGAATGCATTTGCCCCGGGGGTGGCGGTGTCCGTGGGAATGCTGGGCATCACTCGACGTTTGCTCGCACGACCGGTCAATCCGACCGTCGCGGCTGGACGTTCAGCAATCAAACGCTAAGCTCCTTCACACCCAAAGGGCCAGGATGTTGCCCGCTACGTGCTGAAGGAACAGACATGAGCTGCGCAACGCCCCTCGCCCGCCGTTCCCAAACCGCCACAACCATTGGCGTGATCGCGATAGCGCTCTGGTCCTGCCTGGCGCTGTTGACCACCCTCACCGAAGGCATTCCACCGTTTGAACTGCTGACGCTGAGTTTCGGGATAGCGTTTGCGGCAAGCCTGGTGATCCTCGGTCGACGCGGCATCGCCGGTTTCAGTAGCTGGCGACAACCGTGGGCCGTGTGGGCAACCGGTTTCGTCGGCATTTTCGTTTATCACGGGCTGTATTTTTTCGCACTCAAAGCCGCGCCCGCCGCCGAAGCCAGCCTGATCAATTATCTGTGGCCGCTGTTGCTGGTGTTGCTCTCGGCGTTCGCCGCTGGAGAAAAGCTGCAAAAGCGGCAAATGCTCGGCGCCCTGCTCGGTCTGGCCGGCACCGCGTTCATCATGCAACAACACACCCCGGTGACGGGGGCGGCGATGCCGGTGGCCGGTTACCTCGCAGCGTTTGGCTGTGCGCTGATCTGGGCCGGGTATTCGGTGATCAATCGACGGTTCAGCGAAGTGCCGAGCAGCATCATCGGCGGGATTTGCGGCTTGTCGGCAGTCTGCGGCCTGATCTGTCACCTGGCGTTCGAAACCACGGTAAGGCCCGATTTCAACCAATGGGCCGCCATCGTTGTGCTTGGCCTCGGGCCGGTGGGCATGGCATTTCTTGCCTGGGACCACGCCACCAAACACGGCAGTCTGGCGACGCTGGGAGCGCTGTCCTACCTGGCGCCGCTGATCTCGACCTTATTGCTGATCGCCACAGGCCGCAGCCAGGCCGGACCGATCCTGATCGTTCCGGCGATATTGATTATCGCCGGGGCGGTGATCGCCACGACGCGATCAACAGAAAAGGTCAGCGCAACACGTTCGATCATTCCGAACGAGTAAAGCTACCCCACCTGACCGCAGGGAGTGGAATGCATAACAGCCTCCATGGGATGATCGCCGGCTAAGCGCGACCATCCCTGGAGTTTTCGAATGTCATTGTTGAGTAAAAAAGCCGTTGTCCTGTTGTTGACCGCGGCCGCCAGCCTTGGGGCGTTGAATGCCCATGCCGCCAAGGCCACCGCCAGCGATAAAGCGCCTGCCCAAGAGGTCTCGATGCTCGGCGGCAAGTTCAAGTTCAGCCTGCCCAAGGGTTTCATCGCCAACCCGCTGCCCGCCGGCGATGCAGCCGCCGGGACCGCTGGGGCCACCGGCACCATGTACACCAACCAGGCCACGAAAACCGTGGTGATCGCCGCTGAAAACACCATCCCCGGCGGCGCCAATGTCAAAGACAACGACAGTCAGTTTCTCGACTCCGCCGCGTCCGACTTCGCCACCGAGCAAGCCCATGCGCTGCCGGACTTCACCAAGCTCAGCGAAAAAAGCCTGACCCAGAAAGGCACCGGGTTGGGTCTGCGGCAGATCGACAGCACCGCCACCCAAGGCGGCGGCAAGACCCTCGACACCACGGTGATGGCCGCGTCCAACACCCGCATGGCAATCGTTCAGGTGATTTCCCGTCTGAGCGACAATGCCGGCCACGAAACGCTGGTCAAGCAGATCGTCTCCGGCAAGTAAGGTCAGGGGTTGAGACGCTTTAACCATGAGTTCAAATCTGCAAGCTCGGCCTCATTGATATTGTGGCCGAGACCTTCGTAGCCATGGAACTCAGGCTTGAGTGACAGGCGCTGCAACAGGCTGTCGGCGTCGGTGCCGTCTTTGTAGGGCAGGCGTTTGTCCGCGGTGCCATGACCAATGAAAATCGCCAGCTTCTGGCGTTTTTCATCCGGTTTGAGCTCGGATTTGAGCACCGGCAGAATCCGCCCGCTCAGCGCGGCAATCCCGCCCACGGCCTCGGGATGACGCAACGCCAGCTCATAGGACATGATTGCCCCCTGACTGAAACCGACGAGGAACACCTTGTCGGGTTCGGTCTGATATTTCTTCGCCGCCTGGGCGATGAAATCCAGCAGCACCTTGGCGCTGGTCTTCAAGTCATCGGTTTCACCGTTGTAGGCGCCTTCGCCTTTCTTGCGAAACCACTGATAACTGTCTTCATCCAGCCTCACTGGCGCCTGAACCGACAGAAAGTTGTACTGTGCCGGCAACTCATCCTTTATGCCGAACAGGTCCTGCTCGTTACTGCCGTAACCGTGGAGAAAAATCACCAGGGGCTGATGGCGGGATTCGGGGTTGGCCTGCTCCAGGTACTTGAGCGGCAGATCGTTGAGCAGCGGGGTTTGAGCCTGGACGGTGGCGGATGCCAGCAGCGTCAGCAGAGCGAGAATCTTCAACATAAACCTTCCTTCACAGCGCGCAGGATTCGGGGCAGAGCCTAACACCGTGAAGGATGTCAGGTGTTTGATGATCGTTCCCACGCTCTGCGTGGGAATGCAGCCCGGGACGCTCCGCGTCCCAGAAGCCGAACGCGGAGCGTCCGTTGAGGCATTCCCACGCAGAGCGTGGGAACGATCGAATCAGTCGTTAATCAACTTGCCAACCCGAATCGGCTCCCGCCCCGCCACTTTCGCCTGCCACGTCCCCGGCTGCGTATACCGTCCACGATCAATCGCGAACAACACGCCACTGGTGCCGGCGCGCACGGTGGTCACGCGATCATTCAGCGGATCGACCACTTCAAACAGCGCATCGCCCTGCTCTACCCATTCACCCGAATCACGCAGGAAACTCACCACCCCGTGATGCGGCGCGAACAGGTACTCAGTGCCCTCGAACGGCATGCCCTCACAGCATTCGCTCGGTGCCGCCGGCCAGGCGCCCTGGATGAAACCCTGCTCGGCGAGGAAACCGAGAATCGCCTCGCAATTGGCCTGGGCCTGATCGACCTGGGTGTCGCCCATACTGCCCAGTTCCAGCGTGGTCGCCAGGTTCGCCGGCGGAATGTTCGCCTCGGGAAAGACCCGCGCCAGGCGCAACCACGGCGAGGAACAGGACTCATCGAATGAACTGCCGCCGGAATCTTCACAGAGCAACGCCACGCTGGCCTTCAGACGCGCCGCCAGGGACTGCCACTGCGGCCAGTGTTGCGGCAAGGCATAGAGGTGAATTGCCGCATCGAAATCGCAATGCAGATCCAGGGTGATGTCGGCATCGCACGCGTGACGCAGCAGCAAGCGGTGCATGGCTTCCAGTTGCGAGGCCGGTGCTGGCAAGCCGTCAAGGACCTGACCCATGGCTTGGCGAATCAACGCAATGTTGGCTTGCGCATCGTGCCCCAACTGATCGCCGATCAACGCCGCCACTGGGCCGCTGAGTTCCACGAAGGAGCGGTTGAAGTTCTTGCCGCTGCCCAGTTCAAAGCGGCCCATGTGGCTGCCTTGCAGATGCTGATCGAGGCCAATCGGATTGGCCACCGGCACCAGTTCGATCACGCCCTGCAACTGGCCCTGGGCTTCGAGTTCGGTCAGGCGCTTTTTCAGCTCCCATGCCGTGCGCATGCCCGGCAGTTCATCGGCGTGCAGGCTGGCCTGGATGTAGACCTTGCGAGCGCCCGCGCCGTAACGAAACACGCTGAGGGTGCGCTCGGTGCCCAGGTGGCTCCAGGGCAATGAATGGTCGATGCGTTGCATGGGGAACTCCTGAATAGCCTGAACGACGAAAATCACCTGTGGGAGTGAGCCTGCTCGCGATAGCGGAGTATCAGACAATGAATGCTTGACTGATACTCCGCTATCGCGAGCAGGCTCACTCCCACAGGGATCTCATTTCAATAGTGAAAGCGAAAAAAAGTGGCAACCGCGTCAACGGTTGCCACTTTTTCAAACGGTGTGATTACTGGCCGTAAACGTCAAACGCGAAGTACTTGTCCTGCACTTGCTTGTACTTGCCGTTGGCGCGGATTTCGGTGATGGCGGTGTTGAATTTGTCCGCCAGTTCTTTATCACCTTTACGCACCGCAATACCGGCGCCGCCGCCGAAGTACTTGGCGTCTTCGTAGGTCGGGCCAACGAAGGCAAAGCCTTTACCGGCGTCGGTTTTCAGGAAACCGTCGTCCAGGTTGACCGAGTCGGCCAGCAGCGCGTCAACGCGGCCAGAGACCATGTCCAGGTTGGCTTCCTGCTGTGAGCCATAACGCACCAGCTCGATGCCGGCCGGCACCAGTACTTCGGTGGCGAAACGGTCGTGGGTACTGGCACGCAGCACGCCGACTTTCTTGCCTTTGAGCTCGGTCAGCGGGTCTTTGATGTCGGTGCCGGCCTTCATCACGAAGCGCGCCGGGGTGTGGTAGTACTTGATGGTGAAATCGACGTTCTTCTTGCGGTCGTCAGTGATGGTCATGGACGACAGGATCGCGTCGATTTTCTTCACTTTCAGCGCCGGGATCAGACCGTCGAATTCTTGCTCGACCCAGGTGCACTTCACTTTCATCTGCTCACACAGCGCGTCGCCGATATCCACGTCGAAACCGGTGAGTTTGCCGTCAGGGGTTTTCATCGAGAATGGCGGGTAACCGGCTTCAATACCGATGCGGATCGGCTTGGCGTCTTCGGCCACAGCGGTCAGGGACAACATCGACAGTGCCAGGGCACCGAACATCACTAGCTTCTTCATTTATAACTCCTGTGTGCGGAGACTTTATTGGCAGCGTTCGATTAGCATCTTTCGGTCAGTGAAAACCGAAGTGGCCGGCAGTCTAGAGTGGCTTCGCGCGGGCAAATTGTGTTTAAGCGACAAATACTTACAGAAAAACAGCGCCTGGATTCATGTCACTTGAAGCCTGCGCTAAGGCGGTGCAAAGACTGTAGGACAAACCTTTGTTTCAGACAAAAGCCACACACAAAAACCACAGAGAGCGCTGATGCCCACGTTGAATCTGATCCAGCACCACCCCGCCGAAGGCCCCGGTGCCATTGCCGACTGGGCCAAGTCCCGGGACATCCTGCTCAAGGTATTCCGCGCCGACTTGGGGGAACTGCCGCCGGCGAGTGCGGCGCCCGTGATTGTGCTGGGCGGGCCTTATGAATCCAACGCCGGGCCGGCATGGCTGGAGGCCGAGCGCCAGTGGCTAATGGCGAGCCTGGATCAGGGCGCGGCAGTGTTCGCGATTTGCCTGGGAGCGCAGTTGTTGGCGCTGAGTCTGGGCGGGGACGTGCGGCGCATGGACCGCAGCGAGACTGGCTGGACGCCGGTGACGTTCATCGATGGCCAGGTGCTGAAGGTGCTGGAGTGGCACGAAGATGCGATCGACCTGCCGCCCGACGCACAATTGCTGGCCAGCAGCGATCGATGCGTGCAGCAGATGTATCGCGTGGGTCAGACCCGGGTGGGGTTGCAGTTTCATCCTGAGTGGAATGCCGAGTCGGTAACGACGCTCAATGCGCATTTTGGCGATGAATCGCCGCTGCCTCGGGAAACACAGGACAGCGCCGCCCATGCAGCCGTGTTCGAGTGGTTGCAGGCGACGCTGGATGGGTGGTGGGCGGCTTCGTCAGCGACTCGTCACGGTTGATCAGCACTCACACTTCACGGCTTCGGTGGCCAGGCGTTGTACCGCAACGCTCAACGCCAACCCTTCATCCAGCCACCCGGTCACGCCGCCGATCATTTCCTTGACCGGGTAACCCAACGCCGCCAGTTTCACCGCGGCCTTGTGGACACCGTTACAGTGCGGCCCGGCGCAATAGACCACAAACAAAGTGGATTTCGGGTAATCCGCCAGGCGCTCGGCGGTCAGCAATCGTCCCGCAATGTTGATCGCGCCTGGCACATGCCCACGCTCGAACGCCAGCGGTCCGCGCACGTCCACAAGGACAAAATCCACCTCGCCGGCCTGCTGGCTCGCAAAGACGTCGGAACAATCGGTTTCAAAGGTCAGGCGGTTGCTGAAATGCATCAGGGCAATGGCCGACGGGGCGGCGGGGATCTCGCGGACCAGGCTGGTCATGGGCTGTACTCCAAAGTCTCAGTGGGTGTGAGAGGACTTTATCCGCCCGACACTTGCCGCTACAGTGGCGCACAAGACACTCACCGGGAACTTTCCGCCAAATGCTGCCTGCCCCTGGATTGGTCGCGATTCTGGCCTACGACGGCCTCTGTACGTTCGAATTCGGCATCGCCGTGGAGATCTTTGGCCTGGCGCGGCCGGAGTTTGATTTTCCTTGGTACGAGCACCGTATCGTCGCCGTGGACCAGGGCCCGATGCGCGCCATGGGCGGCATTCAGGTGCTGGCCGATGGCGGCATGGAACTGCTCGAAGACGCCCGCACGATCATCATTCCCGGTTGGCGCGACCGCCAGGCAGCGGTGCCTGAACACGTGCTCGTGGCCCTGCGCCAGGCCCACGCACGCGGGGCGCGGTTGCTGTCGATCTGCTCTGGCGTGTTTGTGCTGGCGGCGACCGGTTTGCTCGACGGCCACAGCGCCACCACGCATTGGCGTTACACCACGGAGCTGGCCGAGCGTTTTCCAAACATCCTGGTGGACCCGGACGTGCTTTACGTCGATTCCGGTCAACTGATCACCTCGGCCGGCAGCGCGGCGGGGATTGATGCGTGCCTGCACCTGGTTGCGCGGGATTTCGGCACGCAGGTGGCGAACTCGGTGGCTCGGCGACTGGTGATGTCGCCGCAGCGTACCGGCGGTCAGGCGCAATTCATTCCCACACCGGTCAGCCCGACGCCGCGCAGCGATTTGTCACGCGTCATGCAATGGGCACGCGAGCGTTTGCACGAACCGCTGGAAGTTCGCGAACTGGCCAGCGAGGCGGCGATGAGCGAACGCACCTTTCTGCGCCGGTTTACTGAAGCCACGGGCATGCCGCCCAAAGCGTGGCTGCAGCATGAGCGGCTGGCGCGGGCGCGGGAGTTGCTGGAGAGCACCGGGCAGAACACCGATCAGATTGCCGAGCAGTGCGGGTATCGGTCGGTGGAAAGTTTTCGGGTGGCGTTTCGCGGGGTGGTGGGCGTGCCGCCGTCGGTGTATCGGGAGCGGTTTGGGCGTGGGGGCAAGGCCGTTTTTTGAGGCGTTTTTGAGGCCCTCATCGCGAGCAGACACCAACACCTTCAAGGCTTGCGCAAAAGATAGGTATCCATAATCCAGCCATTGGCCAGCCGCGCTGCCTTGCGCACCCGTTCAATCTCATCCGCCACATCCTTGAGCTTGCCACTGATCAAGATCTCATCCGGCGTCCCCAAGTAAGCTCCCCAGTAAATCTCGGTCTCCTGATCGGCCACCTGATGGTAGGCATCCTGTGCATCGAGCATCACCACCAGGCTGTCGGCATCGCTCACCTGCCCTGCCGCAAGCCGCCGGCCGGTGGTGACTTCAATCGATTGGCCAATGCGATTGAGCGGCACTTTATGCTGCGCCGCCAGCGCCTGAACGCTGGTGATGCCGGGGATCACTTCAAACTCGAATACGCAACGGCCCGAGGCCAGAATCGCCTGCAATATCCGAATCGTGCTGTCGTACAGCGCTGGATCGCCCCACACCAGGAAACCTGCACACTGATCGTCGGCCATTTGCTCATTGATCAGCCGTTCGAAGGTCATTTGCTTGGCAAGATTCAGATCGTCCACGCTGCTCGTGTAGTCCACTTCCCCAAGCTCGCGCTCCGGGCTGAGGGCTTCGACGAAACGGTAGTCGCGGTCAGTGATGTAGCGCTCGCAGATCTCCCGACGCAGGTCGATCAGTTTGTCTTTGGCCGGGCCCTTGTCCATCAGGAAAAACACGTCGACCAGGTTCAGCGCCTTCACGGCCTGCATCGTGATGTAGTCGGGGTTGCCGGCGCCGATGCCGATGACCAGCAGCTTTTTCATCAACGTGCTCCTTCGGTATCTGTGCCGAGCAAGCGCAATCGCCAGCGGCCGGTGAACCGCAACTCGACGGTCGACAACGGTTCAACGTCGATCAGGTTGAAGGCCGCTGCCTGCAGCACTTGCGTCAATGCCGCGCGAATGACAAAGGGATGGGTGATCGCAACGATATGCCCCGGTGTGGCCTCCAGGGACTGGAGCCACTGCGCCACACGCGTACCGAGTTGCGCCACCGACTCACCGCCATGCGGTGCCGAGGCCGGGTCATCGAGCCACGCTTCAAGTGCCTCGGGTTCGGTTTTTTGCAGGTCGTCAATCCGTACACCTTTCCAGCGTCCGAAGTCGCAATCCCTCAGCGCCGGGACAATTTCAACGTTGTCGCCAAACAGCTCGGCCGTCTGCTGCGTCCGCAACTCCGGCGCACAGAGCAGACGCGGCGTTCCCTTGAACGAGCGACAGCGCGTTCCCCTCGCCGATATCCACTCCGTTTCCAGGGGTTCGTTCGTAGGAAAGATCGCTAATTTTTGTGCGACGGTTCGAGCGTGGCACATCAGGGTCAAACGGGTCGCCTGCACGGATAATCACCCTGTCGATGTAACGAAGAACGGCTCGACGCCGTGGGTATTTGTTCAATTGTGCCGCAAGACGTGCGATCCAGGGCGTTTCGTTTCGTCCGGCGCCGCACACTCACCGCCTGAGCTGATCGTTGCATTTCGGCAATCTCTGACAACTTTAAGGGCGATGGACTACACACTCAGTCGACTTCCGTGTAGCCCACGGCGCACGCGGTTTTCGCCCCATTTCGGGGCGTTAAAAAACCACGGGAAAATTCACTAGACATGTAGAGAGCGCTACATAAATACTGTTTTAGCAATTTATGAAACGAAACCGACACCTCATCCAGCAAGGAGCCCGGATGCCCTCTCTTAGAGACCTGATCACCGATCCTGGCCTGGAACTGACGCCATCGGAACGCAAGGTCATCCGTGCCTTGCTGGACCAGTATCCGCGTAATGGGCTCGGCCCGATGTCGCGCCTGGCCGAACATGCCGGTGTCAGCGATCCGACCATCGTGCGGCTGGTGAAAAAACTCGGGTTCAGCGGTTATGCCGATTTCCAGGAGGCATTGCTCAGCGACATGGACCATCGCTTGCGGTCTCCCAGCGCACAGTTACAGCCGCGTTCTCATCTGCAAAAAGGCGACGTCTGGAGCCAGTATCTGGCGGACAGCCATCGGGCGCTGGTGGAAACCCATGCGCTGACCCAGCCCGAAGATGTACGGATTCTGCTGGAGTGGCTGCTCGACACTCGTCATCAAGTGCATTGCTTCGGCGGGCGTTTCAGCAGTTTCCTCGCCCAATACCTGCTCAACCATTTACGCCTGCTGCGACCCGGCTGTTTCGCCCTGGAAGACAACGCGCAGTTGCCGGACCGACTGTTCGACGTGCAGCGTCAGGACGTGGTGCTGGTGTTCGACTATCGCCGCTACGAGTCTCAAGCGCTGCGGGTGGCGAGCGCCGCCAAGAATCGCTATGCGCGAGTGGTGCTGTTCACCGACATCTATGCTTCACCCTTGCGCGAGATGGCGGACCTGATCATCAGTGCGCCGGTGGAATCAGTGTCAGCGTTTGACACCTTCGTCCCGGCACTGGCTCAGGTCGAGGCGCTGATCGCCTGCCTGACCTTGCGCAGCCCGGACCTGGCCGATCGTCTGGAAGGCATCGACGCGCTGCGCAGCGAATTCGACACCCACTTGCTGGAGGAAAAATAAGGATGTTTACGCTCCCCCACCATTCACCCAGGGACTTGCCGTTCACTGCCGACCACACCGCACTGTTACTGGTGGACATGCAGCGGGCCTGGCTCGAGCCGCAGTTCGACCCGCACCTCAACGGGCCGGACGCTGAATATTTCCTGACGCGCACGCACATGCAGGTGGTGCCCAACCAACGCCGGCTGCTCAGCGCCTTTCGCTGCGCACGGCAAAACGTGCTGCACACGATCATCGAGAGCCTGACCGCCGATGGCCGCGATCGCTCGCTCGACCACAAGCTCTCGGACATGCACTTGCCCAAGGGCAGCGAGCAAGCGCGCATCATCGAAGACCTGACACCGACCGAGAACGAAATCGTCCTGCCCAAGACCTCATCCGGGGTCTTCAACTCCACCAACATCGATTACGTGCTGCGCAATCTCGAAACCCGGCACCTGATCATCGCCGGCATCGTCACCGACCAATGCGTGGACATGGCCGTGCGTGACGCCGCGGACCGTGGCTACCTGGTAACGCTGGTGGAAGATGCCTGCGCGACCTACACGCCACAACGGCATCAAGCCTGCCTGAACGCAATCAAGGGTTACTGCTGGATCACCGACACCCAGACCGTGCTCGGCCGGTTGCAGGAGCTGCAACCATGAGCGAACGCCTGTCGCCGCTGCCGATGACCACCCTCGTCACCACCGACCTGATCGGCGTGACGCGCGGTCGCTCGTTTCCCACCGACGAACTTGAACACTACCGGGTGGCGGGCTGCGGCTGGGTGCCGGCCAACAGCGCCCTGACCCCGCAAGACATCATCGCCGCCACCAACCCGTGGGGCGCGTATGGCGACTTGCGGCTGATTCCCGATTTGAGCAGCCGCGTGACAGTCAACAATGGCCCGGATGCCAGGGCCCCGGCGCTGGATTTCATCCACGGCGACCTTCGCGAAACCGATGGGCGTCCGTGGGGCGCCTGCCCACGGACCGTGTTGCGCAATGAAGTGGAACGTTATCGCGCCGAGCTGGGCGTGCAGGTCAACGCCGCGTTCGAACATGAATTCAACCTGGACACAGGCGCGGCTGAACACTTGGCATTCTCCCTTGAGGCCCAGCGTCAAGGCGCCGAGTTCGGTGGCTGGCTGCTCAGTGCCTTGCGCGCAGGCGGCGTCGAACCGGAAATGTTCCTGCCCGAATACGGCAAGCATCAATACGAAATCACCTGCCGCCCGACCCTCGGCGTGGCCGCCGCCGACCGCGCGGTAAACGTGCGTGAAATCACCCGCGAGATCGCCCGGCAGATGGGCCTGGACGTGAGCTTCGCCCCCAAGACGTCAGAGCAGGCAGTGTGCAACGGCGTACACCTGCATGTCAGCCTGCTGGACCTGGACGGCCAACCGCTCTTGTACGACGCCGGCACCACCAACGGCCTGTCGACCCTCGGCCAGCACTGGGCCGCCGGCGTCCTGCATTATTTGCCGGCACTTTGCGCCTTTACCGCGCCGACGCCGGTGTCTTACCAGCGTTTACAGCCGCATCACTGGAGCGCGTCGTACGCTTGCCTCGGCCAGCAAAACCGCGAAGCGGCGCTGCGGATTTGCCCGACCGTCAGCCTCGGCGGTAAATCGCCGGCGGCGCAATTCAACCTGGAATTTCGCGCAATGGACGCCACGGCTTCGCCGCACCTGGCGATGGCCGCGCTACTGATCGCCGGCCGCCTGGGCATCGAGCAGCGCCTGGCCCTGAATGCGATCACCGATGAAGTGCCCGACTCCCTCAACGAAGAACAACGCCACGCTCGCGGCATCGTCGCCCTGCCCGCGTCCCTTGCCCAGGCACTGGACTGCCTGCGCAACAGCGAGGCACTGATCGAAAACCTGCCGAACGCGTTACTGGACACCTGGTTCGCCCTAAAAACCCAGGAGCTGACGCTGACGGAACAGCTGTCGCCCGCCGAATGCTGTGAGCACTATGCGCGCCTCTACTGAATCCGCTGAACTCGGTCTGTTTACCGAGCCCGCCTACACCCTGCATCGGGAAGCCTCCGAGCACCCGCTGTTGCTGGTGTGCGAACACGCCAGTCGTTTCATCCCGTCCGGGTTAACGGACCTTGGCCTGAGTCACGAAGCGGCTCGTGAGCATATCGCCTGGGACATCGGTGCCCTGGCGCTGGCCGAGCGCTTGTCCGAAGCGCTGGGCGCCACCTTGCTGGCCGCCAATTACTCGCGACTGCTGATCGACCTGAACCGGCCTCTCGGTGCCCCGGATAGTATTCCGGCGAAGAGCGAGATTTATCACATTCCAGGCAATCAAGATCTGGATGAAGCGACCCGCGAATATCGTCGCGAATGCCTGTTCAAACCCTTTCATGACCGGCTGCAAATCCTGATCGACCAGCGTCTGGCCCAACGCCGGCCGGTTCGAATCGTGGGCATCCACAGCTTCACCCCGGTTTACCACGGCCAGCCGCGCACGCTGGAAGCTGGCGTGCTGTTTGGCGAAGCCACGGGCTACGCCCAACGATTGCTTGACGGACTGAGCCAACATCCCTTGAAGGTGGCCGGTAATGAGCCGTACAAGATCAACCCGCTGGGCGACATGACCGTGCCGGTCCACGGCGATGCAAGAGGACTGGAAGCGGTGCTGATCGAGGTGCGCAACGACCTGCTGCGCACACCAGAAGCCATCGATCGATGGGCCGATTACCTGCGGCCGTTGTTGTAAAGGAATAGCGTCAAACCCGCAGCGTGCAGCTGCGTTCATCCCAAGGAGAAGGGTCTTATGGAAATAGAAGAATTCGGCTACAAGCAAGAGTTGAAACGTAGCCTGACGCTGACCGACCTGGTGGTGTACGGGATGATCTTCATGATCCCCATCGCGCCCTTTGGCGTGTATGGCTACGTCAACGCCGAAGCACCGGGGATGGTGCCGCTGGCCTACCTCATCGGCATGTTGGCGATGCTGTTCACGGCGCTGAGTTACGGCAGCATGGCGCGGGCCTTTCCGGTAGCCGGCTCGGTGTATTCCTACGCACAACGCGGCCTTAACCCGCACGTCGGGTTTATCGCCGGCTGGCTGATGTTGCTCGATTACCTGCTGATTCCGCCGCTGCTCTACGTTTACGCGGCCATGGCACTGAATCATCTTTACCCGGACATTCCCAAGGTTGGCTTCATCCTCGCCTTTCTGGTCAGTGCGACCTTCGTCAACCTGCGCGGCATCACCTTCACCGCGCGCCTAAACATCCTCTTTCTGCTCGCGCAACTCGTGGTGCTGGGGATTTTCCTGTTCTACGCCTGGAATGCCCTGCACAACGACGGCGGCCACGGCCAGTTGACCCTGGCGCCGGTGTACAACCCCGAGACGTTCAAATTCGCCCTGCTGATGCAAGCCGTGTCGATTGCGGTGCTGTCGTTCCTCGGATTCGATGCGATCTCCACCCTCGCTGAAGAAATCAAGACTGACCCGGGCCGCAGCGTCGGCAAGGCTGCGTTGATCACGCTGTTCGTGATGGGCGTGATCTTTATCGTGCAGACCTGGATTGCCACGGACCTGGCCGCCGGCATGGGCTTCACCTCGGCGGACACCGCGTTCTATGAAATCGCCGAACTGGCTGCCGGCAGTTGGCTGGCGACCCTGACCGGCGTGGCCACGGCCCTGGCCTGGGGTGTAGCAGTGGCAATCACTTCGCAAGCGGCGGTTTCGCGCCTGTTATTCGGTATGGCCCGAGACGGCAAGCTGCCGAAAGTACTGGCCAGGGTCCATCCCAAACACAACACCCCTTACCTGAGTATCTATCTGGTGGCGCTGTTGTCGCTGGTGATCTGCTACCTGTTCATCAACGCAGTGGACACCCTCACCTCGCTGGTGAACTTTGGCGCACTGAGCGGATTCATGTTGCTGCACCTGACCGTCATCAATTATTACTGGCGTCGGCAAAAGTCTGGTCAGGTGATTCGCCACCTGATCTGCCCGGTCGTTGGCTTCATCATCGTCGCGGCCATCATGTACAACATGGGCGTCGATGCACAAAAACTCGGCTTGATCTGGATTGCCTTGGGTCTGGTGTACCTGTTTTTCCTGAACAAGCTCGGCGTCAACACAGCGTTGCCTGATCCGAGCAACGGCTGACAAGAAAAAGGGCGGCGTCTGACAAGAATTCAGGCGATCGCCGCTTTAACGCGTGGAAATTGACAGTGATAGTCAGGTTCGGTGCCAACCGCTGAACCCTTTGATACAGGAGTGCGTCCATGCTGGTCTTACGCCCAGTCGAACTAACCGACCTGCCCCAGTTGCAGCAACTGGCGCGCGACAGCCTGGTCGGCGTCACGTCCCTGCCGGACGACACCGAACGCCTGCGCATGAGGATTCTCGATTCCTGCGCCTCGTTCGACAAAGACATTGCGGCACATGGCCCGGAGAATTATTTCTTCGTGCTCGAGGATCTGCAGGCCCAACGGCTGGTGGGCTGCTCGGAAATCCTGGCCACCGCCGGTTTTAACGAGCCGTTCTACAGCCTGCGCAATCGCCACTTCACCAGCGCTTCCCGGGAACTGAACATCGAGCATGGCGTGCCGGCGCTGTCGTTATGTCACGACCTCAACGGCCACACGTTGCTGCGCGGCTTTCACATCGACGCCGCGCTGGTGCGAACCGCTTTTTCAGAGTTGCTGTCGCGGGCCCGACTGCTGTTCATTGCCGCCCATGCGCAGCGCTTTGCCGACACAGTGATCACCGAAATTGTCGGCTTCAGCACCGATGAAGGGCAATCGCCGTTCTGGGATGCGGTGGGCAAGCACTTCTTTGACCTGCCTTATGCCGAGGCCGAACGGCTTTGCGGTCTGGAGAGCCGGACCTTTCTTGCCGAGTTGATGCCGCAATACCCGATCTACGTGCCAATGCTGCCGCAAGCAGCGCAGGCGTGCATTGGCCGCATCCACCCCGATGGCCAGGAAGCCTTCGATATCCTTGAGCGCGAAGGCTTTGAAACCAACAGCTACATCGATCTTTTCGACGGTGGCCCGACCCTGTATGCGCGCACCTCGAACGTCCTTTCCATCGCCCAGAGCCAGACCGGCGTGGTGCAAACCGGTTCGAATGTTGATGCACGCGGCAGTTATCTGGTGAGCAACGATTCGCTGAAGGACTATCGGGCCATCGTCGCCGAGCTGGATGTCCTGGCCGGACAACCGGTGCAATTGAGCGCGCCGATGTGCGCCGCGCTGAACGTGACCGAGGGCAGCCCGATCCGGCTGATCGCCCTGTGAGCCTCACTCGCCCGCGTGGCCAACGACAGCGCCCGAGCAGGCGCGAAGAAGGAGCTGCATCATGATCGTCCGCCCGGTTCGCGTCACCGACCTGCCCGCCTTGATGGATCTGGTGCAACAGGCCGGCCCCGGGTTCACCACCCTGCCGGCCAACGAGGAACGCCTGGCGCATCGGGTCCGCTGGGCCCAACGGACCTTCGCCGAACAGGTCGAGCGTGCGGATGCCGATTATTTGTTCGTCCTTGAAGACGACGATCAGCAAGTGGTCGGTATCAGCGCCTTGGCCGGCGCCGTCGGCCTGCGTGAGCCCTGGTACAACTATCGGGTCGGGCTGACGGTCAGTTCGTCGCCGGACCTGGGTATCCAGCGGCAGATTCCGACGCTGTTCCTGAACAACGAAATGACCGGCCAATCGGAAATCTGCTCGCTGTTCCTGCGACACGATCAACGCCACGGCAGTAACGGCCGATTGCTATCGCTGGCACGCTTGCTGTTTGTTGCCGAGTTCCCACACCTGTTCGGTGACAAGCTCATCGCCGAACTGCGTGGCAGCGCCGATGAACATGGCTGCTCCCCGTTCTGGGACAGCCTGGGCCGGCATTTCTTCAAGATGGATTTCAGCCACGCCGATCATCTGTCGGGCCTGGGCAGCAAATCGTTCATCGCCGAACTGATGCCCCGCCAACCGCTCTACACCTGCCTGCTCACCGAACAGGCCCAGGCCGTCATTGGCAAGGCGCACCCCAACACCGAACCGGCGATGAAGATCCTCTGCGCCGAAGGGTTTGCCCACCAGGGGTACATCGACATCTTCGATGCCGGCCCGGTGATCGAAGCCCCGATCGCGAAAATCCGCACCGTACGCGACAGCCAGCCACTGCTGTTGACCATCGGTACGCCGGACGAGCAGGCGCCGGTGTGGCTGATCCACAATCGTCGCCTGGAAAACTGCCGCATCACCGCCGCCCAGGCCAGACGGGTGGGCAACAGCCTGATCGTCGACCGCCTCACGGCCAAACGCCTGCAACTGCAACCCGGCGACTCGGTACGTGCCGTGTTGCTGCGCAAGCAACAGCAGCAGGCTGTTGCAGCGTGATTCAACCCGGTTTGAAGGCATGGCCGCGTGGCACTCGCTAACCTGATCGCTGGGCACTTCCATTAACTATCGAAGTGTTCTGCGTGACTTGTTACACCCTTCCAAAACATCCAATAACAACTCACAACATCAACTAACAACTAACGATTTGCCTTCAATCACTGTCATCACCATACTTAAAACACACAACAACTACACCCACAGAATCAACCATGCGACAGCCCACAAATAACTGGCATAGTTGAACCACTCTATTTCTTGATACGTCCCACTTTAAAATCCAGCAAAGCAGGCCACTTCATGATCGAGACACTTTTAGACAAAGGCCTATCGCCAAGCCAAATCATAAAAAGCCTTGAAGCCCTGGACATCACCAGACACATCGAAAGGCTCGCCAATCAGTTGAACAAAAACACTGCACACACTCAGCAAACCTCTAGAAGTGCAGAGATCATGAAGTCAACAAACATCCATACCAGAACACTGATATTGCACTGTAATGGCGATGGCAATATCGGCCTCAAGGCACCTGACAACGCCGGTGCCTCGGAACTGCTTTATACCGTTCCGGGAAACAGTATTCTTTTCGCTATCAATAATCAGTCATTCCCGGTCCAGCTTTATGAAATACAGGACGACAAGTTGACGCTGGGACAATGGATCATCGTCGACGCCGACAATCCGCTGTTCATCGACGGCACAAAGGTCCTGTTCGACAGCAATCCGACAGGCCATGGACATGAGGCGTTCATCGGCAGCATCAACCTGCCAGACCGAAGCGCAGACATAGGCGTGTTTGACCGCGCCTCATTGGACAAGATCGCCTGGTTCCCCCACGACGATAGCGCCGCACGCTATCTGGAAAGCCTTGAGTTGCTGGAGACTGCACAGGATCCAGAGGCACGTAAGGTGGCCGAAGAATTGATTTATCACTACCACCCCGCTGTTGCCTGGAAGGCCTTTCAGACCATTCAGCAAACGGACCAGCAGGCCGCACTGGATTACGTGCCTTTGCTGAGAAACCTGCAAAACAACCACCTGAACGTCTTGCTCGACCAACAGAGTGAAGCAGCATGAAACTCAATACGTTTATTGAGCGCATGACGTCTTACGATCTGGACCGAGACAAGCCCAAGATCATGGAAGACCTGCGCCAACTCGCGACTAACCGTACATTATTGAGTGAACATCTTTACACCGTTATTCAACAAGAAGGTTTCAGCACGCGAAACAGTCTCTACAACGCTTATGCCTTTGTATTGCATTACAACGACCTGTTTACTGTCCGATTGGGGTTTTGGTCTCCGGTCTCATCGAAAGATGAAAGTGAAACGTTCATCTATGACCTGAACCACACCCACGACTTTGAAATTTATGCAGTGGGTTACAGCGGAGACGGGTATACGACTGTTACACGAGAAATCCTTGATGCCCCCATCAGAGTCGGAAGAAGACCACTTCTTGGCGAAGAAAGAGTACTCAAACTGGCGCCAGGGGAAATCCTGCACATGCGCCCACTGTACGACGTGCATAAGCAGCTTCCACCTAAAACGATGTCCGCCTCGTTGAGTTTGCTTATTCATCCTCAACGGTCCGTTAAAACAGAAGAAGCCTGGTGCTTCGACGAGAACTATGTGCCGACTTATCCCGGCATTGCCATGCACGAAACAGCTTTCTATGAAGAAACACTGTCAATGCTCGAACGCGGGTAGTTATACCTGCACCCATAAATAAAAAAGGAACAACCGTATGAACAAGCCTATGACCCAATGGAACCAAACTCCTCTGATGCACGCTGCCACCAACGTGATCAATACACCGGTCAAGACCACTGCACTATCTCCGTGCGCCAGTTTCATGCCTCGCTATAACGTAGGCAATATCCACGAAATCAAGAAAATCTGGAGCGTGCCAGCACACGGCTAAATCGCTTTCGTTAAACGCTCCACCGAGGCTGCAGACTGACAAGGTCTGCGGCCTTTTTTGGCTTCGACGTTAAGGCGCTGATCAATTGACTCAAGTCAGTGCAAAATTCGTCATCATCTTCACCTCCCCCGCGTGATAGCCTTTTGTTCCTTCGGCGTTGACACCTTTGCTCAAGCCTTTCCATTCCTTTGTATTGGTGGAACTCATATGTCCAGGCTCTCTCATCAAGATTTGCGCCGTAGCTTTCGCGAGCTGTTTGCGTCCAACGCTTGCTATCACACGGCGTCGGTCTTCGACCCGATGTCGGCCCGCATTGCCGCTGACCTGGGTTTTGAAGTGGGCATCCTGGGGGGATCGGTTGCGTCATTGCAGGTGCTGGGCGCCCCTGACTTCGCCTTGATCACCCTCAGCGAGTTCGCCGAACAGGCCACGCGCATTGGCCGTGTGGCGCAATTACCGGTGATCGCCGACGCCGACCACGGCTACGGCAACGCACTCAACGTGATGCGTACCATCGTCGAACTCGAACGCGCCGGCATCGCTGCGCTGACCATCGAAGACACCCTGCTGCCGGCACAATTCGGCCGCAAATCCACCGACCTGATCGGGGTCGCGGAAGGCGTCGGCAAGATTCGCGCAGCCTTGGAAGCGCGGGTCGATACAGAGATGGCAATCATTGCGCGCACCAATGCCGGGATACTGCCTGTACAGGAAGTCATCAGCCGCACCCAGCAGTACCAGAAAGCCGGTGCCGACGGTATTTGCATGGTCGGCGTGCGTGACTTCGATCACCTCGAACAAATTGCCGAGCACCTGAGCGTACCGTTGATGCTGGTCACTTACGGCAACCCGGCGCTGCGCGATGACAAACGCCTGGCTGAACTGGGTGTGCGGGTGACCATCGACGGTCACGGTGCGTACTTTGCGGCGATCAAGGCGACTTACGACAGCTTGCGCGAGCAGCGGCAGATCTTCACACAGGCGGCGGATTTGAGCGCCACCGAGCTGACTCATACTTATACGCAGCCCGAGGAATATATTCGTTGGGCGGAAGAGTTTATGAGTGTGAAGGAATAACGGTTTAGCAGGTATTGTTGTAGTGATTGCAATGGCCCCTTCGCGGGCAAGCCCGCTCCCACATTGATCGATGGCGTACACAAATAATGTGTCCACTAAAAATCCCCTGTGGGAGCGGGCTTGCCCGCGATGGGGCCAGATGTCACACCGCTAAACGGCGGCTTTGAACCCCTCCTCCCGCTGCAACGCCCGCGCCTGAATCACATCCAGAATCGCACAGCCCTCGCGCATCAACAGATGCACGGCGCTCGTCACTCGCGTCAAATCACAGTCGGAAATGCCTTTGAGACCCAGAGTGGACAAGGTGTCCGCCAGATCGCGAACAACGGTGAAACGATGCGCCGCGCAGGCGGCGAGGTCGCTGAGTTCTTTGTGGGTATTGATGAAGAGCACCGGGTTTTCGGCGTCGTAGGTGTCGATGGGGAGGTAGCGCGGCATGACTTGGTCGAACATAGATGAAACTCCTGTAGTTAAAGCAACCACCATTCGCGGCCAAGCGAAAAGGTGGCAGCCGTACGCGGGTTGGCCGACCGGTCACAGGAATCCGGCACACCCGGAGGTGTCCCACGCACAGCCGCCATAACACGATTTTTCAGACATAAATCGCCTGAACGGTATTTGGTAGCTGGCGTTCCTGTATCCGACCGGCCAAGGTCGTTCGCAGAGTTTTCCGCGAGCCCGAACTATAGGGGTCGATACCGAAACGCGGCAACAGGGTACGTTGTAGGAAACGTCTTGGAAAGTTGTGCGCCACAAGTCGATCGTTCCCACGTCGAGGCGTCGAACCGTCTGCGTGGGAATGCCTCAACGGACGCTCCGCGTTCGGCTCTGGAAGGGACGCGGAGCGTCCCGGGCTGCATTCCCACGCAGAGCGTGGGAACGATCAGTGGCGTGAATCAGTGCTGGCCAACTCCATAATCGTCCTCGACTACAGGTAAATCCGTCGACCTCCGCGTAATCCTTCGGCCGTATGGAGATAAATGATCGTTCCCACGCTCTGCGTGGGAATGCCTCAACGGACGCTCCGCGTTCGGCTTTGGAAGGGACGCGGAGCGTCCCGGGCTGCATTCCCACGCAGACGGTTCGACGCCTCGACGTGGGAACGATCAGCGGCATGAATCAGTGCTTGGCCAACTCCATAATCATCCGCGACAACAGATAAATCCGCGGAGCCACGCTTTCGACCTCCGCGTACTCCTCGGGCGTATGGATATTGCCGCCCACAATTCCGAACCCGTCCAGCGTCGGCGTGCCCACACCGGCCGATAGACTGGCGTCCGCCGCCCCGCCACTGCCTTCTTCGGTCAACTTGCGACCGATCTCACCGTAAATCCCTTGCGCCATTGCCATCAGTCGATCCGATTCCGCCGTCTGCGGCATCGGTGGCAGGCCGCGTTGGAGCGTGGTCGTGACTTGGGTATCCGCAATCAGCTTGTCCTGGGACACCCGCGCCAGGTCCTTCTCGATCCGGTCAAACTCTTCCGGCACCGCCGCCCGCACGTCCGCCTTGGCGGTGGCCTGGTCTGGAATCACGTTTGTGCGGTCGCCGGCCTTGAGCACGGTGAAGTTGATGGTGGTTTTCTTCGCTTCGTCGCCCAGTTTGCCGAGCTGCAAAATCTGGTGCGCGGCTTCCATCGCCGCGTTGCGCCCCAGCTCCGGCGCGACACCGGCATGAGCCGCTTTGCCTTTGACTTCGACCACGGCGGTGGCGCTGCCTTTGCGCCACACCACCAGGCCATCCGCCGGGCGGCCCGGTTCAAGGTTGAGGGTTACGTCGTGGGTCTTGGCGGTTTTCTTGATCAGGTCGGTGGCGATGTCCGAGCCGGTCTCCTCACTGGCGTCGAGCAGGAAAGTGATCTGCGCATAGTCCTTGAAGTCGAGATTCTTCAGAACTTTCAGCGCATAGATCCCGGCAACGATGCCGCCCTTGTCATCCATCACGCCCGGCCCATAGGCGCGGCCATCCTTGATGTGGAACGGGCGCTCGGCGGCCGAGCCTTCCTTGAACACGGTGTCCATGTGCGCCATCAGCAGGATTTTTGCCTTGCCGGTGCCTTTGAGCGTGGCGATCACATGGCTGCTCTTGTCCGGCGTGTTCGGCACGAGTTCGATGGTGGCACCGAGCTTTTTCAGCTCATCGATGGCGATGTCGCGCACTTGTGTCAGGCCGGGCTCATAGCCGGAACCGGAGTCGATGTTCACCAGCCGTTCCAGGAGTTTCAGGGCTTCAGCCTTGTATTGCTCGGAATCGGCGAGGACTTGTTTGTGCGGTTCGGCGAAGGCTGCAGGGGCCAAAACGCCGAGGGCGAGGGTCAGGCCAAGGCTAGTGGCCAGCAGAGAGCGAGGGAGCTTGAGCGTCATGAATCGGTCCTTGTTTCGTGTCGGGGGTCAAAAACACCCTACCTGACTACGGCGCAAGGCTCTAGACCGAATGCGACACCCATAGACCTGCCACGCCGCAATCCCCTTGTGGGAGTGAGCCTGCTCGCGATGACGGTGGGTCAGCTTGCATTGATATTGAATGAACTGCCGCCATCGCGAGCAGGCTCGCTCCCACAGGGGGATCTACGGTGAATATCAGACCGGGTCGAGCAGTTCGTGCTCGGACTGGCCGCCAATGCGGCAGATCACGCGGTTGCGGCCGGTGGTCTTGGCTTCGTAGAGCGCTTGATCGGCGTCTTTGAGCCACAGGGTAGCGTCGGTGTGGGCCGGGCTGAATGCTGCAAGACCAATGCTCAGGCTGACGTTGAGCGCCGGGGTCTGCTCGTAACCTAACGTGACGAAGCGATCACGCAAGGCATCCATGGCGGCCGCGGCGCTGTCGAGGGGCAAGTCCGGCAGTAAAACGCAGAATTCATCACCGCCATAACGCCCCGCCACGTCAGTTGCCCGCAAGTTCTGCTTGAGCATTTTGCTCAGCTGACGCAACACAATATCCCCGGCGACGTGGCCGTAGGTGTCATTGATGGCTTTGAAATGATCGATGTCGATCAGCGCAATCGCGCCGCCCTGTTGCTGGCGCTGGCAACGCTGGAATTCAACTTCCAGCTGATCCTTCCAGGCCCCGTGGTTCAGCAGGCCGGTGAGGCTGTCGGTGCGGCTCAGGGCCAGCAGTTCACGTTTGTGCCGGCCGAGGGTGGTGGCCTGCCGAAAGCAGATCCAGCCCAGCGCCAGTGGGTACACGATCAGCAGAGGCAAACAGGCATAAAGCTGCAACGGACTGGTTTGCGCGATGAAGGTCGGTGTGAACACCAGCATGCCGACACCGATGCCGAGAATCTGCGCGACCGTTCCCACCAGCAGGAAACGCAATCCGCCAATGGCCACGTTATTCATGGCCATCATCGAAAGAGTCGCTGCGCTCGCCAGTGGATTGAAGTGCATCGCCGCGACCCAGAATCCGCCCAGGCAGGCGTCGACCAGGATGTTGCGATGTTCGGCGTGAAAGGGAACCTTCGCCCGACGCGCCCATTGATAGGCGACATGCGGCCAAAGCACGCCATTGAATACCATCAGCCCCCACACCCACGGCGCCGGATCGAGTGGATACATCGCCGCGCCGACGCACAACAACCCAAGCACCAGGCCCAGGGTTCGCGATGTGTAGAGCCTCCTGGCCAGAGAAAGCCCTTTTCCTCCCGTTTTTCCCATAAGGGCCTCTGCGCCACTGAACGAAAGCGGATAACACCAGGGTAGCGGGTGTGCTGGGAGTCTATCAGGGCAACGTTAAATAGCCATCACCGGTGGGCAACCCGGTTTATGCAGGTCGACCGGCCAATGTTTGGCTATACATGAAGAGAGGGTTCGGTCAGCAACCATTACCAAGGAGGCCCATGCAGACCTTTCAGGTGTTGATCATCGGCAGCGGTTTTGGCGGTCAGTGCGCGGCGATCAATTTGCTCAAGGCAGGCATCGACGATTTTCGCCTGTTGGAACGACGGGACTTTTTCGGCGGCACCTGGTGCCAGAACACCTACCCCGGCGCCGCCGTCGACGTGCCCTCGCCGCTTTATTCATTGTCCTTCGCCCCTTACCGCTGGACGCAAATGTTCGCCGAACAGGCTGAACTGCACCACTACACCGAGTACGTGGTGGACCTCTTCGGCCTGCGGGACAGGGTCGAGTTGCAAGCCAATGTCGAATCCGTCGAATGGGACGCCGATAATCAGCGCTGGGCCGTCCACACCGGCACCAAAGGCACTTTTTACGCGCAGTTCCTGATCAATGCCACGGGGCCGTTGAGCCAACCGGTCATCCCGCATTTCGAAGGCCAGGAACGTTTTCAAGGCAAGACCTTTCACACCAACAATTGGGATCACGCCTTCGACTACCGGCACAAACGCGTTGCCATCGTCGGCAGCGGCGCCAGTGCCGCTCAGGTCATCCCGACGATTGCTCCCGACGTCGAGCACCTGCATGTGTTCCAGCGCACGCCGCACTGGGTACTGCCACGCGCCGACCGCGCCTTCGGCCCCTTCCAGCGTTGGTTACTGGGCTTCAAACCGGCGTACAAGCTGCTGCGCTGGAGGCTCTACTGGCAGTTCGAAACCCGAGTGATTGCCTTCAAATACTCAAAACCGGCGATTCGCATGGTCCAGCAACATGCCTTGCGTTTCCTCAAGCGCCAGGTGCCCGACCCCGAATTGCGCCGCAAGTTGACCCCGGACTTCACCATCGGCTGCAAGCGCGTGATTATCTCAAGCACCCTGTACCCGGCGCTGGGGCGCAGCAACGTGACGCTGCATAGCCGCGAGCAAGGCATCGCGTCCATCGACGAAACCGGCATCGTCACCCAGGACGGCCAGCACATCGATCTGGACCTGATCGTCTGGTCCACCGGGTACGACGCCACCGACGGGGTGATTTCCTACCCGGTCACCGGCAAGCACGGCACCCGGCTCAAAGACGTCTGGGCGCAGTATCCACGGGCGTACCTGGGCACCAGCCTGCCGGACTTTCCCAACCTGTTTATCGTCACCGGCCCCAACACCGGCATCGGCCACACCTCGGCGCTGTTCATCATCGAATCGCAGATGAACTACATCCTCGACTGCATCCGCACGCTCAAAGAACGCGGTTTGCGCAGCATCGAAGTTCGCCCCGAGGCAGAACGTACCTACACTGAGATGATCCACCGGGAAATGGAACGCACCGTCTGGAAGTCCGGCGGCTGCCACAGTTGGTATCAAAGCAGGAGCGGTCACGTCGTTGCCATGTTTCCGGGGTTCAGTTTCAGCTATCACCGGTTGACGCGGGCACTGAAACCCGCCGACCACATTTTGTCCTGATCACTGCCAAGGAAAACGCCTGATGCTTGTTTTAGTTGTCGCGATCGCCGTTTTCGTAGCCTGGAGCTGGTTGAGCTACCCGGCCATCGGTTACTGGCTGTATGACTTGGACACCGCCCTGGAGGCCAAGCTGTATCGGCTGCATAAGATCGTTGTGCCGATCGCCGAAATGACCGTGTCGACCTGGCAAGGCGGGCCCTACGAAGCGTCCAGCAGCGTACTGATGCTGCATGGCTTCAGCGCCGACAAGAACATCTGGCTACGTTTCGCCCGGCATTTTGTCGGCAACTATCGCGTGATCATCCCCGACATCGCCGGTCATGGCGAAACCGGCTTCAAGGCCGGGGGCGGCTACGACATCCCCCTGCAGGCCAAACGAATGATCCAGCTGCTGGACGTCTGCGGGGTCGACAAGGTCCATGTGATCGGCAACTCGATGGGCGGCTACATGGCGGCGTGGCTGGCGGCGACGTATCCGGAGCGGATTGCCTCGGTCGCGCTGATCGATCCGGCCGGCGTGACCGCCCCCGAAGCCAGCGACCTGGAGCGACACCTGGCCAAGGGACATAACCCGTTCCTGATTCATTCGCGGGAAGAATTCCGACGCTTCTACGCCATGACCATGGCCGAACCACCGTGGGTGCCGGGCGTGGTGCTGGACGCCATTGCGCAGCGCTATGAACAGAGTCGCGAGGAGCTGGAGGAAATCTTCAACGATTTCCGTGCCAGCCCGCCGATGGAGCCCAAACTGCCCGACATCAAATGCCCGGCCCTGTTGCTATGGGGCCACAAGGACCGCTTGATCGATGTCAGCAGCGTGGCCGTGTGGAGTAAAGGCATCGCTGATTTGCGAGTGGTCATCTGGGACCACAGCGGCCATATGCCAATGGTCGAACAGCCGAGCAATACCGCGCGCTTGTACCGAGAGTTCTTGGGATCGCTGCGTTCGGAAAGCCGTTCTCACCTGTAACCACTGGCTCGGTAGCGGCTACACCGGACGGGTGCATGCAGTCCTTGGCAGAATGAAGTCCGTAAGATTCTTCGTTTGTCGGCGCCGCAGAAGGCTGCGATCTTTTCCCACATCCTTCACGTCACCGCGCCAGGAATTTTTTTCATGAGCCACCCAAGCTTCGTCAGCCCTGACCTGATCCGCCAACGCTTCTCCAAAGCGATGTCCGACATGTACCGCGAAGAAGTGCCGCTATACGGCGCGCTGATGGAATTGGTAGAGCAGACCAACCGCCACGTGCTGGACAGCGATCCGCAGATCGCCCGGCAATTGAACAGCACCGGCGAAATCGAGCGATTGGACCTTGAGCGACACGGCGCCATCCGCGTCGGCACCGCCGGTGAACTGGCCACCCTCGCCCGCCTGTTCGCGGTGATGGGCATGCAACCTGTCGGTTACTACGACCTGACCCCGGCCGGCGTACCGGTGCATTCCACCGCCTTCCGCGCCGTGCACGAAGCCGCGCTGCAAGTCAGCCCGTTCCGGGTGTTCACTTCGCTGCTGCGCCTGGAACTGATCGAAGACCCGGCACTGCGGGCCTTCGCCCAGTCGGTGCTGGATAAGCGGCAGATTTTCACCCCGACTGCGCTGGCACTGATCGAGCGCGCTGAAACCGAAGGTGGCCTTACCGAACAAGAGGCCCGGGATTTCGTCGAACAGGCGCTGGAAACCTTTCGCTGGCACCACAGCGCCACCGTCACCGCCGAGCAGTACCAAAAACTCAGCGCCCAGCACCGCCTGATCGCCGACGTGGTGGCGTTCAAAGGCCCGCACATCAATCACCTGACGCCGCGCACCCTGGACATCGACATCGTCCAGGCACAAATGCCCGCCCATGGCATCACGCCCAAAGCCGTGATCGAAGGCCCGCCCCGCCGTCAGTGCCCGATTCTGCTGCGCCAGACCAGTTTCAAGGCACTGGACGAACCGATTGCCTTCACCGATCAAGCCGAGACTCGCGGCAGCCACAGCGCACGTTTTGGTGAAATCGAACAACGGGGCGCGGCGCTCACCCCCAAAGGCCGGGCGCTGTACGATCGTCTACTCAACGCCGCCCGCGATGAATTGAATGACTTCCCCAACGAAGCCAATGCCGCCCGTTACAACGCGTTGATGACGCAGCATTTCGGCGAATTCCCTGACACCTACGACGGCATGCGCCAACAGGAACTGGCGTACTTCCGCTATTTCGTCACGGAAAAAGGCCTTGCAGCGGATGAGCTGAAATCCTTGACCCTGGACGATCTGCTCAGCGGCGGCTATTTGCGGGTGGAACCGTTGGTGTATGAAGATTTTCTGCCGGTCAGTGCGGCGGGGATATTTCAGTCGAACCTGGGGGATGCCGCTCAGGTAAATTACGGCGTGCATTCGAACCGCCAGGCTTTTGAACAAGCCCTGGGACGGCCGACGATTGATGAATTGGGGCTGTATGCCGAGACGCAGCGGCGTTCCATCGAAGAGTGTTTTGCAGCGTTGAGCTAAACCTCAGTCGCACAAAAACGCAGCCTACGACACCTCCTACAGTTGAAAAGCGATCCCCTGTAGGAGCTGTCGAGTGAAACGAGGCTGCGATCCTTTGATCTTATTTCAACTTCGCCAACAACGCTTCGGCGGCAGCTTCAGACGACGCCGGATTCTGCCCCGTGATCAGCAAACCATCCGTGAGCACGTAACTCGCCCAATCCGCGCCCTTGGAATACACACCGCCTTTCTCCTTGAGCATGTCCTCCACCAAAAACGGCACGACCTTCGTCAGTTGCACCGCCTCTTCCTCAGAGTTGGTAAACCCCGTCACACGCTTGCCTTTGACCAGCGGCTGGCCGTCGGCCCCCTTGACGTCACGCAACACACCGGGCGCATGACAAACGGCTGCAACCGGCTTGCCCGCCTTGATAAATGCCTCGATCAGCGCAATTGAATTCTTGTCGTTGGCCAGGTCCCACAACGGGCCATGACCGCCAGGGTAGAAAACCGCGTCGTAATCTTCAGCTCGCGCGCTGCTCAGCAGAGCGGTAGACGCCAATGCGGACTGAGCGGCGGAATCTTTGCGAAAACGATCGGTGGCCGCGGTTTGCGCGTCCGGCTCGTCGCTTTTCGGGTCCAGCGGCGGCTGGCCACCCTTGGGCGAGACCAGGGTCAACTGAGCGCCGGCATCCTTGAAAGCGAAGTACGGTGCGGCGAATTCTTCCAGCCAGAAGCCGGTTTTCTTACCCGTGTCACCCAATTGATCGTGGGACGTTAAAACCATCAGGATTTTCATGTCGTTCTCACTCCGTTTCAGGGTTGTTCGGACGCTCGACGGCGCTGTTTTTATGGACCACTGTGCCAACCGATTCGTTGCACCGGATGTGCAGTGCCATCGAGTGATAGCGCAAAGCCTTGATGCGCAAGTTCTTGCGCACCCTTTCTTCAGAACGGTCCTACCTTGGCGCTAAACGCCCAGCCTGCCAAGCCTTTCAGCCAAGTGCGCAAGAAGTTGCGCAGTGGTGCGCAAGTTCTTGCGCACATTCCTTCGTGTTCTTGGCCCAACCTCGTTTCAACAGCCTAAAAAAAAGATCAAGACCTTGATTTATATGGCTTTATCAATTTATGGCACGGACCTTGATAACAGTCAGCCACCCACCGGGCGATACCGCCTCCCGGGCACCCTCACTTTATTCAGCAAGGAGCACATCCATGGCTACACCAGCGTACATGTCCGTCACTGGCGAAAAACAAGGTCTGATCACTGCCGGCGCATTCACCGCCGACTCGGTTGGCAACACCTACCAGGAAGGTCACGAAGACCAGGTCATGGTTCAGGCTTTCAGCCACGACGTGATCATCCCGCGTGACCCGCAGTCCGGCCAGCCAACCGGCCAGCGCGTACACAAGCCAGTCGTGATCACCAAAGTCTACGACAAGTCTTCGCCACTGCTGCAAGCCGCCCTGACTTCCGGCGAGCGCATGAGCGAGATCGTTATCCAGTGGTACCGCACTTCGGCTCAAGGTACCCAAGAGCACTACTACACCACCAAACTGGAAGACGCGATCATCGTCGCCATCAACAACAAAATGCACAACTGCCAGGATCCGTCAAACTCGCACTTCACGCACCTGGAAGAAGTGCAATTCACCTACCGCAAAATCACCTGGACCCACGAAGTATCCGGTACTTCGGGTTCCGATGACTGGCGTCTGCCAGTCGCTTAATCGCGGCTGACCGCTTCACGCATCGGCCAGCTCTGCTGGTCGATGTTGTTTACGCCTTTCCAGAATTTTGCGTCTGCTGACCCCTTTTCCTGGGGCTTTTGGCGAACGCCGCTGCACTGCACGAGGAACAAGGGATGTTCGCGCCGGCCAATCAGACTCACTTTGCCCTGACTATTGAAGGTCTTTCCAGCGACTTTCAGGTCCTTTCCCTGCAAGGTCGGGAAGCCATCAGCCAGCCTTTTGTGTTTGAGGTGGAGCTGGTCAGTGAACAGCCGTCCCTGGACCTCGAAACCCTGCTGCACAAACCGGCCTTCCTGCAGCTCTCGCCTGACGGCAGCGGCATTCATGGCCAGATCTATCGCGCCGCCCAGGGTGATTCCGGCAAACGTCTGACCCGCTACGCGGTGACCCTGCGCCCGCAACTGTCCTACCTCGCGCACCGCATCAACCAACGCATCTTCCAGAACCTGACGGTGCCGAAAATCATCGGCATGGTCCTCGAAGAGCACGGCATCCAGAGCAATGCCTACGAATTCAAAGTCGGGGCGATTTATCCTGAGCGCATTTACTGCGTTCAGTACGATGAATCGGACCTGCAATTTGTCCAGCGCCTGTGCGAGGAAGAAGGTATCCACTACCACTTCCAGCACAGCGCCACGGCCCACAAGCTGGTGTTCGGCGATGACCAGACGGTGTTCCCGAAACTCGCCCCCGTGGCCTATCAGCAAGATTCCGGCATGGTCGCCACCGACCCGGTGATCAAGCGCTTTGACCTGCGCCTGGAAACCCGCACCAGCCGCACCACCCGCCGTGACTACGACTTCGAAAAACCGCGCCTGACGCTGGAAAGCGAAAACCGTGGCGACGCCCTGCCCGACCTCGAAGACTACGACTATCCCGGTCGCTTCATCGACCGCGAACGCGGCAAGCACCTGGCCAAACGCAGCCTGGAACGCCACCGCAGCGACTTCCAGCTCGCCGAAGGCAAAAGCGATCAGCCGTTGCTGGTCAGCGGCCACTTCCTGGCCCTGACCCAACACCCGAAAGCCAAATGGAACGACCTGTGGTTGCTCACCGAAGTCCTGCACGAAGGCAAACAGCCGCAAGTGCTGGAAGAATCGGTCACCAGCGACACCACCCGCCTCAAGGGCGATTTCCACCAGGGCTACCGCAACCGCTTTCAGGCGACCCCGTGGGACGTGCCGAACCGCCCGCCCCTGACGCAAAAGAAACCGCGCATCCTCGGCAGCCAAAGCGCCGTGGTCACCGGCCCCAAAGGTGAAGAGATCCACTGCGACCAGTACGGCCGCGTCAAAGTGCAATTCCACTGGGACCGCGAAGGCCAGGCCGACGACAAGACCAGCTGCTGGCTGCGCGTCTCCTCCGCCTGGGCCGGCGCCCACTATGGCGGCATCGCCATCCCGCGGATCGGCATGGAAGTGCTCGTCACCTTCCTCGAAGGCGACCCCGACCAACCGCTGATCAGCGGCTGCCTGTACCACAAGGAAAACGTCGTCCCCTACCCGCTGCCGGCGAACAAGACCCGCAGCACCTTCAAAACCCTCAGTTCCAAGGGTGGCGGCGGCTTCAACGAACTGCGTATCGAAGACAAAAAGGGCCAGGAACAGATCTTCCTCCACGCCCAGCGCGACTGGGACGAAAACGTCGAACACGACCAGAAAATCCGCATCGGCAACGAACGCCACGACATCGTCGAGCAAAACAGCTACAGCGAATTCAAGGCCGAAGAACACCACACCGTCTACGCCGACCGCAAAGTCGAAGCCCGCGCCAACGACCACCTGACCGTGGGGGTCAACCAGCACATCAAGATCGGCACCGGGCAATTCATCGACGCCGGCCAAGAGATTCACCTGAGCAGCGGCATGAAAGTCGTGCTCGAAGCCGGCAGCGAACTGACCCTCAAGGGCGGCGGCAGCTTCATCAAGATCGACGCCAGCGGCGTGACCCTGAGCGGCCCGGTGATCAACATGAACTCCGGGGGTGGACCGGGCAGTGGGACCGGGGCGGCGCCGTTATTGCCGGGGGTGTTGAAGCAGGCGGATGTGGACAGGGCTGGGGCGATGTTGACGCCGGCTCAGGTTAATACGCTGAAGCGTAATGCGCCGTTTTGTGAAGAGTGTGAGAAATGTAAGGCAGGTGCTTGTGCGATCTGATCTGTTGACTCCGCAGGCGTGGCTTGCAGAACGGCCGTTGCAGGCCAATGAACATCTTTATTTGATCGTCAGCGCCGCCAGCGATGCCGAAGCGCTCAAGACGCTTTATCAGAACGATCCCACGACTCAGGCGACGCCAATCTGGGGCGGTACCCCCTACGCAGGCTGGCAACAGGTCATGCCCTACCTCGTCGAGTTGAAACCCAACTCCGGTTTTCTGCAGTGGATTGCCGAGACGGATGCGCAGGATTGGGGTTGGCTGGCGGTTTCAACCAGCTCGCCCGACGTGGTGTTCGAACACCTTCACAGCCTGACCCAAGTGCGCATGCCCGACGGCACCGAGGTGTTTTTCCGCTTCTGGGATGGGCGGCATATTTATCCGATTCTGGAAGGATTGGGTGACGCGGCGGGTGAAGTGCTGCCGGTGTTTGATCGGTATCTGATTAATGGGAAACGGTTGGACGTTGGGCAGCGAGTGGTGCCGAAGGCGAAAGATTGGCCTTGGTGGGAGGTGCCGAAGGAGTTGCTGGATGGCCTGGCGAAAAAGAACCCGTCAACCCAGGTGGGCAACCTGATGCAGTGGCTGGAGATGGAACGTCCAGACCTCTACGCCGCTTACCCCGAGAGCAACCTGAAGCTGAAAATCGCACGTTTCGTGCGCCGCCCGGATGCTCCGAAAAACCTGAACGAAGCACTGTTAAACCACCTGATTCTGGAGCAAGGCTGATGGATCGCGTTGCCTACGTTGATAACCAACTGAATACGTTCAAGGACAGCTTGACGCTGTATCAGGAACAAACCAAAACCTGGTACGCGAAAGTCGCCGATAAAGGCAGCCGCGCCGCCGACCTGCCCTCCCTGCTTGGCATGGAACGAGTGATTAAGGTTGGCAACACCAGCAAATCAGTGAGCACGACTGACGGTGACTTCACCTCAAACGTCGCCCAGTGTCCTCTCAAGGGGCCGTTGCTGATCGAGAGCAAATTCGAATCGGTTTACGACATCCCGTTAGGCGATATCGAAGTCGAAATCGTTGCGGTTGAAGGCGGCGCGATCAGCAAGGTCAAGCTGGATGCTCAAGGCAAAGCGGCCTGGACAGGTGGTGTTCCGGGCAAGTTCTACAAGATCCGCGTTCACAACGAAGTGACACCAGCGCAGATCGATACGCTATTCAACTCCTATGGCGGTCTCACCGCGGACCTGGAAGGTTTCCTGCGCAAGGAGTGGGCCGGGTTCAAACCTCAGTGGTCGAATGTGTCGGCTTCCGGCACCGCGATGGCTGTCGGCAACGGCATCCTTGAAGGCGGCTGGGAAGCGATAAAAGGCGTCTGGGACGGCATCAGTCTGGTGCTGGATATCCTGCAAGACCCTGGCAAGTTTGCAAAAGACCTCGGTGCCGGCACTCAGAAACTGATCGATCTCGCCAAACAAACGCCTGACGTCATGAAAAAGGCCATGTTGCTGGCCAGCGACGAGGCCGCCCTGTTCCTGATGGTGCGCAGCGCCGTTATCTGGCTGGCGGGCCTGCCGCCAATGAAGATGGCCGGCGACGTCGCAAAAATGACCACGGCAGCGGTCGTCGGAATCGCAATCGACATCGTCATCTCGATCGTGCTGACCATCGCAGCGGAAGGCACTGGCGTCATTTACCTCGCGGCACGGTTGAAGAAGTACGGCGAAATCATCATCAAGGCGGTGACCGGCTTTGTGGAGTCGGTGTTCAAGATCATCAAAGGCTTCATGGAATACGTCACGAAATACACGGCGGTTGCGGCGCGTGGTGTGACGGCGCAGGTGAAGAGTGGTTTGGCGCAGTTGCGGTTTGACGGGAAGAAAAACGCGAAACTGGGCAGGGGCAAAGCCGGTGATGACGTTTCCAGACAAGCAAAGACGCCTGCCAACCAGAGCGCAGAGCCCGCCGCCAAAACCTGTACCGACAAATGCCCCGTTTCGATGGTCACCGGCGAAGAATTGTTGACGTTGAGCGATGGCCAACTCGACGGTCTGCTGCCGTTTGAGTGGACACGCCTGTACCGAACCAGCGCCGTGGAGATCGATTGTGGTTTGGGATACGGCTGGAGCCATGCGCTGGCACACCGGATCGAAATCAACGGTGACGAAGTCATCTGGACCGACCACGAAAACCGTGCCACGCCGTTCCCGCTGCCGAGCCAACAACGCCCCGCCATTACCAACAGCCTGTCTCGGGCTGCGATTTTCATTGGTGACGATCCATCGGAGCTTGTTCTGGCGCAGGCCGGAACCCGTCCCTCGTTCTACCACTTCCGCTTCAACAGCAAAGGCGCAACCTTGATTGCCATCAGCGATAGCTATGGCAACCGGTTGCACATCACTCGCGATATCCATGGGCGGATAAAGCGCCTCGACAACGGTGCCGGTCGTGCCCTCCTCCTGCGTTATGACCGCAAGCACATTGTCGCCGTCGATTATCAGCAGTTCCTTCCGGCAGACAATCTGGAAGACGCCTGGAACACCGTCCAGACGTTGGTCACCTATAGCTATGACGAGCAGCATCGCCTGATCGAAGCGAAGAACGCGGCCGGTGAAGCCGAGCGCTATCGCTACAACGATCAACACGTGATTCTTGAGCGGCAACTGGCAGGTGGCGCCAGCTTCTTCTGGGAGTGGGAGAACGAAGGCAAATTGGCGCGTTGCGTTCATCACTGGGCGAGTTTCTCGCAGATGGAAGCGCACTACGTCTGGGACGATAAAGGCAGCGTGACCGTTACCAACGCCGATGGCAGCGAAGAGGTTTACACCCACGACGATAAGGCGCGGTTGATCAGCAAGATTGACCCCGATGGCGCTGAACACCTCAAGGCTTATGACGAAAAAGGCCAACTGATCGCCGAAAAAGATCCGTTGGGCGCGGTGACCGAATACCGGTACGACGAAGACGGCTTGATGACGGCCGTCATTCCTCCGGAAGATGAACCTGTCACTTATGAGTACAGCAATGGATTCGTCAGTGATGTTCATCGCGGCAAAGCCACGTGGAAGTATCAACGCAACAATCAGGGCGACATCACTCAACAGATCGACCCCGATGGCAACGCCACCCTCTACAGCTACGACCGTCAGGGCCGACTGCTGGCAATCCGCCACCCCGATGGCAGCCGCCATCAATTAGGCTGGAACAACCTCGGTCAACTGCTGGAAGAAAGCCTGCCCGACGGCGGCCAACGCAAATACCGTTATGACGCCTTGGGCCGACAGATCACCCGCCAGGAAGAAACCGGCGCGATCACCCACTATCAATGGGATGCTGTCGACCGTCTGACACAAGTCACCCTGCCCGGCGGCGCTACCCGTGCGTTCACCTACAATCCGTACGGTCGCGTCACCGCCGAGCGCGATGAACTCGGTCGCATCACCCGTTACGAGTACGCCGACGGCCTGCACTTGGTCAGCCGCCGGATCAATCCAGACGGCAGCCAGTTGCGCTACCGCTACGACAATTCGCGCCTATTGTTGACCGAGATCGAAAACGAACGTGGCGAGCAGTATCACCTTGATTACTACGCCAATGGCCTGATCCAGCAGGAAACCGGATTCGACGGTCGTCGCACCGCTTATGAATACGACCTCAATGGTCGGTTACTGAAGAAAACCGAGTTCGGTGATGACGGCAGCGAACTGATTACCGCATACCAACGCGACGCCGCTGGCCGCTTGCTGGTGAAAACCCTGGCCGATGGCGAGGAAATCCACTACAGCTACGACGCCTTCGGCCGCCTCGTAAACGTTGACGACGGCCACTGGCCGCTCGCCTACGAATACGACTTGCAGGACCGCCTCATCACCGAACACCAAGGTTGGGGCACCCTGCGCTACGAGTACGACAAACTCGGTCAACTCAGCCATTGCCGCCTGCCGGACGGCAGCAAACTCGATTACCACCATCAACGTGGCGGTCAACTCAGCAGCATCGACCTCAACGGTTCGCGCCTGACTTCCCATCAGTTCAGCGCCGGTCAGGAACTACAGCGCCAGCAAGGCCTGTTGCTGAGTCAGTACCAATACGACGAACAAGGCAGATTACAGGCGCACACCGTCAGCCAGCAGGACCGCAACCTGTTCCGCCGGCGCTACGCCTATGACGCCAATGGCAACCTCGCCGGCATCGACGACAGCCGCAAAGGCAACCGCAGCTTCCACTACGATCCACTTGATCGCCTGATCAACGTTCGCGGCAGCACCCCGGAAAGCTTCGCCCACGACCCGGCCGGCAACTTGCTGGGCCAAGGCGATCAACCCGCCGCGCACCTGGCCAACGTCAAAGGCAACCGTCTGCTGATGCAGGGCGACCGCCACTACGACTACGACGCCTACGGTAACCTGACCCGAGAACGTCGTGGCACCGGGCAGAAACTCGTCACCGAATACCGTTACGACTGCCAACACCGCTTGATCGGCGCCAGCCTGCCGGGTGGCAGTGCCGCGACCTACAAATACGACGCCTTCGGCCGCCGCATCGAAAAAACCGTCGACGGCAGCACCACAGAATTCCTGTGGCAAGGTGAACGCCTGATCGCTGAAAGCGCTGACAACCGCTATCGCACTTACATCTATGAACCGGGCAGCTTCCGTCCGCTGGCGATGCTCGACGGTGAAGGCCCACTGAAAGCCACGCCGTTTTACTACCAACTCGACCACCTTGGTACGCCGCAGGAACTGACCGATTACAGCGGTGAGATCATGTGGTCGGCCAAGTACCGCGCTTACGGCAACCTCGCCGCCCTCGACGTCGCTGAAATCGACAACCCGTTGCGCTTTCAGGGGCAGTACTTCGATGCGGAGACAGGCTTACATTACAACCGGCATCGCTACTACAATCCGGGGACCGGGCGGTTTTTGACGCCGGATCCGATCAAGCTTGCGGGTGGGTTGAATAACTACCAGTACGTGCCTAACCCTACGGGGTGGGTGGATCCGTTGGGGTTGAGTAGTGGTTGTCCAGGTAGTAAGGGGACTGGACTCAATGAGCCAACGGGGAACTCGAGTGTCACAGAAGTATCACCCAGCGCTCCAGCGCCTAGAGAAGAACTCGATTGGAAAAGCGTTGTACCTGCAAAAGGGAAGTACAAGGGCCAAAGTCGAGAAGATCATGTCCGGCTACATAATGTCGACAATCCCGGCAAGCCACAACACGGCGTTTTCTATGGCGATGGTGTCGATGTGACTAACGAGGCTTGGAAGAAAGCTCAAACAGATGGAATTAAACCGGACTCAACGGGTACATTACGTGTGCCGATGGCTAAAATAGTTGGCCGCTCCGGAGGGGATGAAGCAGAATTAGGGAAATTATTTTACGACCTTGAGATGAAGCTAGTCCCAGGAACCAACAAAATAATCACTTCTTATCCTGCAGAGTAAAAATGAAAAAATACTACTGGTATAAAAACTGCCCAGCCTGCAAACAGGGTAGATTGATTATTACCCGCGACCTCACTCATGAAAGGCTATATCTGCACTGTGAAGAGTGCGAGATGGGCTGGTTAAATTCTAGCGACGCGAATGAAAACAAAAATGGATTTCTTACTTTGCTAGTTGACTTCGAGACGGAAAACCCAACTTTAGAAACAATTCAAAAAAACAATTGGTCCGAAATTGCAAACCATTCATTTGAAGAATAATGACAATTAAAAATCGCTGACTTTATTTAATACCATATAAACTGTTAAAGGAGAAGTGGTCACTTCCAAGCCAAAAAAGGGGACGGACAAAAAAGGGGACGAATTTATTTTCACCATAGAAAATAAATCCGCCCCTTTTTCTATTTTTTTGCTATATCAATTACCACAATCCAAGTGATAAAGCATGATAATTAAAATCATCAAATGGACCTCAAGAGAGGCCGAAGAGGCGGAGGTTGAAATCAGCGACGGCTAATTCACTTGCGTCGCCTTCTCTCAGCAATGCAATGCCAAAGCTGGCGAGTACGTGACTGACCAGTTCCACGTATTCGCCATAAAAAATGCAATGATTAGTGATAACTCCGCACTAGGAGTTTGGAGAACAAGAGACGCAAAACTGGAACTAAAAGTTGTCGCCAAAATAGTCGACACCAAAAATCAAGTGATCGCCGTCGGCAATATAAAAATGGTGATTGATGATTTTTACCAGGTGGACTAGAGAATGGAAACATTATTGAATTCGAATGTGCAAGAATAGATCTGTGGTAACACGCCAGATAGAAGAAAATTGGGATATTATACGTAGAAACCTTGGGATACTAACTCCCAAAAAAGGGGCTAGAAAAAAGTGAGCGAGTAATGCAGACGCATTCAAATCAGCAATCGACCTAGCCAAAGGATTTTAAATTGGACACAGACTATAGAAAAGGGGACGGATTTATTTTCACACTTCCACACGGGTCTACAGATGGACATTAAACATGTGCTATTCATCATTCTAAAAAAGGGGACGGATTTATTTTCACTACAGAAAATAAATCCGTCCCCTTTTTTTCCAAACAAGCTAAATCCGAAGCAGGAGTTCCAAGAACACAGCAGCCCGACCCTGTTTACGACCCTACAACAGGCAAAACGCGTCAGTACAAGTATGTGAGAATGACAGACAAAGCCGGTGAAAGTATTCTAAATAGCGAAGGAAAACCAATACTGACACGGGAATATCAATACACACGTGGCGATGGTTCAAAGGTAATTATTCAAGACCATTCTGCGGGTCACCAATACCATGAGCTTGGAAACAAAGGTGATCAGGCTGCTCATTTTAATTTGCGACCGATTGAAAACACCAGAACGGGTAAGATCCCAGGTGCAAAAGATCACTTCTACTTCAAGGAGTAATTATGAAATTCTGGAACAATCTTGACGGCAGTACTTTCTTCAACCAGATTTTCACAACTTCGGTTGAAATAGACACAATTGAGCTTTTCACTATAAGCATAGACAACAACAGACCAACTATAATTTTAGAGTTTGACATCAAGCAACTACCTGACGCACCTCCTCTCAAATGGAAGAAGTCTGACTACAACACCTGCCGCATCGGCCTAAACTGCGGCGGAATCAGCGACTTAACGATAAAAAACATACCCACGAAAGAAAAACTTAACATAACCATCACAAACAAAGAAAATATTTTTACAATTCATGCATCAAACACAAGCTCACTAATTGAGTTCAAAACAAAATTCGCTTTACTTTGCGGACCATCAGTTTACATGAATAGTAGTGATTCCGAACAACTCTAGCATCAAATAAGAAAATACGAGCGAGCTTCTTACTACAAAAAAGGGAACGGATTTATTTTCATAACAGAAAATACATCCGCGCCATTTTTTAAAGAGCAGAAAAAAACAAAGAAAAAAAGGGGACGGATTTATTTTTCACCACAGAAAATAAATCCGTCCCCTTTTTTTTATACGGGTGACGCCCCAATGTCACCCCCGATCTAATTTCGAGAAAACGACATGTATAGCAAAGAGTTTGACGAATTAAACTACTGGCTAGGCCCTGACGAAGGATCTAACTGGAATGAATATATCGCCGAGCAGGTAGCGAAAGGCGTACTTGAGAAATTCAGCACGGAGGATTGGAAAGAGCTCAATAGTTCTATCCTCTCAAAAGCCAAGTATTGGCAGGAGCGAAGCGCAGCCGCCTTAGGCGAGCAACGTTCCGCCTCTGCTATTGAAATTCTTAAAAAACTTCTCGATTCGCAGTACAAAGAAGTATTAATAGCTACCGCATCAGAATTAGACTGGACAGAAACCCCAATAGAGCAAACATACGCCGACAAGATAAAACGAATTATAAGTAGCCTTTCAGAAGAGGAGCTTGAGTCCTGCCCTGAACTAACGAATTTATTATTAAAAGCACAAAACTCAAAAATATAAAATGACATGTTTATTTTCACAACCAGAATAAAAAATTGGGACGGTTCTATTCACTTTACCGGGCATAAAACCGTCCCCTTTTGTTTTGGGATAGCCCGTAAATTTCTCACCATTTTTTAGAAAAAATCCACCTCTATACCCCCCGGATCACCACCCAGCAAAGGAATGAACCCTTGTTTACCATCACACGTCTCTTCGCCCTGTCATTAGCATTAACCGTCTCTCTCGAAGCCGCCGCTTTATCCCTTCACTCAGAAAAGCGCTCCGATGGTACAATCGTGCTCTTGCTCTCCAATGAGCCGGCCCCTACACAGCCGCTTAAACTCAACGAAGATCCAGCGATACGCGCGGCGCTGGTTGACTTCATGGGTTACGCGACCGGTAGTTACACCAAAGACAACTATATGATCGTGTCGCAAGTTCTGGATGCTCTGGACTCAGAGTTCTCGACGTTTGAGGAGGGAGTGCCTGCCGGGCGCAAGATGCTGACCGCCATGAATGACGGTAACAATGGCGACGAACGCGGCGCGTTGTTGTTGGATGAAAAAGGTCAGCTAATCGCCGTTGGATTGGTCAACGGGCACTGCACAGTCAAATCAAGTAAAGAGACGTTGTCCTGCAACCCGAGCCCCGAAACTGTGTTGACTATCTTCCAGGCAAAAGACGCAAAGAAGAGTGACGCAGATCCAATCATCGCCTGGAGCAAACAGTTGCCACCCATGATCGCGATTTGGGCAGAGAGTGAAGATCCTGAAAAACGCGCCAAGGCGCAAAAAATTGCCACGGTCGAATACATCACCACCGCGCCAAAAAAAGACGCCTGGAGCGCCTCGCAATTACCTTCGGACTTTCCGAAAGCGATGCTGCCACTGCTTCCAAAAAACACCTATCTCGTAGGCGCTGGCGTTGACGGTTCTTACATCACCCCCGGGATGAAAGGAGCGCCGATTTACGGCGATTTCGACGAAATGGCAGGTCGGCCACGGCATGATTTCGAAGTCATGTTGAAGACCTATACGCCGTTCTCCGATGTCGTGGAGTTTTACCAACAGCACGCCAAGGATGCCGAGTTACGCGCCAATGATGAAAAGGCTCTAATTGACGGGGTTACTGGTGGCCGCACCTACAAAATCGAAATTAAGGATAAAGAGGAAGAAGGAACACTCATCACTTTCTCAGGGTGGAGAAAAGAGGTATAACCCCTCTACACATACTAAAACGGGCAATCTCAAGATCGCCCGTTTTTCACAAAAGGGGGTCAAATCTACTTTATTAGATAATAAATACGCTCCCCTTTGGCTTTCCACCGCCAATACCGCTACGAGCCTCACACAAATGACAGCCCCCTCACCTCCCTCGCATCCACGCTCCCGAATCAGTCCCCCCAAACACCAAAAAAAAATTATCACCCCAACACAATAACCACCCCGATTATCGACTAACCGGTCAGCTTTTTGATCAATGGCTTTGTTGTGCAGAAAAACAAGATCAAACGACAGGCACATACCGCACCCCAAGAAGGTGTTCGCCCAGTGTAATGGCCTTGGCAATCCATGCACCGGTAAAGAGCCCTGCCACTGGGCGAACGAGAAATATTCTAATTGATGTTCTTGAAGTTGTCCGCACACACAACCATGAATTTTATCGATACCACTTTTATTAAATGTCGTTCCAAATATTATTCTGAAACTTTCTAAACCCACCAGTTCGACCATTAAAACTGATTGTTCTTATACAAAAAATCTGTACAAGAACAATCAATCTTTAGAGCTAATACTCAACTTCAGTGTTTACTGGTCACTTTCAGTGTATCGGTGTAGGTCACGATGACACTCTGGCCAACTTTCAGGTCTTTCAATTTCGCTTGTATTTCGGGTCTTACGACATCAACGGTTTTGGATTGGCCGGCGGGGTTTTGGAAGGTGACCTTGTGTTTCTTCACATCGATTTTGGTGATTTTCAGCTGGACTCGTACCTGGCGGTAGGCTTCGCCACCCGGGTTGTCACTGCCGGGGGCGGCGCGGACTTCGCCGGCACTTTCGACAGTGCCTGGCAGGCCTTTGTCGATATCGGTGTCGAGGGAGGCCGCGACGGAGCGGGTGACTTTGACGTTAACTTGATCGCCGACTTTCAGTTTGCCGAGATTTTTTGCTTTGTCGGTCAGTTGCACATGAACCTGATTGCCTTCAGGTCCTTCCAGGACGACTTGGTGGGCGGCAGCGTCGACCGAGACTACTTTGGTGGTGACTTGGTCTGCCTCCACAACGGCAGACAGCGGGATCTCCGCGGCCATGGCGCTGAGGCTGACGGCGGACAGCAAGGTTGCCAGGGTGATGGCTTTGGTCAGTGCGTGGAGTTTCATAGGCGATACATTCCCTGTGATGGATGGCAACAGACGGCTCTGGCCCTTGGGTCAGTGCTGTCTGTGCAAATCAGCATAGACGCTGATCAGGGCGTGTTCGCAGTTTCTTGCGCGGTGGATTCGCCGCTTTCTGTGCCTTTGCCGCTGTCCTTGCGTCGGTTCGGGTCGGTGGGGCGCAGGGCGTCGTTGTCGCGTTCGACTTCGCCCGGTGGGCGTGGCTCGTCAGGGTTTTCGGTATCCGGTGTGGGGTTCATGGCGGGTCTCCTCAGGCGTCGGGATCGTCGACTTCTTGGGCGACGTTCACGGCGGGCGAGTCTTTGTGGGATTGTTCGGCCTTGGCCTTCAAGGCCTGCCACTGTTCGAGGTCGATGGCGCCCTGCCCCAGCAAGTCATCGGCCACCCGCAGCAGTTCGCTGTAATGGGCGTCGGGGGATTGCTGCCAGTAGGCCTTGTCTTCGAACAGGCGCTGCCAGGTATCGAGGTCAGGTGGTTTGAGGTCGTCGCTCATGACGGGCTCCAGTGAACAGGCTTCTTAACGTAGGAGGCCGTCGCCCGAGCGAGAGTTCCGCCTCAATACCCGGTCATTTCAAGGTAGCCCGTGCCGCCGCTGAATTGCACCGGGCCTTCCCAATACGGAATGCGCAAATCCATCCAGGCATTTGGGTTGAGGGCCTTGATCGTGACATCGAAGTGTTTGCCGGGGATTTTGATCGACCAGCGTACCGGCATCGAACGTCCGGCGACGTTGGCGGTGTCTTGCGGGGTGAGGATGATGTCGTCGGCGTGCAGCAATTGCGTCTGGCCCTGGGCGTCGATCCAGGTGCCGGTCAGGTAAGGCGCGCCGTCCTTTTGTCGCATGCGGTAGAGCATTATCTGTTCGCCGCTGTCCAGGTGCAGGGAAAACCAATCCCAACCGGTTTGATTGGCGGTCAGCGGCTGGCTGCTCCACTCGCGGTCGAGCCAGGCCGGGCCGCTGACTTGATAGGTCTTGCCGTCAATAACCAACGCGCCACTGGCCTGGAAAAACGGCTGGCTGTAGTAATACGACGCCTGCCCTTGTTCGGATTTCTGACTGAAACCCTTGTCCCCTTGAAGCACCAGCGGTCGTGTCGACGTGAGCCGCAATTGGTAGCTGAAATCCTTGTCCCGGGCACTGAGTTGCAGATCTGCCAAGGCATCGGAACCCTGACTGCTGAACCGCCAATCATCGATCCACGCATTGAAGGGCGCGACACTCACGCCCGCCTGACCGACGCCGCCACGGGCATAGCGTTCGGCCGCGTGATGGACCGTCGCCGAAGTCACCGCCGCATGCCCCAGCCAAATTGTCTGGTTGCCCCACCCCGACTGCTCCGCAACAGCCTTCAGCGCGCTGCGAAACAACGTCCATTGCACGCCGAACTCGCGGCCCTGCTCATCCTTGAGGTTGGCCGTGACGTACCACCATTCAATGCGAAAGCCGTCATGCGGCCCATGATCCGCCGGGAAGCTGAAGACCCGACCGGGCACCACGGGGGTGAATACCGAAGCCTCGCCACCGAGGCCGGCAAAACCTTTCTGGGCAGGCACCGGGTTATCACAGCCGCTCAACAACGCCAATGACAATGCCAATAACAATCCCAATAACGGCAAGCCGACCTTAATCCTCATGCGCAAAGGTCCTCAGCAGGTCCGCCGGTTGCGTGCGATACAGCGAATACAGCGGCCACGCCGACGCCAGCAATGTCGCGAGCAATGCCAGCCCCATCAATTGCAACAGCTGCAACGGAAACACCCGCAATGGCAGTCGCCAGCCAAACGCCTGCACGTTGATCACCGCATCCAGACACCACGCCAACGCGATGCCCAACGGCAACGCCAGCACCAGCGTCAGCACCGCCAGCAGCCAGGTTTGCCCGAGGTTGAGCAGCATCAATTGCCGCCGGGTCACGCCCAGCGCCCACAATGGCGCGAGTTGTCCGAGGCGGCTCTGGCTTTGGGTCAGCAGGCTGATGAACAACGCCACGCCAGCAACGGCAAGGGTCAGGCTGTTGAGCGCGGCGGTGGCGGCGAAGGTGCGTTCGAACACTTGCGTGGACCACCCCTTGAGCCGCGCCTGATCGACGATCCGGCTGTCGTCCAGGGCGAAACGTGCCTGCAGCGTTTTCAGGAACCCGGGGATCAACGCCGGTTCGATGCGCAGGTTGAATCGATTGGGCGTGAGCTGCGGCCAGCCGCGTAGCAGGTGATCGACGTTCACCAGGATGTGGCCTTTGGGATTGCCGTAGTCGGCGTAGATCCCGACGATCCGTGGCGACCACGGCCCGCCTGATGTGGGAATGGTCAGGTGATCGCCCAGACGCACTTTCAAGCGCCGGGCCAGTTGCTCGCTGAGCATCACCGCATCGTCCTTGGCCAGGCGATCCCAAGGATTGTCGCCCAAGGACTCCAACAACGGCCAATGCTGGCGATAGGTCGGGTGATCGATTACCCCGAAAATATCCGCCGGCCAGCCCTGCAACTGGATCGACACCTGCCAGTTGGGCAGTACGGCGGTCAGTGAAGGCTGCTGTTTGAGCCAGGTGTTCAGCTCTCGGGACTGGGACGGGTTCAACGGGTTGATGTAGAGCTCGGCGGTCAGTCGTTGTTCGAGCCAGTCGCTGAAGGTCTGACGGAATCCGGCGGTCATGCTGCCGGCACCAATGTTCGCCGCCAGCGCCAACAGCAACGCCATCAGGGCCAGGCTCAGCGCGGGCAATTGCTGGCGGCAATCGGCGACGAACCATTGACCGAGCACCGAGTGGCTGCGGCTCAACGCCAGGTTTAAAAAGGCATTGAGCACCACCGGCAGGGCCAGAGCGGCACCGATCAATAACCCCGCCATCAGCAAAAATCCGCTGGCCAGACTGTCACCCCAGATCAAGGCGCTGAGCGCGATGACTGCGGCAAGCGATGCAACCCATCCCTGGCGCCGCAACCAGCGCGCGTGAGCCTGATGCCAGGCTTGCGGATCGGCCAGCGCCAGCAACGGCAGACGTGCCGCCCGCAACAAACTATTGGCCCCGGCCAGCAATGCACCGAGCACACTCAGGCCGACACCGCTGAACCACCACCAGGGACTGAGGCTCAACTGCCCCGCCACTTCGGCGCCATACAAACCGCGCAGGCTGGCGGCGACGTCCGGCAGCAGCACGCTGGCCAGCAAGTAACCGCTGACGACGCCGGCGAGGCCGCCAATCAATGCCAGCGCGCCCAATTCGACGGCGAGGCCCGCGATCAGCAAGCGTGCGCTGACACCGCAGGCGCGCAGGGTTCTGAGCAGTCCTCGGCGTTGCTCCAGCGCCAGACCGATGGCCGCGTGAACGATGAACAAGCCGACCACGAAGGACAGAAACCCCAAGGCATCGAGGTTCAGGTGAAAGCTCTCGGTCAGGCGTGAAAGGTTGTTCTCTTCACCGCTGGTTTTGAGCTGCAACTGGCTCTTGTATCGATCGGGTAATGCCGCGTTGAAATCCTTCGGCAACAGCAGGCGTGAAAGTTGATCCGGCAGGCCCAGAATCTGCTGGGCGAAGCCGATGTCCACCAACAGCACGCCGGGCGCCATGTCGGTTTGCACATGCAGCGGCGGCACGGTCACACCGCTCTCGTTCTCGGGCTGATCGCCTTCGTGCAAGCCCAGCGCCTGCAAGGTTTGTGGGGAAATCCAGGTGCTGCCCGGCGGGCTGAAAAACGCGACGATCTGCTCGATCGCCAACGCCCGCCCCGCCACGGCAGAACCGGCCGGCAGCGACACCGGCTCGATACCCATGAGCTGCAATCGCTGATCTTCGTGGCCCTTGAGGATCAATCGGCCTTGCAGCACCGGCGACACCGGCCAACCTTCGCGACGCAAATCGACAAACAGCGCCTGAGGAAAAGTCCCGCCGCCCGGCGCACTGAGGCTGGCTTGCGGCTCGCCACCGATCAGTTGACTGGCCCGGGCGTAACTTTCCCGCGCCTGGCTGTTCAGCGCCTGCACACCAGTCAGCAGACTGGTGGCGAGCCAGAGCCCGGTCAGTACACTGAAAAACTGCACCGGATGCAGTCGCCAATGGCTCAGCAGCGCCCTTAGCGTCTCACCAAAAACACGCACTTCAGCGCTCGTCCGCGCCAGCCAGGCGGCCATGGTGCAAGACCACTTTTTCCGCCAGCCGTGCGGCCACGCGGGGGCTGTGTGTGACCATCAACAACGTGGTCGGGCTGTCGTCGAGCAGTTCCAGCAACAACTGCAAGACTTCATCGCTGGTGGCTTCATCGAGACTGCCGGTGGGCTCATCGGCCAACAGCAGTTTCGGCTGCGAAGCCAAGGCGCGGCCTAGTGCGACACGCTGTTGTTGGCCGCCGGACAGTTGCTCGGGATAGCGCCGCAGCAACTCGCCCAATCCCAGTCGCTGCACCAGGTGCGCCTGCCAGCGCGGATCATGCCGCCCCGCCAGACGCGCCTGAAACGCCAGGTTGTCCTCGACGCGCAGACTGCCGATCAGGTTGAACTGCTGGAACACCAGGCCGATTTCGGTTCGCCGCCAGTTCGCCAGTTGCCCTTCGTTCATCTGGTCCAGCCGATGTTCACCGCTGCGAATGCTGCCCCGATCGACCTTGTCCAGCCCGGCGATCAAGTGCAGCAACGTGCTTTTGCCGCTGCCCGATTCGCCCATCAATGCCAGGCTGCTGCCGGGTTTCAGCGTGAGGTCGATGCCTTGCAGCACTGGCAATGGACCTTGCGCAGTGGCGTAGCTTTTGAAGACGCCTTGGACCGAAAGCATGGGGGAGGCTCGCTGAAGTCAGTGCGCCTAGGATAGCGGACGGCACTGGCAGCGCGTTATCGTTCTTCGCGAGCAAGCTCGCTCCCACAGGGTTTTGTGGACGCGAGCCTGCGGGCGGTGCTCCGACGATGAGGTCGATCAGCCGAGCAAAACCTCACTCCCCCGCCGCCACACTCGTCGGCGCCTGCGACGGCGTCACAATGCTGTTCAGATCAATATGCTTCCACTCAGGTTTAGCCCCCAGCCGCGCATTGAACCGATAGTTGAAGGTGAACTCGTCTGCGGTCGGCACGCTCAACGGTTTGCCATAAACGGCCTCGACACCCGCCAGGTCATACCCCATCAACTGCAACAGCGTCGGGAAGATGTTGTAGTGGCTGGAGCGATCCTTGTTCGCGGCCAGCGACTTCTGCCAGTCGAGGGTGCGCAACTGATCGCCTTGAATCACCACCAACGGCACCAGTCCTTCCTCTTCCACCGGGTCACCGCCGCAATGGGTGTTCAACCCGGGATTACCTCGTTCATGCAGGTCCTGCCCATGATCGGAGGTGTAGATCAGCAACGCATTGCGCAGGTCTGCCTGGGCGAACACCCGTGAGAAAAACTCCCCGACGTTCCACAGCACGGTGTTCTTGTAGGCGTTGCGGTACAGCATCCAATCGTCCGGCTGGCCATTGAAGCCATCGCGTTTGCCGGTGTCCGCCACCTCGACAAACTGCCCTCGCGGCAACGTCGGACGGTAGGCCATGAATGCATCCGGGTACTTGTCGTGCACCGGGAAATGCGCGCCGACCTTGTTGATCACCACCAGCTCCGGTTTGCCGTCATTGAGCAAGTCGATCAGCTTCGCCGCCGCCGCCATGTCGCGATCACGCACGCTGGTCTGGTCGAATTGCACGAACTCGTCGATGTCCTTTTTCTCGGTCTCGCTCATCAGGTTCTGCAGGTTGCCACCGGTGCGCTGGGCGTCGATGTATACGGTGCGAAGGCCAGCCTTCTTGGCGTACTGCCAGATCGACGGCTGTGTGGTGTTGATGCGCATGTAGTCGGCGCGGGTGCCGCCATAGCGCAACGTGACGTTGGTGTCGGCGCTGCAATTGGCGATGGAGGCGGCGTAACCGTAATTGAAGATCTCGACGCCGGGGCGCGGTTCCTTGAGATTGCTGTGCACACCGAACGGGGCATTGATGTCCAGGTAGTTGCCGGAAATGCTCTCGTCGATGACCAGCACGATATCGTGATCCACCGCCTGCCCATTGCGCGCCAGGCGCACCGGCTCACGCGGGCCAACGGTGTTGTGCAGGGCTTCATAGGTAAACAGATTCAAATACGCCAACGGCGTGTACATGATCGGCAGGCCACGGGCGCCCTCGCCGGCCCGCACAAACAGCACCGCACTAAGCAGCAATACCCCAAGCACCGGTGCCGCCACCAGCAACGCGCCCGGCAACGGCATCCGCCGACGCGGCTTGAGCCCGATGCCGAACAGCAACAGCAAGCCGCCGACCACCCCGCTGATGAGCGCGTCGCGGTACTGGTAAGCCGCGTCCTGGATGAACCCGGCGGAATACACCAGCGACACGAAACTGCTGTAGGTCAGGTAATCGGCCGTGACCCGCGTATAGACGTCGAAAAAAACCGCCGAGACGAACATCACCAGGGCAAACAGGTGGCGAACCAGCGTCTGGCGGATGTACGCGGTCATGAACAGCGCCACTGTCAACACGACAAACATCGCGCCAAACAGCAAGACCGCAAACCCGACGCCCATTGCACTTAGGCGTTCCAGGTAATAGTCGTAATTCTTGAGCAAATAGAGAACTAACAGCAGTTCTTTCAAGTATCGAATCATAGTATTTCCGATGCTCACGTCAGGTCGTTGGCCAATAGATTGTCGGCCATTTTTTGACACTAGCACCGGGCCATCAAAGCGCAAGAAATGTCCGACTTTTTCAAAAAGCGTCAAAAAAACGTTGACTCAAATCTGACACACTCGATTGGCTACAGGCCACGTTTTTCAAGCCTTACGACCGTTTATCGCTTTCTTGAAAATGTTAAAAACCCGTCAAAACCGCGGCAAATCCAGCAGTGGCAAGCACTTGATGGCAAAACGCCCCAAAAATGGGCCTGTTATAGCAGCGCAACATGTCATTTTGCTGACACGTTTTCCCAATGCTGGGCTATACCCCTTTTGACAGTCTTTTTTCCGATCTTTCCACCGTCTTACGAGGCACGCCAATATGGACGTGAGCGTATTTGGTACGGGCTACGTTGGCCCGATAAAAACAGAGGCGCTGACCGATGTCGGACATCGCGTCCTGTGTGCCGATATCGATCCAGACAAGATCAAGCAACGGCAAAAAGCCCTGCCAACGATCAGCGAACCAGGGCTGTCCGGCACGGTGGCAGAGAACAAAAAGGCTGATCGCACCCTGTACAGCCCGCAACAGGTGGTGGCGGCTGGTTTGCACTATAGCTGCATTGGCCTTCGGCCCATCGCTCCCGAGGCGCCGCGACCATGAAGATACTTGTCACCGGAGCCGCCGGTTTCATTGGTGCCCATTGCGTATTGCGACTGATGCGCGACGGCCACGATGTGTGCGGCCTCGACAACTACAACGACTACTACGACCCGCAACTCAAACACGACCGTGTGCGTTGGGTGCGGGAGCAGGTCGGCCATTTCCAGCTCGCAACGGTTGACCTGGCCGACGGTCCGGCCATCGAAGCCCTGTTTGTCCGTGAAAAACCCGAAGTAGTGATTCACCTCGCGGCCCAGGCCGGGGTGCGTTACTCCCTGGAAAATCCTCGGGCTTACCTCGACAGCAATCTGAACGGTTTCCTCAACATTCTCGAAAGCTGCCGCAACCACCCGGTCAAGCACCTGATCTACGCCTCCTCCAGTTCGGTGTACGGCGCCAACCAGCACACGCCTTATTCGGTAAAGGACGGCGTCAACCACCCGCTGTCGTTGTACGCCGCCACCAAGAAAGCCAATGAACTGATGGCCCACAGCTACAGCCACCTGTTTGGCGTTCCTTGCACCGGCCTGCGTTTTTTCACCGTGTATGGACCCTGGGGCCGGCCGGACATGTCGCCTATCCAGTTCGCCCGGGCCATTGCCGAAGGCAAGCCACTGAAGTTGTTCAACTACGGCGAGCATCAGCGCGACTTCACCTACATCGACGACATCATCGAAAGCATCGCTCGCCTGATCGATCGCCCACCGCTTGCCAATGCGCAATGGGACCGTGAACAACCGGACCCGGCCAGCAGCATGGCGCCGTGGCGCATCTTCAATATCGGCGGCCAACACCCGGTTGAGCTCAAGCATTACCTGGCGCTGCTGGAAAAACACCTTGGACAAGAAGCCCTCGTCGAGTTGCTGCCCATGCAACCGGGCGATGTGCTCAACACTTCTGCCGATGCCAGCGACCTGGCTCAGGCAACCGGATTTCAGCCTTGTATCGAGCTGGATGAAGGACTCAGGCGCTTTGTCGCCTGGTTCTGCGATTACTACTCACTGCCTGTCGCCCATGCGCCGCTTGCGGCTGAACTTCAGCGGAGGACCCTATGACTGGACTAGAAAAAGGTGTGCCGATCAACCAGATGCGCCGAGACAAGCGCCTGGATCCCGAGCACCGAATGCGCCTTGACTCCGCGATCCATATGCAGGGTCGCGGCTGGATGACCGGTCGCGATGGTGGTCGGCCCTGGACGCTGTCGCGCACCAACCGTGTTGTTGCCTGCATCGGCGCGTTGATGATTCTGCTGCTGCTCTCGCCTTTGCTGCTGGGCCTGGCACTGGCGATCAAGTTCAGCAGCCCGGGGCCGGTGATGTTCGTACAGAAACGCACCGGTTACCGCGGTCGCAAATTCGGCATGTACAAGTTTCGCACCATGGTGGCCAACGCCGAGGAGCTCAAGGAGTCGCTGCGTCACCTGAACAAACACGGTGCCGACGCCATCGACTTCAAGATCGACAAGGACCCGCGCATCACCGGTATCGGCGGCTTCCTGCGGCGCAGCAGCCTGGATGAGCTGCCCAACCTGATCAATGTGGTGACGGGCGATATGCGCCTGGTGGGCCCGCGGCCTACCTCGTTCAACGCCTATCGCTACAAGGACAATCACCTTGCACGCCTGAGCATCTACCCCGGCATGACCGGCCTGTGGCAGATCTCCGGGCGCAGCAATATCGACTTCGACCAGCGCGTTGAGTTGGACCTCAGCTATATCGCCGAGCAGAGCCTCTTGCTTGATCTGAAGATCCTGTTGAAAACCCCCTTCAAAGTATTTAGCGGCCACGGAGCGAGTTAAATGGACGGTTCATCAGCCAAAAGCCTAAGCATCGCAAACCCGAGCGAGTCCAATCTGACTTCGACCGTGCTCGATCAAGATCTGCGGATCCTATTCCTGACCTCCGCCAATCCCGGAGCAGGCACAACCACCAGCGCCCTGGCGCTGGCCACACAGCTGGCGCAAATGAGCAGCGGCCAAGTGCTGTTGATCGACGCCAGCCAGTCGGCGACCAACCTCACGCAGCAACTTGGGTTAAGCAAGGAGCGTGGTTTTCGCGACCTTGTGTTCAACACCCAGAGTCCGCCGCTGCTGCAGGATTGCGTGCTGCAAGTTGCCAGCCTGCCGTTCCACCTGCTGCCTAACGGCAAATATGTGCGCGGCAACGAACACCTGACCGCCGAACGCCTGGGCCCTCTGCTCGATCAGCTCGGCAGCCAGTACCGCTTTGTGGTGATCGACGGCGATGCGGTGTATTCCGCCGCCGACACCCTGGTCATCAGCACTCAGGTGGACGGCGTGATCATGGTCGTCCGCGCAGAAGACACGCGTTGGGAAGTGGCTCAGGCGGCGGTCCAGCGCTTGACCCAGGCCGGGGCAAAACTGGTCGGCAGCGTGTTCAACCGACGCAAGTACTACATGCCCAAGTGGCTGTACAAAAACCTGTAAGCATCAGAAAAGGATGACGACATGAACGCCAAAATGCTTGTCCTGCTGTTGCTGCCGCTTGCAGGCTGCACCAGCAATACCGAAACCCAGCACATGCCGGTGAATATCCTCACGGCCTCACCGGCCAACGCCCAGGCCACCGACATGCCCAAGGTCGAACAGACCTTGCGGCCCCAGGATGTGCTGGACGTGATCTTCCACATCAGCACCAGCGGCTCGGATGCCTACCGCATCCAGTCCGGTGACCAGATCGGCCTGAATTTCACCGCCGCCAGCCAGCTCAACGGCAATCAACTGGTGCTGCCCGACGGCAGCATCGAACTGCCAGGCGCCAACACCTCGGTGAAAATCGCCGGGCTGACCTCCGAACAGGCACGTGAGGAAATCCAGCGCGCCTATCAGCGCAAGCAGCTGTTCCAGCCTAATCGCAATCAGCTGTCCGTGCAGGTCATCAGCCCGCTGAGCAATGAGTCCAACCTCAAAAGCGCCCTCAACCACCCCGCTACCGGCATGAGCCGGGAGATCACCGTGGGCACCGACGGCTACGCCAGCTTCCCGGAAATCGGCGCCGTGCCGCTGCAAGGCATGACCGTCAATCAACTGGAAACTTTCCTTAATCAACGCTACGCGAACCTGCCAGGACGGATGACCGTCGACGTGATGCTCAAGTCCACCGCCGGCAACGAAATCTATGTGCTGGGTGAAGTCGGCCAACCGGGTTCCTACCCGATCCGCCGGCCGGTCTCGGTGCTTGAGGCGCTGACCCTGGCCCGTGGCAGCAACACCAAGGCGCGGCTCGATTCGGTGATGATCATGCGCCGCAATGGCAACCAGGTGCAGGCCGTGCGCTACGACGTCGAAAAAGCCCTGGCGGGCGATGCGTCGCAGATCGCCTACCTGCAACCGGACGACATGCTGTACGTGCCCAAGACCAAACTGGCCAGCGCCGGTGACCTCGCGCGGCAATTGGCGGATGTGGTGTTGTTCCAGGGCGTGGGCTTTAGCTTCGGCTACCGCGTCGACAACAAAGGCAGCAGTAACAGCAACTAACTCTCAGGTGACCCGACATGAATCCAAAGGAAAACTACCTGCATGAGTTCTTCAGGATCTTCTTCGCCAACAAGCAGTTGGTGAAGCGAGTCTTCCTGGTCTTTGCAGTGATCGCCCTGGTCTTGCCGCTGATGCTCAAGCAGAGCTTCGATATCACCGCTCAGGTGATCGTGCAGTCCAAGAAACTTTCGCAGGGGGACGCCACCACCTCCCTCACTCAAGACAACGCCACCTTCATTCCGCCTTCGCTGGCGGACATGGAAACCGAAAGCAATATCCTGCGCTCGCCGGCGTTGATTCGGCAGACCATCAGCGAGTTGCGCGACAAGGGCGAGTACACACCCGCCCCCAGCCTGCTCAATAAACTGGTGAGCCAGCCGTTCAAGCGCTTCGTCACCACGCCGATTCGCGAATACGTGATCAACCCGGTGAAATCCGCGTTGGGCATGGAAACCGATCCGGTACGCGACACGACGCTGGATGCGCTGACCCAGGAAGCCGTCGACAAGCTCAAGATCGAAACCCTGCCTGGCTCCAACGTGATCTCGATCATCTACAGCTTCGGCGATCCGCATCAGGGCACGCAGTTTGTCGCTGCCTTGCTGCAAAACTACCTGGCCAGTCGCCAGGAACTGCAATCGATCGACCTGCCGCAAGCCTTCTATGAAACCAAGAAGCATCAGTATCAGGTGCGTCTTGATGGCCTGGAAGGGACTCGGCTGGCATTGCTCGAAGGCGTCGGCTCGGCGGATCCGAAGGAAGAAATCACCTTCCGCCTCAACGCCATCAACACCGAAGAGCAAGCGCTCAACCTGTACCAGGACCGCCGGTTGCAGAGCCAACGCTGGCTCGACTACCTGAAAAGCAGCCTGGCTGCGGCGAGCAATTCCAAACTCAACGACTACACCTTCCCCTACACCTTCACCACCACTGTGGACAACGTGGCATTCGAAGACCGCGAGATCAAACAGATGGGTGAGGCGCTGACCACCCAGGTCAGCCGCTACATGAACGACCTGGCGATCTTCCAGCCCGGCAGTGAACCGATGCTGCTGACCCGCGAGCAGATTTCCCGTACCCGCCAGCAGTTTTTGAAAGTGGTGAGCAACCGGATTCAGGAACGCACCAACGACCTGGCGATTGTCAGCTCGGTGATCGATCAGAAAACCGCGCGCATCGCCGAGTTCAAGAACCGCATTCACCAGTTGCAGGAAACCCAGAGCAAGCTGCGGCAGATGGACACCGAGATCGACGCCTTGCACGCGGCGTTCTCCACCTACGCCCAGCGCTTTGCCGAAAGCAGCACCGCTCGCTCGCTGGACAACGACCTGTCCAACGCACGGGTGCTCAGCCCACCGTACGAACCGACCGATCCAGCGTTTCCAAAACCGTTCCTGATCATTCCGTTCGGCCTGTTCACCGGTCTGCTGCTGGCCATTGCCCTGGTCTACGTGCGTGAGTTCTTCGATCATCGCTTCAAACACCCTGCGCAAATCACCCATGAACTGGGCTTGCCGGTGCTGTTGGTGATCAACGATCAGAACGTGGAACCGGTCAATCCACATGGCAACTGGTCCGTGCCTAGCCTCGTGCATTGGGTGCGCAATTGAACGCGCCGCTCATCCCTTCCCTGCCGATCATTCATTTGCTCAGCAGCGGCGGCTTCTATGGGGCTGAGCGGATGCTGCTGGACCACTGCCTGGCGACACCGGGGCAGCACCAGGTGCTGTTTCTCGATGCGCCGCCGGAACTGATCGCGCGGTTTCGCCAGGCCGGGGTCGATTGCCAGGGTTGCGCAGGGCTTGGGGAGTTGCTGGCGCATTTGCGCCAGCGCCGGGCCGAACAGCCGTTGATCAATACCCACAACTTCAAGGGCCTGTTGTTTGGCTGGGTCGGCGCAACGTTGTTGCGCCTGCCGCTGGTCATCACTCAGCACGGTTTTACCCCGCGCAGTCGCAAGCAGAAGTTCTACACCTGGCTGAGCCTGCAACTGTGCCGCACGGCGTCGGTGAATCGCGTGGTCTGCGTCGCCGAAAGCATCGCCGTGCTGTGCCGCCAGGCCAGTGTCCGCGACGAAAAACTGCAAGTGATTCCCAATGGTTTACCGGCGCCCACCGCTCCTCTGCCCCACAGCGTGACTCGCCAGCGTCGGCTGGCCGGTTACGTCGGACGGCTGAGCAGCGAAAAAGGCCCGGACCTGTTTCTTGATGCGCTGATTCCGCTGTGTCAGCAACACCCGCAACTGGACGCCGTGATGCTCGGCGACGGCCCGGAACGGGAGAGTCTGCTGGCGCGAATCAACGCCGCCGGTTTGCAGGACCGCATCACCCTGCCGGGTTACCAGACGGACATGGCGGTGTGGTGGCGGCGACTCGATGCGCTGGTAATCAGCTCGCGCACCGAAGGCACGCCGATGATTCTGCTTGAGGCGATGCAGGTCGGCGTGCCGGTGGTGGCGTTTGCCGTCGGCGGGATTCCCGACGTGCTGCAACATCGACACAACGGCCTGCTGGCAACACCTGCCGACAGCGCCGCCCTCGCCCATCAGGTTGACACCCTGCTGACGGAACCGGTACTGGCACGGACGCTGATTGACAACGCAAGACGTACGCAACTGGATCGCTATGACCTTAAGGCCCTGGCCGAACGCTGGTCGCAGCTTTATATCCGTACAGCACGGGAGGCACGCGCGTGATTTTTCCGCTCTCGATCGTCAGTTTGCTCGGCCTGGTCTGCCTCGCTTTGTTGGCCAGCCCTTATCCGTATCTGGCACCGGGGGCGGTGTTGGGCCTGGTGGGTGTCACGCTGTTTTACCGAAAACCCACCTGGGGTTTGCTCGGGATCGCCGCGCTGGTGCCGTTCGAAGGGTTCTTCAAGGACAGTTCGCTGTCGGGCACCAAGTTCCTCGGTGCGTCTCTGGCCGTGATCCTGATGCTGCAACTGGCCATCCACCAGATTCCGTCCGAGCGTCTGCGCAGCAACCTCTGGCGCTACCTGGTCTGGTTCATGGTCTTGTACTTCCTGAGCCTGCTCAATACCGATGACCTGGGCATGTCGTTGGGGCATTTGCGTGAGCTGAGCGTCGGCCTGGTGCTGTTTGTGATCACCCTGCTGATCGGCCGTGAATTGAACCTGGACCTGTTCGCCAAATTCGTGACCCTCAGTGTCACGATGACCTGCGTACTGGCCATGTTCTCCAGCAAATATCAGGACCAGGGTCGGGCCGCCGGCCTGCTCGAAGACCCGAACGCGTTTGCCATGCTGATCGCTTTCGCGGTACCGCTGGGCCTGTTGCTGGTGGTCCGCAGCCCGAATTTTCTGCACCGGTTGTTCTGGGGCGCGTGCTGCATCTTGCTGTTGGGCGGCATGACCAAGACCGAATCCCGTTCGGGCCTGGTGGTGCTGTTTCTCAGCCTGGTGATCGGTGCCTGGCACTACCGCACCGAGCTGACGCGTATTCGTCCGCGGCATCTGGGGTTCGCCATGCTTGGCGTGGTGCTGGTGATTCCGCTGGCCATTGCCGTGATGCCGGCCGGTTATGTCGCGCGCATTCAGTCATTGAGCATCTTGAGTGCCGGGGCCAAAAGCCAGGACGAATCCCTGGGCCGTCGCGCTTCGTACATCGTGGTCGGCAGCCAGATGATCCGCGAAAACCCATTGCTCGGTACCGGGCCCGGGACCTTCCCGCTGCATTACGCCACCACCGGTTACGCCAAAGCCTTCTCTGCCAATCGCAAAGTCGGTGACTTGTACCGCCGCGCCCACAACACCTACCTGGAAATCTTCAGTGAACTGGGGATTCCCGCCGGCCTGTTGTTCGTCGGCATGCTCGCGCTCGGCTTGTACAACCTGATCCGCGCCCGTCGCCTCTGGATGCAGCGAAACAATCGCGAAGAGGCGGACATGATGACGCACCTGGCCATGAGTTTTCTGTCGTTGACGCTGTTCTTGATGTTCCTCAGCGCACCCAACCAAAAGTACGTGTGGATCATGCTCGCCCTGACCAGCGTGCTGCGTTTGAAAGCTGAAGAACGCCCATTTCCGGAGGCCAAGGCATGAGCCGCATCAGTATTGTCATTCCGATGTACAACGAAGCCCGTCACATCGCGCGGACCTTGCTGGCGGCGCAGAAAGCGGCGCATGCCGCCAGTCTCGAGTGCGAACTGATCGTGGTCGACAACGGCTCGCAGGATCAGGGCCCGCACATTGCCCGCCAGTTCGGCGCTCAGGTGCTGGTGCAGCCGGGCTTGCTGATCGGTGCCCTGCGTAATCGCGGGACCGCCATAGCGACCGGCGAATGGCTGGCCTTCATCGACGCCGATATCGAAATGCCCGAGGACTGGCTGATCCGTCTGATCGCACTCGAAGCCAGCGGCCAGGCCGACGTGTTTGGCCTGGACCTGCACACGCCAGCCCAGGCGCCCTGGTACGCCACCGCCTGGCAACGCCGCACCTTGCGCCCTTCTAACCACGCAATTCGCGTGGTGGACTGGTTGCCCAGCTCCAACTTGCTGATGCGTCGGGCCTGGTTCGACAAGGTCCAGGGGTTTGACGAAAAGCTGCGCACCGGCGAGGACAAGGATTTCACCTTGCGCCTGCATCAGGCCGGCGCGCGGTTGCTGGCTACCAATCAAAGCGTTGCCCTGCATTGGGGCTATGAAGCCAATTGGAATGAGTGGATGGGCAAGGAAATGTGGCGTCAGGGCAGTCACCTGCAACTGCTGCGCACCCATGGCGTGAGCCTGCGATTACTGCGCTTCCCGCTGCTCTCGCTCAGCGCCTGGGCACTGGACTTGCTGGCGCTCTCAGCCTTGCTCGACGGCTTCCCCCACCATGCCGCCGTCATGCTGGCGCTGACCAGCGTGCCGGCGCTGGTCATGAGCCTGCGCCAGAGCCACGAGCACCGAAACCCGTTTTTGTCCCTGCAACTCTGGGGCCTGCACTGGGTACGCCTGCACATCGCCGGCGCGGCGTTCATCCTTAGCCTTTGCCAGTGGAATGCCAGGAGACCTGCCCGTGGCTGAATTCATTTTCTGGTTGTGCCTGTTGCTTCCGGTGTATGCCTACCTGGGTTACCCACTGCTGCTGACGCTCCTGTCGCCGTTGTTTGAGGCGCGGCGTCACACGGTGCCGCTGCCAATGAACGTGAGCATCGTCATTGCCGCCCACAACGAGGCGCGGCACATCGAGCACAAGCTGCGCACCCTGCTCGCCCAGGACTATGAGCCCACGTCACTGCAGATCATTCTGGCCAGCGACGGCTCGACCGATGACACCGTGGCCTGCGCCCACAAGGTCGTCGACCCGCGCATCACCGTGCTTGACCTGCCCCGCCAGGGCAAGGCCGCGACCCTCAATGCCGGCGTGGCATTGAGCACCGGAGATATCCTGGTGTTCACCGATGCCGACAACCAATGGTCGCGCGACACCCTCGGTCACCTGCTGGCGCCGCTGAGCGACCCGCAGGTCGGCGCCTGCGCCGGGCACATGGTGATCCCGGTCACCGGCGGCGGCCTGAGCATCGGCGACAGCCTTTATCGACACTACGAAGGCTGGCTGCGCCGGGTGGAAAACCGCACCGGCTGCATGGTCTCCGCCGACGGCGCCCTGCTCGCCTTGCGCCGCGAGTTGTTCCAGAACGTGCCGGCCGAGGTCAACGATGACTTCTTCATCAGCACCTGCGCACCGGTGGCGTTCAAACGCATTGTCTATGTGCCCGAAGCGCAAGTGATCGACCACGGTGTCGACGAAGCAGACAAACAATTTCGCCGTCGTCAGCGTGTCACCGTCGGGGGGCTGCAAAGCCTGGCCCAACGCAGCGAGCTGCTCAATCCGCTGAAGCATGGCCTGTATTCGATTGCATTGATCAGCCACAAGTTGATTCGCCGACTGGCGCCGATCCTGTTGTTGCCGCTGCTACTGAGCAATTTCTGGCTGTGGGAGGACCACGGTTTCTATCGCCTGAGCCTGATCGCGCAACTGTTCGGTTACACCGTGGCCATCGCCGGCCTGCTCGATTCGCAACACCGTTTACCCAAACCCTTTCGCCTCGCCGCGTTCCTGTTGGTGACCCTTGTCGGCATGAGTATCGGCTTGTGGCAGTTCCTGCGTGGCCAGCGGTATGCCCAGTGGAATCCCGAGCAAAATCGTTGAAAGGACTGAGCCATGGCAATCAAACAACTCTTAAAAAGTACCAGTGGCTGGCTGTATCTCAATTCGTCGGTGGGGCGCAATCAATTGCAGGGCGCTGGGGTGATTCTGATGTTGCACCGGGTGCTGGCCAGCGATGACGCCGCCGACCTGCCCCACCGCAATGAACTGTGCGTGGGGCCGAAGGCCTTCGAGCATTTGCTGGGGTGGCTGAAAAAGCATTTCGATTGCGTGTCATTGATGGAGATCCTGCAACCCGGCAAGGTCAGATCGGATCGGCCGAAAATCACCCTGACCTTTGATGACGGCTGGCGCGACAACGCCTTGAACGCTTTCCCGCTGTTGCAGAAATATCAGGTGCCGGCGAGCATCTTTCTTTCCACCGATTTCATCGGCAGCCGTCAACGGTTCTGGTGGGAAAGCATCGGCGAAACCCTCTGGGGCAGCCACGGCGAACGGGCGCGCAAGCAATTGATCGATTGCCTGCAACAGATCGGTCGGCCGCTGCCCGTGCCCTTCGACGAGCTGGATGTCGAACGTCGCAGCCTGGTCTTGCTGCATTTTCTGCAAAGCCTGAAAACCCTGAGCCCGCAAGACCTCAATCGACTCACCGATGAATGCCCAGACGAGTCATTGCCCCAGGCACTGGACTGGCATCAAGTGCGTTCGCTGGAAGCCTCCGGGCTGGTGCGGTTCGGACCTCATGGCGCCAGCCATGCAATCCTCACCGGTCTTGACGATCAGCACTTGCATGAAGAGTTGAGCCGCAGCCGCGATGCCTTGCTCAACGGTTGCAACCGGCCGCTGCCGGTCTATTGCTACCCCAACGGCGACAACGATGCCCGGGTGCGCAAACAGGTTTGCGAGCATGATTTCCCGTTCGCCCTGGGCACCGGCACCGGGATTTATCGGCGCAACTGCGACCCCTTGAACCTGCCACGGTTCGGCGTCAGCCAGCGGGCGGCGCGCAACCCTCAGCTGCTGTCCTGGCGCTTGTATCGCGGGGCACGCGCATGAGCCGCAGCCACTACTTGAAACACCTGGCCCTGAGCATGGGCACCAAACTGGCCATGATCGGTTTGCGCCTGATGCGCAACGTGTTGCTGGCGCGGATTCTCGGGCCCAGCGAACGCGGTCTGTTTGCCTTGCTCAGCACCCTGCCCGACCTGATCAGCGCCGCCACCAGCGGCGGCTTGAATTCGGCCGTGGGTTATCAGGCGGCCAAGCAACGGCCCATGGGTTTGCTGTTGAGTCAGGTGCTGGTGTTCGGTTGCTTGCTGGCGGGCCTTTTGACCTTGCTGGTGGTCGCCCTGGTGCGCGAGTTTGGCAGTGAACTCGACATCACCATGCAACTGGGCCTACTGGCCTGGCTGTTGCTGCTGGCGGTGCCGTTGACCGTACTCAAGAGCGGCTTGCTGACGCTGCACAACGCGTCGGGTGGCGTGGTCGCGTTCAATGCCTTGCGCCTGGTGGAATCGCTGGCGCCGCTGCTGCTGTTCCTGGCCTTGTTCTGGATGTGGAAAGACTCCGCGCTGGAAGCTGCGCTGATCAGTTGGTTGTCGGGGATCAGCCTGGTGGTGCTGGCCGGCTGGTTCTGGCTCAAACGCGATCAGCCGCTGAAATTGCAATGGGACCGCGCCAGCCAGAACGAACTGCTACGCTACAGTGCCCGCAGCCATCCCGACCTGCTGTTCCAGCAAGTGATCCTGCGCTCTGATTACCTGTTCATCGGCGCCCTGCTCGGCAGCACCGCGCTCGGTCATTACGCCATGGCCAGCGCCGCCGCCGAATTGCTGCTGATCGTCCCGGAAGCCGTGACCACGCCGCTGATGAAACGCCTGCTGCAACAGGAAGAAGGCATCGACAAAGTCACGCCGCTGGCCCTGCGCCTGACCGCCACGGTGATGCTCGGCGCGTGCCTGACCATGGCGGTGATTGGTGAATGGCTGATCGTGACATTGTTCGGCGTCGCCTATCAGCCTGCTTATCCAGCCCTGCTCGCGCTGCTGCCGGGCCTGTTGGGCTTGTGTTACGCGAGCATCCTGCGCCTGGACCTGCTGGGCAAAAACCGTCCCGGCACCATTTCACTGTTGATGGGCCTGGGTGCCTTGCTGAACCTGGCGCTGAACCTGGTGATGATTCCGGCTTACGGCATCGTTGGCGCAGCAGCGGCTTCATCCATCGCTTATGTGGCGGTGACCCTGGCGCTGCTGGTGATGTACTGCCGCTTAAGCGGCGTGCCGGTCTGGCAAACCCTGATCATCCTGCCCAGCGACGTGACGCCGATGCTGCACATGCTGCAAAGGAAATCGGCATGAAGTATTTCGCGCTGCTGGTGGGCCTGGGCCTGTCGCTCGACGCCTGGAGCGCGTCCATGCGTTGGGGCGACATTCGCGATGGCAGCCTGTACCTGCAAACGGATCGCCCGGACACGCTGACGGTCCGTTGGACCCCGGCCTGGCAAGCGGATGCCAACGAAGAACGCCTGTACCTGCTCGATGGCAAAGGCAAGCTTGAGGGCGAACGGCTGATCGCCGCCAGCGAATCGCGCGGCACCCAGAGCTGGCCGTTGGCGCCCAGCGCTGCCAGCTACCAACTGGCAATTCCGGGCTACAGCTTCCGTCGCTACAAGGTCGAACACGACGAGCACACGGTGGCGCTGTTCGCCCCGGCCAAGGTGCATTTCAGCGCCGAAACCCGTGACGGCGACGAGTTGTTTTTCAAGGTCGCGCCGGGAGAACACGCGGTACTGGCCGGCAAGTTCCACGGTGGCGTCAGCGCCTTGCAAGCGCAGCGGGTCGGTGACAGCAAGCAAGTGGCGCTGGCGTTGAAGCCGTATCGGGCTTACTGGCAGTTCGACAAGGTCGAGTTGCCCGTCACCCGCGACGAACAAGTCTGGCGCCTGCGCCTGCAAGGCAGCGGCAAAGTGGCGTTCTGGCTCGACGGTACGGCCAACCTGTTTGCGCAGAATCCGCAGCAACTCAAGCCGCTGCGCGAGGACGACGGCCAGACCCGTTTGACCCTGACCAAACAAGTGCTGGGACCGACCCCGAACCTGGGCATTGCCCTGCCCTACGTCTCGCCACCGGAATCGAGTTTTGCGGTGCTCGATGCGCTCAAGCCACAGGCGGGCACTTACTACAGCTTCGTCGACATCACGGCGAAGAACCCGCACTACGAAGACGCTTTCCGTCGGTTGTATCAAGACCGTTTCGGCATCACCCAGGACATCACTCTGTTGGCCGGTAGCGAACGCCAGGCTGACCTGCGTGCCGACACCATGAGCAACGCCGGCCTCGACGCCTGGCTCGCGGCGACACGCGCCCTTGGCGGCAAAGGCACGCATTACATCGGTTTTGCCGACGAGCCGAACCTCAACTACCCCGACTACGCCCACTATCAAAGCATCTTCAACAGCATGGCCCGGCAAGTGCGCAGCGATCCGGCAAACGCCAAGGCGGGCGTGCGCATCGCCATGCCCGCCAGTTCACGGTTGATCAACGGACCGTTTGCCGACAATGCCGCCGACAAGCGCGGCATCGATTGGGCCAAACGCCTGCTGGCCGAATCTGGCGACAACATCGATGCCCTGGCCTGGCACGAATGGATGATTCGCGATTTGCTGGCGACCCGGGTCTACCGTGACAGCGTGCGCCGCGCCGCCGATCTGGTCGGCCTCGACGCCCAGGGTAGGCCGCGCAAAGCCTTGCTGCTGGACCAGACCAACATGTCCAGCGGTTCCAGCCTCAGCCCTTACGATCAGGAAACCCACTTCGCCTCGTTGTGGTGGGCCTCGGTGGTGATCAACTCGTCTCAGGATGGCTTGCTGGAAATGTTGGGCTGGTTCCAGGCCGCCGACGAACCGAACTACCCCAAAGGCATGTTGCGCGTACTCGGCAACGATCGTTTTGAACTCAAACCAGTGGGACTGGCCCAGCAATTCATCCAGCAACATTGGCTGCACGACGTGATTCGTCTGGAAAACAGCGCCTTCGAGGTCGATGTGCTGGCCATGGCCGAAGACCTCAAACGCAGCCTGCTGGGCGTCAATAAAGGCACGCGCTTGCAGCGTGTGGATCTGTCCGGAGTCAGCTGTCCGCTGGCCAAGGGGTCATTGCGCTATTTCGGCGCCGACAATCGCAGCCGCGACGCACCGTTCAACTGCCAGAACGGGCGCGTCAGTTTCGAACTGCCTGGACTGACCCTGTTCAGCCTCAGCTGGAGCGCCTCATGAATGCCCACGAATTGAAAAGCGACGCCGGACCTTGGCCGCGCCTCGCACCACTCCACTTTCGGCCTATGCCGTCAGGAGTCGATGACATGAGTATTTTCAACAAGCTCAGCGAACACATCCGGCAAAAAGGCTTGCGCACCACCTTTAAAAAAGCCTGGAAACACTACGTGTTTTCCCACAAAGAACTGTTGTGGATGGAGCGAGACCTGATCAGTCCGGTGCCGCCGTACAAACTCAGGTCCTACCCGCCGCTGCAAGTAGTCACCATCACCCCGGAGAACGCCGTGGCCTTCACCCGTTACTTCGGTGATCGCGTGGACACCATGGCCGAACTGGCCCGCGAAGGCTACACCGGCCACATGCACGTCGACGATCAGGGGGACGCGGTAGCGTTCATCTGGGGCGCTGCCCGTGACTATTACGACAAGCACTATTACGGCTGCACGTTCCCGGTGAAAAAAGGTGAGTTCTTTGAATTCGGCGGTGAGCTGACCCGCGCGTATTGGGGCACTGCATTGTCGATGGACCTGCAAACGGAATTATGGAAAGCCATGCTGGCGCAGGGCTGCAACAAGGTCGTGGATGTCTGTGAGTTCCACAATGTCCCGGCCCTCAAACTGCACATACGCACCGGTTACAACGAACAGGGGCGGATCATGAACGTCTACGAGCTGTTTGGTCGCTGGCGCTTCTACCGCGAATCCCATTACAGCGGCTCACGTCTGGATGCCTTGCGCAAACCGGCCCGTGAACCTGCCACAGCAGCGGCGACCTGACCCTATGGCAGCACGATTTGAATGGCGCACTTCGCTGTGCGCCCCTGACTTCCCGGCAACGGCGTATGAAACGTTGCGTCTGCGGGTGACGGACCACACGCCGTTCAATGCCCTGGCCTGGATGTGCGCATCCGAACAGGCATTGAAAGCCGGGGAAAGTCTGCACGTGCTGCTTGGCTGGCAAGGCAGTGAACTGGTCTTGTGCCTCCCCTTGGTGGCATCCGTCGAGCGTTTCGGCGGACTGCCCTTTCGCGTGCTGCATCACCTTGGCTATCCCCTCACCGACCGCCTGGCCTTACTCGCCAGAATGGACCGGGAGAATGTCCGCAAGGCATTGGTCGAGATCCGCCGGCAGCTTCCCCATGCCCTGCTGCAACTCAATGAGTTATCCGAACCTGTCGGCGAAGAAAGTGCCCTGACCGAGTGGATGGCGCACTCCTCGACCGGTGAACGACGCCTCAGTTGCCGGGTGCCGGTGCACCTGATCAGCGACGCCGATCACCAGGAAGTGTCGGGCGACCCACGCTACAAGTTGCGCCGTGCGCGCAAACGCATCGCGGCATGTGGCGCCCAGGTCCGGCGGATCACGCCGGACGCGATAACCATGGGTCCGCTGTTGCAGGCCATCAGTGAAGTCGAAGCAGTGAGCTGGAAAGGCGATGAAGGCGTCGGGATTTTTTCCGACGAACGCCACCGACGATGGATGGACCGAGCCTTCACCGCTCTGGCAGCACAAGGATTGGTTCGAGTGGTCGTGCTGGAACTGGACGGGCGTTGCATCAGCTATCGACTCGGGTTGCTGGAGCAAGGCCGACTCTACGATTACAACCTGGCCTTCCTGCCGCAATACGCCGATCTGGGCAGCGGTCGGGTGCTGCTCGAAGAGTGGATTCGCTGGGGGCTGGATGAACACTGGCACTGGATCGATGCGTCGCGGGTGAGCCTGGAAAACTCCAGCCATCAACTTCACGAACGCATGACCGGGCAACTGGAACACTGGCGCTGGAGCTTCTATTCATGGCGCCCCAGCGGTCTTGCACTGGGCCTGGCGCTGAGGCTTTGGCAGAGGCTCAAACCTTCATTGCAAAAATGGCGAGCCAAACGCGCCGCAGCGGCCGTGGCCGTGGCACCCGCACCGGCTCCCGTCGCCGCACCCGTCAAAGCGGCGCCCATCGAACTGAACAGGGAGGGCGGACATGCCTCGCCAAGTCATAGTCAACGCTGACGATTTCGGTCTCAGCGCCTGCGAAAACGCGGTGATCCTGGGGGCCTTCCAGGCCGGGCTGATCAGCTCCGCCACGGCCATGGCCAACATGCCGGCCTTTGAGGCCGCCTGCATCATGGCCCAGCATCCGTTACTGAAAAACCGCATCGGCCTGCATTTCAACCTGACGTACGGACGCCCCTTGAGTCGGTCGATGCTGGGTCGTACGAACTTCTGCGATCGCAGCGGCGTGTTTGATCTCAACCTTTCCCGCCACCGTCTGTGGCTGAGTCGCCGGGACCGTACCGCGGTGCTGGAGGAGTTGCAGGCCCAATGGCAACGTTGCGTGGACCACGGCGTTCGCCCGAGCCACATCGATTCTCATCAGCACGTGCACAACATCTGGCCCATCGGCGAAATCGTCGCCCGCTTCGCGGCCAGCCAGGGCGTACCCGTGCGCCTTGCGCGCAATCTCGGGCAAAACCTGAGCCTGCCCAAACGAGTGTTCAAGACCTTGCTCAATGGTCGGCTGCAGCATCTGGCGGGTGTGACCGCCGATTACGTGTGCACCCCGGTTGACCTGCGTAATGAGGCAATGCCCACCGACGGCGTGCTGGAAATCGTGGCCCATCCGACCCAGCTCGGGGCGGATTTCGGTGATGCCTACTTGCGTCCCGAGGAGTCGCTGACACAGCTGCTGGAGCAGCGACTTCACGGTGTTCCCCGGGTGTCTTATGGCGCTGTGAACAGCGTGTCAGCCACCGCGGAAGTTGCACTCGAATGAGTTACATACGTTGCAACATATTCAAGGCCGGCGCCTTGAGATGAGTTTGCACCGTTGATCTATATCCATAAAAGACGTTCCACACACACCCTGGCTATGGCTAAGGAGAGCTTCATGAGCACCATCGAAAAGCTTCGCGAACGTATCAAACAAAAAGGCTTGAGCCGCACGTTCAACACGCTGTGGAAACGCTACGTGTTCTTCCACAGGGAGCTTTTGTGGATGGAGCGCGACTTGGTCAGTCCGGTGCCACCGCACAAATTACGTCCCTACTCGGGCCTGCGCATGGAGGTCATCACCCCGGAAAACGCCACGGCATTCGCCAAGCATTTTGGCGACCGCGTCGGCACCATGGCCGAGCTCGCCGCCGAAGGTTACACCGGGCACATGTACCTGGACGAAGGCGGCCACGCTGTCGGGTTTATCTGGGGCAGCGTGCGTGATTACCACGACCGTCACTATTACGGTTGCTGGTTCCCGGTCAAACCCGGCGAGTTCTTCGAGTTCGGCGGCGAAATGATCCGCGCCTACTTCGGCACCAGCCTGTCAGTGGATGTTCAGGTCGCCCTCTGGGAGGCGATGCGCGCCCAGGGTTGCCACAAAGTGGTGGACGTCTGCGAAACCCACAACATCCCGGCGCTGAAATTGCACATTCGCATGGGCTACCACGAACAGGGCCGCGTCACCCACATCTACTCCCTGTTCGGTCGCTGGCGCTTCTACCGCGAAACCCGCTACGACGGCTCACGCCTCGACCCGCTGCGCAAACCGGGCCGGCCAGTGGTGACCGGCGCGGCGAGTGCCTGATTGCTGGTTGAAACTGTGGGAGCGGGCTTGCTCGCGATGACGGTCGTACCTTCAGCATTGCGGTGAGTGATCAACCGCTATCGCCAGCAGGCTAGCTCCCACAAGGGATCTTCAGTGAACACAGCATTTGTGTTCGACAAAGATCAACTGTGGGAGCGAGCCTGCTCGCGATGACGGTCGAACATTCAGCTTTGAGGTGACTGATCAATCGCTTTCGCGAGCAAGCCCGCTCCCACAAGGGATCTTCAGTGAACACAGCATTGGTGTTCAACGACGAACAAATGTGGGAGTGAGCCTGCTCGCGATGACGGACGAACATTCAGCGTTGAGGTGACTGATCAACCGCTATCGCCAGCAGGCTAGCTCCCACAAGGGATCTTCAGTGAACACAGCATTGGTGTTCAACGACGAACAAATGTGGGAGTGAGCCTGCTCGCGATGACGGGCGAACATTCAGCTTTGCGGTGACTACTAAATCGCTATCGTCAGCAGGCTAGCTCCCACAAGGGATCTTCAGTGAACACAGCATTGGTGTTCAACGACGAACAAATGTGGGAGTGAGCCTGCTCGCGATGACGGTCGAACATTCAGCTTTGCGGTGACTGATCAACCACTATCGCCAGCAGGCTAGCTCCCACAAGGGATCTTCAGTGAACACAGCATTTGTGTTCGACAAAGATCAACTGTGGGAGCGGGCTTGCTCGCGAAGGGGTCAGTTGGTGCAACACATTTACTCGCGCTTCACCGCCACCATCGTAAAGCACAATGGCAGCTGCGCTTTCTGCTGTTCATACCGGTCGTAGAGTTCCTCGCGGTTGGAATGCGGGTATTCCTTGAAGTGGCTGATTTGCAGCCCCGCTTCGATGGCGCCGGTGAGGATTGCGCCCAGGGTGTGGACGAACCAGTAGGAGGAAGCGGCCGGCTGGTCGACTTTGCCTTCGTAGACGATCGGCTGGTTCTGCACGAACGGTTCGCTGCGAAAATACGAGCTGTCCAGGCGATAGGGATCCTCTGACTCCGGGTCGAACATTTCCAGGAACGGATGGGTTTCGTACACCACCAGCGCGCCGCCGGGCTTTAGGGTGCGCGCGACATGGCGAAAAAACTGCGCAATGTCCGGCATCCAGTTCAGCACGCCGATGGTGATCAATGCCCTGTCGAACCGGTCGTGAAGCTCAGTGGGCAGGTGATGAATGTCTGCCTCGATGAATTGCGGCTCATGGGGCGAGCGAGCCGCCAGTTCCCGCGCCTGAGCGAGAAACGCTTCAGACTGATCAATGCCCACCACACTGCGGGCGCCCAGGGCAAACAGCGAGATGCTTTCGCGCCCGTTGTTGCAACCCAGTTGCACCACAGCCTTGCCGTCGACGCCCACCTGTTCCAGAACACCCGTCAACGTTGCATCCAGGCAGGAGAAGTCCCCCTGCCCCACGGCGATCAAAAGCGTCGGCCATTCGGGGGTGTCCTGGTGGTGTCGGGCGGAGTCGTTCCAGGCATCGCGGTTGCTGGCGATGGCTTTTTCGTTGGTCGGCATGTCCATTTGCGCGCGTCCTCACTCGGATCTTTATTGACCGGCACGAGTCTAGGTCAGGCCTTCGAAAAAGCCCATTTGGCGTTTGTTGGAATGTTGTAACCCGGGCATTGCGAACGCGTGCCTGTACGGCAGGCTATAGTTAATGGCCTTGGGGATGTGCGGGACAATCGACTTCACAGGTGTTGCCATGAAAAAAACCGATCTGCCACTGTTGATCGCCCTCAGCCTGACCGCCATCGCTGGCGCCCAGGCGGACGAGAGCCTGACACCCACCACCGACTACAGCAGTGAGTTCAATTATTACGGCGCCGACCAGCCCTTCGCTCACCCGGTGCCGCCGTCCATGAGTATCGTGCCGCCGGGTTCCTACATCCCGACGGCGCCTGGGAATTTCATTCCGATTGCCAGTCAGCACGACTTCCACGACTCCCGGTTACCGACCATCGCGGACGCCTCCGTCCGGGTCTTTGTCCGTTCCTACGATGCCGAACACGGCGTCTACGTGAACGAAGAAGTCCTCGACCCCTCGTGTCTGCTCGAGTGCCTCAGTCGCCAAGGGCCATTGATGCAGTGATTCACCATTGCCGTTTGTCCGGGCGCGCGAGGCCGAGTTTTTCGATCCGGTAGCGCAACATGTCGCGGCTCAGGCCCAGCAGGCGTGCCGACTTGGTGACGTTCCAGTCGGTCTTGTCGAGCATCTTGCGCACCATGTCGCGCTCGACTTCCGGCAGGTTCATCGACTCGTTGGCGCTGTACAGCGGACGCGGCTCGTGGTGTTGGGGTTCTTGCAGCACGATCGGATCATCCACCAGGCTCAGGCACACATTGAGCTGATGGGCCGCAATCGTATCGCTCTGCGCCAGCAGCACGGTTTGCTCCAGCATGTTGCGCAGCTCACGCACGTTGCCCGGCCAGCTGTAGCTGAGCAGCAGTTGTTCAGCCTGGTCGCTGAAATGCAGGTTCGGCTTGCCATAGCGTTTGCCGTGGGTCGCCAGAAAATGTCGAGCCAGCAGCAGGATGTCCTCGCCACGGGCATACAGGCGCGGAACCTTGATCGAAATGATCCTCAGGCGGAAAAACAGGTCACGCCGGAACTTGCCCTGTTGAACCATTTGTTCGAGGTTGCAATTGGTGGCGCTGATCACCCGCAAGTCGACCTTGCGCTCCTTGACCGAGCCGACCCGGCGAATGGTCCGGTCTTCTAGCAGCTTGAGCAATTTGGCTTGCAGCAGCAGGTCCATTTCCCCGACTTCGTCGAGAAACAGCGTGCCGCCGTCAGCCGCTTCGACCAGACCGACACGGCGGTCCTTGGCGTCGGTGAAAGCGCCCTTCTCGTGGCCGAACAGTTCCGACTCCACCAGATTGGAAGGAATCGAGGCGCAGTTGAACTCAATGAACGGGCCTTTGCTGCGCGGACCGTCGAAGTGCAGCGCCCGGGCCACCAGCTCCTTGCCTGTACCGGTTTCACCTTCCACCAGCACCGGCGGCAGGTCGGTGTTGGCCATGCGCCGTTCGGCGTCGAGCAGCTGGGCGATGGTGTTTTTCAAGTAGTGCATCGGCGCCGATTCACCGATCAACGCTTGCACGCCTGACTTCTGCGCCTCGCGTTCCTGATAGAACGACAGCGTGCGTTCCATGCGATCGGTGGCCAGGGCCTTGTCCAGCAGCAACTTGAGCTCCGGCAAGGCCACCGGTTTGGTCACGTAATGAAACGCGCCCTCTTTCATCGCCACCACGGCGTCTTCGACGTTGCCGTAACCGGTCATCATGATCACTTTCAGATCCGGCGCGCTGACGCGCAGCTTCTGGATCAGGTCATGACCACTCATGCCCGGCAGCGAGTTATCGGTCAATACCACGTCTGGAGCAAATGTGCCCAATTGCTCCAACGCCTCTTCAGCCGAGTGGCAAACCGTCACCTCGAAGTCTTTGCGCTCCAGGTAGGTCTGAATATTCTCGGCCAGGAGTTCATCATCCTCGACCAGCAGTATGCTGTGCTCCATAGTCCCCTCCCGTTGCCACTTTAAAATTGAGACAGACGCGGGTTCCTTCCTGCTCCTGGCTGGTCAATTCAACCGAGCCTTCGAAGCGTTCCATTATTCGTTTGACGAGGGCCAGGCCAACGCCCAACCCTCCCTGTTTGGTTGTAAAAAACGGCTTGAAGACCATTTGCTGCTGCTGTTTGCTCATGCCTTTGCCGGTATCGCTCAACGTCATCTGCACCTGCCCAGGGTGAGGTTGTTCTATGTCGATACTGAGCACGCCGCCCTTGGGCATGGCCTCCAGGGCATTGGCGAACAGGCTATTGAGAATTTGCGTGAGCAGCACCTGTTGACTGACGACCGGTGGGCAGGCTTGCGGCGTGAAGTGCACTTGCACGTTGGAACGTTTGATCAGCGCATCGAAAGCGCTCAGGGTGTCATCGATGGCCAGCACCAGGTCCACGGTTTCGTAGTCGTCGTTCATGGGCCGCAACGACACCAGCAACTCCCGCACCCAGCGCGACATGCGGTCGACCTGACTGATGATGTCGCCAATGTTCCGTTGCGCCCCATCGCTGGCGATTTCCTGGGCCAGTTCGGCACTGGAGCGAATGTTCGCCAGCGGATTGCGCAAACTATGAGCGACCGCCGAGGACATTTCCCCCAGGGCAACGAAAGTCTCGTTGGTGATCAATTGTTTTTGCTGGCTTTGCAGCAGCATCGATGCGCGCCGCACAATCCAGAACAACCCAAGGTAGATGAGCAGGCCACCCAGCGCAGTCGCCAGCCAGATGGCTTTGAAACCGCGCTGGATACGTTCGACCAGGTCCGCCGGTTCCTTGTAGATCTCGACCATGGCTATCACTTTGCTCTTGTCAGCATTGAACATCGGAATGTAATTCTCGATGAACAGGTACTTGGGTTCGCGCAGCAGCATCTGTTCGGGACGCTCGTCGTCGATCTTGTGGTAGCTGGTGGACACGAGTTCCTTCATTTCAAAGGATTCGTCCAGTTCCTCGTCACCTTCGACGCGCATGCCGATCATTTTCGGGTTGGTCGACCAGACCACCGTGCGATCCAGCGCATACACCACCGCCAACAGCGTATCGGGCAGGTTTTCGACATGATCGAGAAACTCTGTGCGGGCCGCCGCACGGGAACCCGGATTGACGTCGGGATAGGCGTTTTCATCGCGTGGATCGAGCATTTCACCCATGGTTCTTTCCGGGGTGATGCCGGCATGGCGAATTTCTCCATCACCGATGGCCTGGATGAACTGCGCAGTCAGCATGGAATCACGCTCGACGCTTTCATCGACGACAAAACGCGTGGACACATAGCCCAACCCCAACGCGACAGCCGCGATGATGAAAAAGCTGCCCAAGGAAAACCAGCGCAGCAGATTGAACTGTCCGTTGCGGCCCGGGGTGTCTGCTGCAGACACCTCCGGTGCCGTTGTTGTGGGTGATTCCTGATTCTGCATGGGAATGTCCTGAGGCATGCATCACGCTTTTCAGCCGTATCACCGATCAGTGTAGGTGGCATTGATCGCGCTGGACGGCTTCACTGATAGTATTTCGCCGCTATTGCGCCTGCGCCGCTTCCATCGGTTTCTGGCGCTCGGTTTCTTCCTGTAAAAACCCCATGATTGACTGCGCAGCGTTCTCATCCAGACGCAGGTTGGGCATCGGGATTTTGTCGAAACGTTCAAACAACTCCACCGCAATCGGGTCTTTTTCCGCCAGCATCTTGTCTGGCTCACGAATCCAGCGGCTGAGCCAGGCCGGATCGCGTTGGCGCGTCACGCCGATCAGGTCAGGGCCGATGCTGCGCATGCCGATCCCCTGCCCGTCCATCGGGCCCAGGCTGTGGCACGACGCGCAGCGGGTACGGAACAGTTCTTCGCCATTACTCGGCGGGCGGATTTCAGGCGCGTTGGCGTAACTTTCTTCAACGCTGGCTTTCTTCCAGTTCTGCAACGTATTGGCCAACTGGTCCGCGAGGATCCACGGGTTCTCGAAAGGCGAAGCTTTCATCCAGCGGCCGGTGCTCTGGTTGCCGACGATCAGACTCAGGTTGTGGTCCTTGTTGCGTCCGTTGTCGACGCCTTCGATGAACAGCCCGAGTTTTTTGCGCAGGTCCGTGACGTCGGCAAATTCACCCGTCAGAAACTTCCAGCCGGGTCCGACCTTGAAGCGTTGTGCGTAAGCCTTGAGCACCTCGGGCGTGTCGCTGAGGGGATCAATGCTGATGGAATAGAAAAAGATGTCCTGGCCGACCCGGTCCCCCAGCAACTTTTGCACCTGACGCAGGCGCGCGGTTTCCAGCGGGCAAGAGTCGCTGCACGAAGTGAAAATGAAATTGATCACCACCACTTTGTCCTTGATCAGGTCATCGAAGAAATGCACCTGCTGACCGTCCTGATCGGTCAGCAGGGTGTTGGGGAAATAGTCGCCGCCCCAGGGTGTCGCCGACTCCGTCGGCGACAAGGCTCCTTCATGGGCTGTGAGCCCCTGACTGGCCAGCAGGCAGGTGATCAGCAGCAACATCAGGTGCATGCCCAGGGCGCGGGAGCGCGGCGTGTGCACAATCCTGTCGACGCGCTCCCGGTTCATGGCTTGACCACCACTTTAGGGCCCAGGCCATCGCCAGTGCGGAAGGTTGGCAACGCGGCGGAGTTCACGTAGCGCACGCCATCCCAGCTCGGCAACGGTGTCGGCATCAACTGGAATTGCCCGGGTTTCTCAATGTCCCAGCGCAGCAGCATCGAGTTGTCCTCATGCTGAGTGTTGTGACAGTGCTCCATGTAGGTCCCGGCGAATTCGCGGAAGTTGATCGCCATCTCGACGTTGTCCAGGCCATCCTTTTCCGAGCCGATGCGATACACATCCTTACGTGCCCATTTTTCCCATTCCGGTGGCGCCTTGCCGCCGCGACTGAGAATGATCCCCTCCTCGAAGTGCACATGCACCGGATGGCTCCAGCCACTGCCGCCGAGCCTGATGTTCCACACCTCCAGGGTGCCGAACCCTGATGCTCCGGCATCGGTCGGACCGCTCGCCAAGTGGGTCGCCGCGTTCAAGCGCCGTGGGTCCATGTGGAAACCGAAGCCGCCATCGGTCTTGACTGTCCACGGCGCCTCATCGGTGCCGTCGGAACGGCCGAAGGTGAAGGTGCGGTGACGAGCGTTGGCCAGCAGTGCCTTGTCGGCGGGATTGTCGCGATGGATCTTCAGCGGAATCATCACCAGGCCTTCGGCTTTACCCGGTTTGGCCGGTTCGTACGCCGCAGGGTCCATGGCCAGGTCCTGACCGGTGTAGGCCTTGACGTTGAGCTGCAAGACCTTGCCCACGCCCGGATCGCCCCTGTCCCACTGCGGACCTTTGCTGCCTTGCTTGATCACCGCCAGGTATTTTTCCGACAGCACATCACCCAACGGGATCGGTTCTTTCGGGCCTTTGCCATCGTCGTGGGCCAGCAGGTTGACCACGAACAGTTTGTCGCCTGGCTTGATGCCGTTTTTCGCGAAGTTGACGATGATGTCGAAGCGCTCGGCGATGCCCTGGGTTGGCAGGATCGCGTTGTGGTTCTGTTTATCGCCGTCGGCGTCGAGGTCCATGCTGCCGTCGAATGGCACGCTGTGTTCCATGATGTTGCCGTCGTTGGCAATCATGTGGAACGGCACGCGGCTATAGGAAACGCCGGAGTTTTTCGGCCCCTGGAACTCGCCGCTGGTGCCCTTGACCTCACGCACGATCGCGAACTTGAAGTAACGCGACACCGAACCATTGAGGATGCGGAACCGATAGCTGCGGGCGCGCACGTCCAGGGTCGGTTTCCATTGCCAGTTGACCAGCACCTGGTCACCGAGGAAGCCGTCGGTGTTGAACGGGTTGAACCACAACTGGCCGTTCTGATCCCAGGCCTTGTCGGCGAACACCAGGTTGACGTCGTAGTCGCGGTTACCCCACGGCAAGGCGCTGCCGCTGGGGAAACGCAGGTTGACGCCGTCGTTCACCGATTCGTTGCCACGGTCCAGGGCGCTGTAGTAGTTCATCATCGCCGCGTTGCCCTTGTAGACGTTCTGCGCGGTGAAATCGAGCATGTGGTCGTGGAACCAGTGGGTGCTCATGGTTTCGCGCCAGTCGCCACGGATCTTGATCGTGCCGTGATCGCAGGTCTTGCGGCTGGGGCTCACGTCGTTGGTCCACAGGGTTTCGCCCGGTGCGCAAGGGAACGCCGCGCGTGGATCGTGAGCGTCGGTGTTGATGCTGTCGTAACCGGCCAGCTGGATCGGCCAGCGATAGTCGTAATACTGCCCCGGGAAGAAAAACGCGTTGGCATAGCCATCGCTTTCCGCCGGTGCGTGGCCGTTGTGTTCATGGGTGGTGATGGTGTGCAGACCAAAGCCCATGTTGGCCGACGGGTCGATCGGCAAGCCGTTGTAGTGACGCATCAGGACCGGCTGACCGTACCGCACCATGAGCAGTTTGGGCGGCAAGGTGCCGTCGAAGGTCCAGACCGAGTTGTGGTTCTGCACCGGCATGTTCGGGTGGAAACGCGCATCGACGCCCTTGGCGGTGCCATCCGTTGCCGGTACGCCCGCCACGTTGTGATAGAGGCCACCGGGGCCGAATTCGCCCACGGCATAACCGTGCATCTGATGGCTGTCACGCCAACCGCTGTTGAGCCTCGCCCCGGTTTGCACGGTTTTGTAGGCCACTTGCGGGTAGAACTCGTTCCAGCGCTGGTGCGACCAGCCTTTTCCTGGTGGACGACCTTCCGCCGAAGAGCCGATACGGCGGTTGAGGAACACCTCGATCTGCGCTTGCCACGGGTTGCGGTCCACCACGTTCGAATACTGGCTGGGGAACGGAGTCAGCCCCGGTTGCCGCAAGAACGCATCCAGCGCTGCGCTCGGTGGCGCACTGCGCGCCGCATTGTTGGGGTCTTGTTGGGGCAATGGGCCCACGGCTGCCGGTGGAAAACCCAATGGCGCGGCCGGGGTGGTGGGGTCGAGTTTTTCCGGGCCGAATTCTTCGAACAGCACCAGTTGCTGAGTGAACGGCTGGGCACCGAACAACGGGCTCGGCTTGCCATTGGTGGGGTAATTGAAACTGGTCTGCACCGCCGGCGGCAGGACGTTTTCCTTGCGAGTTTCGTCCCGGGTGCCTTTGACGCCATTGGGCAAATCGAAGGAATCTAAATTGGCCTCCGGCATGGTCAATATGGCGTTCAGGGCGGCCGGTTCGTCAGCCGGTTCGTCGTAGTAGGCCGAGGGGTCGGAAGGCTCTGGCTGTCGCTCGTCATCGATGGGGCTGGCGCGCAGTGTCGCTGTGCCCAGCGTCATTGTCAGTAGAACGCTCAAGGGCGTCATCAGGCCAAACCATTTGAAGGGGTACCGCGCTTTTCTGTCCATCACCAGCCGCCTCGAAGTCATGAAGGGGGTAGTGGTGGTTCTGCAAGGAGCTCGCCAAATTTGTAACAGGTTTATACGAAAGTGTTAACACTCGATAAAACAATGGCTTATCAACATCAATGTGCCATGACCGGGAAAAACGACTGGGGCCAGACACCCGCTAACGGGGAAAGTTCATACCCAGTTTCAGGGAATGCGCTTGAACGACAGACGGACCCGAGTGCCCTCGCCTTCACGGCTATCAAGTTTCACCGCGCCCCCGAAACGCTCCATGATCCGCTTCACCAGGACCAGCCCGACACCCAGCCCGCCTTGCTTGGTGGTGAAGAAAGGGCGGAACGCCATGCTGCGCTGTTCTTCGTTCATGCCTTTGCCGGTGTCGCTCACCACCACGCCAATTCCCTTGGCATCGGTCGGTTCCAGCGTGATGGTCAGCGTACCGCCCCTGTCCATCGCTTCCAATGCGTTGGCCAGCAGGCTGTTGAGGATCTGCGTGAGCTGCACCTGCTGGCTCAGCACCATCGGTGTTTCCTTCGGTTCGAACACTACGTAGACCCCGGCTTTGGCAATCTGCTGCTCGAAAGCCATGAGGCTGTCATGCAAAGCCGCCACCAGATTCACCGGTTCGGGTTCATCATTAAGGGGTCGCAAGGACTGCAGCAATTCACGAACCCACTTCGACATGCGATCCACCTGACCGATGATGTCGTTGATGTTCTTGTGGGCCGGACCACTGTCGAACTCCAGGGCCAGCTCGGCGCTGGAGCGAATGGTCGCCAACGGGTTGCGCAGGCTATGGGCGACCGCCGATGACATCTCCCCCAGGGCCACGAAGGTTTCGTTGGTGATCAATTGTTTTTGTTGGGTCGCCAGCAGGATCGCCGCCCGCAGCACGATCCAGTACAGCCCTGAATAAATCAGTCCACCCCCCAGTGCCGTGGCCAGCCAGATCAGCGCAAGCCCTCGCTCCATGCGATCGATCAAGTCTTTGGGCTCCTTATAGATCTCGACCATCGCCGTGACGTTTTCGTTGTCGGCATCGAACAGCGGTATGTAGTTTTCAATAAAGATGTAATCCGGGGGCGTTACGAACTTCTGCTCCATGCGCCCCTTGTCGACGTTGTGGTAACTGGCGGACACCGGCATCCTGGAAGCGAACGCCTGGTCGAGGTCTTCATCGGCATGGATCGTGGTGCCCATCAGTTCCGGATTGGTGGACCAGATCACCATGCGGTCAGGCGCATAAATGTTGGCCAGGATCACGTCCGGCAAGTGCTCGACATGATCGAGGAATTCGCCACGGGCGCTGGCTCGGGCCATGGGATCGACGTCGGTATAGTCCTTGTCTTTGCGCGGGTCCAGCAACTCGCCCATGGTCCGCACGTTGGGGATGGCAACGTGGCGCACCTCGGCCGAGGCAATCGCCTGGATGAACTGCGAGGTCAGCAACGCATCGCGCTGCACGCTCTCGGTGATCACGAAACGGGTGGACACCGCCCCCAGCGCCACGGCCACCGTACCGATTACGGCCATGCTGATCAGCGAGAACCAGCGCAGCAGATTGAACGGCTGCTTGCGCGAGCTCAGGCGGATATCGGCCTCTTCTTGCTGAAGGGGTCTGGTCTGGATATTCATGGACGTTGTTCCCCGAAACTCCCTATAGGTTTATAGCCCACTGGACGGTATCTGCCCGACTTTGGGTTTTGCCCCCCCACCAATTCCCCGCCTGCCCGTTGCCCCCATCTACCCCCAATATTGGGGACAGTCGCCCGCTCGCGCGCTTTGCACGATCGCGCCGATTGCACGCCGTACGCCTTCATTGCGGGCCTCTGCCGCTGGTTTTGAAAGATTGGTATGGAAGTTGCCGAAGCCCTCCCGACTGACCCATCCCCACGGGGCAGGTACTCTGATAGAGGGAATACTCATGCACCCTTTACTGTCCAAAACGGCGGCCGCCCTGGTCGTCAGTGCGCTTGCCCAAGGTGTTACCCAGGCAGCGCTGTTTGCGGTCGATCCCGGCCCCTATCAACCCACCATCGGCTCTTTTGCCGGCTGGTATCAGGACACCCATGGTCGAACCCTCGACCTGTGTTTGTCCAAGGCGGTCAGTTCGCGCGTGCCAAGTGCTCCTGGCGCCCCGACGTACATGTGCACCCTGCTGCCGACGCCCGGCGTATTCGACGACACCAAACCATTAGTCTTTCCCACCAACTTCCCGGACGAGGCCTTCTGGTTCACTGCTGACGGCGCCATCGTCGACGCGGCCAGGGGCATCAACCTGACCTACGTCAGCGGTGTCGAAGCCGCCTTCAGCGGTGGCGAACCGGTGGACGGTGATCAGATCAGCTTTGCCCGGATTCGCCTGCGCGTCGATGTTCCCACCGCCGGCACTTACGTCATCACCCACCCTTACGGCGTCGAAGTGTTCAACGTCGACACCCCTGGGCGGCGGGCGATCAACATGACTCGCGACATCGGTATCGGCTCGCCGAAAACCTACGACGGCGCCCTCAAAGGGGATGTCGGACCGTTCCTGCGCAGCGTCAAAGGCCCTTACACCGAGACCAATCCGGTGACCGGTGCCGCCGAGCAATTCATCGGCGATCCGAACCTCTCGGAAGCCGTGACCGGCAGCCCGTTCAACACCAACTTCATCCGCATCGAAGGCCCCAACGGGATAGACCTGACCACCACGGTATTCGCCGTCTCCGGCAAGTTGTCCACGGTCGTGCGGCCGACACCGATGATCACCCAGCGCAGCACCTATTCGCGCAAGGCCGGCGACAGTGCGCCAGTGGCCCAGCAAGACGTGTTCGTCCTGGCGCCGCCGCCTCCAGGCACCGTCGCCCTGACCAGCAACAACCCGGCGCTGAACCTGACAGAACTCAACGGCACCGGCAGCTGGTACGCCCAGTCGTCGACGAACCCTAGCTTGCCAACCACCTTGCAACTGACCGCGGACAACCACATCGCCATCCCCACCAGCACACCCACCACCCTGTCGACGCCGTTATCGGATCTGGTGGTGATCCAGCGCGCCGAGTACAGCCTGAACTCCGGGCAACTCACGATCGAGGCCTCCACCAGCGATGAAACCTCGCCACCGGTACTCACCGCGACGTCCGGCAGCGGTGCCGCCATCGGCGCCCTCAGTGGCGACGGCGCCCTGAAAACCCTGGCGACCGGCATCTCGCCCATTCCACCGGCCAAGGTTCGCGTGACGTCCTCCAATGGCGGCACCGATACCGAAGAAGTGGTCATCCTGCCATGAACGCTCACATGCCCAGATCCTCATCAGGAGGCATCATGAACAACTGGCCACGCCTGGCGCTCAACGCCCTGGGACTGACTCTCTCGCTGTCCGGCAACGCTTTTGCGCAACTCGCTGCCGTCGACCCCGGTCCTTACACCTTTGCCACCGGGAAATTCCCGATGTGGTATCAGGACAACAATCTGCTGTCGCTGGAACTGTGCCAGTCACGCGCCACGAGTACGCGGGTGCCGGCCGCCACGCCACCGGCCTACATGTGCACCCTGCTGCCGACCCCGGGCATTTTCGATGACACCCTGCCGATGGTGTTCCCGGACAACTGGCCAGACGAAGGCTTCTGGTTCCTGGCCGACGCCACCATTCCCAACAACGCCGCTGGCTACGGGATGGACGCCTACGTGGCCGGGGTCGAAGCAGCATTCGCCTCGGGCACCCCTGTCGATGGCGACCAGCAAAGCTTCGCGCGGATTCGCATCCGGGTGAACGTGCCCACCGCCGGGACTTACACCATTACCCACCCGTACGGCGTGGAAACGGTCAACGTCACCACCCCGGGCCGTCGTGCGATCAACATCACCAAAGACGTCGGCATCGGTGCACCAGGCAATTTCACCGGAGCGCTCAACGGCGCCATCGGGCCATTCCTGCGCAGCGTCAACGGCCCTTACACCGAAGTGAACCCGGACACCGGGTCGGTAGAGACCTTCATCGGTGACCCGAACCTCACCGAAGCAGTCACCGGCAGCCCCAACAACACCAACTTCGTGCGCATCCAGGGGCCGGCGGGGACCATCCAGACCAACCTCTTCACCGTGTCCGGCAAAGTCCTCGACAACCGTGCACAGACCCATGTGGAGGTCAACCGCGCCACTTACCGCCGCACCTCCTCGGGCACTGGCAGCAGCACCCGGGTCGAAGTCTTCGGCAATGCCGACAACAGCTCGAGCCTGTGCTTTCGCGAAAGCCTCGCACTGGTCCCCGGCCCACCGCCTACGCCCTGCCAGACCAGCATGGTCGGTGACAACAACGGCTTGTTCTTCGGCAATCACCTGATCACCGGCCCTGTGCCTTCGGTCGTGGTGGTGACCGCCACCAACCCGGCCGGCACCACCCGGCCGACGGCGGTGTCGAGCAAACTCACCGACGTGGTGAAAATCCAGACTGCTCGCTACAACTGGAGCAATCACAGCCTGCTGATCGAGGCCACCTCCACGGACGAAGTGGCGGTGCCGGACATGGTTGCGCAAGGATACGGACGCCTGTCGAAATCCGGCACCCTGCAAAAAATCACTGTTTCCGACCTGACCCAGCCACCGGCCACCGTCACCGTCAAATCCGCTGCCGGCGGCAGTGATACCGAGCCAGTCGTGGTCGTCGGAACGGCACCGGACACCGGCGAAAACCAGGCGCCGCTCTCTGTCGCAGACTCCGGCAGCACCAGCTTCGGCGTGCCAATCACCCTCAACCTGCTGGCCAACGACAGTGACCCCGACGGCAACACGCCATTAACCATCACCGCCCTGACCCAACCGGCTGCCGGCCAAGGCACCGTGGCATTGAGCGGCACGACTGCGGTGGTCTATACCCCGCCCGCCGCGGTCAATGCGCCGCTGACAACCACCTTCACCTACAAGGCTCAAGACGCCAAAGGCCTGGCCTCGACCACACCGGCAACCGTGACCATCACCGTGGCGCCTAACCGGCCACCGGTGGCTGTCAACGACGCCGCCGCGACCCTAGGCGTGGCGATTCCGATCAACGTGCTGGCCAACGACACCGATCCGGAAGGCAACGTGCCGCTGGGCGTCGCCAGCCTGACTCAACCGGCAGCAGGTCGCGGCACCGTCAGCACTGACGGCACGGTGATCACCTATACGCCACCGGCCACGGTCACCACGGCCTTCACCACGACCTTCACCTACATCGCCCGGGACAGCTTCGGCGCCCTGTCGACACCGGCGACGGTCACGGTGCAAGTCTCGCCAAGGCCTGCTGCGGAAACCTTCACCGTGACCACCGCCACTGTGTCGGCCCGCTCCAACAACCGCTTCACCTGGGACTTTGCGGGCACCTCATCGGTGACCACCGGCAACACCATCACCGTGCAGGTCAGCACCCCGACCGGACTGGCGACCCTGGGCACCACCACCGTGCCGGTGACCGGACGCTGGCGGTTGACGGTAAACAACACCACCACGGTGATCCCGTCGGCCAACCCGACAGCGACCATTAGCTCGTCCCAAGGCACCGTGCGCACCGTGACGGTCACTGCCAACTGAGCCCTCGCCCCACCCGCCGATCTGGTGGGTGGGGCTGGCCTCTTTCCAAGGACAACGCCATGAAAACGTCGACCGCCGCCCTGCTCTGCCTGCTTCTGCTTTGCAGCAGTGCCGGCGTGCGCGCCGACGATTTGATGGACAACGACGACCTGGCACCCGCCGCCGATCTGGGCGAGTTGCCGCCACCGGTGGGTCAGCACGCGCTGATCGACCAGAACGGCCAGGCCAACGTGGCGCTGTTGCAGCAGAACGGTCAGTCGCTGCTCGGCACCATCGTCCAGTCGGGCAGCAATCAGGAAGCCTACATCCTGCAACAAGGTAGCGACCTGATGGCCATGATCACCCAGCAAGGCAGTGGCAACGCCGCCTCAATCACACAAAACGGCAGCCACAACCGCGCGCAGATTTCGCAGAACGGCAATAACAACGACGCCAGCATCGACCAGGCCGGTACGGGGCTTTCAAGCGCCGTGACGCAGTCAGGGAACGGCATGAGCGTTTCGGTCAAACAATATCGCTAAAGCACTGCACCACTTGGAGGATCCATCATGTTCAAACTGACGCCCCTCACCGCCGCCATACTGGTCATTGTCAGCGCCCAGGCAATGGCCGACGACAGCGTGTCCAACCAGTCCCAGGTCGGAAACGCCAACATCGCCGACGTGAAACAGACAGCGGCCCCGTACAGTACCGCCACGCAACAACAACTCGGCCAGGGCAACGATGCCGCAGCGTTACAAGACACCGCCACCGGCACCATCACCCAGGGTCAAATCGGCGACTACAATGCCGGCTACGCCGAGCAACTGTTCGAAGACGGCAGCACCATCACCCAACAACAGGCCGGCAGCTACAACACCAGCCATGCCAGCCAGTCGATTGGCATGGGTGGAAACGAGGCGCTGCAACAACAGCAAGGCAGCGGCAACTTCTCGTTCGTCTATCAGGACAGCCAGGAAGCCACCAAAGGCCAGACCTTCCAGTTCGGTGACAACAACGAAGCCAACATCGAACAGATTCAACTGGGCGTCGGCAACAATGCGATGATCATCCAGTACGGCACCGCCAACTACGCCACCGCCGAACAGATCGCCCACATGGGCGGCCAGATCAACCTCAACCAGGCCGGTGGAGGCAACTACGCCTATGGCGACCAGCGCGACGGCAACGGCGGCACGATTACCGTTAACCAGTTCGGCGACTACAACGCCACGGAAGTCTGGCAAGGCGCACAAACCGCCAGCCAAGCCACCGTCAACCAGTACGGGCACACCAACGAAACCGTGGTCGACCAGAGCTTCGGCCAGAACAACAACGCCCAGGTCCTGCAAGTCGGCGACGTCAACGCCATCTACGCCGACCAGTTCGACTCCGTCGGCTCGGTCCTCGCGCTCTACCAGCAAGGCACCGGCAACGTCCACTTCACCTACCAGAGCGGCGACAGCCACGTGCTCAACGCCACCTCCGTCGGCAGCGAAAACAAGGTCTACGCCAGTAACTGGAAAGGCCCGCAACTGGGCGGCCAATTCGGCAGCAACCAACGCGCAACCGTCACCCAGGCCGGCTACGGCAACGTCGCCAGCTTCAAACAAGACGGCGTCGGCCACATCATGACCACCAACCAGACCGGCAGCGGCAACAAAACCACGGTCAGCCAGGCGGACAACTACAACGAGCTGTACTTTGACCAGAACGGCAGCGACAACATCCTCATCGCCGACCAGCGCGGCACCACCAACCTGGCCCAGGGCACCAGCAACGGCTCAGGCAACACCACCGAGTTCGACCAGTCGGGCAGCGGCAACCAGGCGTACACCACACAGCTGTATGGCAGCGACAACATGATCACCGTCAAACAGGCTGACACCATGAACGTGGCCTACGTCACCCAGGGAGGCACGGGGAACATTGCCAGTGTCGATCAGAGCGGCACGACCCAGATGGCGACGATTCAACAGCTGGGTAGCGACAACCGGGCGACGGTGTTGCAACAGTAATCGCAAGGCGTAAAAAAACCGCGATCCGTGAAGGGGTCGCGGTTTTTTTGTGCCCCACGCGAGGGAACGATCAGTGGTGGGGTTTATGCCTGTGGATCAACCCTGTCCAGCGCCCGGCTCACTGCCAGCTCAGCTAGCATGATGACCTGCTGAATACCCAGCATCGTGTTGCGATGCGGCCATTCCAACATCCCGGCGAAGTCGCTGGCCATGACACTGGCCGAAGCCAGGGATTCACAAGCGTTGGCCAACAGGGTTTCGGTGTCGATGTCCGGGGCGACCAGGTAAATGGTGCTGGGTTTGCGTGGCGGGATCGCGGCTTTCAGTGGGTTGAGATAGTGATCCAGCGCGCGGTCGGCGGCTTCGTTGAGTTTTTTCGGATCGAGGGGATCGTAGGGGGAAACGTCGTCGGGTTCAGGGGGATTGGGGGTGGATTTGAACATGGTGAATCTCCTTTGGAAAATGGCGCCACCAGCACCTGTCGCTAAACAAGTAAGGGTGGCGGCTGCATGCAGGTTAGCGAACCGGTCAAAGGCACCCGGTAGACCCGAAGGTCTCCCGCATACAGCCACCATAACATCATTGCAAACGTCAAAAGTCTGCAAAAAAGTCTGGAGCACTGATGCACTTTGGATAGCCCGGGTCGCTAAACCCGGTCGCTGATATCAGCGACCCGGAAACGATAAAGACCAGGCCCAAAGCGCACAAGCCGGCGGATTCTGGCGCAGTCGTAGGCAACGGCGCAAGGATCTGTGGCTTTCAGGAAGTAACGTTAAACACTATTAAACAGCACCCTCGAATCAGCACACCTTCCCTGTGGGAGCGAGCCTGCTCGCGATAGCGGAGTATCAGCCACCATCAATGCTGAATGACACACCGCCATCGCGAGCAAGCTCGCTCCCACAGTTGGATTGGGTACATCTGGGAGAGATTGGTCGGCTGGCAGGCCGTCATCGCTGGCAGGCCAGCTCCCACAGGGGAATGGGTACATCTGGGAGAGATTGGTTGGCTGTCAGGCCGTCATCGCTGGCAGGCCAGCTCCCACAATTGAATTTTGTACAGCTGCGAGAGATTGGTTGGCTGGCGGGCCGCTATCGCTGGCAGGCCAGCTCCCACAGGGGAATGGGTGCATCTGGGAGAGATTGGTTGGCTGTCAGGCCGTCATCGCTGGCAGGCCAGCTCCCACAATTGAATTTTGTACAGCTGCGAGAGATTGGTTGGCTG
>NZ_JANUCB010000004.1:0-727 GCF_024809425.1 Pseudomonas sp. JAI111 | reverse complement strand
CTGGCGGGCCGCTATCGCTGGCAGGCCAGCTCCCACAGGGGAATGGGTGCATCTGGGAGAGATTGGTCGGCTGGCAGGTCGTCATCGCTGGCAGGCCAGCTCCCACAGTTGGATTGGGTGCATCTGGGAGAGATTGGTTGGCTGTCAGGCCGCTATCGGTGGCAGGCCAGCTTCCACAGTTGGATTGGGTGCATCTGGGAGAGATTGGTCGGCTGGCAGGCCGCTATCGCTGGCAGGCCAGCTCCCACAGTTGGATTGGGTGCATTTGGGAGAGATTGGTCGGCTGGCAGGTCGTCATCGCTGGCAGGCCAGCTCCCACAGTTGGATTGGGTGCATCTGGGAGAGATTGGTCGGCTGGCGGGCCGTCTCCGCTGGCAAGCCAGCTCCCACAGTTGGATTGGGTGCATCTGGGAGAGATTGGTTGGCTGGCGGGCCGCCATCGCTGGCAGGCCAGCTCCCACAGGGGAATGAGTGTATATGGGAGAGATTGGTTGGCTGGCGGGCCGTCTTCGCTGGCAGGCCAGCTCCCACAGGGTTCGGTGTACATCTGCAGGAGACTGGTCGGCTGACAGGCCGCCATCGCCGGCAGGCCAGCTCCCACAATGGACCGGTGTCTACCCCGCCCGCTCTTCACCACTCAACAGGCCGAGCGGTAGCTCGCCTGCAGCTCTTGATCTTGATCTGGTTTTTGATCCACCTGCCCCTTCGGCAGGCTGAGTGGAGGCGT
>NZ_JANUCB010000003.1:0-679668 GCF_024809425.1 Pseudomonas sp. JAI111 | reverse complement strand
AAAGGTCATCAAGCGGATGGCTTACGGTTACCGGGACAGCGAGTTCTTTTTCATGAAGATCAAGAGCGTCTTTCCCGGTAATCCGTGAAGAACCATAAAAAAGGCCAACGCTGAGCGTTGGCCTTTTGGGTTTGGCAGGATCTGCGCTGAATCAGAAGTCCAGGTTGGAAACCGCCAAGGCGTTGCTTTCGATGAAGTCACGACGAGGTTCGACCGCATCACCCATCAGGGTGTTGAAGATCTGGTCTGCGCCAATGGCGTCTTCGATGGTCACTTTGAGCATCCGGCGTTGGCTAGGGTCCATGGTGGTTTCCCACAGCTGATCCGGGTTCATCTCGCCCAGACCTTTGTATCGCTGGATGGTGTGACGCTTGGTGCTTTCAGCCATCAGCCATTCAAGAGCTTCCTTGAACTCGGTGACCGGCTTCTTGCGCTCGCCACGCTGGATGTACGCGCCGTCGTCCAGCAAGGTGCTCAGTTGAGCGCCGAGGGATACCACGGTTTTGTAGTCGTTGCTGCCAAAGAAGTCGCGGTTGAAGGTGACGTAGTTCGACAGGCCATGAGAGATCAACTCGACCTCTGGCAGCCAGACGTTACGTTCACGGTCTTCACGCAGGCTGGCTTTGTACACCAGGCCGGACTTCTCAACGGTGCGCAGACGAACTTCGTACTGAGCCAGCCAATCCTGCATCGCTGCGTGATCGGACAGTTGCTCCATGCTCACTGCAGGCAGGTAGATGAAGTGTTCGGTCAGTTCCTGTGGGTACAGGCGCGACAGACGCTTGAGGGTCTTCATCACCAGACGGAAGTCATTCACCAGACGCTCAAGGGCCGGGCCGGAGATACCCGGTGCTTCCTCGTTCAGGTGCAGGCTCGCGTCTTCCAGGGCCGACTGCGTCATGTACTCTTCCATGGCGTCGTCGTCTTTGATGTATTGCTCTTGCTTGCCTTTCTTGACCTTGTACAGCGGCGGCTGGGCGATGTAGATGTAGCCGCGCTCGATCAGCTCAGGCAACTGACGGAAGAAGAAGGTCAGCAGCAGGGTACGGATGTGCGAACCGTCGACGTCAGCATCGGTCATGATGATGATGTTGTGATAACGCAGCTTCGCAATGTTGTACTCGTCGCGACCAATGCCGCAGCCGAGTGCGGTAATCAAGGTGCCCACTTCTTGCGAAGAGATCATCTTGTCGAATCGCGCTTTTTCAACGTTCAGGATCTTGCCTTTGAGCGGCAGGATGGCCTGGGTTTTACGGTTACGTCCCTGCTTGGCGGAGCCGCCAGCAGAGTCACCTTCCACGAGGTACAGTTCGGAAAGGGCAGGGTCCTTTTCCTGGCAGTCAGCCAGTTTGCCCGGCAGGCCGGCAATATCCAGCGCGCCTTTACGACGGGTCATCTCACGGGCTTTACGCGCAGCTTCCCGAGCACGAGCAGCATCGATCATCTTGCCGACGACGAGCTTGGCTTCGTTAGGGTTTTCCAGCAGGAAGTCGGAGAAGTACTTGCCCATTTCCTGTTCGACCGCGGTCTTCACTTCGGAAGAGACCAGCTTGTCTTTGGTCTGGGAGCTGAACTTCGGATCAGGTACTTTCACCGAAATGATAGCGGTCAGGCCTTCACGAGCATCGTCACCAGTGGTGGCGACCTTGTGCTTCTTCGCCAGACCTTCAGCTTCGATGTAGGTGTTCAGGTTACGCGTCAGTGCGGAACGGAAACCCACCAAGTGAGTACCACCATCGCGCTGTGGAATGTTGTTGGTGAAGCACAACAGGTTCTCGTTGAAGCTGTCGTTCCACTGCAGGGCGATTTCCACGCCGATGCCGTCTTCACGCTGAATGTTGAAGTGGAACACCTGGTTGACCGGAGTCTTGTTGGTGTTCAGGTACTCAACGAACGCACGCAGGCCGCCTTCGTACTTGAACAGCTCTTCCTTGCCGCTGCGCTCATCCTTGAGGACGATGCCAACACCGGAGTTTAGGAAGGACAGTTCGCGGATCCGCTTGGCCAGGATATCCCAGCTGAAATGGATATTTTTGAAGGTCAGGTCGGATGGTTTGAAGTGAATCTGGGTACCGGTGGTTTCGCTCTCGCCGACGATTTTCATCGGCTCTTTCGGTACACCGTGGATGTAGGTCTGTTCCCAGATCTTGCCACTGCGGCGAACGGTCAGGACCAGCTCTTCAGACAGGGCGTTAACAACCGAAACACCTACACCGTGCAGACCGCCGGAAACCTTGTACGAGTTGTCGTCGAACTTACCGCCGGCGTGCAGTACGGTCATGATGACCTCAGCTGCCGAGACGCCTTCTTCTTTGTGCACGTCTACCGGGATGCCACGACCGTTGTCGCGAACGGTGATGGATTCGTCCGGGTGGATGATGATGCTGATGTCGTCGCAATGGCCAGCCAGTGCTTCGTCGATCGAGTTGTCGACCACCTCGAACACCATGTGGTGCAGACCGCTGCCATCGTCGGTGTCACCAATGTACATACCGGGACGTTTGCGTACGGCATCCAGGCCTTTCAGCACTTTAATGCTCGTTGAGTCGTACGTATTTTCTTCGCTCAATGCCTTCACTCCCGATGGTCGTGGGTCTGGGTGATACGGCCCTGTTCCACGTGGAACAGAGCGACTGGCGTTTCCGTCTGCCAGCCTTCCCTCAATAATTCGTGATCTACACAGGTGATAAACACCTGGCAGCGTAAGTCTTCCAGCAAGCGGCAGAGCGCGCGACGGTGGTGCTCGTCCAGTTCGGACGGCAGGTCATCCACCAGATAAATACACTGGCCGCGCCGGGCCTGGCTCACCAGGTGCCCCTGGGCAATCCGCAATGCACAGACCACTAACTTCTGCTGGCCGCGGGACAAGATGTCTGCGGCATTATGTGCGCCCAATCTGAGACGCAAATCAGCACGTTGTGGTCCGGCCTGGGTGTGACCCATTTGCTGATCCCGCTGAAGGGAACCGGCGAGCACTGCGCTCAATTCTCGGTCCTTGTCCCAACCTCGGTAATAGCTGAGCGTCAAACCTTCAAGCTCAACCAGTTCGCTCAAGGTCTGTTCAAAGACTGGTTTCAAGGCTTTGATGTAAGCGCGGCGGTATTCATCAATTTCAGCGCTGGCCTGGCACAGCTCCCTGTCCCAAACCGCTTGCGAAACGGCGTCAAGTGTACCATGCCGCAGCCAAGAGTTTCTCTGGCGCAGGGCCTTCTGCAAGCGCTGCCAAGTTGACATGAATCGCGGTTCCACGTGGAACACGCCCCAGTCGAGAAACTGCCGGCGAATCTTGGGTGCACCTTCCAGCAAGCGAAAGCTGTCAGGGTTAATCAGCTGCAGCGGCAGGATTTCTGCCAGCTGTGCCGCACTGCGGGCGTTCTGCCCATCGATACGGATCTGAAATTCGCCCTGACGGTCGCGGGAGATTCCCAAGGCGCTGTGCCCACCTTCCGCCAACTCCACCTGACCAAACACCGTACACGCCAACTGCTCGTACTGGATCACCGGCAACAGACGGGTGCTACGAAACGAACGGGCAAGCCCCAGCAGGTGGATGGCTTCCAGAACACTGGTTTTGCCGCTGCCGTTGGCGCCGTAAAGAATATTGATTCGGGGGGAGGGGGAGAAGGTCACCGGGTGCAGATTACGCACCGCGGTGACCGAGACGCGACTTAAGGACATCTAGCTTCTGCTGAGCATGATTACAGACGCATCGGCATGACAACGTAGGCCGAATCGTCGTTGTCGGACTCTTGCACCAGCGCACTGCTGTTGGAGTCGGACAGGATCAAACGAACCTGCTCTGTGGTCATCACACCCAGCACGTCGAGCAAATAGCTTACGTTGAAGCCGATTTCCAGATTGCCGCCGTTGTACTCGACGCCAACTTCTTCTTCAGCTTCTTCCTGCTCCGGGTTGTTCGCCTGGATCTTCAACTGACCGTTGGCCAATTGCAGACGAATACCACGGTATTTCTCGTTGGAGAGAATCGCGGTACGGCTGAACGCTTCACGTAATGCCTGACGATCACCCAATACCAGTTTGTCGCCGCCTTTAGGCAGAACGCGCTCGTAGTCAGGGAACTTGCCGTCGACCAGCTTCGAGGTGAAGGTGAATTCGCCGGTGGTCGCGCGGATATGATGCTGACCCAGCACAATGCTGACAATGCCGTCCGGCTCGGTCAGCAGGCGCGCCAGTTCAAGGATACCCTTGCGCGGCACGATGACCTGGTGACGATCCGGCTGACCAATATCGGCCTGCATCGAGCACATGGCCAGACGGTGCCCGTCAGTGGCCACGGCACGGATGATCCCGGCAGAGACTTCCAGCAGCATGCCGTTGAGGTAATAACGTACGTCTTGCTGGGCCATGGCGAAGCTGGTGCGTTCGATCAGACGACGCAGTTTGCTTTGCTCCAGGCTGCAGGTCAGCGAGCCAGGACCTTCTTCGACGGTCGGGAAATCGTTGGCTGGCAGGGTCGACAGGGTGAAGCGGCTACGGCCGGCTTTCACCACCAGCTTCTGCTCGTCGACCTTGATGTCGATCAGCGCGTCGTTCGGCAGGCTCTTGCAGATGTCCATCAACTTGCGCGCAGGCACAGTAATGGAGCCCGGGTCCGCAGGCTCTTCGAGTTGCACACGACCGACCAGCTCGACTTCCAGGTCGGTACCGGTCAGCGACAATTGCTGGCCTTCGACAACCAGCAGCACGTTGGAGAGCACCGGCAAGGTCTGGCGGCGCTCGACGACGCCTGCGACCAGTTGCAGGGGTTTCAACAGGGCTTCGCGTTGAATGGTGAAATGCATGGTCTAGTCCCTTGCCTTAATAAGCTGCGCTGGTGTTCATCAAGTGGTCAGTGTACGCAGCAGGTTCTTGTAGTCCTCGCGGATGTCCGCGTCGGATTCCTTAAGTTCGTTGATCTTGCGGCAAGCGTGCAACACGGTGGTGTGGTCCCGGCCGCCAAACACATCGCCGATTTCGGGCAGGCTGTGGTTAGTCAACTCCTTGGACAACGCCATTGCAACCTGACGCGGACGTGCGACCGAGCGTGAACGACGCTTGGACAGCAGGTCGGAAATCTTGATCTTGTAGTACTCGGCGACCGTGCGCTGAATGTTATCCACAGAGACCAGTTTGTCTTGCAGCGCCAACAAGTCTTTCAGGGATTCACGAATCAACTCGATGGTGATGTCGCGGCCCATGAAGTGCGAGTGGGCGATCACGCGTTTCAGCGCGCCTTCCAGCTCACGGACGTTGGAGCGAATACGTTGTGCGATAAAGAACGCCGCATCGTGTGGCAGATCGACTTTGGCCTGATCGGCCTTTTTCATCAGGATCGCTACGCGGGTTTCCAGCTCTGGCGGCTCGACCGCTACGGTCAGGCCCCAGCCGAAGCGGGATTTGAGGCGCTCTTCAAGGCCTTCGATTTCTTTAGGATAGCGGTCACTGGTGAGAATGACCTGCTGACCACCTTCAAGCAGGGCGTTGAAGGTGTGGAAAAACTCTTCCTGGGAACGCTCTTTGCGGGCAAAGAACTGAATGTCATCGATCAGCAACGCATCCACCGAACGGTAGAAGCGCTTGAACTCGTTGATTGCGTTCAGTTGCAGCGCCTTGACCATGTCGGCCACGAACCGCTCCGAATGCAGGTAAACCACCTTGGCATTCGGGTTCTTCTTTAATAGGTGGTTACCCACCGCGTGCATCAAGTGGGTTTTACCCAAGCCGACGCCGCCATAAAGGAAGAGCGGGTTGTAACCGTGCTTCGGGTTATCCGCCACTTGCCAGGCCGCAGCCCGGGCCAACTGGTTGGACTTACCTTCGACGAAGTTTTCGAAGGTGAAGGTGCGGTTCAGGTAACTGGTGTGCTTGAGCGCGCCCTCGACCTGCACGGTGCGCTGCTCGGAGCGAACCGGGGCCTGTTGCGAACTGGCCCCGGCCATCGGATCGAAGCTGTCACGCGACGGCTCTTCACTGACCTCGGCAACTTTTTGCGTCGCGCGCTTGGTCGGTGTCGTCGCCGGGGCGGGCGCCGGAGCGTTCACTGGCGCTTGGCTCGCCTGAGCTTGGGACGCAGCAGCGGCCAACGGCGCATTTGGAGCCGCACGCGGTGCTGAACTGCGTTTGCTGCCTATTAATAAGGAAAGCGCAGGCGCCATGCCATTGCCATGCTCATCCAGCAGTTCGAGGACACGGCCCAGGTACTTTTCGTTGACCCAGTCGAGAACAAAACGATTCGGTGCGTAGACACGCAACTCGTCGCCTTCGGCTTCGACCTGTAGTGGACGGATCCAAGTGTTGAATTGTTGGGCAGGCAGCTCATCGCGCAAAAGCTCCACGCACTGCTGCCAAAGTTCCACTGACACGGATATCCCCTAAGTTGAAAGCCGGTGAGGCAAAAACAAGCGGCCATTGTAGCGGCCAGACGTCCACTTATCCACATGCAGGTTGCGCACAGGCCATGAATTATCAACGCGTTACCCCTCATAAAGGCGACCAATGGTATGTGCATAAGCTCTGTGGATAACCGACCATGAGGGCACTGGACAAGTGGGGGCGAAACTCGGTGGATAACCTGCCTGTGGATAACTGGCCGTTCCACACACAGCTTATCCGATAGCGCAGCACAGGCTGACCACCGTTTCCCACTGTAGTTGTCATTCTCTGTACAGCACGATGTATAAGGGCTAAAGCCACTTATCCACAGAAGATCGCGCCCCTAGCTTTTATAAGCTTTACAAAAAAGCTTTAAATAACTTCCTTCTTTATTTCTATATCTAGCGAAGGCTGTGCGAACGAGAAAACGCCTGGAGATCTATTTATAAGGAAACGTTGGTTGGAAATTGACCTAGAGGCTTGCTTTCTCTAGAATCCCCGGTCTCTTAAAACGGGGGCCATTCCGGCCCGTTGTGGACGAACCAGGTAACACGACAATGAAACGTACTTTCCAACCAAGCACTATCAAACGCGCTCGTACCCACGGTTTCCGTGCTCGCATGGCTACCAAGAACGGTCGTGCCGTCCTGTCGCGTCGTCGCGCCAAAGGTCGTGCGCGTCTGGCAGTTTGATAATCCGGCACTGGAGGTGAGTCAGGACTTCAGTCGGGAAAAGCGTCTGCTTACTCCCCGGCATTTCAAGGCAGTCTTTGACTCCCCTACCGGCAAGGTTCCGGGGAAAAATCTCCTGCTCCTTGCGCGCAACAACGATCTCGATCACCCCCGTCTAGGGCTGGTTATCGGGAAAAAGAGCGTAAAGCTCTCCGTCGAGCGCAATCGCCTCAAACGTCTGATGCGCGAATCGTTTCGCCTGAACCAGGATTCACTGGTCGGTTGGGACATCGTAATCGTCGCGCGCAAAGGTTTGGGTGACGTAGAAAACCCCGAATTGATTCAGCATTTCGGCAAGCTCTGGAAGCGTCTGGCACGTAGCAAGCCGGTACCAGCAGTCAACACCGAAACTGTAGGGGTAGACAGTCCCGATGCGTAAACTGGCACTCGTTCCGATCCAGTTCTATCGCTATGCCATTAGTCCCCTGATGGCCAACCACTGTCGCTTCTACCCCAGTTGTTCCTGCTACGCGTTAGAAGCCATAGAAAATCATGGTCTTCTGCGCGGTGGCTGGCTGGCCTTTCGTCGTTTAGGTCGCTGTCATCCGTGGAATCCCGGTGGTTATGACCCGGTTCCACCTATCCCTACCTCCCGTTCTTCTTCGATGGCCGAGTAATCATGGATATCAAACGCACGATCCTGATCGTCGCCCTGGCAATCGTGTCCTACGTTATGGTTCTTAAATGGAACCAGGACTATGGCCAGGCTGCCCTGCCGACTCAGAATGTTGCTTCCAGTACTTCCGCACCGGGCCTACCGGACACGGCGACTGGCAATAATGCTTCTGTCAGTGACGACATTCCACGCGCCGCAAGCGATACCAGTGCGACTGCACCTGCTGAAACATCGGTAGCTGCAAGCAAAGACCTCATCCAGATCAAAACGGATGTGCTCAATCTGGCTATCGATCCACAAGGTGGTGATGTTGCCCAGCTGACGCTGCCGCTGTATCCACGTCGCCAGGACCATCCGGAAATTCCATTCCAGTTGTTCGATAACGGCAACGAGCGGACTTATCTGGCCCAGAGCGGTTTGATCGGTACCGATGGTCCGGACGCAAGTCCTGCCGGTCGTCCGGTTTACTCCTCGGAGAAGAAGATCTACCAACTGGCTGACGGTCAGGACCAATTGGTCGTGGACCTGAAGTTCAGCAAGGACGGCGTCAACTACATCAAGCGTTTCACCGTGAAACGTGGCCTGTATGACGTAACCGTTACCTACTTGATCGACAACGAAAGCACCAAGCCTTGGTCCGGTGCGATGTTCGCTCAATTGAAGCGTGACGCCAGCGCCGATCCATCGTCCAGCACTGCCACCGGTACCGCGACTTACCTGGGCGCTGCCCTGTGGACAAGTAACGAGCCGTACAAGAAAGTGTCCATGAAGGACATGGACAAGGTGACCGAAGACAAAACCAAGCCACCAATCACCTATAACGTGAATGGCGGCTGGGTTGCATGGTTGCAGCACTATTTTGTAACCGCGTGGATTCCTCAGCCGGGTCAGAACAATGCGGTAGTTGCTCGTAAAGATGGCAAGGGCAACTACATCATCGGCTACACCGCGCCAGCAATTACTGTTGCGCCAGGTGCGAAGGCCGAGACCAGCGCAGTTCTGTACGCAGGTCCGAAAAGCCAGGCTGTGCTGAAACAGTTGTCCCCAGGTCTGGAACTGACCGTGGACTACGGCATCCTGTGGTTCATTGCCCAGCCAATTTTCTGGCTGCTGCAACACATCCACGCGCTGGTCGGTAACTGGGGCTGGTCGATCATTTTCCTGACCATGCTGATCAAAGGGCTTTTCTTCCCGCTGTCGGCTGCCAGCTACAAATCGATGGCCCGCATGCGTGCAGTGGCACCGAAACTGGCCGCGCTGAAAGAGCAACATGGCGACGACCGGCAGAAAATGTCGCAATCCATGATGGAGCTGTACAAGAAAGAGAAGATCAATCCGCTGGGTGGTTGCTTGCCAATCCTCGTGCAGATGCCGGTTTTCCTTTCGTTGTACTGGGTTCTGCTGGAAAGCGTTGAAATGCGCCAAGCGCCATTCATGCTGTGGATTACTGACCTGTCGATCAAGGATCCGTTCTTCATTCTGCCGATCATCATGGGTGCAACCATGTTCATCCAGCAGCAGTTGAACCCTACACCTCCGGATCCGATGCAGGCCAAGGTGATGAAGCTGATGCCAATCATCTTTACCTTCTTCTTCCTGTGGTTCCCGGCAGGTCTGGTGCTGTACTGGGTAGTGAACAACTGCCTGTCCATCACTCAACAGTGGTATATCACTCGTAAAATCGAAGCGGCTACCAAAGCAGCTGCCTGATTTACACTGTGGATAACCACTCAAAACGCCCCCTAGTGGGGCGTTTTGCTATCTGTCACTTTTGTCTGGATACCGGTTTATGAGCGTTCCTCGTGAAACCATTGCAGCCGTCGCCACCGCTCAAGGTCGCGGGGGTGTGGGCATCGTCCGTATTTCCGGACCGTTGGCGAGTGTTGCCGCCAAGGCGATCAGCGGTCGCGAACTCAAACCCCGATTTGCCCATTACGGCCCGTTTCTCAGTGAAAACGAAGAGGTGCTGGACGAAGGCATCGCGTTGTATTTCCCGGGACCGAACTCCTTCACCGGCGAAGACGTGCTTGAACTGCAGGGGCACGGCGGTCCGATCGTGCTGGACATGTTGCTCAAGCGTTGCCTGGAACTGGGCTGTCGTCTCGCCCGTCCGGGTGAATTCAGTGAGCGTGCGTTCCTCAATGACAAACTCGATCTGGCCCAGGCGGAAGCTATCGCCGACTTGATCGAGGCAAGTTCTGCACAGGCCGCACGCAACGCGCTGCGTTCATTGCAGGGAGCATTTTCCCAACGTGTGCATAACCTCACCGAACAACTGATTGGCCTGCGCATCTACGTCGAGGCGGCGATCGATTTTCCGGAAGAAGAAATCGATTTCCTTGCGGACGGTCACGTACTGGCCATGCTCGACAAAGTGCGTGATGAATTATCCACAGTGCTTCGCGAAGCCGGGCAAGGTGCCTTGTTGCGTGACGGGATGACGGTGGTCATTGCCGGTCGTCCGAACGCCGGTAAATCCAGCCTGCTGAATGCATTGGCCGGTCGGGAAGCTGCGATCGTCACCGAGATTGCCGGCACCACCCGTGACATTCTTCGCGAACATATCCACATCGATGGCATGCCGCTGCACGTGGTCGACACTGCAGGCCTGCGTGATACCGATGACCAGGTGGAAAAGATAGGGGTCGAACGGGCGTTGAAAGCCATTGGCGAGGCTGATCGGGTTCTGCTGGTGGTTGATGCAACCGCTCCCGAGGCACTTGATCCATTCGCTTTATGGCCGGAATTCCTTGAAATCCGCCCGGATCCATCCAAAGTCACACTGATTCGCAATAAAGCGGACCTTACCGGGGAAGCGATTGCCCTGGAAGTCAGTGACGATGGCCACGTCACGATCAGCCTCAGTGCGAAATCCGCCGGCATGGGTCTGGAACTGCTACGCGAGCATCTCAAGGCATGCATGGGCTACGAGCAGACCTCGGAAAGCAGCTTCAGTGCACGCAGGCGTCACCTTGAGGCGCTGCGACATGCCAGCGCGTCCCTTGAGCATGGCCGTGCACAGTTAACGCTGGCAGGGGCCGGCGAACTGCTGGCCGAAGATTTGCGTCAGGCTCAGCACTCTCTCGGTGAAATCACCGGTGCCTTCAGCTCCGATGATCTGCTGGGACGCATTTTCTCCAGCTTCTGCATCGGTAAATAGCCCCTTCGTTATTCACAGACAGGCCATTCGAGCCTGTCTGTTTCCTCGCTTATCTAAATTTTTATCCAGTGCCGAGCATATTCCTTCCGCTCGAGCGGATTTTCCGTGCCTGCAATTCCCTCAATCAGCGCTTTTCTGTGGATTAAGCCCTGTGAGTAACTGCCACTAAGGGCAGTTGATAACAGGGCCTCAAAACTGAAGATAACCGCCCCTGTGGATAACCACCCCTTTAATCCACAGGCTTAACCCGGTTATCCAAGGGCCTCATTGGCACATGACCACAGGGTTTTGAATCTCTGTACATATTGAATATAAAGGGCTGTAGAGATCTATCCACAGAAAGGTGCCTCAGTAGAAATAAACATAAAAACAAAGATTTAATAAATTTCTCTCTTTTTAATTTCTATAACCCTGACTTCTCCACAGCTGGTTAAATTTTGTGCAAAGGGTTCTTTAGGAAGGGCGAAGTCCCTATACTTGCCGACCAGGTATAGAAACCTGAGCTCAAACTATTCCTGATTACCTGACTGAAGCAGGCACGAGGTGCGTGGTGGATTTCCCTTCCCGTTTTGAAGTGATCGTCATCGGCGGCGGTCATGCCGGTACCGAGGCAGCACTGGCGTCAGCACGCATGGGGGCAAAAACCCTGTTGCTGACGCATAACGTGGAAACCCTCGGTGCCATGAGTTGCAACCCCGCCATTGGTGGGATCGGTAAAAGCCACCTGGTCAAGGAAATCGATGCCCTCGGCGGCGCGATGGCCATGGCAACCGATAAGGGCGGTATTCAATTTCGCGTGTTGAACAGCCGCAAAGGCCCTGCCGTGCGTGCAACTCGCGCCCAGGCAGACCGGATTCTGTACAAAGCCGCTGTCCGCGAAACATTGGAAAACCAGCCCAACCTGTGGATATTTCAACAAGCCGCTGATGACCTGATCGTCGAACAGGAACAAGTGCGCGGTGTGGTTACCCAAATGGGCCTGCGTTTCCTGGCAGATTCCGTGGTATTGACCACTGGCACCTTCCTCGGCGGACTTATCCACATCGGAATGCAGAATTATTCCGGTGGCCGCGCCGGCGATCCGCCATCGATTGCCCTGGCTCGCCGCCTGCGTGAATTGCCGCTGCGCGTCGGTCGCTTGAAAACCGGTACACCGCCCCGTATCGATGGTCGTTCTGTGGATTTCTCGGTTATGACCGAGCAAGCAGGCGATACTCCGATCCCGGTGATGTCGTTCATGGGCTCCAAAGAGCAGCATCCGAGACAGGTCAGCTGCTGGATTACCCACACCAACGCCCGTACCCACGAAATCATTGCCGCCAACCTTGATCGTTCGCCGATGTATTCCGATGCCGGACAGATCGAAGGCATCGGCCCACGTTATTGCCCGTCGATTGAAGACAAGATCCATCGCTTTGCCGACAAGGAAAGCCATCAGGTCTTCATCGAACCGGAAGGCTTGACCACCCACGAGCTGTACCCGAACGGGATATCCACATCCTTGCCGTTCGACGTGCAATTGCAGATCGTGCAATCGATTCGTGGCATGGAAAACGCGCACATCGTGCGTCCGGGCTATGCCATCGAATACGACTATTTCGACCCGCGTGACCTGAAGTACAGCCTCGAAACCAAAGTCATTGGCGGTCTGTTTTTCGCCGGGCAAATCAACGGCACTACCGGCTACGAAGAAGCTGGCGCTCAAGGTTTGCTGGCCGGGGCCAACGCCGCCCTGCGTGCACAGGGCAAAGACGCCTGGTGCCCGCGCCGCGACGAGGCGTACATCGGAGTACTGGTTGACGACCTGATTACCCTCGGTACTCAAGAGCCGTACCGGATGTTCACTTCCCGTGCCGAGTACCGCCTGATTCTGCGTGAAGACAACGCCGATCTGCGCTTGACCGAAAAAGGTCGCGAGTTGGGTTTGGTCGATGACGCGCGCTGGGCGGCGTTCTGCAAGAAACGCGAAAGCATCGATCTGGAAGAGCAACGCCTGAAAAGTACCTGGGTCCGTCCCGGGACTGAGCAGGGCGATGCAATTTCCGAGAAGTTCGGTACGCCGCTGACCCACGAATACAATTTGCTCAACCTGCTGAGCCGTCCGGAAATCGACTACGCTGGTCTGATCGCCGTCACCGGTGGAGGCGCAGAAGATCCACAGGTCGCCGAGCAGGTCGAAATCAAGACCAAGTACGCCGGTTACATCGATCGTCAACAGGATGAAATCGCTCGCCTGCGAGCCAGCGAAGACACAAAACTGCCTGTGGATATCGATTACACGAACATTTCCGGTCTTTCCAAAGAGATCCAGAGCAAGCTCGGTGCGACCCGTCCAGAGACATTGGGCCAGGCATCACGTATCCCGGGCGTTACCCCGGCAGCGATTTCGCTGTTGATGATTCATTTGAAAAAACGCGGCGCGGGCCGTCAGTTGGAGCAAAGCGCTTGAGTTCGTTGGTCACCTCGCAACACGCCGAAGAGTTATCCACAGGTGCTCGCCAGCTCGGTGTCACACTGACAGAAACCCAGCACGCGCAGCTGCTGGGTTATCTGGCCCTGTTGATCAAATGGAACAAGGCTTACAACCTGACCGCCGTGCGTGATCCGGACGAAATGGTTTCCCGTCACTTGCTCGACAGTCTGAGCGTGATGTCGTTTGTCGAAAACGGCCGCTGGCTGGACGTTGGCAGCGGTGGTGGTATGCCGGGGATTCCGCTGGCCGTCCTGTTTCCAGAGTCACAAGTGACTTGCCTGGACAGCAACGGCAAGAAAACCCGCTTCCTGACCCAGGTCAAACTCGAACTCAAACTGGATAACCTGCAAGTTATCCACAGTCGCGTCGAAGCCTTCCAGCCTGCCCAGCCCTTCAACGGGATTATTTCCCGGGCTTTCAGCAGCATGGAAAACTTCAGCAACTGGACTCGCCACCTCGGCGATGCCGATACACGCTGGCTGGCAATGAAGGGCGTTCATCCGGCCGATGAGCTGGTAGCATTGCCGGCAGACTTCCACCTCGATAGCGAACACGCCCTGGCCGTACCTGGTTGCCAAGGCCAACGCCATCTGCTGATACTGCGCCGCACGGCATGATTGGGAACACAAGCAAGAATGGCTAAGGTATTCGCGATTGCGAACCAAAAGGGTGGTGTGGGCAAAACCACCACCTGCATCAACCTCGCAGCTTCCCTGGTCGCTACCAAGCGCCGGGTGCTGTTGATCGATCTCGATCCACAAGGCAACGCCACCATGGGTAGCGGTGTGGATAAACACGGCCTGGAAAACTCGGTCTACGACCTGCTGATCGGCGAATGCGACCTGGCTCAGGCCATGCACTATTCCGAGCACGGTGGTTACCAGCTGTTGCCGGCCAACCGCGACCTGACCGCGGCGGAAGTGGTTCTGCTGGAAATGCAGATGAAGGAAAGTCGCCTGCGCAGCGCGCTGGCACCGATCCGCGAAAACTACGATTACATTTTGATCGACTGCCCGCCGTCGCTGTCGATGCTTACGCTTAACGCACTGGTCGCCGCTGACGGGGTAATTATCCCCATGCAGTGCGAGTATTTTGCGCTCGAAGGCTTGAGCGACCTTGTGGATAACATCAAGCGAATCGCTGAATTGCTCAACCCGAACCTGAAAGTCGAAGGCCTGCTGCGGACCATGTATGACCCGCGCCTGAGCCTGATGAATGATGTTTCGGCGCAGCTCAAGGAACACTTCGGCGAGCAGCTGTACGACACCGTCATCCCACGAAACATCCGTCTGGCCGAAGCACCCAGCTATGGCATGCCGGCACTGGCTTATGACAAAGCATCGCGTGGCGCAATCGCCTATCTGGCATTGGCCGGCGAGCTGGTTCGTCGTCAACGCAAAAACTCACGCACTGCCGCCGCTCAGGCAACTTAAGGAATCCCCATGGCCGTCAAGAAACGAGGTCTCGGACGTGGACTGGATGCACTGCTGAGTGGTCCGACTGTCAGCTCGCTGGAAGAACAAGCGGTGCAAGCCGACCAGCGTGAGCTGCAGCACCTGCCCCTGGACCTGATCCAGCGCGGCAAGTACCAGCCGCGCCGGGACATGGATCCTCAGGCGCTGGAAGAGCTGGCGCAGTCGATCAAGGCCCAGGGCGTGATGCAGCCGATCGTTGTTCGTCCGATCGGCAGCGGTCGCTTCGAAATCATCGCCGGTGAACGCCGTTGGCGCGCCAGTCAGCAGGCCGGCAAGGAAACCATCCCGGCGATGGTCCGCGATGTGCCGGATGAAACGGCGATCGCCATGGCGCTGATCGAGAACATCCAGCGCGAAGACCTCAATCCGATTGAAGAAGCGGTGGCCTTGCAGCGTCTGCAGCAGGAATTCCAGCTGACGCAGCAACAAGTGGCCGAAGCAGTGGGCAAATCCCGCGTGACTGTGGCCAACCTGCTACGCTTGATCGCGTTGCCGGAAGTTATCAAGACCATGCTGTCGCACGGTGACCTGGAAATGGGTCATGCCCGTGCTTTGCTCGGTTTACCGGAGAATCAACAGGTTGAAGGGGCGCGACATGTTGTCGCACGGGGGCTGACTGTGCGCCAAACCGAGGCACTGGTTCGCCAGTGGTTGAGTGGCAAACAGGAGCCTGCTGAACCGGTAAAGCCGGACCCGGATATCGCCCGACTCGAGCAGCGCCTGGCTGAGCGCCTAGGCTCTGCGGTGCAGATCCGCCACGGTAAGAAGGGCAAAGGGCAGTTGGTAATTGGTTATAACTCCCTCGATGAGCTACAAGGTGTGCTTGCACATATTCGTTGAAACATTTCCTCATGTAGCGTGCAGGCGGAAATCACTACCTGACAGTTGAATAGGGGCTGAACCGCCCCTATACTCTGCGCGCATTTTGTCGGCACAAATTATGCCAAGTTATTGAATTCTGGCAGCCGACCATTGGAGAGCAATAGTGATGGAAACACGCACGCCAAACCGCTTGCCGTTCCATCGCCTGGCAGTTTTTCCGGTGTTAGCGGCTCAATTTGTCGTTTTGCTGATCGCCGCTTTGGCGCTCTGGCAATGGCACGGAGTCGTTGCCGGGTACTCAGGACTCTGCGGAGGTCTGATAGCCTTGCTGCCCAATGTTTATTTCGCTCACAGGGCATTTCGGTTTTCCGGCGCCCGAGCAGCTCAAGCCATCGTCCGGTCTTTTTATGCCGGTGAGGCGGGCAAACTGATTTTGACGGCAGTGCTCTTTGCATTGACGTTCGCAGGTGTGAAGCCATTGGCGCCGCTAGCTGTATTCGGCGTCTTCGTGTTGACCCAACTGGTCAGCTGGTTCGCGCCCCTGCTGATGAGAACAAGACTTTCGAGACCTTAGGGCGTTTGAGGCAACCATGGCAGAAACAACCGCTTCGGGCTATATCCAGCACCACTTGCAGAACCTGACCTTCGGGCAGCACCCAACTGGCGGGTGGGGTTTTGCCCACACCGCAGCAGAAGCCAAAGAAATGGGCTTCTGGGCTTTCCACGTCGATACCCTCGGCTGGTCGGTCGCGTTGGGTCTGATTTTCGTTCTTCTTTTCCGCATGGCGGCAAAGAAAGCGACTTCCGGTCAGCCTGGTGCTTTGCAGAACTTCGTTGAAGTATTGGTCGAATTCGTCGATGGCAGCGTGAAAGACAGCTTCCATGGCCGTAGCCCGGTGATTGCACCGTTGGCGCTGACCATCTTCGTCTGGGTGTTCCTGATGAACGCCGTCGACCTGATCCCGGTCGACTGGATTCCTCAGCTGGCCATCCTGATTACCGGCGACCACCACATTCCGTTCCGTGCAGTGTCGACCACTGACCCGAACGCGACCCTGGGCATGGCCCTGTCGGTGTTCGCGCTGATCATCTTCTACAGCATCAAGGTCAAGGGCATCGGCGGCTTCATCGGCGAACTGACCCTGCACCCGTTCGGCAGCAAGAACATCTTCGTTCAAGCACTGCTGATTCCGGTGAACTTCCTGCTGGAGTTCGTGACGCTGGTGGCCAAGCCAATCTCCCTGGCACTGCGTCTGTTCGGCAACATGTACGCCGGCGAGCTGGTCTTCATTCTGATTGCTGTGATGTTCGGCAGCGGTCTGCTCTGGCTTAGCGGCCTGGGCGTAGTTCTGCAGTGGGCGTGGGCTGTGTTCCACATCCTGATCATCACCCTGCAGGCGTTTATCTTCATGATGCTGACCATCGTTTACTTGTCGATGGCGCACGAAGAGAACCATTAAGACCAGTCTCGACTGGTCTGATGTCCCACTCGGTCAAACGAGTGGGGGCCCGAACTGGGCTATGAAACGATTTGTTTTACCGCTTTAAAATCTAAAAAACCTAAACCATACGACGTAAAAGTCGGGAGGAAAGATGGAAACTGTAGTTGGTCTAACCGCTATCGCTGTTGCACTGTTGATCGGCCTGGGCGCACTGGGCACCGCAATTGGTTTCGGCCTGTTGGGTGGCAAGTTCCTGGAAGGCGCAGCGCGTCAGCCAGAGATGGTTCCAATGCTGCAAGTTAAAATGTTCATCGTTGCCGGTCTGCTCGACGCCGTAACCATGATCGGTGTTGGTATCGCTCTGTTCTTCACTTTCGCGAACCCATTCGTTGGTCAACTCGCTGGCTAATTACTCGAACCTTCGAGTAATTGGTGTGATGTGCAACGAACGAGCGAGGTGTTGGCGTGAACATTAATGCAACCCTGATTGGCCAGTCCGTTGCGTTCTTCATTTTTGTACTGTTTTGCATGAAGTTCGTGTGGCCTCCGGTCATCGCGGCTTTGCACGAACGTCAGAAGAAGATCGCGGATGGACTGGACGCTGCCGCCCGAGCAGCTCGCGACCTGGAATTGGCCCAAGATAAAGCGGGTCAACAACTGCGCGAAGCAAAAGCTCAGGCAGCCGAAATCATTGAGCAAGCCAAGAAACGCGGTAACCAGATCGTCGAAGAGGCTGTTGAAAAAGCCCGTATCGACGCTGACCGTGTGAAGGTTCAGGCTCAGGCCGAGATCGAGCAGGAACTGAACAGTGTCAAAGACGCGCTGCGTGCCCAATTGGGTAGCCTGGCAGTCTCCGGCGCCGAGAAGATCCTGGGTTCCACAATCGATCAAAACGCGCACGCGGAGCTGGTAAATAAACTGGCTGCTGAAATTTAAGCGAGGGCGATCATGGCAGAATTGACCACGTTGGCCCGACCTTACGCTAAGGCAGCCTTCGAGCACGCCCAGGCCCACCAGCAACTGGCCTCTTGGTCAGCCATGCTCGGCCTGGCTGCAGCAGTGTCGCAAGACGACACCATGCAGCGCGTGCTCAAGGCCCCGCGACTGACGAGCGCAAACAAGGCCGCCACGTTCATTGACGTGTGCGGCGACAAGTTTGATGTCAAGGCACAGAACTTCATCAACGTCGTTGCCGAAAACGACCGTCTCCCGCTTTTGCCGGAGATATCCGCTCTGTTCGACCTGTACAAGGCTGAACAAGAGAAGTCGGTAGACGTTGAAGTGACCAGTGCTTTTGCATTGAACCAAGAACAGCAAGACAAACTCGCCAAGGTTCTCAGTGCACGACTCAACCGGGAAGTGCGCCTGCAAGTCGAGGAAGACAAATCCCTTATTGGGGGCATTGTCATCCGCGCCGGCGACCTGGTTATCGATGGCTCGGTTCGCGGCAAACTCGCGAGCCTTGCCGAAGCATTGAAATCTTGAGTTTGAAGGGGCAGCAGAGCAATGCAGCAACTCAATCCTTCCGAAATAAGTGAAATTATCAAGGGCCGCATCGACAAGCTCGATGTGACCTCCCAAGCCCGTAACGAAGGCACAGTCGTCAGCGTATCTGACGGTATCGTGCGGATTCACGGTCTGGCCGACGTAATGTACGGCGAGATGATCGAGTTTCCGGGCGGCGTCTTCGGTATGGCTCTCAACCTGGAGCAAGACTCCGTAGGTGCCGTTGTATTGGGCTCCTACCAGTCTCTGGCTGAAGGCATGAGCGCCAAGTGCACCGGCCGCATCCTCGAAGTTCCGGTTGGTAAGGAACTGCTGGGTCGCGTAGTCGACGCACTGGGTAACCCAGTTGACGGCAAAGGTCCGCTGAACAACACCGAGACCGATGCGGTCGAGAAAGTTGCTCCAGGCGTGATCTGGCGTAAGTCGGTAGACCAGCCTGTACAGACTGGCTACAAGGCTGTCGATGCCATGATCCCTGTCGGCCGTGGCCAGCGTGAGCTGATCATCGGTGACCGTCAGATCGGTAAAACCGCTCTGGCGATCGACGCGATCATCAACCAGAAAAACAGCGGTATCTTCTGCGTCTACGTAGCCATTGGTCAGAAACAATCGACCATCGCCAACGTGGTTCGCAAGCTGGAAGAAAACGGCGCACTGGCTAACACCATCGTCGTGGCCGCGAGCGCTTCGGAATCTGCAGCACTGCAATTCCTGGCACCGTACTCCGGTTGCACCATGGGTGAATTCTTCCGCGACCGCGGTGAAGACGCGCTGATCGTTTATGACGATCTGTCCAAGCAAGCAGTGGCTTACCGCCAGATTTCCCTGCTGCTGCGCCGTCCACCAGGCCGTGAAGCTTACCCAGGCGACGTGTTCTATCTCCACTCCCGTCTGCTGGAGCGCGCATCGCGCGTTTCGGAAGAATACGTAGAGAAGTTCACCAACGGCGCAGTGACCGGCAAAACCGGTTCCCTGACCGCACTGCCGATCATCGAAACCCAGGCTGGCGACGTTTCCGCGTTCGTTCCGACCAACGTGATTTCCATCACCGACGGTCAGATCTTCCTGGAATCGGCCATGTTCAACTCCGGGATCCGTCCTGCTGTGAACGCCGGTGTTTCGGTATCCCGTGTGGGTGGTGCCGCTCAGACCAAGATCATCAAGAAGCTCTCCGGTGGTATCCGTACCGCTCTGGCTCAGTACCGTGAACTGGCGGCATTCGCCCAGTTCGCTTCTGACCTGGACGAAGCGACCCGTAAGCAACTTGAGCATGGTCAGCGCGTTACCGAGCTGATGAAGCAGAAGCAATACGCACCAATGTCGATCGCTGACATGGCGCTGTCGCTGTATGCCGCTGAGCGTGGGTTCCTGACTGACGTCGAAATCGCCAAGATCGGCAGCTTTGAACAAGCGCTGATTTCTTACTTCAACCGCGATCACGCCGATTTGATGGCGAAGATCAACGTGAAGGGTGACTTCAATGACGAAATCGATGCAGGCATGAAAGCCGGTATCGAGAAGTTCAAGGCCACCCAAACCTGGTAAGCCGCAGCGGGAGCCGCAAGGCTCCCGCTTGCTAACCTGATAGGTGTTACATGGCAGGCGCAAAAGAGATTCGCAGTAAGATTGCGAGCATCAAAAGCACGCAAAAGATTACCAGCGCCATGGAAAAAGTGGCGGTCAGCAAAATGCGCAAGGCACAAATGCGCATGTCGGCTAGCCGTCCTTATGCGGAGCGCATCCGCCAGGTTATTGGCCATCTGGCCAACGCCAACCCGGAATATCGCCACCCATTCATGATCGACCGTGAAGTAAAGCGTGTCGGTTATGTCGTGGTGAGCAGTGACCGTGGTCTGTGTGGTGGCTTGAACACCAACCTGTTCAAGGCCCTGGTCAAGGACATGGCGGTAAACCGCGAAAACGGCGTCGAGATCGATCTGTGTGTTGTTGGTAGCAAGGGTGCGGCTTTCTTCCGCAACTTCGGCGGTAACGTCGTTGCAGCTATCAGCCACCTGGGTGAAGAGCCGTCGATCAATGACCTGATCGGCAGCGTCAAGGTGATGCTGGATGCCTACCTGGACGGCCGTATTGATCGCCTGTCCGTGGTATCCAACAAGTTCATCAACACCATGACGCAACAGCCTACCGTGGAGCAGTTGATTCCATTGGTGGCAACCCCGGATCAGGAACTCAAGCACCACTGGGATTATCTGTACGAACCGGACGCCAAAGAGCTGCTTGACGGCTTGATGGTCCGTTACGTGGAGTCGCAGGTCTACCAGGCGGTGGTCGAGAACAACGCGGCTGAACAAGCTGCGCGGATGATCGCGATGAAAAACGCTACCGACAACGCCGGTGATTTGATCAGCGATTTGCAGCTGGTCTACAACAAGGCGCGTCAGGCTGCGATCACCCAAGAGATCTCGGAAATCGTCGGCGGCGCTGCCGCGGTTTAACGGTTCAAATATTCAGAGGATCCAGCTATGAGTAGCGGACGTATCGTTCAAATCATCGGCGCCGTTATCGACGTGGAATTTCCACGCGACAGCGTACCGAGCATCTACAACGCGCTGAAAGTAGTGAGCGCGGCTGAAACCACCCTGGAAGTTCAGCAGCAGCTGGGCGACGGCGTGGTTCGTACCATTGCGATGGGTTCCACCGAGGGCTTGAAGCGCGGTCTGGAAGTCACTGACTCTGGCGCAGCCATCTCCGTACCGGTCGGTAAAGCGACTCTGGGCCGGATCATGGACGTTCTGGGTAACCCGATCGACGAAGCTGGCCCGATCGCCACCGAAGAGCGCTGGGGCATTCACCGTCCTGCGCCAACCTTCGCTGAACAAGCGGGCGGCAACGACCTGCTGGAAACCGGCATCAAGGTTATCGACCTGGTTTGCCCGTTCGCCAAGGGCGGTAAAGTAGGTCTGTTCGGTGGTGCCGGTGTAGGCAAAACCGTAAACATGATGGAATTGATCCGTAACATCGCCATCGAGCACAGCGGTTATTCCGTGTTCGCCGGTGTGGGTGAGCGTACTCGTGAGGGTAACGACTTCTACCACGAGATGAAGGATTCCAACGTTCTGGACAAAGTGGCACTGGTTTACGGTCAGATGAACGAGCCGCCGGGTAACCGTCTGCGCGTAGCACTGACCGGCCTGACTATGGCCGAGAAGTTCCGTGACGAAGGTAACGACGTTCTGCTGTTCGTCGACAACATCTATCGTTACACCCTGGCCGGTACTGAAGTATCCGCACTGCTGGGCCGTATGCCTTCCGCAGTAGGTTACCAGCCGACCCTGGCCGAAGAGATGGGTACTCTGCAAGAGCGTATCACTTCGACCAAAAACGGTTCGATCACCTCGATCCAAGCGGTATACGTACCTGCGGATGACTTGACTGACCCGTCGCCAGCGACCACTTTCGCCCACTTGGACGCCACCGTCGTTCTGTCCCGTGACATCGCTTCCCTGGGTATCTACCCAGCGGTCGATCCACTCGACTCGACTTCGCGCCAGCTGGACCCGAACGTAATCGGCCAGGATCACTACGACACCGCTCGCGGTGTACAGTATGTTCTGCAACGTTACAAAGAACTGAAGGACATCATTGCGATCCTGGGTATGGACGAGCTGTCGGAAGCCGACAAGCAGTTGGTAAACCGTGCTCGTAAGATCCAGCGTTTCTTGTCGCAGCCGTTCTTCGTGGCTGAAGTCTTCACCGGTGCTTCGGGTAAATACGTTTCCCTGAAAGACACCATTGCTGGCTTCAAAGGCATCCTCAACGGTGACTACGACCACCTGCCAGAACAAGCGTTCTACATGGTCGGCGGCATCGAAGAAGCGATCGAGAAAGCCAAGAAACTGTAATCCCGGCGCCTGGCAACGGGCGCTAATTTAGGTTGAGGCAATCAGATGGCTATGACAGTCCATTGCGATATCGTCAGCGCGGAAGGAGAAATCTTTTCCGGTCTGGTCGAGATGGTGATTGCGCACGGTGCACTGGGTGATCTTGGTATCGCCCTGGGTCACGCGCCGCTGATCACTAATCTCAAGCCGGGCCCGATCCGCCTGGTCAAGCAGGGCGGGGAAGAGGAGGTGTATTACATCTCCGGTGGTTTCCTCGAGGTTCAGCCGAACATGGTCAAGGTTCTTGCCGATACCGTGCAACGTGCTGCCGACCTGGATGAAGCCTCCGCTCTGGAAGCCGTTAAGGCTGCCGAGAAGGCCTTGCATGAGCGGGGCGCGGAATTCGATTACGGTTCTGCATCCGCACGTCTGGCCGAGGCTGCAGCTCAGCTGCGCACCGTCCAGCAGATCCGCAAGAAGTTTGGCCACTAATAGGCCATCGCTTGTTGCGCGATTGATTAAAAAGGGTAGCCTCGGCTACCCTTTTTTCTTTTTCGACTTTCATAACCTGGTCGCAGCCGCTGACCACCCAGGATTGGTAGCCAGTCATGTCTTTAGAAATCGTTATTCTCGCTGCCGGCCAAGGCACTCGCATGCGTTCGGCGTTGCCGAAAGTTCTGCATCCCATTGCCGGCAATTCGATGCTCGGCCATGTTATCCACAGCGCACGACAACTTGATCCACAGCGCATCCATGTGGTGATCGGTCATGGCGCCGAAGCCGTGCGTGAGCGCCTGGCGGCGGACGATCTGAATTTCGTCCTGCAGGACAAGCAGTTGGGTACCGGTCATGCGGTGGCGCAAGCCGTGCCATTCATCGAGTCCGACACCGTGCTGATTCTGTACGGTGACGTGCCTTTGATTGAAGTCGAAACCCTGCAGCGTTTGCTCAAGAAAGTTGCACCGCAGCAACTGGGTTTGCTTACCGTTGAACTGGATGACCCGACGGGTTACGGCCGTATCGTCCGTGATGCCGACGGTAAGGTCACCGCCATAGTCGAGCAGAAAGATGCCAACGAGGCCGAGCGCGCGATCACTGAAGGCAACACCGGGATTTTGGCCCTGCCTTTCGCGCAATTGGGTGGATGGATGAGCCGTCTCTCCAATAACAACGCCCAAGGCGAGTATTACCTGACCGACGTGATCGCGATGGCGGTCAGCGATGGTCTGGTGGTAGCCACCGAGCAACCACACGACGCCATGGAAGTGCAGGGCGCCAACGATCGCAAGCAGCTCTCTGAACTCGAGCGCCACTACCAGTTGCGTGCTGGTCGCCGATTGATGGCGCAAGGCGTGACCCTGCGTGATCCGGCACGTTTCGATGTTCGTGGTGAAATCACCGTGGGCCGCGATGTGCTGATCGACATCAACGTGATCCTCGAAGGCAAAGTGGTCATCGAAGATGATGTGGTGATCGGTCCGAACTGCGTGATCAAGGACAGCACCCTGCGCAAAGGCGTGGTGATCAAGGCCAACAGCCATATCGAAGGCGCGATTCTGGGTGAGGGCAGCGATGCCGGTCCGTTCGCACGGTTGCGTCCAGGTACGGTGCTTGAGGCCCGCGCGCATGTGGGTAACTTTGTCGAACTGAAAAACGCGCATCTGGGTGAAGGCGCAAAAGCTGGTCACCTGACGTACTTGGGTGATGCCGAAGTCGGCGCGCGCACCAACATTGGCGCAGGCACCATCACCTGCAATTACGACGGCGCCAACAAGTGGAAAACCGTGCTGGGTGAAGACGTATTCATCGGCTCCAACAACTCGCTGGTGGCGCCTGTGGATATCTCTTCCGGTGCAACGACGGCAGCCGGTTCGACGATCACCCAGAATGTGGATAACGCGCAGTTGGCGGTTGGTCGGGCGCGGCAGAAGAACATCGATGGCTGGAAGCGGCCGGAGAAGATCAAGAAAAGCTGAGTTATCCACAAACGTTTTTCAAGTTTGAGTTATTCACAGCCTGATCGATCGTCATCGCGGGTAAGCCCGCTCCTGCAAGGTTTCACGGGACCTTTCAAGAGCGAGCTTGCCCGCGCTGCATTTATCCACAGACATTTTTTCTTACAGACGCTTGACGAAGTTTCACCAATAGGTTTTGATTGCTTCCGTTATCTTTCGAATCGAAACTTACTTGCTCATGTCGAAGCGCAATACACCACAACGTCGCCACAACATTCTCGCCTTGCTCACTGAACAGGGCGAAGTCAGTGTGGATGAGCTGGCCAAACGCTTCGAAACTTCGGAAGTTACGGTTCGCAAGGATTTGGCTGCGCTTGAGAGTAATGGCCTGTTGCTTCGCCGCTATGGCGGTGCGATCACCATGCCTCAGGAACTGGTCGCCGACATCGGCCAGCCGGTTTCCAAATACAAACAGGCCATCGCCCGCGCCGCCGTGAAACGGATTCGCGAGCATGCGCGAATCATCATCGATAGTGGCAGCACCACCGCCGCCATGATCCCGGAACTCGGCCAGCAGCCGGGCCTGGTGGTGATGACCAATTCCCTGCACGTCGCCAACGCCTTGAGTGAACTCGAACACGAGCCGGTGCTGTTGATGACCGGTGGTACCTGGGACCCGCATTCCGAGTCCTTTCAGGGGCAGGTTGCCGAGCAAGTACTACGCTCTTACGACTTTGACCAGTTGTTCATCGGTGCCGATGGCATCGATCTGGTCCGTGGTACCACCACCTTCAACGAATTGCTGGGCCTTAGCCGTGTCATGGCCGATGTCGCCCGTGAAGTGATCGTGATGGTGGAGGCCGACAAGATCGGCCGCAAGATCCCCAACCTGGAACTGCCCTGGAGCAGTGTCCATACCCTCATTACCGATGATCGCTTGCCGCAAGATGCAAGGGATCAGATTCAGGCCCGCGGCATCAATTTGATTTGCGCGTCTGTCAGTCAGGAGAAATAGCATGTGTGGAATTGTCGGCGCAGTTGCAGAACGTAATATCACCGCCATCCTGCTCGAAGGCCTCAAGCGCCTGGAATACCGTGGCTATGACAGCGCCGGTGTGGCGGTTTTCACCAACGACGAAAAGCTCGAACGCATGCGTCGTCCGGGCAAAGTCAGCGAACTGGAAAACGCTCTCGAAGCCGAACCTCTGGTTGGTCGTCTGGGCATCGCCCATACCCGCTGGGCCACCCACGGCGCACCGTGCGAGCGTAATGCGCACCCGCATTTCTCCGGCGACCTGGCGGTGGTGCACAACGGCATCATCGAAAACCACGAAGCCTTGCGTGAACAGCTGAAAGCCTTGGGTTACGTGTTCACATCGGACACTGACACCGAAGTCATCGCTCACCTGCTGAACCACAAACTCAAGGACCTGCATGACCTGACCGTGGCCCTCAAGGCGACCGTTAAGGAACTGCACGGTGCTTACGGCCTGGCCGTGATCAGTGCTCATCAACCTGATCGTCTGGTCGCAGCCCGCAGTGGCAGCCCGCTGGTGATTGGTCTGGGCCTGGGTGAAAACTTCCTGGCGTCCGACCAGTTGGCCCTGCGTCAGGTCACTGACCGTTTCATGTACCTGGAAGAAGGCGATATCGCCGAAATTCGCCGCGACAGCGTGCACATCTGGGACGTTGATGGCCAAGCCGTCGAGCGTGAAACCGTTCAGTATCGCGATGGCGCCGAAGCGGCCGACAAGGGCGAGTTCCGCCACTTCATGCTCAAGGAAATCCACGAGCAACCGGCCGTGGTTCAACGCACCCTCGAAGGTCGTCTGAGCCCCAACGGCGTACTGGTACAGGCTTTCGGCCCACAGGCGGCTGAGCTGTTCGCCAAAGTGCGCAACGTGCAAATCGTTGCCTGCGGCACCAGCTATCACGCCGGCATGGTTGCCCGTTACTGGCTCGAAGAATTGGCCGGTATCCCGTGCCAGGTCGAAGTCGCCAGTGAGTTCCGCTACCGCAAAGTCGTGGTGCAGCCAGACACGCTGTTCGTCACCATTTCCCAGTCCGGCGAAACCGCCGACACCCTGGCCGCCCTGCGCAACGCCAAGGAATTGGGCTACCTCGCCAGCCTGGCGATCTGCAACGTCGGCATCAGCTCGCTTGTGCGTGAATCCGACCTGACCCTGCTGACCCAGGCCGGTCGCGAAATCGGCGTCGCCTCGACCAAAGCCTTCACCACTCAACTGGTTGGCCTGTTGTTGCTGACTCTTTCTTTGGGTCAGGTTCGCGGCACATTGTCCAAGGACGTCGAAGCGACCCTGGTCGAAGAACTGCGTCGTCTGCCAGCTCGCTTGGGTGAAGCCCTAGCCATGGACAGCACCGTGGAGAAAATCGCCGAGCTGTTCGCCGAGAAGAACCACACCCTGTTCCTCGGCCGTGGCGCGCAATTCCCGGTGGCAATGGAAGGGGCCCTGAAACTCAAGGAAATCTCCTACATCCACGCCGAAGCCTACCCGGCGGGCGAGCTCAAGCACGGCCCATTGGCGCTTGTGGATAACGACATGCCAGTGGTCACCGTGGCGCCGAACAACGAACTGCTGGAGAAGCTCAAGTCCAACCTCCAGGAAGTCCGCGCCCGTGGTGGCCAACTGATCGTCTTCGCAGACGAGCAGGCAGGCATGACCAACGGCGAAGGCACCCACGTTGTCCACATGCCGCACATCCACGACATCCTGTCGCCGATCCTCTACACCATCCCGCTGCAGTTGCTGTCGTATTACGTCGCCGTGTTGAAAGGCACAGACGTCGACCAGCCGCGCAACCTGGCGAAATCGGTGACTGTGGAATAACGCTAAAGACGCGGGGGCACACTAAGAGCTCCTGCGTCTCCTTTCTACCAAAGCACTGCCAGATTTTGCTCAAAACGTTGTCAGAAAAATCCGCTAAAAAATCCGCTAAAAAATCAAAAACGTACAAAATGATATACTCTGAAAGCTAGGTAAATAAAGGCTTTGAGGGTAGTCTGGAATCCGCGAAAAAATCCGCGATTTCTGGAGGTTTCATGAGTACTGAGTTCGTCACCGGGATCAACTGGCTGGAACCTCTCATGCCAACGTTTCCGGCTGAAATTCTTCAGTTGGCAGAAAAAGTACCGTTCCAGGCGGGAAAGTTGAGTGCGATGGTTGCGCCACAGATGATTCAGCGAGTCGGTGGCTTGTTGCGTGTGACCAGTAGTTTTTACAGTAACCTTATCGAAGGCCAGTTCACTGAGCCTGCCACTCTCGCGCCATCGGCTCCCAAGCGTAATCGGAAGGAACTCAATGAGCTCGCGATGGCGCATATCGGGACGCAGCACGCTTTTGAGAGAGCGCTGGCCTTACATAACCAACTCCCTTGGGACTCACTATTCAGTGGACCATTTATTTCGCGCATCCATAAGCGACTCTTTGATGGCGCATCAGGTGAACAACTGCAGTTGAGCGATGGGAGCCGGTTTATTCCCGGTGAGTTGCGCGATATCGCAAATAGGGACGTTTTAGTAGGGAATCATGCGGCGCCTTCTTGTAAAGCGGTCACGCCGATGCTTGACCGAATGCAGCAGGTTTACGGCCGTATCCCCGACGCTCGCAGCCGATTAATTGCAGTCATGGCCTATCACCACCGATTAGCTTGGGTGCATCCATTTGCAGATGGGAATGGTCGTACGGTCAGGCTGGTTACTCACCTGCAATTGCACAAGCTAGGCCTTGTTTCGCCACTTTGGTCGCTGTCTCGTGGTCTCGCCAGGCAGCAAGACATTTATTACGCCCGACTGGCCAATGCCGATAAACCTCGCCGGGGCGATCTTGATGGTAGAGGTCAGTTGACTCAAGCCGGACTGTTCGAGTTCGTCGGGTTCATGCTTGAAACCTGCCTGGATCAAATGAGCTATACCGAGCAGGCGCTGAATATTTCAAACATGCGCGAAAGGCTTCATACGATATTTGCCTGGGATGAGCGAATTAAAAGAGCAGGTCTAAAGCAAGAATCTGCACGAGCACTGCACATTCTGCTGACGCAAGGCACTGTTAGCCGTGCCGACTTCAAGATTTTTACCGGGCTACCTGACCGGGTGGCGACGGATCAGCTCAGAAGCCTCGTTCAACTCGGAATTGTTGAGAGCGCTACTCCTAAGGCTCGTGACCTGTATCCAGGATTGCCAATCTGGTTTGCACAGCTGCTGTTCCCTGATCTGCACCAGCGCATGGTCACTGCGTCTTAGGAGTTAACCCATGGACCGATTCCAGGAAATGCAAGTCTTCGCCGCCGTCGCCAAGGAGCAAGGTTTTTCGGCAGCGGCTCGGCTTTTGGGGATGTCGGCGGCGAGTGTCACTCGGGCCGTGGCGGCGCTGGAAAAGCGCATTGGCACTCAGTTACTGACGCGCACCACCCGCAGCGTGTATTTGAGCGAGGCAGGTCAGCGTTTTCTGGAGGATTGTCGGAGAATTCTTGCCGAGGTGCAGGAAGCTGAGGATTCAGCCGCCGGAAGTCATGCCCAGCCCCGTGGGCAACTGACCATCACGGCGCCTGTGTTGTTCGGTGATTTGTTCGTCACGCCGATCATGGTCGGTTACCTGACGCAATTTCCTGAAGTCAGCATCAATGCGCTTCTGGTCGACCGGGTGGTGAGTATGGTTGAGGAGGGCGTCGATGTGGCGGTACGCATCGGCGAGCTGCCGGATAGCAATCAACATGCAATCCGTGTCGGTGAAGTGCGGCGGGTGATTTGCGCTTCTCCGCAATTCCTGAAAGCCCATGGTCGGCCTCGGCATCCATGCGAATTAAGCGCAGCACCGATCATTGCTACCTCGGCCATCGGGCAGCTCAGGAGCTGGCCGTTCCTTGAGGCGGGAGAGCCGATCAGCGTTCGTGCAGAACCGCGTCTTGTGGTCACCGCCAATCAGGCCGCTATCACGGCCGCCGCCATGGGCCTGGGGCTGACCCGAGTGCTGTCGTATCAAGTGGCGAGCAAGATTGCTGCGGGTGAGCTGGAAATTGTATTGGCTGACTTCGAACTGCCGCCGTTGCCCATTCATGTGGTCTATCAGGGCGGGCGCAAGGCTCCGGCGCGGGTCCGTAGTTTTGTCGACTTTGTGGTGAAGACACTGCGTGAACACCCGGCGCTGCAGGGCTAACGCGTTATTGCGCTGGATGAAATAATTGATTGCATTTGCTGGTTATTCTGTTGTTTTGGTTGTGGGTGGAAGATAGCTCCAATTGGCGCCGACCTAAACGGCGCCACCCACCAGCGGAGCCGACCATGCAAGCCATCAAACTCTACAACTTCCCACGTTCCGGCCATGCTCACCGTGCGCAGTTGATGTTGTCCCTACTGCAGTTGCCGACCGAGCTGATCTTGGTCGATCTGGCCAAAGGCGCGCACAAGCAGCCGGATTACCTGGCGATCAACCCGTTCGGTCAAGTCCCGGCGATTGATGATCAAGGTGTGGTGCTGGCCGATTCCAACGCGATCCTGGTTTACCTGGCCCACAAATACGGGAACGGGCGCTGGCTGCCCACCGATCCGGTCGGTGCGGCCAGAGTTCAGCGCTGGTTGTCGATCACCGCAGGGCCGATTGCCTACAGCGTTGCCCGAGCACGACTGATCACGGTGTTCGGCGCGTCCTACAATGCTGAGGAAGTCATCGCCAACGCCCACGCCGTGCTCAAAGTAATCGATCAGGAATTGGCCGCTACGCAATACCTCGTCGGCAACGAGCCAACCATCGCCGATGTCTCGGCCTACAGTTATATCGCCCATGCGCCAGAAGGCAATGTGTCGCTGGACGACTACGCCAACATCCGGGCGTGGCTGGCGCGAGTTGAAGCGTTGCCAGGATTTGTCGGCATGCCGCGCACCATCGCCGGCCTGCAAAAAACTGCCTGATGCTCACGGCCCGACTCAGTCGGGCTGCTCACATTGCGCGATCAGCGCAGGGGAGAAACCGTTATGGAACGTTCACCTTGGCACACTGGCGAGAAACAATTGCAGGCTCACGTGGGTGTTGCCGAGCGAATGGACGTCGTAGGTCGTAAGGTGATTCGCAGCGAGATGCCGGATCAACACCGCACGTTCTATCAGCAACTGCCGTTCATGCTGTACGGCGCGGTCGATGCCGATGGCAACCCTTGGGCCAGTATTCTTGAAGGGCCGCCCGGTTTTGCTCATTCCCCGCAGCCTGCGTTGTTGCAGTTCGACAGCCTGCCTGGCAGCGACGATCCTGCGCAGTTGCAAGAAGGCGCGGCGATTGGCCTGCTGGGCATCGAACTGCACACTCGGCGTCGCAACCGTCTCAATGGCCGGGTTGGCGCTGTGACGGCAAGTGGCTTCGGGGTGACGGTCGAGCAATCGTTCGGCAATTGCCCGCAGTACATTCAGCTGCGCCAGTTCCGCTCGGTGCCCTTGGCGGACCCGTCGACCCGTGTCGCGCAGCACCTCAATGCGCTGGATGAAGCGGCCACCGCGATGATTGCCGACGCCGATACCTTCTTTGTCGCCAGCTACGTGGACGTTGATGGCCAACGCTCGGTGGACGTTTCTCACCGAGGTGGCCAAGCCGGTTTTGTCCAGGTTGAGGGCAATCGCCTGACCATTCCGGATTTTGCCGGCAACCTGTTCTTCAATACCTTGGGCAACCTGCTGATCAACCCTCGTGCGGGTTTGCTGTTTATTGATTTCAATTCGGGCGACTTGCTGCATCTCAGCGGTCGCGCGCAGGTCATTCTTGAAGGCCCGCAAGTTGAAGCCTTTCAAGGGGCCGAGCGGTTGTGGACGTTCGAGGTGGAGCGTGTGGTGCGCCGGCCTGTCGCCCTGGCTTTGCGCTGGCGCTTTGACGGCGTGTCTCCGACCAGTTTGCTGACCGGCACCTGGGCGCAGGCGAACGCGCGGCTGCAAGCCAAGGCCCTGGGCGACAGCTGGCGGCCGTTGCGAGTGGTGCGCATCGAGCAGGAAAGCCACGCCATCCGTTCGATCTATCTGGAGCCCAGCGACGGCGCGGGGTTGCCGCTGTTTCAGGCTGGGCAGCATTTGCCGTTGCGATTCAACATTGGGGGCGATGTGCATATCCGCACGTACAGCCTGTCGAGCGCCCCCTCCGATGACTTTTTCCGCATCAGTGTGAAACGTGACGGGTTGGTGTCTTCGCACCTGCATGAGCACGTTCGCGTCGGCGATGTGCTGGAAGCTCGCGCGCCTCAAGGGCATTTCACCGTGGCACCGCATGAGCGTCGGCCACTGGTGCTACTGGCCGCCGGTGTTGGCATCACGCCGTTGCTGTCGATGGTGCGCGAGGTGGTTTATCAAGGTTTGCGCACCCGGCGCATTCGGCCGACGTGGTTTTTCCAGAGCTCGCGAACCTTGGCCGATCAGCCGTTTCGCCCGGAGCTGGATCGCTTGCTCGACGGCCTCGGCGACTCGGTACACATGATGCGATTGCTCAGTCAGCCCGAACCTGATGCCCGCGAGGGTGAAGATTTCGACCTGACCGGGCGGATAGACGCCGACCTGATGAAGACCGTTCTCGAAGTGGACGACTACGATCAGGTGGATTTTGTCCTGTGCGGGCCGGGCAGTTTTACCCAAGGGATGTACGACAGCCTGCGCAGTCTGGATATCCGCGACGCGAGGATTCATGCCGAAACCTTTGGTCCCTCGACATTGCGTCGTACGCCGGACCCGGATGCCGTGGTCATCGAGCAACCACCGGCTGCCACTGTTTCGATGCCTGTCGTGTTCCAGCGCTCGGCCAAAGAGGCACGCTGGCAGCCCGAGGGCGGCAGTTTGCTGGAGCTGGCGGAAAGCCGCGGATTGCGCCCGGAATTCAGCTGCCGCGGCGGATCTTGCGGCACCTGCAAAACGCGCCTGATCAGCGGCGAAGTGAATTATCCACAGCCCCCGGCGGAAGTGCCTGAGGCTGGAGAGGTGCTGATTTGTTGTGCGGTGCCGGCGCAGGGTTCGCAGCCGTTGGTGCTGGATTTGTGACCTATCGGGAATGCACAGGAGATCCCCTTGGGGAGTGAGTTGGCTCGCGATAGCGATGTGTCAGCCAACTTCAATGTTGAATGTTAAACAGCCTTCGCGAGCAAGCCCGCTCCCACATTGAGGTCGATGTTGGCCTGAAATTTACTGCTTACGTCCTAACGCGGCCGTACCAAAATCTACGCCACACAGCTGATCCCCTGTGGGAGCGGGCTTGCTCGCGAAAGCGGAGTGTCATTCAGCATTGATGTTGACTGAACCACCGCCTTCGCGAGCAAGCCCGCTCCCACATCAGTTACGCGTAGGACAGGGATTTTTCTTCCAGCAGTTCCTCGTACAACTCGGTCCACTTGCGGCCCATTTCATCGGCGGTGAATAACTGCCGATAACGCGCCTCAGCCTTCGCGCCCATTTGCGCCGCACGTGCCGGGTTCTCCCACAGCGTGCGCATGGCTTCACGGAAGGCAAGCGGTTGACTCGGTGGGACCACCAGCCCGGTTTCGTTGTGGATATTGATGTAGCTGGTGCCGGTGCCGATTTCGCTGGAGATCATCGGTTTGCCATACATCGCGCCTTCGAGCAGCGAGATGCCGAACGCTTCAGAGCGTAGATGCGAAGGAAACACGATGGCGTAGCTCAGTTGCAGCAGCGCCACTTTGTCTTCATCACCCAGGCGCCCGAGGAAGTGAATATTGCGCAAACCCAAGGCCGCTGCCTGTGCATGCAGCTCCACTTCCAATGGGCCGGCTCCCACGATGACCACTGGGTAATCCAGGTCTTTGAGCGCATCGAGCAGGATGTGCAAACCCTTGTAGTAGCGCATCACGCCCACAAACAGGAAAAACTTATCCCCAACCGTTTGCCGCCAATGAGCCATGCGCTCGCTGTCGGGCTGTGGATAACCTGCCTTGTTCAGGCCATAGGGGATAACCCGGGTCTTGGCCTGGAACTGTTGCAATACATCGCTGGTGTGCAAGTAGTTGGGCGAGGCGGCGACGATCCGGTCGGCGCTTGCCAGGAACCGGTTCATCAGCGGTCGATAAAGCTTGAGCAGGTGCTTCTGGCGAATGATGTCCGAGTGGTACGTCACCACGCTCGGTTTTTTGATACCGCTGGCGAAGTGCACCAGGTCCATGAACGGCCAGGGGAAGTGGTAATTGACCACGTCGGCTTCAGCGGCCATTTCGCGAAACTGCTTGAAGACGCTCCACGAAAACCCCGTGGAAGCAAACTGAATATCGAGTTTGGCCCGGTGAACCTCGTGTTGCCCGAGTCGAACCACCGGCGGTGTGGGATCGGCACTGAGTGTCAGTACCTGGCTTTCAACGCCATGCTGGGCACCGCTTTCGCAGAGCTGGAAGATGACTTGCTCGATGCCGCCAACGGAGTCAGGCAGGTACGTCTTGAAAAAATGGAGTACTCGCATTCAACCTCCTAATGCCTGGCGATAGGCGCTGGCCGTGATAGTGGCGCAGCGCTCCCAGGTAAAAAGCCTTGCCTGTTGCAATCCGGCTTCCCGGCATGCCTGCCAATGCACTCGATCGTCGATCAGACGGATCATTGCCTCGCGCAAGCCGTCGGGATCGTCAGCTTCAATATAGTTGCCCGCAGCCCCTGCCACTTCCGGCATGGCCGAACGTCGGGTGAGGATTACCGGCGTGCCGCTGGCCATCGCTTCCAGAACCGGTAAGCCAAAGCCTTCGTAAAGCGACGGAAAAATCAGCGCCCGGGCACCGGCCAACAGCTGCGCGACTTGCTCGTCGGGCAGGTAACCCAGCAGGCAGACATTCCCGGTGGCGAGCGCCCGCTGCAGTTCTTCGCTGAACTGGTCGTGCTGCCAACCGGCCATGCCGACGATCAGCAGCGGAAAACGCTGGCGGATTGCCTCGGGCAACCTTGCATGGGCACGCAGGGCCAGTGTCAGGTTCTTGCGTGGCTCCAGGGTGCCGACGCAGAGGAAATACTCCCGCGCCTCGACGCCATGAGCCTTGAGCACCGCATCGATGGCCTCCGGCTCCCGGGGGTGAAAACGCGACGCCACGCCCAATGGCGCGACGACAAACCGTTCTGCTGGCAAGCCGAAGTGCTGTTGAGCTTCGTCAGCGATGTACTGCGAGTCGGTGAGAATCAGGCTCGCCCGCTGCACCCCGTCGGCGAGTCGCCGTTCGATCTCTCGCAAGCGCGCGGGCGGTTGCGTCTCGGGGTAGTGCAGGTGGGTCAGGTCATGCAAGGTGATGACCGTCGGGCCGTCGAACGACAGTGGCCACAAACTTGGTTCGTGGTAGAGGTCGATGGTTTGCGTGCTCCCCTGATCGAAGCGTTTCTGTTCCAGCCAGCGGCGGGCCTGGTAGGCCCCGGGAATCCTGCGCAGCAACGGCGTCAGCCGTGAATAGCCCGGCATGGCTGCCTCAGGGAGTACGGAACTCCAGCCCCAGCCGTGGAACAGTGCCAGCTCGACTTCGGGTTCAGCGGCGAGGGCGCCAGCCAGTTCAGCAACGTAATGGCCTATGCCGGTGCGCGGGCCCTGGAGGATCCTGGCGTTAAGGGCAATTCGCATGTTGCCTCTCTGGCACGGCCGGTTCTTGCAGATTGCGCAAGGTGCGTTCGGCCAGTTGTGCACTGGCTTCACGCCAGCCGATCCACTGCCAATCCGCGACGTTGCGCGCGGCCGGAAATTGCCCGGAGCGTTCGAACTCCATGACCAGGTCCGCCAGGCTTTGTGGCTCGGCCAGATCAAAGTACGCCATGAACTCGCCGCCGATTTCACGGAAGATCGGAATGTCACTGCCCATGGCCGGCAAACCGCGTTGCATGGCTTCGACCAGAGGCAGACCGAAACCTTCGACCCAGGACGGAAACACCAGCGCGCTGGCGTGGGAATAGGCGTGTTCGAGACTGGTGTCGCTCAGGTCATTGAACATGAACAGGCGTTTGTTCAGCTCGGCGTGATTGCGCACGCGGGCGAGCAGGGCGTCGCATTTCCATCCAATACGTCCGGCGATGCACAAACGGGCGCTGGAACCTGATGCCCAGGCGCGTTCAAAAGCGTCGAGCAGGTAATCGTGGTTTTTGCGCGGTTCGATGGTGCTGACCATCAGAAACACTGGTTCTTGCGTTTTGAACAGCCGCGCCAGGCGTGGCTCGACCTCGGCGCTGACTTCGCTCAGGTCCAGTTCGGAACCGAGGTGAAAATAGTCGAACCACAGTCTGTCGGTTTTGGCCGGGCCCAGGCGTCGCTGCACTTCGTCATGCACCTGATCGCGCACCGTGGCGGAGATCGCCACATAGCCGTCGGCAGTTTGGGTGATCCAGTTGAACCACTCGGTGAAAACCTGCACCAGCCGCGTGTCATAGAACTGCGGATGTGTCAGCGGAATGAGGTCGTAAATTACCGAAACGATGCCCACGCCTTCGCGTTTGAGCTGTTCGGCGAACGGGAAAAAATCGCTGTGCCAGGAGGAGTCGAGCAACACCAACTGATCGCCCGCCTGATGCTGCAAGGGCGAGCAACGTTTGGGCAGTTGATATTGGTTGATGCCCTCGATCAGACGCAATGGAATGCTGAAACAGGAGATCGCCGTGACGCGGTAGGCCACGTGTAGCAAGCGCTTGATCACTCGCGAGTTGCTGCGGTTGTGCAAGTATTGGTGCATTTGCCAGAAACGATGAGCGAGCCGTCCGAGGCGCCCGCCAAAGGTCATCAGCCCATCGTAAAACGGAATGTTCAATGCGCCCAGTTTCAGCACTCGATAGAGTTTGCCGTTGAGCATCACCACTGGGATGCACTCCACACCGTCGACACTCTTCGGCAGCTGATTGATGACGTTGCGCACCACTCGCTGAATGCCCGAATTGACTTTGGGGTGCTGGAACACGTGGGTGCATTCCACCAGAAGACGCGTCATGGCCTGCCCTCCGAAACAATTGATTCGGCAGAGTGGGTGATGGAGGTTTTCGCCCCCGGCCACGAGCAGCCGACGAGGTCTTCATGGCGGTTGTTGATCACATGGAACACCAAGGTCAAACCGTCCTGCCATATTGGTCTTCGAAGCGAACGATATCGTCCTCTCCCAGGTATTCGCCGCTTTGCACTTCAATGATCACCAGGTCGATCACGCCCGGGTTTTCCAGGCGATGCTTGTGACCGGCGGCAATGAAAGTGGATTCGTTCTTGGCCACCAGATGGGTGCCGGTGCCGTTGTTGGTGACCTTGGCCATGCCTTCGACGACCACCCAGTGTTCATTGCGGTGGTGGTGCATTTGCAGCGACAGCTTGCCGCCGGGCTTGACCACGATGCGCTTGATCTTGAAGCGCGGGCCTTCCTCGAGCACGGTGTAGGTGCCCCAAGGTCGACTGACCGTGCGGTGCAGGCGATAGGCCTCGTGTTTCTTGTCCTTGAGCTGCTTGGCGACCCGGCGCACATCCTGCGCGCGATCGGCGTGGGCGACCAGCACCGCGTCGGCGGTGTCGATGATGATCAAGTTATCCACACCCACCGTTGCCACCAGCCGGTCTTCGCACTGGACAAAGTTGTTGTGGCTGTCGATGAACACCGCATCGCCGCTGGCGCGGTTGTTTTGCGCATCCGCCGGCACCAGCGCGGCCACCGCGCCCCAGGAGCCAATATCACTCCAGTCGAATCCGGCGGGCACCACGACCACCTTCTCGGAGCGTTCCATCAAGGCGTAGTCGATGGAAATGTCGGTGATCTCGGCGAACAGCTCCGGGGATAATTCCTGCTGCAGACACCCAACCGTTTCCACCGGGGCACTGGCTGCCATGCAGGTTCGCGTCTGCTCAAGCAGTTCGGGGGCGTGCAGTTGCAACTCGGCCAGCACCGTGGTGACCGAGAAGCAGAACATGCCCGAGTTCCACAGGAATTTGCCGCTTTCCAGATAATGCGTAGCGGTTTGCAGGTCAGGTTTTTCGACGAAGCGTTGCACCTTGGCCGCGCCTTTTTCGTCCAGTGCCGCGCCGGTTTCGATGTAGCCGAAACCGGTCTCCGGGGCAGTCGGCACCACGCCAAACGTCACCAGGAAACCATCCTTGGCCAGCGCCACGGCGTGGTCAACGGCTGATTTCAACGCATCTTCATTGCGGATCAAATGGTCGGCAGGCATGACCACCATGATCGCTTCGTCGCCGTGCAATGCTTGTAGCGACAGGGCGGCGGCTGCGATGGCCGGGGCCGTGTTACGGCCAGTCGGCTCAAGCAGGAAGTGTCCGCGATGACGATTGAGTTGCGCCTCCTGATAGTGATCCTTGCTTTGGAAGTAGTACTCACGATTCGTCACCGTGACGATATCGCCCCAGCCATCAAGCAGCCCGGCCGCACGCCGATACGTCTTGCCCAGCAGCGACTGGCCGTCGGGCAATGTCATGAACGGCTTGGGGTGCCCTTCGCGGGACACCGGCCACAAACGAGTCCCGGCGCCGCCGGAAAGGATCACTGGAATCAGCATGGCCTACTCCTTGGCGACGCGTTTCATGTCCGCGTCCATCATCATGCGGATCAAGGTATCCAGATCTGTTTTTGGCTTCCAGCCCAGTACGCGCTGGGCTTTGGCCGGGTTGCCGAGCAGCACTTCGACCTCGGCCGGGCGGAAGAACGCCGGGTCGATCTTCACGAAGTCGCGGTAGTTGAGGCCAACGTGGTCGAAGGCAATGCGGCACATTTCGCGCACGGTGGTGGTTACGCCCGTGGCGACCACGAAGTCGTCAGGCTTGTCCTGTTGCAGCATCAGCCACATGGCTTCGACGTAGTCGCCGGCAAAACCCCAGTCACGTTTGGCGTCGATGTTGCCCAGGCTCAATTCCTGTTGTTTGCCTTGCTTGATGCGGGCAGCGGCGTCGGTCACTTTGCGGGTGACGAACTCGATGCCGCGCAGCGGTGATTCATGGTTGAACAAGATCCCGCTGCTGGCGTGGAGGTTGAAGCTTTCGCGGTAGTTGACGGTAATCCAGTGGCCGTACAACTTGGCCACGCCGTATGGGCTGCGCGGGTAGAACGGGGTGTTTTCGTCTTGTTGCTCGGCCTGGATCAAGCCGAACATTTCGCTGGTCGAGGCTTGGTAAAAACGAGTGTGCGGGCTGAACTGGCGGATGGCTTCGAGCAAGTGGGTCACGCCCAGCCCGTCGACAATACCGGTGGTGACCGGTTGATCCCAGGAGGCGGCGACAAAGCTTTGTGCGGCCAGGTTGTAGATTTCATCCGGGGCGGATTTGATCACCGCGCGTTGCACGGAGCAGGCGTCGGCCATGTCTCCGTCCAGGTAAACGATGTCGCCCTCGACGCCCATTTCTCGCAAGCGCCAGCGGGCATCGCTGCTGCGACGAGCGACTAGACCGTGGACTTTGTAGCCCTTGTCGAGCAGCAGTTTGGCCAGATAGGCGCCGTCTTGGCCGGTGATCCCTGTGATCAGTGCACTTTTAGTCATTCTTGTCGTACTCGCTTCTCCCAGTCGGACAGGATCGCCCGCAGGGATTGTTGTGTTGTGATTTCAGGCGTCCATCCTGTGGTCTGGGTCAGCTTGGCAGAGCTGCCACAAACGCGACGCTGATCCGCGCGGCGAAGACGCGCAGGATCCTGAATCAGTTGCATGTCGACCTGGGCGAGGTCGCCTAGTTGTTCGATCAAACTGCGAATGCTCTGCTCGCGCCCCGAGCAGATGTTGTAGACCTGTCCCGTCACGCCCTTTTCCAGCAACGCCAGGTAAGCCGAAATGACGTCGCCCACGTCCAGGAAATCGCGGGTGACATCGATGTCACCGACTTCCAGTTGTGGCGCTTGCAGGCCTAGCTTGATGCGGCTGATTTGCCGTGCGGCGCTGGCAATCACGAAGCTGTCTTTCTGGCCGGTGCCGATGTGATTGAACGGGCGCGCGACCATTACCGGCCAGCCTTCGCTCAAGCCCCATTGCAGGCTCAGGAATTCGGCCGAAAGTTTACTCACGGCATAAGGATTGCGCGGGCAGGGTGGCTGGCGTTCGGTGATCGGCAGCTCTGATTCGGCAACCTGACCGTAGACGTCGCCGGAGCTGACATAGAGAAAGGTGCCATTGAAACCACGTGCCTTGAGCGCTTGAAGCAGGTTCAAGGTACCGAGCAGGTTGATGTTCAGTGTGCGTGCAGGATCACGGAAGGCTTCGGGGACAAAGGTCTGGCCGGCCAGGTGAATGACCGCGTCGGGCATCTCGGGCCACAGCCCTTCGAGGCTGTTTGGCTGGCTCAGGTCGTACCGCGATGCAACAGTCAGAAGCTCCCATTCCGAGGCATCAGCCTTCAGGCGAGATTGGAGGTGTTGTCCTACGAATCCACTCAGACCCGTAACGAACAGACGCTTTTTCAAACAGTCGCCCCTTGGTCATAAAACTTCGTCCATTCCCCACAGGCTATGTGGAGATGTCTGACAGACCGGGTGGATTGCTTGGTCGAAAGACAGGCGAAATATGTTGTTGTAGTTGTTTGGTAGCCAATCTGTGCCAATTGCTCGGCAATTTCAACAGGTCCCACCGTGACCGGTCAGTTCTCGTTAGCGTAGCCCGATTTATTCTCGTCGGGCGGTTCACGAATCCTCGATGGATGTGTTTAGAATGCCCCTCGTCACGATTACCCAGGGTTCGGTCGGGTTGTTTTCAAACCCCGCGAAACGGGCCATTAAAACAAGAACGTAGACGGGCAAGAAGACGATGGACGACGACCGGTAAACACCGGGTCGATCCGTGGTTTTGCCGTCATAGAGTGAGGCTGCCGGGATGGCGGTTTCATCGTGGGGTGCCATGAATTTCATTCTTTACTCGGACGTCAACGACAGCTCGATCAGCCAGAGCCTCGGTCGTCCCGAATACAGTTACTACTTCGTGCTTAAGGCCTATCGCCCTGTGCTGGAAAGCCTTGGACGGGTGCATGTGGTGTCCTCCACCGCCGAGGTCGATCCCCTCTATCGACAATTGCTGGCCGCCGGCGAAGACAGCCTGTTCCTGTCATTCACCCCACCGCAGAAAACCCCGAACGACCTTGAGTGCCCGACGATCTGCGTGGTGGCCTGGGAGTTTGACTCGATTCCCGATGAGCAATGGGACAACGACCCGCGCCAGGACTGGACGCAAATGCTGGCGCGCCAGGGGCGCGTCATCACGCTTTCCAGCCACACGGCCCGGGCGATTCGTCGGGCCATGGGCGACGATTTCCCTGTGTTGGTTTTGCCGACCCCGTTGTGGGAAAACTTCGCGGGCATTCGTAGCCGTCACACCAGTCATCCGGTGAATGCCGGCTCGTCCCTGGACATCAAGGGCTGCATTTTCGACACACGCACGCTCGCGCTGTCTGCCGATGCGCTGATTCCCGTACCCCCGACCGCCGAGGAACTGGCGGCGCTGGAGGCTTTGAAGCCGCCACCGCTGACGCTCAAGCGCCGTTTTGTCATTGCCCGTCACTACTTGCACATGTGGCGCCTGGACAAGGGCAAAACGCTGCCGACCCCGGTGCATCGCACGCAGCTGTTGAGCAATTGGTATTGGGAGGGTATTCGCGACTTGCTGTCGGACGCCGCTCATGCGCGCGTTGCCCAATACCTGCCGGCCATCGCTGGCCCGCAGACAATCGCAGCGCACGAGCCGCAACCACGCCAGTGGCCGGACACGACTTCCCAGGTCGAAACCCGGGTTGATGGCGTGGTCTACGCCACCGTGTTCAACCCTCGTGACGGTCGTAAAAACTGGCATCAATTGATCACCGCTTTCTGCTGGGCCTTCCGCGAAACGGACGACGCCACGCTGGTGCTGAAGATTACCCAAAGCGACCTTTCGTCCTACTACGACGAGCTGATGACCTTGCTCGCGCAACTCTCGCCGTTCGCGTGCCGTGTGGTGGTGATGCACGGTTACCTGGATGATCCGCAATACGCCCGGCTCTATGAAGCCGCCAGTTATTACGTCAACGCGTCGCGCTGCGAAGGCCTGTGCCTGCCGCTGATGGAATTCATGGCCAGCGGCAAGCCTGTGATCGCCCCGGACCACACCGCCATGGAGGATTACATCGATGAGCGCGTGGCGTTTGTGGTCAAGTCCAGCGAGGAGCTGACTATCTGGCCGCAGGACAGCCGGATCATTTATCGCACCCTGCGTTATCGACCGGATTGGGGCTCGTTGAAAACGGCTTATGAAACCAGCTACCGAATAGCCAAGGAGCAACCGCTTGAATACCAGCGGATGTCTCGCGATGCGGTCGAGCGCATGCACGATTACTGCGCCTTCGCCCCGGTGCAGGAACGCCTTGCGAATTTTTTCGGGCTGACGCCGCAGGCTCTGCCGAAAGCGACCGTGACGGATAACGCCTCATGCTGATCATCATTCATTCGGAAACCAACCAGCACACCATTACTCAAAACCTGGGGCGTTCGGAGTACAGCTATTACTTCGTGCTCAAGGAATATCGGCCCGTGCTGGAACGGCTGGGGCGAGTCGTGGAAGTCAGTGACCCGCAGACCGAAGTCGATGCCTTGTATCTCGACGCGCTGTCGCGTGGTGAAGACTGTGTGTTCCTGTCGTTCTCGCCACCGCATCGCACACCCGTGCACCTCGCCTGTCCGACCTTGCCGGTGTTCGCGTGGGAATTCAGCACCATTCCCAACGAGCCCTTCGTCGGCGAGCCGCGCAATGACTGGCGTACCGTGTTGCGGGCCTGCGGCGCGGCGATCACTCATTCCAGCTACACCGTAATTGCCGTGCACGAGGCGATGGGGGCCGAGTATCCGATCGTCGCGGTGCCGGCACCGGTGTGGGATCGGTTCTCGGCGCGTGGCGCCCAGTTGCAGCGCCAGCCAACGGCGCATCAGGTTCGATTGACGATCAAAGGCCTGGTGGCGGACAGCCGCACCCTCGATTTGCGGGCCTTTGGGCCGGCGCAGCTGCGCGAGGGCGAAGGTATCGATTTTATGGCGCCACCGCTCGAGCATGAGGTGCTGCTCGACGGCGTGATCTACACCTCTGTGTTCAACCCGGGTGACGGGCGCAAGAACTGGGAAGACATGCTTAGCGCGTTCTGCGTGACCTTCCGTGAGGTCGAGGATGCAACGCTGGTGCTCAAACTGACCCACCATGATGCCGAAGAAGCACTGTCCGACATCCTTCATCACTTGTACAAAAACCAGTCATATCGCTGCCGCATCGTGCTGATTCACGGCTACCTCGCGGATGCGGACTACGAGCAACTGGTGCAGGCGACCAGCTACGTGGTCAACACGTCCTACGGCGAAGGCCAATGCCTGCCGCTGATGGAATTCATGTCGTGTGGCAAACCGGCGGTGGCGCCCCGCACTACGGCAATGATCGACTACCTGGACGCCGACAATGCGTTCCTGATCGACTCGACCGAGGAGCTGACGGCCTGGCCTCACGATCCGCGCCGGGCGTTCCGTACCCTGCGCTACGTCACCGACTGGGCGTCGTTGTGCCGCGCTTATCGGGCGAGCTATGACGTTGCCAAAAACGATGCCGGGCGCTACGCACGGATGTCCGGGCATGCGGTGTCCAGCCTCGAAAAATTCTGCAGCCAGGCGACCGCCGAGCAACGTCTGAAAGGCTTTTTGGCCAAACTGTTCGAAACCCGCGCCGTGGAAACCCCTGAAGCATGATCCGCGCCCTGGCGAGACGTCTGTTTCCAGCGGCGAAACCCGAGCTGGAATCGGTGCCGGTGCCAGTGGAGCAGAGCCGTGTGTCGCCACGGGACGTGGGTTTGCACGACGCGGTGCGTGACCGGATCCAGGCGCCGTATCCGCCAATGATGGAGAGCTGGGCGAAAACCTGGCAAGACCTGCTGGCGCAACCGAACGGTTTGGCGATCAAGCAGATGCTCGATCAATTCTTGCCCAAGAGTCAGGTGATCATTGCGCGCAAGCCTTTGGATGCCGGGAGGGCGTCATGAGCAACGACAGACGGATCATGGACATCGAGTTGTTGCGCGGCATTGCGGTGCTCGGCGTGCTGTTCCATCACTTGCAAGACAGCCTGTTCGCGGCCCCGGTGCCTCTGTTGCAAGCGATCACCGCGCTGGGCCAGCCGTGGTGGGGCGTTGATCTGTTTTTCGCCATCTCCGGGTTCGTCATCGCACGCAGCCTGATCCCAGCGTTGCAAGGGTGCAGCACGCGCCAGGAATACTGGCAGCAAACTCGCAATTTCTGGTTGCGACGGGCGTTTCGATTGTTGCCGTCGGCCTGGTTGTGGCTGGCGCTGATGTTGCTGGCCTGCCTGTTTCTCAATCGCTCCGGGGCGTTCGGTACGTTGCACGCCAACCTGCAAGCGACCCTGGCCGGGGTCGCGCAGTACGCCAACTTCCGCTTCGCCGACAGTTTCTTTCACTATGAGTACGGCACCAGTTTCGTCTACTGGAGCCTGTCGCTGGAGGAGCAGTTCTACCTGCTGTTTCCGCTGCTGATTCTGCTGTGCCGCAAGCATCTGGTCTGGGCGTTGCTGGCGCTGGTCGCGGTGCAGTTATTCACCTTACGCACGCCGATCCTGATGGTGGTTCGCACCGATGCGCTGGCACTTGGCATCCTGTTGGCGATGTGGAGTGCGCAACCTTCATATCTGCGCTGGGAGCCTACTTTTTTACGCCGTCCCTTGGCCGGTCTTTCGGCGCTTATCGCGTTGTCGTTGGCGCTCAGTTTCATGGCGACGGACCGTTTCACCTTTACTAATTACCGCATCGGCGCGATTGCCGTGCTGTGCGCGGCGTTGGTCTGGATCGCTTCCTACAACCGTGATTATTTGATGCCGCGCGGTGTGTTCAAGAACGTGATGACCTGGGTGGGCAGTCGCTCCTACGGGATTTACCTGATCCACATTCCTGCGTATTTGCTGGTGCGAGAATTCACCTTTCGCTTGCAGGTTGCCGGTCTGCCCAGCCCGGGCGGTCATCCGATCCTGACGCTACTGATGGCTGGCGGCCTGATCGCCTTGCTCAGTGAACTCAACTACCGCTTTATCGAAATGCCCATGCGCAACCGCGGCGCGTCGCTGGTCAAACGCCTGGGCACGACCCGAACAGCCGCCCAAACCTCTGGAGCTACCTCATGCTGAGCCTTTTGAAGAAACTCACGGCGGGTACGCCCGCTCCCGCAGCACCTGCGGTGGACAAGGTCGAGAAGGTCGACCCGTACATGCTCGGCCTGCACGATGCGATGCTCAGCGGCTGGTTCAATCAGGAAACCGGCGAGCTGTTCACCGGGTTCCCGGTGAGGGCTGAGGACACGCTGCTGGACGTTGGCTGCGGTGACGGCGGTAACGTGCATTTCTGTGGCATGCGCGGGGCCAAAATCATCATCGCCGATATCGATGCGGCCAAGGTTGAAGCCACCCGCCAGCGTTTGAGCGACACGCCGGCGCGTGACATCGAATGCCATGTCACCGACTGCAACCCGCTGCCGATTGCCGATGCGACCGCCACCCGGGTGGTGTCCACCGAAGTCATCGAGCATGTCGACGATCCGGCGCAGTTCCTCGCCGAACTGGTCCGCGTTGGCAAACCGGGCGCGTTGTACTTGCTTAGCGTCCCGCACCCAAGCTCCGAAGACCTGCAAAAAGACATCGCCGCCCCGGAGTATTTCCAGAAGCCCAACCACATTCGCATCATCAGCGAAGAGCAGTTCAAGGCGATGGTCAGCGACGCCGGCCTGGAAGTGCTCAGCCATAGCCAATACGGCTTTTACTGGTCGATGTGGATGCTGTTGTTCTGGGAAGCCAAGGTCGATTTCAGCAATGCCGATCACCCGTTGCTCAACCACTGGGCCGATACCTGGCAGGCTGTTCTGGCATCGCCCCGTGGCGCGCAGATCAAGCAGGCGCTGGACGCGGTCGTGGCGAAAAGTCAGGTGATCATCGCCCGCAAGCCCTAGCTTCCATGGGTTTTGTGTACCCTGCGACTTTGCGTTGTCAGGGACCCGGCATTTCATGTGTTTAATTCGTTTGGCGGTGGTGTTTGCCGCGTTGATGTTACTCAACGGTTGCGAGCAAAAAACCGCACCGCCGCTCGATCAGCAACTCTACGTCTGGCAACGGCAATGGACCCCGGCCCATGACGCCGCGCTGAAGGACAGCCGCGCGGATTTTTCGACGTTGCGCGTGCTGGCGTTGCAGGCATTTCCTGGGGCCGGTTGGAGCAGGGCGCGGATCAATCCGGCGCTGCTCAAGCGCGATGGCCGCCCGCTGATTGCGGTGATTCGCCTCGATGGCCAACTCAAGGCGCTGGATCAGGACGAGGTTACGGCGCAAATCCAGCAAGTGCTCGGCGATTGGCAAGGGCAGGGGCTGATTCTCTCTGGCGTGGAAATCGACCATGACGCGGGTAGCGCTCGGCTACCGGCTTATCGGGCATTTCTGACCCATCTACGCGCGGTTTTACCCGCTTCTCTACCGTTGAGTATCACCGCGCTGCCGGCCTGGATCGACAGCCCTGAGTTGCCGACACTTCTGGCGACCGTCGACAGCAGTGTGTTGCAGGTGCATGCGGTCAGCGATCCGAGTCGAGGCTTGTTTGACGCGGTTCAGGCCGGGAAATGGGCCAAGGCCTGGAGCGGCATCACGAAGAAACCCTTTTATCTGGCGCTACCGGCCTATGGCGTGGCGTTGTTGCCCCGGGCCAGCGGTGCGCCGGTGGTGGAAAGTGAAGTGCCGGTCGAACGAGTCGGTAAACGCCGGGAATTGCTCGCGGACCCTGTGCAGCTGAGCAAGCTTGCCGCCGAGTTGCGCGCCGATCCACCCGCGCATCTGGCCGGTTTGATCTGGTTTCGCCTGCCGCTGGCGGGGGATCGTCGTGCCTGGAGCCTGAACACGCTGGGTGCCGTTGCGCGCGGTGATGTGCTCGACAGTCACTTGAGTTTGAAACTCAGCGCACAGGATGGTCTCTATGACATCAGCGTCAGCAATCCAGGCAACCTCGACAGTGCCTGGCCCGAACGTGTGACGCTGGCGGTTCAGGGCTGTGATGGCGCTGATGCGCTGGCCGGTTATGCATTGCAACAAAGCCCGGATCTGCTTACCTTCACCCGCCAGCACGAGGGCAGGCTACCGGCCGGCGGGCAACGCGGCATCGGTTGGGCACGCTGCACACACATTGATCAAGGAGGTTCGAATGTTCACCCGTAACTGGCCCCGCCATCTGCTTTGCCTGAGCCTCAGTCTGCCGCTGGGTTCGGCGCTGGCCTGTGGGCCGGACTTCCCGATGCGTTTGCTGGACAACCGCGCCCAGTCGCTGGCAGAGCTGCCGGAAGGCAACTTCCAGTTCGAGATCAATCGCCTCGGACATGCGATCGCCGGGCTGAAGAATGTCACGGCCGCCACCAACAATCCGTCCTCCGGCTACGGCGATGAGCCCAACTACGCCGATCAACGGGACCAGGCCGAGCAAGCCGCCTTGACGGTTGAACAGCAGGCGCTGGTCAAACAGTTGCGCACGCTGACCGATGCACATCAAGTCGAGGCTCAAGGCGCGAGCCTGCCGCCTGAGCACATGCTCTACCTGGCTGGTGCTGTGGCGTTTGGCGCGGGTGATCATGGGTTGGCCGCCGAGTACTTCCAGAAGGTGCTGGCATTGCCGGCGGATCAACGTCCGTTGCGTAGCACTTGGGCCGCCTACTCACTGGGCCGAGCGTTGTTTGCCATGAGCACCGAGACGGGCGCAACGCCTGAGCTGCTGGCGCAGTCACGGAAGGCCTTCAAGCAGACCCGTCAGCTGAGCATTGACGGCTTCAGCGACCCGCTGGAACTGGGTGTCGCCAGCCTCGGCGAAGAGGCCCGCGTGGCCCGGACGGCAGGTGACTGGAACAGCGCCGTCGAACTCTATGCCACGCAAAACCTCCACGGTTCGGCGGTGGGCTACACCTCGCTCAAATTGTTGATGGCTGATCTGCTGGCATTGCCTGACGATCAACTGACCGAGCTGCTCAAAGGCAAACCGGTGCAGCAACTGGTCACGGCATCGCTGATCAGCCGCTTGGGCTGGTCATTCGGTGATCAACCGCCAAATGAACAAAAATTGATCAAACTTCTGCAAAACAGCACGCGCGGCAGCCTGGATAACGCTGATCGACTGGCGGCGATGAATTATCAACAGGGCGATTACGCCAGCGCCAAAGCGTTCCTTGAGCATGCCGGGGACGGCGGTCTGGCGTGGTGGCTGCGGGCGAAACTGGCGTTGCGCGAGGGCGATAAAAACGCGGCGGCTGCGGCGTATGCCAAGGCGGCCCAAGCCTTCCCGCAGAATGAGTCCTGGGGTGAGCGGCGCACGCCGGACTACGACTTTGAAAGCCTCCAACCCAAATGCCGGGTCGAGGGTGAAAGCGCAATTCTGTCGCTGCAACGCGGCGATTACCTGCAAGCGTTCGATCAGCTCTATCGTAGCCAAAGCATCTACTGGCTCGATGCCGCGACCGTTGCCGAGCGCGTGTTGACCGTCGATGAACTCAAGCACTACGTCGACACCCAGGTGTCGGCACCGCCACCGCTCAGCCAGCAGGACCGTGACAATTACGTGCCGTTGCCGGTGGCGGCGAAACTGCGCAATTTGCTTGGGCGGCGGTTGCTGCGCGAAGAGCGGTATGACGAAGCGCTGGTGTACTTCGATAATCCTGATCTACAGAAAAAAGCCCGGCTGTATGCGCAACAACGTCAGTTGGCCGATGCGGCGTGGTGGCCGACAAAGCGCGCCGCCGCACTGTTCAATGCGGCCTGGACGGCGCGCGAGTGGGGCATGGACATTCTGGGTTATGAAATGGCGCCGGACTACGCCACGTTCGGCGGCAATTACAGCCTGGAGACGACTGAGCTCAAGGTCGGGCCATTGGTGGCGGAAGGTGAAATCCAGCGTCAGCAAGCCAGTGCCGCCAAACCCGACGAGCGTTACCACTACCGTTTTGTCGCGACGGCGTTGGCCAATCGCGCTGCTGATAACTTGCCTCACACCAGCCAGGCTTTCGCGGCGGTGTTATGTTCCGCGGCGGGGTGGAACAGTAGCCTCGAAGACCAAAGTGCGCTGTACCAGCGCTACATCAAAGAAGGACCGTACGTGGATTGGGCGGTGGATTTCGGCCACCAGTGCCCGTATCCGGACTTCGAGAACGCCAGCAAACGTTATGTGACCCAGGTGACAGACTCCACCCGTTCAGCTCTGCGACCGTATAAGCGGCTATTGCAGATCGGCGGGATTATCGCGGTAACGGTAACGGTAACGGCAGCGGCGCTGGTGGTGATCAGTCGGCGCCGCCGTCGTAAAGCGCAGTGAGGCTCAAGCCTGTTGAACAAAGGTCAGCCGCACGGCGAAACCAATCAACAGGCTGCCGAACAACCACTGTTGCAGGCGCTGGGCCGACGGGCTGCGTTGCAGCCAGCGCCCCAGTGCGGCTCCGACCAAGGCGTAGGCGCTGTCGAACAGCAAACCGACGCTGACCAGTATCACGCCTAACACCGCAAATTGTGCGAGTACCGGCCCGGCACTGGGGTTGATGAACTGCGGCAGCAATACCGAGCAGAACAGCAGCGCTTTCGGGTTGAGCAGGTTGGTCAGCAACCCTCTTTGAATCGCTTCACGCCAATGGGGTTTCTCGGTGGTTGTGTCTGCACTGTTCAGGTTCGGCAGCATCGTGGTTCGCAGACATTGGATGCCGATCCACAGTAAATACGCAGCCCCCGCCAGACGCACCACATCGAAGGTCCACGGCGCGGCTTTGAACAACGCCGCCAACCCCAAGGCAGCCAACGCCACATGACAACCACGGGCAATGCCCAGGCCCACCGCCGTCGCCAACGCCGCGCCTTTACCCTGCCGGGCGCCGGTCTGTAGCAGCAGAATCATGTCGGGCCCCGGCAACAAATAAACCACCGCCAGCGCCATGAAAAACAGCCAGAGTCCCGCCATGTTGCACCCCATTCGTTGTCGATTTGGTAGCGCCAGTCTAGGACTCAAGGATGGGGCAGGTGCTTGCGTTGTTCGCTTCTAAAGCATCGATATTTGGCATAACCTGCCACTTTGTGGTGTTCAAGCCATCAGGATCTGCCAAACAATGAAACTCGACGCCTATGACCGCAAAATTCTCGCCGCGCTGCAACGGGACGGCCGCCTGAGCAACGTGCAACTGGCCGAGGAGATCGGTTTGTCTGCCTCGCCGTGTTTGCGTCGGGTGCGAATGCTGGAAGAAGCCGGGGTGATTCGCGGCTATCAGGCCAATCTGGATCGTGACGAGGTGGGGCTTGGGCTGACGGTGTTTGTCGGGGTCAAGGTCGAACGCCACAACGATGAGCAGGCAGAAGCCTTTCGCCTGGCGGTGACGGCGCTGCCTGAGGTGATTTCGGCGTTTCTGGTGTCAGGAGAATCGGATTTCCTGCTGCAAGTGGTGGTGCCGGATTTGCGCGGGTATGACCGGTTTCTCACTGAGCGACTGCTGAAGTTGCCGGGGGTGAGTGACATCCGCAGCAACTTTGCGATTCATACGGTGAAGACGCCAGGGGCGTTGCCGTTGGGGCATTTGCCAACTTAAAATTGCGTTGCCGCTATATCCGATCGTTCCCACGCTCTGCGTGGGAATGCAGCCCGTGACGCTCCGCGTCACATCAAGAGCCGAACGCAGAGCGTCCGTAGAGGCATTTCCACGCAGAGCGTGGGAACGATCATCTGCAGGCTTCTTACATCTGCGTTGCCATTCCCTCCACATTCATCGCTGCCTGACGCAACGCCTCGGACCGTGTCGGATGCGGATGGCAGGTCAGCGCAATGTCTTCAGCCGACGCGCTGAACTCCATCGCCACGCAATACTCGCCGATCATTTCACTGACACTCGGTCCCACCAGATGCACGCCGAGAATCTCATCCGTGCGCTCATCGGCCACCACTTTGGCGAAGCCTTCGGTCTCGTGGTTGATCTTCGCCCGGCTGTTGGCGCTGAAGGGGAACTTGCCGACCTTGTACGCGCGACCTTCAGCCTTGAGCTGCTCTTCTGTCTTGCCGACGCTCGCCAGCTCAGGCCTGGTGTAGATGACGTTGGGAATCAGGTCGTAGTTGACCTCGCCAGCCTTGCCGACGATCTGCTCGACGCAGGCCATGGCTTCATCCTCGGCCTTGTGGGCAAGCATCGGCCCGGAAGTGACATCGCCGATCACCCACACGCCCGCCGCTTCGGTGCGATGGCCCTTGTTGGCCAACATGCCGCGCTTGTCAGTGGTGAGACCGACGTTTTCCAGCCCCAGGCCTTTGGTGTAAGGCCGCCGGCCGATGGCGACCAGTACATAATCGGCTTCAATTGTTTCGGCGGCACCGCCGGCAGCGGGTTCGACATTGAGTTGAACGCCGCTTGCCGATGGGGTGGCGCGGGTGACTTTCGAGCTCAGCTTGAAACTGATGCCCTGTTTGCTCAGCGAGCGCTGCAGGGTTTTGCCCGCCTCTGCATCCACGCCAGGGCAGATACGATCGAGAAATTCGACTACGGTCACTTGGGCCCCGAGGCGCCGCCACACCGAACCCAGTTCCAGGCCGATGACGCCAGCACCGATCACCACCAGGTGTTTCGGCACTTCAGCCAATGACAGCGCACCAGTGGAATCGAGGATGCGCTGGTTATCGATCTCGACGCCGGGCAGGGGAGTGGGCTCGGAACCGGTGGCGATGATGATGTCCTTGGCGCTCAGTTCGGTCTTGCCGCCCTGGTTGTCGGTCACGGTCACTTTGCCCGGCGCGTCGATATGGCCCCAGCCTTTGATCCAGTCGACCTTGTTTTTGCGAAACAGAAATTCGATGCCCTTGGTCAGCCCAGCGACGCTTTCGTCCTTCTGCTTCATCATCTGGGCGAGGTTGAGGGTCGGTTTAACCTCGATCCCCAGGTTGGCGAATTCACTGCCCATGGCCGCGTCATAGAGCTCCGAGGCATGCAAAAGCGCCTTGGAGGGCATGCAGCCGACGTTCAGGCAGGTGCCGCCGAGGGTCGCGCGGCCTTCGACGCACGCCGCCTTCAATCCCAACTGACCGGCACGAATCGCTGCGTTATAACCACCGGGACCACCGCCCAGAATCACGACGTCGTAGGTGTTCATGGATGCACTCCTGGAAGGGGAATCGGGCTGGATAAAATAGTCTTTGAATAAAATTACGAGCGTAATATGTGCGTTTCCGGCTATTTCGGTCAAGGCTTCAGGCAAGCGACAGGTCGTGCGTTTTTAGATAAAGCGATTCAGCACATAAATTTCACCACTTTCGTTATATCGTAACGAATTGCGATGTGATCAATGATAAGCAATGGGGTGGTATGCAAGTCGATCTCGAAGTCGATGGGACGCCGGTAGCAGGGCTGCCGCGCTTTCAGCAGGCGGTTTTTCAAGGACGGCGATTGCGCCAGTTCGCCATTGGCCTGAGTGCCTTGGCGGCAGTTGGTTTAGCGTTGGCGTTTTTTGTCGGGCTGTTTGCACCGTTTTCGCTGTGGGCCGCATTGCTGGTCAGTCAGAGCGCTGGCTTGCTGGTGCTGATCGCGGGTCTGCAATCGGCCTGGTGGGTGACGCAGTGGCGGGCGTGGGCCATGAACCCAACATTGCCGGTCGTGGTGGAGGTTGACGACGCCGTTGCCCCTGAAGGCTGGTATGAGCGGCTGCTGGACGGCCTCGGTCAGCGTTCGGCGCGCCTGCTGAGTCAGGTCGGTGCGCCGACACTCTGGCTCGGCGGCTGGGCGTTGTTGACGTTGTACAGCCTCAGCCAGTTCTGGAACCTGGCATTGCCTCCCGGCCCGCTGGGTGTATCGGCGAGCATTGGCGCCGCGCTGTCTTTGTTGCTGGCGTTTGGTTTGCTGGTGTTGGAGCGCCAACTGGCTCAGGAAAATGTGGCTGAGTGGCCCGAGGCAGCGCCGTTGGCGCAGATGAGCCGGGTCGCGATCATTTGCCTGGTGCTCGGCGCCTTGTGTTTGTTGTTCGCCAGCGAAGCATCGGTTTGGCCAGTGCGTCTGGCCGTTTTGATCGGCTTGCTGCCGGGACTGGTCGCGGTCGAGTTGCTGCTGCGCGCGGTGCTGTCGTTGTTCAGTCCTCGTCGTGAATCCCTTGAGCCGGGTTTATTGGCGCGAAGTTTTGTCGCCGACCTGCTGCGTTGGCCGCCGCAACCCTTGCTGGCGTTGCAACACGAACTGCACAACCGCTTTGGCATCGACCTGCGGCAGATTTGGGCTTTCACCTACATGCGCCGGGCGTTTCTTCCGGTGTTGGCAGTGGTGGCAATCGTGGGCTGGTTGCTGACCGGTATTCACGAAATTCCCCTCCAAGGACGAGGTATTTACGAGCGCTTCGGCAAACCGGTAGAGGTGTTCGGCCCCGGTTTGCACGCCGGTTTACCGTGGCCGTTGGGTCGAGTGCTGAGCGTTGAAAATGGCGTGGTTCACGAACTGGCGACCAGCGTTGGCGATGCCTCGGCACCGCTGGTGACCGATCCTGCTGAAGGTCCGCCGCCAGCAACAGCCAATCGGTTGTGGGACGCCAGCCATGTGAACGATAAATCCCAGGTCATTGCCAGCAGCCGTGGCGACAAGCAGAGCTTTCAGATCGTCAATATGGACGTGCGCTTCGTTTATCGCATCGGTCTGACCGACCAAGCGGCGTTGGCCGCGACCTACAACAGCACCGATGTGCCGACACTGATCCGCAGCACCGCCAGCCGCATTCTGGTTCATGACTTCGCCTCACGAACCCTCGACGGTTTGCTCGGTGAGGACCGGGTAGGGCTGGCCGAGGAGATTGGTCGGGCGGTACAGGCGGACCTGCAAAAACTCGACAGCGGTGTGGAAATTCTGGCCACCGTAGTCGAAGCGATTCATCCGCCAGCGGGCGCCGCCAACGCCTATCACGGTGTTCAGGCGGCGCAGATTGGCGCTCAGGCATTGATCTCCCGCGAGCGCGGTGCGGCAGCAGAGGCGACCAATCAGGCGCAACTGCAAGCCAGTATCGCTCGCGATCAAGCGACCGCGAGTGCGCACGAAATCAATGCCACCGCTCAGGCGGCGGATTTGAAATTCGCTGCCGAGCAGAAGGCGTATGCCAGTGCGGGCCAGGCGTTTGTGCTGGAGCAGTATTTCAGCCAGCTGACTCAGGGCCTGGCCAATGCCAGGTTGCTGGTGCTCGACCATCGTCTGGGCGGCAGCGGCAATGCGCCGACCATCGACCTACGTACTTTCACGCTGCCGGCTGATCCTGCGTCGCCGCGTTCCAGCGCTCAACCAGGAGCTACCCATTGAGCCCGTCGCACACTCACGATCACGATGACCACGCCGGCCACGATCACGGCCATGGCGGTCATCACCACGGCCACCATCATCACCATCATGGTGATCCCCAGGAAGCGGGGCCGTTCCCATGGCGGCGCATGGGGTGGGCGGCGTTGCTGGTGGCGTTCGCCATCGCCGCTGCGAGCGTCGTTCAAGTCCGGTCGGGAGAGGCGACGGTGATCACGCGCTTCGGCAATCCTTCGCGGGTGTTGCTGGAACCAGGACTCGGCTGGCGCTGGCCTGCACCGTTTGAAGCCGCCATTCCTGTCGATCTGCGGCTGCGCACGACTTCCAGTGGTTTGCAGGATGTCGGCACGCGCGACGGCTTGCGCATCATTGTTCAGGCTTATGTGGCTTGGCAGGTTCAGGGCGATCCCGATAACGTGCAGCGTTTTATGCGCGCAGTGCAAAATCAGCCGGACGAAGCGGCGCGGCAGATTCGTACCTTTGTAGGCTCCGCTCTGGAAACTACAGCGAGCAGTTTCGATCTGGCGAACCTGGTGAATACCGACGCCAACCAGGTTCACATCGCTGATTTCGAAGCGCAGCTGCGTCAGCAGATCGATCAACAATTACTCACCACTTATGGCGTGCGGGTGCTGCAAGTGGGTATCGAACGCTTGACCTTGCCGTCGGTGACGCTCACCGCCACCGTTGACCGCATGCGCGCCGAGCGTGAAACCATTGCCACCGAACGGACTGCCATCGGCAAACGTGAAGCGGCGCAAATTCGCTCCGCCGCCGAGCGTGACGCGCGAATCGTACAAGCAGATGCAACGGTGAAAGCGGCTGACATCGAAGCCCAATCCCGCGTCGAAGCGGCGCAGATTTACGGGCGCGCCTACGCCGGCTCACCTCAGCTTTACAACTTGCTGCGCTCGCTCGACACGTTAGGCACGATCGTTACGCCGGGGACCAAACTGATTTTGCGCACCGATGCCGCGCCTTTTCGGGTGTTGGTTGATGGGCCGCCGACCCTCGATATCAAACCCGGGTCGCAGCCATGAAATTAGTTCCACGTGGAACACATGAGTTAAGTAGCCCATGGATTCAGGCTGGACGATTGGCTTTTCTCGCGCTTTATGCGGTGACTGTTCTGGCTGCGTTGGCGTGGGCGTTTTCCAATGTGCGGCAAATCGATCCGCAAAATCGCGCAGTGGTTCTGCATTTTGGCGCCCTGGATCGCATCCAGAACGCCGGCCTGCTGTTGGCTTGGCCGCGACCTTTTGAGCAAGTGATTCTGTTGCCGGCCGCAGATCGGGTGATCGAACGTCGGGTGGAAAATCTGCTTCGCAGCGATGCAGCGTTGCAGGGCGATCGGGTGGCGTCGTTCGCGACACCTCTAAGTGATGCGCTCGCAGGCTCTGGTTATTTGCTGACCGGAGACGCCGGCGTGGTGCAACTCGATGTACGGGTTTTCTACAAGGTCACTGAACCTTACGCCTTCGTGCTTCAAGGTGAGCACGTGCTGCCGGCACTCGATCGACTGGTCACTCGCAGCGCCGTTGCACTGACGGCAGCACGGGACCTGGACACGATCCTGGTGGCTCGCCCGGAACTGATCGGCACGGATACTCAAGCGGCCGAACGCCGCGAACGCCTGCGGGGTGATTTGGTGCAGGGCATCAATCAACGCCTGGCCGAGCTGAAAGCGACAGGGCAGGGCATCGGCATCGAAGTCACGCGCGTGGACGTGCAGTCGAGCCTGCCCGGCCCTGCGGTAAACGCCTTCAACGCTGTGCTGACCGCCAGCCAACAGGCCGACAAAGCCGTGGCCAATGCGCGCACTGACGCCGAGAAGCTGACTCAGACCGCCAATGAGCAAGGTGACCGAACGCTGCAAGTTGCCCATGCCCAAGCGAGCGAACGACTGGCAAAAGCCTCGGCCGATACCGCCACGGTGCTGAGCCTGGCCAAGGCGCAACAACAGGGCACCGACCCGCAAATGTTGCTGCGCATTTACCGTGAGCGGATGCCGAAAATTCTCGGTCAGGCCGGCTCGGTGACAACGGTCAATCCGAAAGACGATTCGCGCCTGATCATTCAGGGAGCCGCACAATGACTGCCCAAACCACCGCGCCGAGCCTGTTGTCCTCGGCTGAACAACGCAGCGCCGCGCGTCAATTGACCTTGGCCATGCTTGCACTGGGCTTGCTCAGTCTCGGGCTGATCTGGCGTTGGTTGTCGCCACAGCAGACCGGTGTCAGCCAATTGTTGTTGGGCTTCGCTTCGCTACTGGTGGCCGTGCCGGTGATGCGCTCGGCGTGGTACAGCTTGCGTTATCCAAGCCTGCACGGAATCACCGATCAACTGATCGCTCTCGCCATGTTGGGTGCTTGGGCCACGGGAGATTTGCTGACCGCCGCCTTACTGCCAATCATCATGATCTTTGGCCACGTGTTGGAGGAGCGCAGCGTCATCGGTTCTCAGGAAGCGATCCGTGCCCTCGGCAAACTGACCCGCAGCCATGCCCGCAAGATTCAGGCAGACGGTTCGATACTCGAAGTCGACAACGGCACACTCAAGGCCGGCGACATCGTGGAAGTGCGTGCGGGCGATCGAGTGCCGGCCGACGGTCGAGTGTTGTCGGGGCAGGCGAGCCTCGACACCGCATCGATTACCGGTGAGTCCGTTCCGATAGAGGCGGGTGTCGGCATGCAGGTCTTCGGCGGAGCGATCAATCTCGACGGCCTGTTGCGGATCGAAGTGACGCGCACCGGCAACGAATCGACCTTGGGCAAAGTCATCGCGCTGATGCAAAGCGCCGAGCGATCCAAACCGCCGATCACGCGTCTGCTCGAACGCTATGCCGGCAGCTACATGGTGTTGGTATTGTTGTTGGCAGCAGTGACCTGGTTTGTCACCAACGACGCCCAAGCGATGCTCGCGGTGTTGGTGGCGGCGTGTCCTTGTGCGTTGGTGTTATCGGCGCCGGCCACGGCGATTGCTGGTGTCGCTGTCGCAGCACGCCACGGGATACTGATCCGCAGTTCGGCGTTTCTTGAGGAACTGGCGGACCTGACGTCGCTGGTGGTCGACAAGACCGGCACGCTGACGTTTGGCACATTGCGGCTGCAGTCGATCGACAGTCCGTTGGTGGACCGCAGCCATGTCATGAAGCTCGCCGCGAGTCTTGGTTCGGCCAGCAGTCATCCAGTCAGTCGCGCGCTTGCCGGTCTGGTCACGCAGGAACACTTTCTGCTGCTGTCGGACATTCACGAACGCCAGGGTCTGGGCGTAGTGGCGATGACAGAGCAGGGCGAAGCGGCACTCGGTCGCCCGGAGTTGTTTGCACAATTGGGCATCGTCACGTCGGCGGTTCCCGAACACGATGGCCCGATTGCCGGCTTGGCGCTCAACGGTGAATTCCTTGCCTGGCTGTTGCTCGCCGACAGTGTCAAACCTGAGGCGCGATTCGCCTTGAGCGAGTTGCGAGAGTTGGGCTTGGGTCGTCAGTTGTTGCTCACCGGTGATCGGCAAAGTGTCGCGCACACGCTGGCTCGCGATGTCGGCATCAGCGATGTCGAAGCGCAAGCCTTGCCTGAGGACAAACTCAATCGTGTGCTGACGGAAATCGAAAACGGTTTCCGGCCTATGGTGGTGGGCGATGGCATCAACGACTCGTTGGCACTCAAGGCCGGTGTCGTGGGTGTGGCCATGGGCGCTGGCGGTGCAGACATCGCGCTGGCCTCTGCCGATATCGTGCTGATCGGCAGCGACTTGCGTCGGCTCGGCACCTGTGTGCGGTTGAGTCGCCAGTGTCGGCAGACGTTGCAGGTCAACGTGATCATCGGTCTGGGCTGGACCCTGGCGATTGTTGCCTTCGCGGCATTCGGCTGGCTCGGTGCCGCCGGGGCCATGATCGCTGCATTGCTGCATAACCTCAGCACGCTGCTGGTGCTCGGGAATGCCGGACGATTACTGCGTTTTCAAGAGCCACTGTTGAAGTTGGAGGAGGCGCCTTAGGCGCCCCGAAAACTTTTTTCGTTCCTCTGTAACGCCGTTGGGGGCAGCGCGCTCTAGTGCTGTGTCGGGACTGAACAAACCGTTCAGCCGACCACCCTGACGATTACCGAGGATATAAATATGAACTTCAAAAACGCCACCGCCGGTGCCGCTCTCGCTTTCGCCGCAGCGACTTTGTTTGCCGGTGTTGCCACGCAGGCACAGGCTGCTGACGCTGTTCAGGTGCACTGCTACGGCGTGACGTCGTGCGCAGGCATGAACGATTGCAAGACTGCGGAAAATGCCTGCAAAGGTCAGGGCGTTTGCAAAGGTCACGGCTTCAAGGCAATGACTCAGACGGAATGCATGAAGGCAGGTGGCAAGGTCGGCGAATAACCGACCACCCGTGCCGCCGCAGTGGTGTGCGCCACTGCGGCCACTTTGCGAGGAGCCCGCAAATGTCTGCTTCCCTTCCTTGCCTGGGCTACGGCCTGGGTTTACGCAGTGCCTACTATCAACAGATTCTCGAGCAGTCACCCGCCGTGGACTGGTTCGAGGTCGTCTCCGAAAATTTCATGGTTCAGGGCGGAAAAGCCTTGTACTACCTCGATGCAATTGCCGAGCGTTATCCGGTAGTGATGCATGGCGTTTCGATGTCCATCGGCGGTCCCCATCCCCTGGATCTCGCGTATTTGAATCAACTCAAGCTTCTGGCTGAACGAGTAAAGCCAGCGTGGATTTCCGATCACCTGTGCTGGAGCCGCGGCAACGCTCATCAGCTGCATGACCTGCTGCCGTTGCCCTACACCGAAGAAAGCCTTTACTACGTGGCTGAGCGGGTGCGGCAGGTTCAGGATGTGTTGCAACGGTCGTTGGTGCTGGAGAACGTCTCCAGTTATGTGCGCAGCGCCGACGATGACTTCAGCGAATGGCAATTTCTTGAGGCACTCAGCCGGCTGAGCGGCTGCGAGCTGTTGCTGGATGTGAACAATGTGTACGTGAGCTCGCGCAATCACGGTTTCGATCCGTGGACTTTCATTCAAGGGCTGCCGGCAAACAAGGTTCGGCAGCTTCACCTGGCGGGCCACAGCGATTATGGCGATTACGTGATCGACACCCATGATCATCCGGTGAGCGATTCGGTCTGGGCGCTTTATGAGCGTACGCTTGAGCATCTCGGCCCGGTGGCCACATTGCTGGAACGCGATGACCATCTACCGCCCTTTGAAGAGCTGCTTGGGGAACTGCAAAAGGCTCGAGAGCTGGGCGATAGCGTGCTGGCCCGGAGACTGAAATGCGCCTGATCGATTGGCAACTGGCCTTTGAAAGTTATCTGCTGGGGGAGCAGTCCGCAGCCTGTCCGGCATTGAGCACCGGCCTGATTGGTGGCCCGACGCTGGACGTGAACACTGGTCTGGCGATTTATCACAACGCCTATCAGGCTCGGCTTTTGGAAGTGTTGCGTGGCGACTATCCGGTGATCTGGCATTGGTTGGGTGACGTTGAATTCGAACAGCTTGCCGCTGCCTACATTCGTCAATCACCCTCGGTGCATTTCAGTTTGAGATGGCTAGGCGAAGGTTTTGAGCCTTTCATTCGCCAGCATCTGGTGCCAGAACAAAGCGCAGCACTTGCCGAGTTGGCAGCGCTTGAATGGGCATTCACCCTGGCGTTCGATGCACCTGAATGCAAACCGTTGACGCTGCAAGACATGGCCAATTTGCCGCCGCAGGACTGGCCGACGCTGCAGGTCTGTCCGAGTACCACCGTGCAATGGCGAGAATGTGCGTACAACAGTGTTGCGCTATGGCGCTCGGTAAAAGACGAAAGCGGTTTCCCCGGTAGCGCAGCGTTGAAAGCCCCTCATGTGGTGGTGATCTGGCGCAGCGAGCTGGTTTGTCATTACCGAAGCGTCGAATCTGGTGAGGCGAGGGCTCTAAAAGGCATGTTTCAGAAGCACTGGAATTTTGCTGAACTGTGTTCCGATTTAGCAGTCAGCTATGGTGAGGGCGCGCCACTTCAAGCTGTTACATGGCTGAAACAGTGGATTCAGGACGGTTGGTTGAAGCGCCGCGAACCATAGAAAATGGCTATTCATTCGATAGGCAGCTAATTTTCTAAGATGGTCTACCCTCACATCAGACGTCTGAAACAAGGGGGATTATCCATGCTCGCGCAACTTCCACCGGCCTTACAGAATCTGCAGCTACCGTTACGCCTGCGACTCTGGGACGGCCATGAATTCAATCTGGGGCCGGCGCCCAGCGTCACAATTGTGGTCAAGGACCCACATATGGTTTCCCAGTTCACTCATCCAAGCCTGGACGCGCTCGGAGCGGCGTTTGTCGAAGGCAAACTCGAACTCGAAGGCTCGATCAGCGACGTGATTCGCGTCTGTGATGAATGGAGCCAGGCGTTACTCAGCGAGGACGGGGACAGCCAGCCTGTGCGCACTGTTCACGACAAGGAAACTGACGCCAAGGCCATTTCCTATCATTACGACCTCTCCAATGCGTTTTATCAGTTGTGGCTCGACAGCGACATGGCGTATTCCTGCGCGTACTTCGAGACCGGCAGTGAAAGCCTGGAGCAAGCCCAGCAAGCGAAATTCCGTCATCTGTGCCGCAAGCTACGGCTGCAGCCAGGCGACTACTTGCTGGATGTCGGTTGCGGTTGGGGCGGACTGGCACGGTACGCGGCCCGTGAGTTCGGCGCGAAGGTGTTCGGGATAACCCTCAGTAAAGAGCAACTGGCCCTCGCCCGTGAAAGGGTGACCGCCGAAGGCCTGGACGATCTGGTGGAACTGCAGCTGCTCGATTACCGTGATCTGCCTCAGGATGGTCGCTTCGACAAAGTGGTGAGCGTCGGCATGTTTGAACACGTCGGTCACGCAAACCTGGCCGAGTATTGCAAAACGTTGTTCGGAGCGGTGAAAGAGGGCGGGCTGGTGATGAACCACGGGATCACCGCCAAGCACACTGACGGGCGTCCGGTAGGACGTGGTGCCGGTGAATTCATCGAGAAGTATGTGTTCCCCAACGGCGAGCTGCCGCATTTGGCGATGATCTCCGCAGAGATCAGCGAAGCGGGGCTGGAAATTGTCGATGTCGAGAGTCTGCGTCTGCATTACGCGCGCACCCTGGACCACTGGAGCGAACGTCTGGAAGACAACCTGGAAGCAGCTTCCAAACTGGTCCCTGAACAGGCATTGCGGATCTGGCGGTTGTACTTGGCGGGATGCGCCTATGCGTTCGCCAGGGGCTGGATCAATTTGCACCAGATTCTCGCGGTGAAAGCTCATCCGGATGGCAGTCATGAACTGCCATGGACTCGCGACGACATCTACCTTTAGAGAATCGGTGAAATAAGCCGGGCGATCCGCATGCCAATGTGTTGCAGGCGATGGGTCTCCCGGCTTTCTTCTTTGGCGATTTCATGGGCCTGGGCGAAGTCGTCGTTAAGCATCTGTTCCACTTCGGCGGCAAACGCGCTGTCGACTGTCAGCAGCATCACTTCGAAATTCAGGCGGAACGATCGGTTGTCCAGATTGGCACTGCCGATGGCGCTGATTTCGCTGTCGATCAACACCACCTTCTGATGCAAAAAGCCCGGCTGGTAGCGAAAAACCCGTACACCTGCACGCACGGCTTCGAAGGCATACAGGCTGGAGGCCGCATAGACGATGCGGTGATCCGGCCGAGACGGCAGCAACAATCGCACATCCACACCTCGCAAAACCGCCAGTCTCAAGGCTGCGAACACGGCTTCGTCGGGAATGAAATACGGGCTGGTAATCCATATCCGCTCTGTCGCCGCATGGATGGCTTCGACGAAGAACAATGAACAGGTTTCGTAGGAATCGGCCGGACCACTTGCCAGTAATTGGCAGAGCACGCCGTCGTCCGGGTAGGCGTCCGGCAGGATCAGCTGTGGCAACGAGCGCGCCGCCCAGAACCAATCTTCAGCGAACGACTCCTGCATGCAGGCCACCACCGGCCCGCGCACGCGTACGTGGGTGTCGCGCCAAGGCGCCAGCGGTGGTTTCTCGCCCATGTACTCGTCGCCGACGTTATGCCCGCCAACGAACCCCAGCACACCATCGACCACCACGATCTTGCGATGGTTACGGAAGTTGACCTGGAAGCGGTTGAGCCAGCCACTGCGGGTGGCGAAGGCTTTGACCTCGACGCCCGCATCGCGCAACGGTTGCACGTAACTGTGGGGCAAGGAATGGCTGCCGATGCGGTCGTACAACAGATAAACCGCCACGCCTTCAGCCGCTTTCTTGATCAGCAGATTTTGCAGGCGTTGGCCGAGGCGGTCGTCGTGAATAATGAAGAACTGAATCAGCACCGCTTCCTTTGCGTTGTCGATGGCTGCGAAAATCCCGTCAAAGGTGGCTTGGCCATTGATCAGCAATTGCACTTCGTTGTTTGCCAGGCACGGCATGCGCCCTAATTTCGGCATGGCTCTCAACGATGCGTAGGCACTTGAAGCACGGGCGGTCAGCGCTTCTTCCACCCACGGACGCCAGTTGAGCTCGGAGATGGCTTTGCGCATTTCCTCGTTGGCCTGGCGCCGGGCCTTGATGTAACCATCGAAGGTGCTGCGGCCGAATACCAGATACGGAACCAGCGTGAGGTAAGGAATGAATATCAAAGACAGGGCCCAGGCGATAGATCCCTGGGCGGTCCGGACGGTGAGCACGGCGTGTATGGCAGCGATCAGGCCCAGCGTATGAAGCAGTGCAATCATGTAGCCGAAAATGTGCGGTCCAAAGTAATCCATGGGGCAGCCTTGCTCCTGAAGATTCAGTGCTTAACAGACCATGTTCCGTGCAGAATGTCGCTATTTAATTGGTCCATGAACCGAAGCCAATGGCTGACGTCTAACGGCCACTACTGATCAGGAGTTACTCGATGAACGTTCGTCTGCTGGGCTTGGCCTTGGCTTTTGGTTTAGCACTCCCCGTGGCCGCTCAGGCACAGATGCTGCAGCCAGGTTTGTGGGAGCTGACCACGAGCAACATGAAGGTCGATGACCAGAATCTGCCGGACTTGCAGCTGATCCTCGGCCAATTGCAGGGCCAGATGACCCCGCAACAGCGCGCGCAGCTGGAGAAGCAGGGCATCACCATGGGCGGCAAGGGGATCCGGGCTTGCCTGACGCCAGAGCAGGTGAAGTCAGACAATATTCCGTTGACTGACCCACAATCGGGCTGCAAACAGGAAATCACCGACCGTAACGGCAATCAGTGGAAATTCCGTTTCAGTTGCCCGAAAGCGCAGGGTGCCGGTGTAGCGACTTTCCTCAGTGACCGTGAGTTCACCACCAAGGTCAACGGCACATTCAACGCTACTGGCATCCAGCAAAAGGGCAGTCTCGATACCCGTGCTGTCTGGTTGGGGCAGGACTGCGGAACGGTTAAGCCTAGAGCTTAATAGCATCGCGAGCAGGCTCGCTCCCACAGAGACGGTATGTATCTGAAGGGGGCGAGCCGGTTCATGTGCCCGCAATGCCTGTCGACCTCAGCCAGTCACACACCACCTCAACAGCCATCGTGCCGAAATCTTCCCCCGTTCGGCTGCGCACACTGACAAACCCGCCTGTTTTTTCTTTTTCCCCGATCACCACCAGATACGGCACCTGCTGACTGTGCTCGCGTATCTTGTGGCGGACCTTTTCATTGCGTAAGTCCGCACGAGCGCGCACACCGTTTCGACGCAGGGCCTCGGTCACCGATTGCGCATAATCGGCCTGACGATCATCCATGTTGACGATAATGACGTGTGGCGGCGCCAACCAGTCTTCGAGCTCCTGTTGGCAGGACCAGCAAGTGCCATAGATCCGCTGCGGCGCAGTTCCGCTGATGTGGTCGAGGGCGAATGCCTCCAACACTCGGGTTGCTGGCACATGCGGGCCCACTGACACGCACTCGAAGTCCCCAATAAGGTAGGCGGACAACGTCTGAGTGAGCATACGGCACCGGATTGAATGATTGGTTGCTGCCAGGATCTTCATGCGCGTTTCGATGCACGCCAGGTCAAACAGGTCTAAGGGGCGCTCAAACGTAAACTCATAAAAAAAGCCGTCACCCAGTGCCGCTCCGGTCTGCAATTGCGCCTTTGGATAGAGTTGTCTGATGGACATCGCGAGCATCAGCGCGCACGAGCGCCTCAAGATCTCCAGCCCATCAGGCTCTTGAGGCGTGACAATGCTCACGCGGGCGTCAGCCTCGATCATGAACCTGCAGTCCACCAACACCCCGTCGACCCGACCGGCCACAGCTGCTTTAGCCAAGCCCGCACCGATGCTCGCGGCGAATTCATACACCGACAAGGGTTGGTCGTACTCACGCAATGAACCGTCGCTCAGGGTGATGTGGATCATGTCGGTGCACTCGAGGACAAAAGAAACGCGTGTTAGCGCATGAACCGTAGGGGATAACCCTGACAGCTGTCATTTAGACGTTTGTCGGGCCAGGCAATTCGTCCCGATACGAACGTGGTGCTGACGCTGTTACGGCAAAACTGTCCGGCGAAGGGTGTCCAGTTGCATTGAGACAGGACCGGTTTTCTGCAAACGGAAAAATCCGCGTGGCTCTGGTTTGATCAGAATAACGTCGGCCCGGTAGCTTTCTCGGAGATAACCCCGGTCGGAAATGGCGAACAGATCTGCCACGCGGTGACTGGTCTTGGCCACGAGGGTGGTTATCGGATTTCATCTTTCACCAGTTCCAAGAGCGCGGGCAAGGCAAATCCCCCTCAGACTCACAGTCTTCGGGCAACTGACGGCCATCGACCGCCGAGTTGTGTCCACGTGAGCCGACTCGGCAATCAGCGGTAAATCACCCGATGGATTCTTGCGGATCATGGCTTGCTCAACGCGTCGTACAGGGTATTGAGGTTGTATTGGAACAGGCCGGCGAAGGTGCTGGCCTGACCGGTCGCCGCCAAGGCATCGGAGTACAACGTGCCACCGATGTGCGCACCGCTTTCGTCGGCTATTTGTTTGAGCAGGCGCGCGTCCTTGATGTTCTCCATAAACACGGCTTTGACCTTGGCCTGGCGAATTTGAGTGATCAGCGCAGCGACTTCGGTGGCCGAAGGTTCACGTTCAGTGGACAAACCTTGCGGCGCCATGAAGTCGATGCCGTAAGCCTGACCGAGGTAGCCGAAGGCGTCATGGGAGGTGACGATCTTGCGGTTGCCCGGTGGCAGTGAACCGAACTTGGCCTTGGCTTGGGCAAGCAGCGCGTAAATCTGCTTCAAGTAAACCTGGCTGTTTCGCTCGTAGTCGGCTTTGTTCGCCGGGTCAGCCGCGATCAGCGCCTTGGAAATGTTGCTGATGTACAGCTCAGTATTGGCCAGGTTGTGCCAGGCATGAGGGTCCGGCACGGTCTCGCCGTCCTCGTCCAGTGAGCGTGGGATAACGCCGTGGCTTGCGTTGATCACAGGCGCTTTGGTCTCGGTGCTGGTCACCAGCCGGTCCAGCCAGGGCTCGAAACCCAAACCATTCTTGATGATCAGTCTGGCGTTGAGCAGTGCCTTGGCGTCGTCCGGAGTCGGCTCGTACGTGTGGGCATCGGCGTCGGGGCCAACCATGTTGGTGATCTGAATATGGTCGCCGCCGACCTGATGCGTCATGTCGGCGAGGATGCTGAAGCTGGTAACCACCTGTAGTTTTTCCGCCGCCGACAATGACATCGACAGCATCAAACTGAACAGCACGAGTAGAGCGCGCATCGGGAAACACCTCATTGGGATGTGAGCAAAGGAGGGCGGCGAAGCAAGCCGTGTACCGGTCCGAACACCACGCAGAGCACATATAAACTGCCTGCGACCAAGACAATGGCAGGTCCGCTGGGCAGCGAGTAATGGAACGACAACAGTAATCCGAGCCACACCGAGAGGCAGCCGAGGAGAGCAGCAATCGCCATCAACGCCGGCAATCGACGGCTGCAGAAACGCGATGCAGCGGCGGGCAACATCATCAAACCGACGACCATCAGTGCGCCGATGGCCTGGAATCCGATCACTAGGTTAAGCACCACCAAGGTCAGAAATACGCCGTGTGCCAATGGGCCGAGGCGGCTGACGGTTTGTAGGAAGAGCGGGTCGAGAGTGTCCAGCAACAGGGGTTTGTAGATGCAGGCCATGGCAATCAGGCTGAAGCCGGAGACCCAGAGCATTCCTGTCAATGTCGGTCCGTCGACCGCCAGTGCCGAGCCAAATAGCAGGTGGAGCAGGTCCAGGCGCTTGCCGGCGATACCAAGTATCAACACGCCGCCGGCGAGGGAAATCGGGTAGATCGCGGCAAGGCTCGCGTCTTCGCGCAAACCTGTACGGCGGGTAATCCACGCCGCGATGCCGGCCATGCTTAGACCTGCACCAAGACCGCCGAGGGTCAGTGCCGGCAGACTCAATCCGGCGAACCAGAAGCCGAGTGCTGCGCCAGGCAGGATGCCGTGAGCGACTGCATCGCCGATCAGGCTCATGCGTCGCAGGATCAGGAATACGCCAAGCGGTGCCGTGCTGCAGGCTAGAACCAATCCCCCGAGCAACGCCCGGCGCATGAACACGAATTCGTGGAACGGTTGCCAGAGTTGAGCGACAGCGAGCATCAGGCCACCTGCGTGTGCGGTTGCTGGAGAATCAGCTCAGTGCTCGGACCAAGAACGCAGCCGCTGCTTTTGATTAATAACGTTTGGGGCATGTGTTGGCGAACGGCGGCCAGGTCATGGCACACAACCACCAAGGTTCGCCCTTCCGCGTGCCAAGCGTGGATGTGTTTCCAGAGCAGCGACTGACCCAATTCATCAAGCGCGGCATGGGGCTCATCGAGTAATAGAACTGGCGCTTCGGCGAGGCTCAGACGGGCGAGCAGGGCGCGCTGCAATTCGCCGCCAGAGAGTGCCATCAGCGGGCGTTGCTCCAATCCTGTGAGGCACCAATCCTCCAGTACGGCTTTAAGGCGATCGCGGCGTATCTCTGGCGATTGCTTGCTGCCCCAAAAACCGGCGGCCACCAACGCTTGCAGGCTGATCGGAAATTGCCGGTCCAGATGTTGTTGCTGCGGGAGAAAGGAGAGTGAGCCCTTGCGTGGAACATCGAGGATGACCTTTCCGGTCAGCGGCTTTTGCAGCCCCGCGATAACTTTCAACAAACTGCTTTTACCCGAACCGTTAGCGCCGATCACGGCGGTCAGACTGCCCTTCGGCAACTCAAAATCCACGGCGGGCGTCAGTGGTTGACCGGGTGCGCCCCAACGTAGCGCTTGGCAATGGATCATGCTGCCTCCCAGTTCCATCGGCTTTCGGCAACGGCATCGTGAGCATGCAGGCTTTCGGCGTGGACGACGCGTAGGTGGAAAGCATTGAGGCCGGGGGAGCGTTTCATGGCCAGATTCAAACGTCGAACGGCGTCTTCACAGAACATCAAATTCTGTCCATTCGCTAAGGCAAAGGCCTGCTCATCGGCGCGTTTCACTGCGGTTTGCACAGCGGTCCCGAGTGCTGCCTCGGCGTCGTTGATGAACGCGATTAGCGGAAATTCATCCAGATAATCATCCAGACGCAAGCACAAATGAGCGGTGCTCCGCTGGCTATGAGGCGTCGCAACGATGCCTTTTGTGGAACCAAGCCAGGCCAATACTTCAGCGTGCTGCAGGGATCTATTGGCAAAGTCGTCGACGAATTGTTGCTGAATCAACTGCCGCGAAAGGGCTGCCGAGCACGGGCAAGTCGAGGAATATGGAACATCGATTTTTAGTTCCACGTGGAACATCGCGTTTTTCAAACGCGCTTCAATGCTCACGGGATAGGTTTTCCAGCCAGCCAATGGGCTGATCAGCGCCGGCCTTTTGAGCAGCAAGTCGGTGTGAATTTTCAGGTACGCGCTGCGTGACAGTCCTTCATGGCTGTCGAGAAAACGTTGCAAGACTCGCCGCAACAAAGCGGGAGTCATGGTTTCGTGCTCCAGCATTTCCAGCGCCACATACAGGCGCGACATATGGATGCCGCGCGCCTCGCCGTCGTCAAGACTCACGCCAGCGTCAGCTTTTGCACTCAGCCTTTGGCCATCGAACAAAACAGGAAGAGCAATGCCGCACATGCCCACCCAATCGAGCGGCAGGGCTTGGCGTGAGGCCTGCGCGGCAATATCCGGCAGAGTCAGCGCGTTCATGAGCAGGTCCATCGTGGAAGTTGAATTTCCATGTTATGTTATTACATTAAATTCCACTACGCCTTTTTCATGAACGAGTCTTCAGCATGCACAGACGTCACTTGCTCAACTGGATTCTGGCCAGTGCGGCCTTCGCCTTACCGTTTGGCGTTTCGGCTACGCAGATCCGCAATGTTCGACTCTGGCGTTCGGATGACAAGCTGCGATTGGTGTTTGATCTGAGTGGGCCGGTGCACTACAAAACGTTTTCCCTGAGTGCCCCTGAGCGGCTGATCATCGACTTGAGCGGGGCCACTCTCAGCGACGACTTCAGTCAGTTGGCAGTCGACAACACAGTGATTCGTTCGATCCGCTCCGGGCATCTTGGCCAAGGAGATACGCGAATCGTGCTCGATCTTGGCGGCCCGGTGCAGCTCAACAGTTTTCTACTGCCGCCACAGGATGGGCAGGGCCACCGGTTGGTGCTCGATCTGAAGACGGTTGCGCCGTTACAAATCGCCGTGGCGCCACAGCAGATCCTCGATAAGGCTCACCGCAAACGCGACATTATCGTGGTGGTCGATCCTGGCCACGGTGGCAAAGACCCTGGCGCGGTCGGCGCCAAAGGTGAGCGCGAGAAAGACGTGGTGCTGTCCATCGCTCAGCTCCTGGCCAAAAGGCTCAAACGCGAGAAAGGTTTCGACGTGAAGCTGGTGCGCAATGACGATTTCTTCGTTCCGTTGCGCAAGCGTGTAGAGATCGCCCGCAAGCACAACGCTGACATGTTCATTTCTGTACACGCGGACGCTGCGCCGCGTCTTACCGCTTCAGGGGCTTCGGTGTATTGCTTGTCTGAAGGCGGTGCCACCTCGGCCACTGCACGTTTCATGGCGCAGCGAGAGAACGGCGCAGACCTGCTGGGCGCCACCCGTTTGCTCAATCTCAAGGACAAGGACCCGATGCTGGCCGGGGTGATTCTCGACATGTCGATGAACGCCACTATCGCCGCGAGTTTGCAATTGGGCAGCACTGTCCTCGGCAGTTTGGCGGGCATCACCACGCTGCATCAGAAACGTGTGGAGCAGGCGGGATTCGCCGTATTGAAGTCGCCGGATGTGCCGTCGATCCTGGTGGAGACCGGCTTCATTTCAAACGCTCGCGACAGCCAACGACTGGTTACCGCACGTCATCAGCAGGCCGTCGCGGACGGTCTGTTCGAAGGCTTGCAGCGCTACTTCCAGAAAAATCCGCCGACCGACAGCTACATCGCCTGGCAACAATCGCAGAAAAAACTGCAGGTCTAACAACCGGCAATCCGGCTACATGTGAATTTGGCGCTGCTGCCGCCGGAACTGGAGAAGCGATTGATCGTGGTCCAGCCAACCCGGCGGTTGTAGCCGACCCAGGCTTCGCCGTCGGAAGCGATACCAGTGAAGAATGTCAGTTGCCCGTAGCGGCTGTTGGTCTGCGCCCAATAGCGTTTACCGGCTTTTTCGAAGCCTCGCAGATAGATCGTGCTGCCAACCGTGTTGACGCTATAAGCGTTGCCATCGGCATCTGCGCAGACGAGCAAGTTGGCGCTTCGGGTGCATTTGGCCAGGCTCGGGATTTGCGCCCAGGCATTCATGGTCAGCAGCGGCACAACGCTCAGCAGCGCCAGTTTCAGGGCGATATGCATGGGATTTCCCTCGGGCCAAACGGGCTTCAGCATCGGTCCCTTTATCGTCGTGAGCAAGAGGAGAGTGGCTAGATTGTGTTGTTATACTATAACATCTGGTTAAGCCCGACACTGCGACCGGGCATCCCTTTTGAGGAATCCCTGATGCCCAATCGTCTCCCCGTCACCGTCCTGTCGGGCTTTCTCGGCGCCGGTAAAAGCACGCTGCTCAATTACGTATTGCGTAACCGCGAAAACTTGCGCGTCGCCGTGATCGTCAACGATATGAGCGAGATCAACATCGATGGCAGCGAAGTCCAGCGGGATGTCAGCCTGAACCGCGCCGAGGAAAAACTCGTCGAGATGAGCAATGGCTGTATTTGTTGCACCTTGCGCGAGGACTTGCTCGAAGAAGTCAGCAAGCTCGCCCGGGACGGCCGCTTTGATTACCTGTTGATTGAATCCACCGGCATTTCCGAGCCGCTGCCCGTGGCGGAAACCTTCACGTTTCGGGATGAGGAGGGGCAAAGCCTCGCTGACATCGCGCGTCTGGACACCATGGTCACCGTGGTCGATGGCATGAACTTCCTGCTCGACTATCAGGCCGCTGAAAGCCTCGCTTCACGCGGTGAAACGTTGGGCGAAGAAGATGACCGGTCGATCACAGACTTGCTGATCGAGCAGATTGAATTCGCCGATGTGATCCTCATCAGCAAGATCGATTTGATCAGCAGCCGCGAGCGTCAGGAGTTGATCGCAATCCTTGAGCGTCTCAATGCCCAGGCCGAAATCATTCCGATGGTCATGGGTGAGATTCCTCTCGAAAAGATCCTCGACACCGGCCGCTTCGACTTCGACAAGGCTGCTCAGGCACCCGGCTGGCTGCAAGAGTTGCGGGGCGAACATGTACCGGAAACCGAGGAATATGGCATCGCTTCGACGGCCTATCGCGCGCGCCGGCCGTTTCATCCGCAGCGTTTTTTCAGCTTCATCGACCGTCCGTGGGTGAATGGTAAGTTGCTGCGCTCCAAAGGTTTCTTCTGGCTGGCCAGCAAGCACATGGATGCCGGCAGTTGGTCTCAGGCCGGCGGGTTGATGCGCCATGGTTTCGCTGGGCGCTGGTGGCGCTTCGTGCCGAAAAACCAGTGGCCGCAGGACGAAGAAAGCACCGCCGCGATCATGCAAAACTGGACCGGCGTCACCGGCGATTGCCGTCAGGAATTGGTTTTCATCGGCCAGAACATCGACTTCGCACAACTTGCCGTCGAGCTCGATAACTGCCTGCTGACTGACGATGAAATGGCCTTGGGCGTCGAAGGCTGGCGTTTACTGGCCGATCCGTTCGGCCCGTGGCACGAAGAGGCTGCAGCCTGATGTTGGCACCCAGTTCGAAGCGGCAAACGATTGTTCAACAGGTTCAGGGTGAAACGCCGCAAACACTGACCCGAATTCTTGAGGACGGCGTCAATCTCGCCGTCTGGAAACGCCAGCTTCCCGTGCACATTGGCGATTTTGCGCGCTTGCTGCTGTCCTTGAACGAGCCGCTGGCCGAGTCGCTGGTGCTGGAAATGCCCAACGATGACACCGAGCCCAATCTGCTTGGCCTGGCCTCATGTTTCAGCGATCTCGAGGGGTATGAGGGTTTTATTGCCGACGTGTCCTGGCTGGTCAGCGCGTTCTCTTGTCTGTTGGGCGCCAAGCGCGTTGGCTTGCGTGTACGGATTCTGGACAAGGCCATGTGCCCGCGTTTCCACGTCGATCATGTGCCGGTGCGGTTGATCAGCACCTACGCTGGCGTGGGCAGTCAGTGGCTGAAAGAAGGGGTGATGGATCGACGGTTTTTAGGCACACCAGACGCTGAACCCCTTCAAGATTCGCTGATCGAACACATCGGCAGCGGTGAAGTCGCGCTGCTCAAAGGGGAGAAGTGGCATGGCAACGAAGGGTTTGGTTTGATCCACCGCTCGCCGCAACTGCCACCAGGAGCACGGCGGTTGATGCTGACCCTGGATTGGTTAGCCTAGTGCCTCAGGGCTTGAGCCAGGTGCCCTGGCTCTGGGCTTCGCAAAACGGCTTCAAATACGCTGTGTCGATGGCCACGCCGTAATAGTGAATATCCTGCCGGTAAGGCATATTGGCGACTTGGGCGTTGCTGCACACACCAAAAGCGCCGGTGGGGCATTGGTCGACGTACTGCACCTCGACTTTCTGACCCGGGAGATTCGGCTGGCAGAAACCGTCGGCGAAGAGCTTTTCCGGGATGTTGCGGTTCTGCTGGCAGACTTTCACGTCGAGTCGCTCGGCTGTGCTATGTACTACACAAGCCTGCGCCAGTGCCTCGCCGGAACAGAGCGCCAAGAGCAACGATAATCCCGTCAACCGCATCCATTACCTCCCAAGAAAATATCGATCATGTTGCAGAACATTCCCACTCACGTCATTGCTGGCCCTTTGGGTGCCGGCAAGACCAGCCTGATCAAGCACCTGCTGCTACAGCGGCCGATCGGCGAGCGCTGGGCAGTGTTGATCAATGAGTTCGGCCAGATCGGCCTCGACGCTGCGCTCCTGACCCAGGACGCCGATGGTATCGCACTGGGTGAAGTGGCCGGCGGCTGTTTGTGTTGCGTGAACGGTGCGCCGTTTCAGATTGGACTCGGGCGGTTGTTGCGTAAGGCGCGGCCGGATCGGCTGTTCATCGAACCTTCAGGCCTGGGCCATCCGGCTCAGTTGCTTCGCCAGCTGAGTGAGGCTCCGTGGGCAGGCGTGTTGGCGGTTCAGCCGAGTGTTCTGGTGCTGGATGCCCAAGCCCTTGCAGTAGGCAAGCCGCTGCCGGAATCACAGCAGGCCGCGCTAAGTAGCGCTGGTTTGCTGTTGCTGAACAAGTCTGAAGGCCTGGACGGCAATGATCGTCAGCGAATCGCCGGGCAGTTGCCTGATCGAAATTTGTATTGGACGCAATTGGCTCAATTGCCTTTGAACGAATTGCCGGGTTACAGGGTTCAGGCGGTGGCGGGTGTGGATAACTTCATCGTGCCCAAAGGATTGGCGCAGATGCCGGCGATCTGGACCGATCCAGCGCTGCCGATATGCTTGAGCCAGCAACAGGAGGGTATCTGGAGCATTGGTTGGCGCTGGCATCCGAGTCAGACGTTCGATGCCGGGCTCGTTGGGAAATGGCTCGACAGCCTTGCCTGGCGGCGGGCCAAGCTGATTATCCACAGCGTCGATGGCTGGGTGTCGGCGAATGCGTTGGATAACTCGTCAGTGCAATGGCAGCCCAGCGAATGGCGTCAGGATTCGCGCATCGAGCTGATTTTCAGTGAGCCGCAGGACATTGATTCACTGCAAAGCGCCTTGGCCGACTGTCGGTCGGGTTAAGGACGCCATTTGGTGTGTTCCTGGCGCCACTGGCTCATCTCGATCACTTCAGCGCGCGGCTTCACGACGTCGACCACCGCTGGCGTGTCATCAAAGGGCATCGGGTAGGGCGCCAGTTCGATCTGTGCGCTGTGTGCGCCGAATTGGGTGATGGTGCCGTTGTGGCGGGTTTCACCGGTCACGGTGAACTCAAAGTTATACACACGGGCCAAACGTCGACGGCCGTTGGCGTCTTTGATGAACGCGATTTTTTTCAAGGCGACGTTGCCGTCCAGCAGCTCGATACCGAGCTTGGCGCAATGCTGCTTGACCCGCTCCAACGCGCGTTCGCGCAGGCCGTGGTTGTGCCAAAGCCAAGCGCCACCGGTGGCGAGCAGCATCAGCACGAAGATATTTCCGAGGGTCAGCATCAACGGGTTGCTCCAACAAGGTAGTGCCAGCTTAACTGTGTCGCCGGTCTGTCGTACAGGCTGTGTTTAGTCGCATACTGCGCAGCTCGAATTTCAATCGTTTGACGGAAAAATCCCCGCATGAAACGTACGCCCCATCTGCTCGCCATTCAGTCCCACGTGGTGTTTGGTCACGCTGGCAACAGCGCTGCGGTCTTCCCGATGCAGCGGGTCGGGGTAAACGTCTGGCCGCTTAACACGGTGCAGTTCTCCAACCATACCCAGTATGGGCAATGGACCGGCGAAGTGCTGGCGCCGCACCAGATTCCCGATTTGATCGAAGGCATCGCGGCGATTGGCGAGCTGGGCAATTGTGATGCAGTGCTGTCCGGTTACCTCGGCAGTGCCGCCCAGGGCCGGGCGATCCTGACTGGCGTAGCGCGGATCAAGTCGGTGAACCCCAAGGCGCTGTATATGTGCGACCCGGTCATGGGCCATCCGGAGAAAGGTTGCAGCGTACCGGCCGAGGTCAGCGATTTCCTGCTGGAGGAAGCGGCGTCGGTGGCGGACTTCATGTGCCCGAACCAGCTGGAGCTGGACAGTTTCTCGGGGCGCAAGCCGCAGTCACTGTTCGATTGCCTGGCGATGGCGAGAGCGCTCCTGGCACGCGGACCGAAGGCTATCCTGGTCAAGCATCTGGACTATCCCGGTAAACCGGCGGATGGCTTTGAGATGTTGCTGGTGACAGCAGAAGGCAGCTGGCATCTGCGCCGCCCGCTGTTGGCGTTTCCGCGACAACCGGTGGGCGTTGGCGACCTGACGTCCGGTCTGTTTCTGGCCCGCGTGCTGTTAGGCGACAGTCTGGTAGCAGCCTTCGAGTTCACCGCGGCGGCAGTGCATGAAGTGCTGTTGGAAACCCAGGCCTGCGCCAGCTATGAGCTGGAACTGGTGCGAGCGCAGGACCGGATTGCGCATCCACGGGTCAAGTTCGAAGCGATTGCAATCAGCCTTTGATCTGCGTTGACCGCCATCGCGAGCAAGCTCGCTCCCACATTGATCGGGTTGTTCACAAACCCCCTGTGGGAGCGAGCTTGCTCGCGATGGCTATCTGACGTTAACCGCAAGCCTCAAGCATCGCCCTTGATTTCCTGATAGCGCTTTTCCAGTTCCTGGCGGATCTGGCGGCGCTGCTGGGCCTGGATGAAGCGGCGCTTGTCTTCACTGTTCTGTGGCTGCAGCGGCGGCACTGAAGCCGGTTTACGGTCGTCATCCACCGCCACCATGGTGAAGAAACAGCTGTTGGTGTGGCGCACCGAGCGCTCGCGAATGTTCTCCGTCACCACCTTGATGCCCACTTCCATGGACGTGTTGCCGGTGTAGTTGACCGATGCCAGAAAGGTCACCAATTCGCCGACATGAATCGGCTCGCGGAAAATCACCTGATCCACCGACAAGGTCACCACGTAGCGGCCGGCATAACGGCTGGCGCAGGCGTAGGCCACTTCGTCGAGGTATTTGAGCAGGGTGCCGCCGTGGACATTGCCAGAGAAGTTGGCCATGTCGGGGGTCATCAATACCGTCATCGACAGCTGGGCGTTTCCGGGTTCCATAGCGTTCTCACGGTTCAAGGCAGAATTTCGGAAGGGCGGCGCCTCTATGGGGCCTGGTAGGTTTTTTCAAACCACAGTTATCGGGACGCCGGGCGGGTGATTGCCGTCACGCCGGATCGATCTGTTTCCATATATTGCACCGCCTTTCTGGCGGAAGTCGCGGTGTTACCCTCCAAAAGTCCACCTCAAGGAGCCCGCGCCATGCATGCCATCAGTTTTATTCAGGATCTGGCGGTGATCATGTTGGTCGCGGGCGTGGTGACCGTGCTGTTCCATCGGTTCAAACAGCCGGTGGTGTTGGGCTACATCGTTGCCGGCTTCATCATAGGCCCGCACACACCGCCGTTTGGCCTGATTCACGACGAAGAAACCATCAAGACCCTCGCCGAACTCGGGGTGATTTTCCTGATGTTTTGCCTGGGCCTGGAGTTCAGTCTGCGAAAGCTGTTCAAGGTCGGCGCCACGGCATTTATCGCAGCGTTCCTGGAAATCGTGCTGATGATCTGGATCGGTTACGAAATCGGCCGTTGGTTCGACTGGAACACCATGGATTCATTGTTCCTTGGCGCGATTCTGGCGATTTCCTCGACCACCATCATCGTCAAGGCGCTCAATGACCTGAAGATGAAAAACGAGCGTTTTGCGCAGTTGATCTTCGGCGTGCTGATCGTCGAGGACATCCTCGGCATTGGCATCATTGCCTTGCTGTCGAGCATCGCCGTCAGCGGCACGGTCAGCTCCGGCGAAGTGTTCTCCACGGTGGGCAAGCTCTCGCTGTTCATGATCGTTGCGCTGGTGATCGGCATCCTGCTGGTGCCTCGGCTGCTGGCTTATGTGGCGAAATTCGACAGTAACGAAATGCTGCTGATCACGGTTCTCGGGCTGTGTTTCGGCTTCTGCCTGCTGGTGGTGAAGCTCGAATACAGCATGGTCCTTGGCGCGTTCCTGATTGGTGCAATCATGGCCGAGTCCCGCCAATTACTGAAGATTGAGCGCTTGATCGAGCCGGTTCGCGACTTGTTCAGCGCGATTTTCTTTGTCGCCATCGGACTGATGCTTGATCCGATGATCTTGCTGCAATACGCCTGGCCGATCGCCGTGATCACTGTGGCGGTGGTACTGGGCAAGATGCTGTCCTGTGGCCTTGGCGCCTTTATCGCCGGCAATGACGGACGCACCTCTCTACGGGTCGGGATGGGTCTTTCGCAGATTGGCGAATTCTCCTTCATCATCGCTGCGCTGGGCATGACCCTGCAGGTCACCAGCAACTTCCTTTACCCGGTCGCCGTGGCGGTGTCGGTGATTACAACGTTGCTGACGCCGTATCTGATCCGCGCGGCGGATCCGCTGTCGATCAGGCTTGCGGCAGTGATGCCGCAGCGCCTGGGCCGAGTGTTGGGAATGTATGGCGAGTGGTTACGCAGCATCCAGCCTCAGGGCGAGGGCGCGCTGCTGGCGTCGATGATTCGGCGGATTCTGTTGCAGGTGGGGGTCAATCTGGCGCTGGTAATTGCGATCTTCTTTTCGGGCGCGTTCTTCGCCGAACGCATGTCCACTTACCTGCAAGACTGGATCAGCGATTCGAGCTGGCAGAAGGCGTTGATCTGGGGTGGGGCGTTGCTGCTGTCGCTGCCGTTCCTGATCGCCGCCTATCGCAAGCTCAAGGCGCTGTCGATGTTGTTGGCGGAGATGGGCGTGAAGCCGGACATGGCTGGCCGCCATACGCAGCGAGTGCGTCGGGTGATCGCCGAAGTGATCCCGATCCTTTCGCTGCTGGTGATCTTCCTGCTGCTGGCAGCCTTGTCGGCCAGTATTCTGCCGACCAACAAGTTGCTGGTATTGATCGCCGTGGTCGCGGCCGCCGTGGCGGCCTTGCTCTGGCGCTGGTTCATTCGCGTGCACACGCGCATGCAGGTGGCCTTGCTCGAAACCCTGGACAACCACAAGGATTCATCCGGGCATTGACCCTGTGCCGCTTGTTACTCAGCTTTCCAGCCAGACGTCCCGCGCCCAGTGCCACACCGATTCCCAGGTTTCTTCGGCGAGCAGCTCTTCTTCGGCGAGCCACAGCACCACGGTGCCGTCTTCTTCGACGAGGTAATAATCGTCACCGTCCTGGCAGATCGGGATCATGCTGCGGTCAACACCTGCGTCCCAGGCGTTGGCGGCAACGTCCGGCAGGTAGGTGTGGGATTGTGGATCGGTGACTGTCACCGGTTCCAGGCTGCCGTAGACCACATCGCTGACGGTCAGCAAGAATTCTCTGAAGACAAACGGGATGTCGATGAACAATTGTTCCTCGATTTCCACGATCTGGTCTTCGTCTGGCAATTCCAAGGGGACCGGTACCGGTTCGTTGGCTTCACGCAGTTGTTCGATGATTTCTTCCACGTCCGGGATCCTCTTGCTTGATGGCGCGGTGTTTATATGGGGCGGTTTATACAGTAGCTCGCTATAGATGCAACTGCGAAATAGAAAACCCCGGACAAGTCCGGGGTTTTTATTACTGCCTGTTTAACGCAGAGGTGATCAGCCGTTCTGGCGGATACCAGCGACCAGCCAAGGCTGGTTCTCGCCTTGCGGACGTTCCATGTTCCAGCTTTCGCTGAACACTTCGCCCTGGTCGAAGCGCGAAGTCTTCGACACACCGCTGAAGGTCAGGGTGGCGATGGTCTTGTCCGCACGGTCATCCACGCCGTCCAGTTGTACATGGAGGTTGTCGATGTAGGTCGACTGGAAACCGTCGCCCAGGTCCGCACGTTCGCGTTTGAGGAACTCCAGCATTTGCGGGGTCACGAACTCGGCGATCTTATCCATTTCGTTGGCGTCCCAGTGCTGTTGCAGGGACTGGAAGTGGTTGCGGGCCGCTTCAATGAAGTTCTGCTCATTGAACCAGGCTGGCGCGTTGATTACCGGACGAGCGGCGGCTGGCGCCGGCGAGCCACCGAAGATCGAACCGCCGGCAGGCTTGTTCTCGAACACTTCACGTTGCATCGGCGCGTGGCCAGCCGGAGCCATGTGCTCCTGTTGCTTGCGACGACGGGCGGCGATGAAGCGGAAGATCAGGAAGGCGATGACCGCCATGATCAGGATGTCGAAGATCTGCATGCCCTGGAAGCCGCCGCCCATGAACATGGAGGCCAGCAGGCCGCCGGCTGCGATACCGGCCAGAGGGCCGAGCCAGCGCGAAGCACCGCCAGCCTTGGCTGCAGCGCCAGCGGCACCGGCAGCACCCGCGGTCGCGGCAGCGCCACCGGCAGCAGAAGAAGGCGCCATTTGGCTGGTTTGGTGGGTCGGCGCGGCGCCGACGCTTTTGCCGCCACCAAAGCGCTTGGCGTTGGCGTCGAGGCTCATCGTCAGGCCGATGCACAACGCCATGGCGATGCTAAGAAAACGTTTCATAAAGGGAATTCCCATTTGTGGATGGCACGCGCGCCATGTTGCACAGCGAATGTGTAACTGGCTAGCGGCAGAGTGTTTCGGGCTTTTGCCTGACAGCTTGTGTTCAGCTTCGGTCAGCGCAATAAGGCCTGTTAACTTTAGTTCGTAGGATGAGTGGATAGTTTCTGTAGGACCAATGCCTAGCGTCGCAGCGCCAGCATGACCACACCGGCTGTAATCAAGCCGATACCGCCCCATTGGCGCAGGTCGAGTTTTTCGCCCAGCAGGACCACGCTGAGCACCGCCACCAGCACCACGCTGAGTTTGTCCACCGGGGCGACCAATGAGGCTGGTCCCACTTTCAGTGCGCGGAAATAGCAAATCCACGAGGCGCCGGTGGCCAATCCCGACAGCAGCAGAAAAAGGTAGCTCCTGGCCGAGATCGATCCTAATGATTGATATTGGCCCGTGGCGTACAAAATCAAGGCCAGGCTGATGAGAACTACCACGGTGCGCAGCAGGGTGGCGAAGTCGGAATTGACGTTTTCGATGCCAATCTTGGCGAACAGCGCGGTCATCGCGGCGAATGCCGCCGACAGCAGGGCCCAAAATGTCCAAGAAGAAAAGAAACCTGAGCCCATGTTGTCGCGCCTTTGTAGATAGATCGTTCCCACGCTCTGCGTGGTAACGCCGCCATGGACGCTCTGCGTCCCACTGTGACGCGGAGCGTCACGGGATGCATTCCCACGCAGAGCGTGGGAACGATCAGCTATTAGAGAACCTTAAATAGCTTCCAGCTTCGCGTAACCCAACATCAGCCACTTGCTGCCTTCACTGAAGTTCACCTGCACCCGAGCCTGAGCCCCTGCGCCTTCGAAATTCAGGATCACGCCGTCGCCAAACACCGAATGCCGTACGGCCTGACCGAGGCTGAACCCGGTGTCCGGGATTTCGCTACCGCCAAACAGGCTGCTGGAACTCTGTTGCTGACCGCCACCGAACGGACGGCTGACGCTGTTGGACAGCCGCACTTCCTGGATCAGGCCCTTGGGCACTTCACGGACGAAACGCGAGACTTTGTTGTAGGTCTCGCTGCCGTACAGGCGTCGGGTTTCAGCATAGGTCATCACCAGGTTCTGCATTGCCCGGGTGATACCGACGTAGGCCAAACGACGTTCTTCTTCAAGGCGGCCGGGCTCTTCCAGGCTCATCTTGTGCGGGAACAGGCCTTCTTCCATGCCCACCAGGAACACGTAAGGGAATTCCAGCCCCTTGGCACTGTGCAAGGTCATCAGCTGAATGCTGTCTTCATGCTCGTCGGCCTGAGTGTCTCCGGCCTCCAGAGACGCGTGACCGAGGAATGCCGCCAATGGCGACAAGTCTTCGTCTTCTTCAGCGTTTTCGAAGTTGCGAGCGGCGCTGACCAGTTCCTCAAGGTTTTCTACCCGGGCCTGGCCTTTCTCGCCTTTTTCCGCTTCGTGGTAGGCAATCAACCCGGACTGCTCGATGACCGTCTGGGTCATCAAGTGCAGCGGCATGTCCATGCATTTGGCGGCGAGGTTCTCGATCAGCTCGATAAACGCCCCAAGCGCGCCTGCTGCTCGCCCGGTCAGGCCTTTATTGGCGACCAGCAAGCGCATGGCTTCCCACATCGACACATCGCTATGGCGCGCATGATCGCGAATCGCTTCAACGGTTTTCTCACCGATGCCGCGAGCCGGAACGTTAATCACCCGCTCCAGCGCCGCATCGTTGCCACGGCCTTCGAGCAAACGCAGGTAAGCCATGGCGTTCTTGATTTCCGCGCGTTCGAAGAAGCGCTGACCGCCATAGATGCGGTACGGAATGCGCTCGCGCAACAAGGCTTCTTCCAAAACGCGCGATTGGGCGTTGGAGCGGTACAAAATCGCAATATCGCTGCGGGCCAAGCCAGTTTTCAGCGCGCTTTCAATGGTTTCCACCACATAGCGTGCTTCGTCATGTTCGTTGAACGCGGCGTACAAATTGATTGCTTCGCCTTCGCCGCCATCGGTCCACAGTTCTTTGCCCATGCGCCCGGTGTTATTGGCAATCAGGGCGTTGGCAGCCTTGAGAATGCCGGCGGTGGAGCGGTAGTTCTGCTCCAGACGAATGGTCTCGGCGTCCGGGAAGTCGTCGGAATACTGATAGATGTTCTCGATCTTCGCGCCACGCCAGCCGTAGATCGACTGATCGTCGTCGCCCACTACCATCAGGCTGTCGCCGCCCTTGGCCAGCAGGCGCAACCAGGCGTACTGCACGGCGTTGGTGTCCTGGAACTCGTCCACCAGAATGTGCCGGAAGCGCTTCTGGTAATGGGCCAGCAACCCTGGGTTATCGCGCCACAGGTCGAGTGCGCGCAGCAGCAGTTCGGAGAAATCGATCACGCCCGCGCGCAGGCACGCGGCCTCATAGGCCTCATAGATGCTGCGCATGGTCGCCAGGAACAGGTCGCCGCTGGCTTGAATGTGTTGCGGACGCAGACCTTCGTCTTTCTGCCCGTTGATGAACCACTGGGCCTGACGGGCCGGCCAGCGTTGTTCGTCCAGGCCCAGCTCGCGGATCACCCGCTTGACCAGCCGTTGCTGGTCGTCGCTGTCCAGAATCTGGAACGTCTGGCTCAGGCCGGCTTCCTGCCAATGCGCCCGCAACAAGCGGTGCGCCAGGCCGTGGAAGGTGCCGACCCACATGCCGGCCGGGTTGATACCCATCAGCTGCTCGATGCGATGACGCATCTCGGCAGCGGCCTTATTGGTGAAGGTCACCGACAGGATCGAGTGGGGCGAGGCGTTCTCGACCTGGATCAACCAGGCGATACGGTGCACCAGCACTCGGGTTTTACCGGAGCCAGCACCGGCCAGGACCAACTGACGACCCACGGAGGCAGCTACGGCCTGGCGTTGGGCATCGTTGAGGGAGTTCAGCAGAAGGGAGAGATCATCGCGCATCGGGGCATTCTAGGGTGCGCCGCCACACGCGGCAAACCGAGCTTTGCATTAGCCGATGAAAGAAGCACGGATGACGACCGGTCGGTCACTCGCTGCAAGCGTTGGCGGGGCTCGCTTCAAGGGTTTTCAGGGGGCGACGGGGGGCTGAAGTTTTGTTGAATTTATGATCTGGAGCAGTTTGGTAAGGGCATTGGCTTGTGTATGCTCCGTCCACGTTTCGGGCTCATGCTCATCATTATAAGAACAAGAACATTGCCTATGACCCTCAGCTCCGACCTGTCGGGCCCTTCTGTGGAGCCCCGGGTTATCCGTAAACAGTACGCCATGGAAATGGCGGTCGAGCGCACACGCCTGCTTTACCAGGGTTCCCTGCTGCCTACGCTGTTCATGCTGATCAATGGTCTGGTCTGCGCCGGCTTGCTCTGGAGTCCGCAGCGCTACTTCCTGGTCAGTGTCTGGTTGGTCTGGCTGTTGTCGCTGGTAGCCTTGCGCGTGATTCAAGTCGCAGCCTTCGATTCGGCCATTCCCAACCGTCAGGCGCATCCGGTCTGGCGTCGCATGTTCCTGCTGGGTTCTGCCATGACTGGCCTGACCCTGGCGGGCGCCGGTATCGCTCTGGTGCCCGCTGACAACTTCATTCAGCAAGCCTGGGTATTCGGCCTGATCGGCGCCGCCGCGCTGTCGGCCAGCGTTGCCTATGCGGTCAGCCTTCCGGCGTTCCTGTCTTTTACCTTGCCTTGTCTGTTGCCGGCCATTGCCTACCTGTTCTGGGGCGGCGATGAGCAGGAGCACGGATGGGGCTGGTTCGGATTGATATTGTTGGGCGCGCTTAGCGTGGTTGCCTGGCAGGTCAATCGACTGATCGACAACGGTTTGCTGCGACGCTTCCAGAATCAAGCCTTGATCGAACACTTGCAGCAGGCCCGGAGCTGCGGAGATCAGCTCAATCACGAATTGGCCAAGGAGATTGATCAGCGCCGGTGTGCCGAGGATAAATTGCGCGAAGCCCAGGTCGAGCTGGAAAACCGCGTTGCCCAGCGCAGCCTTGAGCTGGACGCTGCCAACCAGGCGTTGAGCAAGAGCGAAGCACGACTGGCGCTGGCGCTGAAGGCCAGTGAGTTGGGGTTGTGGGACTGGAACCTGCAAACCGATGAAGTCCATCACACCCAGCTTCAGGAGTTGTTTGGCCTGGCACCGGAATTCGTCACCGCGATGCTCAGCCACCTCAAGCCGCGCCTTCATCCTGAAGACTTGCCGGCGCTTCGACGTGCGCTGGTCGAGCATTTGAAAGGCCGCAGCGAGGATTACCAGATCGAATACCGCGTTCGGCATGGCGACGGCCACTGGGTCTGGATCGAGGACCGTGGCCGTGCGGTTGAGCGCAGCGAAAACGGTCGGGTGATCCGCATGGTCGGTACCCGCCGCGACATCAGCGCGAGCAAGGGCCAGGAAGAACAACGCCAGCTGGCGGCGACGGTGTTCGAGGCAGCCAGCGAAGGCATCGTGATTTTCGACCCCAATTACGCATTGATCGCGATTAACCAGGCTTTCAGCCGTGTCACCGGTTACGACATCGAAGACATGCTGGGGCGTAACGTGGTCGAGTTGCCGTGCAGCCGGGATGCCCGCCGGCACTATGGCGCTATCCATCAGGCGCTGGAGCAGCACGGCACCTGGCAGGGTGAGTTGGTAGAGACGCGCAAGAACGGCGAACTCTACCCGCAGTGGCTGCAACTGAACGCCGTGCGCGATGCTCGGGGAAATGTGAGTCATATTGTCGGCTTCTTCGCTGATTTGTCTGCTCGGCGTGAATCCGAAGAGCGCATGCGCTACCTGACTCACTACGACGAACTGACCGGCCTGGCCAACCGTTCGCTGTTCCGTGAACGGCTGCGAGACGCTCATCAGCGGGTGCGTCAGGGCGGACGTCGAAGTCTGGCGCTGCTGCACATTAACCTGGATCGTTTCAAACTGCTCAACGCCAGTCTCGGCCATGAAGTCGCCGACCAGCTTCTGCAAAAAATGGCTCGTCGATTGGTCAATGCACTGCCAGAAGCGGACACCATCGCCCGGCTGTCCGGTGACGAGTTTGCGGTGCTATTCGATGCCTACGGCAACCTGTCGAGCCTGGCGCGGGTGGCGACCCGTTTGTGCGCCAAACTGCGTTTGCCGATCACCGTCGATGGTCATGAACTGGTGGTCAGCGCGTCCATGGGCATCAGCATGCTGCCGGATAACGCTCGGGAAATTTCCGCGCTGGTGAGCCAATCCAACATTGCCATGCAACATGCCAAGCACTTGGGCGGCAACAACTTCCAGTTCTATACCGAAAGCCTGCAGGCCAGCACACTCGAACGTCTGCAGCTGGAAAACCAGCTGCGCAAAGCCATCGAGGAAAAGCAGCTGCAAGTCTTTTACCAGCCGAAACTTTGCCTCGCCACAGGCCGCCTGAACGCCGCGGAAGCGCTGGTGCGTTGGGATCACCCGACCATGGGCCGGGTGCCGCCGGGGGAGTTCATCGGTCTGGCCGAGGAAACCGGGTTGATCGGTCCTATCGGCGAGTTCGTCTTGCGCCAGGCCTGTTGGCAGGCCTGCGAATGGCAGCGCCAGGGGCTTGAGCCGATTCGGGTGTCGGTCAATTTGTCGGTGCATCAGTTGCGCCAGGGCAAGCTGGTCAGCCTGGTGCGGCAGGTGCTGGAAGAGACCGGTCTGGCGCCGCACTGCCTGGAACTCGAACTGACCGAAAGCCAGTTGCTCGACAGCGTCGAACACATCATCGCGACATTCCAGCAGTTGCGTGACCTGGGCGTGAAATTGGCGATCGACGATTTCGGCACCGGGTATTCGTCCCTGAGCTACCTCAAACGCATTCCGGTGGATTACGTGAAGATCGATCAGGCGTTCATTCGCGGTCTGGGGCAGGGCAGCGAAGATGCGGCGATCACTCGGGCAATCATCGCCATGGCGCATGGCTTGTCACTGAAGGTCGTGGCCGAGGGCGTGGAGCGGGCAGAGCAGCTGGAATTTTTGAAAGCCGAGCACTGTGATGAAGTGCAGGGCTATTTGATCAGCCGCCCGGTGGAGGCTGATGACTTGGCCGCCCTGTTGCGCCACGACACGGCACTGTAAGAGCTTGCGGCAACTGCCAAAGGGTCCCGGAGGGCTACATGGAGCGCATGTGGCGTGGAATGGGGATATCGAGTTACGCATTGAGCAGGCAAAAAGCCGATTCATGTAGTATAACTACAAGCTTGCTACATCCCCGGCACCTGCCAATAACAAAGAGTCCAGCCCTTTGAATCTGCTGCAACACATCGCCCAGTCACGCCACCTCTTACGCAAGTCGGAGCTCAAGGTCGCCGACCACGTGCTGCTTGATCCTGCGGCGGTGATGCACAGCTCCATGGCCGACCTGGCCCACAGCGTGGGCATCAGCGAGCCGACCATCGTGCGCTTCTGCCGTGCCATCGGTTGCTCGGGTTTCCAGGACCTGAAACTGAAGCTGGCGCAAAGCCTTGCGGCGGGCGCGAGCTTCGGTCAGTTCGCCATCCATGAAGACGATTCGGTCGCCGACTACAGCCTGAAAATCTTCGACACCACCCTGCACACCCTGATGGAGGTTCGCGAGAAGCTCGACCCTGTGGAATTGCAACGGGCCGTGTCGCTGATGTCCCAGGCCCAGCGCGTCGAATTCTATGGTTTTGGCGCTTCGGGTGCGGTGGCGGCGGATGCCCAGCACAAATTCTTCCGCTTGCTGCTGACGGCGGCGGCGTACTCCGATCCGCACATGCAGGCGATGTCGGCGGTAACGTTGAAACCGACCGACGTGGCAATCTGCATTTCCCAGTCCGGTCGTTCCAAGGATCTGTTGATCACCGCCAACCTGGTGCGCGAAAGCGGCGCCTCGCTGATCACTTTATGCCCAAGCCAGACACCGTTGGCCGAACTGTCGACCGTCAACCTGGCGATCGATGTGCACGAAGACACCGAAATCTACACCCCGCTGACGTCACGCATTGCCCACCTGGTGGTGATCGACGTGTTGGCGATGGGCGTGGCCATGGCGCGCGGGCCGAGCCTGGTCAATCACCTCAAGAGCGTCAAGCGCAGCCTGCGCAGCCTGCGGCTGTCGCCCAAGTCAGTGAAGGCGCTGGACGACTGATGTCGTCGTAAGATCGTTCCGGCCTTAATCGCGGGCGGGCTCGCTCCCACATTTGACCGCGTTCTCCTGCCGAACGCTGTTCTCCTGTGGGAGCGAGCCTGCTCGCGATGGCGTCTTCGAGAGCGCCGAAGATTCACATCCCTGTAATCCCTTCGCCGCCAAACCGTCATCCCTCGCGCCTATCTTGAAACTCCCGTAATCGCCTTGGGAGACTCGAAATGGCCCAGCCCTACGAAGAACGCAACAGCGCTGTCAGAACCCGTCGTCAGCAGGAAGATCAGCGCCGCATGGAATTCCGCCGCGCCATTGAAGATCGCTGCGAGCGCCGCCAATTGCTGGCTGAGATTGGCGATTTTCCTGCCGATCTGGAACTCAACTACTGGCAGGCAGCTCCCGCAACTTCCCGTCGAAGCGCTCAACCAACGCGCTGATCTGCACCCGTTCGCTGCGGATAAACGCAAGGAATGCGTGGGCCACCGGTGACAGCCGTTTGGCCTTGGCCTGCACCAGGCACCAGCTGCGATACAGGGGCAGTTCTTCGACCGGCAGCTCGATCAATCCACCGGTCGCCAACTCAAGGTTCAGGGCGTGGCGCGTCAACAGCGCGACGCCCAGACCCGCCAGCACACATTCACGCTGGGCTTCAGCCGAGGAAACCTCCTGCGTCTGGTTGAAGTGCACACGCTTTTCCTTGAAATACTCTTCGCACGCCAATCGCGTTCCCGAGCCGGGTTCGCGCAGCAACAACGTGTAAGGCTCAAGGTCCTGCAAGCGCAGAGGCCCCATGTGGCACAGTGGATGATCCGGTGGTGCCACGGCCACGATCGGGTTGTTGAGGAACGGCAGAAACTCCAGCCCCATGTCTTGCGGCACCATGGACATGATCACCAGATCGTCGCGGTTATCCGACAGTCGACGGATCACCTGTCCTCGGTTGACCACCGTCAGTTGCAGATTCACTTCCGGATGCTGGCGCTTGAACGCGGCGAACAGGTGCGGCACGAAATACTTGGCGCTGGATTCGATCGCCAGTTTCAACTGACCCTGCAGCGAACCCTGCATATCCGAAAGCTGCATATCGAGGTTTTCCAGGCGTCCGAAAATGTCCCGACTGGCTCGCTGTAGTGCTTCTGCCGCCTCCGTCATGTAGAGTTTTTTGCCAACATAGTCGAACAGAGGCTGGCCAATCAGCTCTTCGAGTTGACGAATCTGTAGGCTGACGGCCGGTTGAGTGAGCGACATTTCGTCGGCCGCACGGCTGTAGGACCTCAGATCACAGACTTCATTGAAAATCTGCAATTGACGCAATGTCATACGCATCAAGGACTTACGCATTTTTTGTAGTCTCTGCTCGCAGGCTGATGACTCAACTATAAGTCTTTACTTATGCCTAACCCAATTATTAATCATTTTTGTTAATCCCTTGTGGGGGCTAGTGTGGGGCTGCGACTAAATTGAAACATTTAGTCACGCGTCGACCTGGTCTAGCAGGTCGTGGGTACCACCGGCTCAAGGGAACCTCCAAGTGATAAAAAAGATCCTGATCGCCAACCGTGGTGAGATTGCCGTACGAATCGTGCGTGCCTGCGCCGAGATGGGCATTCGCTCGGTCGCGATCTATTCCGACGCCGACCGCCATGCCTTGCATGTAAAGCGCGCGGATGAGGCCCACAGCATTGGTGCCGAGCCATTGGCCGGTTACCTGAATGCGCGCAAGCTAGTGAATCTGGCGGTAGAAACCGGTTGCGATGCGCTGCACCCCGGCTACGGATTCCTTTCGGAAAACGCCGAGCTGGCAGACATCTGCGCCGAGCGCGGCATCAAATTCATTGGTCCATCGGCTGAAGTGATTCGCCGCATGGGCGACAAGACCGAAGCACGCCGCAGCATGATCAAGGCGGGCGTACCGGTCACTCCAGGCACCGAAGGCAACGTCGCGGATATCGAGGAAGCCTTGGTCGAAGGCGACCGTATCGGTTACCCGGTGATGCTCAAGGCGACTTCCGGTGGCGGTGGGCGTGGTATCCGTCGCTGCGACAGCCGTGAAGAACTCGAACAAGCTTTCCCGCGAGTCATTTCCGAAGCCACCAAGGCCTTCGGTTCCGCGGAAGTGTTCCTGGAAAAGTGCATCGTCAATCCGAAACACATTGAAGCGCAGATCCTCGGCGACAGCTTTGGCAACGTGGTGCACCTGTTCGAGCGTGATTGCTCGATCCAGCGCCGCAACCAGAAGCTCATCGAAATCGCCCCGAGCCCGCAACTGACCCCGGAACAGCGCGCCTATATCGGCGACCTGTCGGTGCGTGCAGCCAAGGCCGTGGGTTATGAGAACGCCGGCACCGTGGAGTTCCTGCTCGCCGAGGGCGAGGTGTACTTCATGGAGATGAACACTCGGGTCCAGGTGGAACACACCATCACCGAAGAAATCACCGGCATCGACATTGTGCGTGAGCAGATCCGGATTGCGTCCGGCCTGCCGCTTTCGGTGAAACAGGAAGACATTCAGCACCGCGGTTTCGCGCTGCAATTCCGGATCAACGCCGAAGACCCGAAAAACAACTTCCTGCCGAGCTTCGGCAAGATCACCCGCTACTACGCCCCGGGCGGCCCTGGCGTACGTACCGACACGGCGATCTACACCGGCTACACCATCCCGCCGTTCTACGATTCCATGTGCCTGAAACTGGTGGTGTGGGCGTTGACCTGGGAAGAAGCGATGGACCGTGGCTTGCGCGCCCTCGACGACATGCGTCTGCAAGGGGTCAAGACCACCGCCGCGTACTACCAGGAAATCCTGCGTAACCCGGAATTCCGTAGCGGCCAGTTCAATACCAGCTTCGTTGAAAGCCACCCTGAACTGACCAACTACTCGATCAAGCGCAAACCCGAAGAGCTGGCCCTGGCCATCGCCGCCGCCATCGCCGCCCACGCAGGCCTGTGAGGAAAAGAACAATGAGCAACTCTCAACCTACAAAGCGTATCCACGTAACCGACACGGTCCTGCGCGACGCCCATCAATCGCTGCTCGCTACCCGCATGCGCACCGAAGACATGCTGCCGATCTGCGACAAGCTCGATAAAGTCGGCTACTGGTCGCTGGAATGCTGGGGCGGCGCGACCTTCGACGCCTGCGTACGCTTCCTGAAAGAAGATCCGTGGGAGCGCCTGCGCCAACTGCGCGCTGCGTTGCCTAACACGCGCCTGCAAATGCTCCTGCGTGGCCAGAACCTGCTGGGCTACCGCCACTACAGCGATGATGTGGTCAGAGCCTTCGTCGCCAAAGCGGCGGTCAACGGCATCGACGTGTTCCGCATCTTCGACGCGATGAACGACGTGCGTAACCTGCGCGTGGCCATCGAAGCCGTGAAAGCTGCTGGCAAACACGCCCAAGGCACCATCGCCTACACCACCAGCCCGGTGCACACCATTGAGGCCTTTGTGGCCCAAGCCAAGCAAATGGAAGCCATGGGTTGCGACTCGGTCGCGATCAAGGACATGGCTGGTTTGCTGACGCCGTATGCCACCGGCGAACTGGTCAAGGCATTGAAGTCCGAACAATCGCTGCCGGTCTTCATCCACTCCCACGACACTGCTGGCCTGGCCACAATGTGCCAACTCAAGGCCATCGAGAACGGTGCTGATCATATCGACACCGCTATTTCCAGCATGGCCTCGGGCACCAGCCACCCCGGCACCGAGTCGATGGTTGCCGCCCTTAAAGGCACCGAGTTCGACACCGGCCTGAATCTGGAACTGCTCCAGGAGATCGGCCTGTACTTCTACGCTGTGCGTAAGAAATACCACCAGTTCGAAAGCGAATTCACCGCCGTCGACACCCGCGTTCAAGTCAACCAGGTACCGGGCGGGATGATTTCCAACCTGGCCAACCAATTGAAAGAGCAGGGCGCCCTGAACCGTATGGGCGAAGTGCTGGCTGAAATCCCGCGCGTTCGTGAAGACCTTGGCTTCCCGCCGCTGGTGACCCCGACCTCGCAGATCGTCGGCACCCAGGCGTTCTTCAACGTGCTGGCCGGCGAGCGCTACAAGACCATCACCAACGAAGTGAAGCTCTACCTGCAAGGCGGCTACGGTAAAGCGCCGGGCACCGTGAACGAAAAACTGCGTCGCCAGGCAATAGGCAGCGAAGAGGTGATCGACGTCCGTCCAGCTGACCTGCTGAAGCCTGAAATGGCCAAGCTGCGCGCTGAAATCGGTGCCGTGGCCAAGTCTGAAGAAGACGTGCTGACCTACGCCATGTTCCCGGACATCGGCCGCAAGTTCCTTGAAGAACGCGCAGCCGGCACACTGACTCCAGAAGTGCTGCTGCCGATTCCTGAAGCGGGCGGCGTGGCCTCGGCCGGCGGCGAAGGTGTACCGACCGAGTTCGTCATCGACGTCCACGGCGAAACCTATCGCGTCGACATCACCGGTGTTGGCGTGAAGGCCGAAGGCAAGCGTCACTTCTACCTGTCCATCGACGGCATGCCGGAAGAAGTGGTGTTCGAGCCACTCAACGAATTCGTCAGCGGCGGCAGCAGCAAGCGCAAGCAAGCCACTGCACCGGGCCACGTCAGCACCACCATGCCGGGCAACATCGTCGACGTGCTGGTCAAGGAAGGCGACACCGTGAAAGCCGGGCAAGCCGTGCTGATCACCGAAGCGATGAAGATGGAAACTGAAGTCCAATCGGCCATCGCCGGCAAAGTCACCGCCATCCACGTGGCCAAGGGCGACCGGGTGAATCCGGGCGAAATCCTGATCGAGATCGAAGGCTGAATTAACAGCCTCGATTGACCGCTTTAACCTCGGGGGGGCATGTGCTCCCCTTTTTTTTCGCCCGGGATTTGTGGTTTAGAAATTCATCCGCCATTGACCCGTTACGCCATGGTTTCGGCTGTCGGTGCCGAACTCACCATTAAGGCCGACACCAAGCGTATGGTTCGCCGACAGCCCAAGGTCCAGACCTGCATCGACCAGCAAACTGTCTCGATCCAGCGGTGCACCATAAACGCTGTAGTTTTTCCCGCCTGTTACCAATCGCTGACGGGTATCGATGTAGACATCCCCGTAGGTGTGCTTCCAGCCGGCACTGAATCGTGGGGTCAGTTGCATGCCGTTATCCAGGGTGTTGAGCTTCGCCAGCCGCAAGCCGAATGTGCTGTTCAGGTTGTTTTGAGTCTGGCTCTGGACCTTCAATGCCGCGGCGCCACCTTTTTCGGTGTAGCCGTCACGCTGATAGCGTTGGTAACCCAGGCTGGCGAACGGTTCGATGCTGACGTTGGCACGGCCCAGGTTGTAGCCCACCTCAGCGAAGGCCTGTTGGGTGCTGGCATCGTAGCGACCTTGCGGACGGTCGCTGAAACCGTTGAACGCAACACGGCGTTTGGTGTTGCCATCGTGATTGCTGTAGGTCGCGCCCAAGCGTAGCGCCACAGGACCGTTCTGGCGCTGGGCGTAGGCGCCCAGATGCCAGCTGTCGAGATCGCCGTCGAGGTCACGGCTGTCCAGGCGAGTGTCGGATTTGCCGGCCATCACGCCGATACGCCATTGCTCATCGATGCGCCAATCGGCGCCCAGCACCAAGCCTTGGGTGGAAGTTTTCAGAGGGTCGTAGTCGCGATCCAGCGTTCCGCCGTGACCTAGCGCCTGCAGCCAGACTCTGCTGTTTTGCTCACTGCCTGCTGCTGTGCGCGGCGAATTCTTCTGACTGCCGAAGCCTGCCGCGCTGTCCATTTGGCGCATGGCCGAGAGCAGGGTTGTGCTGATCGGGCTGTCGCTGTTGAGGGTTGCCTTCGCGAGGTTGGCGTTGTTGCTGCCGGCCAGTTGCTCGATTGCAACAGAGGCGGTTTGTATATCGGCGCCGATCAGCGCGATGACAGCGGCATTGGTGGGCGTGGGCGGGGGAGTGGGATTTGCTGCTGTCGCAGGAACTGAAGCGGTGACAGGCGTATCAGCGACTATGGGGAGCGTCAGCGCATCAGCGACGAGGGGAGCATTCTCAGGTGCAGTCTGGGTTTGCGGTATGTCGATCGGCTCTTCAACACTTTGGGCGAATTCCTCCCCGTTCTCGGTAATTGCGAAAGCCTCGATAGGCACGTCGTTACGGGTAAGGATCAGATCGACTTTTTTCTCTTCGTATTCAACCTTGGGCGTTAAAAACGCAAGGTTATTGAGGACCTTTCCAAATTCCCCTTCGACTCTATTGGCTAAAAGAATGGTGTTTGCGCTGACGTATGGATAGTCGCCCGATGACGCAACAATGTTCAGCGTGGCGTCCCCCAGACTGGCGGTGCCGCCGACTACAACCGTTGCACTTTTGCGGTCGGCGTCGACCTCGTAGGTCAGTTCGGCCGTTTTGGAAAGCCTCAAATCGCCCGACACGGTCGGCGCTCCGTGTACCTTATCGACAGAGAAACGGCCGTTGACCTGCAATGCCCCGACTCGACCATTACCGGCGAATACACTTTTCTCATCAACCAGCACCTCGCCCATGACAATCCCAGAGTTGGTCAGGGTGCCACCTGATTGAACCGTTACGCCGCCGCCGATCTCGCCTGTGTTGACAAGAGAACCCTGGACCAACGCTCCTCCTTCGATACCCCCGTCATTGATGAGTGTTGCCCGGGAGCGCACCCATACACCCGTTTTGAAGTCATTTGGACTGTTGACGGTCCACGTGCTTCGTTTCAGTTCCAGGCCTTCGAAGTTGCGACTCTCGCCCAGCGTGCCGCCACTTGCCGTATCAAGCTGCAGGAAATTGGTCCCGCCACGACCGTCTACCGTGCCGGTGAGGGCTCCCCGGCCAGTGACTATGACAAGGTCATTTCCTTCGCTGAAAGCCCGATTACTTCCATCGACTGCTCTGGTGATGGAGGTCTTGATGGTGTCGGCGTGACTGATAAAAGCCTCGAGCTGCCCGATGAGCTGCTCCGGTGTTTCAGAAGAAGGAGTGCCGGCATCGATGGACGTCTGCTGGGCAAACGAAAAATCAACGCAACCCACTGCCAGCGCGATGGCCAGCGCCAAGTGGTGTGGACGGAATCTGTGTTGAACAAGCATTGAATTAAGCCTCTATTGAGAAGAGGCCAAACTCTAAGGAGAACGCTTCGTTGCCGATGTCAGGCGGTTCTGGCGGGTGTGCAGGTGTTGTCAAATCGTGGTGTCGAAAATGACGACTCGCCGGGTAACAGCGGTTTATTAGCCAGTCGAATCGGCGACCTTTCTCACAACTCATCGAGACATTGCCGGCTTTCGCAAAATCAGAAACTCATGTCCAGAGTCGAAATCGACGATATCTGCATTATTTTGCGTTTCAGACGAACAATAAGTGCCATAAATGCATTTTATTGCATTTTTTGGTTCGCTAGTGTTGAGAAAAATGCACTATATTGCATCTGAAGACCAAAATAGCTCTTGAATATGCATTCAAATGCAGGTGATGACGGTATGTACACCCTGACGTTACAGATATTCGCCGCAGGGATCTGGCGCGACGCAATGGACTTAAACTTCGACAGCCCGGAAAAAGGTTTCGAAAGTCGATGTAATTTCGGCTACGAAACACCCTATCTCGTCGAAAGCATTGAAGATATTGGGTCACCCTTTGCCAAGGCAGTGAGTGCCAGGTTTCCTTTGGACTTCGAGGGTAAGCGGTCTAACGCGCCAGCCTTTCTGCATGACATTGCTCCTGCCGGTGCAGCCAAGAGGTTTCTTCTGGCACACCTAGGTCGCGACAAACCTGCTGACGTCAGTGCCGACCTTTATTTACTGGCCAGAAGCACTCCGGCACCGATTGGCAATATGCGCATAAAGGAATCCGCCGAGGCAGTAGATCAGCGCGAGCCTATAGGGTTTAAACGCCAGGACGTCATTAGTCGTGATAACCGGTTTCTCGAATATGCCTATGAGCAGGGCGCAGCAATTGGGGGGGCTACGGGGGCTGGTGGCGAGGCTCCAAAACTTTTGTTGGCTCAGGGTAAGGATGGAAATTTATATCCCGACGCAGTATTGGACGACGCAGCGGTCACCCAGCACTGGTTCGTGAAGTTTTCTCGTGGCAAAGGAACCCGCAACGATCAGGACATCCTCAGGAGTGAGTACCACTACTACAAGGCACTACAAAAGCTGGGCATCGAAACGGTGGCAGAACAGGGCTTGGCCTTGGAGGAGGCAACCAAACCTAGCTTGTGGATGCACCGTTTTGATCGACAAGTGACCCCTCAGGGTGTCGAGCGTTTTGCCGTGGAGTCGATCTACTCTCTGGCGCAAATAACCACGCCCGGTAGCCCGATGGACCACATGGAAGTTATCCGGCTGCTTGCGGGGCTATGGCGTGATGCGGGGCAGGCTGACCAAATCCCGAATCTCGTTGCTGACTACCTGCGTCGGGATCTGCTCAATAAAATCCTCGGCAACTCAGATAACCACGGGCGCAATACCGCGATCATCCGCGATACGGCCTCGTTTCGCCTGGCACCGATCTACGACTTGGCGCCAATGGTGATGGACGACGAAGGCGTCACAAGAACCACCAAGTGGCCAAAAGAATTGGAGAGGGCTGGGGATGTAAATTGGCGTGGTGTGTGCCAGGCATTGGCCGACATCGCTGATCCGAATGATCCGCTGGCAGCGCTAATTGATTTACCGGGTTCTTTTGAACGCTTGCGGGAAGATGCCAGACACTTGTTGGCACTCCCGGACATTCTGACTGACAGCGGATTGCCCGACGCCACAATGAATCACCCGCGAATTGCATTGAAAAATCTGGAGCAGCGCTTGAAAGAGTGGGACCTGAAATGAGCATGACGGTAGCCGAGCGCACAGTGCTCATAGAAAGCATTCAAGAGGCGCTGGCCCAAGGCACTCTTGAGATTGGTGAGGCAGTCCGTCGCTTGCGGGTGGAAGTCACAGGCCTGCACCAGACCCAGTTTGCAAAGATGTGCAAAGTCTCGGTGCGCACGCTGGTGCATATCGAACATGGGGAAGGGAATCAGACGCTGAAATCGTTGAATTCGGTGTTCCGACCATTTGGATTAAAGATGGGCGTGGTGCGGGTTCGACGTGATCTCAGTTGAATCGACACTGTTTGCACGCAATGTCGACGGCGCTTGCTCAAGTCGGACCACCCTATACTCCGGAACTTGAGCTTGCCCGGTGACATTCAAGACGGCATCTACAGCATTCGACGGCTGCGACATTTTGCTAACTACGACTCAAATACGCCTTCCCGTAATGCCGCTCCATCCTTGCCTGAATCAGCTCCAGCCCAATCGACATCACCCAATAAATCACCGCCGCGGTCGTCAGCATCTCGATGTACCGATAGCTCGACCGTCCATACGACTGCGCCAAAAACATCACTTCCCAGACGCCCATCACCGAGATCAGTGACGAATCCTTGAGCATGGAGATGAATTGGTTGGTGGTCGGCGGAATGATGGTGCGCATGGCCTGGGGCAGGGTAACGCGCCAGAAAATCACGGTTTCGCGCATGCCCAGCGCCAGAGACGCTTCGCGTTGGCCGTGGGGAACGCCGAGGATGCCGGCGCGGAAGATTTCGCTGAGGTAGGCGCCGTAGTTCAGCGACAGGGCGATGATGCCGGCGGCGATGGCACCTGGGACGATGCCAAGTTGCGGCAGGCCCAGGTAGATCAGCAGGATCTGGATCAGCAGCGGCGTGCCGCGAAAGAACGAGGCGTAGAAACTTGCGATCCCGAAGGCCACGGCGCTTTTCGAAAGTCGCGCCAGAGCGGTAATGAAACCCAGTAGCGACGACGTCACGATTGAGCACAGGCACAAAAACAGTGTCAGCGCCGCGCCTTGCAGGAAGCCGTTTGGCGCCAGGTGCAGGCCAATCAGGTTGGGCAGTTTGTCGAGGATGATCGAGAACTTCAGATCGAAGCTCAGGAAGAAACTGGCGAACAAACCGAACATCGCCGCCCACGTCAGGTATAGCCGCGTGCGAAAGCCGAAGATTCGTCGCAGCCTGGATTCAGCCACCGGTTGCGGTGGCTGAGGGGGTGTCGGGAAAGAAGTCATTTGCTGATGTCGGCACCGATCCATTTTTGCGAGAGCTTGCTCAGGGTGCCGTCCTGTTTCAGTTGCGCAAAGACTTCACGCACCTTGGCGTCCCACTGTGCATCGCCCTTTTCGATGGCGACCGAGTTGGGTTCCGAGTACAGCGGCTCACCGGCCAGTTTGAAGCGTTTGTCTTCGGTCAGACGTGGTTGCGCGGTGACGAGATTGGTGAGGATCGCATCGAGCCGCACACCAGCGCCCAGCCCCAAGTCCTGGAACGCTACGTTGTCGGTGTCATAGGGCGCGATCTGCACATCTTCAAACGGATACTGCAATTGGGTGTCTTCGGCGCCTTCGATCACCAGGTTTTTGTTCAGATAGCTTTCGTAGCTGGAGGCGCTGGTGAGGCCGACTTTCTTGCCACTCAGGTCTTTGGCGCTATGGATGCTGTCATCCTTGGCGTTGACCACGATCACCGCTGGCGAGGCGTAATACTCGACCGGGAAATCGAAGACCTCGGCGCGGGCCTTGCTCGGGGTCATCGAGCAGACGCAGATGTCATAGCGCCCGCTCCAGCGGCCGGCGGCGATCACATCCCACGAAGGGGTTTCGAGGCGCAGTTTGACGCCCAGTTTATCCGCCACGGCTTTGGCGACATCAACGTCGAAACCGGCGAGCTGGTTCTGCTCATTCAGAAACGAGAAGGGTGGATAGCTCTCCATCAACACGCCCACCAGTTCCTTCTTTTGCTCGATGCGATCCAGCGTGGCGCCGCCAAAGGCTTGGGTGGAGGCAGCCAGAATCGTCAGGCCCAGGGCCAGTAGTGGTTGGAATTTCACAGTCGATCCCTGATAAAAAAATGGTTGTTATTAACCGGATGGTGCGTATTAAATAGTTATAAGGGTGACTCGGGTAGTGAGTTATTTTCATAAGCATATGAGTAAAAGGCATATGGACGCAGCGAATACGGTAATTCTGGATGGCGGCATGGGGCGTGAGTTGCAACGCCGAGGAGCACCGTTCAGACAGCCGGAATGGTCGGCACTGGCCTTGAGTGAAGCGCCGCAAGCAGTGGAAGCGGTGCATGCGGCTTATATCGAATCTGGCGCGGACGTGATCACCAGCAACAGCTATGCGGTGGTGCCGTTTCACATTGGCGAAGAGCGTTTTGCCGCTGAAGGTCAGGCCCTGGCGGCACTCGCCGGTGAGTTGGCCCGACGTGCCGTGAATGCCGCGGGCAAGCCTGTGCGGGTAGCGGGTTCATTACCGCCGCTGTTCGGTTCTTACCGCCCGGACCTGTTCAACGCTGCCCGAGTGACTGAATTGCTGGCCCCCCTGGTGACCGGGCTGGCACCGCATGTCGACCTGTGGCTGGCTGAAACCCAGAGCTCGATTGTCGAGGCGCGGGCGATTCACGCGGGTCTGCCGAAGGACGGCAAGCCGTTCTGGCTATCGTTTACCTTGAAGGATGAAGACACGGACGAAGTGCCGCGTTTACGTTCCGGAGAACCGGTCGCTGAAGCGGCTGAGGTGGCTGCCGAGTTGGGCGTCGAGACATTGCTGTTCAACTGCAGCCAGCCAGAAGTTATCGGCGCTGCAATTGATGCGGCGAGGGAAACCTTCGAGCGTTTGGGGGTGAAGATTCACATTGGCGCGTACGCCAATGCTTTCCCGCCGCAACCGAAGGAGGCTACAGCCAACGACGGTCTTGATCCGCTGCGCGAAGACCTTGATCCGCCAGGTTATCTGCAGTGGGCGGCGGACTGGAAGGAACGCGGCGCCAGCCATTTGGGAGGCTGCTGCGGGATCGGGCCAGAGCACATTGCAGTGTTGGCCCAGAAACTCGCCTGAAAGATCTCCCGCGTCGGCCCCGGAAGGCGACGCGGGATGCATTCCCACGCAGAGCGTGGGAATGCTCGTCAGGCGCGGCACTCCGCCAGGGTTTTCACCTGCCCCGACTCCGTCTGGTTCTCATCGGATAGCCACCGCTCGAACCCGGCGCCAATCGACGGCCATTCCGAATCCAGAATCGAGTACCACGCCGTGTCCCGGTTCTGTCCCTTGACCACCATGTGCTGGCGAAACACACCTTCAAAACTGAACCCCAAGCGCTCCGCTGCGTACTTGGAGCGGGCGTTGCCGTTGTTGCACTTCCACTCCAGGCGCCGGTAACCCAGTGCGAACGACTCCTTGGCCAGCAAGTAAATCGCCTCGGTGCTTTTTGGCGAGCGCTGCATCGGCGCGCCGAAGGTTACATGGCCGATTTCGATGCGACCCTGGGCAGGAACAATCGACATCAGACTGAGGATGCCCTGCACGTCACCGCTGGCCCGGTCGATCACGCTGAAGAAATACGGGTCGCTGTTGGCCGCATGATTGTTCAGCCAGTCATTGAACGCGCTGCGCTCAGGAAAAGGCCCGTACGGCAAATAGTCCCAGAGTTTTGGGTCTGAGCCCGGGCCTTGCAGGGCTTTCCACAATCCATCGGCGTGACGCGCCGGGTCGAGTTTCTCCAGGCGGATGAAACGCCCTTCGAGAGTTTGAACCGACGGCGCCGGGACGCCTTTCCAGTTGGCGAGTGAAGTCGACATGTTGTTCTCCTTGAACGTTAAAGGGCTTTGCGAAACTGGATGAAACCGGGGCGTTCGGCGATGCGCTCGTAGAGCTGGATCGCGGTGGCGTTGGTTTCGTGGGTCAACCAATGGACTTTGCAGCAGCCATCCTCTTTGGCGGTGGCGTAAACGAATTCGATCAACTTTCGGCCGACGCCAGTGCCGCGGGTTTGCGGCACTACCAACAAGTCTTGAAGGTAGCAGGAATTTTCAATGCTCCAGTTCGAGCGATGGTAGATGAAGTTCACCATGCCGACCGCTTTGCCATCTAGCCACGCCAACGCGGAATGAGTCGGCTCGTTGTGGTCGAGCATGCGCTGCCAGGTGCTGTGCGTAACCGCCTCTGGCAACTCGGTGTTGTAGAAGTGCAGGTAGGCTTGCCACAGCGGCAACCAGGCGGCGTGATCGTCGGCGCTGACCTGGCGAATTTCAATCTGACTCATGTTCATTTCCTTAACGCATCAAGTGGGCGAGGGCCTGGTCGTGGACGTCAGGGCTGGCGGCGAGGCCTTCGCGCACGCCGGCGATGTCTGCGGTGCTGCGGTTCTGGCTGAGCTTGCGTTTGCCTTCCAGGCGCTGGATCGGCAGGGCAAACCCGACGATGGCTTTGAGCATGCCGTCGATGTAGTCGGCGGGCGCGTCCGCCACTTTCCACGGCTGAGCGCGGCCGGCCTCGTGGCGATCGGTCAGCGCGCTGACCAGGCCAAGCAGGCGATCGGCATCGCTGAACACTTCGGCCGTGCCGTAAGCGTGGACGGCAACGTAGTTCCAGGTGGGCACGACTTTGCCGTGCTCGGCTTTGCTCGGGTAAAACCCCGGGCTGACGTAGGCATCGGCACCGGCAAAAATCACCAGCGCCTCGGCACCCTCCTGCAATTCTTTCCACTGCGGATTGGCACGGGCGAAGTGGCCGTAGAGGGTGCCGTTGGGGCCTTCGTCAGGACGAAAGAGCAATGGCAGATGACTGGCCTGCAAGCCTTGCGCGCCATGCGTAATTACCATGGCGAGGCGGGTGCCGAGGATCTGCTGGTGCAGTTCATCCACATCTTTGATGGCAAAGCCGTTTGGGTTGTACATAGAAAAAATTCCTTGGCGAATGTCTGCATCCTAGGCAGGCTATTGGTCTGTTGTAAGAGCCATTAATGACCAATTTCATAGGTCCATTGCCATGAGTCAGGCGCCGCTTTCTCTTTCATTCAACCCCGCTGGTATCGAACTCGATCGTCGCCAGGGCTTGAGTCGCCAGCTCTATCAGGCGTTGCGCCTGCGGGTGCTGGACGGACGACTGGCCAGCGGCACGCGATTGCCGGCCAGCCGGGATCTGGCGGAGGCGCTGGCGATTTCCCGCAACAGTGTGGTCCGTGCCTACGATCAGCTTTACGCCGAAGGGTTTATTGAAGGGCGTGTCGGCGACGGTACTTACGTGGCGCAATTGCCGCAAACCGCGCTCCCGGTAAAAAAATTATCCACAAAAGTATCCACAGGGTTGTCAACAGGGTTACCCACAGCCTTATCCACAAATTGGCTGGATTTGCCTGTGGTTTCATCCAGTAAAGTTATCCACAGTGGGGCTTTGGGGCGCGTTGAGAAGAACCATTTGGCGCTGCCGCCAAGTGGTCCTCCCCGGGCATTTCGGGTCGGCGTTCCGGCGTTCGATCTATTTCCTTTCGAGGTTTGGGCCAAGCTGAATGCGGCTTTCTGGCGAAAACCGGATCTGCAGCAGCTGTGTTACGGCGATCCGGCAGGGGATGAGCGCTTGCGTGGCATGATCGCCGCGTACTTGCGCAGTTCCCGGGGCATGCAATGTTCGGCTGAGCAAATAGTGATCACCAGTGGCGCGCAGCAGGGGATTAGCCTTTGTGCACAGCTGCTGGTAGAGCCTGGCGATGGCGTCGCGATTGAAAATCCGGGGTATCGGGCGGCGGGGCATGCGTTCGCGGTGGCAGGGGCGCGTTTGCACGGTGTGGCAGTGGACGCCGAGGGCATCGATTGCACCGAATTGAACGGGCTCAACGATTGTCGTCTGGCTTATGTGACGCCGTCGCATCAATACCCGACCGGTGTGGTGATGAGCCTGGCGCGACGCCTTGAATTGCTGGCGTGGGCCGAACGTACCCAGGGCTTGATCGTCGAGGACGACTACGACGGCGAATACCGTTACAGCGGCGCGCCGCTGGCACCGTTGGCGGCTCTCGATCGGCAGGGGCGGGTGCTGTATGTCGGGACCTTTGGCAAGGTTGCATTCCCGGCGTTGAGACTGGGTTATCTGGTGCTGCCGTCCGGCCTGGTTCAGGCCTTCTCGCAACGCCGGGCGGTGGATGTTCGACATTCGGAAGTGAGCACCCAGGCGGTAATGGCCGAGTTCATGGGCGCGGGGCATTTTCAGCGCCACATCCGCCGCATGCGCCGTGCAGCCCTTGGCCGGCGCAATACCTTGTTGGCCGGTTGGCCGCAGAACATCCCCGGCATCGGCAGCTTGCCGAGTGTCGCAGCAGGCTTGCACCTGACGGTGGCGGTCGACTCGCAGGCCCGCGAACGCGAATTGATCGAGCAAGCCGCCAGCGTCGATGTCGAGATCAATGCACTGAGCAGCTACTGGCTGCCCGATACACAAACACCGGTGGACCAGCGCGCAGGCCTGGTCCTGGGATTTGCCGCGGTGCCCGAAGCGGCGATCAAAGCAGCACTCGCGCGTCTGGAAAAGGTCTGGCGTTAATCACGCGGTACCTCAGGTTTCGGTCTGTGGTTCCAGACCCAGAAACAGTTGGCGCAGGTCGGGATCGAGCAGTTTGCGCAGGACACCATCAATCGGCTCGACGCTGCTCAAGACCTGCTGCTGTTCAGGGGCGAGGTTCTTGAGAAAGTCATCCGAGACTTTCAAGTGTGCCGCGGTGGGGTTATCCGCTGGGCTGTCGAGCGCTTCATAGTGAAAATGCGCCAGCCAAAATACCTGGTTGGTTGCCTTGTCGAGAATCCGGTATTCCTGGAAGACGTCGCCTAAGCCTTTGGTCTGGATGCGTCCTCGTTCGTCGCGACGGATCTCAACCTGTCGGTTCTCATGCAGCCATTTGAAAGCGCTTTGTGTCGGTTTGCGCTTTTGGTACAGGCGCGCTCGCACTTCAATTCCTTCTTGACGCATCCGGCGGGCCGTCTCACGCAATTCCAGGCTGAGCGTGGCGGTTGGCAGGGGAGTTCCCCCTGCTTTGTTGATCCGGATCATGGCCTGATCCACCTGGCTGGCACCGTGCTCCAGTTTGACTGCCTGTTGGTCAAACACATCCTGCATGTCGGCGGGGATGCGCCTCGGACGCAGGGCATCTTTACGCGTCTGGGTGATGAACTCACGAGTATTGAGGTTCAGTTCAATGGCGGCCTCGATAATCCCGTTGTCATCGAGGGTCGAGGGTGGCAATTGGCGGGTCAATGCGATGGGCTTGATGGGCTCGTCCGTGGTGTTCTCCACGTCAGTGCGGGTGTGGGCGCGCGGGCGGGTCTTGCGCACTTTGACCGGTTGCCGTGAAGGACCGTGTTGGCCTCGCTCTGCCGGTTTTCGCACCACCTGCGGCTCTGGCAACAATGCCTGAAGTCGGTTCTGTGCCAGTTGTTCGAACTCGGCAACAAGCGCTCGCAGATGATTAAGCCGGGATTGCCTGACCAGGCCAGGGTAGGTGACGGGCAGTTCCTGAATACGCTGATCGGCGTCGGCGAACGCCTCCACCAAACGGCTCATCACTTCGACAGGCACCTGCAAAGGGTGGGCGGTATCAGCCGCTTTTATCAGGTCCACCAACTGATTGGCGGCATGGGCGGCATTCACGACAATCTTGCCGACGGCGTCTCGCGCCTGGGACATCATCGGGCTGGCTTGCTCTTGAATGCACAACTCCTGGGCCATGCCGATTTCATTGGCTTTGAGATCCAGCGCAGTGAACGAAGGCGTGAGCTTCCTTATTTCGACTGATCGCTCGATACCGGCTCGTCCCGCGGCGCGCATACCCTCAAGCGTTGAGCTCGACAGTGCGAGTTTATCGACCATTTCGTGGCTCAAGTCGGTCGCCTGCTGGATCCTGCTGATGTAGCTCTCCAGCGGCAACGGATCTGCCTGGCCTGAGTTGCTCAGCATGTGGGTGGCTTCGGCATACTGGTTTTTCTTGATCACAAACCACAACGCGAGATTCTTTTGCAGCAAGGTGCTCATGCGCAGCAGGTCGTAGACATAGTTCTTCGATCCACCCAACGTGCGCCATTCCTGCAGTTGTTCCAACGCCTTGTGATACCCGCCGATGATCGTGTCCAGTTTTTGCGCATAGGCCATGCATAAGCGGTCGTAGTCTTGGCTATCGGCTTTCTGAATATCGGTATGCATCGCCGTCAGCTCGGTTTCGCTCTGTGTTTCCTGGCTTTTGAAGATTTCCAGAACCTTGTCCAATTCATGTTTGCGCAGCTCGCCGGCGGCGACCTGGGGTTTGCTGAACACATTCCCGGCTCCCCCGCGCAGGCGTAACCGCAGATCGATAAACCATTGCCCTGTGCTGTTATGAACCAGTGGCGGACCGGTTCGGCTGAGGTGGCCGGGGTCGACAATACAAGCCTGACCGTCCCCGTTGACCAGGACCTGGAACCATCGATCGCCAACCTGGGCAAACTGTTTGTCGTCGAGCTGGTAGAGATGGGGAGGCGCTTCGTTCACCTTCGTCACGTTCTCGGCCGCGATATCGATTGCCGGGACTTTGAATGTATCCAGCCAGGTGCCCAGCGCCGCAGGTGTGCGACGTGGCACTGCACCCGCGACTTCAAGCGAGGAGTAGTGCTCCGGCGCAAGTTCCGAGGACAGCGGGACGGGGTTGAAGGTGATGGCGCCAGGCTCGATTTTCGGCGGGACTTCCTTCTCCGCCGAACGCCGTGTTTTGCCTGATAGCGTCTTGCGCCGCAGCACGGCGTGATGGCTGAGAATAATGCCCAGGGTCAGGAGAATGTCCGAGACGGAAGTCCACACGATAACGCTGTCGCCCTTGTCACTGGCGTCGAGAGCTTCTTGGATTTCGTTGATGCTCTGCCATACCCAGACGGCCGTTCCAACGGCGCCGCTGAGGACATTCGAAGCTGCGTTGAACAAAGCCCAGCTGCTGTCTTTGAGCAGGCTCCAGCGTCGCTCCGCATTCGATTGCGACTGGCGGTCAGCCAGATCAACCAATGCCTGCGCATTGCTCTTGAACAGCACCGACAGGATGTTGCCGGTGATTTCTTCACTCTCGAACACCACGCGCCCGAAGCGGTCCGCGCGCTGCAATGGATTGACCAACTGTTCGGCCACCAGCCAAGGGGAAGGCAGGCCCACCGGGAAAACAGACTGAGCGTATTCAAAGCTCAGGGTTTTGTCGGGCAGCCATGCCAGTAGCGAGTCCCTGAGTTCGCCGGGTTGGTGCAGCGCGTACAGCAGGTTTTGCCTGGAGGGAAACTGCAACAAGGGCTGATCCAGCATCGGGCGATAAAGCAGACAAGGGCCGCTGCGGGCATTTCGAGGGCTGATGATGAACATGTTTGCGACCGTGTCGCTGGCGCTGATCAAGCGATGTTGCGGTGTCAGCGTGAGTGGGTAGATGGCAATGGACCGGGTTGTTTCGTTGTCGGGATCAAACAACTCCCTGACGTATCGATAGCAGTATTCATCGATCCCTGCCTCTTGTTTGACCTTGCCCTCCAGCGCCAGAAGCGGCAGCAGCAACCGCAACTGATCGCAGTAGAAAGATTCCTGGCGACGGGATTCGACGGGGTCATCGATCAGTTTGCGCTTGATCAGTGTGGGGTACGCTTCGCCGACGTTGACCTGCGCCGCCAGGCTGGAGAGAAACGCAGGCGTCAGCCATTGCGGCAGCGGATGGTCGGGGATGAAAAAAACCGTCGCCATGTAAGGCGCCTCGTTTTCCAGCGCGAAGTCGGCCAGGGTTTCGATGCGCTGGTCGAGCGGATTTGGCAGCGTCAGATTATCGGCAGTGAAGCTGCTGGTGACGCGGATTCGCAGGTCATCCAGCGGTAGGCTCGCAGCGCCGATGGCGCGAGGATCAGCGATGATCGCTTCACGCATCAGGCGTTGTGCATAGTCGGTAATGGAAGGTATCTCGGCTCTGGCGGCTTTGTTTTGCGGTTCCCGATAGAGCATGCCCAGCGCGCTGATGTAACGACCATAGTCTTGAATATCGGTGGTCGATGCGTCGCGCAACCAGTCGGGAATGGCCGAATCCAGATGCTGGAAGCGAGCGTTTTCGAGGGTGTCCGGTCCGGTCTCGGGCAAAGCGGCGTCACCGACAGGCGCATCAATGGACCTCATCGAGTCTATGGCATCGAGTTGTGACGTCACTAACGCCCAGGCCATATGGTCAAAGACGTTGCCGTCAGGCTCGAACAACTGCCACCTGAGGGCCCACCCTGTGGGTTGATCGTCCAGGCGAGCGGGCAGCGAGTCGCCCAGTTGTTCCATTGAAGCGAAGGACTCATAACCACGCTCGATCGTGTACATCATCAGCAATTCGCGTTTACCGCGGGTGGCCCTGAGCACCAGGGCGCCACCGATCAGCAGATGGCTGGCGACATCGTTTTCAACGGTATCGATATCAATCAGGCATGCCTGGATCGCCGACAGCCCGCTGATTGAATGTTGGCGGGTGGCTCGATCCGGATCGTTGAACACTGCACGCGCCATGGCGCATTCATCGGCGTCCCAGCCTTTGACCGATTGCACGTTCAGTGTTTTGCGCAATGAGTCGGAGAGCTCCAGCCAGCGAGCCATTTTCCTGCCTTTGTGGTTCCAGAATTCCAGTTGCTGACGTTGCAGCTCGATGAACAGCTGCGGCGCGGTGTCGTTCAGCACCTTGGCAATTTCCTCGATGCTGACCGCAAGGTGAACCGGGTTCTTGACGTCGGGTTCCAGTGTCAGGAAATGCTGCCCTTCAAGGAAATTGGCTTTTGTTCCGAACAGGCTATTGCGCAAGAGTGTGAAGGTCAGTGACTGGAATTCGATCGGGCCTGCTTCGACCTGATCGTTCACGACGTTCCATTGTGGTGTAGCGATGGTCGTTTGGTCCGGGTCGATGTTCAGTTGCGGATAGAGCGTTCCCAATGCCTGGCGCAACAGCTGTGAGGCCACTTCTTTTGGCAAAGGACCGTGACTGATCTGCCCGATCAGCTCGCTTTTTTCTACTAAAAGCGTGGCGTCATCCAGGGACTCGGATGGAATGATATTGCTCATGACGGCTACCTTGGAGCAGGGAGGAGGACGAGAAGGACCTCTTGATTGCACCAACGGTAATGGGGCGCCGGGAGCCCGGGGTGGTAACTATTTATGCCTTCAAAAAAAGACCCGCCATCGCGCGGGTCTTTGATCTTGGCAGGGAAAATCAGGTCCCGGACTTGATTTTGGTCCAGGCCCGGGTCCGCGCGCGCTCGGCATCACGCGGCAGCGGTTGCAGGGTGTAGAGCGTGCCCATCGCCGTTTCGGTCGGGTACAGGTTCGGGTTGTTGCGAATGGCCGGGTCGACCATTTCCGTGGCGTCCTTGTTCGGGTTCGGGTAGCCGACGAAATCGCTGACCGGGGCGATCACCTGCGGTTGCAGCAGGTAGTTGATGAAGGTGTAGGCATCGTCCGGATTCTTCGCGCCTTTAGGGATGGCGAGCATGTCGAACCAGATCGGCGCACCCTCTTTTGGCAGGCGCATGTCGACGATGACGCCGTTCTTGGCTTCCTTGGCGCGGTTGGCGGCCTGGGAGAAGCTGCCGGAATAACCGACCGCGACGCAGATGTCACCGTTGGCGATATCGGCCATGTACTTGGAAGAATGGAAGTAGGTGACGTACGGACGAATCTTCATCAACAGCGCTTCAGCCTTGTCGTAGTCCGCCGGCTTCTTGCTGTTGGGGTCCAGGCCAAGGTGTTGCAGGGCCAGCGGCAGGATCTCCGATGGCGAATCGAGCAGGGCAACGCCGCACTGCTTGAGTTTGCTGATGTTCTCTTCCTTGAAGATCAGGTCCCAACTGTCCACTGGCGCGTTGTCACCCAGGGCGGCTTTGACCTTGTCCGGGTTAAAGCCGATCAGGATGGTGCCGTACATGTAGGGTACGGCGAATTTGTTGCCCGGGTCGTTGCCTTCCAGCAGCTTCATCAACTTGGGATCGAGGTGGTTCCAGTTCGGCAGTTTGCTGCGGTCCAGTGGCTGGAACACGCCGGCCTCGATCTGCTTGGCGAGGAACACGTTGGACGGCACCACCACGTCATAGCCGGAGTTGCCGGTCAGCAGCTTGGCTTCCAGCGCTTCGTTGGTGTCGAAGATGTCATAGACCAGTTTGGTCTGGGTGTTCTGCGCCTTGAAATCTTCCAGGGCCTTGGGCGTGATGTAGTCGAACCAGTTGTAGACGCGCAACGTTCGCTCTTCAGCATGGACGGCGCCACTGAGCACTGTGGCGCACAGTGCCGGGGCGATAAAACGCTTGAGTCTGTTCATTGTTCTAATTTCCTCATTGGGCGCTTTCAAAACCTTCGAGAACATTCACGGCATTGATGCCGATTTCTTCCACGGCGTAGCCGCCTTCCATCACGAACAACGTCGGCTTGCCGAGGCCCGCAATGCGCTCGCCCATCGCCAGGTAATCCGGGCTGTCGAGCTTGAATTGGGAGATGGGGTCGTCCTTGAACGTGTCGACGCCCAGGGACACGACGACGATGTCGGCGCCGTATTTCTCGATTTCCTTGCAGGCGTGTTCCAGCGCTGCGCTCCAGCTGTCCCACCCGCTGCCGGCGGGCAAAGGGTAGTTGAAGTTGAAGCCTTCACCGGCGCCTTCACCCAGCTCGTCTTCATAGCCGAGGAAGAACGGGAACTCGGCTTCAGGATGGCCGTGGATCGAGGTGAAGAGCACATCGCTGCGCTCATAGAAAATCGATTGCGTGCCGTTGCCGTGGTGATAATCGACGTCGAGAATCGCGACCTTTTTATGGCCTTGATCGAGGAAGGCCTGAGCGGCGATGGCGGCGTTGTTGAGGTAGCAATAACCGCCCATCAAATCGCTGGCGGCATGGTGTCCAGGCGGGCGGCACAGGGCGAAGGCACTGCGGGCGCCATTCTGAATGGCGGCTTGTGCGGTGAGGGCGACCTGAGCTGCGCTGTACGCGGCTTGCCAGGTGCCGGCGGTGATCGGAGCTCCGCCGTCGAAGCTGTAATAACCGAGCTGGCCGTGCAGGCTGGTCGGCAGAATCCGGCGCAAGGTGCGGGCCGGCCAGGTGTAGGGCAGCAAGTCACCGTCGGTATTGAATTCGGTCCAGCGTGCCCAGGCACCTTTGAAGAAATCGAGGTAGTCGCGGCTGTGGATGCGCGCGATCGGATCGAGGCCGAAATCCTGTGGCGCCTGGACCGGGCCCAGGTTCTGGTTTTGCACACGTTGCAATACGTGGTCGGCACGTGAGGGCATCTCGAAGCAGGGCATCAATTGCCCGTCCATCAATTCGCAACGGCCGTGGTGCAGGTGGTGATCGTCCGAGTAGATCGTCAGCATTTTCTTGTTCTCCGCAGGCTGATTCGGTTGAACACAGTCTTGCGGCGCGGCGCGATTCGGAGAACGGCAGGAAAGGCCAAAAGGGGATAAATATGGCCAAAATACCTGACCGAAATTCGCCCCTTATTGGCGCGATGGTGCCCCGGTTCAGAGCATGTGCTGTTGAACCTGTGGGAGCGGGCTTGCTCGCGAAGGCGTTCTTTCGGTCAATGGAAATGTGTCGAATGTGCTGGCCTCTTCGCGAGCAAGCCCGCTCCCACAAGGGTTATCCGTGTGGCCTGAACTGACTCGGCGCCACACCGCTCCAGCGCACAAAGGCATGGCGGAAACTCGCGGTCTCGCTGAAGCCCAGCGCCTCGGCGATCCGGTAGATCGGCATCTGGTCTTCACACAGCATATGTTTGGCTTGTTCAAACCGGAGTTCGTCGAGCAATTCCTGGTAACTGCACCCCAGGTCCTTGAGATGCCGACGCAACGTCCGCGCTGAACAATTCATCTGCTCGGCCAATCCTTCAAGACCAGGCGCCGCATTGAGTTGGGCGCTGAGCAGTTGACGAATCCGTCCCAGCCACGCCTGACGCCCGGTGAACTCGGTGTTTTGTTTGCGGCAGCGTTCGGCCATGGCCTGGTGGGTGATGACGTCGGCGAGCGGCAGGGGAAGGTCGAGCCAGCTTTTGTCGAAGGCAAACGCGTTGTCCCGCGCGTCGAAGTGCAGCGGGCAATCGAAGTGCTGCGCGTAGGTCGCCTCGTAGTCGGGCGCGGCATGTTCGAAGCGGGCCGCCAGCAACGGCAGCTGATGCCCGATCAAGTCGTCGCAGATGACTTTCAAGGACACCAGGCAAAATTCGGCATTGAATACGGCCATCGCCGGACTTTCCCGGTAATCGGCGGCCACGAACCAGACGCGCTCGCCATCGCTTTCCAGGCTCAACTCGAAAAGTGTTCCCAACAGCGCCGGATAACGCATCGCCAGCCGTAACGCGTCACCGAAGGTGGCACTGGTGAGCAGCGCATAACCGAGCATGCCGTAGGAGGAAACATGCATCCGCCGCCCCAGTTCCAGGCCGATGTCACGCTTTAGCGCGACCGCATTGGCACAGACCTGCATCTCCTGGTTGGTGGTGATGCGCGTGTCCGCCCGGCTCAGATCCGCCGCGCTGATGCCGCTTCCCGCGAGCAGCGCTTCGCTGGACAGGCCTTCGGCCTTGAAGGTGTTGAGCACCAGTGAGACGGCGTTGAGCGTGGTGAGGTGGGAGTGGAGCATGGGTGGTTCCAGCCATTGGATGCTGGAACCGCAGCAAGTTATATGCCGAGCGCAAAACCCTGTGGGAGCGGGCTTGCTCGCGAAGGCGGTGTGGCAGTCACGTCGATGCTGAATGTGGCGCCGTCTTCGCGAGCAAGCCCGCTCCCACAGGTTTTGTGGTGTTTCAGATGAGTTCGCCGCAGAGGTCGAGCTCGATGAGTCGGCGTACTTCGGCGGTGTCCAGTCCGGTACCCAGCAACCCATGCAACTTGCCGAACGCTGCCTCACGGGTCATGCCGCCACCCGACAGCACACCAGCACCGCGCAAGCGACTGCCGGCCTCATACACATCCAGCTCAACGCCGCCTTCGTGGCACTGCGTTACCGCGACCACCACAACGCCTTTGTCCCGCGCCCGCTCCAGGCTGGCGAGAAACTCGGGGTTATCGCTCGGCCCCGTGCCACTGCCGTAACATTCCAGCACCAGGCCTTGAATGCCACTGTTCAACACACCGTCCAGCTGTTCGGCGCCGATGCCGGGGAACAGCGGCAGCACGGCGACCTTGGCCAGTTGCTTCGGTTGGTTGTAGGTCAATGGCGTCGGCAGCGAAGTGGCCTTCACACCGCCGCCCTGACGCTCAAGACGCTTGAATGGATGGCGCCCGAAACTACGCACTTTCGCGCAGCGGGTCGGGGCCAGCAGTTCACCGTGGAAGTACAGATGAACGCCCGATGGCAGACCTTGGCCCAGCGCAACCAGCGCGCCGCTGAGGTTTTCCCAGGCATCGCTGTCGGTTACGCCGGCAGGCAACATTGAGCCGGTAAACACCACACGGGCATGCAGGCCGAGCAACTGAAAGCTCATGGCTGCTGCGCTGTAAGCCAAGGTGTCGGTGCCATGCAAAATCAGCACGCTGTCGCAGCCTTGAACATCAACGGCGTCGACCACCGCTTCACGCAGTTGCTGCCAATAGGTGGGAGACATGTTGGCGCTGTCGATCAGCGGCGACATTTCACGAAAGCGCCACTGCGGCACAACCAGGTCAGGCTGGCTGTGCAGGTAGTCACGCATCCGCGCTTCAAAACCGGACGCCGGGGCCAGGCCGTTGGCGCTGGCCTGCATGCCGATGGTGCCACCGGTGTAGAGCACCATGACGTGCTGGGCGGCAGGAAAGGAATTGGCAACCATGGGGAAGTCTCCACAAGAGATGACATGTGGGAGCGAGCAGGCTCGCTCACACAAGTTGTGCACTTTAACTGACGGGCGCAGGGGATGCGCCCGTCATTCACCGATCAGCGTTGCGCTGCGGGTACGCCTTGCGGCTGTGCTGCGGCCTTGGGAGTGGCAGCGGGCGGATTGGCAGGCCAGGCTTTCAAGTCCAGGTCCAGATCCGGGAACTTGCTCGAATCGAACACAGGCGTCTTGATGCCGGCCGAGCGCTGGTCATCGTAGTCACGCAGGATGCGCATGCCGACCTTGAACAGCAGGAACAGCGCGATAAGGTTCACGAACGCCAGCAGGGTCATGGTGATGTCGGCGAAGGCGAACACCGTGCCGAGGTTTTCGATCGCACCCCAGAAGATCAGCACCAGCACCAGTGCGCGATAGCCGATCAACGCCTTGCGGTTTTCACCGATCAGGAAGCGCAGGTTGCTCTCGCCCAGGTAGTAGTTGTAGAGGATCGAGGTGAACACGAACAACGACAAGGCCACGGAGATGAAACTACGGCCCCAGTCACCGACCACGGCGGCCAGCGAGTTCTGGGTCAGGGCAATGCCATCGCCTTCAAAGCCTGGGGTATAGAAACCCGACAAAAGAATCAGCAACGCGGTGCAGGTACAAATCACGAAGGTGTCGAGGAACACGCTGAAAGCCTGAACCACACCTTGTGCCACCGGGTGTTCTACCGAGGCCACGGCGGCCACGTTCGGAGCACTGCCCAAACCGGCTTCGTTGGCAAACACGCCACGCTTCACGCCCATGACGATGGCGCTACCGATCAGGCCACCGAAGGCTTGATCCAGACCGAACGCGCTTTTGACGATGGTCATCAACATGCCCGGAACGTGATCGAATTGCAGCACGATCACATAAAGCGTCACGCCGATGTACACCAGGGTTTTCACCGGTACCAGCAGGTCAGCGACCTTGGCGATACGCTTGATCCCGCCCACGAACACCAGGCCCAGCAATACCGCCAGGGCCAGGCCGGTCCAGGTGGTGTCGAGGCCGAATGCATTGTTCAGCGAGTGCGTCACGGCGTGGGATTGCAGGCCATTGAAGGCAAACCCGAAGGTCACCAGCAACAGGAAGGCCATGATCATGCCCAACCAGCGTTTTTGCAGACCGTGCTGGATGTAGTAGGACGGACCGCCACGGTAGGTGCCATCGGCATCGGCGCGTTTATACAGCTGACCAAGGGAGCATTCGAAGAAGCTGCTGGACATGCCGACCAGAGCGGTCACCCACATCCAGAAGACTGCACCCGGACCACCCAGGGTCACGGCGATGCCGACACCGGCGATGTTGCCTGCACCCACTCGGCCAGCGAGGCTGAGCATCAGGGCCTGGAACGAACTGAGTTGCCCGGCGCTGCTTTTGAGGCTGTCGCGGAACACCGAGAACATGTGGAAGAAGTGACGCAGTTGAACGAAACGCGAGCGGATCGTGAAGTAGCTACCGAGCCCGACAATGAGCACGATCAGTACTTTCCCTGAGAGGAAGTCGTTGATGACTTCGAGCATGGATTATTCCTCGCTGTTTTTTGTTTAGGCAAATGCTGGACGAGTCGAAACATCGCGTTACACCGGTCTGCACTTGGCAAGACAGGTAAGGCGAACGTTTGTCCCGGTTTCATATTGCGGGTTTGTTATTAGTTCGGGTTTCGCATGGGTTTGGGCCTCGTTACCGACGACCGCTCACGCGAAGAGGGGCGGCACTATACCTACCAGAGTGACGTCCGTCTGCACGATTGTGGTGCAAGCGATGAAACGAAGCCTTTGAAGCACCTGACGTTACCGGCGCCAGGCTTATGCAGAAGCTGCTCTTGCATTTTCAGCTTCCAGACATTCTGTCTTACTGCCAAAGAGTTAAAAAAAAGGGCTTGGGGAATAAATCCCCAAGCCCTCAAAAGGTGAGAGGTGTCTAGTCCCTCGACCTGGTGAGCGTGGCTCCCGTTGCTCTTGGTTAAAAGAGCAAGAGCCGGCGTTGCGTTCGGTTAGGCCTTCAGAGGCACCAGACGCGGAGCAATCATGTTTTCCGGGCGCAGGATGTCGGCGAGCATGTCTTCGTCGAGCAAGCCTTCTTCGCGCACCAGTTCCAGCACGCCGCGGCCGCTTTCAAGAGCGATACGGGCGATGCGGGTGGCGTTTTCATAGCCGATGTACGGGTTCAGCGCGGTGACCAGGCCGATCGAGTGCTCGACCAGTTCGCGGCAGCGCTCTTCGTTGGCGGTGATGCCGACGATGCAGTGCTCGCGCAGCATGTCCATGGCGCGTTGCAGCAGGCGGATCGAGTCGAAGATCTTGAACGCGATCAGCGGCTCCATCACGTTCAGCTGCAGTTGGCCGCCTTCGGCCGCGATGGTCAGCGCCAGGTCGTTGCCGATGATCTGGAACGCCACTTGGTTCACGGCCTCCGGGATGACCGGGTTGACCTTGCCGGGCATGATCGAGCTGCCTGGCTGACGCGCTGGCAGGTTGATTTCATTGATGCCGGTGCGTGGGCCGCTGGACAGCAGGCGCAGGTCGTTGCAGATCTTCGACAGCTTGACCGCGGTGCGCTTGAGCATGCCGGAGAACAGCACGAAGGCGCCCATGTCGGAGGTGGCTTCGATCAGGTCGGCGGCTGGAACCAGCGGTTGACCGCTGATCACGGCCAGGCGCTGAACGGCCAGGTGCTGGTAACGCGGGTCGGCGTTGATGCCGGTACCGATTGCGGTGCCGCCCAGGTTCACTTCGGTCAGCAGTTCGGGGGCCAGCGTCTTCAGACGGGCCAAGTCCTCGCCCAGTGTGGTGGCGAAGGCGCGGAATTCCTGGCCGAGGGTCATCGGCACGGCGTCTTGCAGTTGGGTACGGCCCATTTTCAGGACGTGAGCGAATTCCTGACCTTTGGCGGCGAACGCCTGGATCAGGCTGTCGAGGCTGGCCAGCAGCGCGTCATGACCCAGCAGCAGACCCAGGCGGATTGCTGTCGGATAGGCGTCGTTGGTCGACTGCGCCATGTTCACGTCGTTGTTCGGGTGCAGGTATTGGTACTCGCCTTTCTGGTGACCCATGGCCTCCAGCGCGATGTTGGCGATCACTTCGTTGGCATTCATGTTGGTCGAAGTGCCGGCGCCGCCTTGAATCATGTCCACCACGAACTCTTCGTGGAAATCGCCGCGGATCAATCGTGCACAGGCTTCGCTGATGGCAGCGTGCTTGGCTTCGCTCAGGTGACCCAACTCGCGGTTGGCGTCAGCGGCGGCCTGTTTGACCATCGCCAGGCCGACAACCAGTTTCGGGTAATGCGAAATCGGAACGCCGGAGAGACGGAAGTTGTTCACCGCTCGCAGGGTCTGGATGCCGTAATACGCTTGAGCCGGTACTTCGAGTACGCCAAGCAAGTCTTTTTCTGTGCGGAAAGATGCAGCGGAGGACATGATAGAAATCATCTCGATATGGACCCGGTCTGTGCCGGAACGCTGCAAATGCTAGGCTTGTGGAGAATTTTCGGCCAATGCTGTTAAACACTGGCCTATGCACATTCGGCATAATGCCCATGTGACGCCACGTGTGTGGCGAGCGTGTGACATAAATTGGTGCGTGTCCGGGAGGGCGTGATGAATCTGGAAAGTAAATGGCTTGAGGACTTCAGTGCCTTGGCCGCCACCCGCAGCTTCTCCCAGGCTGCCGAACGACGTTTTGTGACCCAGCCGGCCTTCAGTCGGCGAATCCGCAGCCTTGAAGCGGCGCTGGGGCTGCAACTGGTCAACCGTTCGCGTACGCCGATCGAACTGACGGCGGCAGGGCAGCTCTTTCTGGTCACGGCGCGCACCGTGGTCGAGCAGCTCGGTGAAGTGCTGCGCCATCTCCATCACCTGGAAGGCGGGCAGGGCGAGGTCATGCAGGTGGCCGCCGCTCACTCGCTGGCGTTGGGTTTCTTTCCGCGCTGGATCGCCCAGTTACGCAACGAGGGGCTGAACATTGCGACGCGCCTTGTGGCGACCAACGTCGGCGATGCGGTGCATGCCTTGCGCGAAGGCGGTTGCGATTTGATGCTGGCGTTCTATGACCCGGACGCGGCGTTGCAGATGGACTCGGAAATTTTCCCGTCGCTGCACTTGGGCGATACCGAGATGCTGCCGGTTTGCGCCGCCGATGCCGACGGTAAACCGCTGTTCGATCTGGAGGGCGAGGGCAGCGTGCCATTGCTCGCCTACAGTGCCGGCGCGTTTCTTGGACGCTCGGTGAACATGTTGCTGCGCCAACGGGCGCTACGCTTCACCACCATTTACGAGACCGCCATGGCGGACAGCCTGAAAAGCATGGCGCTGGAAGGGCTGGGCATCGCCTGGGTGCCGCAACTCAGCGTACGCGCCGAGCTGGCTCGCGGTGAACTGGTCGTCTGCGGCGGCCCGCAATGGCATGTGCCGCTGGAGATTCGCCTGTATCGCTGCGCATTGGTGCGCAAGGCGAATGTGCGTTTGTTATGGCGCAAACTGGAAGGTGGCGCGGCAGCGAGCGCATAAAGAGCCAGAGGCGCGAGAGTCATCTCGCGCCTCTGGCTAGTTTTAATACCGGCTGTCGACATAGGCCTTGATGCGTTTCCTGTTGCCTTCGCTAAAGACGAAACAATTCGATCGAAGGGGCAAGGGTTCGAACATGAACGTCTCGCACCACCAGCCGTTATAAAGCACTTCTCCTTCTTCATGGATGGCATTGAAAGAATGTCCCAATTCATGCCCAATCGCCTGTTTGAAGTCGAGCGAAGCAATAGCGGCAGATCCGGGCTGATTTGCGATACCACCCACACCGCCAAATATAGGGCCGCCGTTAATGAAGTCGTTGGTGATCAACAGGACTCGGTCATTACTTGAGATTGGGAATTCATTGCTCTCATGCCGTAGTTTTCGATACTCCCACGCCAGCTTTTGCCAACCCTGGAACATATCGCTTTGGTCTTCGGATTTATAATTGAAGCTGGTGTAGGGAGGCCTGTTTCGATCAAAGATAAGGTGGATTTTTCGACCGGTAATGTTCTCGAATTCAACGGTGAAAGGGCGAATATGATCAGCGTAGGTCGCGCTTCGTTTCGCTGCCGGGACATCATCGTGGAAAATCGCAAAAAGCCGGATGGGATTCGCAGGGTCATCGTTAAGCTTGTCTGGAGAGTCGACAGCGTGTGCGTTCATGTTAATCATGAGTGCGGCGATAAATGTAAGAATCGGTTTTAATAGTGAGTGCATAAGTTTGTCTCATAGGGGTATCGCTCTCGGTAAAATTTAAGAGGACGATGTCTGTTTGTTGTTAGTGATGCTGAAACAGGCTTGGCATTACTTGGTATTTTTTTGCGAAGGCTTTATGTGCTTTACCTTCGAATCAATAACTTGATTTATAACAGCGGGCGACCTGTCGTTTCTGCCCATAGTAAAGGGCTGGATCCAGGCGGCCGTCGCTCGTCCCGTCGCGAACTCGAGGGCGACACGGCTGGCCTTGCTACTGAGATGGGTGAAAGGCAAGTCCATCCCTATCACCTGGGATAAATGATTTTGCGGATGTCAGTCGAATTGACTGAGATAGTTGCGAATATTGTCGCGGTTCTTTTCGCTGAAATGGTAGTAATTACCTCGAACGGGAGAATTAGCGTCATATTTCATAATTGTGTCATGCCACCAGCCGTTGTAGACGATATCCGAATCTTCATGGGTGGCACCGAACATATGACCTATTTCGTGAGCAGGCGTCAGGTAGGAATCGATCGTCGCCATTGCGCTCTGACCTCTATTGGAAGCGATTCCCGCGACGCGGCTGTTCATCCCGTTACGAGTGAGTAACAGAAATTTGTCCAGATTAGGATTGAAAGGGAATGTTGTATCCGCTTTCGCTTTCAATTCTTTAACCTTGTTTTCCCAGCCCCGAAGGGCCTCTGCAGCGTTTTCATTTCTGTAGTTGTAATTGGTCATTTTCGGAGTGGTGGATTGAGAGTTGAAAATAACCGTAACTGCGCGACCGGAGATGTCTTCAAGCTCGGTCTCCAGCCAAGAAAAGTAGTTGTCGTAGAGCTTGCCTTTATCGTAGTCATCAAGATCGTCGTGGATAAAAACGAGTAAAAGAATGGGCTTTTTGAGGCGCTCAGGTTGCCCGTCATTTATCGGCGAACGTCTGTGTCGCACGCTGTCATTGTTTTCAATTGTGTTGTCTTTCAGATTGTCGATGATCTGACTTGCTTTGCCTTTGTTCATGTCATAGTCCTTTATGTACTTCCCGCTGGGGAGGGATTGGTGTTGTTTGGTGTCGACGATGTTTATAGTTGTGGTGATGCGGGGTTTATAGTTTGTGTGGCGTTTATATTTGAAGTTGTAAGTTAAGTTTGGTTGCTTGCCGTGGCAAGTTTCAAGTTGTTCTGTAATGTGTCTTGGGTGTTAATGGCGTAAGAACTCAGCGCTCAAAATAGTTATGGGCTTTTGCACTATAGAGGCCAGTACGACTGCCACGACAAAGCGCTTTTTTGGTTGACTTTCGAGTCAGTAACCTGGGCTTTTAGTGATCTATGACAGATGGTCGGCCAAGGGGCTTTTTATCTGCTTCATTGAGGTATACTGCGCGGCCTTCGGCCGGTTCGTCCGGCCATTTTTCGTACAATCAAGCCACGCATTTCTGCGTGGCTTGTTGTTTTTGACGCGCCTGCGGGCGCCCAGAGAGAAGAGGCACGACGATGAGTGCACTGGTTGGCGTGATCATGGGCTCCAAGTCCGATTGGTCCACCCTTAGCCACACCGCCGATATGCTGGAAAAGCTCGGCATTCCTTACGAGGTGAAAGTGGTCTCTGCCCACCGCACCCCGGACCTGCTGTTCCAGTACGCCGAAGAGGCTGAGGCGCGGGGTATCGAGGTGATCATCGCCGGTGCCGGTGGCGCGGCCCACTTGCCTGGCATGTGTGCGGCCAAGACCCACCTGCCAGTGCTGGGCGTCCCGGTGCAGTCGTCGATGCTGTCGGGCGTCGATTCGCTGCTCTCTATCGTGCAGATGCCCGCGGGCATTCCGGTTGCGACCCTGGCCATCGGCAAGGCTGGCGCGATCAACGCCGCCCTGCTGTCGGCGAGCATCCTGGGCGCCAAGCACCCGCAGTTCCACGCGGTGCTTAAAACTTTCCGTGCTGAGCAGACAGACAGCGTCCTGGACAATCCAGACCCACGCATCGCCTGAGGTTTTTGACGATGAAGATCGGTGTAATCGGTGGCGGCCAGTTGGGTCGCATGTTGGCACTGGCGGGTACTCCGCTGGGCATGAACTTCGCTTTCCTGGACCCGGCGCCGGACGCTTGCGCAGCCGCATTGGGCGAACACCTGCGAGCCGATTACGGCGATCAGGATCACCTGCGTCAGCTGGCTGATGAAGTCGATCTGGTGACCTTTGAATTCGAAAGCGTCCCGGCCGAAACCGTGGCGTTCCTGTCGCAATTCGTCCCGGTCTACCCGAGTGCCGAAGCGCTGCGCATCGCTCGTGATCGCTGGTTCGAGAAGAGCATGTTCAAGGACCTGGGGATTCCGACTCCGGCGTTCGCCGACATTCAGTCGCAAGCCGACCTCGATGCCGCCGTGGCTTCCATCGGCCTGCCGGCTGTACTGAAGACCCGCACCTTGGGTTATGACGGCAAGGGCCAAAAAGTCCTGCGCAAGCCTGAAGATGTGGTCGGCACCTTCGCCGAGCTGGGCAGTGTTGCTTGCCTGCTGGAAGGCTTTGTGCCGTTCACCGGCGAAGTTTCGCTGATCGCCGTGCGTGCTCGCGATGGCGAAACCAAGTTTTACCCGTTGGTTCACAACACTCACGAAAACGGCATCCTCAAGCTGTCCGTGGCCAGCACCGACCACCCGCTACAAGCGCTCGCTGAGGATTATTCCAGCCGCGTGCTCAAGCAGTTGAATTACGTCGGCGTGATGGCGTTCGAGTTCTTTGAAGTCGACGGTGGCCTGAAGGCCAACGAAATCGCCCCGCGTGTGCACAACTCCGGGCACTGGACTACCGAAGGCGCTGAGTGCAGCCAGTTCGAAAACCACCTGCGGGCCATTGCCGGTCTGCCGTTGGGTTCGACGGCCAAGGTCGGCGAGAGCGCGATGCTCAACTTCATCGGCAAAGTGCCCGAGACGGAAAAAGTCCTGGCCATCGCCGATTGCCATCTGCATCACTACGGCAAGGCGTTCAAGGTCGGCCGCAAAGTCGGTCACGCCAACCTGCGTTGTGCAGACCGCGAGACCCTGGCGGCACAGATCCTCAAGGTCGAAGCACTGATCGCCGAATAAATAGTTTCATGTGGCAGCGGCGGAACCATTCAGGGGATGTCGTTCTCTCATGGCAGGATGCGAAAGTCTGACTAGGCTTTCGCAAGGTGTCCAAATCAGAGGGAAATGCCATGGGAATTATCGGAACCATCTTTATCGGCTTGATCGTCGGCCTGCTGGCCCGGTTCCTGAAACCGGGCGATGACAGCATGGGCTGGATCATGACCATCCTGCTCGGTATCGGCGGTTCGCTGGCGGCCACGTATGGTGGTCAGGCTCTGGGCATCTACCAGGCCGGTCAAGGCGCAGGCTTCATCGGTGCGCTGGTCGGTGCGGTGGTATTGCTGGTGATCTACGGCTTGATCAGAAAGAACTGATTTAAGCGACAAAGTCCTCTCTGCGCGGCGCGCGGGGAGGGCTAGAATGCCCGGCGTTACACAGTCCTTTCATTACCGAGCACTTCCATGCGCCGTCTTTTGTTGACTCTCCTCTTACTGGGCAGTGGTTTGGCCCAAGCTGGCGAACTGCCGGAAACCGACTGGCTCGAACTGATGCCCAAGTCGGATCAGAAAGCTCTTGAGGCCATGCCCGAGATCGATCACAACTCCCCCGAAAGCAATGGCACCTTTACCCAAAAGGGTGGCATGAAGCAGAGCAAAGGCTTGCCGGCGGTGATGTATTCGACCAAGACCGTGCCGTCGATGAACGACAAGAACATTCGCATCGGCGGGTATCCGGTGCCGCTGGAGTCCGATGCCAAGGGCCGCAGCACGCTGTTCTTCCTCGTGCCTTATCCGGGCGCTTGCATCCACGTGCCGCCACCGCCGCCTAACCAGTTGGTGCTGGTGCGGTATCCGAAAGGGTTGAAGCTGAACGATATCTACACCCCGCTGTGGGTCACCGGCACGTTGAAGATCGAGAAGGTCAACAACGATCTGGCGGATGCGGCATATGCGCTGGATGCGGAGAAGGTCAGAGTGGTGAAAGAGTCGGATTTGTAAACAACGCCAGTGGGCCTGGCATAACAACTGTGGGAGCGAGCTTGCTCGCGATGTGGCCATAACATTCAGCATCTATGTTGACTGTTATACCGCCATCGCGAGCAGGCTCGCTCCCACATTGGTTTTACGGTGTTAGAGCGATTTGCTGGCGATGCTCACGCCAAGGGTGTGGCTGGCACCCGGCGCCAATGTCACCACGTCATCCATCACGTTTGCCGTCTCGATGCACAGCATGCGCTGCCAGCCATCGTCGGCCATGTCGCTGAACGCCGCGGCGCGATCAATCCACGGGTTCCAGATCACCGCCGAGCGCGATCCGCTGCTGGTCAGCTCGATGCGCCGTTCCCAGGCCGGATCAACGATGCTCAGTGTCGCCGGGACATTTTGATAGATGCGGTCAGTCTCGCCGCTAAACCGCAGATCGCCGTGCTGAGTGACGGTTTTCCAGTCGTCCAGCGTCTCGATGTAGCTCAAGCCATCCAGCCCTTCAACGTGCACGTTGCGAACATCGCTGACGGCGAAATAGCTGTGCAGCGCCTGGCTGATGGTGACGCTGTCCGTGCCCTGGTTATGGCTGGTCAGGTTGATGTGCAACTGCTCATCCAGGCGGATGCTCAGCTTCAAATCCACTTGATGTGGCCAGCCCGGGAAGCCGCCTTCGGGGTAGGGCAGGATGAATTCCACTTTCAGGCTCTCGCCCTCGGCTTCGATGCCGCCCAGTTCCCAATCCATCGCCCGCACAAAACCGTGGGCCGTCGGTGGTTCCTGACTGACGCGCATGGCCTGGACGCTCGGCGGGTTGCGCGAAAAATTGCCGAACCACGGCCAGCACACCGGCACACCGGCGCGGATGCTCTTGCCGTTCTGGAACACCGCCTCGTCATTGAGCCAGATCAGCGGCGGCTGGCCGGCCAACTGATAACTGAGGATGTGCGCGCCTTGCTGGGCGACCAGCAATTCGGCCTGCCCGTGGCGGATGCGCCAGCAGTTCAGTTCATCCAGTTTCACGGCTTCAACGTTGGGCGTGCTCATGGGGCAACTCTCGATCTCTAACAGGACTGCAATGGACCGCAAAACAGTCGCAGCGTTTAACGTGCTCGTGGTGGAACCGAGCGAGTGCGGCCGCTGCCGTCGATGGCGACGAATACGAATACGGCTTCTGTCACTTTGCGCCACTCGCTGGACAGCGGATCGTCGCTCCACACTTCGACCATCATCTGAATCGAGCTGCGGCCGATTTCCAGGGCCTGTGTATAGAAGGAGAGCTGTGCGCCCACTGCGACAGGGACTAGGAACGCCATGCGATCGATCGCAACGGTCGCAACGCGCCCGCCAGCGACTTTGCTCGCCATTGCGGTGCCGGCCAAATCCATCTGCGCTACCAGCCAGCCGCCGAAAATATCGCCAAAGCCGTTGGTTTCGCGAGGGAGAGCGGTGATTTGCAGGGCGAGGTCGCCTTGCGGAATTGGATCTTCTTGTTCGAGCTCTATCATGCCGGGGGTGCCTCTGACCCGTGACTCTTCATAAGTACTTCAGGTGAATAGCCGTCTCCAGGAAAAACGATTCAACCCCGAACATGCTCTGTTCGTCACGTTTTTCGTAAGGCGCCTAAAGGGAAACTCTGCGAAATCGGCTGACAGTTACCAACGACGTTTTCGCACAGCAACCCCTTACAAGCAGGTCCAGGATTGCGAGTATATCGGTCGGTAGACTCCGAGACGACCGTCCGGTTCTCATTTTGACCGTCAAATACGCTCATCTATGTGCTTTTTCGAACAATTTGCTATCGTGCCGGACCTGCCCAAGCCTCCGCCAGCGTTGTTGGGGTTGCAGATCCGACTATAAGAGAAGCCCTTGCCATGACCACAGCGCCCTCGAGCATCGCGCAGCCAGCTCAACCCGCACGTCCGCTGACCCGCAACGACTACAAGACTTTGTCGCTGTCTGCCCTTGGCGGCGCGCTGGAGTTTTACGACTTCATCATCTTCGTGTTCTTCGCCACGGTGGTGGGCAAGCTGTTCTTCCCCGCCGACATGCCCGAGTGGCTGCGCCTGATGCAGACCTTCGGCATCTTCGCCGCCGGCTATCTCGCACGCCCGTTGGGGGGCATCGTGATGGCCCACTTCGGCGACTTGCTGGGTCGCAAGAAGATGTTCACGTTGAGTATCTTCATGATGGCGGTGCCGACTCTGATCATGGGTTTGCTGCCGACGTATGCACAAATCGGCATGTGGGCGCCGATCCTGTTGTTGCTGATGCGGGTGATTCAGGGCGCGGCCATTGGCGGTGAAGTGCCGGGTGCGTGGGTATTCGTTTCCGAACACGTGCCGCAGCGGCACATCGGCTATGCCTGCGGCACGCTGACGAGCGGTCTGACTGCGGGCATCCTGCTGGGCTCGCTGGTTGCCACTGCGATCAACAGCATTTATACCCCGGTGGAAGTGGCGGATTACGCTTGGCGAATCCCGTTCCTGCTGGGCGGCGTATTCGGTCTGTTCTCGGTTTACCTGCGCCGCTGGCTCCACGAAACGCCAGTGTTCGCCGAACTGCAACTGCGCAAAGCGCTGGCCGAAGAAGTGCCGCTGCGTGCGGTGTTGCGCGACCATCGTGGGGCGATCCTGATTTCCATGCTGCTGACCTGGCTGCTGTCCGCCGCTATCGTGGTGTTGATCCTGATGACGCCGACCGTGCTGCAGACGGTGTACCACTTCTCACCAACCACGGCGCTGCAAGCCAATAGCCTGGCGATCGTATTCCTGAGTTTTGGCTGCATCATTGCCGGCGCACTGTCGGATCGGTTCGGCGCAGGACGGGTCTTCGTGTTTGGCTGTGCGGCGTTGTTGCTCAGCTCCTGGACCTTCTATCACAGCCTGGCAGCGCATCCCGACTGGCTGTTCCCGCTATATGCCCTGACCGGCCTGCTGGTCGGCACCATCGGCGCCGTGCCGTACGTGATGGTCAAAGCCTTCCCGCCTGTGGTCCGTTTCAGTGGCCTGTCGTTTTCCTACAACGTCGCCTACGCCATCTTCGGCGGCCTGACGCCGATGATCGTCAGCCTGTTGCTTAAGGAAAGTCCGATGGGACCGTCATATTACGTGGCGATTCTTTGCGGTGTCGGGATTCTGGTGGGTGGGTATCTTTGGAAGAAGGGCCGCTGATCCCGAAATTGTCTGTAGCTGTATCGGCCCCAATCGCCAGCAGGCTAGCCCCCACATTGAAACGCATTCCAATGTGGGGGCTAGCCTGCTGGCGATTGGGGCGCAGGAATTATTCGGTAAAAACCCGAATGCTGGCCTTTCATCCAATTGTCATATTTCAGCCATAGAGTGTTCACACGGCCTGCTAATACTTGGCCCCGACTTAACACACCCTATCTGCTAGGAGTAAGGCATGAAACTGAAGCGTTTGATGGCGGCAATGACTTTTGTCGCTGCTGGCGTTGCGACCGCCAACGCGTTCGCCGCTGTTGACCCGTCGATCCCGAGCTACACCAAGACCACTGGTGTGTCGGGCAACCTGTCCAGCGTCGGCTCCGATACCCTGGCCAACCTCATGACCCTGTGGGCTGAGAACTACAAAAAAGAATACCCGAACGTAAACATCCAGATTCAGGCCGCTGGCTCCGCCACTGCGCCACCTGCGTTGACTGAAGGCACCTCTAACCTGGGCCCGATGAGCCGCAAAATGAAGGACACCGAACTGGCTGCCTTCGAACAGAAGTACGGCTACAAGCCAACCGCTATCCCGGTTGCCGTGGACGCCCTGGCCGTCTTCGTACACAAAGACAACCCGATCCAGCACCTGACCATGGAACAAGTCGACGCGATCTTCTCGTCCACTCGTCTGTGCGGCGCTAAAACCGAAGTCAAAACCTGGGGCGACCTGGGTGTGACCGGCGACCTGGCCAACAAGCCGGTTCAACTGTTCGGTCGTAACTCGGTATCCGGCACCTATGGCTACTTCAAAGAAGAAGCCCTGTGCAAAGGCGACTACAAGCCAAACGTCAACGAACAACCGGGTTCGGCTTCGGTCGTGCAGTCGATCAGCTCCTCGCTGAACGGCATCGGTTACTCGGGCATTGGCTACAAAACCGCTAGCGTGAAAACCGTTGCTCTGTCGAAGAAAGGCAGCACCGAGTTCATCGAAGACAGCGAAGAAAACGCCCTGAACGGCAAATACCCGCTGTCGCGCTTCCTCTACGTTTACGTCAACAAAGCCCCGAACAAGCCTCTGGCCCCGCTGGAAGCCGAGTTCGTGAAACTGGTTCTGTCCAAACAGGGCCAGGAAGTTGTAGTGAAAGACGGCTACATCCCACTGCCAGCCAAGGTTGCTGCAAAAGCACTGGCTGACCTGGGTCTGGCGGAAGGCGGCGCTGAAGTCGCAAAAAAGTAAAGCCCTGAACCCGGGGTAGTCCCCGGGTTCAATGTGGGAGCGGGCTTGCTCGCGAATGCGGTGGTTCAGTCAGCATTAATGTTGAAAGTGACGGCCCCTTCGCGAGCAAGCCCGCTCCCGCACCCCAAATTTCCGATCCTCTGCCAGTTCCCGCTGGCGGCGGATTTGTTGCGTCACTGCACTGTCATCTTTCTGTCATACAGGATCGCTAGGGTGTGCGCATGAATGATCTGGCCAATTCCACCATGACTACGAATCCCCCCAAGCGAATTGACTTCAATACGCCTGAGCTGCAACGCAAGCGCCGCATCCGCGCGCTCAAGGATCGCCTGACCCGCTGGTATGTCCTCGTGGGCGGCCTCGCCGTTCTCGGTGCGATCACGCTGATCTTCTTTTTCCTCGCTTACGTTGTCGCGCCGCTGTTCCAGGGTGCCAGTTTGACCGCCAAAGACGCCATCACGCCCGCCTGGATGCAAGACGCCGGCAAGCCGTTGATGATCTCGCTGGAAGAGCAGAACCAGGTCGCCATGCGGGTTTCCGAAAAGGGCCAGGCATTATTCTTCGACATCGACAGTGGCGCTGAACTCAAGCGCGTCGATCTGCCGATCCCGGCCGGCACCACGGTCACCTCCATCGCTGAAGACCAGCCAGGTCATCCATTGGTGGCGGTCGGCTTGTCCAACGGCCAGGCCCTGGTGTTCCGCCACACTTATAAAGTCAGCTATCCAGACGGCAAGAAGACCATTTCGCCGGCCATCGAATACCCGTACGGCGAAACCCCGATTGCGTTGAACGAGGCGGGTGGTGCGCTGGAGCACGTCAGCCTCAACGCCACCGATACGACGCTGATGCTGGTCGGTTCCACTGGTGCGCAACTCAATGTGCTGTCGCTGACCAGCGAAGAAAACATGATGACCGGCGAAGTCACCAACGAGCAGAAGCGTATCGATCTGCCGCAGATGACTGAAACGGTGAAAAACATCTTCGTCGACCCGCGCCAGCAGTGGCTGTATGTAATCAACGGTCGCGCCCAAGCCGACGTATTCAGCCTGCGCGACAAGAGCCTCAATGGTCGCTACAAGCTACTCGAAGATGGTGAAGCGCAAATCACCGCCAGTACTCAACTGGTGGGCGGTATCTCGTTGATCCTTGGCGACTCCAAGGGTGGCCTGGCCCAGTGGTTCATGGCCCGCGACCACGACGGCGAATTGCGTTTGAAGCAGATCCGCACCTTCCAGATGGGCACCACACCAATCGTTGAAATCACAGCCGAAGAGCGCCGCAAAGGCTTCATCGCCCTCGATGCGTCCGGCAAGCTCGGCGTATTCCACAGCACCGCTCACCGCACCCTGCTGGTGGATCAGGTGGTCGACGGCCAAGGCATCTTCGGTCTGTCTCCACGGGCCAACCGCGTGATCGTGGAAGCGGGCGGCAAGATTCAACCGCTGTTGCTCGACAACCCGCACCCGGAAGTGTCCTGGAGCGCGTTGTGGAGCAAGGTCTGGTACGAAAACTACGACGAGCCTAAATACGTCTGGCAATCGACCGCCGCCAACACCGACTTCGAACCCAAGCTGAGCCTGTCGCCGCTGACCTTCGGTACGCTGAAAGCCGCGTTCTACGCGATGCTGCTGGCCGCGCCTTTGGCTGTTGCTGCGGCGATCTACACCGCTTACTTCATGGCTCCGGGCATGCGCCGCAAGGTCAAGCCAGTGATCGAGCTGATGGAAGCAATGCCAACAGTGATCCTCGGTTTCTTCGCCGGCCTGTTCCTCGCGCCGTATGTAGAAGGGCATTTGCCGGGCATCTTCAGCCTGTTGATGCTGGTGCCGATCGGCATTCTGGTGGCCGGTTTCATCTTCAGCCGCTTGCCTGAATCCGTCCGTCTGAAGGTGCCGGATGGCTGGGAAAGCGCGATCCTGATCCCAGTGATTCTGTTCGTGGGCTGGCTCTCGCTGTACATGAGCCCGTACATGGAAACCTGGTTCTTCGGTGGCGACATGCGCATGTGGATCTCCCACGACCTGGGCATCACCTACGACCAGCGCAACGCTCTGGTAGTGGGCCTGGCCATGGGCTTCGCGGTGATTCCGAACATCTACTCCATCGCCGAAGACGCCGTGTTCAGCGTGCCTCGTGGCCTGACGCTGGGCTCCCTGGCCCTCGGCGCCACGCCGTGGCAGACCATGACTCGCGTGGTGATCCTCACCGCCAGCCCGGGGATCTTCTCGGCACTGATGATCGGCATGGGCCGTGCGGTCGGGGAAACCATGATCGTGCTGATGGCCACCGGTAACACCCCGGTCATGGAAATGAACCTGTTCGAAGGCCTGCGCACCCTGGCGGCCAACGTTGCGGTGGAAATGCCGGAGTCGGAAGTCGGCGGCAGCCATTACCGCGTGCTGTTCCTCTCGGCGCTGGTGCTGCTGTTGTTTACCTTCGTCATGAACACCCTCGCGGAACTGATTCGTCAGCGTCTGCGCAAGAAATACTCGTCGCTTTAAGAAAGGTAGAAGTCTGTGAAACAGAACTCCCTGAAAGGATGGTTCAAGAGCGGCGCCCCCGGCGTCTGGATCAGCGGTGGCGCGGTGTCCATCGCGGTCATCATGACCATTGGTTTGCTGGCGGTGATTGCCGTGCGCGGTCTGGGCCACTTCTGGCCGGCAGACCTGGTGCACGCCAATTACGACGTGCCGGGCCAGGCCAATCACCTGGTGATCGGCGAAGTGGTGCAGAAGGAAGAAGTGCCACGCGAGCGCCTGAAAACCGCTGGCCTGCCGGTGCCCGATCAGGGCCCCGAGTTCATGACCCGCGAGCTGATCAAGGTCGGTAACCGTGACCTGAACGGCAACGACTTCACCTGGATCGTCGGCGAGTGGCTGACCAACCAGAAGACGCCACCCGAGCTGATGACCATCGAGCGTCGCGAGTGGGGCAACTTCTACGGCTACCTGGTCAACGTCAAACAGGACGGCAAGGTCATCGCTGAAGGCGAAGCCGCATGGCCTGAGTTGCAGGCCCGTGTCGATCGCGTGAACAAGCTGGCCGCACAGCTCAAGAGCCTGGAAAAAACTGACATCGGCGCGATCAACGCCGGTCTGGAGCGGGTCCGCCTGCACGGTCGCAAACTGGAACTGGCCGGCCAGCTCGACGCCACGGCGCAAGCAGACATGGAGTCCGAGCGTGCCGAGCTGAATGCTCGTTATCAAGACATCGAAGCACGCCTGAACGACCTGCATGCCCAGTTCAACCGCGACAGCCTCACGGCCCGCGATGCGAACGGCAAAGAGATCGAGATCGGCATCGGCAAAGTGGTTCACGCCTACCAGCCGAACGCCATGAGCACCTTCACCAAGGTCGGCTTCTACTTCAGCAAGGTCTGGGAATTCCTCAGCGACGATCCGCGTGAAGCGAACACCGAAGGCGGGATCTTCCCGGCGATCTTCGGCACCGTGATGATGACCTTGATCATGGCGATGATCGTGACCCCGTTCGGCGTGCTGGCGGCGGTTTACCTGCGTGAATACGCCAAGCAGAACGTGCTGACCCGGATCATCCGTATCGCGGTGAACAACCTGGCGGGCGTTCCTGCCATTGTTTACGGCGTGTTCGGTCTGGGCTTCTTCGTCTATGTACTGGGTGGTTCGGTTGACCGGATGTTCTTCCCTGAAGCCTTGCCGGCGCCGACCTTTGGTACGCCGGGCCTGCTTTGGGCGTCCTTGACCCTGGCGCTGCTGGCGGTGCCGGTGGTGATCGTGGCCACTGAAGAAGGCCTGGCGCGAATTCCCCGCACTGTGCGCGAAGGCTCGTTGGCCCTCGGCGCGACCAAGGCTGAAACCTTGTGGAAGATTGTGCTGCCGATGGCTAGCCCGGCGATGATGACCGGCATGATCCTCGCCGTGGCGCGCGCCGCGGGTGAAGTGGCGCCGCTGATGCTGGTCGGTGTGGTGAAACTGGCGCCGTCGCTGCCGGTGGACGGCAACTACCCGTACCTGCACCTGGACCAGAAGATCATGCACCTGGGCTTCCATATTTATGACGTCGGCTTCCAGAGCCCGAACGTCGAAGCCGCGCGACCGCTGGTGTACGCCACGGCGTTGTTGCTGGTGCTGGTGATCGCCACGCTTAACTTGTCGGCCGTCTACATCCGTAACCACTTGCGCGAGAAGTACAAAGCGCTGGATAGCTGATTGATAAGCCACGAGCGGCAAGCTACAAGCGGCAAGAAAATGCTGCTCGCCGCCTTTGCTCAAAACTTGCAGCTTGCAGCTTGAAGCTTGCAGCTACGAACGGAGTGAGACCCCATGCAGCACGAAACACATACCCACGGCATCAACATGTCTGCCCTGGGCCGCGACAAACAGAGCCTGAGCCTTGAACAGGAAACCGTGGCCATCGAAGTGCCGGGCCTGAGCCTGTTCTATGGCGAGAAGCAAGCGCTGTACGACGTCAGCATGAACATCCCGAAGCAGCGCGTGACCGCCTTCATCGGCCCGTCCGGCTGCGGCAAGTCCACGCTGCTGCGCACCTTCAACCGCATGAACGACCTGGTCGACGGCTGCCGTGTCGAAGGCGCGATCAACCTCTACGGTAACAACATCTACCGTAAAGGCGAGGACGTGGCTGAACTGCGTCGTCGCGTCGGCATGGTGTTCCAGAAGCCGAACCCGTTTCCGAAAACCATCTACGAAAACGTGGTTTATGGCCTGCGCATCCAGGGCATCAACAAGAAACGCATCCTCGATGAAGCCGTCGAGTGGGCGTTGAAAGGCGCAGCATTGTGGGACGAGGTCAAAGACCGTCTGCACGAGTCGGCACTGGGCCTGTCCGGTGGACAGCAGCAACGTCTGGTAATCGCCCGCACCATCGCCGTGGAGCCGGAAGTGCTGCTGCTCGACGAACCGTGCTCGGCACTCGACCCGATCTCCACACTGAAAGTCGAAGAGCTGATCTACGAATTGAAATCGAAGTTCACCATCGTCATCGTGACCCACAACATGCAACAGGCCGCGCGGGTGTCTGACTACACGGCGTTCATGTACATGGGCAAACTGGTGGAATTCGGCGACACCGACACCCTGTTCACCAATCCGGCGAAGAAGCAGACCGAAGACTACATCACAGGGCGGTACGGCTAGCCGTACAGCTGCAAGCCGCAAGTTTCAAGCGGCAAGAAAGAAGCGGTGCGATATCAGGACTTACATAACTGCTTGAAGCTTGCAGCTTGAAGCTTGCAACTTTCGCGGAGCGAAACAGATGATTAGTAAAGAAGGCCTTACCCATCACATTTCTGCGCAGTTCAACGCCGAGCTTGAGGAAGTGCGCAGCCACCTCCTGGCCATGGGCGGGCTGGTGGAAAAGCAAGTCAACGACGCGGTGACCGCGCTGATCGAGGCCGATTCCGGCCTGGCACAGCAAGTGCGTGATATCGATGACCAGATCAACCAGATGGAACGCAACATCGACGAAGAATGCCTGCGCATTCTGGCCCGTCGTCAGCCTGCGGCGTCTGACTTGCGCCTGATCATCAGCATCTCCAAATCGGTGATCGACCTGGAGCGTATCGGTGACGAAGCGACCAAGATCGCCCGCCGTGCCATCCAGTTGTGCGAAGAAGGCGAAGCGCCGCGCGGTTACGTCGAGGTGCGCCACATCGGCGACCAGGTGCGCAACATGGTGCGCGACGCGCTGGACGCCTTTGCCCGCTTCGACGCTGACCTGGCGTTGTCGGTGGCACAGTACGACAAAATCATCGACCGCGAATACAAGACCGCGCTGCGCGAGCTCGCCACTTACATGATGGAAGACCCGCGCTCTATCTCGCGGGTCTTGAGCATTATCTGGGTGCTGCGTTCGCTGGAACGCATCGGCGACCACGCGCGCAACATCTCGGAATTGGTGATCTACCTGGTGCGCGGCACCGACGTGCGTCACCTGGGCCTCAAGCGCATGAAAGAAGAAGTTGAAGGCACAAGCGGCGAAACCGCTAATGTTCCGGGCAAAGCTGACGATAAGTAAGACTGCCCAAGAAAAACGCCCGGTCCTTTGGCCGGGCGTTTTTGTATGGGGTTGACGACTTTAAACGCAGCACCCGCGAACGAAAAGTCCCGGCGTGACTGAAGGTTTTTGGCAATGTGCCATCAGTAAGACGGTATGCTTGCCGGGATTTTTTCGAGGGGTGGTGGATGAGCAAGATCAGTGTGTTGGTGGTGGACGATGCGGCATTCATTCGCGACCTGGTAAAGAAGTGCCTGCGTAACTACTTCCCCGGTATCCGGACCGAAGATGCCATCAACGGCAAAAAAGCTCAGGCCCTGCTGGCCAAGGAAGCGTTCGACCTGGTCCTGTGCGACTGGGAAATGCCCGAAATGTCTGGCCTGGAACTGCTGACCTGGTGCCGCGAGCAGGACAACCTCAAGACCATGCCTTTCGTGATGGTGACCAGCCGTGGCGACAAGGAGAACGTGGTTCAGGCGATTCAGGCCGGCGTTTCCGGCTACGTCAGCAAGCCGTTCACCAATGAGCAACTGCTGACCAAGGTCAAGCAGGCGCTGAACAAGGTCGGCAAGCTGGACGCCTTGATGAGCGGCGCGCCGACCAAAATGAACTCGGCGTTCGGCAACGATTCCCTGAGCGCGTTGACTGGCGGCAAGGCTGCCGTAGTCGCGCCTGCAGCGGCACCGGTCAACCCGTTCGCCAAACCTGCGGCCGCCGCCGCGCCAGCCCCGGCCCCGGCGGCTGCTGCATCCCGCGGTCTGCTCAATAGCCCGCCGATCAAGCCTGCAGCGTCCTCCGCAGCGCCAGCTAGCGGTCGTGGCCAGGGTCAGTTGCGTCTGCCGAACGGCATTCAACAGTGCGTGATCAAGGCCTTGAGTCTCAAGGAAGCACTGCTGGTCGTGAAGCGCACCGACACCCTGCCGCAAGTGCTCGACAGCGCCGTGCTCGACCTCGAGCAGGGCGATAACGCCGAAACCGCCCGCCTTAACGGCTACTTGCACGCCATCGTCGCTCACGAGCAGAAACCCGACAGCGAATGGCTGCAACTGACCTTCCGCTTCGTCGATCAGGATGCGCAGAAGCTCGATTACATCTCCCGCTTGATAGCACGTGGTACGGCACAGAAGCATTTCGTACCGGGCGCATAATCCGTACCGCTGATCGTTCCCACGCTCTGCGTGGGAATGCCTCCCGGGACGCTCCGCGTCTGCTTCGGTGGGACGCGGAGCGTCCCTTGCTGCATTCTCACGCAGAGCGTGGGAACGATCATTTGAAACATCTGCCGACGACTCGGGTCCATTGCAGCTGCTAGGCTCCTCCCAGGCCTTACTCGACAGACTCTTTGCCCATGCTCGCGCGCCTGCTGTTTTTCTGTGGTCTTTTCATGGCCTCCACCTCGGCTGTGGCCATGACGATCTACAAGTCCAAAGACGCCAATGGCGTGGTCTCCTACAGCGACCGCCCCAGCCAGGGCGCCCAGGTGTTCGTTTTTCGAGATCGCATGGACGAGCACCTCGAGCGCCAGGTTTATCTGGACATCAAAAAGCAGAAGGGCGCGGACAGCGTGTTCGTGCGCAACGATCTGTATGCGCCCGTCGAGATCGAGTTGAGTTTCGCCGGGCTGAGTAATGTCAGTGGCGCACCGAGCCGGCCGATCCGTCGGGTGATGCCGGCCCGCAGCAACCTTCGTCTGGCGCTGCTCACGGCGACGCAGCCTGGAAGACCGCTGGCGTATACCCCAAGGTTCGAATATTCCCTGGGCGATCCCTCAGGCGCCGCCATGGCCTATCGATACCCATTGCCCTGGCGCGGCGGACCGTTTCGCCTGAGCCAGGGCGCCAATGGCCAATACAGCCATTTCGGCGCCAAGAATCGTTACGCCATGGACATTGCCATGCCCGAAGGCACGCCGATCATTGCGGCGCGGGGCGGAGTGGTGGTGAAAACCGAGAATGCCCAGACCGGGCGCGGCACCGATCCATCGGGCAACTTCGTGCGAGTGCTGCACGATGACGGAACCATGGGCGTGTACCTGCACCTCAAGCAAGGTTCGGTCAGCGTTCGAGAAGGGCAGCGAGTGTCGGTGGGCAGTGCGCTGGCGTTGTCGGGCAATACCGGCAACAGCAGCGGGCCGCACCTGCATTTTGTGGTGCAGCGCAATACGGGGCTGGGGTTGGTGTCGATTCCGTACCAGTTCAATCAACCGGTCGGGTCGTTGCCCAACTTTGCGTTGGGCAAGCAATGATGGGTTGCCTGTCCTGACGCCATCGCGGGCAAGCCCGCTCCCACAGGGTTTACGTCGTCCTTGTGGGAGCGGGCTTGCTCGCGATGGGGTCGACCCGGTTTCGGATCAGTGCATCAATCGAGCATCAACACCTTGGCCAGAATGATCTTCGGCCCTTTCATCTTCTTGATGATGATCCGCAGTCCTTCGACTTCCAGCACTTCTTCCTCTTCCGGCACCCGTTTCAGGGTTTCGTAGACCAGCCCGGCGAGGGTTTCGGCTTCGACGTGGTCCAGGTCTATGCCCAGCAGGCGTTCAACCTTGAACAACGGCGTGTCACCGCGTACCAGCAATTTACCCGGCTGGTAGGCGAGGATCCCGCGCTCCGCCTTGCGGTGTTCGTCCTGAATATCGCCGACCAGCACTTCCAGCACGTCTTCCATGGTCAGGTAGCCGATGATGTTGCCATCGGCCTCTTCAACCAGCGCGAAGTGCGAGCCGCCCTTGCGGAACTGCTCCAGCAGCTGCGACAGCGGCATGTGCCGAGACACGCGCTCCAGCGGGCGGGTCAGCTCGGCGAGGTTGAACGATTCGGGAATGTGGTCCAGGGCCGCCAGTTCCAGCAGCAGATCCTTGATGTGCAGCAGGCCGACGAACTCCTGACGGTCGCTGTCGTACACCGGATAACGGCTGAATTTGTGGCGACGGAACATCGCCAGGATTTCCTTGAGCGGTGCGTTGAATTCCAGCGTCACCAGGTCTTCCCGGGAGTTGGCCCAGTCGACCACTTCCAGCTCGCCCATTTCCACGGCGGACGCCAGCACACGCATGCCTTGGTCGCTCGGGTCCTGGCCACGGCTGGAGTGCAGGATCAGTTTCAGTTCTTCACGGCTGTAGTGGTGCTCGTGATGGGGGCCGGGTTCACCCTGGCCAGCGATCCGCAGGATGGTGTTGGCGCTGGCGTTGAGCAGGTAAATCGCCGGGTACATGGCCCAGTAGAACAGGTACAGCGGCACGGCAGTCCACAGCGACAGCAACTCGGGTTTGCGGATGGCCCAGGATTTCGGCGCGAGTTCGCCGACGACGATGTGCAGGTACGAGATGACAAAGAACGCCGCAAAGAACGACACGCCTTTGACCACTTCGGCCGACTGCACGCCGACAGCTTCAAGCATCGGTTCCAGAATATGTGCGAACGCGGGTTCACCGACCCAGCCAAGACCCAGCGAGGCGAGGGTAATACCCAGCTGGCACGCCGACAGGTAGGCATCGAGCTGACTGTGAACGGTGCGCAGGATGTGTCCGCGCCAGCCGTTTTTCTCAGCGATGGCCTCGACCCGGGTCGAGCGCAATTTGACCATGGCAAATTCCGCCGCAACGAAAAATCCGTTGAGCAAAACCAGGATCAGAGCAAAAAGAATCATGCCGAAGTCGGCAAAGAGTGTCGCGAGGGTCAAGCCAGGGGAAGGGTCCATGATGGAGTTTTGCGGTTTCCGTGTATTCGAAAGGAAAGAAAAAAGTGCACCTGAAAGGCAGGCACAAGTCAGCCAATGTAGCGGCTGACCGGGCGATTGCCTAGGGGGGAGTGCTGGCCGGTATCAGTCAGCAGCACTGATGACCCGGGATTTGGTGACCTGGACCGGCGCGAAATGGCAGGTAAACGTGCTGCCATGCCCCGGCACGCTGCTGATTTCCATCCGCGCGCGATGTCGTAACAATACGTGTTTGACAATCGCCAGGCCGAGACCGGTGCCACCGGTGTTGGAATTGCGACTGGAATCGACGCGGTAGAAACGTTCGGTCAGGCGCGGCAGGTGCTTACTGTCGATACCGATCCCCGAATCCTGCACGCTCAGGTGCGCACCTTGCTCGTCACCCCACCAGCGAATGCGGATGTTGCCATCGGCCGGCGTGTATTTCACCGCGTTGAACACCAGATTGGAAAACGCGCTGCGCAACTCAGCCTCGCTGCCCTTGAGCAGAATCGTCGGATCGGCTTCCAGGGTGATGCGCTGGTTTTTCTGACCGGACAACTGCTGTGCATCGCCCTTGATCGATTGCAGCAAGCCTTCGATGGCCACGGGCTGGTTGTCCGAGGGGTAATCGGTGGCTTCCAGTTTGGCCAATAGCAGCAAGTCGTTGAGCAAGGTCTGCATGCGTCCCCCTTGCTGCTGCATTTGCTGCAGGGCACGGGTCCAGCGCGGGTTCACTTCCTCGACGTTGTCGAGCAAGGTTTCCAGGTAACCGCAGATGACCGTCAATGGCGTACGCAACTCGTGGGAAACGTTGGCGATGAAGTCTTTGCGCATCTGTTCCAGCTGATGGATGCGCGTCACGTCGCGCACCAGCATCAAGTGTTCGTTGTTGCCGTAACGGGTGATGTACAACTGAATGCGCAGGCGATCGTTGGTCGGTGAAGGGATTTCCAGCGGCTCGGCGTAGGTGTCCTGCTCGAAATATTCCTTGAAGCGCGGATGGCGCACCAGGTTGGTGACCGGCTGGCCACTGTCTTGCGGTGTCTTGAGGCCGAGCAGGGTTTCGGCGGCGCGGTTCCACCATTCCAGGTTACCGTCGCTGTCGAGCATGATCACCGCGTCTTTCAGCGCAGCCGTGGATTCCTGGACGCGGTCGATCACCGCTTGCAGGCGCCCGCGTACCCGTTGGTCACGGCGTTGCAGGTGATAGATGCTGTCGAACACTTCGCCCCACAAGCCATAACCGTCGGGCGGTGCCTCATCGGGTTTGTGCAGGCGCAGCCATTCGTGCAAGCGCAGCAGTTGCTTGAGGGTCCAGCCCAGGTAAATGCCCAATCCTGCCGCTAGGCTCCAGCCGTAGTAGCCGGTCATCAAACCGATGACCAGGCAGCCGGTGACCAGCAACAGCATGTGACGGATCAGGGTGCCATGCCAGTTTTGGTTCACGGGGCGTCCTTAACGCAGCTTCCAGTTTCAAGATGCAAGCCGCAAGTTAGAGCGGCTGTGCTTGCCGCTTATAGCTTAAAGCTTGCCGCTGCTTCTATGCTTTGGTGGAAAAGCGATAACCGGTGCCGCGCACGGTTTGTACCAGATTTTCGTAGGCATCGCCGAGGGCTTTGCGCAGGCGACGGATGTGCACGTCGACGGTACGTTCTTCGACGTAGACGTTGCCGCCCCAGACCTGATCCAGCAACTGGCCACGGGTGTAGGCGCGTTCCTGGTGAGTCATGAAAAATTGCAGCAAGCGGTATTCGGTCGGGCCCATCTCGGCGGGTTTGCCGTCGATGGTCACGCGGTGGCTGATCGGGTCCAGCAGCAGGCCACCGACTTCGATCGGTGCTTCGCCATCAGTCGGGCCGGCGCGGCGCAGTACGGCTTTGAGGCGCGCCACCAGTTCACGCGGTGAAAACGGTTTGGTGATGTAATCGTCGGCGCCGACTTCCAGGCCCTGAATCTTGTTGTCCTCTTCGCCCTTGGCCGTGAGCATGATGATCGGGATGTCCCCGGTCAGCTCATCGCGCTTGAGGCGGCGGGCCAGTTCGATACCAGACGTGCCCGGCAGCATCCAGTCGAGCAGGATCAGGTCCGGCTTGCGGTCGACGATGATGGCATGGGCCTGCTGCGAGTTTTCCGCCTCCAGGCAGTCATAGCCGGCCATTTCCAACGCAACGGCGATCATTTCGCGGATGGGCGCTTCGTCGTCGACGATCAGAATGCTCCTGCCAACCATGCCTTTAATCCTCTTGTCATTTAACTGTCTTGCGCCGCATTAGATAACGGAATTATTGCAGTCGTGTGACAACAATTTAGCAGCCCGGCGATTGTCATGATCCTGAACTAAGCTCTAAGTCCGAATCCTGACAACCACAAAAGGAAGGTTTCCATGAGTCAATACACGTTCTCCCTTAAGGCTTTGATGTTGGCCGCTGTCCTTGCTTTGCCAACAATGGCCTTCGCTGCCGAACCCGCCATGATGAAAGACGGGATGATGGTGGATCACAAAGGCATGACCGTTTATACGTTCGACAAGGACGCTGGCGGCAAGTCAATGTGTAACGGTGATTGCGCTAAAAACTGGCCGCCAATGATGGCTCCGGCGGGTGCCAAGGCCGAGGGCAAATGGACCGTCATCAAGCGTGATGACGGCACGATGCAATACGCTTACGACGGCAAGCCGCTGTACACCTTTGTGAAGGACGAAAAGCCTGGAGAAATGAAAGGTGATGGCATGAAAGACGTGTGGCATGTGATGCGCGAGCATAAGTAAATGATTCACTGAAACCGTAAAAAGATCGCAGCCTGCGGCAGCTCCTATAGGACGTAAATATCAGGAGATGTCACGGGCTGCGATCTTTGCGCTTTATTACCTCAGCGCAACCCGTAATCCAGCACAATCCCCACGAAAATTGCCAGCCCGGCCCAATGGTTGTGCAAAAACGCCTTGAAGCAACGCATCCGGTCCTTGCCTCGGGTGTACCAGAACTCCCAGGCAAAACAGCCCGCCGCCGCCAGCAAGCCAAGGTGGAACCAGCCGCCGAGCTGGAATTTCGACCCGGCCAGCAGCAGGCAACCCAGCGCCAACCCTTGCAACGTCAGGATGATCACCCGGTCCGCATCGCCAAACAGAATCGCGGTGGATTTCACCCCGATCTTCAGGTCATCGTCGCGGTCGGTCATGGCGTAATAAGTGTCATAGCCGACCGTCCACAACAGGTTGGCGATCCACAGCAGCCACGCCGCAGCAGGCAGCTCACCGGTTTCGGCGGTGAACGCCATCGGCATGCCCCAGGAGAACGCCGCACCCAATACCACTTGCGGGTAATAGGTGTAGCGCTTCATGAACGGGTAAGTGAAGGCCAGCGCCAGGCCACCGAACGAAAACCAGACCGTTTTCGCATTGGTGCACAGCACCAGCAGGAAGGCCACGCCCATCAACAACGCGAAGAACACCAAGGCTTCTTTGGAGCTGATCTTGCCACTCACCAGTGGCCGCTGTTCGGTGCGTTTCACGTGGCCATCGACCTTGCGGTCCGCCCAATCGTTGATCACGCAGCCGCCGGCCCGGGTCAGCACCACGCCCAGTACGAAAATCACGAGGTTGGCCAAGGACGGCGAACCTTTGCCGGCAATCCACAGAGCCCACAATGTCGGCCACAGCAGCAGATAGATGCCGATCGGCTTGTCCATGCGAGTCAGTTGAATGAAATCCCAGGCCCGTGGATTCAAGCGATTCAGGGACTTGAGCAGGCTCTGATACATCAGCAATTCTCCGGATGGGCGCGGGTGGCGAGCCACAAGGTCGGCAAGAAGATCTCGGCCACCAGTACGCTCAAGGCACCACGGTCGAACCGCGAGCGGCGTCCCCACAGCTCAGGTGCGCGAGCCTCCATCGGCAGCCATTCCTGAGGATAGTGGCAAACCTCGATAGCCCGACGCTGGAACGCTTGATCGCAAAACAGCAACTCACCCAGCGAGCGACTGCCCAATTCGTCCATGTGCAAGCCATCGCCCTGCAGCGCACTGCGCGCCGCCACGCTGCGGGCAAACACCCACGCTTCGCCATGGCCACGCAAATACACCTCGCGCACCCAGCCTTCACTGCCTTCGTCCAGTTCCAGCGCGGTACATTCGTCGGCGCGCAGTGGTTGCCAGCCTTCAAACAGCGGCGTGACACTGAAAGCATTATTCGACAAACGGATCAGGCGGCGGGTCAGCGAGCCTTCATCAAACAACCAGTCGAGGGTAGACGTGTCGGGGAGGGGCGTCAGTTGGCTTTGAGGGAGCCATAACGGGGTCGCGGAAGGGGATTTTGAGTGCGGCACAGTGAGTCATTATTGGCAGCAAATGAGGCGGCGAGCTTAACATGTCAGCCCGCGATTTTGATTGATCCGGGCCGCCGTTGCGCCGAACACGCTTGCATCTGCCGTGCCCGATCAGTACAAAACGCCCCTGAGCCGAACGGCAACGCTGCATCTATCGACCGTTTGCGCCGGCATCAAGCCTGAATCCTGAGGAATTACCTGAATGAAAAAGTGGCAATGTGTGGTCTGCGGCCTGATTTATAACGAAGCCGACGGCTGGCCGGACGACGGCATTTTGCCGGGCACTCCGTGGCAAGACGTGCCGGAAGACTGGCTTTGCCCGGACTGCGGCGTGGGCAAGATGGATTTCGAAATGATCGAAATCAACTAAGACATTTAAAGGAGTAAGGAATGAACGCACCTGTCGTGATCGTCGGCACCGGGCTGGCCGGCTACAACCTGGCCCGGGAGTTTCGCAAACTCGATGGCGAAACCCCGCTGCTGCTGATTACCGCCGATGACGGGCGCTCCTACTCCAAACCGATGCTCTCCACCGGGTTCGGCAAGAACAAAGACGCCGATGGCCTGAGCATGGCCGAACCTGGCGCGATGGCCGAGCAACTGAAGGCCGAAGTGCGCACCCATACGCGCATCAGCGGTATCGATCCTGGCCACAAACGCTTGTGGATCGGCGAGGAATCGGTGATTTACCGCGACTTGATCCTGGCCTGGGGCGCGGAAACCGTGCGAGTGCCGATCGAAGGCGACGCCGCCGACGCCGTTTTCCCGATCAACGATCTGGAAGATTACGCGCGCTTTCGCGCGGCAGCGGCCGGCAAACGTCGGGTGCTGTTGCTGGGTGCCGGGCTGATTGGTTGTGAATTCGCCAATGACTTGATCCTGGGCGGTTACGAGGTGCAACTGGTTGCACCGTGCGAACAAGTCATGCCGACCTTGCTGCACCCGGCGGCGGCCGCAGCGGTGCAGGCCGGGCTGGAAAGCCTGGGCGCGCGCTTCCACCTTGGCCCCGTGCTCAATCGCTTGCAGCGTGTGGATGATGGCCTGGAGGCGCACTTGTCCGATGGTCAGGTGATTCCTTGCGATGTGGTGGTGTCGGCCATTGGCCTGCGTCCGCGTATCGACCTGGCGGCGGCAGCCGGTGTGCAGGTCAACCGTGGCGTGGTGGTCGATCGTCACCTGAAAACGTCCCACGCCAATATCTACGCCCTGGGCGACTGTGCCGAGGTCGATGGGCTGAATCTGCTGTACGTCATGCCCCTGATGAGCTGTGCGAGAGCGCTGGCGCAAACCCTCGCCGGAAACCCTACCGCGGTCACCTATGGCCCGATGCCGATCACGGTGAAAACACCCGTCTGCCCATTGGTGGTTTCGCCGCCGCCACGGGGTGTGGAGGGCGTCTGGACGGTCGAAGGGCAGGGTACTGACGTCAAGGTTTTGTGCCGCGATTCCGGCGGAAAACTGCTCGGTTATGCCCTGACAGGCGCGGCGGTGATGGAAAAACTGGCCCTCAACAAAGAGCTTCCGGCACTGCTGGCGTAAATACCGGTCGTTCTGTCGGAATCACCCCTCTTTTGCCCCTACAAAGGTCGCGCCGAGACTGGCGCGGCTCTTCCGTGCGTGCCATTCTCACTCCCGTCTGCCGCAGAGTAGAGCACCTGCGGCGCTTTGGGCGCTGTTCCAACGAGAACAGCACGGACATAACAACAAAAAACCGTCAAAGGGGCTTCACTAATGCGTAAACCAGAACTCGCCGCTGCAATCGCTGAAAAAGCAGATCTCACCAAAGAGCAGGCAAACCGCGTTCTCAACGCCGTTCTCGAAGAAATCACCGGCGCACTTCACCGCAAAGACAGCGTCACGCTGGTGGGCTTCGGTACCTTCCTGCAACGCCACCGCGGTGCCCGTACCGGCAAAAACCCGCAAACCGGTGAGCCCGTCAAAATCAAGGCCAGCAACACTGTTGCGTTCAAGCCAGGCAAATCGTTGAAAGACAGCGTTAATCCGTAATTGCGGCGAACTCCCTGAATAAAGGGGAGAACCGTATTGAAAAATGGGCATGCCGATTAAATCGGGTGCCCATTTTTTATGAGCGTAATGCGGTTCTGTATTAAGTCTGGATTGGACTGATTAATACACTCTGGAAATTGATTATTCATTTCGCTCATTTGTTCATTGCCGTGTTACGTGATTACCTTCATATATTAAGTGCCATCACTGTAATGGCACTTTCTTGGTTCTTTGTTGTCGCACATCGCGCTGTTCCAAAGTGACCATGACCTTTCGGACGATTCCTACATTTATTCCCTCTGAATATTGGCATGCTCCGCGCCTGCATCGAAAGGTCTTGTCCAAGATTTTTGGAAAGTTTGACGGGCGGCTCTAGCTCAAGGGTTTTGGGCGTGTGCTCGGGAGGCTTCAATATTAAATCGCTACCAGGGAATCCCCTTACACATATAGGGAGATCTCCTACGTGCAATAAAGATCACTTCGTCTTGTTGTTTAATCAGATGCTTGCTAGTGGCCATCATTGTGATTACGATGCGCGCACTTGAAAGAGCACGAACTCAATTGGATGAGACTCATCGTAGCTCTTTGATACTGTCCTGGCCCCTTGAAATCTTCATGGGGGCGTATGACCGTAATCCTAAATAAAGGCCATGGATGTCCTACTCAAGCAAACTTTCTGCTCATTACCTTGATCTCGCAAAAGCCTCTGTTTCCAAAGAGAATTTCGCGGGCGAGGACGTTCGTTTTTCGAGCGAATATGAGGCATTGGAAAGCGAGCTGGGCAAAGCCTCCTCGATGCATGAAAGCGGTCAGATTGACTGGCTGAAAATCCGTGAAAACAGCGAAAGCCTGCTGCGTACCCAGTCCAAGGACTTGCGGGTCGGTGCCTGGCTGACTTGGGCGTTGTACCAGCGCGAATCCTTTCAAGGACTGCTGGCGGGCCTTGGTTTGTTGCACTACCTGTGCGAAAGCCACTGGGCCGAAGTCCACCCAAACAAGGCTCGCACCCGCTCCGCTGCGATCAGTTGGCTGGTGCCGCGTCTTGAGCAGGTGTTGACCGAAAACATCGCGATCAAAGAGCAGTTGCCGATGTTCCGGCGCCTGGTCGAACACCTTGAAGGCCTCGACGCCGCCTGCACCGAGCACTTGGGTGACGATGCGCCACTGCTGCTGCCGATCTCTCGCCGCCTGAAAAACATGGTGCAACGCGCTGCTGACAACCAGCCGGAACCCGGTGTGGTCGGCGCCGCAGTCGCCCAGGTCAAGCAAGCCGCCACGCAGTTGTTCACCCCTGGCGCACCGATCGATAACGAAAAAGAAGCCCACAAAGCCCTGCGCGCCCAACAGGAAAGCGCGCGGCCGTTGTGTGCCTGGTGGCTCAAGCAGAAAGCCACTGACCTGCGCGCCCTGCGCCTCAATCGCACACTCCTGTGGCTGCCGATTGATGCGGTTCCCGAGCGTAACGCCGAACAAATCACCGTTCTGCGCGGCTTGCCCGCCGACAAGCTCAAGTCCTATCAGGATCGTTACGACCAGGCCAAGTACGCCGACCTGTTGGTGGAACTGGAGGCGAGCCTGGCGAAGGCGCCGTTCTGGTTTGATGGCCAGCGCATCGTCTGGGAATGCCTGCAGGGCTTGAACGCCGAATTGGCCATGCGCGAAGTGGAAATCCACTTCGCGCTGTTGATTCAGCGCCTGCCCGGCATCATCGAATTGCGTTTCCATGACGGCGCACCATTCGCTGATCCGGCCACCCGCGCCTGGATCAGCGCCCACGTCATGCCACACCTGCAAAGCGCCACTGCGCCACGCAAGGTCGAGGTCGCCGACTCCCAGCCGGCTTGGGAAGTGGCCCTGGAAGAAGTTCTGCCGATTTTGCGCAAGGACGGCCTCAAGGCCGCCGTGCAGATCCTCAAGCAGGGCCTGCAGAGTGCCCACGGCGGACGCGTACGGTTTTTCTGGCAGTTCGCCCTCGCGCGGCTGTGCTTCATGGCCAAGAAATACGAACTGGCCAAGACCCAACTCGAAACCCTCGACCAAACATTACAGGACTCAGGCCTGAACGCCTGGGAGCCCGATCTTGCGCTGGAAGTGCTGCATTTACTGCATAGCTGCTGCGAGTTGTTGCCGCAGAACCATGCCGTACGTGAACGCAAGGAAGAGATTTATCGCAGGCTGTGCCACCTCGATCTCGAAGTGGTACTCGAATAGGCCCCCGGGCCACAACCGCAAGGAGAAAAGCCATGGCCAAAGAAGGCTCGGTAGCCCCCAAGGAACGCATCAACGTCACGTTCAAACCTGCCACCGGTGGTGCACAGGAAGAGATCGAACTGCCGTTGAAACTACTGGCAATCGGTGATTACACGCACCGCAAGGACGAACGCAAAGTCGAAGATCGCAAGCCGATCAGCATCGACAAGACGACCTTCGACGAAGTGCTGGCCAAGCAAGAGCTGAGCCTGACGTTGAGCGTGCCTAACCGTCTTCAGGAAGAGGGCAGCACTGAAGAGCTGGGCGTGCAACTGCGCGTCAACTCGATGAAGGACTTCAACCCGGCCAGCCTGGTCGAGCAAGTGCCTGAGCTGAAAAAACTGATGGAACTGCGCGACGCGCTGGTGGCCCTCAAAGGCCCGTTGGGTAACGCGCCTGCGTTCCGCAAAGCCATCGAAGGCGTTCTCGCCGACGACGAATCCCGCGGTCGCGTACTGGGTGAGCTGGGCCTGAACGCCGCAGCCCAGGACGCCTGAGTCTCTATCAGCCAAGGAAGCCAACACCATGAGCACTAGCGCAGCACAGCAAAAGAGCAAAGAGAACGGCGAATACAGCATTCTCGACAGCATCATCGCCGAAACCCGCCTGACGCCGGACGACGAAGCCTACGACATCGCCAAGCGCGGTGTGTCGGCCTTCATCGAAGAGCTGCTCAAGCCGCAGAACAACGGTGAGCCGGTCAAGAAGGCAATGGTTGATCGCATGATCGCCGAGATCGATGCCAAGCTCAGCCGCCAGATGGACGAAATCCTTCACCACCCGGACTTCCAGTCCCTGGAATCGTCGTGGCGCGGCCTGCAGTTGCTGGTCGATCGCACCAACTTCCGCGAAAACATCAAGATCGAAATCCTCAACGTCTCCAAAGACGATCTGTTGGACGACTTCGAAGATTCGCCGGAAGTGATGCAGTCGGGCCTGTACAAGCACATCTACACCGCTGAATACGGTCAGTTCGGTGGTCAGCCTGTGGGCGCGATCATCGCTAACTACTTCATGTCCCCAAGCTCGCCGGACGTGAAACTGATGCAGTACGTGTCCAGCGTCGCCTGCATGTCTCACGCGCCGTTCATCGCGGCTGCCGGTCCGAAGTTCTTCGGCCTGGAAAGCTTCACCGGCCTGCCAGACCTGAAGGATCTGAAAGATCACTTCGAAGGCCCGCAGTTCGCCAAATGGCAGACTTTCCGCCAGTCGGAAGACTCCCGTTACGTTGGCCTGACCGTGCCGCGTTTCCTGCTGCGCAACCCGTACGACCCGGAAGAAAACCCGGTCAAGTCGTTCGTGTACAAAGAAACCGTCGCCAACAGCCACGAGCACTACCTGTGGGGCAACACGGCCTACGCGTTCGGCACCAAGCTGACCGACAGCTTCGCCAAATTCCGCTGGTGCCCGAACATCATCGGCCCGCAGAGCGGTGGCGCGGTTGAAGACCTGCCGTTGCACCATTTCGAAAGCATGGGCGAAATCGAAACCAAGATCCCTACCGAGGTTCTGGTCAGCGACCGTCGTGAATACGAACTGGCCGAGGAAGGCTTCATCTCCCTGACCATGCGCAAAGGCTCCGACAACGCGGCGTTCTTCTCCGCGAGCTCGGTGCAGAAGCCGAAGTTCTTTGGTATCAGCGCAGAAGGCAAGGCCGCAGAGCTGAACTACAAGCTCGGCACGCAACTGCCATACATGATGATCGTCAACCGCCTGGCTCACTACTTGAAAGTGCTGCAGCGCGAGCAACTCGGTTCGTGGAAAGAACGTACCGACCTCGAGCTGGAACTGAACAAGTGGATCCGCCAGTACGTGGCCGACCAGGAAAACCCAAGCGCCGAAGTCCGTGGCCGTCGTCCACTGCGCGCTGCCCAGATCATCGTCAGCGATGTCGAAGGCGAGCCTGGCTGGTACCGCGTCAGCCTGAACGTGCGCCCGCACTTCAAGTACATGGGTGCCGATTTCACCCTGTCGCTGGTTGGCAAGCTGGACAAAGAGTAAGAGGAGCCTGAGTCATGACTGGATACGGCAGCCTTTTCGAACGCCTGGGTGGCGACGCGGAAAAACGCGTCGGCTGGAGCCGTGAGGTCTCCGCCATGGCGTCCGTGGCTGCCCATCTGGCCAAGATGCTCAGCACCCGTGCGGGCAGCGTGCAAACGCTGTCCGACTACGGGCTACCCGATCTCAATGACATGCGTCTGAGCCTGCACGACTCCCTGAGTCAGGCCCGTCTGGCCATCGAAAATTTCATCGAAGCCTACGAGCCACGCTTGAGCAATGTGCATGTCATCTCCCTGCCGCGTGATCACGATCAGCTTCGCCTGTCCTTCAGCATCGAAGGCTTGCTGGAAGTTGATGGTTTCAAGCGTCAGGTCAGTTTCGCCGCGCGCCTGGATGGCAGCGGTCAAGTAAAGGTCAACTAAGGAGATTCGTATGTCCGGCAAACCCGCAGCCCGCGTATCCGACCCCACCGCTTGCCCGCTCCCCGGCCACGGCACCAACCCGATCGCCGCTGGTTCCGGCGACGTCTTCTTCGACGGCCTCGCGGCCGCCCGCCAAGGCGATGCCTCGGCGTGTGGTGGTGCGATGTCGGGCGGGTTGGCGACGACGGTTTTGATCAACGGCAAACCGGCGGCAACGGTGGATTCGGTTGGTACTCATGGCAACAAGGTTACGGCGGGTTCCGGGACGGTGATTATCGGGAATTCGCATTCGCCGGTGCCGTTTGTGGCGCCGTTGCCGGTGGAGATTCAGTGGCCGTTTAACGAGCACTACGTGATCAATTGCCAGGACACCGGGAAGCCGTTGGCTGGAGTTGCATACAGTTTCAAAACAGCCTCGGGAAAAATAATCAGTGGTGTCACAGGCGCCGACGGCAAGACGCAGAAAATTTCGTCATCGGAAGCTGAGACGTATGAGTTGATTATTGAGCAGCAATCCGAAGTTGTAATTGGATAAGACGAGTGAGGGTTTTTGATATGGCGGATACAACAATAGCTTCAAGTCTGACGCCAGCAAGTAATCAGGCTGGTAAGTCTGCAGTTGTTCGTCAATTCAAAATCACAGATATACCTGACGCGATGGATAAGATGAAATGGCCAGTTGCTGCGAAACTCATGCGCCATTGGTTCAATGGCAAGCCATGGCCAACCAAAGACGGCGCTATGAGCAAAGAGGTCAAAGACCACGACGCTCTTGCAGACGTCAATTATGTAGAAGATACCATCGTGAAAATGGCTTGGCTGATGCGGTTTGAACCTGCCAAGGCTGTAATTGAAGAGTTGAAGTCTGTTTGGGATAATTCTGCTGGACGAAAAAATATAAGCAAGAAAGTCAAAGATAAGTATCTTGGCTCGACTCCAGGCGTTTACCCTTTCAAGTTTGAAAGTGCAAGAAAGGTTGAAGAGTTCGGATACAGTAATAATCGAGCGGTCAAATTCGGCCTGATAGAAAAAACCGATGAGCTCCGGGCTGCGCTGGCAAATTTTAACGTTCGCGTATTTCCTGAAGGGAAGTTAGTCGTCTCTGTAGATAGCATTCAACTATTTGTTGAGCGTATCGGCTTTTATGCTGAGGATGCCTACGACTTCAATGACGCACCGGAAGATAATTTCAGTCAACCACTGGGTTTTTGGAATTTTGATGGGGTAGCCAACCCTGCCTATGCAGCCACTGCAAATGCCGGCGCGGCGCAGATGAGGTCAGACATCGCGTCGAATCCGTATCTCAGTGCCGAAGACTCTCAAGCTATGTTTAAGGAAATAGACAGTGCGCGCTATTTTTATATTACGAACTCCCACTTTGTGAAGTATCGGGCTGAGTTCGGTAAGGGTGGCGACTTTCAGGTTTTATCTGATGTGCACTATCAGAGTATTCCATTAACAGTAATTAACGTTTGGAATAAATAATGCGCACATTTAGCGTTGGTGTGGCTGCGGAAAAGGTGGGTGTTAGAAAATGATCACGTTTAGCAGGAAGTGGTTGTGGTCTATCAGTCTCTCGTTGGTGCTGTTGTTTGCATTGCTTGTTTATTGCGTAAACGCAATGCTTGGATTTCCTGCAAGTACAACTAAGGCCAGCCCTTCAGGAGATTACGTAATTGAGAATGTGCGTGTCGGCAGAATTTTCATGCTTGGCGGTATGGCGTACTTAAGAATTATTGATTCGAAGGACTCAGCCAAAGTATATCGAAGCCCGTTGTACGATACTCAATCGCTAGATATGCGTGCGTACGAGGATGATAACGAGGTCGGTATTACTTGGATCGACTTCAACAAGAAAACCAAAGTGTTCACGGTTTCCATGCCGCAATGGGAAGAGAGTTGGCTGAATGTCTTTATCAGTAATACACCGTATGAGGTTATTCCTAATTGAGGCGGATGAATCCCTCTCGATGACTACGTTGGCGCGAATTAAGCTCACTAAGTGAACGACGGCTTATGTCAGCGCGGGAATTTACTCTAAATTATGATCAGGCAACCATACGATGTCCTTTAACCACTACTACCAAAGCGAACTCACCGCACTTCGCCAGTTAGGTCGTCGATTCGCCGAGCGTAGCCCGGCGTTGGCGCCTTTCCTGGGCCAGGCCGGTCGGGATCCGGACGTGGAGCGGTTGCTCGAGGGCTTCGCTTTCTTGACCGGTCGCCTTCGCCAGAAGCTCGACGACGAGTTGCCGGAGCTCAGCCATTCGTTGATGCATCTGCTGTGGCCCAACTACATGCGGCCGCTGCCGGCATTCAGCATTTTGCAGTTCGACCCGCTGAAGCGTTCGGGTCCTGCGTTGATGGTCGAGCGCGACACTCCAGTTGAGAGCGTGCCGATCGATGACGTGCGTTGCCGCTTTCGCACCTGCTACCCGACCGAAGTGTTGCCGCTGGATCTGGCCGCGCTGAATTACTCGGTGAAGGGCGACGGTTCGTTGTTGAGCCTGCGTCTGGAGATGAGTGCTGACGGTCACCTCGGCGAACTGGAACTGAGCCGTTTGCGTCTGCACTTCGCCGGTGAGCGCTACATCAGCCAGATGCTCTACCTGAGCCTGTTGCGCAATCTGGAAGGCATCGAACTGATCCCGCTGGATGGCTCCGGCAAACCCATCAACGGCGTCAACGGCACGCCGATGGCGTTCAAGATGCCCGGCGACCGTGTGCAGCCGGTGGGTTTTGCCGAAGAAGAAGCGTTGATTCCCTATCCGCTGAACACCTTCCGTGGCTATCGCTACCTGCAGGAATACTTCGCCTTCCAGGACAAATTCCTCTTTGTCGATATCAACGGCCTGGACCTGCTCAAGGCGCTGCCGGAAGAAACGCTCAAGCAGGTGCGTGGCCTCGAATTGCGTTTCGATATTCGCAAGAGCGGCATCCTGCGCATGCGTCCGACGCTGGACAACGTGAAGCTCTACTGCACGCCCATCGTCAACCTGTTCAAGCACGATGCACTGCCGATCCGCCTCGACGGCAAGCAAGACGAATACCTGCTGTTGCCCGCCGAATTCGATCTGCAGAACTGCGGCGTGTTCTCGGTGGAAACCGTCACCGGCTGGAAGCCCGGCGGCCTCGGTTACCAGGAATACGTGCCGTTCGAATCCTTCGAGCACGATCCGAGTTTCGACGTGCCCAACAGCCGTCCGCATTACAGCATCCGCCAGCGTTCGTCTTCGTTGCACAACGGCCTCGACACCTACCTGAGCTTCGGCATCCGCCACACCGAAGCCCACGAAACCCTGTCGATCGAGCTGATGTGCACCAACCAGAACCTGCCCAAAAAACTCAAGCTCGGCGACATCAGCCAGGCATGCGAAGACACGCCAGAGTTCCTGAGTTTCCGCAACATCACCCCGGCCACTCCAAGTTATGCGCCGCCGCTGAACCGTGACTTCCTCTGGAAGCTGATCAGCAACATGTCGCTCAACTACCTGTCCCTGGCCGACGTCAATGCGTTGAAGGTGATTCTCGAAACCTACGACCTGCCGCGCTACTACGACCAACACGCGGAAAAAGTCAGTAAGCGTTTGTTGGGCGGGCTCAAGTCGATCAAGCACCAGCACGTTGATCGGTTGCACCGAGGGTTGCCGGTTCGAGGGTTGCGCACCGAGCTGACCATCGACCCGGAAGGGTATATCGGCGAGGGCGACCTGTTCGTTTTCGCCTCGGTTCTTAACGAGTTTTTCGCGCTTTACGCCAGTCTCAATTCGTACCACGAGCTGCGGGTAAAAAGCACACAGGGAGAGGTGTACCAATGGACACCACGTATGGGCCTTCAGCCGCTTCTTTAAGCGGACTGACCCGAGGAATACGCGAGTACTCGCTGTTTCAGGCCGTGCTGCTGGTGGTTGACCGGCTGCGCGAGGCCCACCCGCACCTGAGCCAGGACGATTTATACGATCAGCTGGAATTCCAGGCCAACCCGAGCCTGGGCTTCCCGGGCAGCGACGTCGATCGCGTGGAGTTTTTCCACGAGCACGGGCAGATGCGTGCGCGCCTGCGATTCAACCTGATCGGCCTGGTCGGTTCTGGCTCGCCGCTGCCGGCGTTCTATGGCGAACAGGCCCTGGGCGACAGCGAAGACGGCAACCCGACTCGCAACTTTCTCGACCTGTTTCACCATCGCCTGCAACGGCTGATGCTGCCGATCTGGCGCAAGTACCGCTACCGCGCCAGTTTCGAAAGTGGCGCCCTCGACCCGTTCTCGGCGCAGCTGTTTGCGTTGATCGGCTTGGGCGGCGAAGAGATCCGCAAGGCTCAGGAACTGAACTGGAAACGCCTGCTGCCGTACCTCGGCCTGCTCAGCTTGCGCGCACACTCGGCTGCGTTGATCGAAGCGGTACTGCGTTACTACTTCAAGCACGCCGAACTGACCATCGAGCAGTGCATCGAGCGTCGCGTGGAGATTCTCGACGAGCAGCGCAATCGTTTGGGTCGCGCCAACAGCCTGCTCGGCGAAGACCTGGTGCTGGGTGAACACGTGCGCGACCGCAGCGGCAAATTCCGCATCCACATCCGCGAACTCGACTGGCAACGCTTCCACGAATTCCTGCCGATCGGTTTCGGCTACCAGCCGTTGTGCGCGCTGGTGCGCTTCACCCTGCGTGACCCGCTCGATTACGACATTCGCCTGGTGTTGCGCCAGGAAGAAATCCGCGAACTGCGCATCGGTGAGCAGAACGCCTGTCGCCTGGGATGGACCAGTTGGCTGGGCCGCGAAAAAGCGGACGGCGTAGTAACCCTGGGCAGCAAAATTCATTAAGGACAGATGACCAATGATCAACGTAGACCTGCAACAACTTATCCAGGCGCTGGACGCCGAAACCCGTCGTGATCTGGAAAGTTCTGCCGAGCGCTGCGTCGCCCGTGGCGGCAGCAAGATCCTTGTCGAAGACTTGCTGCTCGGCCTGCTGGAGCGCCCGCAAGGCTTGCTCGCACGCGCGCTGCAAGATGCCGAAGTGGATGCCGGTGAACTGAGCGCCGCGTTGCAATCGCGGGTCGAGCACAGCGCTTCGCGCAACCCGGTGTTCGCCCCGGAACTGGTGCAGTGGCTGCAAGACGCGTTGCTGGTGGCCAACCTTGAACTGGGCCAGAGTCAGGTCGAGCAAGCCGCGTTGATTCTCGCGCTGCTGCGCAACCCGATGCGTTACGCCGGCAGCCGCTACCAGTCGTTGCTGGCCAAGCTGAACATCGAGCGCCTGAAAGAGTTTGCCCTGTCGCAGAAAGAACAACCGGCCACCGGCAAACCGGGCGTGCAGGGCGAGTCGTTGCTGGAGCGCTTCACCCACAACCTCACCCAACAGGCCCGCGACGGCAAACTCGACCCGGTGCTATGCCGCGATGGCGCGATCCGGCAGATGGTCGACATCCTTGCCCGTCGCCGCAAGAACAACCCGATTGTGGTCGGTGAAGCCGGTGTCGGCAAAACCGCCATCGTCGAAGGCCTGGCCTCGCGCATTGCCGCTGGTGAAGTGCCGCACGTGTTGAAAGGCGTCGAGTTGTTGTCCCTGGACATGGGCCTGTTGCAGGCCGGTGCCAGCGTCAAAGGTGAATTCGAACGTCGTCTCAAAGGCGTGATCGATGAGGTCAAAGCCTCGCCGAAACCGATCATTCTGTTCATCGACGAAGCTCACACATTGATCGGCGCGGGCGGCAATGCCGGAGGTTCCGACGCGGCCAACCTGCTCAAACCCGCCCTGGCCCGTGGCGAGCTGCGCACCATTGCCGCCACCACCTGGGCCGAGTACAAGAAATACTTCGAAAAAGACCCGGCCCTGGCCCGTCGTTTCCAACCGGTGCAGCTGCACGAACCGACCGTCAGCGAAGCGGTGACCATCTTGCGTGGCCTGGCTCAGGTTTACGAGAAGAGCCACGGCATCTACCTGCGCGATGACGCCGTGGTGGCGGCGGCTGAGTTGTCTGCGCGTTACCTTGCTGGTCGCCAGCTGCCGGACAAGGCTGTCGACGTGCTCGACACGGCCTGCGCCCGCGTCCGCATCAGCCTCGCCGCCGCTCCGGAAAGCCTGGAACGCCTGCGCGGTGAACTGGCCGAAGGTGGTCGTCAGCGCCAGGCTCTGCGCCGGGATGCCGAAGCTGGTTTGCTGATCGATCACGAAGCGCTGAGCGCCTTGGAAGATCGCCTGGCCGCCGCCGAAGACGAAAGGGCCGCGCTGGAAACCCTGTGGACCGAACAGAAAGCATTGGCCGAGCGCCTGCTGGATCTGCGTCAGCAACTGGCCAAGGCTCGCGAAGTGGTCGCCGCCCCGCCAACCCTCACAGTTGAGGAAGACGCCGAAGGCACCGTGATCGAAACGCTGCCCGTAGACGAAGCGCAGAGTGTCGAAACCCTGGAAGCGGCGCTCAACGAAACTCACAAAGCCCTGACCGAGTTGCAAGTCAAAGAGCGTCTGGTGAGCTTCGAAGTCTGCCCGCGTCTGGTCGCCGAGGTGATCAGCGCCTGGACCGGCGTGCCGCTGGCGCAACTGGCCCGTGAACACAACGCCAAAGTCGCCAGTTTCGCCACCGACCTGCGCACCCGCATCCGTGGTCAGGAACAAGCCGTTCACGCCCTGGACCGCTCGATGCGCGCCACCGCTGCCGGCCTGAACAAACCGGATGCACCGGTCGGTGTGTTCCTGCTGGTCGGCCCGAGCGGCGTCGGCAAGACCGAAACCGCACTGGCGCTGGCCGACTTGCTGTACGGCGGTGATCGTTTCATCACCACCATCAACATGTCTGAGTTCCAGGAGAAGCACACGGTCTCGCGCCTGATCGGTGCGCCGCCAGGCTACGTCGGTTACGGCGAGGGCGGCATGCTCACCGAGGCCGTGCGCCAGAAGCCGTACTCCGTGGTCCTGCTCGATGAAGTGGAAAAGGCTGACCCGGACGTACTCAACCTGTTCTACCAAATCTTCGACAAAGGCGTGGCCAACGACGGCGAAGGGCGTGAGATCGATTTCCGCAACACGCTGATCCTGATGACCTCGAACCTGGGCAGCGACCGCATCAGCGAACTCTGTGAAAACGGCGCACGTCCATCGGCCGAAGTCCTCGAAGAAACCATCCGCCCGGTCCTCAGCAAGCACTTCAAACCAGCGTTGCTGGCACGGATGCGCGTGGTGCCTTACTACCCGGTCGGCGGCCCGGTGCTGCGCGAGCTGATCGAAATCAAACTCGGTCGTCTGGGCGAACGCCTGAACCGTCGTCAGCTGGACTTCACTTACTCGCAAGACCTCGTCGATCACCTGGCCGAACGCTGCACCCAAAGCGACAGCGGCGCGCGCCTGATCGACCATTTGCTCGACCTGCACGTCCTGCCGCTGGTGGCCGACCGCTTGCTCGATGCGATGGCCACCGGTGAAAGCCTCAAGCGTGTCCACGCGACGCTCGACGGTAACGCCAGCGTGAATTGCGAGTTCGCCTGAGGTGGGTGTGATGTTCACTCAAGTGCCCCAGCCGCTGGTTTATGCCGAAGCCTTGCTGGCGCAATTCGCCAGCCTGTCGCGGGCGGCGGACGGTGCTGCGCTGCTGGGTGACTTCGTGCGCGGGTTGGCCGAACTCAGCGGCTGCGAGTTGACGCAGTTGTACCTGCTGGACGCGACTCACACGTGCCTGGGGATGAACGCCGAGTGCCTGAACGGCATCCTGCAACCCCGGGAAGCGGCGAGCCTGCCGGCGGATTACAACGGTGAGCAACTGCTGCAGTTCGCCCTGTGCCAGAACCGCGTGGTGAACCTCAGCGAACTGAGCGGCAGCCTGCACGAAACCAGTTTTCTACCGCCTCAGGCCACGCCTTGGCAGTCGCTGCTGTGCGTGCCAATGGTCAATCAGCAGAAGGCCGTCGAAGGCTTGCTGCTGTGCGCCAGTCGCCGGCACATCGACCTGCAAGGCTTCGCCGATTCCCTCGGGCAACTGGGCTCGTTCGTGCTCGGTCAACTGCATTTGCTGCAGCGTTTGCGTCAGCCGACCGGGGAGTCTCGACCGGTGAAGGCCAGTGTTCCGAGCGCCAGTGGTTACGGCCTGATCGGCAAGAGCAAGGCCATGCGCGAGACCTATTCGCTGATCAGCAAAGTCCTGCACAGCCCGTACACCGTGCTGCTGCGCGGCGAAACCGGCACCGGCAAGGAAGTGGTCGCGCGGGCGATTCACGACTGCGGCCCGCGCCGTTCCCAGGCGTTCATCGTGCAGAACTGCGCGGCGTTTCCGGAGAACCTGCTGGAAAGCGAGCTGTTCGGCTACCGCAAAGGCGCCTTCACCGGCGCTGACCGCGACCGTGCCGGGCTGTTCGATGCGGCCAATGGCGGCACTTTGTTGCTCGATGAAATCGGCGACATGCCGTTGTCGCTGCAAGCCAAGTTGTTGCGCGTGTTGCAGGAAGGCGAGATCCGCCCGCTGGGTTCCAACGACACCCACAAGATCAACGTGCGCATCATCGCCGCGACGCACCGGGATTTGTCGGTGCTGGTCAGCGAAGGCAAGTTCCGCGAGGACTTGTACTACCGCCTCGCGCAATTCCCGATCGAGTTGCCGGCCTTGCGTCAGCGCGAAGGCGACATCCTCGATCTGGCACGGCATTTCGCCGACAAGGCGTGCTCGTTCTTGCAGCGCGACGCGGTGCGTTGGTCCGATGCGGCGCTGGATCACCTGTCGGGTTACGCCTTCCCCGGCAACGTGCGTGAACTCAAAGGCCTGGTCGAGCGTGCGGTTCTGCTGTGCGAGGGCGGCGAGTTGCTGGCCGAGCATTTCTCCCTGCGCATGGAAGCCATGCCGGAAGACAACAGCCTCAACCTGCGCGAACGCCTGGAGCAGGTCGAGCGCAGCCTGTTGCTCGATTGCCTGCGCAAAAACGACGGCAACCAGACCCTCGCCGCCCGCGAACTCGGGCTGCCGCGCCGCACGCTGCTGTACCGCCTTGGCCGCTTGAATATCAACCTGGGCGACTTCGATGGGTAGGCAAATGACCGTCGATTTCACCTCAACCGCTTTTAACAGCGCCGCCCAAACGGGTCGGCGCTTTGTGCTTTGTCTATCCCTGGAGACCCTCTGATGCCTGTTCGTCACTGGCAAGCCGTCCTGCTGACCCTCGTCGTTCTATGCGGCCTCGGCGGCTGTAGCGGCAATTACAAATACAACGACAACACCTATCGCCCATTGGGTGATCCGCAGGCGGTCAATCGCGGCAAGTGACCGCAAGGAGTATCACCATGGAACTGGTTTTCGAAATGCTCAACACCAAGCAGTTCGTGCCCACGGATTTGTGCCAGAAGACCTTCAAGCAGGCCGGTGGCGTGATCGGCCGGGGCGAGGATTGCGACTGGATCATTCCCGACCGCAAGCGTCACCTGTCGAACCACCACGCGTTGATCAGCTACCGCGAAGGCACGTTTTTCCTGACCGATACCAGCAGCAACGGTATTTCGGACAGCGAAAGCGGCGCACGCCTGCGCAAGGGCGAAGCGATGCGCATCGAACACGGCAGCGTTTACGTGCTGGGTGATTTCGAGATCCGTGCGCGCCTGGTGCGCGACCCGGCGACCTTCGACGTGGAAGTCGGCCGTCCGCAAGCGGCGGGCAGCATCATTCCGGACGACGCATTCCTTGATCTCGATCCGCTGAACGCCCTCGATCAGCAAGAGCGCGTGTATTCGGAAATCGACGAACTGATCTCGCCAAACAACGCGCCACAGGACACCCGTCAGCGCGCCGACTATGCGCGAATCGACATGGAAAGCCTGCTGGTCCCGGAGCTGATCAACGCCCCGGCCGAGCCAGCTCCCACGCCGCCGCCGAAACCGGTCGAGCGTCAGAGCGAAGGTTTCTGGGAGCACTTCGGCGCGGCGCTGGGCGTGGACCTCAAAGGCCTCGACCACGACGCCCGCGAAGCCCTGGCGCTGAACGCTGCCCGTTTGCTCAAGCAAAGCGTCGGTGGTTTGCAGCAGAGCCTGCGCACCCGCAGCGAACTGAAAAACGAACTGCGCCTGGCCCAGACCACCGTGCAAGGCACGCAAAAGAACCCGTTGAAATTCGCCGTCGATGCCGGTGAAGCGCTGGGCATCTTGTTGCAGCCGAACAAGCCGGGGCAGTTGCCGGCCGAGCAAGCGATCTCCCGGGCGTTCCGCGATTTGCAGGCGCATCAGGTGGCGTTGCTGACCGCCAGCCGCGCCGCCGTTCGCGGCACGCTGGAACACTTCTCGCCACAGCAATTGACCTTGCGTTTCGAGCGCGACAACAAGCCGTTGCTGGCCACCTCCGGCAGCCGCTGGAGAGCCTACGGTCGTTATCACCAGGCCCTGCGTCAGGACGATGACTGGAGCGAACGCCTGCTGGCCCGCGACTTTGCTCAGGCTTACGAAGAACAGATCCGCCTGATTTCCACCCTTCACACCGACCACCAAGGATGATGCGCATGTCTCGCTGCTCGACCGCTTTTTTCAAGACGCTGACGGCGTTCGCGGCCCTGGTGCTGCTGGCCGGCTGCTCGTCGCTGTCGCCGTACTCCCACGTCACCAAGCTCAACCTGAAGCTCACCGCCAGCGATCAGTTGAACCCGGACCTCAACGGGCGTCCGTCGCCGATCGTCGTGCGTCTGTTCGAGCTCAAGCACCCGGTGACCTTCGAGAACGCCGATTTCTTCAGCCTGTACGAGCGCGCCAAGGAATCCCTGGCCCCGGACCTGGTGGCCAGCGAAGAAATCGAACTGCGCCCGGGTGAAACCGTGGAAATGAAACTCAGCGTGGAGGAGGGCAGTCGCTACGTCGGCATTCTCGCCGCCTACCGTGACCTGCCGGAAACCAAATGGCGCTACACGGTGCAAGTCACTCCGGTGGAAGTCACCGACGCTGATTTGACCCTCGACCAGGCCGGCATCCGCAACAGCAACGAAAAGCTCGCCAAGGCGGATGACTGATCATGAACTCCCATAAAGTCATTTGGCAGGAAGGCATGCTGCTGCGTCCGCAGCACTTCCAGCATAACGACCGCTATTACGAACACCAGATGAAGACCCTCACCCGGTTGCTGGGCAGCTACACCTGGGGCTTCCTCAATCTGGAAATCGATTTGCAGTTCCTCAACATGGGCAAACTGGTGATCAGCCAGGCCTCGGGGATTCTGCCGGACGGCAGCCTGTTCGAACTCGGCGGCAACACCGAGCCGCTGGCGCTGGATGTGCCGCCGAATACCGGTAACACGCCGATTTATCTGGCGCTGCCACTGGTCACCGGCAACCACATCGAGGCCCGTCGCCCGGAGCAATCCGATGTGCTGGCGCGCTACACCGCGTATGAAGTGGAAGTCGCGGACTCCAATGCCGGCGACGATTCCGCCAGCCAGGTCAGCTGCGGTCGCCCGGACTTCAAATTGTTGCTCGGCGAACAGCAAAGCGATCAGGCCTACGTGAAACTCAAGGTCTGCGAAGTGCTCGACACCACGCCCGATGGCGTGATCAGCCTCGACCCGGATTTTGTGCCGACCTACATTCAGGCGCATGCCTCCAGCTACCTGCTGTCGTGCCTGAAAGAAGTGATCAGCATGCTCGGCCACCGTGGCGACACCATTGCCGAACGGATTCGTTCCAACGGCAAGGTCGGTGGCGCCGAAGTCGGCGACTTCATGATGCTGCAACTGATCAACCGCACCGAAATGCTGCTGCGTCACTACCTCGGTCTGGAACAGGTTCACCCGGAAGAGTTGTACCGCACGCTGCTGACCATGCTGGGCGACTTGGCGACGTTCTCCAGCGACACCAAACGCCCGCGCCTGGACAGCCGTTACCAGCACAGCGACCAGGGCGCGAGTTTCCGCAAACTGATGGAAGCGATTCGTCAGGTGCTGTCGATGGTGCTCGAACAGCACGCCATCGAACTGGTCCTGCAAGCGCGCCAGTACGGGATCATCGTTTCGCCGTTGCACGACCACAAACTGCTGGGCTCGGCCTCGTTCGTGCTCGCCGCCAGTGCCAACTGCGACTCCGAAGAACTGCGCCACCGCTTGCCGGCGCACCTCAAGGTCGGCCCGGTGGAGCGCATCCGCCAACTGGTCAACCTGCACCTGCCGGGCATCAAGGTCAAACCGTTGCCGGTGGCCCCGCGGCAGATCGCGTTCCACTCCAACAAAACCTATTTCATTCTCGAACTCAGTTCCGAAGACCTGGCACAACTGGAGCGCTCCGGCGGCTTCGCGTTCCATGTGTCCGGCGAATTTGCCGAGCTTGAACTGAAATTCTGGGCCATCAGGAACTGACCGACATGATCAAGGACATGGAACATAACCAGGACGACAAAACCGTCCTGCTCGACCGCCAGGGCCACGGCCCGGCGCAGAGTCCGCTGACAGATTTCGCCGCACCGCCGCGTTTCGAACAGCTCGAAGAACGGATGATCTACGCCGCGCGCCTGCGCCCGGCCGAAGCGTTCAACATCAGCCTCAATTCGCTGGTGGCCGCCGCCTCGGACCTGTTGTCGGAAGTGGTACGGCTCAAGCACAGCGACACCCGCGAAGACATGTACGCGCTCAACGAGCGACTGACTTCCGGGCTGAAGCTGTTTGAAGTACGCGCCCTGCACAACGGCGCTGAAAGCAGCCAGGTGATGGCCGCGCGTTACGTGCTCTGCACCGTGGTCGACGAAGCTGTCGTGACCACGCCGTGGGGCAACGAAAGCGAGTGGTCGCAGATGAGCCTGCTCAGCAGCTTCCACAACGAAACCTTCGGCGGCGAGAAGTTTTTCCAGCTGCTGGATCGCCTGTCGAAAAACCCGGTCAAGCACCTGCCGATGCTGGAGCTGATGTACCTGTGCCTGTCCCTCGGTTTCGAAGGCAAGTACCGCGTGCAAGCGCGCGGCATGCTCGAACTCGAAGGCATCCGCGACGCCTTGTATCGCCAGATTCGTCAGCTGCGTGGCGACGTGCCGCGCGAGCTTTCGCCGCATTGGGAAGGCTTGAACGATCAGCGCCGCAGCCTGGTGCGCATCGTGCCGGCGTGGATGGTGGTGCTGTTCACCGTGGTCTGCCTGGTGGTGATGTATTCGGGTTTCGCCTGGGTCTTGGGCGAGCAACGCGAAACCGTTCTGCAACCTTTTCAGCAGCTAGATCCGGCCGCGGTCCAGCCGCAGTCGCAGCCGTAAACAGGGACGTGTGATGAAAAAGTTTTTCAAGAAAGTCGGCGCATTCTTGCGCAAGACCTGGGTCTGGACCTTGCTGGTGGTGCTGTTTCTGGCACTGCTGGTGTGGTTCGTCGGGCCGCTGCTGGCCGTTGATGATTACAAGTTCTGGGAAGGTTCGACCTCCCGCCTGCTGACCATCAGTGTGCTGTTCCTGATCTGGGGCCTGACCATGGTCTTCGTCAGCTGGCGCGCCGGTGTGCGTAAAAAAGCTATCGAAGACACCGAAGATGGCCAGGACCGTATCCGCCGTGAAGAGCTGATCGACGAGGAGCAGAAAGAGCTTCGCGTGCGCTTCAAGGATGCGTTGAAAACCCTTAAGACATCTAGCCTGTATCGCGGTCGCAGCGAGCGCTGGCGCAGTGACCTGCCGTGGTACTTGCTGATCGGCCCACAGGGCAGCGGCAAGACCAGTTTGCTGGACTTCTCGGGCCTTGAGTTTCCGATCAACAAGATCGACCGCAAACTGACCCGAGACACCCTCGGCACCCGGCATTGCGACTGGTATTTCGCCGATCACGGTGTGCTGATCGACACCGCCGGGCGTTACCTGACCCAGCCGGATTCCGAAGTCGATGGCAGCGCCTGGAGCACGTTGCTCGACCTGCTGCGCAAGCGTCGCCGCAACCGTCCATTGAACGGCGTGCTGGTGACCATCCCGGTGGAAATGCTGCTGGGCAACACCGAACAGGATCTGGACACATTGGCGCGCCAGGTGCGTGCTCGCTTGCAGGACGTGCATCAGAAGCTGCACGTCGATGTGCCGGTTTACCTGGTGTTGAGCAAGGCTGACAAGCTGCTCGGTTTCGACGAGTTCTTCGATCAGCTGACCCGCGAAGAAAGCGATCAGGTGCTCGGCACAAGCTTCCGCAAAGAGCAGAGCGGCACCGATGTCGCCGTCCTGCGCACCGAATTCGAAGAGCTGCTGCGTCGCTTGAACAGTCAGGTGATCATGCGCATGCACCAGGAGCGCGATACCCAGCGCCGTGGCCGCATCCTCGATTTCCCGCATCAACTGGGGCAGATCGGCGAGCGCCTGTGCCTGTTCGTCGACATGGCGTTCACCGGCAACCGCTACCAGCGTGTCAGCCAGTTGCGCGGTTTCTACCTGACCAGCGCACCGCACCTGAACCAGGAAATGGACCAGACCACCGCTGGCATCGGCGCCAGCCTGGGCATGAACGCCGGCGTGCTGCCGACCTTGCGCAGCGGCCGCTCGCGATTCATTCACCATTTGCTCAGCCGAGTGATTTTCCCCGAGGCCGATCTGGCCGGTCTGGACAAGCGCGAACGCAGCCGCATCCATTGGGGCCAACGTGCGCTGTACGTGGGCGCGCTGGCGGCACTGGCACTGTTCGGCATGTTGTGGGCGGGCGGTTTCTCCGCCAACTACGAGCGCCTGGAAAACCTGCGCAACCTGGCCTCCAACTGGAATCAACAACGTTCGGCGCTGACCGCGCGTGACGACTCCATGGCGGTGCTCAAACCCCTCGACAGCAGCTACGCGGCGACCCAGGTTTTCCCGAACAAGGGTGACGTGTCGTATCACGAGCGCGGTGGTTTGTATCAGGGCGAAGAGGTCAATCCGGTGGTCAAGGACGCCTACGAGCGAGAGCTTGAAGCGCAACTGCTGCCGAAGGTTGCAACGCTGCTGGAAGGGCAGATCCGCGCCAACATGAATGACCGCGAACGCCTGCTGAACAGCCTGCGTGCGTACCTGATGCTGAACATGAAGGATCGCCGCGACGGTCCATGGCTCAAGGATTGGGTCGCCACCGAATGGTCCCAGCGTTACGCCGGCAACACCGCGGTGCAGAACGGTTTGAACACGCACTTCGAACGCTTGTTGAAGCAGCCGTTTATCTACCCGCTGAACGATCAACTGGTGGCCCAAGCGCGCCAGGTGCTTCGCAGCGAGTCGCTGGCCAACGTGGTTTACCGGATGCTGCGCGAGCAGGCCCGTAACCTGCCGGAATACCGTTTGAGCCAACACATCGGCCCACAGGCCTCGCTGTTTGTCGGCACCGATTATGTGATCCCGGGCTTCTACACCCAACAGGGTTACCAGCAGTATTTTTCGATCCAGGGCAGTGCGCTGGTCAGTGACATCCTGCGCGACAACTGGGTACTGGGCGAAGGTTCGGGCATCAGCGGCATGGACTTGCGTCGCCTGATGGTCGAACTCGAGCAACTGTACTTCCGCGACTACGCCAACTTCTGGAGTGAAGCGGTCGGCCAGGTGGCCTTGCCACCGATCAACGACGCGGGCGAGGGCGCCGAGCAACTGGCGGGCCTGACCTCTGCCAATTCTCCGGTGCTGCAACTGCTGGTGGAAGTGCGCGAGAACACCCGTTTCCCGGCAGAGGCCGAACCGGTTGATCAAGCGGCGGATGCCGCTGAAGCGCTGGCAGGGCAGAAAGGCAAGTTGGGCAAGCTGGGCAAACTGGCGTCTGCCGCTGCGGGCCAAGCCTCGGAAATGGCGGCGATCAAAAACCTGCCAGACACCGCGAAGAAATCCCTGCAACGTCGCTTCGAACCGCTGCACCGTTTGCTGGACGACAACAACGGCCCTGCCGCTGATTTGACCCCGGCACTCGCAGCGCTCAATGACCTGCAACTGCAACTGGCGAGCCTGGCGCGTGCCAGCTCGCCGGATCAGGCCGCGTTCGAAATGGCCAAGACCCGCATGAGTGGCCAGCGTGATGCGCTGAGCAACTTGCGCAATGCGTCGAACCGTCTGCCGCGTCCGGTCAGCGTCTGGTTCAACGTGCTGGCTGAAGACACCTGGCGTCTGGTGCTCAACGATTCCTACCAGTACCTGAACCAGCGTTACCAGAGCGAGCTGTACAGTTTCTACGGCAAGGCGATCAACAAGCGTTATCCGTTCAGCGCCCACAGCACCAGCGACGTTGCGATCAGCGACTTCCGCGAGTTCTTCAAGGCGCAGGGCATCAACGATCGCTTCTTCGAGACCTACATGCGTCCGTTCGTCAGTGGCGATCCGGGCAACTACCGCCTGCGCAGCATTGACGGCCACAGCATGCCGATCTCCAAGGTCTACCTCGACCAGATGGCCGCGGCCCAAGTGATTCGCCAGAGCTTCTTCTCGGCCAACCCGGCCGAGCCGCAAGTGCAGTTCAAACTGGAGCCGTACACCCTCGACCCCGCTGTCAGCCGCTCCGAGTTCAAGTTTGGCGACAAGACCATCGAATACCGCCACGGCCCGATCGTGCCGGTATCGTTCAAATGGCCGACCGACGCTGAAGACGGTCGCACCAGCCTGGTCCTCGACAAAATGGCCGGCCGCCCGATCGGCATCGAGAAGAACTCCGGCCCTTGGTCGCTGTTCCGCTTGTTCGATCTGATGCAGACCGAGTATCTGAACGGTCGCGACGTGATGGTGCTCAAGGCGGACGTGGGCGGCCTGCGCGCCAACTACTTGCTGTCGAGTCAGCGCACGCCGAACCCGTTCGACATGGGCGTGCTGCGTACCTTCCGTATGCCGGTGCAGCTCTGATGCTGGTTGCCAGTCCTTGGCGCAGCGCTGCGCGTACCGATGCCGGCAAGGTTCGGGCACGCAACGAAGATGCTTTTCTCGACTGTCCACAGCAGGGGCTGTGGGTGGTCGCGGACGGCATGGGCGGTCATCAGGGGGGCGACATCGCCAGCCAGTTGATCGTCGCCAGCCTGGCGGAATTGCCGGTGCAGGACGGCTTCGACGAACGACTCAAAGGCATTCGCCAGTGCCTGCACTGGCTCAACCGCCGTTTGGGTCAGGAGTTGACCGTCACCGCCGGGCGCCACGACAGCATCATGGGCAGCACCGTGGTGGCGCTGTTGGTGGAAGGCAATCGCGCGGCCTGTATCTGGGCCGGCGACAGCCGTTGCTACCTGTGGCGCGGCCAGCGTTTGTATCAGCTGTCCAAGGACCATTCGCTGCAACAGCAACTCATGGACGAGCAACAGATGAGCCTCGAAGACGCCCGTGCGCATCCTTCCGCCCATGCGCTGACCCGTGCGGTCGGTGCGGCTGATGTGTTGACGCTGGACGTGCTTGAACTCGAGGTTTATCCCGGCGATACGTTCCTGTTGTGCAGCGACGGTTTGTACCAAGGGCTCAGCAGCGATGCCTTGGGCAACGCCCTGAGCCTGACCGCGCCGCACGTTGCGTTGGAGCGTCTGTTCGACGGCGCTCTGCGTGGCTCGGCGCGGGACAACCTGACTGCCGTGGTGATCCGCCAATGACTGAACTCATGCCACCCCTCGACGACCTGCTGGTGAGCGAAGAGCAAGACAGTAACCTGACTTACTTTGCGTTCGCCAAGTCTCTGAACGACAAGCCGCACAAGGCCGAACCCGCGCTGGCGCCAACCAAGGCCAGCATCGGCGAAATGCCCGACGTGCTTGCGGGCCGTTACCGCATCGAGCGCCTGCTCGGTGCCGGTGGCATGGGCGCGGTTTACCGCGCACGGGACTTGCTGAGCGAACAGTTCGGCGATCCCGACCCTTACATCGCGCTGAAAATCCTCAGCGAAGAATTTGCCGAATCGCCGGATGCCAGCGCCTTGCTCTACAGCGAGTTCGCCCTGATCCGGCGCCTGCGCCACGACAACGTACTGCGCTTGCACAGCTTTGAAGTGGACACCGATTGCCAGCGCGCCTTCATCACCATGGAACTCATGCGTGGGCTGACCCTGGACAAACTCCTCTGCGAGCGGCCCCTTGGCCTGCCGTGGAAAGAACTGCGCGACATCGCGTTGCCGCTGCTCGACGCGCTGGCCTACGCCCACGCTCGCGGTGTGCTGCACGGTGACATGAAACCGAGCAACGTGATGCTCAGCGAAGAAGGCGTGCGCCTGTTCGACTTTGGCCTGGGCCAGGCCGAAGAGGGCATCCTGCCCGGCCTGCCACACCTGAGCCGCGACCGTTTCAACGCCTGGACCCCGGGCTACGCCGCCCCCGAACTGCTTGAAGGCCAACCACTGTCGGCCAGCGCCGATGTGTATGGCGTGGCCTGCGTGCTCTACGAACTGGCGGGCGGCAAACACCCCTTCCGCCGCATGTCGTCGGTCGAGGCCCGCGACGGTCAACTCGACCGCGAGCTGCACGCACCGCGCAATCTTCCGAAACACTGCTGGCCAGCCCTGCGAACGGCGCTGGCTTTCGATGCGGCCAAGCGCACCATCACCGCCGCTCAATTGCGTGACGCCATGGGCGCCACTTCGTCTTTGCTGCAACGCCTTCGACTGCGGGCGTAACGGATGACTACCGAACAGGGAGCAAGCAATGTTCAACTCAGCTAACGAAACGCATTTCAGCCTCACAGTCGAAGACTATGCCGGCGACCTGCAAGTGCTGTCGTTCACCGGCACCGAAGGCATCAGCCAGCCGTATCGCTTCGACCTGGAACTGGTCAGCGAAAACCCCGACCTGGACCTGGAAAAGCTCCTGCACAAGCAGGCGTTTCTGGCGTTCGATCCGAAAGGTTCCGGCATCCACGGCCAGATCTACCGCGTCGCCCAAGGCGACGCCGGCAAACGCCTGACCCGCTACAAAATCTCCCTGGTTCCGCAGCTGCAATACCTGCATCACCGCACCAACCAGCGCATCTATCAGCAGATGTCCGCGCCGAAAATCATCGCACTGATCCTCGATGAGCACGGCATCAAGGGCAACGCCTACAAATTCCAGTTGAGCCAGCCCTGCCCGGACCGCGACTACTGCGTGCAATACGACGAAACCGACCTGCACTTCGTCCAGCGCCTGTGCGAAGAGGAAGGCATTCACTACCACTTCCAGCACAGTTCCAAAGGTCATCTTTTGGTATTCGGCGACGACCAGACCGTGTTCCCGAAACTCGGCCAGCCAACAGCTTATGTGCAAGGCAGCGGCATGGTCGCCGACGAGCCGGTGATCAAAGGCTTCAAACTGCGCCTCGAAACCCGCACCGGCCGCGTCACCCGCCGCGACTACGACTTCGAAAAACCACGCCTGCAACTCGAAGCCGGCTATAAACCCGACGGCGAAAGCACCGAGCCAGACCTCGAAGATTACGACTACCCCGGCCGCTTCCTCGACCGCGCGCGCGGCAAATTCCTCAGCCAACGCGCCCTCGAACGCCACCGCGCCGACTACCAGCAAGCCGAAGGCCGTGGCGACCAGACCACCCTCGTCAGCGGCCACTTCCTGGAAATGTCCGACCACCCGCGCACCGAGTGGAACGACCTCTGGCTGCTCACCGAAATCGTCCACGAAGGCAAACAACCGCAAGTCCTCGAAGAGTCCGTGACCAGCGACACCACCGACAACAAAGACGACTTCCACCAGGGCTACCGCAACCGCTTCCTCGCCACCCCGTGGAACGTGTTCTACCGCCCGGCGCTGCAACACCCCAAACCCTGCGTCCTCGGCAGCCAGACCGCCATGGTCACCGGCCCCAAGGGCGAAGAAATCCACTGCGACCAATACGGCCGCATCAAAGTGCAATTCCACTGGGACCGCGAAGGGTTGGCGGATGACAAAACCAGCTGCTGGATGCGCGTCTCTTCGAGTTGGGCCGGGGATCGCTATGGCGCCATCGTCATTCCGCGCATCGGCATGGAAGTCCTCGTCACCTTCCTCGAAGGCGACCCCGATCAGCCACTGGTGACCGGTTGCCTGTACCACAAGGAAAACCAGGTTCCCTACGAACTGCCAGCGAACAAGACTCGCACCGTCTTCAAAACCCTCAGCTCTCCGGGGGGCGGCGGGTTCAACGAACTGCGCATTGAAGACAAGAAAGGCGCCGAGCAGATCTTCATTCATGCCCAGCGGGATTGGGATGAAAACATTGAGCATGATCAGAAGATTCGCGTCGGCAATGAGCGGCATGACACGGTGGTGAAGAACACCTACACCGAACTGAAAGCCGAAGAACACCGCACCACCATCGCCGACCGCAAAGTTGAAGCGCGCCTGGATGATCACCTGACGATTGGGCAGAACCAGCATGTGAAGCTCGGGACTGCGCAGCTGACGAGTGTTGGGAAAGAGATTCATCTGAAGGCTGGGGCGAAGATTGTTATTGAAGCTGGCAGCGAACTCACCATTTTGGGTGGCGGGAGTTTTATCAAGCTGGATGCCGGTGGGGTGACGGTTGTTGGGCCGGTGGTGAAGATTAATGCGGGTGGATCGGCGGGGAATGGGACGGGGATCGGGATTAAGCCGCCGGTGCTGCCGGGGGCTGCGGATAAGGATAAGGCGGGGAGTTTGATGGATCAGGCGTTGGGGAATGCGTCTGAGGAACAGATCAAGCGCAAGCCAAAACGAATGCTTAATTTTTCCGGCTAATAAACACCGACGGCAATCCAAGCCACCAGGGATCAGAATTCAGGTAATTGGTAATGACTGACACAACGACAAGCAAAGTAGAGAAATGGGCGTATCCACTGAAAGTAGGAACCGTAGAAGCGACGGATCCGCAGCAGTTCTATAAGGCACTGGCGAAGGCCAAGGATGGTTACTACCCATTAGGGGCCAATGGCCTTTGGCATGGTGGTGTTCACTTTGATGAGGCCACTGGATTGGTGAGGGATCTGACGGAAGTCAGGTGCATTGCTGATGGTGAGGTTGTTGCTTATCGGATTGATGAGACCTATCCAAAATCTGATTTCGGCTCGTCGCACTCGGTATTTTCAACTGCCTTTGTGTTGGTTAAGCATCGTCTCGAGGTTCCCGCTCCTCCTGCGCCGGCAGCTGCTGGCGCGCAACCAGCGGCAGCGGCCCCGCAGCCCAGCCTCACCTTTTTTAGTCTTTACATGCATTTGCTAGATTGGAAGACATACAACGAAACCCCTGCCTTGGGCCGACCGATCTTCTGGAGCGGTGGTACTTGGCAGGTTAAATCTACAGCGAAAGACGAAATTCTTGGATTGAGGGTTCGTCAGGAGCAGAAGGGAAAACCTGGCTATGGCACTGTTTTGGCCGTATTGCCTCGAGGCACTGTTGTAGAAACGGGCGAAGAAGATCATGGGTGGCTCAAGGTGGTGAGTGTCACTCCCGCCGACGCTAGCCTTCCGTCGGGAACCGGTTGGGTCTTCAAAAAAGAAATGACGGCGGGTTCAACACCCAATAGCTACGTCATCGGTAGTGCTGCGAAAGACGCGATGACTCCGCCTCAAAAAGGCCTCGCCGTGCATGAGGCTGCTAACCAATCGAGTGCTACTACATCCATTCTGCCGATTGGAACTCAAGTGAAGATCGGCAATGACGGAACAAGCGGCAAGTATCAGAAGCTACTGGAAATCGTCAGTGGAAATCCCCGTCCTGCGTTGACCGCAGCCAACGGCGTGCTCGGTTATATCTGGGAAGGGTTTCTTGAGACCAAAAGGGAGCCGGCAGAAAAAAATGCGGTCCATGTCCTGGAACGCCCATTCCCTGTAAAAGCTGGGAGCCTGATTGGTCATGTAGGGAAGTATCAGAGCCACTCTGATCCTGCTCCCAAGAACCTGTTGCACCTGGAAGTCTTCAGCTGCGAGGACGTCAAGGCATTTACAGAGTTGAGCAAGTCCAAGGCTGCTAGCTTGCCGGCAAAGGAAAAGACACTACTTAAGATTCCAAAAGACAGCCCGTTGATTACTCACGTACAAGGCATGAGCGCAACGAACCCACCTAAAGTGACCGATGCACACAAAAAGGTTGGTTCTGACTATATCGTTCCTGTCGGAGTCCTTGAAGCATTGCCTGCCGACAAGAAAATCAAAGTGCCTATTGTTATGGGGGGGACCACGACCTACACGCTTTGGTGGCGTCTGGATGGACTACTCGGAGATGCGGAGGGCAACGAAATCAACGGCTGGTTTGCGGAGCCGGATATCACGTTGACACGTCATTCGCCGTTTGAGTGGGAGGGTTTCAGTTTTATCGAGGAAACCGTCAGTAATGAAGATCATCTGGCTGCATTCTTGCACGCACAGGAAAGTTTAAGTGAAGAGGAGCGCGCGACTTACCTACCGAATGTCGGGGCCGCTAACGACGGACCTGCGAAACAACGGTTGTATAAAATACTCGATAAAAATGGCGATAAAAAACTTAATCTTTCTGAAATAAAAGAAGCATTAGGTAAGCCTTGGTTTTCTCAAGCCATCTCTCAGATGGTTACTCGTTATGAGAGTGAGTGGCAGTTCAAAAAAGATAAGTGGGATGCCCTCGATGAACTGATGGGGCACAGCGACTCAGACCCGCATAAGGGGTGGCTTGAGGAAAAGGCGCGGATTGAGCGTTTGAGTTGGTGGGATAAACTGGTAGGAGTAAGCGGAATCACCAGTGCCGCGAACGTACAACATATTAACCCAATTGGATTATTAGGGAATTTCCAGTCTGGATGTCCTGAAAAATGTAAGTCGGAAGTGTACACATTAGATACAACGGTAGGGCCCTATGTGGTGTCCAAGAAGCTATTTGAATTTCTCTTGGCGACTGAGGCATATAGGGAGCATCCGTACGCTCTGACCGATAATAATAGTGGTGTGACTATCGGTTATGGCTATGATCTTGGACAGCAAACTGCTGCAATGGTAGACGCTGAGCTTAAAGATCTATACACAGAAAATGAAATAGAAAGCTTGAAGGGTGCATTGGGTAAAAAAGGCCAAGATGCAAGAGACTTTGTTCACAATGTAAGTTCTATATCGATAAGCAAAGATAATGCGCTGAAGTTAGCGGTTATCATGAAGAGAAGATATGCTCAACAGGTTGTTAATGTGTACCCTAAAGCGATAAATTTGCATCCCGACTGTCAGGGGGTATTGCTCTCTCTCATCGTAAATAGAGGTAACGCGTTAAGCGGGAGCACTCCAGCAAAAGCGGCGGCTCGACTGGAGATGAAGCAGATAAAAGAAGATTTCGATAGCGACAATCCTGAGTTAATACCTTCGCGACTTCGAAGTATGAAGAGGCTTTGGGAAAATGATTCTCAAACAGTTGGGGTGGCGACAAGGCGTGAAAAAGAAGCGGTCTACTTTGAGGAGGCATTAAAATGCAGTTGCTGGAAGTAATTAATAAGACGTTTGTTGCTGTCTCCATTTTCTCCGTCTCAATGGGTTTTGCGTTGGCGGATACTAAGTGTAATTCTGCGAATTTAACGAATCCTGACATTATTATCTGTTCTCAGGCAGCTTTTGCCAAAGTTGATAAGGTGCTCAATGAGCAGTATAAGGCACTATCATCCGAGCTAGATCCATCGTTAAGGCCTGAATTGCTAGCTGCTCAGAAAAGCTGGATTAAGTTGAAAGAAGGTTACTGCAATTATGAGGGGGGTGGAGCTGCAGAGTCTCCTATAGACAGTCTTTCCTGTATAAAACAGTTTACGAGTTTTCGGTTGAGTGAACTCGTGTATCTCCGCACTGGTGTTATTGGAGATGGCTTTTATAAAGCGGTCTCAGTGGTTAATGAGAAAGCTACCGCGATGAATTATCCTAAGGCTATTGAGTTCGTGGGCGGAGATGCAGACTTTGGAGCGTCTTGGAAAGAGTATGCTGAAAAAAATTGCGCCATGACCCAAAAATTATATGGAGAGCCCCATGAGAGATGCTTGGCAAGAATGCGATTTCAGATGCCAATCTACTAGTTGAATATTAGAGACCTAGATTCGATAGGCTTGTTTAAAGAAAAAATGGGGCAAATTTATTTAAAATAGGTTAGCTATCGGTAAATAAAGTTGCCACTTTTTTGCGGTCATTTTTTTGTGCCGTCAGGGCCGTATTCATAAATAGGGAGGTATGTTGAAAAGACTTTGGTTGGCGACGTTGTTGCTGGTTTCTTTGCCTGCGGCCGCAGAACCGGTGTTCCCGTCACTCAAGTCCTGTAGTCAGGCCGGTAGCGATTGCGCATTGGTGTTGGACGCTAACAACTATCTGGTGGATGCCAATTCCGGTGACAAGCTATCAGACACAGCAGAGTCGGTCGGGGCCATGAATTCCTTCGAACTGTATCGCGATGGTGATCGGTACATTTTGGAGAACGAAAATTTCTCCCAAGCGAAGTCTCGTCGATGGCTGATTTTTGACTATGACAATGGAAGAGTGGCGCTCGAGGGAGCCTATGTTTTCTCGATGGATATCAACCCGGGTATGGGGCCGTACTGGCACGGTTACGACTGCCGTGCCGATACCAAGCTGTTCGCCCGCCCTTCAGATGATTCGTTCAGTGATGCCGCTTTGCGTGCATTATGCGGTGATGCGGAAGGTATGGTTGTCTCGGGGCAGAGCTCCAGCGTGACCGCGCCCGCCAAAGGACTGACCGTCAGTGTCCCCGTTTACAAAGCTCGCATCCGCGCTGGTTCCGCGACTTATCTGTTTGCTGGAAGCGAGGAACCGGATATCTCGACGTTGGCTTGCCTATCGAATTGTGTCTCCGGCACACAATGGCAAGAGCGCGTTGCAGTACAGCCTGCACTATTGACTGACGAGCAGAATGAAACGCTATGTTCTGCAGACGAAGACATTTATTTCAGCTGCCTGTTGACGGGAGGAAAGACGGTTTCCGTTTGTGCGTGGGGAAATAACAAACCTGCGGCCGGTGCTGTTCAGTACCGTTACGGTATGCCGGGAAAAATAGAAATGCTCTACCCGCAGAACAGCGCGCCTCCCAAGGACAAGTTCTTCGTGGTCAATGCGTCGGAAGGCAGCGTTAACCTGAACATTATCAAGTTCAAAAAGGGGGCTTATAACTACCTCGTTAACCAGGCCTTTGTGAGTTCTTTGACGGTGCTCAAGGGCGACAAGGTTGTATTCCGGCAGTCCTGTGGCGCGGGTGGTCATGCCTCCGTTAGTCGGGCTGCGATGCAGGGTATGGAGTCGCTTCCTAAAAGTGCGGAAGATTTTCGCTAGTTTTGATGGCATGCAAAAGTAGTTGCAGAAAGGGGACTCAACGTCCCCTTTTTTTATCCCGTGGCTCCGCTACACCTTCGCCCGATGCTCCGCCGGATTCGGCGAATCAATGTGGTCCAGCGCTCGCTCCACCAACAACCGAACCCCATCCGCCAATCTGCTTAGCGCCAAGGCTACGGAGCGTCGTGCGCCGTCCACGTCGTCGGCCAGGTTGGCGGCGATGGCGCTGATGGACAGCAGGTCTTCCGAGGCGTTGGCCAAGAGGGCTTCGGTGTCTATGTTGGGGGAGACGGCGAAGAGGTTGCCTTTGCGAGGCTTTGGTTTATCGCTGGAGGGGGCGAAATGGTGGTCGAGGGCGCGTTCGGCTGCTTCGTGGAATTTCTTCGAATCGCTGGATTCGTAGGGGGATGTGTCTTCGTGTTCTGGTGGATTGGGCGTTGGCTTGATCATATGAGTAGTACCGATATTAGGAGCTAAACACCGTTTCGCTTGCGCTTCGAATGAGGTGGCAGCTGTGTATAGGTGTGCAAGACCGGAATCGGCAAACCGGCAGACCCGAAGGCCTCCCACACACAGCCGCCATAACAATTCGCGAGCATAAGAAAACGCTCGGTGAATAGCCATAACCGATTGTGTGCCGATCACAGACTTGCACGTCCGTGTCACCGATTTTGCGGCGACGAACAAAGCCTATCGATGATGCCCAGGGCTGCCTAGTTCACGAACAGCGCCACGTGTTGCAGGAAACTTCCGATAGCGTCGCACGTAGAAACTTCAAAAGATCTTCGCTTTTAAACACCAGCGTTTCTTCAATGACTTGGTAGTCATCAGCGTCAAAAACTACGGCATCTTCCGCTATCACTGCACAACAGTGGCGTTCTCGCTTGAAGCCGCTACACTGCGCCAGCCGTTCACTTTTCTCTTGAGGCTGTGCGCATGAAATTTCGTTTTCTTCTGTGGATGCTGGGTTTGTTGATGGGTAAGGCCAGTCGGACTAATCCTGCGTTTCAGCAGCAGTTGGGTGACAAGGAATTGGTGTTCCAGCTACAGACCCTGGACGGGAAAGTGGCGCGGCATTTCTTTGTGAAGGATCAGCGTATTACCAGCAAGTCGGGCGTGTATGCCGAGCCGGCGTTTGCGATTGCGTTCAAGGATGCGGCGTATGGCTTTGACACGATGCAGGCGAAGAACAAGCAACTGGCGTTTATGACGGGGATTCAGGACAAGTCGATTCAGATCAAGGGGAATCCGGCGCTGGTGATCTGGTTTCAGGGGCTGACCAAGTATTTGAAGCCGAGGAAGGCGAAGGCTAAGGCTTGAGTTTCGTGTGATGGGGTGTCGCGGAGCGTCACGGGATGCATTCCCACGCAGAGTGTGGGAACGATCTAAAGCCGAAAGACCGAGTTGGATTCATCGCGAGCAGGCTCGCTCCCACAGGGATTTAGGTGATCCTTGTGGGAGCGAGCCTGCTCGCGATTACTTTTAGGGCTGGCTGAACTGCGAAGCCAGTTCGCGCAGCAGCACTTCAGCCTCAAGCACTTTGCTGACGACGTCGTTGGCTTTGTCGCGGGTCAGGCCGACGCGTTCCAGCAGGGCGTCGGGGATGTCTTCATCCGGCCCGGAGCCAATCCCACGGCTACGCAACAGGCGCACCGCCAGACACACGAGGTTCGGGTATTCGGCGTAGTCGCCGTCGTAGCCCGGGTCGTGCTGGAAGCGCAGCGCGGTGGCCAGTTCTTCGGGCATGTCCCAGTAGCGCATCAGCCAGGAGCCGATCTGTTCGCGGCTGATGCCGAGCAGGTGTTGCTCGACGTAGCTGTGGCACAGGTGCGGGTTGACCTCCAGGTGACGGCAGATCAGCGAGAAGTGCGGCGGGAAGACGTGGGCCAGCAGCAAGTAGCCGAAGTTGTGCAGCAGGCCGGCGAGGTAGGTCAGGCCGGCTTCCGGGCGCTGGGCGCGGGGCATGGCGCGGGTCAGGCCTTCGATGACGGCGGCGGTGTAGATCGATTGCTGCCAGTACGGCGTGGTTTGTTGCGGGTGGTCTTTGGGCAGGCTCAGGGTTTTGCCCAGGGCCAGGCCCAGCGCGAGGTTGATCACCAGGTCGAAACCCAGCACGCGCACGATGGCGTCTTCCACTGAACGAATCTTGCCCGGCGAGGCGTAGTACGGCGACGCGGCCCAGCTGACAACTTGCGCGGCCAGCGCCGGGTCGGTTTCAACGACGCCGGTGATGTCGTCGATAGTGGCGTTGGGGTCGACGCGCAGTTTGATGATTTTCTGCGCGGTCTCGGCCAGCGGCGGAATTTCGATGGTGGCTTCCAGGCGTTGCTGGATACGTCGCGCGGTGAACGCCTGGACGGCCTGGGTGATTTCCTCGCGGTCATCGTCGGGGCGGTCGAGGTTCGGGCGGATGCTGGTCAGGTTCTCGCCGAAATTGGCGGCGCTGGCCTTGGTCAGCATGCTCTTGAAATCTTCGCTGGTGATTTCCAGCAGCACGCCTGGCTCGCCCGAGTTGATCAGCAACTTCGGTTCGCGCAGGAGGCTTTCTTCGTACAGGCATGGCGAGCTGGTCAGCGCCGGCAGGCCGGGCAGCATGCTCAGGTTGTGTTTGCCGAGCATTTTGACCAGGCGTTCGGTGGGCACGGCGGTGAGGCGTCGGCCCGTCAGTTCGGCGAGGCGATTGAGGTCCAGCAATTGGCTTTGTGGGAACAGCACCATCAAGGCGCCGACCGCGTCGTCCACCAGCACCGCCTGCACTTTGCGCGAGGCGTTGAGGCCGTGGTGATCGAGGACTTCTTCGTAGGCAATGCCCATTTTGCCCAGCAGCAACCGAATAACAGACGGAGCGTGCAGGGGTTCCGGGGCGAGGGCAGCTTCAGTCATAGTCTGTATCCGTATTCAAACAATTGCAGGAGTATAACCAGCTTGTTTAAAAGCATCGTCTACAAACTGCGACGGTGCTCACACTTGGCCGTATTGCTGCCCATGACGCAGCCAGCGGTCTAGCAACGGGCTGACATGATCCGGCCAGCGCTCCAGCAACGCTTGGGCGGCGTCGCGTACGGCGGGTAACAAGTCAGCGTCGCGCATCAGGTCGGCGACCTTGAATTGCAGCAGGCCGGTCTGGCGCGTGCCGAGCATTTCGCCGGGGCCACGCAGTTCGAGGTCTTTTTCGGCGATGACAAAACCGTCGTTGGTTTCGCGCATGATGCCCAGGCGTTGACGACCGATCTGCGACAGCGGCGGATGGTAGAGCAGCACGCAATGACTGGCGGCGCTGCCTCGACCGACACGGCCGCGTAGCTGGTGCAATTGCGCAAGACCCAGGCGTTCGGGGTTTTCAATGATCATCAGGCTGGCGTTCGGTACATCGACGCCGACTTCGATCACCGTGGTGGCGACCAGCAGTTGCAGGTTGCCGGCCTTGAATTCAGCCATGACGGCGGCTTTTTCGGCGGGCTTCATGCGGCCGTGGATCAGGCCGACCTTCAACTCGCCGAGGGCGGCGGTGAGGTCTTCGTAAGTGGTTTCTGCCGCTTGGCAGGTCAGCTCTTCCGACTCTTCGATCAGCGTGCACACCCAATAGGCCTGGCGCCCTTCGGCACAGGCACCGCGCACGCGTTCGATGACTTCCACGCGCCGTGTATCGGTGACCAACACGGTGTTGACCGGGGTTCGGCCGGGCGGCAGTTCGTCGAGGATCGACGTGTCGAGGTCGGCGTAGGCGCTCATGGCCAGCGTCCGAGGGATCGGCGTGGCGGTCATGATCAGCTGATGCGGACACATCCGCCCGCCGACGCCTTTCTGCCGCAACGCCAGACGCTGCTGCACGCCGAAGCGGTGTTGTTCGTCGATGATCGCCAGCGCGAGGTTCTTGAACTGCACTTCTTCCTGGAACAGAGCGTGCGTGCCGACCACCATCGGTGCGCCGTTGGCGATCTGTTCCAGCGCGGCCACGCGATTCTTGCCCTTGAGCTTGCCGGCCAGCCACGCGACTTCGATGCCCAACGGTTCGAGCCAGCGCTTGAAGGTGATGAAGTGCTGTTCGGCGAGGATTTCCGTGGGCGCCATCAGCGCCACTTGGTAACCCGACTCGAGCGCCTGAAGCGCGGCGAGGGCGGCGACCACGGTTTTGCCCGCACCGACGTCGCCCTGAATCAGGCGCAGCATCGGTTCATGCTGGCTGAGGTCGTACGCGATTTCGTTACCGACCCGTTGCTGGGCACCGGTTGGCGTGAAGCCCAGATTGGCGAGGTATTGCGCCGGCAGCCTGGTGGCTTTCGGCATCGCTGGCGCGCGCAGGGAACGCATGCTCTCGCGCAGGCGTTGCTGGGACAGTTGATGGGTCAGCAGTTCTTCGAAGGCCAAACGGTGCTGCGCCCAATGATGACCGAGGGCGAGTTCATCGACGTCGGCATCGGCGGGCGGGTGATGCAGGTAGCGGATCGCATCGGCCAGTGGCGCGAGTTGATAGTCGCGGGCCAGTTCTGTCGGCAACCAGTCGGGCAGGCTGGTGGGGCCGAGCAGCGTCAGGGTTTGCATGCACAACTGGCGCAAGCGTTGTTGGGTCAGGCCTTCGGTAAGCGGGTAGACCGGGGTCAGGGTTTCATCCACCGGCGGCGGCTCGTCGCCAGTGATGGCGCGGTATTCCGGATGATAGATTTCCAACCCTGACGCGCCGGGCCGCGCTTCGCCGTAGCAGCGAATCCGCGTGCCGCGCTTGAGGCCTTCTTTCTGGGCGTTGCTAAAATGGTAGAAGCGCAGGCTGAGCCCGCCGGTGCCGTCCTGCAAGCGAACGACAAGACTGCGGCGCCGGCCCATGACCACGTCGGCGCCGCTGACGGTGCCTTCGATCACGGCGTCTTGCCCCGGTCGCAAATGGCCGATCGGGACGACACGCGTGCGGTCCTGATAGCGCAGGGGCAGGTGGAACAGCACGTCCTGGAGATTTTCCAGGCCGACCTTGGCCAGTTTCTCGGCCATGGCCTCGCCGACACCCTTGAGTGCCGTCACCGACACTTGCGACAACTCGGTCATCGCGACTTAAGCCGCAACCACCGGCGCGGACGGCTTGGCCACCGAGCACAGGCGAATGGAGTCAGCGAGGATTTCAATCGCCTTCGGTCGCGGGAAGCTCGCGCGCCAGGCAATGGCCACGGTGCGGAACGGCACTGGCGGCGACAGTGGGCGCACTTCAATCACGCCCGGGGCGTAGTGATGGCTGTCCACGGCCGACAACGGCAGGATCGAAATGCCGAGGCCGGACGCAACCATGTGGCGGATGGTTTCCAGGGAGCTGGATTCCACCGTGGTGTGCTTGGCGCCGTCGTTGCCTTTGGCCAGGGTCGGGCAGGCTTCGAGCACTTGATCGCGGAAGCAGTGGCCTTCGCCGAGCAGCAGCAAGCTCTTGTCATTGAGCAGGGCGGCGTCGATGGACTCTTTTTGCGTCCACGGGTGCTGGGCCGGCATCAGGACGTAGAACGGCTCGTCGTAGAGCTGCAATGTCAGGACGTCTGCTTCGTTGAACGGCAGGGCGATGATGATCGCGTCGAGCTCGCCGTTGCGCAGTTTGTCGCGCAGCACGTGGGTGAAGTTTTCTTCGATGTACAACGGCATCTGCGGGGCGACCCGGTGCAGTTGCGGAATCAGGTGCGGGAACAGGTACGGACCAACGGTGTAGATAGCGCCGACTTTCAGCGGGGCGGTCAGCTGGTTCTTGCCGGCCTGGGCCAGTTCGCGGATGCCTTGGGCTTGTTCCAGGACTTTCTGCGCCTGGGCCACGATGCCTTCGCCGACCGGGGTCAGGCGCACGGCACTCTTGCTGCGCTCGAAAATCAGCACACCGAGTTCGTCTTCAAGCTTTTTCACGCCCACCGACAGGGTCGGCTGACTGACGTGGCAACGCTCGGCCGCATGGCCAAAGTGCTGCTCTTGGGCGAGGGTAACGATGTAGCGTAATTCTGTGAGGGTCATAGCAAGCGTCCATGAAGTTGCGGGCCAAGCATACCGGCTGCAATCGATAGACGCACGTTATCAGACTGGGTGTGGTGAGTGACACTGGGTAATGCCGGTTTGCCGCTGGCAGGTATGAAAAAGGCACCTTTCGGTGCCTTTATTGGCTGGAGTCTTCCGCCTAGCAGATAACCTTGTGGGAGCGGGCTTGCCCGCGATGAGGGAAATACATCCAGCAAATTCGTTGAATGTTAACCCGCTATCGCGGGCAAGCCCGCTCCCACAGGGGTCGGTATTGCGTTTAGCGGCGGCGTCTATCCAGCGAATAAACAAACGGTGCAACGATTTCGATGGGGCCGTTTTTCAGCATGTCGGCCGGGGGCTTGGGCAGAGGCTGTGCGCGTCTGATCATTTCCAGAGTGGCCCGGTCCAGATCGGCATTGCCAGAGAGGCCCACCAGTTCGAATGACACCACATTACCTTCACCATCCACGACGAAGCGCAGACGGTTCACACCTTCCTTGCCCCGCGACTGTGCGCTGGATGGATACTTTTTGTACTTGCCCAAGTGCGCAAGCAAAGTGCCTTCCCAGCTGGCTTTGGCAGCCTGTTGCGCTGGCGATGGACCGGGTGCCGGTTGGGCGGATTTCTCCGTCGGCGCCTGGGTCGGTTGCGCGTCGCTAGGCTTTTCCTCGGACGGTTTCTCCTTCGGCGGCTCCGGCTTTTTCTCCACAGGCTTGGGCGGTTGCGGCTTGGGCTTGGGTTTGACCGGTTTCGGCACGGCGATCTCGGCCTTCGGCACTTCTGCCAGTTTCGGGATCGGCAGCTCTTCCACCGGGGCCGGTGGCTGTGGCGGCGTTATGACCTTCGGCGGTGCCGGTGGTGGTGGCGCGGGAACCGGTGCCAGCTCGACCATCATCGCCTGCGGAGGCAGCTCGACGGGTGGGCGCGCAGTCCAGTTTATCGCCAGCGCAATGGCCAGCGCATGGACGCCCAGCACCACGGCCAGGCTCGCGCTATAACGCGTCAGCTTATGGCGCGTCGTGATCATTTCTTGACTGCCGTCTCGAGTCCGACCAGGCCCACCTTCAGGTAACCGGCGGAGCGCAGGTTGTCCATCACGCTCATGAGGTCGCCGTAATCCACGCCTTTATCGGCCTGGAAGAAGATCGTCGTGTCTTTCTTGCCCTGAGTCCTGGCGTCGAGAGTGGCGCCGAGTGCTTCGGCCTTCACTTCCTCTTCGCCGAGGTACAGGCGCTGGTCAGCCTTGACGCTGAGGAACACCGGTTTCTCTGGCCGAGGTGCCGGTTTGGCACTGGAGGCCGGCAGGTCGACCTTGATGTCCACGGTGGCCAATGGCGCCGCCACCATGAAGATGATCAGCAGCACCAGCATCACGTCGATAAACGGCGTGACGTTGATTTCGTGGTTCTCGGCCAGATCGTCGTCTGCGCCTTCTTTCAAATGCAAGCCCATGGCGGATTACCCTACTTTGACCATGTGGGGTTGCGTGGTGCGCTCGGCGGTCGGCAGGTGATCGAGGTCACGGCTGACCAGCAGCAGGACTTCAGCCGAGGCATCGGACACTTGCGCCTTGTAACCGGCGATCGAGCGGGCGAAGACGTTGTAGATCACTACCGCAGGAATGGCCGCGACCAGACCCAACGCAGTGGCCAGCAGGGCTTCGGCGATGCCGGGGGCGACGACGGCGAGGTTGGTGGTTTGGGTTTTGGCGATGCCGATGAAGCTGTTCATGATGCCCCACACGGTACCGAACAGACCTACGAATGGCGCGGTGGAACCAATGGTGGCGAGGACGCCGGTGCCGCTGCTCATGTTGCGACCGCAGGCTGCAACCAGGCGCTCCAGACGGAAGGCAACGCGTTCCTTGATGCCCTCTTTCTCGCGGCTGTTGACCGACAGGCGCATCTCTTCCAGGGCGTCATGGACCAGCAGGTTGGCGAGGGTGCCAGGCTTGGTGGCGGTCGCACTGGCTTCTCTGAGGGTGGTGGCTTTTTTCAGGTGGACGATTTCGCTGCGCAGACGACGCTTGGCGCCTATCAGCTCGAAACCCTTGGCGATCCAGATGGTCCAGGTGATGATCGAAGCGATGGCCAGGCCGATCATCACGATTTTCACAATGATGTCAGCGTTCTGGTACATGCCCCACGGCGAGAGGTCGTGGGCCATGCCCAGGCTGTTGTCGGCTTCAAGGACTTCAGGAGCGTCCTGGGCGACTACTGCCTGCGCCGGGTCGGTCGCGGCAGGCGCTACGGTTGGTGCGGTGTGATCGGCGGGCGCTGGAGCAGCAGCGCTGGTGGCCGGAGTCCCAGGCGCTTGTGCATCAGCGAAAGCGGCGATGGGCGCCAGCATCAGGCTGAGCAGCAGGGCGGCCGCAACGCTCCAGGCGCGAGGTCGTTTGGTTGGCGAAGCGGAGAATTGATTGCATGTCATGCTGGCCGGACCTGAGAGAGAAAATAGGGTAAATGTTCTTCCAGGCCTCGTGAGGCCGAGAACAAAAGTGGCGGGTATTATTGCAATTAATTCTTGTTAACAAAAGTGAAAGCGTCTCTTTTTTCTTTCATCGCTAGCCGCTCGTCCATTGCTGGCGCTAGTCTGTGGCTTTCCAAGAGGAGTTTCTTGATGTCCGCGCCTTCTGTTTTGATTGCCGGCTGTGGTGATGTCGGCAGTCGTCTGGCCACGCAATTGCTGAACTCCGGTTGGGAGGTTCATGGCTTGAGGCGTGACATCTCGCGCCTGCCCGAGGGGGTCATTGGCGTTGCCGGCGACTTGTTCAATAAGGACTGTCCGGAAACCTGGCCCATTGGGGCGGTGGATTACCTCGTGTATTGCGCGGCCGCTACCGATCACGATGAGGCCGGTTACCGCGCCGCTTATGTTGAGGGTTTACAGCATGTGCTGGAGTGGCTGGACGACTACGGTCAGGTGCCCAATCGCCTGCTGTTCGTTTCCAGCAGCAGTGTGTATGGCCAGCAGGATGGCGAGTGGGTCGACGAGACTTCTGAGACCATCGCAGCAGGCTATTCGGGGCGATTGATGCTGGAGGCTGAACAAATTGCGCTCAACAGCGGTATCCCTGCCAGCATCGTGCGCTTGACCGGCATTTACGGCCCGGGACGCGAATGGCTGCTGACCCAGGTTCGTCGCGGTTATCGCGTGGCTGTTGATCCGCCGCTGTATGGCAATCGCATTCACGCCGATGACGCGGCGGGGCTGATGGCGTTTCTGCTTGAGGCGGATCGACGCGGCGTGGCGCTGGATGACGTCTATATCGGTGTCGACGATGCGCCTGCACCACTGGCGGAAGTGGTGGGCTGGTTGCGCGAGTATTTGGGTGTCACCGAATGGTCTGAAGATGCGAGCGTGCGCCGTACTGGCAGCAAGCAGTGCAGTAATGCCCGGGCGAAGGCCTTGGGGTGGGCTCCGAAATATTCGACTTATCGTGAAGGCTACGCTGCGATTATCGAAGGGCGCTGCTGACCCCCAATACACCCTAAAACAACTGTGGGAGCGGGCTTGCCCGCGATGAGGCCATAACATTCAACATCCTGGTTGACTGTTACACCGCCATCGCGGGCAAGCCCGCTCCCACAGGGTTATCTGTTGGCTTCAGGGCAGGGTTACTGCTTTTCCAGCAACCATTTGCGCTCGCCGGGCGTGAACTGAGGCATTTCGTCTGCCTGTGCAGTATTCACGGCCTGCAGAATTTCCAGCTCTTTGCCTTTGCGCGCAAAGATCCAGGTGTTGCCTTGGCCGCTGAGTTGCAGCCACATGTTGTCATTGCCGCCGCTCATCGAGGCGCAATCGCCCGCCAGGCACAAGGCATAACGATCGGCACCCGGAAGACCGGCAACCTGGCCATCGGCCTGGAATTGCACGGAACTGCCTTCGCCCGGACCGCTGACGATTTTCCAGTTGCCGCCCATGTAGGCGGTGTACAGCGCGCGTTCGAAGCTGGCGCCAATCGGTGCGCCGTCCGGCACCTGAATCAGCGCACGATCAAAGACCTGCTCCGGTTCGTTGTCGTTGGCGGCCTGGTTCAGTCGCTTGCCGTCTCGCTTGAGTTCGCTTGCGGAGCTGCCATAAAAGTCGACTTTCCATCCGCCGGACTCTTCGCCCAGCAGCTTGCCTTCGACATTTTCAAAGCCGTTGGTGTAGCGAGCCTGAGCGGCCTTGGTGTTGACGTTCCACTCAAGGTTCGGACCGTAGGCCTGGAGCGCTTCACGCAGGGGACCGCCTTTGGCCGCAGCGTCGATTGCGGCCTGATTGATCCAGGTGCCGCTGATATCACGATCGGCCGGATTGCTGGCACAGCCGCCCAGGAACAGGGCAACCAGCGAGAGAGCTAGCGCTTTGCGCATTTTGGAATCCTTTCAGAACCCTTTTTTTACAAGATCGGCAGGCGCAACCTCAAAAGGCTGCGCCGTACGCATTTACTCGATGACCAGAATGGCATCCATCTCGACCTGCGAACCCTTTGGCAGGGCTGCAACGCCGATGGCGGCGCGGGCAGGGTAAGGTTGGTCGAAGTATTTGCCCATGATCTCGTTGACCTTGGCGAAGTGGCTCAGGTCGGTGAGGAAGATGTTCAGTTTGACGATGTCCTTGAACGAACCGCCAGCCGCTTCGGCGACGGCTTTGAGGTTCTCGAACACCTGGACGGTCTGGGCTTCGAAGCCTTCGACCAGTTCCATGGTTTTTGGGTCCAGAGGAATCTGACCCGACATGTAAACGGTGTTGCCAGCCTTGATCGCCTGGGAGTAAGTACCGATAGCGGCCGGGGCCTTGTCGCTGGTGATAACAGTCTTGGTCATGAATGACTCCTTGTAATAGGTTGGCTTACGCGCGCATGCGGGTGATGCGAATCACCCCGGTCAGTGCGCGCAGTTTCTTGATCACGCGGGCCAGGTGCACGCGGTCGTGCACGCTGACCACCAGTTGGACCACGCTGATACGACCATCGCGTTCGTCCATGCTGATTTTTTCGATATTGCCGTCGGCCGCGTTGACGCTGCTGGCCAACAGGGCGATCAGGCCGCGCTGGTGTTCCAGCTCGACACGCAGCTCGACGTTGAATTCGCCGGTGACATCCTTGGCCCACGAGAGCTGGATGCATTTTTCCGGGTTGTGGCGGATCTCGCTGATGTTGCGGCAGTTGTCGAGGTGCACAACCATGCCTTTGCCTGCCGAGAGGTGACCGACAATCGGGTCGCCCGGGATCGGCGTGCAACACTTGGCGTAGCTGAGGACCAGGCCTTCGGTGCCGCGAATCGCCAGCGGGCCTTCCGGACTTGGCAGCTGTTCGCCTTCGCCGAGCAGGCGGCGGGCGACCACATAAGCCATGCGATTGCCCAGGCCGATGTCTTCGAGCAGGTCTTCGATCAGTTCCAGGCGGTATTCGGTGAGCATTGCCTTGACGCGCTCGGCCGGGACTTTTTCCAGCGAGCTGTCGAAGCCATTCAGCACTTTGTTCAACAGGCGTTCGCCCAGGCTGATGGACTCGGAGCGGCGTTGCAGTTTCAGCGCGTGGCGGATGTGCGTGCGCGCCTTGCCGGTGACCACAAAGTTCAGCCACGCCGGGTTCGGCCGTGCGCCGGGTGCGCTGACGATCTCGACCGTGGAGCCGCTTTGCAGCGGTTCGGACAGCGGTGCGAGACGACGGTTGATCCGGCAGGCGATGCAGCTGTTGCCCACGTCGGTGTGCACCGCGTAAGCGAAGTCGACCGCCGTGGAGCCCTTTGGCAGCTCCATGATCCGGCCTTTGGGCGTGAACACGTAGACCTCGTCCGGGAAGAGGTCGATCTTCACGCTCTCGATGAATTCCAGCGAGTTGCCGGCGCGTTGCTGCATTTCCAGCACGCCCTTGACCCACTGCCGGGCACGAGCGTGAGTGCCTTTGGGCTGCTCGTCGCCGCTGGATTTATACAGCCAATGGGCAGCGATGCCGTTGTTGGCCATCTCTTCCATTTCACGGGTGCGGATCTGGATCTCGATCGGAACACCGTGCATGCCGAACAGCGTGGTGTGCAGCGACTGGTAGCCGTTGGCCTTGGGGATCGCGATGTAATCCTTGAAGCGCCCCGGCAACGGTTTGTACAAATTGTGCACAGCACCCAGCACGCGATAGCAGGTGTCGACCTTGTCGACGATGATCCGGAACGCATACACGTCCATGATCTCGTTGAAGGCCCGACGCTTGCCGCGCATTTTCTTGTAGATGCCGTAGAGGTGTTTCTGACGACCGCTGACCTCGCCCTGAATGCCATCGATGGCCAGGCAGTGGCTGAGGGATTCCTCGATCTTGTTGACGATTTCCTTGCGATTGCCCCGGGCGCGTTTGACCGCCTGGTTGATCCGCGCGGAACGCATCGGGTGCATGGCCTTGAAGCCCAGGTCTTCGAATTCTATGCGGATGGCGTGCATGCCCAGCCGGTTGGCGATGGGCGCATAGATTTCGAGGGTTTCCTTGGCGATCCGTCGGCGTTTTTCGCCAGACAGGACTTCCAGCGTGCGCATGTTGTGCAGGCGGTCAGCCAGCTTGACCAGGATCACGCGAATGTCGCGGGCCATGGCCATGGCCATTTTCTGGAAGTTTTCGGCTTGGGCTTCGGCTTTGGTCTCGAAGTTCATCTGGGTCAGTTTGCTGACCCCATCGACCAGTTCGGCCACGGTTTCACCGAACTGCGCTTGCAGCGCTTCTTTGGCAATACCGGTGTCTTCGATCACGTCATGCAGCATCGCAGCCATCAAACTCTGATGGTCCATGTGCATGTCGGCAAGAATGTTCGCCACCGCAAGAGGATGCGTGACGTACGCCTCACCGCTACGGCGGCGTTGGCCGTCGTGGGCTTGTTCGGCGTAGAAGTACGCTCGGCGGACCAGATTGACCTGGTCCTTGCCGAGGTAGGTCGATAAGCGATCGGCGAGGGCGTCTATGCTCGGCATGATGAATCCTGCCGTTCGCTGTGACCCCGCGCCGTGCTACGTCGACCAGGCATGGCTTAGACGGCCTCGTTGGACTCGTCCTCGAACGCTGCGAACAGCGGTTCGTCTTCGACGATTTCAGCATTGGCGATGAACTCGTAGCTCATCAGGCCTTCAGCGATTTCACGCAGCGCTACTACGGTAGGCTTGTCGTTTTCCCACTGAACCAGGGGCTCTTTGCCACCGGTGGCCAGTTGACGGGCACGCTTGGTAGAGAGCATGACCAGCTCAAAGCGGTTTTCCACGTGTTCTAGGCAATCTTCAACGGTTACGCGGGCCATGGTATTCCTCGGAGCGAATGCAATATGCGCGCTGCCCGGTTGGGCGAGCGGACTCAACAGTTTAAAAAATCACCAGCGTTTAGGGAAGCGCTGATTTTTTGACCAAGCTCTTCAACGCGCTGCAAGTGCCAATGTAAAGCCCTTGCAGCGGTTTTGGGAAGCGCTGTTTCAGCCCAGCAATTCAGCCAGCAACATGCCGAAACGCACCTGTTGGCGCTTCTGTTGCAGTTGATTGGCACGGAAAATCGCCTTCAGGTCATCCAGTGCGTGGGAGAAATCGTCATTGATGATCAGGTAGTCGTACTCGACATAGTGGCTCATTTCGTTGACGGCTTCACGCATCCGGCCGGCAATGATCTCGTCGCTGTCCTGGCCACGGTTGGTCAGGCGCTGGTGCAAGGCTTGCAGCGATGGCGGCAGAATGAAGATCGAACGCGCCTGGGGCATCAGCTTGCGCACTTGCTCGGCGCCTTGCCAGTCGATTTCCAGAATCAGGTCGTGACCTTCGTCCAGCGTTTGCTGCAGATGGCTTTGCGAGGTGCCGTAGAAGTTGCCGAATACCTCGGCGCGCTCCAGGAAATCACCGTGCTCGCCCATTTTCACAAAGGCTTCGCGGCTCACGAAGTGGTAGTTCACGCCGTCCACTTCACCCGGACGCATGGCGCGGGTGGTGTGGGAAATCGATACGCGAATCTCCGGGTTGGTGTCAGTGAGGGCCTTGACCAGGCTGCTCTTGCCCGCGCCCGAAGGGGCGGAAATGATGTACAGGGTGCCGGTGCTGTGGGTCATGTCTGTTTGCCTTACTCAATATTCTGCACTTGTTCGCGCATCTGCTCGATCAACACTTTGAGGTTGACCGCCGCCTGTGTGCTGCGCGGGTCGAAGGCTTTGGAGCCCAGTGTGTTGGCTTCGCGGTTGAGTTCCTGCATCAGGAAGTCCAGGCGCCGACCGGCAGCGCCACCGGACTTGAGCACCCGGCGAACTTCGATGATGTGAGTGCTCAGGCGATCCAGTTCTTCGGCGACGTCGCTCTTTTGCGCGAGCATGACCATTTCCTGTTCGAGCCGCTGCGGGTCCATCTCGGCCTTCATGTCGGCAAAGCGGTCGAGGACTTTCTGGCGTTGGGTCGCGAGCATTTGCGGCACCAGTTCACGCAAGGTGACAACGTCTGCTTCGATGGCGGTCAACCGATCGCTGATCAGCCGCGCCAGCTCCGCGCCTTCGCGCTCGCGGCCGGCCTTGAGTTCTTTCAAGCCTTCGTTGAACAGTGCCAGTGCCTCGGCGTTCAAGGCTTGCGGGTCTGTCGCATCGCCTACCAGCACGCCAGGCCAGGCCAGGACTTCCAGTGGATTGAGCGCGGCCGGGTTCTTGATCAGGCTGGCGATCGTCTCGGCGGCGGCGACCAATTGGGCGGCGCGCTCGCGGTCCACTTGCAGTGGCTTGTCAGTGTTTTCTTCGGTAAAGCGCAGGGTGCATTCGAGTTTGCCTCGGGATATGCCCTGGCGCAGCGCTTCGCGTACGGCGCCCTCGAGGTCGCGAAACGACTCCGGCAGACGCAAGTGCGGCTCCAGGTAGCGACTGTTGACCGAGCGCAGTTCCCAGCTCAGCGTGCCTTGGGCGCCGGCTTTTTCGACACGGGCGAAGGCGGTCATGCTGTGCACCATGGAGGTACCTCGCAATGCAGGTTCATGCGTTACCAAAGGTTTCGCAGACCCGATCTAAATGAATTTAAGCCCAGAGGCAGCAATGGCGCAGGATTGTAGCGCAGTGGGGCGGATGCGCCCAAACACACGGCGTGACAAAGGGCTGCAGGCCGTCGGTAAAGCGGTGTCCCAAGCTCTGATCAGGGCCTTCAATCGTCGGGCAGATTTTTTAGACGTGCCCAGTCTCGGCCGGCGGCTCTATAATGCTCGGCAGTTTTCCGTCCCCAGTACAGGTATTCCCTATGAAACGTCCAAGTGGTCGCGCTGCCGATCAGCTCCGCTCGATCCGCATTACCCGCAACTACACCAAACACGCCGAGGGTTCTGTGCTGGTCGAGTTCGGTGATACCAAAGTCATCTGCACCGTCAGCGTTGAAAATGGCGTGCCGCGTTTCCTCAAAGGTCAGGGCCAGGGCTGGTTGACCGCCGAATACGGCATGCTGCCGCGCGCCACCGGCGAGCGTAACCAGCGTGAGGCGAGCCGCGGCAAGCAAGGCGGCCGCACCCTGGAAATCCAGCGTCTGATCGGTCGTTCCCTGCGCGCCTCCCTGGACATGTCCAAGCTGGGCGACGTCACCCTGTACGTCGACTGCGACGTGATCCAGGCAGATGGCGGCACCCGCACTGCGTCCATCACCGGCGCCATGGTTGCGCTGGTCGATGCCTTGAAAGTGATCAAGAAGCGTGGCGGCCTGAAAGGTGGCGACCCGCTCAAGCAAATGATCGCTGCTGTTTCGGTTGGCATGTACCAGGGCGAACCGGTCCTCGACCTCGACTATCTGGAAGACTCGGCTGCCGAGACCGACCTGAACGTGGTGATGACCAGCACCGGCGGCTTCATCGAAGTCCAGGGCACAGCTGAAGGCGCACCGTTCCAGCCCGAAGAGCTGAACGCTATGCTGGAGCTGGCGAAGAAAGGCATGACCGAGATCTTCGAACTGCAAAAGGCCGCACTGGCCGACTGATCGGATGTTCCACGCAAGGAGGACACCATGAGTGACGAGCAGCAGCTACTTCCCATCCCGAGCAAAGACGTTCGGCAGTGGGCGATGTTTTGTCACCTGTCCGCCTTGCTGGGGATCTGGATTCCATTCGGCACATTGATCGGCCCGCTGATTCTCTGGCAGATGAAGCGCGAGATGGACCCGTTTGTCGATGCACAGGGCAAGGAGGCGCTGAACTTTCAGATCACCGTCGCCATTGCCTCCGCCATCTGCTTCCTGCTGATGGTGGTGATCATCGGGTTCTTCCTGTTCGGTCTGGTGGCGATTGGCGCGTTGGTGCTGACGATCATCGCGGGCGTGAAAGCCAATGAAGGGGTTCCGTATCGGTATCCGTTCACCTGGCGGTTGATCAAATAAGCCACGACACAAATCCCTATGTGGGAGCGGGCTTGCTCGCGAAAGCGGTGGGTCAATCAACTTCAATGTTGAATGTTAAACCGCCTTCGCGAGCAAGCCCGCTCCCACAATAGAAATCAGCGCACACAAAAAAGCCGACACTGCTGTCGGCTTTTTTGTATCTGCGAAACGACGCTTAGATCGTCAGCGTCCAGTCGTAGTCCACGATCAGTGGTGCGTGCTGCGAGAACCGCGGCTGACGTGGCAGGCGTGCGCTGCGAACAAAACGGCGCAAGCCTGGGGTCAGCAGCTGATAGTCGAAACGCCAGCCGAGATTGAGCATCTCAGCCTGTTCGTTGTCCGGCCACCAGCTGTACTGGTCGCCTTCACGGCTGACTTCGCGCAGGGCATCGACATAACCCATGTTCCCGACAATCTCGTCCATCCAGGCACGTTCAGGTGCCAGGAAGCCCGGGGATTGCTGGCTGTCGCGCCAGTTCTTGATATCCAGCTTCTGGTGCGCGACGTACAGCGAGCCACAGTAAATGTACTCGCGACGTTTGCGCCGCTGTTTATCCAGATAACGGGCGAAGTCGTCCATTAGCTTGAACTTCTGGTTCAAATCTTCATCGCCATTCTGCCCCGAAGGGAGCAGCAAGGTCGCGATGCTGACCTTATCGAAATCGGCTTGCAGGTAGCGCCCGTAGCGGTCGGCCGTCTCGAACCCGAGACCGCTGATGACTGCCTTCGGTTGCAACCGCGAATACAAAGCCACGCCACCCTGGGCGGGAACTTCGGCTTCGCAGGCATAAAGGAAGTAGCCATCCAGTTGGAAGGCTGGATCGTCCAGTTCAAAGGCGGAGGCGCGGGTGTCCTGCAGGCAGATGACGTCGGCATTCTGTGCTTGCAGCCAACTGAGCAACCCTCGCTCCACTGCAGCCTGAATACCATTGACGTTCACACTGATGATCCGCATAAATGGCCCCAAAAATCGCGTGCGTGTATGATACACGGCGTCAACCTAATTAGCTAAATCCGTGGTATTTGGGGTTTTTTTCATGCAAGCGTATCAGCGCGATTTCATTCGTTTTGCCATCGATCGCGGCGTTTTGCGCTTCGGTGAGTTCACCCTGAAGTCCGGACGCACCAGTCCTTACTTCTTCAATGCCGGCCTGTTCAACACAGGCAAGGCCCTTGCGCAGCTGGGTCGTTTCTACGCGGCGGCCATCGTCGAGAGTGGAATCCCGTTCGACGTACTGTTTGGCCCGGCGTACAAAGGCATCCCGTTGGCGGCGACCACCGCAGTGGCCCTGGCCGAACATCACGACCGAGATTTGCCTTGGTGCTTCAACCGCAAAGAGGCCAAGGCCCACGGCGAAGGCGGCAGTCTGGTTGGCGCGCCATTGACCGGCGATGTGCTGATCATCGATGACGTGATTACTGCTGGTACGGCGATCCGTGAAGTGATGCAGATCATCGCTTCCCAGGACGGCGCCAAGGCGGCGGGCGTGCTGATCGCTTTGAACCGTCAAGAGCGTGGCAATGGCGAGCTGTCCGCGATCCAAGAAGTGGAGCGCGACTTCGGCATTCCGGTGATCAGCATTGTTTCGTTGAACCAGGTGCTGGAATTCCTGGCGGACGATCCTCAGCTCAAGCAGCATTTGCCTGCTGTAGAGGCCTACCGGGCACAGTTCGGCGTCTAAAGAAAAGGCCCTGTGAGAACAGGGCCTTTTTTCATTGGAAAACCAAACTTCGTTTTACCTGTTTGGATATGGGTCTTTCACCGCGTCGCCCTGACCGGTCAGAACTTTCCATCCGTTTCGCGTGTGCGTTGATTTAAGGCGCTGAGGGCAAGGCGGAATCGAGGTCTTTGCCTGATTCGAATACCGATGCCCGCAGTCCACACATTCAAAAGTGCCTGCTGAAACATCACTGCCGTAAGGAACGTAGTCTTTTTGCATGGGTAACTCTCCTGTGGATACAGGGAAGATCCTATGCGGATTGATGCTGGCACGATGTCGGATGTTTCGCTGAGTTAGGTAGGACGCTTCCGGCGCGCATAAAAAAGACCGCAGTCTTCGCCAGCGCCTACAGAATATTCGTACTTCCGTAGGTGCCGGCGAAGGCTGCGGTCTTTTGTCGTTCTTGAATCAGGGACGCTTGCGATTGCTGATCAAAGTACCCACACCGGTATCGGTGAAGATCTCCAGCAGAATCGCATTTGGCACCCGGCCATCGATGATCAGCGAGCTGCCCACGCCGCCCTGTACCGCTTCCAGTGCGCAACGGATCTTGGGCAGCATGCCGCCGTAGATCGTACCGTCGGCAATCAGGTCGTCGACTTGCTGGGTGCTCAGGCCGGTCAGGACCGTGCCCGACTTGTCCATCAGGCCGGCGATGTTGGTCAGCAGCATCAGCTTCTCGGCTTTCAGCGCTTCGGCGACCTTGCCGGCCACCAGGTCAGCATTGATGTTGTACGACTCGCCGTTCTCGCCGACGCCGATTGGCGCGATCACCGGGATGAAGTTGCCTTTGACCAGCAGGTTCAGTAGCTCGGTGTTGATCCCGACCACTTCGCCCACTTGGCCGATGTCGATGATTTCCGGTTGGGTCATCTCCGGGGTCTGGCGGGTGACGGTCAGTTTCTTCGCACGAATCAGCCCGGCGTCTTTACCGGTCAGGCCGATGGCGCTGCCGCCGTGACGGTTGATCAGATTGACGATGCTCTTGTTGACCTGGCCGCCGAGGACCATTTCCACCACATCCATGGTTGCTGCGTCGGTGACGCGCATGCCGTCGACGAAGTGGCTTTCGATCGACAGGCGCTTGAGCAGGTCGCCGATTTGCGGGCCGCCGCCATGAACCACCACCGGGTTGATGCCCACGGCTTTCATCAGCACGATGTCACGGGCGAAGCCGGTTTTCAGCTCCTCGCTTTCCATCGCGTTGCCGCCGTATTTGATCACCAGGGTCTTGCCGACATAGCGTCGGATGTAAGGCAACGCTTCGGACAGGACCTGGGCGGTATGGGCGGCGGCTTCGCGTTCGAGGGTCATTCAGGGCTCCGGGTGCTTCGTTAAATCAGAACGGTAATTGGAGATCAGGTGCAACACGCTTCAGCTGGACTTTGAATACGTCCTTGATGCGCTGCAGTTCAGCCTCGTCATCGGCCTCGAAACGCAGCACCAGCACCGGTGTGGTGTTGGATGCGCGTACCAGGCCCCAGCCTTTGGCGTAGTCGACTCGCACGCCGTCAATGGTGGTCAGGTCGGCGCCTTCGCCCCACTTCGCATCGTGCAATGCATCAATGATGCTGAATTTGCTCTCTTCGGTCACATGGATATTGATTTCCGGCGTAGAAATATCGTTCGGGAAGGTCGCAAACAGCTCTTCCGCGGTGGATTTTTCCTTGCTGAGGATCTCCAGCAGACGCGCGGCGCTGTAAATGCCGTCGTCAAAACCGAACCAGCGTTCCTTGAAGAAGATGTGCCCGCTCATTTCGCCGGCCAACAGGGCACCGGTTTGCTTCATTTTCTTTTTGATCAGCGAGTGACCAGTTTTCCACATCAGCGGACGGCCGCCGTATTCCTTGATCAGCGGTGTCAGGCGGCGGGTGCATTTGACGTCGAAGATGATTTCCGCGTTGGCGTTGCGCGCCAGTACGTCGCGGGCAAACAGCATCAGCAAGCGGTCCGGGTAGACGATGCTGCCAGTGTTGGTCACAACACCCACGCGGTCGCCGTCGCCATCGAACGCCAGGCCCAGGTCAGCGTTGGTTTCCTTGACCTTGGCGATCAGGTCGACGAGGTTTTCAGGCTTGCCCGGGTCCGGGTGGTGGTTGGGGAAGTTGCCGTCGACGTCGCAGAACAGCGGGATCACTTCGCAGTTCAGCGCTTCGATCAGTTGCGGGGCGATCACGCCGGCCGCGCCGTTGCCACAGTCGACCACCACTTTGAGGCGGCGAGCCAGCTTGATGTCCTGGACGATTTCGGTGTTGTAGCGATCGAGAATCTCGACCTGGGTGATGCTGCCCTTGCCGCTGCTCAGGTTGTTGGTCTTGAGACGGTCATGCAGGGCCTGGATCTGTTCGTTGGCCAGGGTATCGCCAGCGATCACGATCTTGAAGCCGTTGTAGTTCGACGGGTTATGGCTGCCGGTGAGCATCACCCCCGATTTGCCGGCCAGCACGTTGGCGGCGTAATACAGCGCAGGCGTTGGCACCAGGCCGACGTCGCTGACGTGACAACCACTGTCGGCCAGGCCCTTGATCAGTTGCTCGACCAGCTCCGGACCGGACAGGCGACCGTCGCGGCCGACTGAAACGTTCGGTTCGTCCTGGGCCAGACTCTGGGCACCAATGGCACGACCGAGCCAATAAGCGGTTTCAGCGTTCAAGAATTCCGGGACGGTGCCACGAATGTCGTAGGCGCGGAAGATGCTGTCCGGAAACTTGGGTGGGACTTGGGCTGGGTTGCTCATCTGTAGGAATGCTCCATCTCGAAAGTGACTGGACAGGCCTGCGAAAAATGCGTCGGCCGGCTCAAACTGAAGGGTATGACGGCGTTTTCCACTGAGAGTTCGTGGTGTGTAAAGGCCATGCCACCTGCGTTTACGAGGTAATGACCGGTCAATGCCTTGATTTTGGGCACTAAACCTTCCAGATGAACTTTGTGCGAATGTTGCCTTGGCAGACCGAAGACAAGGTTCAGGCCGGGCAGCGCGCCCAGCCTGAACACCTGGAATCAGTGGCTACCCGAATGCCCGAAACCGCCCGCACCACGTTCGGTTTCGACGAACTCTTCGACCATCTCGAAGTGTGCTTGAACCACCGGCACCAGCACCAGTTGGGCCAAACGCTCGCCCACCACCATGTTGAAATCGGTCTGGCCGCGGTTCCAGCACGACACCATCAGCGGGCCCTGGTAGTCGGAGTCGATCAAGCCGACCAGATTGCCCAGCACGATGCCGTGTTTATGGCCCAGGCCGGAGCGCGGCAGGATCAGCGCCGCCAAACCGGGATCGCCAATGTAAACGGACAGGCCGGTCGGGATCAGCACGGTTTCGCCCGGCTTGATCACGGTGTCTTTTTCCAGCATGGCGCGCAGGTCCAGGCCGGCGGAGCCTGGAGTGGCGTACTGCGGCAACGGGAATTCGGTACCGATGCGAGGGTCGAGGATCTTGGCTTGCAAAGCGTGCATGTAAATTAAACCTGGTTCAGACGTTCGGCGATAAAGGTGATCAGCTGGCGAGCAATCTTGCTCTTGCTGGTCTGGGCGAAGAGTGTGGCGTGAAGCTCACGGTCGATCACGCTGCAGGCGTTTTCTTCGCTGTTGAAGCCAATGCTCGGGTTGGCGACGTCGTTGGCGACGATCAAATCGAGGTTCTTGTCTTTCAACTTGCGGGCAGCGTAGTCGAGCAGGTGTTCGGTTTCGGCGGCGAAACCGACACTGAACGGACGGTCGGGGCGCGTGGCGATGGTGGCCAGGATGTCCGGGTTACGCACCATCTGTAGCAACAAGCCGTCGCCGTTCGTAGGGTCTTTCTTGAGCTTCTGTGGGGCGACGACTTCCGGGCGGTAGTCCGCGACTGCTGCCGAGGCGATGAACAGGTCGCAAGGGATCGCGGCTTCACAGGCAGCGAGCATGTCGCGAGCGCTGACCACGTCGATGCGGGTGACGCGGTCCGGGGTCGGCAGGTGCACGGGGCCGGTGATCAACGTCACACGGGCGCCGGCTTCCACCGCGGCTTCGGCCAGGGCAAAGCCCATTTTTCCGGAGCTGTGGTTGGTGATGTAGCGCACCGGGTCAATGTTTTCCTGGGTCGGGCCGGCGGTGATCAGCACGTGTTTGCCGGTCAATGCCTGACGCTTGAAGCAGTCCGCCGCGCATTGGGCAAGTTCGACGGCTTCGAGCATGCGGCCAAGACCCACGTCGCCACAGGCCTGGCTGCCGGAGGCTGGGCCGAAGGCTTTGATGTCGCGGCTCTCGAGGGTTTTCAGGTTGGCCTGGGTCGCCGGATCGCGCCACATGGCCTGGTTCATCGCCGGGGCAATGGCGACCACAGCGTCGGTGGCCAGCACCAGCGTGGTCAACAGGTCGTCGGCGATGCCTTGGGCCAGGCGGGCGATCAGGTCCGCGGTGGCAGGGGCGATTAGCACCATGTCGGCCCATTTGGCCAGCTCGATGTGGCCCATCGCGGCTTCAGCTGCCGGGTCCAGCAGGTCGAGGTGGACCGGGTGGCCGGACAGCGCCTGCATGGTCAACGGCGTGATGAACTCGCTGCCGCCACGGGTCATGACCACGCGCACTTCGGCGCCCTGGTCGATCAGGCGGCGAACCAGGTCGGCGCTCTTGTAGGCAGCGATGCCGCCGCCGACGCCCAGAACGATGCGTTTCCGATACAGCCGCTGCATAGGTCTGCCTTTCATTTCGATGGTTGCTGCATGGCGATACCCCCTCCCCAGGGATGAAATCGCCCGCAAAAAAGATGGGCTACGATATCACAGCGACCGCTATGGAACAGCGGCGCCCACATTCCAGGGAGGTGCTATGAGTATTCGTGATTGGCCGGCGGCCGAGCGGCCGCGGGAGAGGTTGCTTGAGCTGGGCTCGGGGAGCCTTTCGGACGCCGAGCTGTTGGCGATTTTTTTACGAACCGGTGTATCGGGTAAAAGCGCGGTGGATCTGGCGCGACACCTGTTGAATCAGTTTGGCAGCCTGCGCTCGTTACTCGAGGCCGATCAAGCTGCATTCAGTAGCCAGTTGGGGCTCGGGCCTGCGAAATTTGCTCAGCTGCAAGCGGCCCAGGAAATGGGCCGGCGGCATCTGGCCGAGCGCGCACGGCAAAAGTCGGCGCTGGAAAATCCACAGGCCGTTCGCGATTACCTGAAATCAATGCTGCGCCACGAGCCCCATGAGGTGTTCGGCTGTCTTTTTCTGGATTCCAGGCATCAAGTCCTGGCCTTTGAGGTGCTGTTTCGCGGCTCCATCGACAACACCAGTGTTTATCCGAGGCAAGTGGTCAAACGCACGCTGGCCCACAACGCCGCCGCGTTGATCCTTTGTCACAACCATCCGTCAGGTAATACCAACCCCAGTCAAGCCGACCGAACGCTGACCAAGCGCCTGCAAGAGGCATTGGAGCTGATTGATGTGCGGGTGCTTGACCATTTCATCATCGGGGACGGGGAGCCGCTGTCGATGGCTGAGTACGGGTGGATGTAGGAGGAGGGGAGGATTAATCGAGCCCTTGTGGGAGCGAGCCTGCTCGCGATGGCGTCGTGTCAGTCGATTGTTGAGTGACTGATACTCCGCAATCGCGAGCAGGCTCGCTCCCACAGGGATTTGTGTTGTGTCGGATTACTTGAGGTTGACCTTGGAGTAATCCTGACGGCCAAACGGGCTCACCGAGTAACCCTCGACATCCTTGCGCGTCAGCGCGAAGGCCGTCGGGTGAGCCAGCGGCAGCCACAGTGCCTGCTGCTGGATCTGCGCCTGGGCCTGTTCGTAGAGCTTGGTGCGCACACCTTGTTCGCCGGTGGTCTTGCCAGCGCTGATCAGCTTGTCCAGGTCCGGGCTGCAGTAGCGCGCGAAGTTGGTGCCGGACTTGACCGCGGCGCAGGAAAACTGCGGTGTGAGGAAGTTGTCAGGGTCTCCGTTATCGCCGGCCCAGCCCATGAACAGCAGGTCGTGCTCACCCGCCTTGGCGCGGCGAATCAGCTCGCCCCATTCGATCACGCGGATCTCAGCCTGAATGCCGATTTCCGCGAGGTCGGACTGCAGCAATTGGGCGCCCAGGCTCGGGTTCGGATTCAGCAGGCTGCCCGACGGGCGGGTCCAGATGGTGGTCTGGAAGCCGTCCTTGAGTCCGGCCTTGGCCATCAATGCCTTGGCTTTCTCGACATCATGGGGATAGCCCGGCAAGCCTTTGGCGTAGCTCCAGGTGTTGGGCGGGTACGGGCCATTGGCGGGCTCGGCGGTGTCTTCGAAAACGGCTTTGACGTAGTTGGCCTTGTCGAATGCGAGGTTGATGGCCTGGCGCACTTCAGGTTTATCCAGCGGCGGATGTTGGCTGTTGATGCCGACGAACGCGGTCATGAAGGCGTCAGTCTTTTCGACTTTCAACGTCGGCTCTTTCAGCGCGGCCTGTACGTCCAGAGGCTTGGGTGACAAGGCGATCTGGCATTCATTGCGGCGCAGTTTCTGCAGCCGCACGTTGGCATCCGGGGTAATGGCGAAGATCAGCGGGTCCACCGAAGGCTTGCCGCGGAAGTAGTCCGGGTTGGCCTTGTAGCGAATCGAAGCGTCTTTCTGGAACCGCGTGAACACGAACGGACCACTGCCGATCGGCTGGCTGTTAAATTTTTCCGGGGTGCCGGCCTTGAGCAGCTTGTCGGCGTATTCAGCTGAATAGATCGAAGCGAAGCCCATGCTCAGGGTCGCGAGGAAGGTCGAGTCCGGGTGGTCGAGGGTGAAGCGTATGGTCAGCGGGTCAAGTGCATCGATCTTCTTGATCAGCGCCGGCAACTGCATCGACTGGGCGTGCGGGTAACCGCTTTGAGCCACTTTGTGCCAAGGATGCGCCGGGTCGAGCATGCGGTCGAAACTGAACTTCACGTCTTCGGCGGTCAGCTCACGCGTCGGGCTGAAATATTCAGTGCGGTGAAATTTCACCTGCGGGTGCAGTTTGAACACGTAGGTCAGCCCATCGGGCGAGACTTCCCAGCTGTCTGCGAGGCTGGCGACCACTTTGCCGCTGGCGGTATCGAAGTCCACCAGGCGATCCATCAGCACATCGGCCGAGGCGTTGGTGGTGGTCAGCGAGTTGTATTGCACCACGTCAAACCCTTCAGGGCTGGCCTCGGTGCAGACGGTCAGGGCGGCGGCATGGGCCAGCGGGCTCAATAGAAGCGGGGCAAGCAGCAGCGGTAGGGCAGCGAGGCGCATGGTCGGATTCCTTTACAGATCGAAGGCCCATCTGCAAGTGCAGTCTGGAAAAGGCTTACCCTAGAGGGCTCTTTTGCAAATGACTATCCCCTTTTTCATTTTAAGGGGAGTATGTGCGATTGTTTTCGGTGCGCGCGGACCGAGGAAAACCCTGGATTGGCCTGTTGGCCGATTCTCTGCGACGAGCGGTCTTTATCGACGATAGCCTTTATTCAAGGCGCTTGGAGCCAGAAAAATCGGGTTTTCATAAAGTCTGTGCACACGGAAAGTTGTTGCTCTCCAGTCTTTCTGGTATAAAGCAGCGCTCTTTTCTAGGGGCCCGGTTCCTTCACTTGTAGGTGTAGCCGGTAAGACCTCTAAAGAAACGCGGCGCCTGGCGCCAAATGACTGAGAGATTAAGCGGCCAACCCATGCCGGGTTGGGCATGTGGTTTTAGAGGGCTGAGGCATGTCGAGAGTATGTCAAGTTACCGGTAAGGGTCCGGTGACTGGGAATAACATTTCCCACGCAAACAACAAAACCCGTCGTCGTTTCCTGCCGAACCTGCAGCATCACCGCTTCTGGGTTGAAGAAGAGAAACGTTTCGTGCGTCTGCGCGTATCTGCCAAAGGCATGCGTATCATCGACAAGCGCGGCATCACTGTCGTGCTGGCCGAAATCCGCGCCGCTGGCAAGATCTAAGGGAGCTAATCATGCGTGAATTGATTCGTTTGATTTCGAGCGCCGGTACTGGTCACTTCTACACTACCGACAAGAACAAGCGCACTACTCCGGACAAAATCGAGATCAAGAAATTTGATCCGGTTGTTCGTAAGCACGTGATCTACAAAGAAGGCAAAATCAAGTAATTGATTTTTCCCTCTTACAAAAAAGGCCCGTATCGCGAGATACGGGCCTTTTTTGTTGCCTGAATTTTGTCGTGCTGGTCAGGGCCTCATCGCGAGCAAGCTCGCTCCCACAGGTTTTATGATCGACACCGATCCCCTGTGGGAGCGAGCTTGCTCGCGATGGGGCCGGCCAGGGCAACGCAAATCCTCAGGCTTTCTGCTCAAACGCGACATAGATCTTGCGGCACGTTTCCAGCACTTCCCAGGTGCCCCGGAACCCGGCCGGAATCACGAAGCGATCACCCGCGCGCACGGTTTTGCTGTTGCCGTCATTGTCGCGCAGCACTGAGACGCCCTGAACGATCTCGCAGTATTCGTGCTCGGTGAAATTCACCAGCCACTGGCCAACCGCACCTTCCCAAACACCCGCGTTCAACTGGCCGCAAGGGCTGTTGTAGTGGTTGTAGACCACTTGTTCCGGGTCGCCTTTGAGGATTTTCGCCTGGTCCGGTTTATAGCGTTCGGGCTCGGTTTTGGCTTGGCTGAAGTCGACGACATCCTGGATATTCATTGTTCTAATCCCCCGTGATTGCGGCGCTATGGCTGGAAAGCCCAAAGTCTATGTTTATTAAAATGAACATCGCAAGGCCGTTTGCCGGCCTTATGTCAAATATATTGAAACATGAGGGGTGGCTGGTTTAGGGTGGCGGTTGCCTTGGGCCGAAAATGCAGGCTGGCCGGGCAGAATTCCTGAGGACGCCCGCGAAGAGCGCGGGGCGCTCGTATTCAACAAGAGGAGGACACTCGAATGACCACCCTGACTCGTGCCGATTGGGAACAACGTGCTCGCGATCTGAAGATCGAAGGCCGTGCCTATATCAATGGCGAATACACCGATGCCGTCTCCAGCGAGACCTTCGAGTGCATCAGCCCGGTCGATGGCCGTCTGCTGGGCAAGATTGCCAGCTGTGACGCCGCCGACGCCCAGCGCGCTGTTGAAAACGCCCGCGCCACCTTCAATTCCGGCGTCTGGTCGCGCCTGGCGCCGACCAAACGCAAAGCCACCATGATCCGTTTCGCCGGCCTGCTGAAACAGCACGCCGAAGAGCTGGCCCTGCTTGAAACCCTGGACATGGGCAAGCCGATCAGCGACTCCCTGTACATCGACGTTCCCGGCGCGGCGCAAGCCCTGAGCTGGAGCGGTGAAGCCATCGACAAGATTTACGACGAAGTCGCCGCCACCCCGCACGATCAGTTGGGTCTGGTGACTCGCGAACCGGTCGGCGTGGTTGGCGCCATCGTGCCTTGGAACTTCCCGCTGATGATGGCTTGCTGGAAACTCGGCCCGGCGCTGTCCACCGGCAACTCGGTAATCCTCAAGCCATCCGAAAAATCGCCGCTGACGGCTATTCGCATCGCGGCCCTGGCCGTTGAAGCCGGCATCCCGAAAGGCGTGCTGAACGTGCTGCCGGGATACGGTCACACCGTCGGCAAGGCCCTGGCCCTGCACAACGATGTCGACACCCTGGTGTTCACCGGTTCGACCAAGATCGCCAAGCAACTGCTGATCTACTCCGGCGAATCAAACATGAAGCGCGTCTGGCTTGAAGCCGGCGGCAAGAGCCCGAACATCGTGTTCGCCGATGCCCCGGACCTGCAAGCCGCAGCCGAAGCGGCCGCAGGCGCCATTGCCTTCAACCAGGGCGAAGTCTGCACCGCCGGTTCGCGTCTGCTGGTCGAGCGTTCGATCAAGGACACTTTCCTGCCGCTGGTGATCGAAGCGCTGAAAACCTGGAAGCCAGGCAATCCGCTGGACCCGGCGACCAACGTCGGCGCTCTGGTCGATACCCAGCAGATGAACACCGTGCTGTCCTACATTGAGTCCGGCCATGCCGACGGTGCCAAGCTGGTGGCGGGCGGCAAGCGCACGCTTCAGGAAACCGGCGGCACTTACGTTGAACCGACGATTTTCGACGGTGTGAGCAACGCGATGAAAATCGCCCAGGAAGAGATTTTTGGTCCGGTACTGTCGGTGATCGCATTCGATACGGCCGAAGAAGCCATAGCGATTGCCAACGACACGCCGTATGGCCTGGCCGCAGCGGTGTGGACCAAGGACATCTCCAAGGCTCACCTGACCGCGCGGGCGCTGCGTGCTGGTAGCGTTTGGGTCAACCAGTACGACGGTGGCGACATGACTGCTCCGTTCGGTGGCTTCAAACAGTCCGGTAACGGCCGTGACAAGTCGCTGCACGCGTTCGACAAGTACACCGAGCTGAAGGCGACCTGGATCAAGTTGTAAATTTGTAGCAGGCCCCGCGGGGCCAAGCACAACGAAGATCCCCTGTGGGAGCGAGCTTGCTCGCGATAGCGGTCTGACAGTCGACGTCAATGTTGAATGTGAAACTGCAATCGCGAGCAGGCTCGCTCCCACATTGTTTTGTGTTGTACATAAAAATATCCACAGGAGCGTGGAACATGCGTTGGGCGACTTATTTCGCCGTGTTGGCGTCTGTCTTGAGTGTCGGCCTGGCCTTGGGTGTCAGCATGCCGCTGGTGTCGTTTCGCCTGGAAAGCTGGGGCTACGGTTCATTTGCCATCGGTGTGATGGCGGCGATGCCGGCCATTGGCGTGTTGCTGGGCGCGAAGATTTCCAGCCATCTGGCGGCGCGTCTGGGCACGGCCAATCTGATGCGTATGTGCCTGTGGGGCGGGGCGTTGTCCATCGGTTTGCTGGCGCTGTTACCGAGCTATCCGATCTGGTTGCTGTTGCGGTTGATGATCGGGGTGATCCTGACGCTGGTCTTTATCCTCGGTGAAAGCTGGATCAATCAACTGGTGGTCGAGCAATGGCGCGGGCGGCTGGTGGCGTTGTACGGCAGCAGTTATGCGTTGAGCCAGTTGGCCGGGCCATTGCTGCTCGGCGTGTTGGGCACGGATCACGATTACGGATTCTGGGTCGGCGTCGGCTTGCTCACGGCCGCGCCGCTCCTGTTGCTGGGTCGCAGCGGCGCCCCCACCAGCGAAGCCTGCAGTGTGACTTTCAGCGACTTGTTGGGCTTCTGCCGTGGCTTGCCGGCGATTGCCTGGGCGGTGTCGTTGTTCGCGGCGTTTGAAGCGATGATCCTGACCTTGTTACCGGTCTACTGCCTGCGCCAGGGCTTCAGCACGGACATCGCACTGGCGATGGTCAGCACTGTGGTGGTTGGCGATGCCTTGCTGCAATTGCCGATTGGCGCGCTGGCGGATCGCTTGTCCCGTCGCACGCTGTTCACCGGGTGCGCCGTGGTGTTGCTGGTATCGAGCCTGGCGATTCCGCTGCTCATCGATACGTTGCTGATCTGGCCGCTGTGGGTGCTGTTTGGTGCCAGTGCTGGCGGCTTGTTTACCTTGTCACTGATCCTGATCGGCGAGCGTTATCGCGACGATGCGCTGGTCCGCGCCAATGCCCATATCGCGCAGCTATGGGGGATTGGTTGTCTGGTCGGACCGTTGGCGGCGGGGGCGGGCAGCCAGTGGATCAGCGGGCATGCATTGCCGTTGCTGATGGCGGCGGGTGCATTGGGCCTGGTGATTCTGTTGTCGCGACAAGGCGCGTTTGGCGCGGTGACTGAACCGGCTTGAAGCTGACCTTCAGTCAGCCAATCGCCCTGTCAGAGCATCCGCTCCAGGCCTACGGTCGTGCTCATCCAAGATTCGAACCGCCGCCACCAGCTGCCCGGTTCGGTGGTCAGGGTGTGCAGCTTGCCGTTGTCTTCGGTGACCCAGACCACCTTGCCGTTTTCCAGTTTCGCCTGATAACTCAGGGGTGGCGCCATGCCTTGCATCGCCAGTTCGCGAACACGCGCTGCCAGCTCGGGGCTGTCCACCAACACGCCGACCTCGGTGTTCCACAGCACCGAGCGCGGGTCGAAATTGAACGAACCGACAAAGGACTTCTGCTGGTCGAAGATCATCGCCTTGCTGTGCAGGCTGGAATCGGAGCCACGGTAGGCCTTGCTGTGAAACACATGCGGACCGCTGCCTCCACCCGCACCCGGCTGGCGCCGCAGTTCGAACAACTGCACGCCGTGTTCCAGCAACGCCTTGCGATACGGTGCATAACCGCCGTGCACAGCCGGCACGTCAGTGGCTTCCAGCGAGTTGGTCAGCAGCTTCACCGACACCCCGGCATCTGCGCGGCCTGTCAGGTACACCAGCCCCGGCTGTCCGGGGACGAAGTACGCCGAGATCATGATCAGCTCTTTACTGACACCTTTAAGCTCGGGCGCCAACTGCGTGGTCAGCAGCAAATGCGGATCAGGTTCGCCCTTTGCCAATACCTTGCTCGGCGCGTCCCATAGCGCCTGGTTCCAGGCCCAGATCAGCTCCCGGCGCCAAATGTCCAGGCGCGGATGGGTGGTGAACCTCATGAGTTGCTTATAGAGCGCGTGATTCTGTTTACGGGTTTCTTGCAGTGACTCTTCCAGCTGCGTGCGGGTGTTTGCCAGGTCCGTTGCGGTGGGCCTGCTTGAGAGAAACTCGTCGATCGGCTTGCTCAGCGCGCTGTTCCAGTATTGGTCGAAACTGTGCCCGAGCTGTTCAGCGACCGGCCCGACGCTGAGCATGTCGATGTCGGTGAAGTTCAGATTGGGTTCGGCATCGAAATACTCATCCCCCAGATTGCGTCCGCCCACAATGGCCACACTGTTGTCCGCCAGCCACAGTTTGTTGTGCATGCGTCGGTGCTGCTGCGAGAGATTGAGCACCCGTCCGGCGGTGCGCGTCACGCCAGTGCTGCGACCAAGGTTCAGCGGGTTGAACAGACGAATCTGGATGTTCGGATGCGCCGCCAGTGTCGCGATGATCCGGTCGAGGCCATCGCTGGTGGTGTCATCGAGCAGGATCCGCACTCGTACGCCACGGTCGGCAGCCTTCAGCAACTCCTCAATCAGCATCCGCGTGCTGATGCCGTCATGAACGATGTAGTACTGCAAATCGAGGCTGCTTCGAGCGTTGCGTATCAACTCGGCGCGGGCGGTGAAGGCTTCGGTGCTGTTGGACAACAGGCGAAAGCCGGACTGCCCTTGATGAGGTGCGGCCTGGGCCTGGATCGAGCGGCCGAATGCCGAGTCGCTGGCGGGCAACGCCTGGCTCGGTTCGCGAGGAACGTCGAGGGTCGCGCAGCCACCAAGAAACGAGGTGAGTAGCAGAAGAGCGGGCAGTGGCTGTCTGAATCTCACGTGAGATCGTTCCGAGTGGCGGCAGTTATCGGGATATGGACGCTGGTTTTGCGAGAAAGGTCAGTCTGGCGTTCAGTCGTTTTGCGCCAGTAGCTTGATGGCGGCTGCGCCGACCTTGCGCACCGCGTCTTCGATCTGCGGTGTGGGCTTGGCAGCGTAGTTCATGCGCAGGCAATTGCGGTATTTGCCTGAGGCGGAAAAGATACTGCCGACGGCAATCTGTACGCCTTGATCGTGCAGGGCACGATTCAGTTTCAGGGTGTCGAAGCTTTCCGGCAGTTCAACCCACAGCATGAAGCTGCCTTGCGGACGGCTGGCGCGGGTGCCGGCGGGGAAGTAGCGGGTGACCCAGTCAATCATCAGGTCTCGATTGCGCTGGTATTGCGTGCGCATCCGCCGCAAATGCGGTTCGAAATGCCCGGCCTTGAGAAATTCGGCGATAGCGATCTGCGGCTGCGGCGCGGTCGAACCGGTGCTGATGTATTTCATGTGCAGCACCCGCTCCAGGTATCGGCCGGGTGCAACCCAGCCAATGCGCAAGCCCGGCGCCAGCGTCTTGGAAAAAGAGCTGCAGAGCAGGACGCGGCCGTCCTCGTCGAAGGATTTGATCGTGCGCGGGCGTGGGTAGCTGTAGGAGAGTTCGCCATACACATCGTCTTCGATGATCGCCACGTCGAAACGCTGTGCGAGCGTCAACAACGCACGTTTTCGCGACTCCGGCATGATGTAGCCCAGCGGGTTGTTGCAGTTTGGGGTCAACTGTATGGCCTTGATCGGCCATTGTTCCAGGGCCAGTTCGAGCGCATCGAGGCTGATCCCGGTAATCGGGTCGGTCGGGATTTCCAGCGCCTTCATGCCCAGGCCCTTGAGGGTCTGCATGGCGCCGTGAAAGCTCGGCGAGTCCACCGCCACGATGTCGCCGGGCTCGCAAATGGAGCGAATGCTGGTGGACAGCGCTTCGTGGCAACCCGTGGTAATCACCAGATCGCTGGCAGTCAATTGGCAACCGGAATCGAGCAGCAGGCGGGCGATCTGCTCGCGCAGTTCGAGGGTGCCGTAGATGTTGTCGTAATACAGGCCGGGCATGTCCTGGCGGCGACTGATTCGCGCAAGGTTGCGCAGCAGCGGTTTCATGGTCGGCGTGGTGATGTCCGGCATGCCCCGGCCCAATTGCACAACATCCTTGCGCGGCACGGCGCGGATCAGCTCCAGCACCTGATCCCATTGCGAAATATCCACCGGGCGCTGGGCCGGGCGGCCAATCGCCGGCAACTCGGGTAATTCGCGACCTACCGGCACGAAATAGCCGGACTTGGGTTTGGGCGTCGCCAGCCCGCTGTCTTCCAGCATGCGATAGGCCTGCTGGACCGTGCTCAGGCTGACGCCATGTTCAACACTCAATGCCCGGACCGAGGGCAGCCGGTCACCGGGGCGATAGAAGCCCTGTTCGATACGCGTGCCGAGCAATTCGGCGAGGTTGACGTAAAGGGTCATGGCGCAGTCTCGGTTTGGGTGATTCGGTTAACCAGTACAGATGGGGCAAAAATACAGGATTCAGTGGCAGAAGCACCTAATCTGTATGGAGTTAATACAGTTGTGTTGAATCTGTAATGCTTTTCGCCGTCCGCGCATCATGAAAGCTCTGGCTACCCAAGTAAACAGGAGCAATCAAAATGAACGGCTTGAGCGATGTGCGGCTGACGTTACACAGTCAGGAACTTGCGGCAGGGCAACACAACGGCGCGCGCGAGGCGGTCATGCGCAACGCACCGTCCGGCCTGAGTCGCTGGGGTCTGTTCTGGCATCGCCTGCACACGCGCAAGACGTTGCTTGAGCTGACGCCGGACCAACTCAGGGATGTCGGGTTGAGTCGCGAGCAGGCGCGGGAGGAAGGCTTGAAGCCCTTCTGGCGGATCTAGTAATGATCGTTCCCACGCTCCGCGTGGGAATGCCGCCTCGGACGCTCCGCGTCCGCTGTGACGCAGAGCGTCACGGGATGCATTCCCACGCAGGAGCGTGGGAACGATCAGGTCAGACCAACTCTTTAAGCCGATGCCACAACATCCCCAGCGCCAACAACGGCGAACGCAAATGCTTGCCCCCGGGGAAGGTGACATGGGGAACCCGGGCGAACAGATCAAACCCGCCGCTCTGCTGCCCACTGATCGCTTCAGCCAACAACTTGCCCGCCAAGTGCGTGGCATTTACCCCATGGCCCGAATATGCCTGGGCGTAATACACATTCGGCTGATCCTTGAGCCGGCCGATCTGCGGCAATCGATTCGCGCCAATGCCGATCATCCCGCCCCATTGATAGTCGATCTTCACCTGGGCCAATTGCGGGAAAACTTCCAGCATCTTCGGGCGCATGTAGGCACCGATGTCTTTCGGGTCGCGGCCCGAATAGTGGCAAGCGCCACCGAACAACAAACGCCGATCCGCCGAAAGCCGGTAGTAATCCAGCGCCACTCGCTGATCGCAGACCGCCATGTTCTGTGGCAGCAGCGAGTGCGCCAGTTCCTCACTCAATGGCTCGGTGGCAATGATGTAGCTACCGGCGGGCAGCACCTTGCCGCTGAGTTCGGGATTGAGTTCATTGAGGTAGGCATTGCAGCCCAGCACCAATGTTTTCGCGCGGACCGAGCCTTGGGCGGTATGGACCTTGACCTCGGGGCCGTAATCGATGCGGGTCACGGCCGATTGTTCGAACAGTTTCACCCCCAACTGCTGCGCGGCTGCCGCTTCACCCAGCGCCAGGTTCAGCGGGTGCAGATGGCCGGAGCCCATGTCGATCAAGCCGCCGACGTAGCGGTCGGACCCCACCACCGAGTGCATTTCATTGGCTTGCAACAGACGGGTCTCGTAGCAGTAACCGAGGCTGCGCAGTTCTTCGGCGTCTTCGGCAAAACCTTCAAGATCGCGAGGCTTGTTCGCCAGATCGCAGTAGCCCCAGGTCAGGTCGCAGGGGATCTGAAAACGCGCGACGCGCTGGCGGACGATCTCCACCGCCTCCAGGCCCATGAGTTTCATCTGGCGCACGCCGTCGGCACCGATGACGTTAGTGAACTGATCGAGCCCGTGACCGACGCCGCGAATCAACTGCCCGCCATTGCGTCCGCTGGCGCCCCAGCCAATCTTGTGCGCTTCCAGCAGCACCACGCTGAATCCGCGTTCGGCCAGCTCCAGCGCCGTGTTCAGCCCCGAAAATCCGCCGCCGACCACGCACACATCGGCCACCTGCTCTCCTTGCAACACCGGATGATCGGGTTGCGGCAGGCTGCTGGCCGCGTAATAAGAGGCAGCGTGCCGGTGGCTTGGAGCAGGTTGCTGGGCACGGGCATTCATGTGCGTCTTCCTGATTCTTGTGTCGAGAAAATTTGACGGAGCATAAGCCGGACCTTCCGGCACGGGCAACATTGGTCAGTTGCTGCTGTCTGGATCGGGGCTTTTGCGTCAGAATCCCGGTCTATCCCGCCATTGGTTAGCGCTTCGATGAGTTGCAACAGTCAGAAAATTCGCACGCTGCGTCAGCAGATTCCCTCGTTCGAGTGCGTGCCCGGCTGTCATGACTGCTGTGGCCCGGTAACCACTTCACCGGAAGAAATGTCGCGCCTGCCGCGCAAGACCCGGGCCGAGCAGGATGCGGCGATGGATGAACTCAATTGCGTGCACCTGGGGCCCGACGGCTGCACGGTGTATGACGAGCGTCCGCTGATTTGCCGGCTGTTCGGCACCACAAAGACCTTGCCGTGCCCCAATGGGCGGGGGCCGGTGGAGCTGATTCATCCGCGGGTGGAGAAGCAGATTCATGAGTACATGGCGTCTACCCGACAGGTCCTCGTCTGAGGGAAGACCGAGGTTTGATCGTTCCCACGCTCCGCGTGGGAATGCCTCTTCGGACGCTCTGCGTTCGGCTCTGGATGGGACGCAGAGCGTCCCGGGCTGCATTCCCACGCAGAGCGTGGGAACGATCTCTGTGGGCTCAATCCGGAATCGGCAAGCTAAGGCTCTCTTTCACCTCTTCCATCACGATATAGCTTTTGGATTCGCGCACATGCGGCAGCTTGAGCAGAATGTCGCCCAGCAGCTTGCGGTACGAGGCCATCTCGGAAATCCGCGCCTTCACCAGATAGTCGAAATCCCCTGACACCAAGTGACATTCCAGCACATGGGGCAGTTTGAGCACCGCGCGGCGAAACTCCTCGAAAGTATCGCCCGACTTGTAATCCAGACTGATCTCGACGAACACCAGGAGACTGCCCTTGAGGTGCTGCGGATTGAGCCGGGCGTTGTAGCCCATGATGATCCCTTCACGCTCCAGTCGCCGCACCCGCTCGGTACATGGCGTGGTCGAGAGCCCGACCTTTTCCCCAAGCTCGGTGAAGGAGATGCGGCCGTCCGCTTGCAGGATCCGCAGGATGTTGCGGTCGATCTTGTCCAGCTCACGTTTGGTTTGAGTGTTGGTACGCATAGGGGATGCGCCTCCGTGAAAAGGGTTTTTGCCGAGAATTCTCGCCAAATATAGGCAGTTATATAGTGAAATGCACTGCCTAATCTTTTTTACACTGCGCACATCAATGCTCTACAACTACGAACGTCAGCGGCAAGCCGCGATGAGGGATATGAAAATGCGCGTTATGGTCTTGGGTAGCGGCGTCATCGGTACCACCAGTGCTTATTATCTGGCCCGTGCCGGGTTCGAAGTGGTGGTGGTGGACCGTCAGCCAGCCGCTGCCATGGAGACCAGTTTCGCCAACGCCGGGCAGGTCTCGCCGGGTTATGCCTCACCGTGGGCTGCGCCGGGCGTGCCGCTCAAGGCCATCAAGTGGCTGCTGCAGCGCCACGCACCGCTGGCGATCAAGGCCACTGCCGACATCGATCAATACCTGTGGATGGCGCAAATGCTGCGTAACTGCACCGCCAACCGTTATGCGGTGAACAAGGAGCGCATGGTCCGTCTGTCCGAGTACAGCCGTGACTGCCTCGACGAATTGCGCGCCGAAACCGGCATTGCCTATGAAGGCCGCAGCCTTGGGACGACCCAGCTGTTCCGTACTCAGGCCCAGCTCGATGGCGCGGCGAAAGACATCTCCGTGCTGAAAGAGTCCGGCGTACCGTTCGAACTGCTCGACCGCGCCGGCATTGCCCGCGTTGAGCCGGCACTGGCCAGCGTTACCGACATCCTCGCCGGTGCCCTGCGTCTGCCGAACGATCAGACGGGCGACTGCCAGATGTTCACCACTCGCCTGGCCGAAATGGCCGTCAAAATGGGCGTGGAATTCCGTTTCGGCCAGGATATCCAGAAACTCGATTTCGCCGGTGACCGCATCAACGGCGTGTGGATCGACGGCAAGCTGGAAACCGCTGATCGCTACGTGCTGGCCCTCGGCAGCTACTCGCCGCAATTGCTCAAGCCACTGGGGATCAAGGCACCAGTTTATCCGCTCAAGGGTTACTCGCTGACCGTGCCGATCACCAACCCGGCGATGGCCCCGACGTCGACCATTCTCGACGAGACCTACAAGGTCGCGATCACCCGTTTCGACAACCGCATCCGCGTCGGCGGCATGGCTGAAATCGCCGGTTTTGACCTGTCGCTGAACCCGCGTCGGCGCGAAACCCTGGAGATGATCGTCAACGACCTCTATCCTCAGGGCGGCGATCTGGCCCAGGCCAGTTTCTGGACCGGTCTGCGCCCGACTACCCCGGATGGCACGCCAATCGTTGGCGCCACACCGTTCAAGAATCTGTTCCTGAACACCGGTCACGGCACACTCGGCTGGACCATGGCTTGTGGCTCCGGTCGCTTGCTGGCTGACCTGATGGCGAAGAAAACGCCGCAGATCAGCGCCGAAGGCCTCGATATTTCCCGTTACGGTAAGAAAACCCAGGAGTCCGCAAAACATGTCAATCCAGCGCCAGCTCACCAATGAGCGCATGAGCCAGATCGTCAACCATAACGGTACCGTGTATCTGGCAGGGCAAGTCGGCGACGATATGAGCGCCGGGATTGAACAGCAGACCCGTGAAACCCTCGCCAACATCGAGCGCTTGCTGGATCTGGCCGGGACCGACAAGAACCACTTGCTGTCGGTGACGATTTACCTGAAGGACATTGATGCGCACTTCGAAGGCATGAATGCGGTGTGGGACAAGTGGCTGCCAAAAGGCGTCGCTCCGGCCCGCGCCACCGTTGAGTCGAAGCTGTGTGAACCCGAGATCCTGGTTGAGCTGTCGGTTGTCGCCGCTCTGCCATAAGCCTGCAAGAAAGATCCCTCTTCCGGTGCTGGTGGCGGTTCACGCCGCCAGCCAGCGCCGGTTTTTTATTCCCATGACCGCCTAGAAGTCTGCCGCCATGCGTCCAGCCCGTGCCCTGATCGACCTTCAAGCCCTGCGTCACAACTACCAGATCGCCCGTGAAATCACCGGGGCCAAGGCCCTCGCGGTGATCAAGGCCGATGCCTACGGCCATGGCGCGGTGCGTTGCGCCCAGGCGCTGGAAGCCGAGGCGGACGGATTCGCCGTGGCGTGTATCGAAGAGGCGTTAGAGCTGCGTGCCGCCGGTATTCGTGCGCCGGTATTGTTGCTCGAAGGTTTTTTCGAAGCCGATGAATTGTCGCTGATCGTCGAGCATGATTTCTGGTGCGTAGTGCATTCGTTGTGGCAGCTCGAAGCCATCGAGAAGGCCGCGCTGAGCAAGCCGATCACGGTCTGGCTCAAGCTGGATTCGGGCATGCACCGCGTGGGGCTGCACCCAAAGGATTATCAGGCGGCCTATCAACGGCTGCTGGCCAGCGGCAAGGTAGCGAAGATTGTGCTGATGAGCCACTTCGCCCGGGCCGACGAGCTGCACGATCAGGCCAGCGTCGAGCAAGTCGCGGTGTTCGAAGCGGCGCGTAAAGGCTTGTCGGCCGAGATCAGTCTGCGCAACTCGCCAGCGGTCCTGGGTTGGCCGCAGATTCCGAGCGACTGGGTTCGTCCCGGCATCATGCTCTACGGCGCGACGCCGTTCGAGGAAGCCAACGCCGTGGCATCGCGCCTGCAGCCGGTGATGACGCTGGAATCGAAAGTGATCTGCGTGCGGGAACTGCCGGCCGGTGAACCGATTGGTTACGGTGCTAAATTCATTACGCCAAAGCCGATGCGCGTCGGCGTGGTGGCCATGGGTTACGCCGATGGTTATCCGCGGCAGGCGCCGACCGGCACGCCGGTGTTGGTCGCCGGGCAACGCAGTCAGTTGATCGGCCGGGTGTCGATGGACATGCTCTGCATCGATCTGACCGATGTACCGCAGGCCGGTCTGGGCTCGACTGTCGAGTTGTGGGGCAAAAACATCCTCGCCAGTGATGTCGCGGTGGCCGCCGGGACGATTCCTTACCAGATCTTCTGCAACCTGCGCCGGGTGCCAATGCTCTATTCCGAGGGTTAAGGCCAAACGCCGCGAACCGGAAGTCGCCTCGCTGAACAGGATTCAGGTCCAAGTGTTGTAAATACTGAACGCTCTCGCCATGATAACGCTCAATATTCAAACAACCTGAATCCCTGGAGGCGCTAGCATTGGACGTCGGTGAACGACTGCAATCCATCCGTAAGCTCAAAGGACTTTCCCAGCGTGAGCTCGCCAAGCGCGCGGGTGTGACCAACAGCACGATTTCGATGATCGAGAAGAACAGCGTCAGTCCCTCGATCAGTTCGCTGAGGAAAGTCCTGGGCGGGATTCCCATGTCCATGGTCGAGTTCTTTTCCGAAGAAATCCTGCAGGAAAAACCGACGCAGATCGTCTACAAGGCCAACGAGCTGATCGATATTTCCGATGGCGCAGTGACCATGAAACTGGTCGGCCGGGCTCATCCGAGCCGGGCTATCGCATTCCTCAATGAAATCTACCCGCCTGGCGCCGACACCGGTGACGAGATGCTCACCCATGAGGGCGAGGAGACCGGGATTTTGGTAGAAGGGCGACTGGAATTGGTGGTCGGGCTCGAAACTTTTGTGCTCGAAGCCGGCGACAGCTACTACTTTGAAAGTACCAAGCCACACCGTTTCCGTAATCCGTTCGATGCGCCGGCGCGACTAATCAGCGCAGCCACGCCAGCCAATTTCTAAGGGAAGAGGCGTCCTGCCAGTATGGCGGCGGCACCCGAAGTGTTTTTCCGCCGCGTCACAAGACCCCTTCGACTTTGGGGTTGTTTCAGTGCGGCGGGCTTACCGTTATACTTGCGCCCGCCTGCGAACCGTGGCCGTGGGCGTGACTAGCCACCATTGAGGGTGAACGCGTGAATCTAATTATGAAAATGCTGGCTGCACCAGCAACCGTATTGGCCCTATGGGCTGTCAGCGCTCAAGCTGCGACGAACGACGATATTGCCAAGCGCCTTGAACCAGTCGGCCAGGTCTGTGTGACGGGTCAAGAGTGCAAAGGGATGGAAGTGGCTGCCTCTGCTGGCGGCGGCGGTGCCAAGACCCCTGATGAAGTGATTGCAAAACATTGCAACGCTTGCCACGGCACCGGCCTGTTGGGCTCGCCGAAAATCGGCGACGCTGCGGCCTGGAAAGAGCGTGCGGATCACCAAGGCGGCCTCGACGGCATCCTGGCCAAAGCCATTACCGGTATCAACTCGATGCCGCCTAAAGGCACCTGCGCCGATTGCTCCGACGCCGAGCTCAAAGGCGCCATCCAGAAGATGTCCGGCCTGAAATAAGCCTGCCTCCTCAACAAAAAGCCGCTAAGAGCGGCTTTTTTGTGCCCGCGATTTAGCCTCGCAGGCTATTCATTGCAGCAAAGACACGGCAAGCTCGGTCCAACCCCAATTCACGGAATGTAAGGGAAGATCAGATGGTGCAGCTGTGTTCTATCGAGCAAGCGGTCGATGATGTGTTGGCTCGGTTGCCGGCGCATATCCACATGGGTCTGCCACTCGGTCTGGGTAAACCCAACCATTTCGTCAATGCGCTGTTCCAGCGCGTCGCGCAATTGCCCGAGCGGCAGCTGACGATCTACACCGCCCTGTGCCTGGGTCGTCCTGCCTTGGGCGACGGTTTGCAAAAGCGCTTTCTCGAACCCTTCATCGAGCGGGTGTTTGGCGACTATCCGGAACTGGATTTCCTCGCGGGACTGCAGCACGACAGCCTGCCGAGCAACATTCATGTGCATCAATTTTTCATGCAACCGGGCAGCCTTCTGCATAGCGCCTCAGCCCAACAGGATTACGTCAGCAGCAACTACAGTCATGCTGCGCGGGACATCAATGCCGCCGGTTTGAACCTGGTGGCGCAGTTGGTGGCCAGCCATGGCGAGCATCCCGATCGCCTGAGTCTGAGCTGCAACCCGGACATCACCCTCGACCTGTTTCCGATGATCGCCAAACGGCGGGCAGCGGGGGAGACGATCCTGCTGGTCGGCCAGGTGCACAATGACTTGCCCTATATGCCCGGGGATGCGGAAGTCGGCATCGACGCTTTCGACTTGCTGATCGACGAGAAGGACAGCAGCACGTTGTTCTCGACGCCGAACATGCCGGTCGGGTTCCAGGATCACTTCATCGGCTTGCACGCCAGCACCCTGGTGCGCGATGGCGGCACGTTGCAGATCGGCATTGGCTCCATGGGCGATGCCCTGACCGCCGCCTTGTTGGCGCGGCAGGCTGACAATGACGGTTACAAAGCCTTGCTGGCAGATATCAATCTCAGCCAGTGGGCGCAATTGATAGACCGCGAAGGCGGTGTCGAGCCCTTCGTCAAAGGCCTCTACGGTTGCAGCGAAATGTTCGTCAACGGTTTGCTGGTGTTGGCCGACGCCGGGATCGTGCGGCGCAAGGTCTACCCGGATGTGCCGACCCAGCAACAGGCGAATGCCGGCACCCTGGACGAAGCCGCGCAAAACGACGGCATTTCGGTGCACGGCGGGTTCTTCCTCGGGCCGCGCAGTTACTACGAGCGCTTGCGCGAACTGCCGCAAAACAAGCGGCTCGAATTCAACATGACCCGCATCAGCTACATCAACGAGCTCTACGGTCAGGAAGAGCTCAAACGCTTGCAGCGCCTCGATGCGCGCTTCATCAACTCCGCGTTCACCGTGACCCTGCTCGGCGCGGGCGTGGCTGATCAACTGGAAGACGGGCGGGTGCTCAGCGGGGTTGGCGGACAATACAACTTCGTCGCCCAGGGCCATGCGCTGGAAGGCGCGCGTTCGGTTTTGATCCTGCGCAGCTGGCGCGAGTCGGGGGGTGAAGTCAGTTCGAATATCGTCTGGGAATACGGCCACTGCACGATCCCTCGGCATTTACGCGACATCGTGGTGACCGAGTACGGCATCGCCGATTTACGCGGCAAGACCGACGCGGCGGTGATCGAGGCATTGCTCAACATCAGCGACTCTCGCTTTCAGCCGGGATTGATCGAGCAGGCGCAGAGCGTTGGCAAGTTGCCGAAGAATTTCCGTATCGATCCACGTTTTGCCGACAACAGCCCGCAGCGTTTGCAGGCGATTCAGGCACGGCACCCGAACCTGTTTCCGGAATATCCGCTGGGGTGCGATTTCACTGAGGTGGAGCGGGATCTGTTGCGGGCGCTGAACTGGCTGAAGAGCAAATTCAAGCTGACGGAGATTCTGGAACTGGGCAAGGCAGCGCTGGATGCGCCAGAACCTGCGGCGTTTCCCGAGCATCTGGAGCGGATGCAGCTGACCAATCCGGAAGGCTTGAAAGAGGACTTGTTTCAGCGACTGTTGCTCACCGGCCTGAAGGCCACCACGCAATAACAGCCAACACAAAACAACTGTGGGAGCCAGCCTGCTGGCGATGGCTATCTTTCAGTCATGAAGGTTTTGACTGACACGACGCCATCGCCAGCAGGCTGGCTCCCACAGGGGAAATGCGGTTGCTGCTGGTTATTCGATGAAGGTAACCACGCCATCCTTCAGCGACTGAACGCGAGCCAGCGATTCAACGCGATAACCCTGCGCATCCAGTTCCGCACGGCCGCCCTGGAACGATTTCTCGATCACGATCCCCAAACCGGCAACGGTGGCGCCAGCCTGTTTGATGATCGAGATCAGCGCTTGCGATGCCTTACCGTTGGCCAGGAAGTCATCGATGATCAGCACGCGGTCGCTGCTGGTCAGGTGGCGCGGGGAGATGGCCACGGTGCTTTCGGTCTGCTTGGTGAACGAGTAGACGGTCGCCGACAGCAGGTTTTCGGTCAGGGTCAGGGATTGATGCTTACGCGCAAAAATCACCGGGACGCCCAGGTTCAGGCCGGTCATGATCGCCGGGGCAATGCCCGAGGCTTCGATGGTGACGATCTTGGTGATCCCCGAGTCCTTGAACAGCGTGGCGAATTCGTCGCCGATCAGCTTCATCAGGGCCGGATCAATCTGGTGGTTCAAAAAGGCGTCGACTTTCAGGACCTGGTCGGAAAGCACGATGCCTTCTTCGCGAATTTTCTTGTGCAGTGCTTCCATGAAGCTTTCCTCAAAGGACGGCGGTGCGTCCAAGGCTGGTTAAAAAGTAGTCGATTCTAGCGCTTTAACATCGCGCGTATATCCGCCAATGCGGTATTGCCACGAACGGCCTTGACCTCGACGGGCGTGTCGTCGGTGCCTTCCCAGGCCAGATCGTCCGGCGGCAACTCATCGAGGAAGCGGCTCGGCGCGCAATCGATGATCTCGCCGTATTGCTTGCGCTTGGCGGCGAAGGTGAAGGCCAGGGTCTGACGTGCCCGGGTAATCCCGACGTAGGCCAGCCGGCGTTCCTCTTCGATGGTGTCGGCTTCGATGCTGGAGCGGTGCGGGAGGATTTCCTCTTCCATGCCCATGATGAACACGTACGGGAATTCCAGGCCCTTGGACGCGTGCAAGGTCATCATCTGCACACCTTCGGCGCCGTCTTCCTCTTCCTGCTGACGTTCCAGCATGTCGCGCAGCACCAGTTTGCCGATGGCGTCTTCGACGGTCATCTCGCCTTCTTCGTCCTTCTCCAGCGTGTTCTTCAACGCTTCGATCAGGAACCAGACGTTGCCCATGCGGTAATCGGCGGCCTTGTCGCTGGAGCTGTTGGTGCGCAGCCAGTTCTCGTAGTCGATGTCCATGACCATGCTGCGCAGCGCCGAGATCGGGTCTTCGCCGGCGCACTGTTCGCGTACCTTGTCCATGAAACGCTTGAAGCGCGACAGGCGATCGGTGAAGCGCGCATCCAGGTGTTCGCCCAGGCCGATTTCGTCGGTGGCGGCGTACATCGAGATCTTGCGTTCGGTGGCGTAGTTGCCCAGTTTTTCCAGCGTGGTCGAACCGATTTCCCGGCGCGGAACGTTGATCACTCGCAGGAAGGCGTTGTCGTCATCCGGGTTCACGATCAGGCGGAAGTAGGCCATCAGGTCTTTTACTTCCTGGCGACCGAAAAAGCTGTTGCCGCCGGACAGTCGATACGGAATCTGGTGGTGTTGCAGCTTCAGCTCGATCAGCTTGGCCTGGTAGTTACCGCGATACAGGATCGCGAAATCGCTGTACGGCCGGTCCGTGCGCAAGTGCAGGGTCAGCAGTTCCACGGCCACGCGCTCGGCTTCGGCGTCTTCGTTGCGGCAGCGGATCACGCGGATCTCGTCGCCGTGGCCCATTTCGCTCCACAGCTGCTTTTCGAATTCGTGCGGGTTGTTGGAGATCAGCACGTTGGCGCAGCGCAGGATGCGGCTGGTGGAGCGATAGTTCTGCTCCAGCATGACCACTTTCAGGGACGGATAGTCGTCCTTGAGCAACATCAGGTTTTCCGGCCGCGCCCCACGCCAGGCGTAGATCGACTGGTCATCGTCGCCCACCACGGTGAACTGGTTACGCGTGCCGATCAGCAACTTCACCAGCAAATACTGGCTGGCGTTTGTGTCCTGGTATTCGTCCACCAGCAGGTAGCGGACTTTGTTCTGCCACTTTTCGAGAATGTCGGCGTGTTCCTGGAACAGCTTCACCGGCAGCAGGATCAGGTCGTCGAAGTCCACCGCGTTGAACGCCTTGAGCGTGCGCTGATAGTGGGTGTAGACGATGGCGGCGGTCTGCTCCTTGGGGTTGCGTGCGTTTTCCAGGGCTTCGGCCGGCAGGATCAGGTCGTTTTTCCACGAGCCGATCATGTTCTTGATCTCGTCGACGCCGTCGTCGCCGGCATATTCCTTCTGCATGATGTCGGTCATGAGAGCTTTGACGTCGGTCTCGTCGAAGATCGAGAAGCCCGGTTTGTAGCCCAGCCGCACGTGTTCCTTGCGGATGATGTTCAGGCCCAGGTTGTGGAAGGTGCACACGGTCAAGCCACGGCCTTCGCCGCCCTTGAGCAGGGTGCCGACCCGTTCCTTCATCTCGCGCGCGGCCTTGTTGGTGAAGGTCATGGCGACGATGTACTGGGCGCGAATGCCGCAGTTCTGGATCAAGTGCGCAATTTTGCGAGTGATCACGCTGGTCTTGCCGGAGCCTGCACCGGCGAGCACCAAAAGAGGGCCGCCGACGTAGCTCACGGCTTCTTGCTGCCGGGGATTGAGTCGGGACATGCGTAGTCAGGGAGTCATTTGTGAAATGGGCCGGCATTTTAACAGGCTCAGCGAATTGTGCTGCTCTCTCCGACTTGTGACGTACTGCGCTATCTCTATTTGCCGGTTTTGATACTTTCAAGCAGGATGCGCGGTGAATATGCGGCTAATGTTCGTATTCCAGACACAAAGCCTCGCTTGAAAACTGATGTCATTTGGTCATTGGTTGGCGGCGCGGCATAATGCCTGCCGCCTACATCTTTGCAGAGTCTAGGGAGCTAGCTTGTCTACGCCTGTCGAACCCTTGCGTTTGCTGCTACTGGCCGAAGAGCCAGCGTGGGCAGCGTTGTTGCGCGAGTGTCTGGCTCCGATGGGGAGCTCGGCCGTGCTCATCAGCGCTCCGAGCTGGGACTCGGTCAGCAGTCTGTTCGATGACAACCGCGGTGCGGTGTTGTTGACGATTCCTGCCCTGCAGCCTGCGCCCGGCCGTTGCAACCTGCCGACGGTGTTGCTGCTCGAGCACGAACCGACGTCGCCGCCCGATGGCGTGAGCGACTGGCTGGTGCGCGATCATCTCGATCCCGGCATGCTGCGCCGTTGCCTGCGCCACGTGCGTGAGCGCGGTGTGCTGGAAAACACCTTGCAGCGTCTGGCCGAGCAAGACCCGCTCACCGGCATCGCCAACCGTCAGGGTTTCCAGACCTTGCTGGCAGCGCGTCTGGCGGAAAACGACGGCCGCGGCCTGGCCCTCGGGCACCTGGATCTCGACAACTTCCGTCACGCCAACGATGCCCTCGGCCATCAGGCCGGCGACCGGTTGATCCTGCAAGTGGTCGCGCGGCTGAAAAGTCAGCTTGAGGCCAGCGATCAACTGGCACGACTTGGCAGCGACGAATTCGCTCTGCTGATCGACACCCGTCGTGCGCCGCAACGCGCCGAATGGATGGCCGAACGCATCACCGAAGCCCTGGCCGAACCTTATTGGGTCGATGGCGAAAGCCTGTTGATCGGTTCCAGCCTGGGCATCGCCCATGCCCGGGCCCAGGCTGGCGCCGACCCTCTGATGTGGCACGCGCACATCGCCATGCAGCAAGCCAAAAGCACTCAGGGCTGCACCTTTCATATCTTCAATGAACGCATCAACCGTAATGCCCGCAGCATGGCCGATCTCGAAAGCGAGCTGCGCCGTGCCTTGCGTCGTGACGAACTGGAGCTGCATTACCAGCCACGCCTGAACCTTGAGGACGGCAAAATCGTCGGCCTCGAAGCGCTGGTGCGCTGGCGCCATGCCGAGCGTGGTTTGTTGGCCCCCAGCGAATTCGTGCCGCTGGCCGAGCAAAGCGGTTTGATCGTGCCGCTCGGTTACTGGGTGATTTCCCGCGCCCTGCGCGACATGCAGGCGCTGCGCGAGCGCGGGTTGCCGGCGTTGCACATGGCGATCAATCTGTCGTTCCGTCAGTTCCAGGACAGCCAATTGTTGTCGACCCTGAGCCGGCTGATTGCCGAGCGCGGCGTCGAGGCGCAATGGCTGGAGTTCGAGCTGACCGAAACCGCGGTGATGCGCCGCAGCGACCTGGTGAAGCAGACCATGGATGCGCTCGGGCGGCTGGGCGTGCGCTTTTCTCTGGATGACTTCGGCACCGGGTTCTCGTCCTTCGTGCACCTCAACAGCCTGCCGATTGCCCTGCTCAAGGTCGACAAGAGCTTCGTCGGCGGCATGGAAGAACGTGAAGAGAATCGCAAACTGGTGCACGCGATGATCAACCTGGCGCACAACCTCAATCTTGAAGTGGTCGCTGAAGGTGTGGAAACCACAGAACAACTGAATTTGCTGCGAGGGTTTGGTTGCGATCAGGTGCAGGGTTACCTGATCAGCAAGCCGCTGCCGCTGACGGAACTGGTTGAGTATTTGACGTTTGACAGCGACCAGCAGCCGGCGCTGGGCGTCGTGAGCTGAACCAAAACCCCTGTAGGAGTGAGCCTGCTCGCGATAGCGCAATATCAGTCAACATGAATGTTAACTGACACGGCCTCATCGCGAGCAGGCTCACTCCTACAGGGATCTTCATTCGGTCTGGGGGATCTCGAAACGCTGCGACGCAGGCTCGCGCCGAATCATCCGCTTCATCTTCCACTCGAACGCCAGCGTCAGACTCACCGCCGAGCACGCCAGGCCCAGCGCCAACCCCCACCAGACGCCCGTTGGCCCCCCGTTCAAATTGAACGCCATCCACCATGCGGCCGGTGCCCCGATCAGCCAATAGCAGCCGAGTCCGACCAGGAACGTGGTCTTGGCGTCCTTGAGCCCGCGAATGCAGCCCATGGCGATGGTTTGCGTACCGTCGAACAGCTCGAACCATGCGGCGACCGCCAGCAGGCTCACAGCGAGGTTGATGACGTCGCGAAATGCCGGGTCGTTGTGGTCCAGGAACAAGCCGATCAACTGATTGGGCAACAACCAGAATACCATCGCGAAGCCGAGCATCGACGCAGCCCCGAACGCAATCCCGACCCGACCCGCCAGCCGCGCACCCAGCAACTGCCCGGCGCCGTAATGCTTGCCGATGCGCATGGTGATCGCATAGGAAATCCCCGCCGGTACCATGAACGCCACGGAAACAATCTGCAGGGCGATCTGGTGCGCGGCCAGTTGCGTGCTGCCCATGGTGCCCATGCACAGCGCCGCGAACGCAAACAACCCGACTTCGACCGCGTAGGTGCCACCGATGGGCAGGCCGAGGCGCCACAGCTCTTTCAAGTACTGACGGTTAGGCCGCGACAGGCCCTGGCGCAGCGGATAAGCGTCGTAGGCTGGATGCCGACGGATGTGCAGCGCCAGCGCCACGGCCATCAGGTTGGCGACGATGGCCGTGACCAGACCGATGCCCATCAGGCCCAGTTTTGGCAGGCCGAACATCCCGGTGATCAACGCATAGTTGAGCAGAAAGTTGGCCACGGTGCCGCCCAGGCTGATGACCATCACCGGCGTCGCCCGGCCGATGGCGCTGGTGAATCCGCGCAGGGCCATGAAGCTCAGGTAGCCGGGCAGGGCGAACGGCAGGATCAGCAGGAACTGGCCGGCAGCGTGGACGTTGGTTTCGGTCTGGCCGAATAGCAGCAGCACTGGTTTGAGGTTCCACAGCAGCAACCCGGCCACCAGCGCCATCAGCCAGGCCAGCCACAACCCGGCCTGGGTCAGTCGCGCAGCACCGAGGATATCGCCGGCGCCCTGACGGATCGCCACCAGGGTGCCGACTGCGGCGATCACGCCGATGCAGAAGATCGACACAAACGAATACGTCGCCGCACCCAGGCCACCACCGGCCAGCGCTTCGGGACTCAGGCGCGCCATCATCAAGGTGTCGGTGAGGACCATCAGCATGTGCGCCAACTGCGAGGCAATCAGCGGCCCCGCCAGCCGCAGGATGGCCCAGAGTTCGGTACGTGCTGGATGCTGCATGATCATCACGCTCGACTATCGAAGAGAAAAAGGAAACCCCAAGGAAATCAGGAGAACGCTGATTCTCGGCGCTTCACGGGGATTGCACAAAGGGATAAAAAGGATGGGTGGCATGAGTCAAACTCATGCTGACAGGTTTCTGCTAACGTTGTGCAACTGCGCCTCAGGAGCTTTGCCGATGTCCCGTCGTCTTCCACCGTTGTATGCCTTGCGCGCATTTGAAGCGGCGGCGCGGCATAGCTCGTTTACCCGTGCGGCGGAAGAACTGTCGATCACCCAAAGTGCGGTCAGTCGGCATATTCGTACGCTCGAAGAGCATTTCGCCTGTCGTCTGTTTCACCGCAGCGGACGCAACCTGCAATTGACAGAGTCGGCGCGCCTGATCCTTCCCGGCATTCGTGACGGTTTTACCGCCCTGGAACGTGCCTGCAATACCTTGCGCGCCGAAGACGACATCCTGCGCATGAAAGCCCCGTCGACGCTGACCATGCGCTGGTTGCTGGCGCGGCTCAGCCGTTTTCGCCACTTGCAGCCGGGCAACGAGGTGCAACTGACCAGCGCCTGGATGGACATCGATTCGGTGGACTTCAATCAAGAACCGTTCGACTGCGCGGTGATCCTCAGCAACGGGCATTTCCCGCCGGACTGGGAGGCGACGTTGTTGTTTCCCGAGGAGCTGATTCCCGTGGGCGCGCCCAATCTGTTGAAGGATCAGCCGTGGGACGTTGCGCGTCTGGCCAGTACCGAACTGCTGCACCCGACGCCGGACCGCCGCGACTGGCGCACGTGGCTGGTGCGCATGGGCGTGGATGATCAGGTGTCGCTCAAGGGCGGGCAGGTCTTCGACACACTGGAGCTGGGCATGATCGCGGCAGCCCGGGGTTACGGTGTGTCCATGGGCGATTTGCTGATGGTGGCGGAAGATGTCGCGCAGGGTCGTCTGAGTTTGCCGTGGCCGACCGCCGTGGCCAGCGGTGAGAATTATTACCTGGTCTGGCCGAAAACCCGTCCGGGAGGTGAACGTTTGCGCCGCCTCAGCGATTTCCTGCTCGGGGAGGTCCGGGCCATGGATTTACCGGATGTCGATCACCTGAGCTGAATCGATAGAGCTCCAGTGGTAGCGGCCTTGAGCCATATCCTCGTTTTTTACTCAAGTATTCAGGTTTGCCGCCGAATATCTGCAGATGGAGCCTTCGTGCAGGTTCGTCGCAATTCCCTTTGAATATTGCCGAGTGTGCATCGTGATCAGGATTATCTGGTCGCTCGGCCAGGAGCTGTCATGTCTCAACCCCGTGCCCGGATCGCCTCACAGCTTGGTCTTGCGCTTGCCGTGATTCTGGCGATTGTCATCACTGGCAGTACCGTATTCGCCCTGCGTTCGCTGGACAGCGCCAACCTCGCCACCCGCGAGGAGCACCTGGCGAGCGAAGCCCGGTTGCTGGCCGACCAATTGAGCACCTTTCACGGCACGTTGCGTGAAAGCACCCAGCGCCTGGCCGGCCTGTTCGAGAAACGCTTCAGTGCGGGTCTGAGCTTGCACCCGGATGAGCCTTTGGCCGTGGCGGGTACGCAGGCACCGGGCTTGCACCTGGGCAGCGAAGTGTTGAACAACAACTTCAAGGAAGTCGACGAGTTCAAGCAAATGACGGCGGGCGTCGCGACAGTGTTCGTGCGCAGTGGCGAAGACTTTGTCCGGGTCAGTACCTCCCTGACCAAGCAGGATGGCAACCGGGCCATCGGCACCTTGCTGGATCACGCCAACCCGGCCTATGCGCGGTTGATGGCGGGCCAGAGCTACGTCGGTCGCGCCTTGCTCTTCGATCGCTCCTACATGACTCAGTACACCCCTGTACGCGACAGCAGCGGCAAGGTGATTGCCGTGTTGTTCGTAGGGTTCGATTACACCGATGCGCAGAACGCGCAGTTCGAAAACCTCAAACGCTTCCGCATCGGCCAGACCGGTTCCCTGGCGCTGCTGGATGAGCAGAACAAGTGGCTGGTGCCGATTGCGGGCGTGCAGGCGCTCGATAAAGCAGTCCCGGCCATCACCGGCCTGGCGAAAAAGCCGGGCAAGGGCGATTTCTGGAGCGACAAGTCCGAAGACTTCTACAGCGTGGCCGTGCCGTTCGACGGCGGCCCTTGGTCGGTGGTGGCGAGCATGCCAAAAACCGAAATCAGCGCCGTGACCTGGAGCGTTGGCATTCAACTGGCGATCGGCAGTTTGCTGGCGATGTTGATTGCCGTGGGTTCGGCGGTCTGGTTGCTGCGCAGCAAACTCGCGCCGCTGGGCGATCTGGTGCGCCAGGCCGAAGCGCTGGGCGCCGGTGATCTGAGCGTTCGCCTGAACGTGTCTAGCAATGACGAGATTGGTCAGCTGGCCCGCGCCTTCAACCAGATGAGCCAAGCGCTGTCGACGATGGTCGAGCACATCCGCAAGGCCTCCGGCGAGGTCAACAGCCGCGCTCAGGCGTTGTCCGGCTTGTCCGGCGGTGCGTATGAAGGGATGGAGCAACAGTCCGGCGAAATCACCAGCATGGCCGGTGCCGTGGAAGAGTTCAGTGCAACCTCGCTTAACATCGCCGACAACATGGGCAGCACCCAGCGCCTGGCCCAGGAAAACGCACAACAAACCCAGATCGGTCGCACGTCAATGGACGAAGCGTCCTCGTCTCTGGAGCAAATCGCTGGCGCCCTGAACAGCACCGCCACCGTGATCAACACCCTCGGTCAGCGCTCCCAGGAAATAGGCGGCATCGTCGGCGTGATTACCTCGATCGCCGAACAAACCAACCTGCTGGCGCTGAACGCGGCCATCGAAGCGGCGCGTGCCGGCGAGCAAGGTCGCGGCTTTGCGGTGGTGGCTGATGAGGTGCGCAACCTGGCGTCGCGCACTCGCCAGGCCACCGATGAAATTTCCGTGATGATTCATAGCATCCAGCAGGAAACCGGTAACGCGATCAGCACCATGGAGCAAGGCAACCTGTTAATGCAGGAAGGCCTGTCGCGTAACGCCAACGTGGCCTCGGCCCTGGCGCGCATCGACGAACAAAGCCGCTCGGCCGGCGAGCAATTCGCGGCGATCACCACGGCGACTCAGGAACAGAGCAGCACCGCGACCTTGCTCAGCAGCAACCTGCAAAGCATTGCGCTGGCCAACAGCGAGCAGCGTGAAGTGGTGTCGAACCTGGCCGTTACCGCTAAAGAGCTGGAGAAGCTGGCGGCGGACTTGCGTCAAGAGGTTGACCGGTTTCGTTGAGTAGCGGCTGAAATCGCCTTCGCGAGCAAGCTCGCTCCCACAGGGTTTTGTGTCGATCACAAATCCAGTGTGGGAGCGAGCTTGCTCGCGATGGGGTCACCTCAATTCAGGATAGGCCCACAACTAGTCGCACTTGGCATTACTCGACACTTCCTTCGTCGCCTGTTTCAACTGGCTACCCAGCTCAGCCGCATTGGTGCTGCTGTAAACCCGGCCACCGGTATTTTCAGCGATGCAACGTGACGGGCCACCGGTGCCGATTTTCACCACGTTGACCCGCAGGCGTGGCTGTTCCCTGGCGATGCGACGGGATACCGCGCAGGCGTCTTTATTGCAACCGTCCTCGCCGTCGACGAACATCACGATCACTGCATCGTTATTGCGCCCGTCGACCTTGCTGGCGGCGTAGGCCAGGCTGTCAGCCAGTGGTGTGCCATCGTTGGGAACCAGGCCGCGAATCCCGTTGATCAGCCGCGGGCGGTCGCCAAGCTTGAACACGCCCTGGTCCGGTGTTCTTTCGCAACCGGCGAAGGTGATCAGGCGCGTGTCGATCTTCGGGTCCAGCCCATTGATCATGCCCGCCAGCGATTCCTTGGCGACGTCCATGCGGCTGGGCTTGGCGAAGATCTGCATGGTGCGGTTCGGGTCCAGGTACTTGTTCAGCTCGTTGCCGAAGAACCAGTCCTCGTCGGCTTTCACCGACTTGATGTTCAAATCCATCGAACCCGAGGTGTCCAGTACCACGACAAATTGCGGGGGCACGGCATCAGGCGCTTTTTTGCGGCATGCGTAGTTATCCAGCGTCGGGGCTGGAGGTGGAGGTGGCGGTGGCGGCGCGGCCACGACCGGTTTTGGTGGTGGGACCGGCTTGGGTGGCGGCACTGGTTTTGGTTCGGGCACCGGTTCTGGTTCCGGAGCAGGTTCCGGTTCCACGACAGGCTCGGGAACCGGTTCAGCCGGTTTCTCTACCGGTTTCTCCACAGGCGTCACCACCGGCGCTACCGGTGAAACCACGACAACCGGTTCACGGTGCAGGAACCACCAGAGCCACAGCGCCAGAAGCAACAACAGCAGCGCCAGCAGGGCCGCCGCAATCCACCAGCCACGGCGCGACGGCGGTACGACCGGCACGACAGGAACCACCGGCGGCACGATCGGTTTGGGCGGACGCTGGTTCCAGCGCACCACCAGCGGCTCGCCATTAAGGCTGTAAAGCTTGTCCAGTTCGGGCGTGCCGAGCAGGCTGCGCAGGTCTTGCGCTTCCGTCGCTTGACCGCGTCTTTGCAGTTCGTCCGCCAGCTGTCCTAGGGACGTTTGACGCACTTCATAGGTTTCCAGCAAACGTCGTTGCGCGTCCTCGTTGAGGTCGGCATAGGGCGTGGGTTGACCACCCAGTTCGGTCCACCATTCCAGCACGTCACCGCTGCCCATTCGCGGAATGGCGAAGAGGCTGGCGATGGTCGGCGGAAAGTGTTTCTGGATGAGGGCGACTTTGGCTTGCAGCGCACTCATCCCCTCCGGTGTGGCTTGCGCATCCCTGATGACCCGCTGCATGACGACGATTCCTGAAAAAGGTGCCGGCCTCCCTCGGGAGGCCGGCGGGGTGAAAAGTTACTCTTCGTAACCGAGGCTGAATTGCAGTTGGTTGACCTTTTTCTGCAAGACCTTCAGCTGCTCCTGCTTGGCGGCCAGCGTCGCGGGCGAGGCCTTGGTCGCGGGCGCCGCCTGCGAGGCCTTGAGCTGCTGCTCAAGCCCGGCGATCTGCTTCTGCACCTGGCTTTCATTGGCATGCCGGGCTTTCAGGGAGGACAGCAACTGACTCAGCGACTGGTTCAGCGCCGCCTGGGATTTCTGCTGGCTGGCCAGGTCGGTCTTGGTGCTTAGTTGCTGGGCCTGAATGTTCTCGTAGACCTGGCGGAACATGGCGTTTTCCTGGCGAGAGGCAGACAGGGCCTGTTCTTTCTGCTTGACCTGATCGCTGTAGCCGCCGGAGTAGTCGCAGTTCATTTTGGTCAGCATGCTGCTGTCGCGATTGGTCGCATCGCATTCGCCGGGCTTGGTCGCGCAACCGCTCAAAGCCAGGACGGCGGTGAGGAGCGCCAGTGGTCGTAGCGTCATGTGCTTAGCCCAAGGTGATCGCGGAGCGTTGGGAGTACAGACCGTCGACTTCCTTTTGCAGGGTGGCGACTTTCTGGTTCATTTTCTTAATGTTCATGTCCACCTGCTTGATCTCGGCGCCGGTGGCGCCTTGTGCACGCTCGGCGTCTGCCACTTTGGTGTACTCGGTGACTTTGGTGCGCATGTTGCCGAGGTCTTTGCGCAGGCGCGCGATGTTGGAATCGATCTCGGCGATTTGCACCTGGGCCTTGGCTTTGTCGACTTTCTTGTTGGCGATGTCCTTTTTGATCTGGGCGATCTGCGCCTGGTCGTCATTGATCACTTGCTGAGCGGTCGCAGTACGGGCGATCACGTTCTGGGTGTCTTGTTCGACGTCGCTGTTCATTTTTGCCAAGCGGGTTGAGGTGTCGGCGTATTCGCTGCGACGCTGATCCAGATAGTAGTTCGCGCCCATGGCCACGCCACACGCGGTAATACCGGCGGCGATGGCGCACACACCCTTGTTGTTGCTGTTGGACAGTGCGCAAGCGAGGATGCCGACACCGGCACCGACGGCGCAGGCCTGGTAGCCGGACTTGCTGAAGAACTCAGCGTCCTGGCCCTGGGTCAGGCGGGGGTCGGTTCCGTCGCTGTCGCCGAGCATGGAGCTACCGGTGTTGGCGCAACCAGTCAGCAGCAGGCTGCCGGCGACAACGAAAGCGATTTGTAGCTTGAAGCGAGTCCAAAGGCTGCGCGACATGGTGAGACTCCTTGATGACGGTGTTAACTGTTTTTGTTGAGGTGAGTTATTGAGTGACGGTTTTACAACTGGTCAGCCAGGCGTCCGTGTCGATTTTCTGCTTTTGCAGGAAGGTCTTCTGATTGGCCCAGTGGGTGCGCAAATAGGGTTTGAGTTCTTGCAGCTGTTTGTTGCGGGTGATGATTTCTTCCATCACCGGGACCTGCGCTTCAAGCAGCGGCTGGCCGTACAAGGTCGCCGATTCCACCAGGCTGCTGGCGTAGTAACGGCTGAGTTTATGCAGGCGATCCTTCTGCTCCTCAAGCTTGCCTTTGCGCATGTCGCAGCTAGCGTCTTTTTCAGCGCTTTCGCAATTGAGTTTGTAGTTCTTTTGCAAGAAATCCACGTATTGGCCGTCGTCGAGCATCTTGGTGCACAGGAACGCACCCAGGTTGAGGCTGGCGCGGATCGCCTGATCGCGGGTTTCTTCCTGCTGCTGGTTGCTGGCGCGCAATTGGTTTTCCAGGGCCTGGAGTTTTTCCTTGAGCGCCTTGTCTTCCACGCCCGAGGCCAGCGAGTTCAGGGATTGCACCGTGCCTTTGTCGGCCGATTCGGTTTCCTTGCTGCCGGTGCCGAGTTTTTTCCAGCTGCTTTCGATGCTGGCGACACGCTCGCGAGAAGTCAGGGTCGGTGAGACCAGCACCAGGCGCAGGCCGGTGGTTTTGTTTTTCACCTGACCGTCGGCGTTGTAATACGGCTCTTCCTTGCGCAACGCAGTTCGCAGGTCGGCCTGGGCGGTCAGGTAGTTGCCGCCTCGCACCACATAGCCGCCGGCCTGACCGTGCTGGCGATCAAGTTTGTTCAGGCGAAACGGCTCGAACATCATTTCGTCGACGTTGCCGAGCATGTCATGCAGACCCAACGGATTGGGCTTTTGCAGACCGGACAACTGCACTTTGCCGTTGGACGATTGCGCCCCGGCGAACCACTCATAGGCATTGATGCCCTCAGGCATTGGGTAGTGCGTGTCGCGAAACTCTGCAGCACCGACTTCCAGCCCACCACGTGCGGCGAACTCCCACTCGACTTCAGTCGGCAAGCGCAAGAAGCCCTGCGCGCCGTCTTCCTTGGGCAACTTGTCGGCCGCGTTTTTGCGCAGCCACAGGTTGTACTTGTCGGCGGCTTCGATGGCTTGCACCCAGCTCACGGCCGTCTGCGGCACGCGTAGTTTGGTGGCGGCGGTGGGGCAGGTGGCTTCGGTCAGCGCGGCGTATTGCAGCTGACTCATCTCGTACTTGGCCATCAGGTAATAGCGGGATTTGTCGTTCTTGCCACCCGTAAAGCTACCGGCGATGAACGTCGGTCGAGTCTGTTCGACGTAGCCGTATTCCGCGCCGTCCTGACCAATGTTGATCGGGTAGTCGTCGAGCGGCCCGGCCACCGGGATGAACACCTTGCGAAACACCATCGAGCCTTCGCAGGGCATCGGCAGCACCACATCGGCAGCGTCCGGCATCGGGTTGTAAAACTTCTCTTCCCAGCCCGCCGCCGAGGCGTCGAGCAAATAGCCGAGGCTCAGGGGTAACAGCAAGCCAAAACGTTTATAGCTCACGCAGACTCTCCGCAGGTTGGATGTTGATGGCTCGCAGGGCGCCGATCACGGCCACCAATGCAGCGACCAAAAAAGTCAGGAGCAGGGCGGCAAGGCCATGCCAGACAGTGATGTGGCAAACGAAGGTGCCGGTGGCCTGACTGCTGCCGAGCAAATAGTCGAACAGATGACTGCCGACGGCATAAAACCCCAGTCCGCCAACGTAGCCGGCCAGGCTCAGTGCCAGCGCTTGCAGGACCACGAAACCGCCAACAGCACGACGCTTGAAACCTAACAGACGCAGGACCGCGAGACTTTTGCGTTTGCGGTCGATGTTGGCCAGAAACGCGCCGACCATTGACGCCACGCAGCCAATCAGCGCCGCCATGGCGATCACACCGAAGATCAGCCCCAGCACATGGTTGATGGCTTTGACGTTGTCGATGTCGGCCAACCGGCTCGACGTTTCGATGTGTTGTTCGTTGAGCCAATGCTCCAGCGGTGCGACTTGATCGATGTCACGGGCATAGACGCGAGCGCGGGCATACAGCGGTTGCAGATCGCCCAAAGGCTTGCCGGTTTCGATGCCGAATGCGCTGACCTGATAACCGTCGCGAAAGCGCTCCAGATCCAGCAGCAGCGGCGGGGCGACAAACCCGGCCGCGCGGCCGAAGCGGGCGCCGTCGAGCACCGCCAGTACCGTCAGGGTCATCTCTCCTCGTTCATTGACACCTTCCAGACGACGCAACGCACGCAGTTGCACACTGTCGCCGGCCTTGGCTTGTAAACGTTGCGCGGCGCTGGCGCTGAGGATCACTTGATTACCGACAGGGGTTAGCGACGACAGGTTCAGCTGTGGATCGCCCGGTTCGGTGGCGATGATCTCGGCGCCTTCTACAAACCGTTGCATGCCGATCAGCAGGTCAGCCTGGGTATTGAGCGAGCGCGTCTGGCCGAGGGCAAAACCGGTTTCGGGGCGCAGGCGCAAACGCTCGATCCAGGCCGTGTCGTAGTTGCCGTTGCTGAGCATCTTCACTTCAAGGTTGCGCGGGTCGCGCAGCAGTTCGTCCTGCAACTGGCTGACCACCCCGTGCTTGAGCCCGAACAGCAGCAACAACGGCGCAATCACAGCCACCAGCGACGCGGCGATGCACAGCGACACCTTGCGGTCGTGCCAGAGGTCTTGCAGGGCCAGTGAGACCAGCAGGCGCAGTCGTTCAGTCCATCGGTTCAAACGATGTCTCTCCCTCACGGCTGATCGCACCGAGTCGCGGCAAGCCGAAATCCTTCAGCAAGGCCCAGTCATGGGACACAACAAGCGCGCTCAAACCCATGCTCGACACCAGGCTCAGCAACAACTCGAACAAGCGCCGGGCGCTGTGGGGGTCGAGCGCAGCGGTGGGTTCGTCGGCCAACAGCAACAACGGTTCATGGGCAATTGCCCGCACGCAGGCAACGCGCTGACGCTCGCCGATCGACAAGGCCTGGGGTTTTTTATCCAGCAATCCTTGCAGGCGCAACACGTCAACCGCATGGTCGATGTGCTCGCTCTTTGCCGGCATCCCGAGCAACCGGCGCGGCAGGCTGATGTTGTCCCGTACGCTCAGGAACGGCAGCAAGCCGCCACTCTGCAAAATGAACCCCAAGTGTCGCGAGCGCACGGTCGCCAAGGCTGGCTGGTCGTCGTTGGCTAGCAGTTGGGCGATATCCTGACCCTGCGCCGCGCCCAACCGAAACCGCTCGAGCTCCATCGGCGCCAGCAATAGGCCGATGGCTTCGAGCAACGTGCTTTTGCCGCTGCCGCTCTCGCCGGTAATGGCGAGGATTTCCCCGGCACCGATCTGCAAGTGGGGCAGGCGCACGTGATGGGCCAGCGCGCCTTCACCACGGCGCACCAGCAGGTTCTTGATATCGAGCATCAGCGTCTCGTTAAGGCATCATTTCCAGTGGCACGGGGTACACGTTATCCCGCGCATCGCTGTCCTTGGCTAAAGCCACCCAACGGTCGACGTCAGCGTTGTAACGCTGGTAATGCCGAAGTTTGGTGTTCAGCGTTCGGATGAATTTCTCTTGCGCCAGACCGTCCCAGCTCTTCCAGGTTTCTTCGTCCAGGTTCAGCACTTCGCTCTGATAGGGCAGGTCCTCCAGGTACTCACCGAGCACGCCCATGTCCGCCAGTTTGGCGTTGCTGTTCTGCTTGAGCTGATTCGGATCGGCGCCCATGGTCGCGGCAACCGAACGCAGGCGATCAAACATTTCCGTCGGCGAAATCAGGCCTTCGTTGGCAGCGTCGAGAATTTTCTTCATCACGTCGCTCAGGTCGCTGAGCTGGGACTTGGTCAGCAGCACCCGCACGTCGGTGGTGGGGATGTTCTGCTTGATCAGGTCACGGTCGGTGATCCACGCCTTGAACACTGGCGGCGCCTTGCTGTTGGTCTTCTCACCGAGATAGGCCAGTTGCATGGCGTGGCCGATCAGGGCCGCGTCCTCAAGCATTTTCTTCTCGGCCGGGTCCTGCTTGGCGTTCGCGGCGCTGCCGATGGCGTCTTCACCCATGTAGGCGGCTTTCACCTGGGAGGTGATCGCGGTGGCCAAGGCGTCGACCTTGTGCCCGAACTCCTGAACGTCACCGGCGTTCACCGGGTAATACAGCGAGGTGTTGGTGCCTGGGTAGGTCGACAGGTTCCGGTACTGCGCCTCGGCCTTGGCGTGATCCTTGACCCCGGCTGGGGTTTTCAGGTGCAGCGTGTAGATCGCCACGCCCGGATTGGCCGCTTCGAGGCGAACCTGCGAGGCGCTCAAACCGGTCTTCGACAATTTGTCGTCGCCTTCGATGGCGCCTGCGTCGGTGATCAGCACCACGTAGCGTGCGCCGAACTGGCTCCAGTCGACCTTGTCGATGCTCTCCATGACACCGGCAAAGGCGTCTTCATCGAAGCTGCTGCTGGAGACTTTGGCCTGCTTGAGGTCGGCGACCTTGGCGAGGAAGTCGGCGCTGTCTTTCACCTTGGTAGGGTCGGCGTACATCTTGGTGGTGTATTCGAGCCCCGGCACCGCTTGGGTGTTGGAGCGGAAAGCGACCATGCCGAACTTGACCTGCTTGCCGAGGTTCTGCGCTTCGATCTGCTGATAAACCTTGCGGATCGCCTCGCGGGTGCGGTCGATGTACGGGTCCATCGAAATCGTCGAGTCGATGACAAACACCACCGCCGCACTGAATTCTTTCAGTTGGTTGGACGTTTTGTCCGCTGCTGCCTTGCCGCCGGCCGCGATGTTTGCCGCACCGCCCGTGGCATTCTTGTCATCCGGCTTGCTGACTGACGCGACGTTGAGCAGGCGCGTGCGGAAACCGCTTTCGGTCATGACTTCTTCGCCACTGAGCACCGGCAGCAGGTAGAACTGCTTTTGCAGGTCGACAAAGTATTCAGGTTCTTCAGCCAGTACGCCCGGTGCTTTTTGGCCTTTTTTCAGTGTGGCCCGCAGTGGCGCGACTTTGCTGACCGGGTCCGGCGCATCAAGGATGCCTTCGACGGTGGCGCGGTCCTTGAAAAACAGCAGCCGGTCGCGGTTGGCCGGGTTCGTGAAGGCCAGCGTCAGCTGCATTTTCCAGTCGGTGGTGCAGCCGGCGGGCAACCAGCCAATGGTTTTGCCATAACTGTCGGGGCCGACTTTCAGCCATTCCGCGTTGTTCGCTTGGGCGCGTTCGTACACATAAAAGCGGCTGAACACCGGCTGTTCGTCACCGGCGGCACCGCCCGCCGTCGGGCTGATCTTGCAGCCGGGGGTAGTCAGCACGCGCTGGAACAAGGTTTTTTTACCAGCCTGGATCAGCGGTTTGTCATCGGCCTGGGACAGCGGGCTGATGCACAGCGCCAACAGGGCGGCGCCGCTCAACAGGAATCGACTCAGGGGAGAACGCATCACTTCTGCAACTCCTCGAAACGCTGCTTGGCTTCGGTGTTGTTCGGGTCCTGGGTGAGGATGGTTTCGTACCAATAGGCGGCGGTGGCGTTGTCGGCAGTCGGGAAGCACTCGCTGGCCTTCAGGTATTTAGGGTCGTATTCGCGGGCATAAGCGTTGGCGATCAGCGCGTCACCGGCCTGGGCACGGTTGGCGTACAGCCGTTGGGCGACGCCGCAGTGTTTGCCGGCCTTGGCCTGGTTGATGATCTCCAGCAACTTGGCACTGTCGGGCGCCGCCTTGATGCAGGTCTGGACGAAGGTCAATTCAGGCAGGCTGTTCATGCTCTCCACGGTACAGGCTTGAGCATCAGCGCCGGCCGGTGCGGCGGCAGGGTTGGCGGCCACCGGGGCAGGCGCCGGGGTGCGTTTGTAGAACCAGAATCCGCCACCCGCAGCCAGCAACAACAGCACGACAATCAGCAGGCCGATCAGGCCTTTGTTGCTTTTCTTCACCGGACGGGGAGGTGGTGCGTAGTCGGGCTCGTGGGGCACTGACTCCAGCTCCACTTCGGGCTCGGCGGAGGACAGGACCAGCTCAGGCAGCTCCGGGATTTCCAGGATTTCCGGTGCCGGTGCACTCGGCGCGGTCAGTTCGGCGCCGCCATACGTCGAGCGCGTCTGACCGCCGGCCGTGGACGGCAACACGCCAACGCCTGGGCGAACCACGCCTTTGTCGGCGTGGCCGTGGCTCTGCTCGCGCAGTTCAATCTGGAATTGCGAGTTGGCGCCACCTTCGAGCAGCGGGTCGACCACGTCCGGGCCGACCTGCGCTTCCAGGCCATCGCCGCTGGCCGTGACGTTGAAACGCGAGACCTTGAACCAGAATGGATTGTTGCTCCAGGCCTTGTGGTCCTGGAGGTAAAAACCGTCCTGGTTACGCTGAATGGAAAACTCCAGCTGTTCCTCGCCACCCTGCCACTTCTTCACAGTAAGGCGGGCCTTGCCAGGCACATTGGGCTCTAACGCGAGCAGGTCGACACGAATTGGCATTACTTATCTCGCTGCGAAGGCTGTGAGCACTTTGCCCAGCCGTTCGTTCTGTTCAGGGGTGATTTCACGTCCGGCACCATGGCCGGCATTGTCCTGCGTGATATAGGCCAGGCCCGAGAGCCAGTCGCCGAGGTAGCGCTGCGCCTGGTTCGCCGGCTGTGCTGGCAGCACGGGCACTTGTCCCGGACCAACGTCGGTGTAGAACGAGAACAGCGGCGCCTTGGCACCGGCGCGGCTGTTCGGGCGCTCGTTCACCGGTTTCTGCAGGTAGCCGAACCAGGACACGAAATCACGCAGCACACGTTGCACTTCGAATACCTGACGCTCGACCAGTTGATCGCGCCGCGCGCCACTTTGTGCACGCTTGAGGACGGCGCGGCTCAGTTGCCCCGGCAAGTCCTGGCGATAGCCGGCGGTGATCAGTTCGTCGACCACCGCTTCGAGCAAGGCCTTTTCCAGACCGAGCAGATTGAGCAGGCTTTGGCGGGTGGTCAGTTCACGCAAATGCGCGATCCAGGCCTTGAAGGCGGCTTTGGCGAAACGGTGCTCGTTGCTTTGCAGCTCGGGCGCCAGGGCGCCGGCGTTGTTGTTGCTGACCGGTGCTGCAGGGCTTGTGTCATCACCGAAATCGAAATCAAACCCGGCGTCGTTGCCGTACAGGCTCTGGCTCGGTGTCGGGGCGACAGGTTCATCGTTCGCGGCCGGCTCGTCATCGGTTTCATACACACCGCTGAGGTACAGGTCGCGCACCTCTTCGCTCGGCATGTCGAGTTGATCGATCAGCTCGCCGAGCACTGCCGGGCGACGGCCGAGGCCGGTCAGAATCATTTGTGCCTGGGCTTTCTTCGCGGCGGCGGCACCATCGGCGTCGGCGTGGTACCAGGTGCTCAGGCCGTGAGTGGTCAGGCCTTCGAGGCATTCGCTCAATTGCTCGCGGATGCGTTGCAACTTGAATTCAATGTTGGCCACGCCCTTGAAGCTGCTGCTGAAGTGGCTGATGCCACCGTCATCGTTGCGCAGCATTTCTTTCCAGGCATTGGCGGGACTGTTGATGTGTTTGCGCACCAGTTCGTTGTCAGCAAAGCTCGCGCCCAAAGCGTCGACACGATCCTGATAGCTGGCATTGAGGCCGGTTTCGGCGCCGCTTTCATCTTGTACGATGAACGCCGCGTCCATCCGCGGTTTGCGCACCAGGAAGGTGTTCTGGAACGGTGTGCCGGCCCAATCGTTCATCCAGCTCAGGCTGCCGAAGCGCTCGAGCATGGTCAGCTTGACCATGCCGTTCCAGCTCTCGTCGTACTGATCAGGGGTCAGACTCAGCGAGTTGGTGATGCGCAGGTCGAGCATGGTCAGCGCCCAGATCAGGCCGGTGTCGCGTTTGCTGCGAGCGGCGGCATCGGCGCCTTGAGTCTTCTCGATCCAGCGCGTCAGTACCGGGCCGACATCATTGACGTCGCTCTGCTTGGTCGAGCCGGTGCAGACCACCAGCGCGTTCATTTCCTGATTATCGGTGTAGCGTTCGAACAGGTAAGCAACTTTGCCACGCAGAATCAGCTGCGAGACGGAGTTGTCCTTGGTGCTGGATTCCGGGTCGCGGGAGTCGGCGATCTCGTGCAGCTTCTTGCGTCCGCGATAACCGGGGAAGTCCAGCAAGTCGACCTGGTTGACGATGTCGTCCGCCGGAGCCTCGATCAGGCCGAAGGTCATCTCGGCGGTCAGTGCCGCCAGTTGCGCGACCGGGATGCCCTGACTGTTTTGCAGGCGACCATCGACCTGGGGACGCACGTCTATCGGCAAGTCCTGCGGACTGCCGAAGCGCTCGAGGATGTCGACGTTCATGATGCTGTCGCGCTGGCTGTAGGTGTCGTTTTCGAAACTCACCAAGGCGTGCAGCGGGGCGAACACGGTTTCGGGCAGACCCAGCCTGTGCAGCGCACCGGCCAGTTGCTGGTACACACGCGTCAGCTCGCTTTGCTCACCCCAAAGGATCGAAAACAGCTCGGCGCGTTCCTGGAAGTTCAGGCGCGGCGCCAATTGCAACGCCGTCGGCCAATACAGGTGCTCAAGCTTTTTCACCGAGTTGCGGAAGTTATCCCGCAGGTAATCCCACAGCGACACCAGGTCGTCGGCACTGACGCCCGGTTGCAACGGTCCGGTCTCGCGTCCTTCGAACGGTTTCAGTACGCGCTGGATGCGCTCTTCGTCGATCTCGTAGGAAATCCGTTCAAGGTCGAAATCCTTGAACCAGGAGTTGGCGAGAATCTTCGCCAGCTCGATTTCCTTGAACAGCGTCAGCTCGACCGGGAACTGCGGATCCTGGCTCGGCGTGGCGCGACGACTGAACCGCGTCACCAGGCCGGTGGCTTCCTTGCCACCACCCACCGGGTTGATGTGCTTGATGAAGTCCAGGCGCTGGCCACCGAAATCGGTTTCCAGTTTGCCGTTCTGACCGGCCGCCAGCGCCGAAATCAGGTAGGACTTACCGGCCTGGGACAAGCCGAAAAAGCCGATAGTCATCGGCGTGCAGGCCACGCGACCCAGGCTGTGAGCCAGGTTGCGGGCACGATGCAGGCGGATGTTCAGGTTGTCGGCTTCGCTGTCCAGGCGCGGCGCGTTGCCGCGCGTCTGGGCAATCCAGTCCAGCGCCTGACCGGCGCCTTCATAAACAGCGGCCCAACTGGCAGAGAGCTGAGTTTGATCGGGGGTCAGGTCATTCATTTGCGTTTCACACTTCCACTGTCGAGCCAGTACTTGGTCTCGCTCAGGCCGGCGTCGAGCATGGTGTTGAGTTCCAGCTCGAGGTCGCTGCGCGGGTTGAAGTTGACGTTGTTACAGTTGGATTCGATGTTGCGAACCGAGAGGCGGTCGCTGACCAGATCCTGCTTGCGGGTGTACTTGTCCGCCGGCTTGACCTCGAACCGTACCTTGAGCAACGGCGCACTGCCGTTTTCACCGATCGCCCGGGAAAACTTCTCCCGACCGGCCTTGGTGAACCGCAAGGTGTACAGCGGCGAGGCGGCCCAGCGGTCAGCGGCCAGTTGGCGGAAACCGAGGCGCAGATCGCCGCGCATTTCCAGTTGTGGCGTGTCGGCGGCTTCACCCACGCCGATTTCCGGCAGCTTGATTTTGTAGTCTTCGGACTGGATGTCGCGGTACAGCACGTCGGCATCCTTGATCACGTTGTTCAGGTCGATCACGCCGATGTTCTTGACCGTCGAATACGGCTTGAGCGCCGACGCACGGAAGTAGAAGTTCGGCACGCTATGGTTGGCACAGAGCAGGCAGAGCATCGCGCCGACTGACGCGGTGCTTTTCGGGTCATCGATCCGGCCGTTCTTGTGGAACGGATACCAGCCGCCGGTGCGGTAGTTTTGCAGCGCCAGAATGCGGCCCGGTGGCAGCGGCAGCACCTTGCGAATGAACGCCTGGATGCCGGGCAGGCGCGAAGGGCGGCCAGTCAGTAGCAGGACGTCGCACGGGTAATGCGCGACCACTTCGCATAGCGCACCGAGAATCTTGGTGATGTTGATCTGGTCGTTGAGGAACGCGGCGTGGAGCTTCTGCAGGTCGAAGCTGATCGGCGCGGCATACAGGTCGAAACCGTTCTGACCACCGACATCGCGGCGCACGGCGGCGTTGACGTAGTCGAGCACGGTCTGGCTGATCGCGTTGTCACCGAGCAACTGGCGATAGCTTTGCGGGGTGACTTCTTGCGGGACCTGCGGATCGTAGTGCTCGTACGCCTTGAGCAGCGCCAGGCCAAGCGGGACGAACACCTGCAGGTTCAATTGCTGGCGCAGGATCATGTCCTGGGCGCTGACCGATTCGTCGCCGCACAGCCGCGACATCAGCGAATCCGGGGCTTTCACGCCGGCGTTCTGCAAGGCTTTTTCGAAGCTCGGCAGGATGAAGTCCTGAATAACGTCCAGCAGGATGTCATCACCGGCCACTTTGAAGCCATCGCGAAAACGCTGCTCGGGCACGATGTGCACGTTGCTGCCGCTGCCGGTGTTGCCGGCGCGGTCGAGGCGGTAGTCGGTGATCACCAGGTCGGTAGTACCGCCGCCGATGTCGATGGTCGCCAGGGTGATGCGTTCGCGATCGACCTTGTCAGGCCGGGCGATGGTGTCGAAAAACTCTTCCGGGTGACCGGCGAAATTCTCGTTGACCTCGGTGTACAGGTACACCAACTGGCCACACGAGGCCTCGTCCCATTCCACGCGGATGCTGGGGATCGGCGTGCGCGGGCTGACGGCCTGATCCAAATGAGGGTCTTCCTCGCCGGTATGCCAGCCGAGGCTTTTCCACACCAGGCCGATGGCTTGCAGCATGCGTTCGTTGAGAATGCTGCGCTCGGCCTGGGGCATGCCCGGCGGCACGGTCAGGGTGATGCTGTTGAGCTGGCGCGGCACACGGGTATGCCCCTGGCGCGAGCGCTGGGCCGGGCTGTTGATTTGCGAGAGCGCCTGGGCCAGCACTTCGGCGAGCATGAAGGTCATCAGCGAGCTGCGCGAATAACGCGGCATGAACACCGGCAGACGATCGTCTTCTTCGAGGCTGTAAAGCGCCTCGCCGGTTTCGTTGATCAGGTGCGAGAACGGCGCGGCGGTGGCGTACGGTTCACTGTCGGTCTTGATGTACGAGCAGTTGAAGCGCCAGCCGTGGCCGTAGGCGTTTTCATCCCACAAGTAACGTTTCGGACTGGAGAGGCCGGTGGAGCCTTCGGTGCCGCGACGACGGCTGGCCAGACGGCTGGCCTCGTTGCCGACCCGGGCGATCGTCGCCCACTGGAAGGCATCGTGCCGGCCGCTCTTGACCGAGCAATGGTCCTTGCCGAAATACGCCTGGGCGAATTCGACGCGGCTTTCGAACGGCAGGTTGTAGGTGTGCTCAGGGGTGATCAGGTCGCGCAGTTCCAGCACGTAATTCTGCTTCAGCCCGGAGCCGGCCTGACCGTGGTTCTCGATCAGAATGCCGCAGGTGCGCGAGTTGCCGACGTCCAGCACCAGGTCCACCGGAATCGGTTTGACCAAGCCGTTGCTGTCGTTGGCGACCACTTTCAGCTCGGGTATTTCAACTTTTGCACGGACCGTCGATTGCTGGGCGGCTGACGGTGTGCTCAACAGGCTGAGCAAATTGAGGTAGTGCGCCAGGTGATAGTTGGCGCGGATATCGTTGTCCAGTTCTGCGCGCGAACGGTGGGCATTGCCCTCGTTGAAGACTTCCAGCAGCCATTCGTTGACCCACGGCTGGGCCAGGAACCAACGGGTCTCGCTGGCCTTGGTCGCCAGTTTGAAGGACACGCCAGAGCTGATGTCTTCTTCGTTTGGCGCCAGGTAAGCAGTGCCGTCACGCTTGGGCATCGCACGGCTGTCGAACGCCATCGTCAGACGGTGGGTGTTGCCGTCAATGTCGGGTGTCGCCAGTTTCACCAGGCGCATGCGCGACCAGTTGGTCGGACCTTCATCGAAGCGATGGGGCGGCATGAAGCGGAAAAACGGGGTCGGCAGCCAGACACCATCGAGCAGCTCGAGGCTGCTTTTCATGTCGACGCTGAACGCAGGTTTGGCCTTCTCGACCTTTTCCGGCTCCGGCTCGTAGAAAAAGAAGTCTTTCTCTTCGTTGTACGACAGGCGGCAGATCAACCCGCTGATCATCGGCGCGAACTCGCCCGCCGGTTCTTTGCGAGGATCCAGGCGCAGGGCGAAATCCATGAACTGAATGCCGGTATCGCTGACCAGCGTGACGGTGTCTTCGAATTGAGTGACTTCAGGCAACATGTCGGGTTATTCCGTTTTTATTCGGCCACGTGCCGCATGGACATGGGGAATTGTTCTTTGCCATAACCGCCGGTGCAGTCTGCGACTGTGGTCGCCCCTTTGCGGCAGTTGACCTTGGGCATGTCGTAAGTGCTGCCGTCGGCGCACACGGCCTGACCCTGGCTGTCGATGGCCAGGCTGCCTCCCTTCATGGTAGCGCTCACTGGCCCGCTGCACTTGGTGCCGTCGGCCTGGTGCACGGTGACTTCGCCCTTGCCGTCCTTGAGCTGGTACTCCAGACGCAGGGGTTTGCCGGTTCGGCGATCCTGAATACCGGCACCGGCGCGGAACTGACCGTCGAGGAACTTGGCGGCACCGTCGGCTGCATCTGGCGGAATGCTCAGGGGCGGGCCGGGTTTTGTGGCGGTGGATTTTTCGGCCTCGGGCGATGTGATATCCGGCGGCGCAGTTTTGTTTTCGGGTGGCGTGGTTGGCAATTCGGCGGCCGGGTCTGCTGCCGGGTCTTTGCCGGGATCTTGGGTCACGCCGGCGGGCGCTGTGTCAGCCTCGCTACCTTCGACCGCCGGCGCTTCCACGCCATGAGTTCCGGTCACGGCGGTGTCGGTTCCCGTGGTGGAGCCCACCACAGTGCCGTTCACCGGAACGCCATTCAACGTCGTGACATTGCCAGTCAGTTTCGGCTCTTCCAGTTGTTTTTCCACCGGCACGATGCCCTCAGGCAGCAGGTCTACCGCCACCGACGGAATCGGCACGCAACCGCGCAGGCCGAGCAGCAGCCACAAAAGCAGCAGCAGGAGTGGCAGCAGTAACAGCCACCACCAGCGACGCCACCATGGACGGGCAACCACCGGCACGACAGGCACTACAGCAGGCGCGGGTTCGACCTCAGGTGGAAGCGTGAACGCGGGCGGAACCTGATAGAGGCAGTGCAGGGGATCGCGAGTACCGTTACCGGCATGCTCGAAACCCCAAAAGGTCAGCACCGGTTTGCCCTGCACCAGGTAGACGAAATTCTCGTCGGGGAAATGAATGACGCGCTTGAGCAGCTTGCCGAACACGGCTTTGTCGCCTTGCTGCGGTTCGCCGGAATCAGTGACCAGGAAACGCTGGCTCAACTCTTCGAGCGCGGTTTTCAGCGCTTCAAGTTGGCGGCGGGCAGGGGCGCGTTCTTCTTCGGTCGCACTGCTCCACGGAATTACATCGCCGTCGAGGCCGCTGTACCAGTCGATCTGGTTACCGAGCTCATCGCTTTGAGGGATGGCCAGATGATCGACCAACTCAGGATTTTTGCGGCGAATGGCTTCGCGCAATTGCAAGGCAGCCCGGTAGACCGGTTGACCTGTTTCGCCCAGGGCAATGAATGACCCGCTCTTACCGCTGCGTAATAGTGCCCCGCGCATTCAAACTCCATATGTTCCGTTGCGCAAAATTGACAGACAAAGGTGTCTGCGCTTGCTCCTGCAATTAGCTGGTGACCTTAATGTCATAATGATGTCGCCGTCAATTAGCGGAGGTCCAAAACCGTATGAGACTAGCGTAAGTGTGCAGAGGTTGCATGAGGTCAATTTGAATTGACTTGGGAAGGCTAGGAGGGGGGCTTTTTTAAGCTTGCTGAAACGTTTCATCAGCGTTATAAAAAACGCACAACTCCAAGAAAGGCTTTCTCCATGAACCCGCTCAAACTCGCTATCGCCTTCGGGGCGCTCACCGCTGCCTCTCACGCCCTGGCCTGGGATTACGTGCTGCTCGACAGCGACAAGGCTCCCCAGAATTGGCAGATCACCAGCCAACAACTCGGGGTGAAGACCGACCGACCTTTTTCCGTGACCCTTCGCACCTTGCACGGCGGTCGGCAAGAGGGCGTCAGCATCGTCGACATCGATAACGGCACGATGAAACTCTCGGTGGTGCCGACTCGCGGGATGAATGTCTTGCAGGCGTCGGTCGGAACTGTGCGCATGGGCTGGGATTCGCCGGTCAAGGACGTGGTCAATCCGTCCTTCATCGAACTCAACGGCCGAGGCGGACTGGGTTGGCTCGAAGGCTTCAACGAACTGGTCGCCCGCTGTGGTTACGAATGGGTCGGCCACCCCGGCATCGACAACGGCGAACTCCTGACCCTGCACGGCCGCGCCGCCAACATCCCCGCCAGCAAAGTCACCCTGCACATCGACGAAAAACCGCCTTACGCCATCAGCCTGCGTGGCGAGCTGAAAGAGCAGGCGTTCAAGAAAGTCGACTTCTCCGTCGCGACCGAGTTGGTCACCGAACCCGGCAGCGTCGCGTTCGCCCTCAACGACACGCTGACCAACAACGGCGACTATCCAAAGGAATACCAGGCGCTGTACCACAGCAACTTCAGCACTCCTTTCCTGGAACAGGGCGCGCGGTTTGTTGCGCCGGTGAAACAAGTGTCGCCATTCAACGACAAGGCCAAAGGGGATTTGCCGGATTGGCAGACTTACCGTGCGCCGACCAAGGACTACGACGAGACGGTTTACAACGTCGTGCCTTACGGCGACGCCAAGGGCGATACGCTGACCGTGCTGCATAACAAGGCCGGGAGCCTTGGAGTGTCGGTTGGGTTTAATACTCAGCAGTTGCCAGTGTTTTCGCTGTGGAAAAACACCGATACGCAAGGGCAGGGTTATGTCACCGGATTGGAGCCTGGGACTAGCTTTTCCTACAACCGCCGGTATCAGCGGCCGCTTGGTCTGGTGCCGATGATTGGGGTTAAAGAGCAGAAGCAGTTTCAGATCCGGTATAGCTTGCTGGCGGATAAAGGGGCGGTGGATAAGGCTTTGAAGACGGTGAGCGATATTCAGGGTGGTCGGGAGACTGAGGTAAGGCAGGCGCCGTTGGTGGATTTGACCAAGGAGTAAGCGGCCTTGCGAGATGAGCGGTGGAAGTCTGTGTTCACCGCTCATCAAAAGGTTAAAAAGGAAGTCTCATTTCTGAGGCTTGTGCCGCATCAAACAGACGCCTGATGAAATCGAAGTCGTTCCAGGTTTGGTTGGTATAAAATCGATGCTCCTTATTTCCGATCTCATCGATGTAATAGATAACGTACTCCGCATATTTCTCGTCGGCGTTGAAGCTGTAACGCAATGAAAGAGAAAAGTCATTTTCCTTGAGTTTCACAAATGAGTTGTTGTCGTCATAACTCCAGGAGAATTCTCCTCTCTCCGTTCTCGCGGTGAGTGCTTTGATGAAATCGAGAAATCTAGGCGGTAGCATATTGACGCCCTCTGGCCGGGTTAACCTTTTCGAGGTTTTCTTTGATGTTTTCAAGATTGTGGTGAAGAAGAATTCTGATCGGTTTTTCGAGCGGAGCGTTTGCCGTCGCGAAAATCCCTTTTCTGATGGTGATTTCAGTTTCTCCAAGGATATTGTCAATCCTTTCGAACTCCTGACCTGTACCGGGTATTTTGGCAAATAGAATTCTGAAATGCTGATAGCACTTCAGCGCCAATGGATAGTTTTCAGTGTCCACATAACCTGCTGCTTCATTGAGCGTCGCAAGGCATTCGCTGACGGCTGAGGCGCCTTCTACAGCCTTTGCTTCCTTCAGCACTTTCTTGGCCTCTGCACTGATGCTGCGTGAGTAACGAACACTGTGCAGAACTTCGGATATTGAAATGATTAGCGCAACGATAGTTATCACCGTGCCAACGTAGGAAAAGTTATTTAGCGACGTCGGAGAGGCGACAACGATTTCCTGCTGCAGGAGTGCAGTCCACACGATGGCAATGCTCATCAGGCAATAAACGAATCTGATCCAATGACTCTTTAGTAACTCCATTTATTACTGACGCTCTCTTAAGTGATCTGAATGATTTGCTGTGATGGTCATCAATTACGCTGAGGTCGGCCGATATTGCAGCGCTTCCGCCAAATGCTCGCGTGTAATTGCATTTACTTGTTCAAGGTCCGCCAACGTGCGTGCGACCTTGAGCAGTCGATGGGCTGACCTGAGTGACAAGGTCAAACGCTCGCAAGCAGTTTCCAGCCACGCCTCGTCGGTTGTGGATAACTTGCAGTGTCGACGCAGCCCTGGCAAATCAAGGAATGCGTTGGCACAGCCTTGGCGTTTGTTTTGAAGCTCCCGGGCGTCTGCGACCAGTACCGCAGCAGTGGCGGTGTCGTCACCGGGTTTGAGCGCAGGATTCAGAGCCGTGGCTTCTCGGGCGACAGTCAGGTGCAGGTCGATCCGATCCAGCAGCGGCCCCGACAATTTGTTGCGATAACGCTGGACCATGTCCGGTGTACAACTGCATTTGCCGCTGGGTTCGCCAAGATATCCACAGGGGCACGGGTTCATCGCGGCTACCAATTGAAAGCGCGCCGGAAACCTCACGCGATCCTTGGCGCGGGAAATCACGATGTGCCCGGACTCCAGCGGTTCCCTTAACACCTCCAGCACCTTGCGATCGAATTCCGGAAGTTCGTCGAGGAACAACACGCCATGATGGGCGAGGGTGATTTCGCCGGGTTGCGGCTTCGAACCGCCACCAACCAAGGCCGGACCCGAGGCGGAGTGATGGGGCTGACGGAAGGGTCTTTGCGGCCAGTGGCTCAAGGGCACGCAACTGGTGACGGATTGAATGGCTGCGACTTCCAACGCCTCGTTTTCAGCCAATGGAGGAAGCAAACCTGGCAAACGACTCGCCAACAGGGTTTTCCCGGTGCCCGGCGGTCCGCTAAACAGCAAGTTGTGAGCCCCGGCCGCCGCAATCAGCAAGGCGCGCTTGGCCGAGATTTGCCCCTGCACCTCATTCAAGTCCGGATAGGGTTTGCTGGCGTAGAGCAAGCCATTGGAAACGTAGGGTTCAACCGGCGTATGTCCGTTGAAGTGCGCAACGGCTTCCAGCAGGTGGTCCACGGCAAACACCTTCAACCCGGACGCCAGGCACGCCTCCTCGGCGTTCGCCCGCGGCACCATCAACGAACGCCCGGCTTTGCGTGCAGCCAGTGCAGCCGGCAACACACCTCTGACGGCACGTACCGCGCCGGACAACGCCAACTCTCCCAGGCATTCAATGTCATCCAGCGTCAACGTCGGCACCTGCACACTGGCTGACAGAATCCCCAATGCAATCGCCAGATCGAAACGTCCGCCGTCCTTCGGTAAGTCCGCAGGCGCGAGATTCAGCGTGATGCGCCGCGCCGGGAATTGCAGACCCGAGTTGATGATCGCGCTGCGTACCCGATCCTTACTTTCCTTCACCGCCGCTTCGGGCAAACCGACCATCGTCAGCGATGGCAAGCCGTTGGCCAGATGGACTTCGACGGTAACGGCGGGCGCATCCACGCCAATCTGGGCGCGGCTGTGGACGATGGAGAGGGACATGGTCGTTCCTTGAACTTTACGGGAACCGCTTCCTGCGGTTTTTTGAAGGGTAGTCGGGGGCGCGTGATGGCGCAGGTGCCAAATCTTCGCAGGATGTTGCGAGTGTCTTTCTGATGGGTGAAGCGTAAGGGAGTGGGGATTTGCGACGTAATCAGTCGCGGGATGAGGTTGTTGTAGGACGTTGCCTGGATCTATGAAGGACGGTGGCGAAATCTGAATCGAAGGCGAAAAAAAACCGCTTAAAAGAAGCGGTTTTTTATGTGCGGGCTTCGGTGAGGCTAAGACCTGCAAATCCTCAACAGACACACTCACGTTACCGAACCAAGCGGGTGACTCTGTTGGGCACAGCTGGGTTCAGATTCTTACTCCGGCTAGCAGGCCGGCAGGCTCAAGTTCTTTGCCTCGAGTTGCACCGACTTCAAGAAAGCGTCGTTGATTCGCAGACACGTTTCCGGCCAAACGGAGCGCCTCGACATGAAACTCATAAATTAATAACAGCTTGGCCTTTCGTTTTTTTGAGTTCATAGACATCTCGTGTGTCTGGATCATGAGTTGATGTTATTGGCCATCCACGTAAATGACAAGGCGGTTGGTCTCGTCAAAATTGAATCCGAGCTCCTGATAGTACGAGACAACGTTAGGGGCAGGATCTTGTATCTCGATCTCTTTGCACCCCAGCATCCGCGCATAAAATTCTGCCGCCAATAGCGCCATTTGAGCGATCGATCCGCGAAGTGGATGAGTTTTGTCCGGGTGCCCCTGCAAAAGGATGATCTTTATGCAAACAGTGCTCCTTCTTGGGGTTGCATAGCACAGGCCACATAGCATTTGTGCATACCAGATCGCCAAATCGAAACCCTTGGCGTCCTTACACTTCCAGCCCGGGATGCTATCCCATGGATACAGGACTGCTTCTGTCCACAGATGAGAGGCATCTATCGCAGCAGAGGTAATAGGATCAAAACTGATGACCGACATATCTATCTCTAGACCTTGAGCTGCACAGTCTTTGGCGAAGGTTTTGTGCGCGAGCTTCCTTGCGTTCGATTTGAGAGTCTGGTCGCGCAGTTCCGTACCTTTTCCTTTTCTTCTCATCGCTCGTGTTCTGTTGGGATCAGGGCGATGAAAGATAAAGGGCTGGAGAGTGCTCCGTAATCAGGCGCGGGAGCCGCGTTCTGTAGGACCGAACTGGGATTATTGAAGGGCGTTAGATCAAAAGCTTTCAGATGTAGGAAATGGCAGCGTTAGCCGTAGGCTAGTGCTGCCAGAAGACATACATATGCAGTTTGTGTGGTGCTATTGGTTGTTAAAGCGATTGCAACATCCGCGAAGCACGTTTCCACCACGGCGCATAAACCGCAGACTGCGGCCGTTCACTATCCGCCAGCATCTGCGGAACATCCTGCAATCGAATCCACGGCTGGTTATTCCAGTGCAACAAACTCAACGACATCTCGGGCCAGTTCAGCAGGCTAAGGATCGGGCGTTCGGTTGCGGTGGGTTGTTGGGCGTCTCTGAGGGCTGGCACTACGTCGTGGGTCAGCCATTCGCGCAGGCCTCGGTATTCGGGGCAGTAGTGGTAGACGAGCAGGGCGTAGACGCCGGATTCGCTGATCAGCAGGGTGTTTTCGAGGGTGCCGTGGATGAGTATCCGCAAGGTCTGGTGCTGGTCGGGATCGAGTTTGCGGACGGCGCGTTCGTCGAGGAAGAGGCGAAGCAGACGACCCAGGTCTCGGGCGCTGAACCAAGGCTGGTTTTCGATCAAAAGCGCGTGAAGGTGGAGTTTGTGGCGGGTGAAGACGTGAGGGATTAGATAGTTTTCATTCATGGTGCAGCTCCCGGATGCGAATTAAGGAAACTGCCTCTGATCGTCGCCAAACGAAAAGGGTGGCAGCTATGCGCGGGTTGGCGAACCGGTGCATCCGGAAACCGGCAGACCCGAAGGTCTCCCACGCACAGCCGCCATAATTCGAGATGGGAATAATTCCCTGATTCGAACGTGGTCGCGATGCGTTTAGATGCTATCCAGGTCGCCAAACCCAGTGCTGAATATTCAGCTGAGATGAGCTTAGGAACCTAGGCTTCGCGGCGCTATCGGACGGCGGTGTGATCTTTGTAGGACGTTGCCGAGATGGTGGCGGGGCGGAGGACGAATGATCGTTCCCACGCTCTGCGTGGGCATGCATCCCGTGACGCTCTGCGTCACATCCCAAAGCGGAACGCGGAGCGTCCCTGGCGGCATTCCCACGCAGAGCGCGGGAACGATCATTCAGTTACTCGGATTCGGCAGGCGGATTCAGCTTCGCTTCGAGCTCCGCCATCTTCGCCTCAAGACTCTCCAACCGTGCCCGGGTCCGCGCCAGCACGACCATCTGGCTGTCGAACTCTTCGCGACTCACCAGATCCAGCTTGCTGAAGCCACTCTGCAACAAAGCCTTGAACTGGCTTTCGATTTCGCTTTTCGGCAATGGGGTTTCGCCGCTGAAAAGGCGTGAGGCGGTGCCGGTCAGGGCGTCGAGGAAGTCTTTGGGTGCGAGCATGGCAAATGTCCTGTCAACAATGGCGGGCAGTGTATCACGCAGTGTCTATAGTCAATTCCAGCGGCAGGGATGCACGCTTTTCGCGCATGCGGACGGACGGCATCGCACCGTTGTTGTGCGTAACGCGTCAGGTGTTGCGGTGATGTGGTGGGTATCTGCGGCCAAAGGCTTGAAAACAGTAGGTTTTGTGGAGATGGCAAGCTTTCTGCTTAGTCAGTAGTAACCCATGCACTGATGCAGTCGCTGTGACGAATGCAGTGCGCCAAGCGGAACGGGGAGTTGTTTCGTGAGGAGCGGTTAGCTGGCGTCGGACGGGCAGGTAAGGTCGACGATGCGTTACAAAGCCAGGCACTGCGCTTAGACTTGAGTCGGGTTTGTTTTCCTGGGGCAAGTCCACCAATTCGGGAGAGAGTTTTCATGAAGCTAGTCACTGCCATCATCAAGCCGTTCAAACTGGACGACGTGCGCGAATCGCTGTCCGAGATCGGCGTGCAGGGCATTACCGTTACTGAAGTCAAAGGCTTCGGTCGGCAGAAGGGTCACACCGAGCTGTACCGCGGCGCGGAGTACGTGGTCGATTTTCTGCCCAAGGTGAAGATCGATGTCGCCATTGACGACAAGGATCTGGACCGGGTTATCGAGGCGATAACCAAGGCTGCCAACACCGGCAAGATCGGTGACGGCAAGATCTTCGTGGTCAATCTGGAACAGGCGATTCGCATCCGTACCGGCGAAACCGATACCGACGCGATTTAAAAGCCGCCACAAACCCAACGCCCCAGGAGAAAACAATATGACTCTGCGTAAATTCGCAGGGCTAGGAGCCCTGTTGTCCCTCGTAATGCCCGGCCTGGCTATGGCGGCAGATCCGGCGGCGCCTCCAGTCCTCAATTCCGGCGATACCGCCTGGATGATGACCTCGACAGCCCTTGTGCTGTTCATGACCATTCCCGGCCTCGCGCTGTTCTACGGCGGCATGGTTCGTTCCAAAAACGTTCTTTCGTTGATGATGCAATGCTTCGCCATTACCGGCCTGGTCACCATCCTGTGGTTCATTTATGGCTACAGCATGGCGTTCGATACCACGGGGATGGAAGCCAACGTCGTCAACCTCAACTCCTTTGTCGGCAGCTTTGCCAAGGCCTTCCTCGCGGGCATCACGCCTGCCAGCATTACTGGCCCGGCGGCGCTGTTTCCTGAGGCGGTGTTTGTCACCTACCAGATGACGTTTGCCATCATCACTCCGGCGCTGATCGTCGGTGCGTTTGCAGAACGGATGAAGTTCTCCGCGATGCTGGTGTTCATGGGGATCTGGTTCACCGTGGTTTACGCGCCGATTGCGCACATGGTCTGGAGCGGTCCGGGTTCGTTGTTGGGCGACTGGGGCGTGCTCGATTTCGCCGGCGGCACCGTGGTGCATATCAACGCCGGTGTGGCCGGCCTGGTTGCCTGCCTGGTGTTGGGCAAGCGTAAAGGTTTTCCGACCACCCCGATGGCTCCGCACAACCTCGGCTACACCCTGATGGGCGCCGCGATGTTGTGGGTCGGCTGGTTCGGTTTCAACGCAGGTTCTGCTGCTGCTGCCAACGGCACTGCCGGCATGGCGATGCTGGTGACTCAGATCGCTACCGCCGCAGCAGCCTTGGGCTGGATGTTTGCCGAGTGGCTGACCCACGGTAAACCTAGCGCACTGGGTATCGCTTCGGGCGTGGTTGCCGGTCTGGTTGCGATCACTCCGGCGGCAGGTACCGTTGGCCCAATGGGCTCGATGATCATCGGTCTGGCAGCGGGCGTGGTGTGCTTCTTCTGCGCCACCACCCTGAAACGCAAACTCGGTTATGACGATTCCCTGGACGCCTTCGGTGTGCACGGTATCGGCGGTATCCTCGGCGCGATCCTGACCGGTGTCTTCGCTGCACCGTCCCTGGGTGGCTTCGGCACCGTGACCGACATCGCCGCACAAGTCTGGATTCAGTGCAAAGGCGTGGGCTTCACGGTGATCTACACCGCGATCGTCACCTTCATCATTCTCAAGGTCCTGGACGCTGTCATGGGCCTGCGTATCACGGAAGAAGAAGAGGCTGTCGGCATCGACCTGGCGCTGCACAACGAACGCGGCTACAACTTGTAAGCACGCGCATAAAAAACTTGCCCGGCTTGCCGGGCATTTTTTTGTCCGGGATTTGTCCATGAAGGAACTGCTGAAAGGTTTTTTCCTACATGTTTAGTGGTGTTTACGGCGGGCGTTTTTCTGCGGCCAATGGCTTACATGATTGAAGGAATATTAGGGCCTTTGTTTTTTCCCAGAGCGCGCTAGAATGCGCCCCGAACGTGCGGAGAACTGTATGTGGCAACAGACTCTGATAACCCTGCGGGCAAGGCCCCGGGGCTTTCATCTGGTAACGGACGAGTTACTCGCCGGCTTGCCTGAAATAAAGGCGTGCCGGGTCGGCCTGTTGCATTTGTGGCTGCAGCATACCTCGGCGTCGTTGACCATCAACGAGAACGCCGATCCGGCGGTACGTCGCGACTTCGAACGATTCTTCAATCGTCTGATCCCACAAGGAACAGACGGCTATGAGCATAACGACGAAGGCCTGGACGACCTCCCGGCGCACTTCAAGGCCAGTGTGCTTGGCTGTCAGCTCAGTTTGCCGATTTCGGCGGGCCGACTGGCGCTGGGGACCTGGCAAGGCGTTTATCTGGGCGAGCACCGTGATTTTGGCGGTGCCCGTAAAGTCCTCGCCACCGTGCACGGTGAAGAGGCATGAGCCGCTGGTCACCAACGGCTATTGAATTTTTCCGGCGGCCTTCGACAGATGGCGAAGCTGGGCTATAACTAATCTGCTTTTCGCAAGTCATGAGGTAGAACATGAGCGACGATGATCTGGAAAACGACGACCTCGAAGTAGGCGACGACGACGAAACCGAAGAAGGTCTGGAAGCAGCGGCCGAAGACGTCGCTGAAGACGACGGCGGTGATACGCCCGTTCCGACCGCCAAAGGCAAAGCCAAGGCAGCGGTCTCGGTCGATGAGCTGCCGAGCGTTGAAGCCAAGAACAAGGAACGCGACGCCCTGGCCAAGGCCATGGAAGAGTTTCTGGCGCGGGGCGGCAAGGTGCAGGAAGTGGAGGCCAATGTGGTCGCCGATCCTCCCAAGAAGCCTGACAACAAGTACGGCAGCCGGCCTATCTAAGCGCCTGCTACCTGCTTGCTGAAAAAGCCCGCCGTCGCTGCGGGCTTTTTCATGGGCGGAACAAATCGTGGGCCTGCGGTGATCCCCTGTGGGAGCGAGCTTGCTCGCGATAGCGGAGTGTCAGCCAATATCAATGTTGAATGTCACACCGCGATCGCGAGCAAGCTCGCTCCCACAGGTTTTGCGTCAGGCCGAGACGGAGTTCCAGAGGGCCAACAACGCCGGCAACTCGGTCAAGCTGCGAATCTCGGCATCCGGTGCCTTCTCGGCTTCCCAGGCCTTGCCCGCCGGGTTGAACCAGATCGCCCGCAATCCCGCCTGCTGTGCTCCGGCAATGTCATCTCCAGGATGATCACCGATATGCACCGCGGTCTCCGGCGTCGCCCCGCCACGCTGCAATGCCTCATGAAACAGTCGCGCATCGGGTTTGGCGATGCCGATGTCTTCGGCGCACAACGCAAACTTGAAGTAGTCCGCCAGCCCGAGCCGGCGCACATCGGCGTTGCCGTTGGTGACCACGCCGAGGGCGTAGTGCTTGGCCAGCGTACCCAGCGTCGGCTCGACGTCGGGGAACACCTCGATCTGGTGCCGTGCGTGCAGAAACACTTCAAAACTTTTGTCGGCCAGATCAGAAGCCTGGTCATGGTCGTAGCCGGCTTCTTCCAGCGCATGGAACAGCACCCGGCGGCGTAGCGCGCTGATGCGGTGTTTGAGGCCCGGTTCGCTCCCCAGAATACGCTCGCGAATCGTCCACAGATGCTCCACCGGCACCGCGCCCAGGTTGGGTGCATGCTCGGTCAGCCATTCACGCAGTACGGCTTCGGCGCTGACGATCACCGGAGCGGTGTCCCAAAGGGTGTCGTCGAGGTCGAAGGTGATCAATTGGATGGTCATGAATCATCGCCCTTAATGCGTTTGGCCCGTGGATGGGCGCTGTCGTAGACCGTTGCCAGGTGCTGGAAGTCCAGGTGGGTATAGATCTGAGTAGTCTTGATGTCCGAGTGGCCCAGCAGTTCCTGCACCGCCCGCAGGTCCTGGGAGGACTCCAGCAAATGGCTGGCGAAGGAATGTCGCAGCATGTGCGGGTGCAGGTTTTGCCCCAGCTCGCGCTCACCGGCTGCCTTGACCCGTACCTGAATGGCCCGTGGGCCAAGGCGCCGGCCTTGCTGGCTGACAAACACTGCATCATCCGCCGGGTTGGTCATGGCTCGCAACGGCAGCCACAGCTCCAGCGCTTCGCGAGCCTTTTTACCCACCGGAAGCAGTCGGGTCTTGCTGCCCTTGCCGAGCACTTGAACCATGCCGTCGGCCAGATCCAGCTGATCCAGATTGAGTCCGGTCAGTTCCGATAGCCGCAAGCCCGAGGAATAGAACAGCTCCAGAATGGCCTGATCCCGGCGCGCGAGGAAATCATCCTCCACGGCGCCTTCGAGCAGTTGCAGTGCGCGGTCGGTATCGAGGGTTTTAGGCAGCCGGCGTTCGCCTTTGGGCGGTGCCAGGCCATTGGCCGGGTCGTGATCGCACAGGCCTTCGCGGTTCAGATAGTGATAGAGCCCGCGCACTGCCGAGAGCAGGCGCGCAAGGCTGCGGGACGATTGACCCTGTGAATGCAGGCGTGCGATCAGGCTGCGCAAGCGTTGAATGTCCAGGGCAGCCCAACTGCTGATGTTCTGTTTGACGCACCAGCCGAGCACTTTGTCGAGATCGCGGCGGTAGGCGTACAGCGTGTGGGGCGACACCTGGCGCTCACTGCGCAGGTGTTCGCAGTAAGCGTCCAGTTGCCGTTCCACGATCAGCGTACCGAGCGCAGGGAACTGTTGACCCGTGGCAGCACCCGGCCCATGACTTCGGCGATGTAGCTCAGGAACAGCGTGCCAACCGAGCTTTTATAGTGCTGCGGATCGCGACTGGCGATGGCCAGGACGCCGTGGATGCCTTGATGGCTGATGGCGACGACGGCGGTCGAGCCGATCTGCTTGCGCTGTTCTTCGCCGAACAGGAAGTCCAGTTCGTGATCGCGCAGGCTGCCGCTGACGCTTTTATCTTCCGAGAGCAAACCGCCAATGGCCGTTTGTGCTTCGGCATGGGTCGCCCAGCGGCCGACCGGCATGGGATTGTCACCCAGCAGGATCAGGCTGACAAAGGGCACCTGGAAGTCCTGGCGCAAGCTGTCTTCGACGCTGATCACCACGTCTTCCAGGCTGTTGGCGTCCATCAGCGCGAGAATCAGGCGGCGGGTCTTGTCGAACAGGCGGTCGTTGTCGCGGGCCACGTCCATCAAGTGCGAGAGGCGATGACGCAACTCGATGTTGCGGTCGCGCAGGATCTTCATCTGGCGCTCGACCAGCGAGACGGTATCGCCACGCTGGTGCGGAATGCGCAAGGCCGGGAGCAGTTCTTCGTGCTCGACGAAGAAATCCGGATGAGCCTCCAGGTACGCGGCAACTGCCGCCGCCTCAAGGCTTTCGGAAGGGGATTCGTCGGGCTGTAGGGCGGGAACCTGGGGCTTATCTTTCATGGATTCGACTCTCTCAAAGACGCACTTGTCCTTCATAAACGCGCACTGCCGGGCCGGTCATCATGACCGGTTGGCCTGGGCCTGCCCACTCAATGGACAGGCGCCCGCCGGGCAGGTCGATCAATAGCGGCGAATCCATCCACCCCTGGCTGATCGCAGCCACTGCAGCTGCGCAAGCGCCGGTGCCGCAGGCCTGGGTTTCCCCGGCGCCACGTTCCCAGACGCGCAACTGCGCGCGGTTGCGGTCGATGACCTGGAGAAAACCGACATTGACCCGCGCCGGGAAGCGCGGGTGGTGTTCGATTTTCGGCCCCAGTTCATGCACCGGTGCGTTATTGATGTCGCTGACCCGGAGCACGGCATGGGGGTTGCCCATGGACACGGCGGCCAGTTCGACCGTGGTGCCATCGACATCGAGTTTATAACTCAGCGCCTGTTCTGGCGCGTCGAATGGAATCTCGGCCGGCACCAGGCGTGGCGCGCCCATGTTGACACCGATCTGGCCGTCGCTGCGGATATCCAGCTCGATGATGCCGCTTTTGGTCTCGACGCGAATCTGCCGCTTGGCGGTCAGGCGCTTGTCGAGCACGAAGCGGGCAAAACAGCGCGCACCGTTGCCGCACTGTTCCACTTCGGAGCCGTCGGAGTTGAAGATCCGGTAACGGAAATCAACGTCCGGGTTGCTCGGCGCTTCGACGATCAGCAACTGGTCGAAACCGATGCCCGTGTGCCGATCGCCCCAAAGCTTCGCGTGCTTGGGCAGGATATGCGCGTGCTGGCTGACCAGGTCGAGGACCATGAAGTCGTTGCCCAGGCCGTGCATCTTGGTAAAACGCAGCAGCATGGGGTTACTCCGGCAGCAGGCTTTCGCCAGCAAACAACTCGGCTACCGTCTCACGGCGACGCACTTCGATTGCCTGATCACCGTCCACCAACACTTCAGCGGCGCGGCCACGGGTGTTGTAGTTGGAACTCATGACAAACCCATAGGCGCCGGCCGAATGCACGGCCAACAGGTCGCCTTCTTCCAGGGCCAGTTCACGATCCTTGGCCAGGAAGTCGCCGGTCTCGCAGATCGGGCCGACGATGTCATAGGCACGCGCGGCAGTGGTGCGCGGGCGCACGGCGGTGACGTCCATCCAGGCCTGGTACAGCGCCGGGCGGATCAGGTCGTTCATGGCCGCGTCGACGATGGCGAAGTCTTTGTGTTCGGTGTGCTTGAGGTACTCGACCTGAGTCAGCAGCACGCCGGCGTTTGCGACGATAAAGCGGCCCGGCTCAAACACCAGTGCCAGGTCACGACCGTCGAGACGCTCGCGCACGGCTTTGATGTAGTCGGCAGCCAGCGGCGGCTCTTCATCGCGATAACGCACGCCCAAGCCGCCACCGAGATCGATGTGGCGCAGGTAAATGCCGCAATCGCCGAGGCGATCGACCAGGCCCAGCAGGCGGTCGAGGGCATCGATGAACGGAGGCAGGGTGGTCAGTTGCGAACCGATGTGGCAATCGACGCCGACCACTTCCAGGTTCGGCAGCTGCGCGGCGCGGACGTACACGTCTTCGGCGTCGGCGATGGCGATGCCGAACTTGTTCTCTTTGAGACCGGTGGAAATGTACGGGTGGGTACCGGCATCGACGTCCGGGTTCACACGCAGCGAGATCGGCGCGCGAACACCCAGCTCGGCGGCGACCACTTGCAGGCGTTCCAGCTCGTCGGTGGATTCGACGTTGAAGCAATGCACGCCGACTTCCAGGGCGCGACGCATGTCATCACGGGTCTTGCCGACGCCGGAGAACACGATCTTGTCGGGGCTGCCCCCAGCGGCTAGGACGCGTTCCAGCTCACCACGGGAGACGATGTCGAAACCGGCGCCCAATCGCGCCAGGACATTCAGCACACCCAGGTTGGAGTTGGCCTTGACCGCGAAGCAGACGAGGTGCGGCATGCCGACCAGCGCATCGGCATACGCCAGGTACTGGGCTTCGATGTGGGCACGGGAGTAGACATAAGTCGGCGTGCCAAAGCGCTCGGCGATGGCCGACAGGGCAACACCTTCCGCGAACAGCTCACCGTCACGGTAGTTAAAAGCGTCCATGGCGTTCCCTTATTGGTAGACGTCGTGCTTGTGTGCTTTCGACGGGCTCTTTTGCGAGGATTGGGCTTGCTCGGCTGGATCCTGGGAATCGTCAGGCAGGTACAGCGGGCCTTTTTGACCGCAGGCCGACACAAGGCAAGCAACCGCGACGAGCGCAGCAAGGGAAGAGATCAGGCGCTTCATGGCGAAATCCTTGAAAATGCGTTAATTGCGCCGGAGTATACCGGCCACCCGGCAGCTTGCCTATGTAACGGAGCTCCCGTCCGGCGGGGCTTGGAAGATGTCCATCAGTTATGTGCAATCCATTGTGGGAGCGAGCCTGCTCGCGATGACGGAGTGTCAGTCAACAAAGATGTTGAAACTGCTGACCCCTTCGCGGGCGAGCCCGCTCCCACATTTACTGTGTTTGATGTACCTATATCGGTGCTTGATCGTTATCCTTTGCAATCGTCGGGGCTCGCCCGTATCTTGCGGCGCTTGAGCGTGAACAGACATTTTTTGAGGTTGCCGCAATGAGTTTGACCGAAGCCCGTTTCCACGATCTGGTCGATACCACCCAGCAAATGCTGGAAGATATTTTCGACGAGAGTGATCTGGATATCGATCTGGAGAGCTCGGCCGGTGTTCTCACCGTCAAGTTCGAAAATGGCAGTCAGTTGATCTTCAGCCGCCAGGAACCGTTGCGCCAGCTGTGGCTCGCGGCGGTGTCCGGTGGCTTCCACTTCGACTATGACGAAGAGAGCGAGCGCTGGATGTGCGACAAGAGCGAAGAGCAACTGGGCGAGATGCTCGAGCGCATCGTCAAGCAGCAGGCTGATGTCGATCTCGATTTCGAAGGTCTGTGAGGTCGTGACCCAGCCCGTTCGTCCGCCCAAGCCGCTTTACAGCAATGTCAGCCCGGCAGTGCCGTCTCCTTGCAGCGGTGTCTGTCGGCTGGACGAGCAAAAGGTCTGCCTCGGCTGTTTTCGCCATGTCGAAGACATCCGCGAATGGCGCTCGGCGGATGACGATCGCCGGCGAGCGATTTGCGCCCAGGCGACCCAGCGCAAATCCTGCGCCTGACCCTGCTGCAGGGCCTCCTTTGACTCAGCTTGCAAAGGACAAATCGGGGCTTGGTCGCCCTGACTTGTATATTTATTGAGCTGTGATAGTGTCCAGAAACGCCTCAACCCATCGAGGCTCGTGAAAACCCCGCCTTTTTCTGGCGGGGTTTTGCTTTTTCTGCGCAGAAGAAAGGAGTCTGCCTTTATCATGACTGAACCTTCCATCACCCTTACTCGTCTGGACGTACAACGTCTGGAGCGCCTGATCGACAGCCTGGATGACACGCTGCCGGGCGTTATCGCGCTGCAAACCGAACTGGACCGTGCCGATAACCTGGTCAGTCACGAAGAAGTGCCTGCCGATGTCGTGACCATGAATTCACGTGTGCATTGCCGTGAAGAAATCAGTGGCAAGGACTATCACCTGACGCTGGTTTATCCCAAGGATGCCAACGCCGATGAAGGCAAGATTTCCATTCTGGCGCCGGTTGGCAGCGCGCTGCTGGGTCTCAAGGTCGGGCAGCACATCGACTGGCCGGCACCGGGGGGCAAAACCCTGAAACTGACCCTGCTGGAAGTTGAATCACAGCCTGCCAATGGCGGCCACTTCCCGGAATGACCCTGTCTTAGACCTGCTCGAGCGCCTCGTTCAGTGCGCGCTCAAGATCAGCCTTGTAGCGCAGATACAAATTGCTTGAGCCATGCCCATCACCGATCAGGCCCGACAGGTCCAGGTCGGTGATGTAGCAGCGATAGCGCTCGACTTCACGGCGCTGCTCGACGATCTCCTGGGCGACCACGCTGAACAGTTGGTCGCCATATTCAAGCTCCGAAAACTCCCGCTGATTGCAATACAACGTGACCTGCACCTGCCCCGGTGCGGCTTTGCCGACGATGGCCTGTACGTCATAGAACGGCTTGTCGATCGGGGTTTGCGGTGCGGCTCGGGCCTCGACCCGGCGAGCGCGTCCGGGGCCTGACGGCAATAGCTGGTAGTACAGCGTGTCCAGGCTCAGGGGCTGGGTGCTGTTCATGGGTAGCAGCGCATCGCGTCGGTATTGAATCGATTGCAGGAACCGTTGCAGCGGCACCAGCAGGCTTTGTTCGTCGTGATAAGGCAAACGCTGTTGCCACAACGCATTGAACTCATCCAGCACGTACACATCAGCGTGCTGTTCATAGACGCGGTAGAACACCTGAATGCACTCAGGCTGGCCCATGGGCAGAAGCAACGCCAGGTCGTGATCTTCCAGCGCCATCGGGTCCAGCTGCAGCGGGCTGTAGCTCGCCAGTTCTTCGCCGAGGTAATCCAGCAGCGCTGGCAGCGTGGCGAGGGCGACGTGATTGACCTGTCCGGGCACCAGCTCCAGCACGTGGTAATGCTGCTGGACCTGTATCAGGTAGCGATGATTGAGGTTGCTCAGCAGCAGGTTCTGCGCGGTGTCGAGGACCTCTTCGACCCGGCGTGCGATGAATTGCGCGCGGTTGTGGCAAAAGCAGCGAACCCGCAACTTGGGTTGTTGTGCTCCGCCAAGGAGATTGTTGAGGTAGTCGCGCAGGCAGTCGAGCAGCGCATGAGGCCCGTCGTAGCGGCTGACCAGCACTTCGTTCCAGCTATTAAGCGTGACCTGGTCCAGGGTCAGTACCAGATTCTCGCGGACCCCGGCGTAGCTCAAGGAGTCGGTGCGCTCGGTGGTCATCAGGATGTTCAGGTCGCGGTGATGCTTGAGCGGATCGACGCCGACGTTCACCAGAATCAGCACTTCACTTGGCACGCTGGGGCGCAGCAACGGCTCTTCGGCAACCGTTACCAAGGGCAGGGCGATGGTCTGTTGCAGGCTGCCGAGCAGGTTGAACAGTTCAAACTCACTCAAGTCGCTGGTGCCGGGGTGCAAGGCGAGACGGGTGCTGCTGTCGATCACACCGTTACGATGGCACCAGGTCAGCAACTCCAGCAATTGGCGGCTGCGCTTGATCGGCGCGAAATGTTCCCACTCATGGGCGGCCAGGCTGCCGTTGTACAAACACCACTGAACGTTCCCCGGCTCTTTTTTGTTGGGTGCCTGAACCAGCGTCAGGGTGTCTTCGGCCAGATCCGGGGCGATGCCCGGGTTGATGAACTCGACTTTGTCGGCTTTGCGCTCAAAAGCCGCGTACAGCCGTCGACCCAGCACATTGAGGTCGCGTTTGTTGATCAGGCTGACGGTTTGTTCGTTGCGAGCAAACTGGGTCAGGAAGCGGTAGCTGTAGTTCAGCTCGTTGACCAGGGCGCGGCGCTCTGCGCTGACCTGGCGGACCTTCCATTGGCTGCGGCTGTCGAGCAGCGCCAGTTGCCGCTGATCCCAATTCCATTCATGAGCCAGCCGCTCAAGCAGTGAACGCTGCCAACTCTGGGTGCGACTGCTGCCGGTGAGCTTGCGGTTGACCTTCAGGTACAGCGCGCGGCGCACCAGTTCAAGCCGTTCAGGCTCGCCGCGGGCCGTGAGGTATTCCTCGATGCGCCGATAAACCACGATATAGGGATCAAGCTCATCGAGGTCCAGCTGATTGGCGAACACCGCTTGCTTGAAGCGCAGGCTCAGGCAATGCACTTTAGGATGTTCGCTGGCGTAGACCTCGGTCAGCAACAGCTTGAGCACGGACTTGTACGGCGACTCGATGCCCTTGAACAACTGCCAGAGCCCGGCACCGATGAATTCGCCGGGCGGGATGTAGGCCAGATGGCCCAGATCCAGAGACTCATCAGCCCGAATGAAACGCTTGGACAGCAGCGTGTGGGTGTAACGGTCGTAGGCCGCTTCCTCGTAGACCGGCACCAGCCACCAGATGGGCGTGCGTCCGGCCAGCCAGATGGCGGTGCGGTAGAACTCGTCCAGCAACAGGTAGTGCTGAGTGGTGCCGCAGTCTTCCGAACTCAGCTGCGTGTCGCGCTCGCCGAGCACGAAGCGCGTTGGATCGATCAGAAAGAAATGCGCCTCGGCACCTTGGCTGGCGGCCCAGACTTCAAGCAACTGGCACTTTTTACGCAGCTCGCCGAGTTCATTTTCGCTCAGGTCCGGCGCGTGACAGACCCACACATCCATGTCGCTCTGATCGGCCTGGGCCAGGGTGCCCAGGCTGCCCATCAGGAACAGGCCGTGAATCGGTCGCGGCGGATTGCTGCCGTGGCGCGGCTTATAGGAAAACGATCGGGTCAGGCGTTGGGCTTCAGCGAGGGCGTTGGCGTCAGGCTCGAAATTCGCCAGCCCCGCCGGCGTGCTGCCCGACACATAACCTGGCAACAGCGGATGATTGACGTGGAAAAACAGTGGCAGCAGCGTCAGCACTGTTTGTTGGCGCGTCGACAGCCCTTCCATGGCGCGGGCCATGCGACCTTCGTTGAGTTTCAGAAATCGTGCGCGCAGTTGACTTAGAACCTTGCGGTCGATTCCCTCGTCCAGATCGGGGCGGATTTCGTGGGTGCGGGTCATGTCAGCTCAAACCGGCTCGCGTGGCTCGGACGCAGGGTCTGCGGATGAGGGGCAGTTTAGCGCCTCGTGCCCGGGACTTTTAAGCTGATTTTGTGTTTTTGACGTCAGATTTTTATCGTGCGGCGACAGCAGGAAGCCAGGTGTGCCCGCGGAAATCCCGTGGCAGGGGTTTCCGTGGGCGATGCGTTGATGTTCAGGCTGTTTCCTGGACGCTCAGAATCGTCAGAACGGTTTGTATGTTTTGTGCGGCGTCACGACCCAGACTGGTCAGATAACCGCCATCGGGCTGGTCGATCAGTTCTTTTTCGTACAGGCGTTGAGCGGCAGCAATGGCTTTCGGGGCAGCGGTCTGATGAATTTTCAAACCTTCCTGGGAACTGTCCAGGTTGAAGAGGGCAAGGATTTCCAGTTCGGCAACCAACTCAGGGGTAAGCGACATAAGGACTCCAGACTTTCTAGGAATTGGACGACAGCGCCCCTAAGGTGAGCCCACTCGTGCGGCATGTCCAGTACCTGCATCAGGGTTTTTTCGCCTTGGGGAAGCATTCCCCGGCGGGTGCTGCGGCAGCGGGGTGCGTACCAGTGTAGTCAGGGGCTGGGGGAAGGCAGGAATGTTTCGTGACAAACTGTGTTGGGAGCGCGTTGCACGCTCCCAACGGTGTCCGATTTACTTCTTTTCCGGCGGCAATTCCGGCAGGGCACGCAGCGCTGTTTCGTACCATTCGGTGTTGAACGCGCGGTCTTCTTCCAGAATCGCGTCGATTTCTACCGCTAACACGTGAGCCATCAGGTTGAGGATTTCTTCACGCTCGTAACCCACCAGGGTCAGCTTGTTGAAGGTGGCCTTGGCCGCTGGCGGGTTGTCGCTTTCAATCTGGTTTTCGATGGCTTCGATCAGGGTGTTTTCGGCGAACTCTTCTTCGTCGATCTCGATATCAGTTGGCTCGCTCATGGCAGGCTCCTCAAGTTAAGGCGGCCAGTTTACCTGCATTCAGCGCTGTGATGCTGCTGGCAAGAATCGCCATGGCGTTCTATAAACAGGCACTGCCAACCCCGCACGGCCTGGAGGCTATGTGATGCTCAAGCTTTATGGTTTTCCCGTCAGTAACTACTACAACATGGTGAAGCTGGCGCTGCTGGAGAAGGGACTGCCGTTTGAAGAAGTGCCTTTTTATGGCGGCAATAGTCCCGAGGCGCTGGCCGTCAGCCCGCGCGGAAAAGTGCCGGTGCTGGGCGTCGAACAAGGTTTTATCAACGAAACCGCCGTGATTCTTGAATACATCGAGCAAAGCCAGGCGGGCACGCCGCTATTGCCAAGCGATCCATTCGAGCGGGCGCAAGTGCTGGCGCTGGCCAAGGAAATCGAGCTGTACATCGAGTTGCCTGCTCGTGCCTGTTTTCCCCAGGCGTTTTTCGGCATGCAGGTGCCGGACGCGATCAAGGACAAGACCAAGGCGGAGCTGTTGCTGGGGTTTGCTGCCTTGGGCAGGCACGGCAAATTCGCTCCTTATGTGGCGGGGGAGCATCTGAGCCTTGCCGATTTGTATTTCCTGTACAGCGTGCCACTGGCCTGTGCGGTGGGGCAGAAGCTGTTCGATATCGATCTGCTGGCCGATATGCCGGGAGCCAAGGCGCTGCTGGAGCGTCTGGAGCAGAATCCGAACGTGAAGAAAATTGCAGCGGACAAGGAAGCGGCGATGCCAGCGTTTATGGCGATGGTCGCGTCCAAAAAGTGAGTTTTGTAAGCTTCTGAAGTCAGTCATCGCGAGCAGGCTCGCTCCCACAAGGATCACGCTGAACCTGTGGGAGCGAGCCTGCTCGCGATGTTCTTGGCTTTTGCCTTAACGGCTGGCGAGCAGCGCCTGGCCGCGCGCCACTGCCTTCTTGACCTGCGCCGGCGCGGTGCCGCCGATATGGTCACGGGCATTGACCGAGCCTTCCAGGGTCAGCACGGCAAATACATCCTGATCGATCTGGTCGCTGAACTTGCGCAGCTCTTCCAGGCTCATTTCCGCCAGGTCTTTACCGCTTTCCACGCCGTACTTCACGGCATGACCAACGATTTCGTGGCAGTCACGGAACGGCAGGCCACGACGCACCAGATAATCGGCCAGGTCGGTGGCGGTGGAGAAACCGCGCAGGGCCGCTTCGCGCATCATCGCGTGCTTGGGCTTGATCGCCGGGATCATGTCGGCAAAGGCCCGCAGCGAGTCGCGCAAGGTGTCGGCGGCGTCGAACAGGGGTTCCTTGTCTTCCTGGTTGTCCTTGTTGTAGGCCAGTGGCTGGCCTTTCATCAAGGTCAACAGGCCCATCAGGGCGCCGAACACACGGCCGGTCTTGCCGCGAACCAGCTCTGGCACGTCCGGGTTTTTCTTTTGCGGCATGATCGAGCTGCCGGTGCAGAAACGGTCCGGCAGATCGATGAACTGGAATTGCGCGCTGGTCCACAGCACCAGCTCTTCGGAGAAGCGCGACAGGTGCATCATCGCGATGCTCGCGGCCGAGCAGAACTCGATGGCGAAGTCGCGATCGGACACGTTGTCCAGCGAGTTGCCGCCGACGGCGTCGAAGCCCAAAAGCTGAGCGGTGTATTCACGGTCGATCGGGTAGGTGGTGCCGGCCAGCGCCGCGCTGCCCAATGGCATGCGATTGGTGCGCTTGCGGCAGTCGACCAGGCGTTCGTAGTCGCGGCTGAGCATTTCGAACCAGGCCAACATGTGGTGCCCGAAGGTCACCGGCTGTGCGGTTTGCAGGTGAGTGAAGCCCGGCATGATGCTGCCCGCTTCGCGCTCGGCCTGTTCCAGCAAGCCTTTTTGCAGGCGGGTGATTTCGCTCAGGATCAGGTCGATCTCGTCACGCAGCCACAGGCGGATGTCGGTGGCCACCTGGTCGTTACGGCTACGGCCGGTGTGCAGCTTTTTACCGGTGACGCCGATGCGGTCGGTCAGGCGCGCCTCGATGTTCATGTGCACGTCTTCGAGGTCGATGCGCCAGTCGAACTGGCCGGCCTCGATTTCACCCTGGATGGTCTTCAGGCCATCGGTGATGCTGTCGCGCTCGGCATCGGTCAGCACGCCGACCTTGGCCAGCATGGTGGCGTGGGCGATCGAACCCATGATGTCGTGGCGATACAGGCGCTGGTCGAAAGTGACGGAGGCGGTGAAGCGGGCGACGAAGGCGTCGACGGGTTCACTGAAGCGGCCGCCCCAGGACTGATTGGTCTTGTCAGTGCTCATGAATTCGCTCGTATCGGCTGGAGAAAAATGTCGTTGGAAGCTGTCGCGGATAATAACAGGGTTGCCAATCCTGTCGCTGACACTGGTCGACACGTTTTTTTCTCATCCCCCGGTCCATACTCAGGACAGGCCTTGTGGGAAATTGCACAACGATATTTTTCAATTGAGCAATATCGTCTCGGCAACCGTCTACAGTTGGACAGTAGGATCAGCGCACTTCTGGGCGCTGCCGCTGACTATAAGAAGAGGGGTGTTCATATTGTGTATCGGCAATCCCTACGGCGATACCTCGCTAACGCGGGCCAGAGCCTCCAATTATTCGGCAGTTGAAAATTTAGCCGCCGGTCTCGCGGCACTTTTTGGCCCTCGCGCCAGTCTTAGCGTGGATCGCGGTGACGGACGTCACTTCCCCTGTCTACGCTATCCTTGTGCGAGACTCACGCAGGAATCCAGCGCAATATGAATGTCCTGATCGTTGATGACGAACCCCTAGCCCGCGAGCGCCTGAGCCGAATGGTTGGCGAACTTGAGGGATACAGTGTCCTGGAGCCCAGCGCCACGAACGGCGAAGAGGCGTTGGCGCTGATCGACAGCCACAAGCCGGATATCGTGCTGCTCGATATCCGTATGCCGGGCCTTGATGGCCTGCAAGTGGCTGCCCGGTTGTGCGAACGCGAAACCCCGCCCGCCGTGGTGTTTTGCACCGGGCCCGATGAATTTGCCGTGGAAGCCCTGCAGGCCAGCGCCGTGGGCTATCTGGTGAAGCCTGTGCGAACTGAACATTTGCAAGAAGCATTGAAAAAAGCCGAGCGGCCCAATCGCGTCCAGCTCGCAGCCCTGACCCGTCCTGCCGCCGAAACCGGCAGCGGCCCGCGTAGCCATATCAGTGCCCGTACCCGTAAAGGCATTGAGCTGATCCCCTTGGGTCAGGTGGTGTACTTCATTGCCGACCATAAGTACGTGACCTTGCGCCACGAAGGCGGCGAAGTACTGCTGGATGAGCCGCTCAAGGCCCTTGAAGATGAGTTCGGCGATCGATTCGTGCGAATCCACCGTAATGCACTGGTCGCTCGCGAGCGTATCGAGCGCCTGCAACGCACGCCTCTGGGGCATTTTCAGCTGTTCCTCAAAGGCCTGAACGGTGACGCCCTGATCGTCAGCCGTCGCCATGTGGCCGGCGTGCGAAAAATGATGCAACAGCTTTAATACGCTGTTCGCAGGCGGATTTCATACCCGATTGCTGGACATTCCAGGCCAGGGAGGCCGCGCAGTGTCTGATACAAGTCAAAGTGGATTTGGCTGAGCTGTTATTATCCGCCGTATCTATTCAGTACGGATTGATCCATGTCCTCTCGCGAAATCCGCATCGCCACCCGCAAAAGTGCTCTCGCCCTGTGGCAGGCCGAATACGTCAAAGCCCGTCTGATCGAGGCCCATCCGGGTCTGCTCGTGACGCTGGTGCCCATGGTCAGTCGCGGCGACAAGCTGCTCGACTCGCCGCTGTCGAAAATCGGTGGCAAGGGCCTGTTCGTCAAGGAACTGGAAACCGCGCTGTTGGAAAACGAAGCCGACATCGCGGTGCACTCCATGAAAGACGTGCCGATGGACTTCCCTGAAGGCCTCGGTCTGTTTTGCATCTGCGAGCGCGAAGACCCGCGTGATGCCTTCGTCTCCAACACGTTTGCCAGCCTGGATGCGTTACCACCGGGCAGCATCGTCGGTACGTCGAGCCTGCGTCGCCAGGCCCAATTGTTGACCCGTCGCCCGGACCTGGAAATCCGTTTCCTGCGCGGCAACGTCAACACCCGTCTGGCCAAGCTCGATGCCGGCGAATACGACGCTATCATCCTGGCGGCGGCCGGCCTGATTCGCCTCGGCTTTGAAGATCGCATTACCTCGGCGATCAGCGTCGACGATAGCTTGCCAGCCGGTGGCCAAGGCGCAGTCGGTATTGAATGCCGCAGCGCCGACAGCGAAATCCACGCGTTGCTGGCGCCGCTGCATCACCAGGACACCGCCACTCGGGTGATCGCTGAACGCGCTCTCAACAAACATTTGAATGGCGGCTGCCAAGTGCCGATCGCCTGTTACGCCGTGCTTGAAGGCGAGCAACTCTGGTTGCGCGGCCTGGTGGGCGATCCGAGCGGCGGCCTGTTGCTCAGCGCCGAGGCCCGTGCGCCGCGCGGTGACGCAGAAGCCTTGGGCGTACAAGTCGCCGAAGACTTGCTGAGCCAGGGTGCCAACGACATCCTCAAAGCGGTCTACGGCGAGGCAGGTCACGAGTGACGGGTTGGCGCCTGCTGCTGACACGCCCTGCGGATGAGTCAGCGGCGTTGAGTGGCGCGTTGGCGCAAGTGGGGATTTTCAGCAGCAGCTTGCCGCTTTTGGAAATAGCCCCGATCCCGGTCTCTGACACAATGCGCGACGTCATTCAGGGGCTGAACCGGTTTGACGCGGTGATCGTGGTCAGCAAGCCGGCCGCTCGAATCGGCGTTGACTTGCTCAATCGATATGGGCCGCAGCCACCAAGCCCAAGCTGGTTCAGCGTGGGCGCGGCGACCGCGCAGGTTCTCGCGGAAAACCGGTTGAATGTGAGTTTTCCTGCCGAGGGCGATGACAGTGAAGCCTTGCTTGAACTTGCGTCGTTGCGCGAGGCTGTCGTTCGACCCTTTTCACGCGTGTTGATCATGCGCGGGGAGGGTGGTCGTGAGTTGCTGGCTGAGCGTTTGCGCGAGCTTGGTGCTAGTGTCGAGTATCTGGAGTTGTACCGTCGGGGGCTGCCTCAGTACCCGCCGACGGCGTTGCCTGACCGGATTGAAGCGGAACGCTTGAACGGGCTGGTGGTCAGCAGTGGACAGGGTTTTGAGCACCTGCGCCAATTGGCGGGTGATGCCTGGCCTGCGCTGGCGCGATTGCCGTTGTTTGTTCCAAGCCCCAGGGTCGCCGAGCTGGCACGTGCCGCCGGGGCCCTGACAGTTGTGGATTGTCGTGGCGCCAGTGCCGCGGCTTTGCTGACGGCGTTGCGGGAGCATCCCGAACCCGTTTTTTAATGCAAAGGATGGATACGTGAGCGAAACAGCCTTGCCTAAAGATGACGTCCAGCCGGTGCTTGATACGCCGGTTGATGCACCGGTTCAAACACCACCACCCGCTGCTGTGCAGCGCCGGGGCAATGGGCTGGCAATCGTCGCGCTGCTGTTGGGCGCTGCCGGTGTTGCCGTAGGCGGTTGGGGTGTCTGGCAGGTGCGTCACCTGCAAGCCAATACCCAGCAGCAATTGAGCCAGGTCCAGGCGTTGAGCGATCAGGCGCAAAGTCTGAAACTTAACGAGCAGCGACTGAGTGCGCGCCTTGAGCAACTGCCCGCGGCCGAGGAACTGGACGCTCGCAGCCGTCTGGTGATTCAGCTTCAAGCAGATCAGCAACGCCTGAACCAGCGTCTGGAAACCGTCCTCGGTGCCAGTCGCAAGGATTGGCGTCTGGCCGAAGCGGAACACTTGTTGCGTCTGGCCAGCCTGCGCCTTTCCGCGCTGCAGGACATCAGCAGCGCTCAGGCCCTGGTGCAGGGCGCCGATGAAATTCTTCGTGAACAGAATGACCCGGGTTCCTTTGCCGCTCGCGAGCAAGTGGCCAAAACCCTGGTGGCTCTGCGCAGCACCGAACAACCGGATCGCACCGGACTGTTCCTGCGACTGGGCGCTTTGCGTGATCAGGTCATTAACCTCACTGAGCTGGCGCCCGAGTACAAGGATCGCGGTGAGTCGTTGTTAGGCCTGACCGCCGATGGCGACGGCGCCAGTCGTTGGGCGCAATGGTGGGATCAGATTTCGCGCTACATCCGTATCGACTTCAATGCCGACAAGAACATTCGTCCGTTACTGGCAGGGCAGAGCCTGAGTCAGGTGCGTCTGGCCCTGAGCCTGGCGCTTGAGCAAGCGCAATGGGCCGCGCTCAATGGTCAGGCCGCGGTTTATACCCAGGCGCTGGCCGAGGCGCGTGACGTACTGAAAGGCAATTTCAACCCGGACAACCCGCAAAGCAAAGTCATGCTTGAGCAGGTGGGCGAGTTGAGCAAGCAGCCGGTCACCGTCATTACGCCGGACCTGACCGCAACGTTGAGCACGGTGCAGGGTTATCTGGAGCGCCGCAATGTGAACGCCGAAGATTCGATCAAGCCAATGGCCAAACCTGCTGCGAACGCTGCGCAGGAGGCCACGCCATGAAACGTCTCTATGTGATCGTGTTCCTGGTCATCGCGGCGGCCGCCGCGCTGGGCCTGGCGATCGCCGAGCATTCCGGTTACGTGTTGATCGCCTACAGAACCTTTCGCTATGAATCGAGCCTGTGGGCAACCCTGGCGCTGGTCGCGGTGCTCTGGCTGGTGTTCTGGGGTATCAAGGCGTTGATCGGCCTGGTGACGACGTCCAGCGGCGTGGTCAATCCCTGGTCCCGACGCAATCGCAGTCGACGGGTCCAAGTGGCGATCGAGCACGGCCAGCTGGACCTTGCCGAGGGGCGCTGGGCCAGTGCGCAGCGTCATCTGCATCGCGCCGCCGAAGCCGAGCGCCAACCGCTGCTCTACTACCTCGGCGCGGCGCGTGCCGCCAATGAACAAGGTCTTTACGAGGAAAGCGACAACTTGCTGGAGCGCGCCCTTGAGCGTCAGCCCCAGGCCGAACTGGCCATCGCGTTGAGCCATGCCCAGTTGCAGACCGATCGAGGCGACACCGAAGGCGCCCTGGCGACGCTGCAAGCGATGCACGAGCGCCATCCTCATAACGTCCAGACCTTGCGCCAGTTGCAGCGCCTGCACCAGCAGCGCGGCGATTGGTCGGCAGTGATTCGTCTGCTGCCGGAGCTACGCAAGGATAAAGTCTTGCCACCCGCCGAACTGACCGAGCTGGAGCGCCGGGCCTGGGGTGAAAACCTTACGCTGGCGGCGCGTCAGGACGAGGACGGCACGGTCGGTCTGCAATCGCTTAATCGCGCCTGGCAGCAGCTCACTTCAGCTCAGCGCCAGGAGCCACAGCTGGTGCTGGCCTACGCCGAGCAGTTGCGGCAGTTGGGCGCACAAGTCGAAGCTGAAGAGGTTCTGCGCACGGCCCTCAAGCGTGAGTACAACAGTCACCTGGCGCGTCTCTACGGCCTGGTTCGCGGCAGCGATCCGGCGCGTCAGTTGCACACTGCCGAAGGTTGGCTCAAGGATCACCCGGCAGACCCGAGCCTGTTACTGACACTCGGCCGCTTGTGTCTGCAAAGCAGTCTGTGGGGTAAGGCGCGGGACTATCTGGAAAGCAGTTTGCGGGTGCAGCGCAATCCCGAGGCGTGTGCCGAACTGGCACGGTTGCTCGCGCAACTGGGCGACACGGAACGCAGCAACCAGTTGTTTCAGGAAGGTCTGGGGCTGCTGGATGAGCGTTTGTTGGCGGCACCGCTGCCGGCTCCCGTTTACGCCTGAAACCGGTGCCCCGTAGCTGTAGCATTGCGCAGCTACTACCGGGACGAGAGTTGATTTTTGAGCCCGTTCTTCGACCTGAAACGGCTTGAATGTTTGGTGCTGTAGTCCCTGATAGGCATCGTCCTACAGGGGACTACACCAAGTCCTCTAGCTTCTGTCGGGAATTCCCTACACTTTTGGTGAAGTGTCCGTGCTGGCCTGCCTTGAAAGGCTGGCGCGCTTTCCTCTACCGTAACAGCCTGTCTCTACTGTTACGGATAAGCCATGTTTTTGGCCTGCTCACGCTCCTTGTTTTTCATGGCTTTCATTGCAGGTGCCCTGGCCTTGGGTGTTTCCTATTACCTGGAATATGCGGTCGGTCTCAAGCCTTGCGGATTGTGCCTTTTGCAGCGACTTTGCCTGGCATTGTTCGCTGGTGTCTGCCTGGTGGGTTCGGTACATGGCCCCGGTCGCTTCGGGAACTTCCTCTATTGGCTACTCGGTCTGTTCTGCAGTCTTGCGGGTACGGTCACCGCGTGGCGACAGGTTTTACTGCAGAGCGATCCGTTGCAGCTCTCGGCTTGTCCGGTCAATCCCGGGGGGGGTTATGAGGACTTACCGTGGTTGTGCCAAGTGACGAAAATGTTCAACGGAGACGCGGATTGCGCAGAAATCTCCTGGACGCTGTTCGATTTGAGCCTCCCGGAATGGAGTCTGCTGCTGTTCATGGCGATGACGATCCTGGGGATCTATCAGCTGCTGCGCATTGTCTGGCTTGCCTGCAAACGACCGCTCAGCGGCACGTCGTCGCACCGGGCGCCGGCGGGAGATTAAACACTTGTATGAACTTTATCTCCTGCGTACCTTGAAGCCATTGTCGCGCGGGCATAATCTGGCCCGCACGTGTCATTGGAATTATGTTGCTCGATGACGCTCTGCCTGATCGTTTCTTGATTTCAAGTCTGCGACAGGTGTAGGGCAGCATGACCCACAAGGGAAGAGAGATCACCATGCTCGAAAGTTGTCAGAATGCTCAGGAACGTTGGGGTGGAGTGCATCTGCTGATCGATCGCTGGTTGCAGGAGCGTCACGAACTGGTTCGAGCCTACGATGCTCTCGGTGCCAAGCCAGAGGCTTTGGGCGAAAATCGAAAACCTTTGCAGGAATTTTGCGGAGTGCTGGTTGACTACGTGTCTGCCGGGCACTTCGAGATCTACGAACAGCTGACCGGGGAGGCCAAAGCCTTCAACGACAAGCGTGGTCTGGAACTCGCAGAGACCATTTACCCGCGCATCGATGTCATTACCGAGAAGCTGCTCGCGTTCAACGATCTGTGTGATGCAGGCAAATGCGTCGCGGAGAAATTCAAGGAGCTGGGCGGGCTGTTGCACGAGCGCTTCGAGTTGGAAGATTGTCTGATCGAAGTGCTGCACACCGCTCACAAGGAAGAGGACTCGGTTCAGGCCTGAGCCTTCCCTGCAAGATCCTCCCTCCCAAAGGGAAGCTGAAAAACGGTGCGCGATGCGCGCCGTTTTTCGTTTCTGGCTATCAGCTCGTGACGCCGCGCAATTCGACTTCAAACACCAGCGGCGTAAACGGCGCGATCAGGTCGCCGGCACCGTCCGCGCCATAGGCTTGAGACGATGGAATCACCAGTCGCCATTTCGCGCCGACCGGCATGTTTTGCAAGGCGCTGCGCCAGCCGCTGATTACGCTGTCGAGACTGAACCATTGCGGCTTGCTGTTCTGGTCGAACACGGTGCCGTCCGGAAGGCGTCCGATATACACCACTTCGACCTTGCCGTTAGGGCCAGCCTTCGCTCCAGTGCCCGGCGCCAACTCCGTCAGTAAAATTCCATCCGCCAGTTCGCGAACACCGGGCCTGGCTTTTTCCTCGGCGAGAAAATGCTGCTCTTTTTCAAGCGCAACTTCACTTTGCGGGACGGAGGACTGCTCGGCGACTTGCGCTTCATGCAGGGCAAGAATCTGTTCAATCTGCTCGTCTTTCAACGCCAGCGGTTTGCCTTGGTAGGCTTGCTGCAAGCCGTCGAGCAGTGCCTGGATTTGCAGGTCCGGAACCTCTTGGCGCAAGCGTTCGCCCAAGCTCGCACCCAGGCTGTAAGCGAGATCGTGAGCGTCATTTGCAGTGGTTTTTTCCGCGGCCTGGGCAACGGAAAAAAACACGCACAGCGATAAAAAAAGGTAGCGCGACATGGGCACTCTCCGACCTGAGATGCGGTGGATTATGCCAGTGTGAAAGCGCTCGAAGGTAAACTGGTTTTGCGCAAGTGCAGAAGATTTTCGATTCGTTGCAACGCAGCGCTTTCGATACTGTCAACATGCCCTAGCGGCGGTGTCTGCAGAGGTCTAGTATGAGCCGCACCCACGTCAGCCAGGAGGTAAACCATGTCGGCCACCAAGAAGCCAGTAAATACCCCGTTGCACTTACTCCAACAACTCTCGGGCAGTCTGCTCGAGCATTTGGAAACCGCTTGTTCGCAAGCCTTGGCTGATGCTGAAAAACTGCTCGCCAAACTGGAAAAGCAGCGCGGAAAAGCGCAGGAGAAATTGCACAAGTCCCGTACCAAATTGCAGGACGCCGCAGCAGCTGGAAAAGCCAAGGCGCAAACCAAAGCCAAGGATGCGGTGAAAGAACTTGAGGACTTGCTCGATGCCCTCAAAGATCGTCAATCCGAAACGCGCAGCTACATTCTGCAACTCAAGCGCGATGCTCAAGAAAGCCTGAAATTGGCCCAGGGCGTCGGTCGTGTACAAGAGGCTGTCGTCAAGGCGTTGTCCCTGCGTTCGGCCAAGCCAGCTGCGGCACCGGCCAAGAAAGCTGCTGCCAAACCGGCTGCTGCAAAAGCACCGGCCAAGCCTGCTGCCAAGGCACCGGTGAAAGCTGCAGCCAAGCCTGCGGCAAAACCGGCGGCAAGAAAACCAGTCGCTGCCAGCGCTGCCAAACCAGCTGCTAAAGCGACGGCTGCCAAACCTGCCGCCAAGCCAGTTGCTGCAAAAACAGCCGCTGCTAAACCAGCTGCAAAAACCGCTGCTGCCAAACCGGCTGTAGCGAAAACCGCAGCGGCAAAACCAGCTGCTAGATCGGCCGCAAAACCAGCCGCGAAAACTGCTGCTGCCAAACCTGCTGCCAAGCCAGCCGTTAAAGCAGCCGCTGCCAAACCGGCTGCTAAAACTGCAGTTGCAAAACCGACTGCCAGAACTGCTGCTGCCAAACCTGCTGCCAAGCCAGCCGCGGCAAAAACCGCTGCAGCCAAACCGGCTACAAAAGCTGCGGTAAAACCCACCGCCGCAAAACCAGCTGCAGCTAAACCCGCCGCTGCGAAGCCAGCTGCAAAACCTGCAGCCAAACCAGCCGTGAAAAAGCCGGTCGCTACTGCCAAGCCAGCCACTGCGCCAGTTACAAAGCCAGCGACTTCGACTCCGGCACCTGCTGCATCGGCTGCTCCGGCGCCAGCAACAACCTCGACAACTACGCCTGCGCCAACGCCAGCCGCCGCGTCGAGCACCAGCACCACCCCAACCAGCGCTTCCTAAGTGCCGGTTGCCGCGACGCGCAGCTGATGCAGCGCGTCGCGGTCCAGGTGTGCGGCGCCTGCCGCCACACCTTCCAGCCAGGCCGTTGAGTCGGTCGCCTCATACTGCGGCCAACTCTGCGCCAAACGCTCCAGCCGCGACAACAAATGCCGTTCGGCTTCCATCTCCAGTGTCTTCACTTGTTCGCGTAATTCATCCAGCCCGGCGTCCTCGCTCGCGGCGGCTTTCCATTGTCGGCGTAAAGCTCGCAACGGTTGCACGACCTCCGCGTCCCAAGGCCCGGCTACGTCGCGAAGCTGCTGCAAGCGTTGTTCGTTACAGGTCACGCCACGTTCTTCCAGCCACAACCCGCACAGCAGCAGGCACACGTTCACCCCCGCCGACTGTAAGTGCAGGCACGAACGTTCAACGCCGGGACGGGCGTAGGTGGTCAGGGAAAAGCTCCACAGGTCAGAGGACATAGTGCTACTCGCGCCAGTTGCGAGCGAAGCTGGTAGACTCCGCCGCCATTATGATTCGACTTCAGAACCTGACTTTACAGCGTGGCCCTCAACGTCTGCTAGAAGACGCTGAGCTGACCCTGCACGCCGGCCACAAAGCCGGCCTAATCGGTGCCAACGGCGCCGGCAAATCGAGCCTGTTCGCCTTGATCCGGGGTGAACTGCACCCGGACTCGGGTGACTGCTTCCTGCCGGCCGACTGGCGCATCGCCCACATGCGCCAGGAAATCGAGACGCTCGAACGCCTGGCGGTCGACTACGTGCTCGATGGCGACCTGCGCCTGCGTGAGGTGCAACGAGACCTCGCCGCGGCCGAAGCCGCGCATGACGGCGCGGCTCAGGCCCGCCTGCACTCGGAACTCGACAGCGCCGACGGTTACACCGCCGATGCCCGAGCCCGCAAACTGCTGGCCGGCCTCGGATTCACCAATGAACAGATGGATCGCCCGGTAGGAGATTTCTCTGGTGGCTGGAGGATGCGTCTGAACCTGGCGCAGGCTTTGATGTGCCCATCGGACTTGCTGCTGCTCGACGAACCGACCAACCACTTGGACCTCGACGCCATCATCTGGCTCGAAGAGTGGCTCAAAAGCTACCCCGGCACCTTACTGTTGATTTCCCACGACCGGGATTTCCTCGATGCCGTGGTCGATCACGTCGCCCATGTTGATCAACGCAAAATCACCCTGTATCGCGGTGGTTACAGCGCCTTTGAACGCGCCCGTGCCGAACGTCTGGCGCAGCAACAGCAAGCCTACGAGAAGCAACAGGCGCAACGCGCGCACATGGAAAGCTACATCGCCCGCTTCAAGGCCCAGGCCACCAAGGCCCGTCAGGCGCAGAGCCGGATCAAGGCGCTGGAGCGGATGGAAGAACTGTCCGCCGCCCACGTCGATTCGCCGTTCGACTTCGTCTTCCGCGAATCGCAGAAAATCTCCAGCCCATTGATTGATTTGTCGGATGCTCGTCTGGGTTACGGCGACAAAGCGGTGCTGGAGAAGGTCAAGCTGCAACTGACTCCGGGGGCGCGGATCGGTTTGCTCGGGCCAAACGGCGCCGGTAAGTCGACCCTGATCAAAAACCTCGCCGGTGAACTCGAACCGTTGTCCGGTCGCCTGACGCGCGGTGAGAACACCGTCGTGGGCTACTTTGCCCAGCATCAACTGGATTCTCTGGACTCCAAGGCCAGCCCGTTGCTGCACTTGCAGCGCCTGGCGCCGACCGAACGCGAGCAGACCTTGCGCGACTTCCTCGGTGGTTTCGACTTCCGTGGCGCGCGTATCGATGAACCGGTGCTAAATTTCTCCGGTGGTGAAAAGGCCCGCCTGGCCCTGGCCTTGATTGCCTGGGATCGACCGAACCTGTTGCTGCTCGACGAACCGACCAACCACCTGGACCTGGAAATGCGCCTGGCGCTGACCATGGCCCTGCAGGAATTCAGTGGCGCGGTATTGGTGGTCTCCCACGATCGTCATCTGCTCAAAAGCACCACTGACAATTTCTACCTGGTGGCCGACGGCAAGGTCGAGGAGTTCGACGGTGACCTGGAAGACTACGCCCGTTGGCTGGTCGACTACCGTCAGCGCAATGCCCCGGTCAGCAATACCCCGGTCAATCCGGACAAGACTGACAAGAAAGCCCAGCGCCAGGCCGCTGCTGCGTTGCGTCAGCAACTGGCGCCGCACAAGCGCGAAGCTGACAAGCTTGAAGCCGAGCTGGGCAAGCTGCACGAGAAGCTGGCGAAGATCGACACGAGTCTTGGCGACAGCGACATTTACGAACCAGCACGCAAGAACGATTTGCGTGACCTGCTGGCGGAACAGGCCAAGCTGAAGGTGCGTGAAGCCGAGCTGGAAGAAGCCTGGATGGAAGCCCTGGAACTGCTTGAAAGCATGCAGGCGGAGCTGGAGGCGCTGTCCTGATGGAAGCCTTCAAGCTGCCACTGCCGGCGGTGTGGATCGAGCCGATCTGGCTCGTCGCGCAAATCCTGTTGATCCTGCTGGCCGGCTACGTCGCCCAGCGCTTCGTCGCCAAATGCCTGACCCGTCTTGGGGATCGCTACCCGTTTCCGCCGCAGTTGCTCATGCCGCTGCGCGGCGGGTTGCGCTGGCTGATCATGGGCAGCGCGTTGATTTTCGTGCTGGAACGCCTTGGCGTGTCGGCGACGGTGCTCTGGACGGCGTTGTCCGGGTTTGTGGCCGTCGCTGCGGTGGCGTTCTTCGCCATGTGGAGCGTGCTCTCCAATCTGCTGTGTGCCGTTTTGATCTTCACAGTTGGCCCGTTCCGCCTCGGCGATGTGGTCGAACTGGTGGACACCACCGACAAGCCTGGCGTCAAAGGTCGGGTCGTGGCGATCAATCTGCTTTACACCACGCTGATCGAAGCGCAAGAGCTCGGCACTGGTAGCGCCATGGTGCAAGTGCCCAACAGCCTGTTCTTCCAGCGCTCGGTTCGACGCTGGCGCGGCAGTGATGTGATTCCTTCGAGCGGGTTTGAGAAGTAGGTCTTCTGATAGACCGCATTTGCGAGCCTGAAGCCGTAAACACTGGTCGGCAGCCGCAACATCCTGCAAAAAATCGGTGGTCATCGGCCCAAAGCCGCATTAGCTTAGACGTCTGATACGAGTCTGAGTCGAGGTGTGCGATGGAGCTTCAAACATGGCTGGCGTTTTTTGCTGCCTGCTGGGTGATCAGTTTGTCTCCCGGTGCCGGCGCCATTGCGTCGATGTCCAGCGGTCTGCAATACGGTTTCTGGCGTGGTTACTGGAATGCGCTGGGCCTGCAAATAGGTCTGGCGGTGCAGATCGCGATAGTTGGCGCCGGTGTTGGCGCGATTCTCACGGCGTCTGCTTCAGCTTTTTACGCGATCAAATGGTTTGGCGTGGCGTACCTGGTGTACCTCGCGGTCAAGCAATGGCGCGCGCTGCCCAGCGACATGAGCGACGACGCGGCGGTGCGCCAGATTGGCAAGCCGATGGCGTTGGTGTTCCGGGGATTCCTGGTCAACATCAGCAACCCCAAGGCGCTGGTCTTCATGCTGGCGGTGTTGCCGCAGTTCATTGATCCGCATGCTCCGCTGCTGGCTCAGTACCTGATCATCGGCGTGACCATGGTCTGCGTTGACCTGATCGTCATGGCCGGTTACACCGGGCTGGCGTCGAAGGTATTGCGCTTGTTGCGTACGCCCAAACAGCAAAAACGCATGAACCGCACGTTTGCCGGTCTGTTCATTGGTGCTGCGGCGTTTATGGCGACTCTGCGCAAAGCGGCGGTGTAAAACCATCAGCCATACAAAAGGCGACCCGAGAGGTCGCCTTTTTCGTTCCAGGGTTCAGCGCAGAATGACTGGCGCGGTATCCGGCGGCAGGTCATTGCGTGGTTCTGGTTGCCCCGACGGTACATACCTGCCATCCCCGAGCTGTTCGATCAATTGGCGAGCCACGTCCTCTCCCAAGGACCTGGACACGTCCCGCACCACTCGCGGGCGGTTCAGCGATACGTGGATATCACGATCATTCACCAGTTTAATGTCCTGGGCTTCTCCCATGGCGGTGAACGCCGAGGTGATCTCGTACGTCCTGGTGTTGATCAGGCTGAAATCCGCGACCAGAGTGAGTGCCAGCACTGCCGAATAGCCGTCGGTCATGGCCAGTTCATTCATGTCCTCGGTGAAATCGATGTCCGACAGTGTGCCGAACAACACGTATTCGGCCCCTTCAAATTGGCCAGCCTTGATGCGCTTGATCACGTCGTACACATCGCTTTTGGCGCTGGCGGTGTAGGGCGTGCCTTGAATTAACTGGAACCTGCCGGTCTTGAGCATCTGGCCTTTGATGTCGCCACTGAAACGACGGATTTCGGTCTGTTCCAGATAGCTGTTCTGCGTCGTGTACTCGTCATAGCTGGACGAGCCGCTGGCCCCGTAATAATCCTGCTGATGGTTGTCCCGGGCCGAGATCACGTGGACGTATTGATCCACGCTGGCTTCGTAGGCAAGGTCGGTAACGGCGATTTTCGGGCCTGCCTGGGCGCTAACGGCGCAGGCCAGGGCCATGATGCCAATCCATGCACGCATTGCTTAGCGCTCCGTGGTTTTGCGGATTTCTTTCTCGTCCATCCACTCGGCCAGCCCGCTTTCGACGTCGACCAACTGCAGGCTGAATTTGTAGAAGACGTCCTTGTAGTCGTTGCTGCGCTTGATGATCGAACTGATCGAGCCTTCCAGGCGGTAGCGGGCAGCGATCATGTTGCCGGTTTTGGCCACCGTGCTTTTTTTGTACAGCCCGCTCTGGTTCTGCAATTTGAGGTGGTCGACCTGGCTCTGCATGTCCGTGTTGTCGCTGGCAAAGCGCGCGGTGCCGGAACGCATCAGTTGGGTCTTGATCGACGTGGTGATCTCGCGGGTATCGATGTACTCGCTGGTCTTGTTCATCACGTCGTAGACCTGAACCACCGGCCGCCCTTTCAGAACGCCTGACTGCGCGAGCGAGCGGGTCATACTTTCAGCGATCATCTGCAGGTCGGTCGAGCCGAATTCGTTGGTCACCAGTTCAACAGCTTTCGGGTCGCCGTAGCTGATGTTGCCACTGCCCAGCACAGGCGAGCGATTCTCGGCGCAGCCACCGATCAGCAGCGCGGCCAGGGTCAGGGACGAAACGCGTAAAAACATGGGCAAGGTCTCAAGTGGGCGGTTCACGGCGTATTGATCTCCAGGCGGAAATCCACGGCTTGGGGCACGGGCGCAATGGCCGGCACAAAACTGGTTTGCCCGGCGTACAGGGTCAAGCTTTTCCAGGTGTCGGCTTCGGCCACTGGAAAACCTTCCGGCCCCATCCACAAATAGCGGTAATAGAGCGTTCGATTGTGGGTGTCGGTGTTGCTCAGCTGCGCACTGACTGTCAGGAAACCGTTCTCCCTGGCCATGCGCATGGGACCGATTGCCACGTCCTCAATCGGTCCAGTGGCCAGCACTTTGCTGGCGGCACTGCCCGGCTCCGGTGGCGGTGGGGTAGCGCAACCAGCCAACAGGGCCAGCGCGACAATGGCGAAGCGTTTCAATCCCATGAAATTCTCCGTTCAGGGGCGGGCAGGGCTGGCTGCAGCCTGCGGTGCGGGAAGGGGGGCGAGTTGCAAGGCAATATCAGCGGCGAATCTGCGGCGACCCACCGCGCGCAAGCTGAAGGCTTGATGTGTCTGTTCCACCTTGAAGCTGACCGGTGTTGCGTCCGGCGCATTGGGCACGGTCAGTTGATGCACGCCTTTCTTAAGTCGCAGGCGGGCGACCAGCGTCTTGTCCGGCAGTGTGCGCCAGACGCGGGTGTCGGCATCCTCGCGTTGCGTCTGCAGCAGGAGTGTTTCCTCAAGCTTCTCGGGCCTGTGTTTTTTCAGATAAGCCAGGTATTCGACATTGGACCGGGCGCGATGGAGCGTGCGTTGAATAATGCCCGGCATGTCGTCACGCAAGGTGCGCCGTGACATGTCGCCGAAGCTGTTGAGCAGCGTCAGCTTGTGTTTTTTGCCGTCCACCATAACGAAGTCCACGGGGGGCGTGGAGGTGTCGGGGACGATGATCGGGAACGACATGTTAGTGATGTAGGTTTCACCCTCGACATCTACCGAAATCGGCACGCGCACCGAACTGCGAGCCGGCGCCAGCCCGGTTTGCACAATCAGCAGGACATCACTTTCACCCGCCTTCAGCGGGGATTTGGCCAGGTTACGCAATGATTGTTCGAGCAGCGGCGTATCGGGGCGCAGTTCAATGGCTTGGCGATAGCCCGGCGCGGCGAGGTCTTTCTCGTCCAGCGTTTCATAGATGAAACCGGCGAGGTAATGGCTGAACGCACTCTGGTAGCTGTTTTTCAGTGCGATCACTTCTGGGGCATCGAGGGTCGCTACCGGGTAGCCCTGAAGGTCCTGGAATTTCATCGCGACCCCTTGCTCTTTCGCCTGGGTTTCCAGTTCCAGATATTGCTTGTCACGTTTGTCGGCAATGGTTGCTTCGCGCTCGTGGGTTTTCTTGATCATGACGCGCGCCAGTTCCGTTTCGGAGCCGGAGAGCAGCATCAGGGCCATTTGCGTGGTCAGGGCGACTCTCTCGAAATCGTAGCCATCGTATAAGCGCACCTTGTCGTTGGCGCTGTAACTGTTGAACTCGGTGAATTTTTTGAAGGGGACGAACATGGGCGAATTGTCCCACCCTTCGATCAACCGGTCGGCGTAGTCCCAATGTTGATAACTGTCGGGGAAATTACCGCTGAGGCGCAGCAATTCGCCTTTTTCGAAGTGATAAAGCAGGTCGCCCGGAGGAATGGGGTTGTTGCGGTCGAGTACGGCAACCGCATCGTCGAGCTGACCGGCCTTGAAATAATCGAGGGTCTCGTTCAGTTCGGCGTTGTAGTCACGCATGGTAGGACAGCCACTCAGTAGCAGGCACGCACTGAGTACAAACATGAAGCGCAGGCGGTTGGCCATTTGCGGTGTGTCTTCCTTGAAAATAAGCCGCCATGAGGCGGCAAATTATAGACTTGAATGATGGCACTTTGTTCCTGCACTTCAGCGGCCGCCGCAGACAAAGCTTGAGTGAATGACATCGGAAGTGAACAATGTATTACTTCGTATTCCCAATTGAGATTCATTAATGACTGCCCCGTCCCGATTTCTGGCCTGGCTGGTGTTTCCCCTGTTTGCCTTGTGCAGTTTCAATCTGCTGGCTGACACCGTAGAAGGTGCGCCGCAAGCGCTGCATTTGCTCGATTACATCGGCGCGGATTACCCGGACACGGTGCAAGCGGGCAAGGTCATTGATGAGGGTGAATACCGCGAGCAGCTGGAATTCATCAAGGTGTTGCAAGGCTTGATCGCTGCAATGCCGGCCAAGCCGGAAAAAGACGGGCTGGAGCAGGGCATCAGCACGCTGCGTAACGCCATTTCTGCGCGTCAGGACGGTGCGGACGTCGCCCGCCAGGCCCGCCAGCTCGGTGCGAAACTGGCCGTGGCTTATGAAGTCAGCCAGGCGCCGATCATTACCCCGGATCCGACACGGGGTGCGCCACTGTACGCTCAGCATTGTTCGGTTTGTCATGGTGATACGGGGGGCGGTGATGGCCCGGCCGGTGTCGGTCTGACGCCGCCACCGGCCAATCTGCGTGATGCCTCGCGACTGGATCGCCTGAGTTTGTATGCGATCTACAACACCTTGGGGATGGGCGTCGAAGGCACCGACATGCCGGCCTTCGCCGATCAGCTGGATGATCGGCAGCGCTGGGACCTGGCGACCTACATTGCCAGCTTCAGTGCCGCCCCGGCCATAACCAAAGCCGAAAAAACCTACAACATTGCCGACCTGGCCCGTCAGACCCCGGCCGAAGTGCTGGCCGCTGACGGCCCACAAGCTGCGGCGACCTTCCGTGCACAGCGCGCACAACCGGCGCAGGTCAAGCGTGGCCCGGCACAATTGCTCGATTACACCGCCGCCACGTTGGACAAGAGCATCGCCGCCTACCGTGCCGGCGATCACGATCAAGCCTATGACCTGTCGGTAGCGGCGTATCTGGAGGGCTTCGAGCTGGTTGAAAGCTCGTTGGACAACGTCGATGCCAACGTGCGCAAGGACACCGAGAAATCGCTGATGGCTTACCGTCAGTCGTTGCAGGACGGTTTGCCGGCGGCCGAGGCGCAGCTGCGTCTGGACGCGGCCAAGGCCAAGTTGAAGCAGTCGGCGGGTTTGTTGGGCAGTGATGGCTTGAGCTGGTCCCTGAGTTATATCTCCGGCCTGCTGATTCTGCTGCGTGAAGGGCTGGAAGCGATTCTGGTGCTGGCGGCGATCCTCGCATTCCTGCGCAATACCGGCCAGCAATCGGCGGTGCGCAGTGTCAACATCGGTTGGGGCCTGGCGCTGTTGGCGGGCCTGGGGACCTGGGCGGTGGCGGCCTATGCGATCGATGTCAGCGGATCGCAACGGGAATTGCTGGAAGGTGCGACAGCGTTGTTTGCTGCCGTCATGGTCCTCTGGCTCGGCGTGTGGATGCACGACCGTCGCCACGCCGCGGCCTGGCAGGATTACATAAAGAGCAGTCTGGTGGGCGGTGGCGGACGTTTCGGGTTTGCGACGCTGGCGTTCTTCTCGGTGTATCGCGAACTGTTCGAAGTGATTTTGTTCTACGAGACCTTATGGTTGCAGGCTGGGCCTGCGGGGCATAACGCGGTGCTCGCCGGTGGTGCGACGGCGCTGGTGCTGCTGGTCGGCCTGGCCTGGGTGATCCTGCGGGGTTCGGCGAAGTTGCCGCTGGCGTTGTTCTTCAGCATCAACGCCGGTTTGCTCTGTGCATTGTCGGTAGTGTTTGCCGGACATGGCGTGAAGGCATTGCAGGAAGCCGGCATCTTTGGCACTCGGCCGGTGGCGTTCTTCGACTTCGATTGGCTGGGGATCCACGCGGATGCGTATTCGCTGAGTGCCCAGGCGGTGGCGATCATTGCGATCATCGTGTTGTATGGGCGTAGCTGGATGGCGGAGAAGCGGCGGGTGCCGGCTTCTTAAGAGCATTCGCTGCGCTCATATTCGCGGGCAAGCCCGCTCCCACAGGTTTAGCGTTAACCTTGCGGGAGCGGGCTTGCCCGCGATGCTTTTCAAAAGAGGAAAACACAATGCGTGTCTGGATCGATGCAGACGCCTGTCCACGGGCGGCCAAGGATCTGGTGGTGAAGTTTGCGCTCAAGCGTCAGTTCGAAGTGGTGCTGGTGGCGGGACAGCCGCAGATCAAGCCGGGCCTGGCCCTGGTCAAGCTGATCGTGGTGCCGAGTGGCCCGGATGCAGCGGACGATTATCTGGTGGAGCACGCGGTGCCGGGTGAACTGGTGATTTGCAGCGATGTACCGCTGGCGGATCGGCTGGTGAAGAAGGGCGTCGCAGCGCTGGACCCGCGAGGCAAGGAGTTCGATGCGCAAAACATGGGCGACCGGCTGGCGGTGCGCAACCTGTTCACCGATTTGCGTGAACAAGGTCAAATGAGTGGCGGGCCAGCGCCGTTTGGCGAGCGGGAGAAGCAAGCGTTCGCCAATGCGCTGGACCGGATCCTGACACGGCTGACACGCAAAGCCTGAGCCTTGCAAAGAGCCCGCTCCCACTTAGTCCGTGTTACACATCATTCTCGTGGGTCAGTTCAAGGACGCGGTCGATCAGTTTGTTGATCCCCGACGCCGCTTCGCTGATCGATTGAGCCAGCATATAAGCCGGGGTGCTGACCAGTTTGCGCGCCTTGTCTTCAACAATGTCGGTCACCGCGCAGTCAGCGTGGGTCGCGCCCATCTTGTTCATGGCGGCAGCGGTATCGGCGTCATTACCGATGGTGCAGGTCACGCCCGGCCCATAGATCTTGGCCGCCAGCGCTGGCGAAATGCAGATCAGGCCGACCGGTTTCCCCGCTTCGGCGAACGCTTCGGTCAAGGCCAGGACATCCGGTTGCACCGTGCACCCAGCGCCTTCGATGGCGAAGTTCGACAGATTCTTGGCCGCGCCGAAACCGCCAGGCACGATCAGCGCGTCGAAGTCTTCGACGTTGGCCTCACGAATATCCTTGATGTTGCCCCGGGCAATCCGCGCCGACTCCACCAGCACATTACGCGACTCGGGCATTTCGTCGCCGGTCAGGTGATTGATCACATGCAACTGCGCGATATTGGGGGCAAAGCATTGCACCTGAGCGCCACGCTGGTCGAGTCGCAGCAGGGTGATCACGCTTTCGTGGATCTCGGCGCCGTCATACACGCCACAACCGGAAAGGATCACTGCGATTTTTTTGCTCATGGGTTTTTCTCCAGATTCATGGCGTTAAATGTCCACTAATTTGTCACTCGTTGCCATAGGGTTAATTCACGGCTACACCTAGCATCTGTCCTCAAGATTCCGATCAGGGCGCGTCATGGACTTCATTCTGTATGCGGTGCCGTTCTTCTTTGTGTTGATTGCCGTCGAGCTGCTCGCTGATCGTTGGCGCGGGGTGAGCAACTATCGGGTGGCGGACGCGATCAACAGCATCAGCACCGGCGTGTTGTCGACCACCACCGGCCTGCTGACCAAGGGTGTCGGCCTGGTCACCTACGCCTTCGCCCTCAAGCATCTGGCGCTGTTCGAACTCTCTGCCGACAGCGTCTGGGTCTGGGTGTTTGCCTTTGTCCTCTATGACTTCTGTTACTACTGGCTGCATCGCATGGGCCATGAGCGCAACATCCTCTGGGCCGCGCACTCGGTGCATCACCAGAGCGAGGACTACAACCTCTCCACAGCCTTGCGCCAGACCAGTACCGGTTTCCTGTTGAGCTGGATTTTCTACTTGCCGATGGCGGTGGTCGGGGTGCCGCTGCTGGTGTTTGTCAGCGTTGCGGCGTTGAACCTGCTGTATCAGTTCTGGGTGCATACGCGGCACATTCCCAAGCTTGGCTGGTTCGAGTGGTTCTTCGTGACGCCGTCCAATCATCGGGCCCACCATGCGCAGAACGCTCTCTACATGGATCGCAACTACGGCGGGGTGTTCATTATTTGGGACCGCCTATTTGGCTCGTTCCAGGAAGAGGATGAAAACGAACCGGTCATCTTCGGCGTGACCACGCCCCTGGCGAGCTGGAATCCGTTGTGGGCCAACGTGCAGTTTTACGCGCAGCTCTGGGACGATGCGCGGCGGGCCGAAAGCAAGTGGGACAAGGTGCGGATCTGGTTCATGCGCACCGGTTGGCGGCCGGCGGATGTGGCGGCCAGGTACCCGATGAGCAAGCCGGACTTGAGCCAGTTCCGTAAATTCGAGGTGCCAGTGGACGGGCGCCAGCAGCTGTATGTGGCGGTGCAGTTCTGTGTCTACATCGCGCTGGGCAGCTACCTGATGAATCTAGAACCGAGTTTGCCGACCGCGGCGCTGGTGCTCGGCTGGAGTGCCGTGGCGCTGGGTCTGTTTACATTGGGCATGGCCCTGGAGAATCGCCCGCAGGCGCTGAAGCTGGAACTGCTGCGGCTGGCATCGAACGTGCCGCTGGTGTGGCTGGCGCCGCTGGTCGGGTTGTGGCCGGCCAGCGCGGTGGGTTGGGTCGGCTTGCTCAGTTACAGCCTGCTCAGCGGGATCGGTCTCTACTGTTGCAGAAACCGCTTTACTCGACTGGCGTCTTAGTCTCGGCAGCCTTGGCCAGTTCAGCCTGCTCGTCGGCGTAGATCTTCTTCGCCAGGCGGGCATTCTTGAAGCGGCGGCGCAGCCACAGGCACAGCCCCAGCAGGAGCAGGGCACCGAGCACCCACAGCTCGTACTTCTTGACGCTGCCCAGCATGCCTTCAAGCACCGCGCCGAAGTGATATGCGGCAGCAGCCAGCGCGGCGGCCCAGACTGCAGCACCAATCCCGTTGAGCAGCAAATAACGTCCTGGCGGATAACCCGACAGGCCGATGGCCACCGGCATCACCGTACGCAGGCCATAGACGAAGCGGAAGCTCAGCACCCAGATGTCCGGGTGTTTACGAATATGTTCCAGCGCGCGGTCACCCATCAATTGCCAGCGCGGTTTGCGCGCGAGCAATTTGCGGCCGTGCTTACGCCCGAGGAAATACCACAGCTGATCACCGGCATAACTGCCACAGAACGCCACAATCGTGACGATCTGGATGTCCATGTATCCGCGGAACGCGAGGAAGCCTGCGAGAACCAGAATGGTTTCGCCTTCGAAGAACGTACCGAGAAACAGGGCGAAGTAGCCGAATTCCTGAAGAAATTGTTGGAGCATTGTCTGGATGCTGGCGAAATGAACGCGCAGCCTAACCCTTCGTGCACATTCATGAAAGTGTCCAAATGTGTCTCGACGTGAACATTTCCTACAAGGACAATGGAATGCGACTACCTGCCACAGGGGTGCACATAACTGTAATACGACGGTCATAATGGTCGCTTATAACTGTCACGCTCGCCCCCAGCGGGCTCAGGAGTCTGCCGTGAGCTTTACCCCCGCCAACCGTTTGTTTCCTGCAACCCGCCTGCGCCGCAACCGTCGTGATGATTTTTCGCGTCGACTGGTTCGTGAAAACGTGTTGACCGTCGATGACCTGATCCTGCCGGTATTTGTGCTGGACGGTGAAAACCGTCGCGAAGCTGTAGCGTCGATGCCGGGCGTCGAACGCCTGACCATTGATCTGTTACTTGAAGAGGCGGCCAAGTGGGTCGAACTGGGGATTCCCGCGCTGGCGCTGTTCCCGGTGACGCCGCCGGAACTCAAGTCCCTGGACGCCGCTGAAGCCTGGAGCCCCGACGGTATCGCCCAGCGCGCCACTCGCGCCTTGCGTGCGCAGTTCCCTGAGCTCGGTGTGATCACTGACGTCGCCCTGGATCCGTTCACCACCCACGGTCAGGACGGCATTCTCGACGAGGAAGGCTATGTGCAGAACGACATCACCGTCGACGCGCTGGTCAAGCAGGCCTTGTCCCACGCCGAAGCCGGTGCTCAGGTGGTGGCCCCATCGGACATGATGGACGGTCGCATCCAGGCGATTCGCGAAGCGCTGGAGCTGGCCGATCACGTTAACGTGCGGATCATGGCTTACTCGGCCAAGTACGCCAGCGCCTATTACGGCCCGTTCCGCGATGCGGTGGGGTCGGCGCTGAACCTGGGCAAGGCCAACAAGGCGTCTTATCAGATGGACCCGGCCAACAGCAATGAAGCCCTGCATGAAGTGGCTGCGGACTTGTCAGAAGGCGCAGACATGGTCATGGTCAAGCCTGGCATGCCGTACCTGGATATCCTTTACCGGGTCAAAGAAGAATTTAAAGTGCCGACCTTTGTTTATCAGGTCAGCGGTGAATACGCCATGCACATGGCGGCGATACAGAATGGCTGGTTGAGTGAAGGGGTTATCCTCGAATCCCTGACCGCTTTTAAACGAGCAGGGGCTGATGGCATCCTGACTTACTTTGCCGTGCGTGCCGCTCAATTGTTACGAGAGCAAAAATAGCCCTCACAGGAACATTCCATGAATACCGAAGGACTCACTGAAGTTGCCGTAAAAGACGCTCAACCCCTGGTGGAGCAAATCACCGAGACCCCGCCGGAGCTGGAACCAGCTCCCGTCGTGGTGGTGGCCGATGGCGCAGCCGCAGCGGTGGCCCCGGCGATTGCCATTCCCGGTCTGGATGACAGTAGCCTGTATATCCACCGCGAGCTGTCGCAACTGCAGTTCAATATCCGCGTGCTGGAACAGGCGCTGGACGAGTCCTATCCCTTGCTGGAACGGCTGAAGTTTTTGCTGATCTTCTCCAGCAACCTGGACGAGTTCTTCGAAATTCGTGTGGCCGGCCTGAAGAAGCAGATCACCTTCGCCCGTGAACAGGCGGGCGCCGATGGCCTGCAACCGCATCAGGCCCTGGCCCGCATCAGCGAGCTGGTACATGGTCACGTCGACCGCCAATACGCGATCCTCAACGACATCCTGTTGCCGGAACTGGAAAAACATCAGGTCCGCTTCATCCGTCGTCGTCACTGGAACACCAAGATCAAAACCTGGGTGCGCCGCTATTTCCGCGACGAGATCGCTCCGATCATCACCCCGATCGGCCTCGACCCGACGCACCCGTTCCCGTTGCTGGTGAACAAGAGCCTGAACTTCATCGTCGAGCTCGAAGGTATCGACGCCTTTGGTCGCGATTCCGGGCTGGCGATCATTCCGGCACCGCGCCTGTTGCCGCGTATCATCAAACTGCCGGAAGAAGTGGGCGGGGCTGGCGACAACTATGTGTTCCTGTCGTCAATGATCCACGCGCACGCCGATGACCTGTTCCAGGGCATGAAGGTCAAGGGCTGCTACCAGTTCCGCCTGACCCGAAACGCCGATCTCGCGGTCGACACCGAAGATGTCGAAGACCTGGCCCGCGCGCTGCGCGGTGAATTGTTCTCCCGTCGCTACGGTGATGCGGTGCGCCTGGAAGTGGCCGACACGTGCCCGAAACAACTTTCCGACTACTTGCTCAAGCAGTTCAACCTGCACGAAACCGAGCTGTATCAGGTCAACGGTCCGGTCAACCTGACCCGGTTGTTCAGCATCACCGGCCTGGACAGCCAGCGCGCGCTGCAATACACGCCGTTCACGCCGCAGATTCCGAAACTGCTGCAAAACAGCGAGAACATTTTCAGCGTGATCAGCAAGCAGGACATTCTGCTGCTGCACCCGTTCGAGTCGTTTACCCCGGTGGTCGACCTGCTGCGTCAGGCTGCCAAGGACCCGCATGTGTTGGCGGTCCGTCAAACCCTTTACCGTTCCGGTGCCAACTCGGAAATCGTTGATGCGTTGGTGGATGCGGCGCGCAACGGCAAGGAAGTCACCGCGGTGATTGAATTGCGCGCACGGTTCGACGAAGAGTCCAACCTGCAACTGGCCAGCCGTCTGCAAGCGGCCGGTGCGGTGGTGATTTACGGTGTGGTCGGCTTCAAGACTCACGCCAAGATGATGCTGATCCTGCGTCGCGAGGCTGGCGAAATCGTGCGCTACGCCCACTTGGGGACTGGCAACTACCACGCGGCCAACGCCCGTCTGTACACCGACTACAGCCTGCTGACGTCCGATGACGCCTTGTGCGAAGACGTCGGCAAACTGTTCAGCCAGCTGATCGGCATGGGCAAAACCCTGCGCATGAAGAAGCTGTTGCACGCGCCGTTCACGCTGAAGAAGGGCATGCTCGACATGATTGCCCGCGAAACCCAGTTCGCCCTCGACGGCAAACCGGCGCACATCATCGCCAAGTTCAACTCGCTGACCGATCCTAAGATCATCCGCGCGTTGTACAAGGCCAGCCAGTCCGGGGTGCGTATCGATCTGGTGGTGCGCGGCATGTGCTGCCTGCGTCCGGGCATCGCCGGGGTCTCGCACAACATCCACGTACGCTCGATCATCGGTCGTTTCCTGGAGCACACCCGGGTCTTCTACTTCCTCAATGGCGGTGAAGAACAGATGTTCCTCTCCAGCGCCGACTGGATGGAGCGCAACCTCGACAAGCGCGTCGAGACTTGCTTCCCGGTGGAAGGCAAGAAGCTGATCATGCGGGTCAAGAAGGAGCTGGAGCTTTACCTGACCGACAACACCCACAGCTGGAGCTTGCAGGCGGACGGTCGTTACATCCGCAACACACCAACCGGCAACCAGAACCCGCGCAGTGCGCAGGCGACGTTGCTGGAGCGTCTGGGCAGCCCGATCCTGGCGGTGCGTTAACGCTCGCGATGGGGGCAGCATATTCAACATTTATGTTGACGGTCAGTCCGCTATCGCGAGCAAGCTCGCTCCCACAGGGGGGGGCGTCGTCTGCCGAATCGCGGACACAAAAAAGGCCTTCCGAAGAAGGCCTTTTTTATTTCAGCGAACGTTTTTAGCGAACGTTCAGGATGAACCCTACGCGGGTCAGCCATTCCGCTTCCAGGGCGAAGTCGGCCTGGGTCAGCTGGTTTTCGTCCAGCCAGTTTTCCGGGAACAGCACATCGAGGTTCTCGCCGTTGGCTTGCAGCATCACCTGAGGCATTTCCTGGGTGCCGCGGATGTGATGGAACAGGATCGCAAAGCGCAGCAGCACGCACAGGCGAATCAGCTTGATGCCTTCGTCGCCGAACTCGGCAAACTTGTCCTTGGGAATATTGCGACGGTGGCCCCGTACCAGTAGCGCGAGCATCAACTGGTCTTCGCGGGAGAACCCGGCCAGGTCCGAGTGCTCGATCAAGTAGGCGCCGTGCTTGTGGTACTGATAGTGGGCGATGTCCAGGCCCACTTCATGCACCTTGGCCGCCCAGCCCAGCAATTCACGCCAGACGCCGTCGTCCAGATCCCAGTCTTCGGCGACCTGATCAAAGGCATGCAGCGCTTTGCGCTCAACGCGTGCCGCTTGTTCCAGATCGACGTGATAACGCTCCATCAAGGAGCTGAGCGTGCGCTCACGGACGTCTTCGTGATGATGACGGCCCAGCAGGTCGTAGAGCACTCCTTCGCGCAGGGCGCCTTCACAGTGGTCCATGCGTTGCAGCTCGAGGGCGTCGAAGATCGCTTCGAGAATCGCCAGACCAGCGGGGAAAATCGTCCGACGGTCGGGCTTGATGCCTTCAAAGTCGATCTTCTCGACGTCGCCGAGTTTGAACAGTTTGCGCTTGAGCCAGGCCAGGCCTTCGGCATTGACCTCACCGGCACCGTGGCCGCCGGCCTTCAGCGCCAGGCCAATGGCGCGAATGGTGCCCGAGGAGCCGATGGCTTCATCCCAGGTCAGGCGGTGCAGGGCGTGCTCGATGCTCATGATCTCCAGTCGCGCCGCGGTGTACGCCTGGGCGTAACGGGCCGGGGTGATCTTGCCGTCCTTGAAATAACGCTGGGTATAACTGACGCAGCCCATTTGCAGGCTTTCGCGCAGCAGCGGTTCGAAGCGCTGGCCGATGATGAACTCGGTACTGCCGCCGCCGATGTCGGCGACCAGGCGTTTGCCCGGGGTGTCGGCAAGGGTGTGGGACACGCCTAGGTAGATCAGGCGCGCTTCTTCACGGCCGGAGATGACTTCCACCGGGTGACCGAGGATTTCTTCGGCGCGGCGGATGAATTCGTTACGGTTACGGGCTTCACGTAGGGCGTTGGTGCCGACGATCCGCACGGCGCCTGGAGGCATACCGTTGATCAGTTGGGCAAAACGCTTGAGGCAATCGAGCCCGCGTTGCATGGATTCTTCGCTGAGCTGACGCTCTTCGTCGATGCCGGCGGCCAGCTGAACCTTCTCCCCGAGACGTTCGAGAATACGGATTTCGCCATTCTGGGCCTTGGCCACGACCATGTGAAAGCTGTTGGAGCCCAGGTCGATCGCGGCGATCAGGGACAGATTCTTGGCTTGGGATTGCGGCATGATCAGGGGGTCTCGGTCGATTACCTCGACATCGTGCCACGATCAAACGCTGGCGCCAACGCGTAGCGTTCAATGCCTTGATCCAGCGCAGTCATACCGGTGACCGCTGGGTGGCCAATCGCGAGCAGGCTCGCTCCCACAGGTTTTCTGTGCAGTCATCCATCTCGCGTACGACACAGAACCAATGTGGGAGCGGGCTTGCTCGCGATGGCGCCCTTCAGACCGCCGCCTCAACCGTTCCGATAAAATTCGCCAGCTCCGCCGTCTGCGGATTGGCGAACAACACCTTCGGATCCCCCACCTCATGCACCTTGCCCTGATGCATGAACACCAACTTATCCCCAACCTCCCGGGCAAAACGCATCTCATGGGTGACCATAATCAAGGTCATCCCCTCCCTGGCCAGTTGGCGAACCACGCTGAGCACCTCGTTGACCAGTTCCGGGTCCAGCGCCGAGGTGATCTCGTCGCACAGCAACACTTTTGGCGACATCGCCAGGGCCCGGGCAATCGCCACTCGCTGCTGCTGTCCACCTGACAGCCGATCCGGGAAAGCGTCAAACTTCTCCCCCAGCCCGACCCGCTCCAGCATCTCCCGGGCCAGCACGGCCGCTTTGGCTTTAGGCACTTTCTGCACCACTTGCGGCGCGAGCATGACGTTCTCGCCCACGGTCAGGTGCGGGAACAGGTTGAACTGCTGAAACACCATCCCGACTTTCTGCCGCAAGCTGCGCAGGTCGGCGCGAGCGGCATCCAGGTATTCACCGTCGACTTCAATCACGCCATCGTTGATCGACTCCAGGCCATTGAGCGTGCGCAGTAACGTCGATTTGCCCGAGCCGCTACGGCCGATGATCGCCACGACCTGGCCTTCCTCGACGCTCAGGTCGATGCCTTTGAGCACATGGTGGTCGCCGTAATATTTATGCAGGGCCGAAATTCTAAGCAGAGGCATGCAGTCTCCTTTCCAGGTAGCGCGCGCTGAGGGACAAGGGGTAGCAGAGCAGGAAATAGCCAAGGGCCACGAGGCCGTAGACCATGAACGGTTCGAAAGTCGCGTTGGCGAGCATGCCGCCGGTCTTGGTCAGTTCTGTGAAGCCGATGATCGAGGTCACGGCGGTGCCTTTGACCACTTGCACCGAAAATCCCACCGTCGGAGCCACGGCGATGCGCAGGGCTTGCGGCAGGATCACGTAGCGCAATTGCTCCAGCGGGTTGAGCGCCAGGCTCGACGAGGCTTCCCATTGGCCGTTGGGAATCGACTCGACGCAGCCGCGCCAGATCTCCGCCAGGTAAGCACTGGTAAACAGCGTCAGGGCCAGCGCCGCCGCCATCCACGGTGAAATCTCCACGCCGGCCAGGGCCACACCGAAGAACACCAGAAACAGCTGCATCAACAACGGCGTGCCCTGAAACAGTTCGATGTAGGTGCGGGCGACGTTGCGTGGCAGGGACTTTTTCGAAATGCGCATGACCATGATCAGCAAACCGATCAAGCCGCCGCCAATAAACGCCACCAGCGACAGTGCCAGCGTCCATTGCAGGCCGGTGAGCAGGTTGCGCACGACGTCCCAGAAGGTGAAATCGCTCATTGGCTGCTCCTTGCGATGTAGCGCCGACCGATCCAGTTCAGCAGTTGGCGGATCAGCAAGGCCATGCACAGATAAAGCAGCGTGGTCAGGGCGTAGGTTTCAAACGCGCGGAAGTTGCGCGATTGAATGAAGTTGGCGGCGAAGCTCAGTTCTTCGGTGGCGATCTGCGAACAGACCGCCGAGCCGAGCATGACGATGATGATCTGGCTGCTCAGCGCCGGCCAGACCTTGCCCAGCGCCGGCAGCAAGATCACGTGGCGAAAGGCTTCGAAGCGGGTCATCGCCAGCGCGGCAGCGGCTTCGAGCTGTCCACGGGGAATCGCCTGAATGCCCGCGCGAATGATCTCGGTCGAGTAAGCCCCCAGGTTGATCACCATCGCCAGCACCGCCGCCTGCCATTCTGAAATCTGCAGGCCCAGCGACGGCAAGCCGAAGAAGATGAAAAACAACTGCACCAGAAACGGCGTGTTGCGGATCAACTCGACGTAAATCCCGAAAATCACCGAGAACGGGCGAATGTTCCACGCCCGCACCAACGCCCCGACGATGCCCAGCCCTACGCCCAGCACCGCGCCGATGGCCGTCAACTCAAGGGTGAACAGCGCACCGCGCAGCAGCAGGTCGGTGTTTTGCACCACCGGTATGAAGTCGAACTGATAGGCCATATCAAATCTCCCGAGCGACGATCAGAGATCGGCCGGCAGCGGCTCTTTGAGCCAGGTTCGGGAGTTTTTCTCCAGCGCACCGTCAGACTTGGCGGTCGCGAGGATCTGGTTGACCTTGCCCAGCAGCGCCGGCTCGTTCTTGTTCACGCCGACATAGACCGGCGAATCCTTGAGCTTCACTTTCAACGCAGGCACACGCTTCGGACTTTTTTCGCTGATCGCGACCATCACCACGTTGCCGCTGGCGATCAGGTCGACTTGCCCGGCGAGGTACGCGGCGATGGTCGAGTTATTGTCTTCAAAGCGCTTGATGGTCACGCCTTCGGGGGCGACTTTGGTCAGTTCGATGTCTTCGATGGCGCCACGGGTGACGCTGATGGTCTTGCCCTTGAGGTCGTCGAGGCTTTTGATGTCGGCGTCTGGCGGGCCGAACACGGCGAGATAGAACGGCGCGTAGGCACTTGAGAAGTCGATGACTTTCTCGCGCTCCGGGTTTTTACCGAGGCTTGAAATCACCAGGTCGACCTTGCCGGTGGTCAGGAACGGGATGCGGTTGGTGCTGTTGACCGGGGTCAGTTCGAGTTTGACCTTGAGTTGGTCGGCCAGCAGCTTGGCGGTGTCGATATCGAGGCCGCGCGGTTTCATGTCGGAGCCAACCGAGCCGAATGGCGGGAAGTCCTGTGGCACGGCCACCTTGAGGACGCCGCGTTTGACCACGTCCTCCAGTCCGTCGGCATGGGCGGGCACCTGGCTCAGCATCAGGCTGGCAAACAGGGAGGCGAGGAGGGCGCTGTAACGCAGGGTCATGGCAAATCTCCGGATCGGCGAGAAGTAATTTCTGCGGATCGACAGAGCACGGGCCATGCCAAGAATCGGTTTTGGGGGTTGCAGGCCACGGTTTTGCTGGGTTGATTCGGTCTTACTGGTCTGAACAGTTGCGCCGGGATTCGCACCCCGATGGCGCATCGGCCTGAACCTTCGAACCCCCATGGGGCACGACTTGCCGGGCGTCGCGAATAGCTTTAAAACTAGCGGCACATTCGCCTGGTCCGTCTGAAAAAACATGAACTCGATCTCCCGAGCCGTACCTGAAGTGGCGCTGCAAGCCATCCGCAAACTCATCACCGAGCAGGGTTTTGGGCCAGGCGATGCCTTGCCCTCGCAGCGGGACCTGGCGGTGCAGTTGGGAGTCAGCCGTGCGTCGTTGCGCGAGGCGCTGTCGTCGTTGAGTGCGTTGGGCGTGATCAGCATTCAGCCCGGTAAAGGCGTGTTCGTGCAGTCGCCGGTGGACCTGTCACGGTCAGAAGCCGCGTTGAGCTGGCCGTTCGCGGCCCAGGCCTCACCGCTGGATATCTTCCAGTTGCGCTATGCCCTGGAGGGTTTCGCCGCCGGTTTGGCCGCCGGGACCCTGAGTACGCAGGAACTCGATGCGCTGGAAGACAACGTCGCTGCCATGCGCAACGAACTGAAGGCCGGTGATTTCGAGGCGGCAGCGCGACTGGACTTCGAATTCCACCGGCGGATCCTGCTCGCCAGCGGCAATCAGGCGATGCTGAGCATCCTGACGGCCAGCGCCGAGATCTTTCTGGAAAGCCAGAAGCTACCGTTCATCCGGGCCGAAAGGGCCCTCGAAACCTGGCAGGAACACCGTAAAATCCTTCGTGCGCTGGCTCGGCGCTCGTCCTCCGCGGCACAGAAGGCCATGCATGAGCATGTGCGCAACGCGGCACTGCGTACAGGAATTGCCTTCGTCGCTCCCGCCACCTCCTGACTTGAGCTATACCCAAACTCATGCGCCACCATAGCGAGACTCAATCATCTGCACCTTCCTGAACGAGGGAAGGGCGGCTATGATGGGCCACGTTTTTTTGCTTACAACCTGGAGACTTCCATGAGCAGCGATCTTATCAAACACGTTAGCGACGCTAGCTTCGAGGCCGACGTACTCAAGGCCGAAGGCGCTGTACTGGTCGACTACTGGGCTGAATGGTGCGGCCCTTGCAAAATGATCGCTCCTGTTCTGGACGAAATTGCTGAAACCTACAAAGGCAAGCTGACCGTTGCCAAGCTGAACATCGATGAAAACCAGGAAACCCCGGCCAAGCATGGCGTACGTGGCATCCCGACCCTGATGCTGTTCAAGAACGGCAACGTTGAAGCGACCAAGGTCGGCGCACTGTCGAAGTCGCAACTGGCTGCTTTCCTCGACGCCAACATCTAAGCGTCGTTGTAAAGTGTCCGAAAAAAAGGCCCCGCACATTGCGGGGCCTTTTCGTTATTCAGGGCTAGACGCTCTGAAACTCAGGTGGTACATTCGGCCCCGCACTGGTTTCTCCATTGCCCCCTGCTAGCCGTCGCCGACGCACTCCTTTTCGAATAAGTACGCGATCCTGTCGCCTTCTCTGCGGCGCGGCCTCATTAAGCCAAAAGCTTAATTTCCCCCCCTCCATAAATGATTACGTCATTCCTATATGAATCTGACTGAACTCAAGCAAAAGCCGATTACCGAACTGCTCGAATTGGCCGAACAGATGGGCATAGAAAATATGGCCCGTTCGCGCAAGCAGGACGTGATTTTCTCCCTGCTCAAAAAGCACGCGAAAAGCGGCGAGGAAATCTCCGGTGATGGCGTGCTGGAGATTCTCCAGGACGGCTTCGGCTTCCTGCGCTCCGCTGACGCTTCCTATCTCGCCGGCCCAGACGATATTTACGTCTCGCCGAGCCAGATCCGCCGTTTCAACTTGCGCACCGGTGACACCATCGTTGGCAAGATCCGCCCTCCAAAGGAAGGCGAGCGTTATTTCGCACTGCTCAAGGTCGACACGATCAACTACGATCGTCCCGAGAACGCGAAAAACAAGATTCTCTTCGAGAACCTGACCCCGCTGTTCCCGACCGTTCGCATGAAGATGGAAGCCGGCAACGGTTCCACCGAAGACTTGACCGGTCGTGTCATCGACCTGTGCGCCCCGATCGGCAAAGGCCAGCGCGGTCTGATCGTTGCACCGCCCAAAGCGGGCAAGACGATCATGCTGCAGAACATCGCGGCGAACATCGCACGTAACAACCCTGAAGTTCATCTGATCGTGTTGCTGATCGATGAGCGTCCGGAAGAAGTAACCGAAATGCAGCGCACCGTGCGCGGCGAAGTGGTTGCCTCGACGTTCGACGAACCGCCAACCCGCCACGTGCAGGTTGCCGAAATGGTGATCGAGAAGGCCAAGCGCCTGGTCGAACACAAGAAAGACGTGGTGATCCTGCTCGACTCCATCACCCGTCTGGCCCGCGCCTACAACACCGTGATCCCGAGCTCCGGCAAAGTCCTCACCGGTGGTGTCGATGCTCACGCACTGGAGAAACCGAAACGTTTCTTCGGCGCTGCACGGAACATCGAAGAAGGCGGCTCGCTGACCATCATCGCCACCGCGCTGGTTGAAACCGGCTCGAAGATGGATGAAGTGATCTACGAAGAATTCAAAGGCACCGGCAACATGGAACTGCCTCTGGATCGTCGTATCGCTGAAAAACGCGTCTTCCCGGCCATCAACATCAACCGTTCCGGCACCCGCCGCGAAGAGTTGCTGACCGCCGACGACGAGTTGCAGCGTATGTGGATCCTGCGCAAGCTGCTGCACCCGATGGACGAAATCGCTGCCATCGAGTTCCTGGTCGACAAGCTGAAGACGACCAAGACCAACGACGAGTTCTTCTTGTCGATGAAACGTAAGTAAGACGGTTTTCAGCCGTCAGGAATGGCGCCCTTCGGGGCGCCATTTTTTTTGCCTGAAAAGTTTGATGACGCAGGACTTTGCCGCGTCGAGCTCGATGTTCACTCGCTGTATACCGATGACAATCAGCTGTCTGAGGTCGGTGCCTGCTTCATCGCGCCGGTGCTTGAGCCGCTGTTCAAGCGCTTGCAAACCCTGGCAGCTCTGAGCAACGGCAACGTGAATGCGGCCAAGTAAGCAGCGATAAGCTGCCAGCGGGCGGCAGAGCAGGTAGGATGTACGCCTATTTTAGGGGTGCCATCGTCAATGAAATTCAAGGACCTTCGGGATTTCGTGCAGCAGCTTGAGCAGCGCGGAGAGTTGAAACGCATCAAGATCCCCGTCTCTCCAGTGCTGGAGATGACCGAAGTCTGTGATCGCACGTTACGGGCAAAAGGCCCGGCGCTGCTGTTCGAAAACCCGACCGGGTACGACATCCCGGTCCTCGGCAACCTGTTCGGCACCCCCGAGCGGGTGGCCATGGGTATGGGGGCCGAGGCGGTCAGCGAGCTGCGCGAAATCGGCAAGTTGCTGGCGTTCCTCAAAGAACCCGAGCCACCGAAGGGCTTGAAGGATGCCTGGTCCAAACTGCCGATCTTCCGCAAGATCATCGCCATGGCGCCGAAAGTCGTCAAAGACGCGGTGTGCCAGGAAGTGGTGATTGAAGGCGACGACGTCGACCTCGCGATGCTGCCGGTGCAGACTTGCTGGCCAGGCGATGTCGGTCCGTTGATCACTTGGGGCCTGACCGTCACCAAAGGCCCGAACAAGGATCGCCAGAATCTCGGCATTTATCGCCAGCAAGTGATTGGTCGCAACAAGGTGATCATGCGCTGGCTGAGCCACCGTGGCGGCGCGCTGGATTACCGTGAGTGGTGCGAAAAGCATCCCGGCCAGCCATTTCCGGTGTCCGTGGCACTGGGTGCTGACCCTGCGACCATTCTTGGCGCCGTGACGCCGGTGCCGGACAGCCTCTCCGAATATGCATTCGCCGGTCTGCTGCGCGGCAACCGCACCGAACTGGTGAAGTGCCGCGGCAACGACCTGCAAGTGCCGGCCACCGCCGAGATCATCCTGGAAGGCGTGATCCATCCGGGCGAGATGGCTGATGAAGGTCCTTACGGCGATCACACCGGTTACTACAATGAAGTCGACAGCTTCCCGGTGTTCACCGTCGAGCGCATCACCCACCGGATCAAACCGATTTATCACAGCACCTACACTGGCCGTCCGCCGGATGAGCCGGCGATTCTGGGCGTGGCGCTGAACGAAGTGTTCGTGCCGATCCTGCAGAAACAGTTCCCCGAAATCACCGACTTCTACCTGCCGCCCGAAGGCTGCTCCTACCGCATGGCCATCGTGACCATGAAGAAGTCGTATCCGGGTCACGCCAAGCGGGTAATGCTCGGTGTCTGGTCGTTTTTGCGACAGTTCATGTACACCAAGTTCGTTATCGTCACAGACGACGACATTAACGCGCGAGACTGGAACGACGTGGTCTGGGCCATCACTACGCGCATGGACCCCAAGCGCGACACGGTGATGATCGACAACACGCCGATCGACTACCTCGACTTCGCCTCGCCGGTCTCCGGCCTGGGGTCGAAGATGGGGCTCGATGCCACGCATAAATGGCCGGGCGAAACCACTCGCGAGTGGGGCCGGGTCATCGTCAAGGACGAAGCCGTGACCCAACGGATCGATGCCATCTGGAATCAGTTAGGAATAGATTGATGCGTGTAACCTTGCAGCCCTCCGGAGCAGTGCTTGAGATATTGCCCGGCGAGCGGATTCTCGATGGCGCGCGGCGCCTGGGCTATGAATGCCCGCAAAGCTGCCGCAACGGCAATTGCCATGTGTGCGCGGCCTTGCTGGTGGAAGGGCGGGTCGAACAGGCCGGCGGTGTGCGCGATCATGGCGAGTTCTACACTTGCATAGCAGAGCCGCTGGAAGACTGCATCGTGCTGTGGGATGGCGTGCTTGCGCTGGGAGAACTGCCGGTGCGCAGCTTGTCGTGTCAGGTCATTGAATGCAGGGACGTCGGCGGGGATACCTTTCGCGTGCACCTGCGAGCGCCGGCCGGCAAGCCGCCGCGCTATCACGCCGGTCAGTATTTGATGATCGAGCGCGAGAACGGCGAGAAATCCGCCTTCTCCCTGGCCTCGGCACCGCACTCGGGGCGCGACCTGGAAATCCATGTGCTGGCGCGCGAAAGCAGTGCGCTGAATCTGATCGAGCAACTTCGGCGCAATCCGATGGTGCGCATCGAGATGCCGTTCGGCGACACCCACCTGGCGGAATTGCCCGACGGTCCGCTGGTGCTGATCGCCGCTGGTACAGGCATGGGCCAGATCCACAGCCTGATCGAACATTGCCGGGCAACCGGCTTCAAGCACCCCGTGCATCTGTATTGGGGCGTGCGCCGTCCTGAAGACTTTTATGAAATCGAACATTGGGATGAGTGGCTGAAGCTGCCCAACCTGTTCCTGCATAAAGTCGTCAGCGATCAATGCGGCTGGCAAGGGCGTTGCGGGATGCTGCACGAGGCGGTGTGCGAAGATTTCCCGGACCTGAAGGCCTTGCATGTCTACGCCAGTGGCTCACCGGCGATGGTCTACGGCACGCTGGATGCGCTGGTGGAAGCGGGGATGGACGCTCACCAGATGCGCGCAGACGTTTTTGCGTATGCGCCGCGATCTTGATCCTCGATCTTGATCCTCGATTTTAAATCGTTATAACTCTCTATATAGCCGATCGGTATTTATAGATTTATATAAATGCCGGTAGGTTATAACTCGTTCAGGTAATTATTCAAAAACAGTGCATGGCACTTAAATTGCCTTAAAACATATGTGCCTTATTGTTACAGCGGTGCGTTCTATTAAGTAATTCTTTATTCGCGGGGAGCTGAACGCTATTCGCCATGAGTGCCATTGAATCTGGGTTTTTGAATCCGGCTTACCCTCCGCGGCTCGATCTGGGACCGCAGCTTACGCACGAACAATTGCTCAGCTCGATGCAATCGACCATGGCGCGCCACAAGGGCGGGCCGGTCTGGCTGTTTGCTTATGGTTCGCTGATCTGGCGCCCCGAATGCCCGGCGGTCGAGCGTGTTCGCGGCCGAGTGCATGGCTACCATCGCGGTTTGTACCTGTGGTCCCACGAACATCGCGGCACCCCCGAAGTGCCAGGGCTGGTTTTTGGTCTGGATCGGGGTGGTTCCTGCAGCGGCTTCGCTTATCGCTTGCCTGAAGAACAACTTGAAGCGTCGCTCTATGCCTTGTGGCAACGCGAAATGCCATTCCCGTCCTATCGCCCACACTGGCTCAACTGCCGTCTCGAAGATGGAAGCCAGGTTCAGGCGTTGGGTTTTGTATTGGAACGACACCTGCCCAGCTATGCCGGCAACTTGCCGGATCACGTGCTGAGTCATGTGTTCGAATACGCTTGCGGGCGTTACGGCACCACTCGCGATTATGTCGAGCAGACCGCCAACGCCCTGCGTAGCCACGCCATGCCAGACCGGAATCTGGAGGCGCGGCTCAAGCGCTGCAAGTCAAAAGCCGATCAGGCGATCGCTTCGCGAGTCTGACTGGCGACGTTCTTGTGGCCCAATGTGGGCGCCAGGAACACCATCGCCAGCAGGCAGGCAACGACCAGCAGAATGAAGCCGCCGTCCCATCCGAAATAGTCCACGGTGTAACCCATCAGGGCGCTGGCTGCGACTGAACCACCTAAGTAGCCGAACAGACCGGTAAAGCCCGCCGCCGTACCCGCGGCTTTCTTCGGCACCAGTTCCAGCGCCTGCAAGCCGACCAGCATCACCGGGCCGTAGATCAGGAAGCCGATGGCGAACAGCGAGATCATGTCGATCATCGGGTTGCCCGGCGGATTGAGCCAATACACGATTGTCGCAACGGTGACCAACGCCATGAACACCATGCCGGTCAGGCCACGGTTGCCACGGAAGATCTTGTCCGACATCCAGCCGCACAACAGCGTGCCGGGAATGCCTGCCCACTCGTACAGGAAGTACGCCCACGAGGTCTTGTCGAAGTCGAAGTGCTTGACCTCTTTTAGATAGGTCGGCGCCCAGTCCAGGATGCCGTAGCGCAGCAAGTACACAAAGACGTTGGCCAAGGCGATAAACCAGAGCATTTTGTTGCGCAGTACGTATTTGACGAAGATGTCCTTGGCGCTGAATTCTTCTTCGTGGCTGGCGTCGTAGCCTTCCGGGTAGTCGTTCTTATACTTCTCGATCGGCGGCAAGCCGGTCGATTGCGGCGTATCGCGCATCACAATGAAGGCAAATACGGCGACCAGCAGCGCCACGGCCGCCGGGACATAGAACTTGCTGTGCCAGTCGTTGAACCAGCCCATGCCAAGAATCGCCAGCGGGCCGATCAAGCCGCCGCCGACGTTATGCGCGGTGTTCCACACTGACACCACCTGACCGCGTTCTTTCTGCGACCACCAGTGCACCATGGTCCGGCCGCTCGGCGGCCAGCCCATGCCTTGAGCCCAACCGTTGATGAACAACAGGATGAACATCATGGTCACGCTGGACGTTGCCCATGGCGCGAAACCGAAAACGAACATCACTCCGGCAGAGACCACCAGGCCGAAGGGCAGGAAGTAACGTGGGTTGGAGCGGTCGGAGACAATGCCCATCAAAAACTTGGACAGGCCGTAGGCGATCGCAATCGCCGACATGGCCACACCCAGTTGGCCTTTTGTATAGCCCTGGGCGATCAGATCCGGGAACGCCAGCGTGAAGTTCTTGCGCAGCAGGTAGTAACCCGCATAGCCAATAAAAATCCCGGCGAAGATCTGCCAGCGAAGGCGTCGGTAGGTGCTGTCTATTTTTTCTTCAGGCAACGGAGCCTGATGTGCGGCAGGACGAAAGAAAGCAAACATTCAAGAGCTCCAGATTTCTTGTTTTGACTGCGGATGCGAATGTTACAGTTTCGTTACCGAAAATAGCATCGGTTCGCATTAGCAAAACAGCAGAAATCATGGGGATCTCATGTTCTTTTACGAACATGTCGCTCAGGTATAACTGGAGGACGGTATGGGAATCGTCCTATGCCGCTACACACGAGCTTTTTGTTTGAATGTGATTGATACGTAGCAGTTGAAGGGTGAGCAGCCCCCGGCGTTGATCGCCAAACTGAACAGGCACGTTGCTCTGACCCCCGACAATAAAAAAGCGGCCTGGGTAAACCAGACCGCTTTTCCTGGCTCAGCGAACCTGAACCACCACTTTGCCGACCGCTTTGCGCTGGCCAAGATCATTGATCGCCTGTGCCGCATTGCTCAGCGGATACACCTGAGACACCAACGGCTTCAACTTGCCTTCGGCAAACCAGTCAAACAGTTGCTGGAAGTTGGCCGCGTTGTCCTGCGGCTGGCGCTGGGCAAACGAGCCCCAGAACACACCGACCACGGCGGCACCCTTGAGCAGCGCCAGATTCACCGGGAATTCCGGGATCCGGCCGCTGGCGAAGCCGACCACCAGCAGGCGGCCGTTCCAGGCGATGGCGCGCACGGCCTGGTCAAACAGATCGCCGCCGACCGGATCGTAAATAACATCGGCGCCTTGGCCGTCGGTCAGGCGTTTGATTTCGTCCTTGAGGCTGGTTTCGCTGTAGTTGATCAGTTCATCGGCGCCGGCAGCCTTAGCCACGGCCAGTTTCTCGGTGCTGCTGGCGGCGGCGATCACGCGGGCGCCCATGGCCTTGCCGATTTCCACCGCGGCCAGGCCGACACCGCCGGAAGCACCGAGCACCAGCAGGGTTTCGCCTGGTTGCAGGTTGGCGCGTTGCTTGAGCGCGTGCATCGACGTGCCGTAGGTCATGCTGAAGGCGGCGGCGGTGTTGAAGTCCATCGAAGGTGGAATCGGCAGGACGTTGTAGCCTGGCACCGCGACCTGTTCGGCGAAGCTGCCCCAACCGGTCAGGGCCATGACCCGGTCACCGACCTTGAGGTGGCTGACCTTTTCACCCACTGCACTGACCACGCCGGCCGCCTCGCCGCCCGGCGAGAACGGGAAGGGCGGCTTGAACTGGTATTTGCCCTCGATGATCAGCGTGTCCGGGAAATTCACCCCGGCGGCGTGCACGTCCAGCAGGATTTCATTCTTCTTCGCGACAGGGCTGGCGACCTCTTCCAGCACCAGCGATTCGGCAGGGCCGAAGGCTTTGCACAGCACGGCTTTCATCAGGGCTATTCCTTTGGGAGTGATGGCCGATAAGTGTAGGTGTGTGAGTCGATGGGTCAACGAGCATGCCCGACCCTGATAGTCAGCCATAAGCTTGTGCTTGAGCGGCGGGTCGTTATGCTAGGCCGCAAACCGGATAAGGAGCGAATTGTGAAAGTGTGGATCATGTTGTTGCTGGCCCTGTCTCTGCCTGTGGCAGCGATGGCCGAAGAAGCCAAAGAAGGTGAAGCTCCGAAGGTCAATTACATCACCCTGAGCCCGCCGTTCGTGGGCAATTACGGGCTGGACGGTACGCCGAAGCTCAAGGTCTACAAGGCCGACGTGGCATTGCGCGTGACCGGTGAGGATGCCACCAAAGCGGTGAAGGCCAACGAGCCGTTGATTCGCAATCAGTTGGTCGCGTTGTTCGCACAGCAGACTACCGAGACGATGAACAACGTTGAGGCCAAGGAGAAGCTGCGTCAGGAAGCCCTGAAGCAGACTCAGCAAGTGATGAACGATGAAACGGGTAAGCCGGTGGTTGAGGATTTGCTGTTCAACAATCTGATCATTCAGTAAGCACTCCCGTTTGCGAGCAGTGCTGTTCACTTAAGATGGTTTTGGGGTTTGGGGTTTGGGGTTTGGGATTGGGGGCATATCCGTTTCTGCGGTAACGGCGGCTTAGGGTTCCGCCCTGACGGCGGGTCACTTGGAGAAGCGCCAAGTAACCAAGCGCTTTTGCCCCTGACGTTCGGTGCCTCGCCTAGGCTCGGCATGCCCTCGCTCCGGTCCTGCTCCGTGGGCCCGCCGCCATCGGCCATCCATGGCCGGGGGCGGCTAACCCGGCATCCATGCCGGGTTGCCCTCTGCGCAGAACCTGCGCTCGGCCTCACGAGGGGGCGTGCACCGCAAAAGCAAAGCGAGGCGGCCTACGGGCCGGCCTGGTTCTTCAACGCTTGCGCGTCGTGATCCTGACCCTGATCGTTCCCACGCTCTGCGTGGGAATGCATCCCGTGACGCTCCGCGTCACCCTTGCGCAAGACTCAAGCCTGGTGTCGACAGCGGAACGCAGAGCGTCCCCGGCGGCATTCCCACGCGGAGCGTGGGAACGATCAACAGCAACAGCATCGCGAGCAGGCTCACTCCCACATAAAGCAGAGCAGGCCGGCGCAGAGCTTTTGCTCCTCACCACTCATCAGGCCGAGCGTTAGCTCGCCTTGCGCTTTTGATCTTGATCTTGATCTGCTCCGTCGGGAGGCCGAACGCAGGTTCTGCGTAGTGGGCAACCCGGCATGGATGCCGGGTTAGCCGCCCCCGGCCATGGATGGCCGATGGCGGCGGGCCCACGGAGCAGGACCGGAGTGAGGGAATGCCGAGCCTAGGCGAGGCACCGTACGTCAGGGGCGCAAGCGCTTGGTTACTTGGCGCTCTTCCAAGTAACCCGCCGTCAGGGCGGAACCAATAGCCGCCGTTACCCCAAAAACGGATATGTACCCACCCCCAACCCTACCCCCAACCCCACCCCCAAAATCGCCCGCCATTCAAGACGCCAGGCTCTTGCGAAACCGCATCAACGCAATCGCAAAGAACAGCAGCCCGATGACGGCCAATGCCAACAGATCCGGCCAGACCACACTCAGCCCGGCATCGCGAAACAGAATGGCAGCGCCAAGGCTGACAAAATGCGTTGATGGCGAACCCTGCATCACCCATTGCAGCCATTGCGGCATGCTGTCCAGCGGCGTGCTGCCACCGGACAGCAACAACATCGGAATGATCACCGGAATGGCCAACAGGCCGAATTGCGGAGTCGAGCGGGCCAGGGTCGCGAGGAAAATCCCCAGCGCCGTACTGGCGAACAGATAAACCGCGGTGACCATCAAAAACAGGCTCATGGAGCCCGCCAATGGCACGCCCAGTGCGCCTTTGACAATCACTTCCAGCGAAATCCAAGTGCACACGACGACCACCAGCATGTTGCTCCAGATTTTCGCCAGCATGATTTCCAACGCGGTCAACGGCAGCACCAGCAAGTGATCGAGGGTGCCATGTTCACGCTCGCGCAGCAGTGCCGTGCCGGTCAGGATGATGGCCAGAATGGTGATGTTGTTGACGATCTGAATCACCGCCAGGAACCAGCCACCTTCCAGATTGGTATTGAACAGCGAGCGGGTGGTCAGCAGGACCGGTGCCTGATTGGCCGGATCGTTTTGCCCGCCGTAATTGAGCAGTTCGCGCTGGAAGATCCGCCCGATGTAACCCGCGCCCATGAACGCCTGGCTCATGGCCGTGGCATCCACGTTCACTTGCACCGCCGGTTGGCGACCGGCCAACAGATCCGCCTGGAAATTCGCCGGCACATTGATCACGAAGGTGTATTTCCCGCTGTCCATGACCTGATCGAGTTGCCCGTAAGGCAACAGCACCGGTCGCTGGAACTCCGGCGGTTGCAGCGCTTGCGCCAGTTGGCGTGACAGGTGGCTGTGATCTTCGTCCACCATCGCGACGCTGGCGTTGTGCACGCCAATCACAGAGCCGGCGGCGGGCATATAGATCGCCACGGTAAAGGCGTAGAACAGGAACACCAGCAACACGCTGTCGTGCCGCAGGCTGGTCAGCTCCTTGAGGCCCAGCCGAAAAATATGCGCAAGCTTGTGCATCAGGCCTCCTGCTTTTTCAGCATCACCAGGCTCAGCCCGGTAAAGGCGAGAAAGAACCCGAAAAGCGCCAGGCATTGGGGCCATAACTGTCGCAGGTCGAGCGCTTTGGTGAAGGTGCCGACGGCGATATCGAGAAAGTAACCGGCCGGAAACAGCATGCCCATCACTGCGGCGGCGCCTTCCAGGGAAGAGCGCGGCACGATCAGCCCGGAAAACTGGATAGTCGGCAGGCTGGTGATGATCATCGTGCCGAGGATGGCCGCGATCTGGGTGCGGGTGAATGCCGAGATCAGCAGGCCCATGCTGGTCGTTGCCAGCACATACAGCAGCCCGCCGAAGGCCAGGGTCAGCCCGCTGCCTTTGAATGGTACGCCGAACAACCAGCGGTTCATGGCCGTCAGCACCGCGAGGTTGATCAGACTGACCGCCAGGTACGGCGCTTGTTTACCGAGCAGGAATTCCAGGCGTGTCAGCGGCGTGGCGTAGAAGTTGGTGATCGAACCCAGCTCCTTTTCCCGCACGATCCCCAATGCCGTGAGCATGGCCGGAATGAACGCGAGAATCAGCGCCATCACCCCGGGGCCGATGGCGTTGACGCTGACGACATCCTGGTTGTAGCGGAATCGGGTTTGCAGTGTGGCCGCGGCTTGTCGATTCAGCGCGGGGCTGCTCTGTTCGGCCAGTTGTTCAATGTTGGCCTGATGCACCGCCTCCACATAATTGCGGCTGGTCTCCGCGCGAAACGGCATGCCGCCATCGAGCCAGGCTGCCACGGCCGGTTGACGTCCGGCGTACAAATCCCGGCCAAAACCTGGCGGCACTTCCAGCGCCAATTTGATTTCCGAGCGTTGAAGGCGTCGATGCAGCTCTTTGGTGTCGCGAATCGGCGCTTGTTCGGCGAAGTATCGCGAGCTGCGGAACGCTTCCAGATAGGTGCGGCTTTGCGGCGTCTGGTCCTGATCGAACACGGCGAAAGCGAGTTTTTCCACGTCCAGGGAAATCCCGTAGCCGAAGATCACCATCATGAAGATCGCCCCGAGCAAAGCGAACGCCATTCGCACTTTATCGCGCAGCAACTCCTTGGCTTCGCGGCTGGCCACTGCCACCAGGCGAGCGACACTGAATCCACGTTGCTTCATCGGTGGAGGCGGTGCGACGGCTACTTCGGTGGGCACCGCAGGCGTCGGTGTTTCGCTTGTGCCTTGGGCCTGTTCCAGGCAAGTGACAAACGCTGCTTCCAGCGTTTCGCCCTTGAACTGTTGTTGCAAGGCCGCCGGGGTGTCACAGGCCAGTACCTTGCCGGCGTGCATGAACGAGATGCGGTCGCAGCGCTGGGCTTCATTCATGAAATGCGTGGAGAGGAAAATGGTTACGCCTTGCTCGCGGGACAGTTCGATCAGCAACCGCCAAAAGTCGTCTCGCGCGGCCGGATCCACGCCGGAGGTGGGTTCGTCGAGGATCAGCACTTCCGGGCGATGCAACACCGCCACGGCCAGCGACAGTCGTTGACGCAAACCCAAGGGCAGGGCGCCGGACGGCTGATCGGCGACGCTGCCCAAGTTGAAGCGTTGGATGAGTTCGTCAATGCGTCGGGCGCTGTCGACCTTGGGCAAATCGAACAGTCGCGCATGCAAGTCCAGGTTCTGTCGCACACTGAGTTCGCCATACAGCGAGAAACTCTGGGACATGAAACCGACCCGTTTGCGGGTGGCCAGGTCCTTGGCGTTTACCGGATTGCCCAGCAGGGTGGCGCTGCCTTCAGTGGCGGGCATCAACCCGGTGAGGACTTTCATGGTGGTGGTCTTGCCGCAGCCGTTGGAGCCGAGAAAGCCGAAAATCTCACCGCGACCGATGGCGAAGCTGACGTTATCCACCGCAGTAAAGTCGCCGAAGCGCAAGGTCAGGCCGTGGGCCTCGATGGCGATGTCCGTGCTGGCGGTGGTTCTGGGTGGTATCACCAGCGGCAGGTTGTCGTGGCCGCTGGCGCCCTGAAAGTGGGTGAACGCTTCGTCGAGTTTGCCGCTGGGCGTCGCGGCAGCCAATTCGCTGGTCAGTCCCGTGGCAATCAGTTTGCCGCCGTCGAGCATCAGGCAGTGTTCGAATTGCTCGGCTTCTTCCATATAGGCGGTGGCGACCAGCAACGTCAGTTGCGGGCGTTGGCGGCGAACGTCGTCGACCAACTCCCAGAAACGTCGGCGGGATAACGGGTCTACGCCGGTCGTTGGTTCATCGAGGATCAGCAGGTCCGGTTCATGGATCAACGCGCAACACAGACCGAGTTTCTGTTTCATGCCACCCGAGAGTTTGCCCGCCGGGCGATCGGCGAACCGCAGCAGGTCGGTGGCCAGCAACAGGCTGTGCATGCGCTCATCGAATTCGGCTTTCGACAGGCCGAACAGGGTGGCGAAAAAGTGGATGTTCTCGCTGATCGACAAATCAGGGTATAGGTTGCCGCCCAGGCCTTGGGGCATGAAGGCGATTCGGGGATAGAGACTCGTGCGGTGGCGGCGATCCTGGATCGAGCCGCCCAGTACTTCCAGTTGACCGTCCTGCAGGGTTTTCACGCCTGCGATCAGTCCCAGCAAGCTCGACTTGCCGGCACCATCGGGGCCGATCAACCCGCAGCGGGTGCCTGCCGGCAGGCTGAACAGGATGTCACTGAGTGCGTGCTGCTTGCCGTAACGGTGGTTGATGCCGGTCGCTTGCAGCGCCAGGACGGTCATTGCAGGTTGGCCGGCCAGTTGATCGGCGCCGTGCGCACGTAACCGGCGCCCGGCATGCCCGGTTTAGCCTGAGGCAGGGCGCTCGGGTCGGTCAGGCGCAACTTGACGCGGAACACCAGTTTTTGCCGCTCGTCGCGCGTCTCGACTTCCTTGGGGGTGAATTGCGACTTGGCCGCGACGAAGCTGATTTTTGCCGGCAGCGGATGGTCGGGCAGGGCGTCGAGGAGGATCCGCGCTTCTTCGCCGACTGCCAGGCGTCCGGTGATGGAGGCCGAGAGGTAAAGGTTCATGTATTGGTCGCTGGGGTCGATCAGCAATAGCACTCGTCCGCCAGCGCCGAGCACTTCGCCGGGTTCGGCCATGCGCAACTGGATCACTCCGTCGATGGGCGCGCGCAGGCTGCTGTCATCGATTTCGCTGGTCAACATGGCGACCTGGGCCTGCGCCGCTCCGATCGCTGCGCCGACCGCCGAGACTTGTGCTCGGGCTGCTGCGACGGCTGCACCGCCGGTGTCCAGGCGGGCTTGCTGCTGATCAATGATCTGGCCGCTCACGAAACCGTGTTTGAACAGTTCCTGAGACCGTTTGAGTTCCTGTTGCGCGAGCAGTTGTTCGCTCTGGCGCAGTTGCACGTTGGCCTGGGCAGCGGAAAGGTTTTCCCGCGCACGCAACACCTCGGCTTGCGCCTGTTCGCGCTGGGCTTCGAGGGTGCGCGTGTCCATCCGGGCCAGCAGTTGGCCTTTGCTGACCTTGTCGCCTTCATTGACCAGCACTTCGGCCAGTCGACCAGGTGTTTTGCTGGCGATCTGCACTTCCGTGGCCTCGAGCCGGCCGTTGCCGACGTACAAGCCTTCGGGCAACCGGTCATGCATCGACTTCCAGTAACCGAAGCCCCCGGCGGCCAGCAGTAAAACCAGCAAGGCGCTGGCAAAGAGTATCGAAGAGCGGCTGTGAGTCGACATGCTGGCATCCTGCGGCTATTGCGTCCTAGTCTGGCAGAGCAAACGCCGGGGCGAGTTGATGCCAGTCAACTGGGACACAGGCTAACCCGGTTCCGCGCGAAAAAGTGATGGCGAAGTGGTTTTGATTTTTTAGCGTAGATCGAGAACGGCCGCCCACTGCTCGGCGGTCACCGGCATGACCGACAATCTCGAGCCTTTCTGCACCAGCGGCATCTGCTCCAACGCCGTCTGCTGCTTCAGATAATCGAGCTTCAACACCTTGGCAAACGTCTCGACATGCGCGACATCAATGGCGCTCCAGGCGTTTTTTTCTGCGCTGGCCTTCGGGTCGTAGTAATGGCTTTCAGGCTCCAGTGCCGTCGGGTCCGGGTACGCGGCTTCGACAATCTTGCCGATTCCGGCAATCCCGGGCTCGGGGCAGCTGGAGTGATAGAAGAAAAACTCGTCGCCCACCGCCATCGCACGCAAAAAGTTGCGCGCCTGATAGTTGCGAACCCCGTCCCAGCGCGCTCGACCCAGCTTCTCGAGGTCTTTGATCGAGAGCTCGTCGGGCTCGGATTTCATCAGCCAGTAGGCCATCGTTTTTGCTCCTTGCGAGGTGGTTGGGCAAGTTGTCGGGCGATTTTATGACAAACCGACGGTCGGTTGACGCCAGCGTTTGCGTGTCAGTTCACGTTGTCGCAAAATGCCGGCCTTCTAAGCTTGACGCTGCTGCACGGCCTACAACGGAAACCGCTGCTGTCATCGTGTTGATGTGCCTTTGGGGGGCAATCGATGAAACGCAAACCGGATTTACTATGGATTTTGGTTATTTTGTTCGGCCTCGGCGTCGTAACCACTGGCTATGCCCAAAGCTTGTGGAGCAACAAGACCGACGCGCCAATCGAAATCGCCCAGCAACAACCCTCGGCTTTCAAACGCTGAACCCGTCTTCGGACGCCGCTGATACCAGTGGCGTCTAGACTGCGAAATACCACGCCCTGTCTGTCACCGTTCCTTGCAACGGCACATCCCAGCTCGCTTGAGCCAAACGTTCGACTTTCTGACATTCATGGGCCAGTCCCAGCAGCGTTGGCTTGCGCCAGGTTTGGCGGCGCGCCATATAGGCCAGGCTTCGATCATAGAAACCACCGCCCATGCCGAGGCGTCCGCCGACATCGTCAAACCCTACCAATGGCAGCAACACCAGGTCTAGCGCCCATACCTTGCGTTGCCGGGCAATATTGGCCCGGGGTTCGAGAATGCGAAAACGGTTGGGTTTGAGTGTCTCGCCGGGACGGATTCGCTGGAAAACCATTTTGGTCCGCGGCCAGGCACTGAGCACCGGCAAATACGTCGCCTTGCCCCGGCGTTGCGCGGCGCGCAGCAACAGGCGCGGATCGATTTCACCGTCGGTGGGCAGGTACAGGGAGATGTGTTTTGCGCGACGAAACAATGGCTGTTGGGCCAACTGCTTGTACAACCCGCGAGCTGCCTGGCGCTGCTGACTGGGGGTCAGTGCGCGGCGGGCCTTGCGCAGCATGCGTCGAAGTTGCGGGCGGGGTAGCAGCGCAGGTTCGTTCATGGATTCAGGCTTCGGCAGGACGAGTACATAAAGCGTACCCGTAAAAAAGCCGATGCCGGTAATTAAACCGGCATCGGACACAAATCAGGCTCCCCGGATGAACCGCTGCTGACTTAGCCCTTGAACCCGAAAGTTCAAGGTGGAAGATGCAGTAGGCTTTAAGGCTTTCCGTCTAGCGGACATGCACACCAGCCCAACGTGCAACTTCCAGGGTAGTGCGAATCGGCTCAGGGACGTGGTCAACTGGCAAGCACCCCAGGGAGTGATGCGAGTATAACCCAAGCTGTCCGCCGAATCAGCCCTTGGTGACATCCGGATCAGTGGCGAGCACCAGATCGACGCGATCGAGCAGGTCGCGAACCTGCTCGCGGGTCGAGCCGCTGGCCTGCACATCCGGGCGTTCTTCCTTGTGCAGAAGATCGTGGGTGATGTTCAGTGCAGCCATCACGGCAATGCGATCAGCACCGATGACTTTACCGCTGCTGCGGATTTCGCGCATCTTGCCGTCCAGGTAACGGGCGGCGCTCACCAGGTTGCTGCGCTCCTCTTGCGGGCAGATGATCGAATATTCTTTATCGAGGATCTGCACGGTAACGCTATTGCTTGAACTCATGAGTCTTGCTCCAGGGCCTTGAGGCGCGAAATCATTGATTCGACCTTACGCCGGGCGATTTCGTTCTTTTCAATGAGGTGAGCGCGTTCCTCGCGCCAGGTTTTTTCCTGAGCTAATAGGAGTCCGTTTTGACTCTTTAGTTGCTCGACCCGATTAATTAGCAGTTCGAGTCTTGCCATCAGCGCTTGCAGGTCGGTGTCTTCCATTGTGTCCACTGAATTCGGTCTGATGGATGGTAGATGGCGGACAGCCTTTAATAGTCTTGGCGAGTCTGTCGATGTAGGATACAAGGCCTTCATTCTAGACATAGCGCCGTCTGGCGCCTAGCTACCATGCCCATTCAGAATTCCCCGTACCAAGCCTTCGCCACCCTGCTGACTTCCAGCGGTCATAACGTCTCGCCTGCCGAACTGCACGGCCTGTTGCTCGGCCGCAGTTGCGCCGGTGCAGGTTTCGACGCCGAAGGCTGGCTGGTCGATGCTGCCGAACTGCTCGAAAACGAGCCACAGGACAATGTCCGCAACGCCCTGATCGGCTTGCAGGAGATGGTCAAGGGCGAGCTCACCGGCGACGACGTGACCGTCGTTCTGCTGCTGCCGACCGATGACGAACCGCTGGCTGACCGTGCCGTGGCACTGGGCCAATGGTGCCAGGGTTTCCTCAGCGGTTTCGGTCTGAACTGCCGTGACAGCAGCATGCTGAGCACCGAGGCCACCGAAGTGTTGCAGGACCTGGCGGCGATTTCCCAGGTGCAAGATGCCCTGGAAGAGTCCGAAGACGGTGAAACCGACTATATGGAAGTGATGGAATACCTGCGGGTCGCGCCATTGCTGCTGTTCTCCGAAACCAAAAAAGCAGATGCGCCGGCCGCGGCCAAACCGTCGCTGCATTAATCGTTTGCCAGGGAAAGCCATCTGCCCATGATTCATATCCCGAAATCGGAATACAGCCGTCGCCGCAAGGCCTTGATGGCGCAGATGGAACCCAACAGCATTGCGATCCTGCCCGCCGCCGCGGTGGCTATCCGCAACCGCGACGTCGAGCATGTCTATCGCCAGGACAGCGACTTCCAGTACCTCAGCGGTTTCCCCGAGCCTCAAGCCGTCATCGTCCTGATGCCTGGCCGAGAGCACGGCGAATACGTGCTGTTCTGCCGTGAGCGCAACGCCGAGCGCGAGTTGTGGGATGGTCTGCGTGCCGGCCAGGAAGGCGCGATTCGCGATTTCGGCGCTGACGACGCGTTCCCGATCACCGATATCGACGACATCCTGCCGGGCCTTATCGAAGGCCGTGACCGAGTCTATTCGGCCATGGGCAGCAACCCGGAATTCGACCGTCACCTGATGGACTGGATCAACGTGATCCGCTCCAAGGCGCACCTCGGCGCGCAGCCACCGAACGAATTCGTTGCCCTGGATCATCTGCTTCACGACATGCGCCTGTATAAATCGGCGGCAGAAGTGAAGGTGATGCGCGAAGCCGCGCGGATATCCGCCCAGGCGCATATCCGCGCCATGCAGGCCAGCCGGGCCGGGCTGCACGAGTTCAGCCTCGAAGCAGAACTCGATTACGAATTCCGCAAGGGCGGGGCGAAGATGCCGGCGTACGGTTCGATCGTCGCGTCGGGGCGCAACAGCTGCATCCTGCATTACCAGGAGAATGACGCCGTGCTCAAGGATGGCGATTTGGTGCTGATCGATGCCGGTTGCGAGATCGACTGCTATGCCAGCGACATCACCCGCACCTGGCCGGTCAATGGCAAGTATTCACCTGAGCAGAAGGCGATCTACGAGTTGGTGCTGGCGTCCCAGGAAGCCGCTTTCGCCGAGATCGCCCCGAACAAACACTGGAATCAGGCGCACGAAGCCACGGTCCGGGTGATTACATCCGGTCTGGTGAAGTTGGGCCTGTTGCAAGGCGACGTCGACGAGCTGATCGCCAGCGAAGCCTATAAAGCCTTTTATATGCACCGTGCCGGCCACTGGCTGGGCATGGATGTGCATGACGTCGGCGATTACAAGGTCGGCGGCGAATGGCGCGTGCTGGAAGTCGGCATGGCGCTGACCGTTGAACCGGGGATCTACATCTCCCCGGACAACCAGAACGTAGCGAAGAAATGGCGCGGCATCGGCGTGCGCATCGAGGATGACGTGGTAGTGACCAAAACCGGTTGTGAAATCCTGACCAACGGCGTGCCAAAAACTGTCGCCGAGATCGAGGCCTTGATGGCTGCTGCACGGGCGCACGCGGCATGAGTCGAGTCAATCTGGCGATTATCGGTGGCGGCCTGGTGGGCGCCAGTCTGGCGTTGGCCCTGCAGGCCGGGGCCAAGGCGCGCGGCTGGAAGATCGTACTGATCGAGCCGTTTGCTCCCGGCCACACTTATCAGCCGAGCTATGACGCCCGTTCTTCGGCGTTGTCCTACGGTGCCAAGCAGATTTATCAACGGTTGGGCGTGTGGCAGGAAATCTCCCGTCGCGCCGAACCGATCAAGCAGATTCATGTCTCCGACCGTGGGCGTTTTTCCACCGCGCGCTTGTCCGCGATGGAAGAAGGCGTTCCGGCGCTGGGCTATGTGGTGGAAAACGCCTGGCTGGGCCAATGCCTCTGGCAAGGCCTGGACAAGGACGTGGTCACTTGGCGTTGCCCGGCAGAAGTGACACGCATGGAGCCGTTGACCGACGGCTATCGCCTGACCCTCGACGACGAAACCATCCTCGAATGCGACCTTGCGGTGCTGGCCGATGGCGGCCGTTCCGGCCTGCGCGAGCAGTTGGGGATCGGCATCAGGAAGCGTCCGTACAACCAGAGCGCCCTGATCGCCAATATCACCCCGAGTGAAGCCCACAACGGCATGGCGTTCGAGCGCTTTACCGACGACGGTCCGATGGCGTTGCTGCCGCTGCCGGAAAACCGCTGCGCCCTGGTCTGGACCCGCCTGGGGATGGACGCGCAACGGTTGGCGGCGCTCGATGAGCGCAGCTTTCTCAGTGAATTGCAGGGCGTGTTCGGTTATCGCCTCGGTACCCTGAAACAGGTGGGCGCGCGGCATCTTTACCCGCTGACATTGATCGAGGCCGAAGAGCAGGTGCGCCCGCACCTGGCAATTCTTGGCAACGCCGCCCACAGCTTGCACCCGATCGCCGGCCAGGGTTTCAACCTGTCCTTGCGCGATGCCCAGGCGTTGGCCGATGCCTTGTTGGCCAGCGAGACAGCGCCCGGCGACTTTGCGACCTTGCAGGCTTACCGCGAGCGCCAGCGCCTGGATCAGAACCTCACCGTGGGTTTCTCGGATCAGGTCACCCGATTGTTTGGCAGCACCCAGCCGCTGGTTTCACTGGGCCGGAATATCGGCTTGCTCGGCCTCGATCTGCTGCCTCCGGCCAAGCGCTGGTTCGCCCGGCAAGCCATGGGGCTGGGTACGCGTCCCGATGCTTAAGTGGCTGACCGACACGTTCGGCAAAGCGCGGTTGATGCGCTGGTTCATGACCTTTTACCCGCCTTACCTGGGCGCCGGGGTTCGGGTTCAGCACATCAGTGATGACTTTCGGGACATCAAAGTGTCCATGGGCCTGAGCTGGTACAACCGCAACTACGTCGGCACCCAGTTTGGCGGCAGCCTGTATTCGATGGTCGACCCGTTTTTCATGCTGATGCTGATGGAAAACCTCGGTCACCGTTACATCGTCTGGGACAAGGCCGCCGACATCGATTTCATCACGCCGGGCAAAGGCCCTGTATTCGCCCGTTTCACGATCGACGACACCTTGCTCGACGAGATCCGCCGGCAGACGGCCAATGGCGAAAAATACCTGCCGCAGTTGCAGGTCGATATTCATGACGGTGCCGGTCACTTGGTGGCGCGGGTCGGAAAAACCCTTTACGTGCGGCGCAAGCCGCAAGCGAGACAGGCTTAAAGCATGGAAATGCGCGCAGATCTGCTGATTGTCGGGGCCGGAATGGTCGGCAGCGCCTTGGCGCTGGCGTTGCAGGACAGCGGGCTGGAAGTCCTGCTGCTCGATGGCAGCCCGATGAGCGTCAAACCCTTCGACGGGCAAGCGCCGTTCGAGCCACGGGTGAGCGCCCTGTCGGCTGCCAGCCAACGGATTCTCGAACGCCTCGGCGTCTGGGACGGCATCGCCAGCCGGCGCAGCAGCCCTTACACCGACATGCATGTCTGGGATGGCAGCGGCACCGGGCAAATCCACTTCTCGGCCGCCAGCGTGCATGCCGATGTGCTCGGGCATATCGTCGAGAATCGCGTGGTTCAGGACGCCTTGCTCGATCGTTTGCACGACTGCGACCTGGGCATGCTGGCCAATGCCCGCCTTGAGCAGATGCGTCGTTCCGGCGACGACTGGCTGCTGACCCTGGCTGATGGCCGCACCTTGCGTGCGCCGCTGGTCATTGCGGCCGATGGCGCCAACTCAGCCGTGCGGCGCCTGACCGGCGTGGCAACGCGCGAGTGGGATTATCTGCATCACGCGATTGTCACCAGCGTGCGCAGCTCCAGACCGCATCAAATGACTGCGTGGCAGCGCTTTACGGACAACGGTCCGCTGGCGTTTCTACCGTTGGACCGCGACGGACAACAGGATTGGTGTTCGATCGTCTGGTCGACCACGCCGAGCGAAGCCGAGCGCTTGATGGCGCTGGACGATGATGCGTTCTGCCGTGAGCTGGAGCGAGCCTTCGAAGGCCGGCTCGGCACGGTTCAAAGCGCCGATCCGCGTCTGTGCGTCCCGCTGCGCCAGCGTCATGCCAAGCGATACGTGGCCGAGGGCCTGGCATTGATCGGCGACGCCGCCCACACCATCCACCCGCTGGCCGGGCAGGGCGTCAACCTGGGCTTCCTCGATGCCGCCGTCCTGGCCGAAGTGCTGTTGCAGGCGGCAGAACGTGGCGAGCGGTTGGCGGATGTGAAAGTACTCAGTCGCTATGAGCGTCGGCGCATGCCGCACAACCTGGCCTTGATGGCGGCGATGGAAGGCTTCGAGCGCTTGTTCCAGGCCGATCCGTTGCCGGTGCGCTGGTTGCGTAACGCAGGCTTGAAGATGGTCGATCAGATGCCCGAGGCCAAGGCACTGTTTGTGCGCGAGGCGTTGGGGTTGATCGGGGACCTGCCGGCACTGGCCAAGGCCTGATCACTTCATTGCGGCTGATGGCCCCATCGCGAGCAGGCTCGCTCCCACATTGGTTTTGTGAACACTGAAGATCCCTTGTGGGAGCGAGCCTGCTCGCGATGGGGCCGGAACATTCCACCGCCAATTTCCAGCGGTGCAACATCTGGTAACTCCTCCGCGAACTGTTCGATTGAGAAGCTAAATGTGAGTCCTTATCATTTGGCCTCATTTTTTCAATCGTGAGATCGCTCCCATGTTGGCACCGAAGCGTCTACTGACCGCACTCGCCCTGACCCTGATTGGCAGCACTGCCACACAGGCCGCTGACGAGGTGGTGGTTTACTCCTCGCGTATCGACGAGCTGATCAAACCGGTCTTTGATGCCTACACCGCGAAAACCGGTGTGCAGGTGAAATTCATCACCGACAAGGAAGCGCCGTTGATGCAGCGCATCAAGGCCGAGGGCGAGAACGCCACCGCCGACCTGCTGCTCACCGTCGATGCCGGTAACCTCTGGCAGGCTGAGCAGATGGGCATCCTGCAACCGTTCACCTCCAAGGTGATCGACGCCAACATCCCGCTGCAATACCGCTCTTCCGCCCATGCCTGGACCGGCCTGAGCCTGCGCGCGCGAACCATCGCTTATTCCACTGATCGGGTGAAGCCGGGCGAGCTCACCACCTATGAAGGTCTGGCTGACAAAAACTGGGAAGGACGCCTGTGCCTGCGCACGGCGAAGAAGGTCTACAACCAGTCCCTGACCGCCACCATGATCGAAGTGCACGGTGCCGACAAAACCGAGAAGATCCTCAAAGGCTGGGTCAACAACCTGTCTACCGACGTCTTCTCCGACGACATCGCGGTACTGGAAGCCATCAACGCGGGCCAGTGCGACGTCGGCATCGTCAACACGTACTACTACGGCCGCCTGCACAAGCAGAAACCTGACCTGGCGGTGAAGCTGTTCTGGCCGAACCAGGGGGATCGTGGTGTGCACGTCAACCTGTCAGGCATCGGCCTGACCAAGCATGCACCGCATCCAGAAGCCGCCAAAGCCTTGGTGGAGTGGATGACCACACCTGAAGCGCAGCGGATCTTCGCTGACGTGAACCAGGAATTCCCGGCCAACCCTGAGGTTCAGCCCTCCGCGGAAGTCGCGAGCTGGGGCAAGTTTGTCGCGGATACCTTGCCAGTGGAAATTGCCGGCAAGCGCCAGGCCGAAGCGATTCGCATGATGGATCGCGCAGGCTGGAACTGACACTACTGCTGATCGTTCCCACGCTCTGCGTGGGAATGCATCCCCCGACGCTCCGCGTCGAAGCGTGACGCAGAGCGTCACAAGATGTGTGCCCACGCAGAGCGTGGGCACAATCATTTAACAATTCTAGAGAACCCCCGTGGCCCACCCCGCCCAACGCCGCTGGTATCCCCTGGTCTTCGCCATCGCCGCGCTGGTCCTGCTGCCACTAAGCGTTCTGCTTTTGTCCTGGCAAACCATCGATCATCAAATCTGGTCCCACCTCTGGGACACCCAGATGCCGCGCTTGCTGGGCAACACGCTGACCCTGGTGCTTGGCGTCGGTGTCGGTGTGTCGCTGTTGGGCGTCAGTCTCGCCTGGCTCACAAGTCTCTGCGAATTCCCCGGCCGGCGCTGGCTGGATTGGGCGCTGATGCTGCCCTTTGCCATTCCTGCCTACGTGCTGGCGTTTGTTTTTGTCGGCCTGCTGGATTTCGCCGGCCCCGTGCAAACCCTGATGCGCGAATGGCTCGGCAACGGCCTGCGGCTACCGCGAGTGCGCTCCACCGGCGGCGTGATCATCGTTTTGGTGCTGGTGTTCTATCCCTACGTTTACCTGCTGGCGCGCAGCGCGTTCCTGGCCCAGGGCAAAGGCTTGATGGAAGCGGCGCGGGTCTTGGGACAATCACCGTGGCAGGCCTTCTGGCGAGTTGCCTTGCCAATGGCGCGCCCAGCCATCGGCGCCGGCGTGGCGCTGGCGTTGATGGAAACCCTGGCGGATTTTGGTGCCGTATCGGTGTTCAACTTCGACACGTTCACGACCGCGATCTACAAAACCTGGTACGGGTTCTTCAGCCTCTCCAGCGCCGCACAACTGGCCAGCCTGTTGCTCTTGGTGGTGATGCTGGTGCTGTATGGCGAACGCAGGGCGCGCGGGGCGAATCGGGCGAGTAACGAACGGCCACGGGTCAAAGCGCTGTATCACCTGCGCGGTTTTAAAGCTGTGGTTGCCATGAGCTGGTGCGGTCTGGTGTTCGCCTGTGCCTTTGTCATTCCGATGCTGCAACTGATGGTGTGGTTCTGGCAGCGTGGGCGCTTCGATCTGGATGAGCGCTACGCCGCACTGATCGTTCACACCCTGTACCTGGGTGGCATGGCGGCGTTGATCACCGTCAGCATTGCCCTGGTGCTGGCGTTTGCCCGGCGCCTGGCGCCGACCCGGTCGATCCGTATCGGGGTCAGCCTGGCCAATCTCGGCTATGCGCTGCCCGGTTCGGTGCTGGCGGTGTCGATCATGCTGGCGTTCAGTTATCTGGACCGGGAGCTGGTGATTCCTCTATCAGGTTGGCTCGGCGGAGCAGGCAAGCCGCTGTTGCTGGGCAGTCTGTCGGCATTATTGCTGGCCTATCTGGTGCGTTTCATTGCCGTGGCCTATGGGCCGCTGGAAAACAGCCTGGCGCGAATACGGCCATCTTTGCCCGAAGCAGCACGTAGTCTTGGGGTCAGTGGGCCACGACTGTTTTTCAAAGTGTATCTGCCGTTACTGCTGCCCGGCACGTTGAGTGCGGCGCTTCTGGTATTCGTCGATGTGCTCAAGGAAATGCCCGCAACCCTGCTGATGCGCCCGTTTGGCTGGGACACGCTGGCCGTACGGATATTTGAAATGACCAGCGAAGGGGAGTGGGCGAGGGCCTCGCTCCCGGCCTTGACGCTGGTTTTGGTCGGGCTTCTACCGGTCATCGGATTGATTCGACGTTCGGCGCATCGAAACGCCTAGGTGCCAGTCCTACACCTTGAGGCTACAATGCGCGGCATTCGGTGCGGTCCGTCCTTCGGACCCGGTAGCTGAGATCGGCTGGAAGCCTTGTATTTCAAGGCTTTCAATGGTCAAGCACCTGTCCGCACCTTCGCCACGCCCGGAAGGAGAAACCCATGGGACAGCGTACGCCTCTGTATGACCTTCATCTCGCCCTCGGCGCGAAGATGGTCGATTTTGGCGGTTGGGATATGCCTTTGCATTACGGCTCGCAGGTCGAGGAACACCATCAGGTGCGCCGCGATTGCGGGGTATTCGATGTATCCCACATGACCGTGATCGACGTCAGCGGTGCCCAGGCCAAAGCCTGGCTCCAGCATTTACTGGCCAATGATGTCGCGCGCCTGCACAGCCCCGGCCGTGCCTTGTACAGCACCATGCTCAATGAGCGTGGCGGAATCGTCGACGACATGATCGTCTATCGACTCGAGGACGGTTATCGGTTGGTGGTCAACGCCTCCACCCGCAATCAGGACCTCGCCTGGATGCAGGCTCATCTCGACGGTTTCGATGTGCAGCTCAACGAGCGCTCCGAATTGGCAATGCTGGCCATTCAGGGCCCCCATGCGCGGCATAAAATCTCCGAACTGGTGACCCAGTCCCGCAGCAACCTGATCCAGATGCTCAAGCCCTTCGAAGGACTGGCCGACGGTGACTGGTTCATTGCGCGCACTGGTTACACCGGCGAAGACGGGCTCGAAATCGTTCTGCCGGCCAATCAGGCACCGGGTTTCTTCAACGATCTGGTGGGCGCCGGGATTTCGCCAATCGGCTTGGGCGCGCGCGACACCTTGCGCGTGGAAGCCGGCATGAACCTGTACGGCCAGGACATTCATCAAGACGTTTCACCACTGGCCTCGAATATGGCGTGGAGCATTGCCTGGGAACCGGCCACGCGCCAGTTCATCGGTCGCACTGCTCTGGAAGCCGAGCGGGCGGGTGGCGTTCAGCACAAACTGGTCGGTCTGGTCCTTGAGGAGCGTGGTGTTTTGCGCGCTCATCAAGTGGTCCGCATCGCCAATGTTGGCGAAGGAGAGATCACCAGTGGTAGTTTCTCTCCTACGCTTAGCAAGTCGATTGCACTGGCGCGCGTGCCGATGGCAACTGCCGACCGCGCAGAAGTGGAAATCCGTGGCAAATGGTACCCGGTCCGAGTGGTCAAACCGACCTTCGTACGCCACGGCAAAACCTTGATCTAACCTTTTTTGGCGGGCAACGACCGCTGACAATTTTCTTGAGGATACAGAACATGAGCGATATCCCTGCCGACCTGCGTTTTGCCGAAAGTCACGAATGGGCCCGTCTGGAAGCCGATGGCACCGTCACCGTGGGCATCAGCGATCACGCTCAGGAAGCCTTGGGCGATGTGGTATTCGTTGAACTGACCGAAGTCGGCAAAGTGTTTGCTGCCGAAGATCAGGCCGGCGTGGTGGAGTCGGTTAAAGCCGCCTCTGACATCTACTCACCGATTGCCGGTGAAGTGATCGCGGTCAACGAAGAACTGAGCGGGTCGCCTGAATTGCTCAACTCCGACCCGTACGGCGCCTGGATCTTCAAGCTCAAGCCAAGCAACGCCGCCGATCTGGACAAGCTGCTCGATGCTGCAGGCTACAAAGCCGCCATCGGCGAGTAAGCCCCAGACAAGCAAAAGCCTCGATCACTCGAGGCTTTTTTTTGGGGTTTTTTTCAGGCAGCTCGCAAAACCGTCTTCACCGCTGCCACCGATCGCTCGACATCCGCTTTGCTCATGGCCGTAAACATCGGCAGCGAAACAATCAGGCGTCCGACCCGTTCTGCTACCGGGAACATGCCTTCCTTGAATCCGCGCTCGCGGTAAAGGCTCAGCAGATGAATCGGCGGGTAGTGATAGCCAATACCGACACCCAATGCCTGCATCTGCTCCATGAATGTGGCCCGTGCCGCGAGGCCATCCTTGCGTTCCGGCAGCACCAGCTGGAATAAATGCCAATTGCTGTTCTCGAAATCCGCCGGGGGCAGTTGAGCGCCGTATTGGGCTTCGAAGTCCTCGCCAAAGCAGGCGAAATAGTGCTTGGCCAGCTCACGGCGATGAGCCGTAATCGCCTCGATGTGAGCAAACTGACCCAGGCCAATAGCCGCCGCGACATCGGTCATGTTGAATTTTCCGCCCAACACATCCACGTCCAGCCCATCGAAACCGGTGCGGGTTACACCCTGTAATCGGTACTTTTCCGCCAGTCGGGTTTCTTCGGCCGTGTTCAGCACCAGGCAACCGCCCTCCGAGGAGGTGACGTTTTTGTTGGCCTGAAAACTGAAGGACACGAAGTCGCCGGTTGCGCCGATGCGCTGTCCGTTCCAGCTCGAGCCCAGCGCCTGGGCCGCGTCTTCCACTACCCGTAAACCGTGCTTTTTCGCCAGTGCGTAAAGGCGCGTCATGTCCACCGGCAGCCCGGCGAGGTACACCGGGATAATGGCTTTGGTGCGCGGGGTAATGGCGGCTTCAAGCTGATCCAGGTCGATGTTGCGAGTGACCGGGTCGATGTCGGCAAACACTGGCGTGGCGCCGACCTCCAGAATCACGTTGGCGGTGGCTACCCAGGAGATCGGCGTGGTGATCACTTCATCGCCCGGTCCGATCCCGGCGATGCGCAAGGCGATTTCCATGGTGCAGGTGCCGGAGTTGAAGGTGCGCACTGTGCGCCCTCCGAAATATTCCGAGAGTTGCGCTTCAAAGGCCTGAACCTTGGGGCCGCTGGTAATCCAGCCTGAACGCAAGACATCGCCGACAGCGGCGATTGTGGTCTCATCAATGGTGGGTTTGGAGAAGGGCAGAAAAGGCAGTTGGCTCATAAGTATGGACACCGATCAGCGGACGTAAGGCATACGCCGAACATGATGATGCGAATTGGCCAACCGCGCTACGCCCCTCCGCATGATTATCGACTGCTATGCTGCTTTGACCGTGTTGCATCGACGTTGAGCGCCAGTCAAGAGAGAGCCCGTCATGTCCCAGTTGCCATCCTTGAGCCAGTTACGCGATCCCAATGCCTTTCTTCGCCGCCACCTGGGGCCCGATGCCGCCGAACAGCAGGCGATGCTCGACAGTCTCGGTCTGGGCAGTCGAGTGGAGCTGATCGAGCAAACAGTTCCGCCGGGAATCCGCCTGAACCGGATGCTCGACTTGCCGCCCGCCCTCGACGAAGAAGCCGCGCTGGCCAAGCTGCGCGGCTACGCCGAACAGAACCAGGTCTGGACCAGCCTGATCGGCATGGGCTACCACGGCACGCTCACGCCGAATGTCATTGCGCGCAACGTGCTGGAAAATCCTGGTTGGTACACTGCCTATACGCCTTACCAACCGGAAATCGCGCAAGGCCGGCTCGAGGCGCTGCTCAATTTCCAGCAATTGACCATCGACCTCACGGGCCTCGAACTGGCCAATGCTTCGTTGCTCGATGAGGCCACGGCCGCCGCTGAAGCCATGGCCTTGGCCAAACGTGTCGCCAAGTCCAAGAGCAATGTGTTCTTCGTTGACGAGAATTGCCACCCGCAGACTATTTCCGTGGTGCAGACCCGCGCCGAAGGCTTCGGTTTCGAGTTGATCATTGATGCGCTGGATAACCTGAAAACCCATCAGGTATTCGGCGCGTTGCTGCAATATCCCGACACCCACGGCGAGATTCGCGACCTGCGTCCATTGATCGATCACCTGCATGCCCAGCAAGCCCTGGCGTGCGTCGCCACAGACTTGCTGAGCCTGCTGTTGCTGACGCCTCCGGGAGAACTGGGGGCCGATGTGGTGTTCGGTTCATCCCAGCGTTTCGGCGTGCCCATGGGTTACGGCGGTCCTCACGCGGCTTTTTTCGCCAGTCGCGATGAATACAAACGAGCCATTCCCGGGCGCATCATCGGCGTCTCGAAGGACTCGCGCGGCAACACCGCGTTGCGTATGGCCCTGCAAACCCGCGAGCAGCATATTCGTCGGGAGAAGGCCAATTCGAACATCTGTACCGCGCAAGTGCTGCTGGCCAATATCGCCAGCTTCTATGCGGTTTATCACGGCCCCGAAGGCTTGAAGCGGATTGCCCAGCGGGTGCACCGGCTGACCTGCATCCTCGCGACCGGTCTCGAACGCCACGGCATCACCCGGCTCAACAAACACTTCTTCGACACCTTGACCCTGGAGGTTGGAGGTACGCAGACCGCTATCATCGAAAGCGCCCAGGCCGCGCAGATCAACCTGCGGATTCTGGGGCGCGGGCAATTGGCGCTGAGCCTCGACGAAACCTGCGACCAAACCACGGTCGCCAAGTTGTTCGATGTTTTCCTTGGCTCCGATCATGGACTCAACGTCGACGAACTGGACGCCGAAACCGTGGTTTGCGGCATTCCCGTCGAGCTGCTGCGCACCTCGCCTTATCTGCGCCATCCGGTGTTCAGCACCCATCACAGCGAAACCGAGATGCTGCGCTATCTCAAGCAACTGGAGAACAAAGACCTGGCGTTGAACCAGTCGATGATTCCTCTCGGTTCTTGCACCATGAAACTCAATGCCACCAGCGAGATGATTCCCATCACCTGGCCGAAATTTGCCAACCTGCACCCGTTTGCACCGAGGGAGCAAGCGGTGGGTTATGGGCTGATGATCGAAGAACTGGAGCGTTGGTTGTGCGCGATTACCGGTTTCGATGCGATCTGCATGCAGCCCAACTCCGGCGCTCAAGGCGAGTACGCGGGGTTGCTGGCCATTCGCAAATACCACGAGAGTCGTCAACAGGGGGCACGGGATATCTGCCTGATCCCGTCGTCGGCTCACGGCACCAACCCGGCTTCGGCACAAATGGCCGGGATGCGCGTGGTGATCGTCGAGTGCGATGAGGCGGGCAACGTCGATCTGGATGACCTCAAAGGCAAAGCCGCGGAGGCGGGCGACAAACTCGGCTGCCTGATGGCCACCTATCCTTCGACCCATGGCGTGTACGAGGAAGGCATCAGCGAGATATGTGAAGTTATCCACAGTCACGGCGGCCAGGTGTACATGGATGGCGCCAACCTCAATGCCCAGGTCGGATTGGCGCGGCCGGCGGACATTGGCGCCGACGTGTCGCACATGAACCTGCATAAAACCTTCTGCATTCCCCACGGCGGCGGCGGGCCAGGCATGGGACCGATCGGGGTGCGCGCGCACTTGGCGCCGTTTGTCGCCAATCACCCGGTGGTGCCCATCGACGGACCGCTGGCGCAGAACGGCGCGGTCAGTTCGGCGCCTTGGGGCAGTGCGAGCATTCTGCCGATCAGCTGGATGTACATTGCGATGATGGGGCCGCAACTGGCGGATGCGAGCGAGGTGGCGATCCTTTCCGCAAATTACCTGGCGCAGCATTTGTCCGGCGCGTTTCCAGTGCTTTACACCGGGCGCAACGAACGAGTGGCTCACGAATGCATTCTGGATTTGCGGCCGATGAAGGCGCTGACCGGTATCAGCGAAGAGGACGTCGCCAAGCGTTTGATGGATTACGGCTTCCATGCGCCGACCATGTCGTTCCCGGTACCGGGGACGTTGATGGTCGAGCCGACCGAGAGTGAATCGAAGGCCGAGCTGGACCGGTTTATCGGCGCGATGCTGAGTATCCGCGCCGAGATCACCGAAGTGCAGAATGGCAACTGGTCAGCCGAAGACAACCCGCTCAAGCGTGCGCCGCATACCTTGGCCGATATCACCGGGGTGTGGGAGCGGCCTTACAGCATTGAGCAAGCGGTGACGCCGGATGCACACACCAGGGCGCACAAATATTGGCCGGCGGTGAATCGGGTGGATAACGTTTATGGCGATCGCAATTTGTTCTGTGCCTGCGTGCCGGTAGACGATTACCGCTGATTTACCGGCCAACACAAATCCCCTGTGGGAGTGAGCCTGCTCGCGATAGCGGAGTACCAGTCGCTGATGAGGTTGGCTGATCTACCGCTATCGTGAGCAGGCTCGCTCCCACAGGGGTTTTGCAGTGGGCAAAAAAATGCCGCTCATATGAGCGGCATTTTTGTTCAGCCGGAACGCTTACTCGGAAGCAACGGCGTTCTTCGCCAGGATCGCGTTCGCCAGTTCCATGTCCGTGGCCTGCAGGCCTGGGTTGTCGGCGCGGACTTTCTGCATCGCGGCTTCCAGATAAGGACCGCGAATACCGCCATCACTGGCAACAAAGCTGCCAGCATCGTCCTGGGCTGCAACGATCAGCTTGTGATCCTTGAAAGTCAGGTACGTCGAACCGGTGGTTGCACCGGACGAAATGACGTTACGCCAAAAGCTATCGGCCATCGCCGAACCGACTGGAAGGGACAACAAGGCGAGGGTAGCGACAGCAAGTTTGAGACGCATAGGGGTACTCCACTGGGTTAACTACGGGATTTGATTGCCATTCCCTCAATCGAGTTCCGTGACGCCCAGCCTACTTCTGCTCGCTCTGTGGTGTCACCCGTAAAACCTCCTCGACCGTGGTCAATCCTGCCGCCACTTTCTGTGCCCCCGACAATCGCAGGCTGCGCATGCCTTCCTTGAACGCCTGTCGCCGCACCGCGAGCAAATCGGTATCGGGATTGATCAGCGCTTTGACGCCGTCAGTCAGTTGCATGATTTCGTAGACCCCGGCGCGACCGCGATAGCCGGTGTCGCGGCATTCCAGGCAGCCGATGGCGCGCTGGGCATTGGTGGGCAGTGGCGCTTGCCAGGGTTTGGTCAGGGTTTGCCAGTCTTCTTCGCCCAAGGTCAGCGGGGCCTTGCAATCGGGGCACAAGGTTCGCACCAGTCGCTGGGCCATGACGCCGAGCACCGTGGCTTTGATCAGGTAATGCGGCACGCCGAGTTCGAGCAGGCGACTGATGGCGCTCGGCGCATCGTTGGTGTGCAGCGTCGAGAGCACCAAGTGACCGGTGAGCGCGGCCTGAATCGCCATTTCAGCGGTTTCGAGGTCGCGGATCTCGCCGATCATGATGATGTCCGGGTCCTGTCGCATCAGCGCGCGTACACCGGCGGCGAAGGTCAGGTCGATGTTGTGCTGGACCTGCATCTGATTGAAGGCGGGCTCGACCATCTCGATCGGGTCTTCGATGGTGCAGAGGTTGACCTCCGGCGTCGCCAGTTTCTTGAGCGTGGTGTACAGCGTCGTGGTTTTGCCTGAACCGGTCGGCCCGGTGACCAGAATGATGCCGTTGGGCTGGCGGGTCATGTCCTGCCAGCGGCGCAGGTCTTCGGCGGAAAACCCCAATTGGTCGAAATTCTTGAGCAGCACTTCCGGGTCAAAGATCCGCATGACCATTTTTTCGCCAAACGCGGTCGGCAATGTCGACAGCCGCAACTCGACTTCGCCGCCGTCCGGCGTCTTGGTTTTCACCCGACCGTCCTGGGGTTTGCGCTTTTCCGCGACGTTCATCCGGCCGAGGCTTTTCAGGCGACTGACGATCGCCATCGTTACCTGCGGCGGGAATTGGTAGACGTTGTGCAGCACGCCGTCGATGCGAAAACGCACGGTGCCTTGCTCGCGCCGGGGTTCGATGTGGATATCGCTGGCGCGTTGCTGGAATGCGTATTGGAACAACCAGTCGACGATGTTGACGATGTGCGCGTCGTTGGCGTCCGGTTCCTGGTCGCTGGCACCGAGATTGAGCAGTTGTTCGAAGTTGCCCAGGTTGCTCGTTTTTTGATCGGTGGTGGTCGCGCCGCTGACCGATTTGGCCAGACGGAAAAACTCGACGCTGAAGCGCTGGATGTCCACCGGGTTGGCCACTACGCGTTTGATCGGCAGCTTCAACACGTGGGTCAGGTCGGCTTCCCAGCCGTTGACGTACGGTTGGGCGCTGGCCACGGTCACCGCGTCGCGGTCGACGGACACCGCCAGAATCTTGTGTCGTTGGGCGAAGGCATAGGACATCAACGGTGTAATGGCCGCAACGTTGATTTTCAGCGGGTCGATGCGCAGGTAAGGCTGACCGGCCTGTTGTGACAGCCACAGGGTCAGGCTTTCCAAGTCCAGGTGTTTACCGGGACGGCTGAGGTCGTCCAGGTGCTGGCTGGCGATGAATTCCAGTGGATGCATCTGGCCACTGGCGGCATGGCGACGGCGGGCATTGAGCGCTTGCTCGGCCGAGTCCTGGCTGATGAAGCCTTGGGCGACCAGTTCGCGCAGCAAATCATTGAGATCCAGCCAGCGGTCCTGAATGGCGAGTTGAACGGACATGCGGGCACCTCATGAACAACGGTGCGCAAAGGATAGTCGCGCAGCCACCTACCGTTGGGCCACTACTCGACGAAGCCGTGTCGAGGTTTGTCAGCCCGCCGCTTGAACCGGTTCATTCCAGGCCGCATCAGCGGTTTGCAGGTCTACCGAAAACACACTGATCAAGTTACGTAGTTTTTCCGCGATCACTTCGGCCCGATGCCAGCTCAGGCCGTCCATGACGATATCGATCGCCAGCCGACCGTCCGTGCGCTGCACATTGACCTGTTGCGGCGTCAGGCACTGCAACGCAAAAAAGTTGAGGGCTCTGCACAGCAGGTCCGGCTCGGCCTCGGCCAGCAATTGATAGTGGACGCGGCAGTGGGCGTTGCTGACGTTCCAGACATCGGCGCGAGTGGGCAGGGTGTTGACGGCTTCCAAAGGGGGCATGGTCGATCTCCATATTCTCTGGAGGAATTTTTACATTCGTTGCCGGGCATTTCTTATCTATGATTGGTCGTATTGGCGATTTATCGAATCGTTTAATTCAATAATGCGTTGATTGAAGGTTTTATTATGCACAGCGAGCTGGATGGCTATGACCGCAAGATTCTGGCGTTGCTGCAGGAGGACGCTTCGCTCTCCAGTGCACAGATCGCCGAACAGGTGGGGCTCTCGCAGTCGCCGTGCTGGCGGCGGATTCAGCGCATGAAAGAGGAGGGCATCATTCGCGGTCAGGTGACGCTGCTTGATCGCAAGAAGATCGGGCTTAACACGCAGATTTTTGCCGAGATCAAACTCAACGCGCACGGGCGTTCGAACTTCACTGAGTTCACCGAAGCGATTCGCGGTTTTCCCGAAGTGCTGGAGTGTTACGTGCTGATGGGGTCGGTGGATTTCTTGCTGCGGATCGTGACGGCGGACATCGAGGCGTATGAGCGCTTTTTCTTCGAGAAGCTGTCGATGGTGCCGGGGATACAGGAGGTGAACTCGATTGTGGCGTTGTCGGAGATCAAGTCGACGACGAGTTTGCCGGTGTTGCGGGGTTAAGGATTGATCGTTCCCACGCTCTGCGTGGTAATGCCTCAAGGGACGCTCCGCGTCCAGGTGACGCGGAGCGTCACCGGCTGCATTCCCACGCAGAGCGTGGGAACGATCAGCGCCGGGTATCACATGCGCAGCAGCATCTTCCACGCACGATTCTGATACACCGCAATCGCCTGCTGCTTGCGCGCATCCAGCGATTCATCGGTGATTGGCTCGTTGGCCAGTTGCGCCAACAGCTTCAGCTCACCGTACAGGCGATCCATTTCCGGGATGTCCAGCACGTTACGGGCGTGGTGCAGCCAGGCCTGAATGCGCTCGATGCGCGGCAATTGCTCAGCCAGGTCTTCTGGCTGCTGCTGATAACGCTGCAATTGCAGGGACGTGGCTTCTTCACCCAGCAGGCGCGGCAACCAGCTGCCCAGTTGCGCAGCGCCCTGGCGGTTGCCACGCACGTTACGGTCGGCAGTCCAGGTGCGGGCCAGCAACCAGCGCGAGGTGTTAAGCGAGAACAAGCCCCAGCGTGGGTCTTCCAGTTCCTCAAGGAACTGCTCCGGCGCGGCTTTGCGCACGTCTTCGTCGTCGATACCGGCTTGCACCAGTGGACGCCAGTCTTCGAGCAAGGCATCCAGCGCTATGCGCAAATCGTGAGTCGACTGACGCGGTGCGGCCTGGCCCAGACTGCTCAACAGTGCGCGCAATTCCGCCAGGTTTTCGACCCAGTCCAGCAACAGGCGCCAATGGCCATTGAAGCGGTACTGTTCGGCCAGACGCTGGCTGCTGCTCAGCAAGTGCCAGGCCAAGGCAGCGAAGGCGTCGTCCAGCGGCGTTTCGGCGGTGATCTGCGGCGCGGGCAGGCTCAGCGAGTAGCTGTTGGCGTCGTACAAGCGATAACCGCGCTCGGCCTTGCTGATGTCACACGGCATCAGGGCCAGGGTCGCGGCCAGTTCGGCGGCCAGTTCCAGCAACGCGGCGGGCTCGCCTTCGCGCAGTTCCAGTTCCAGCTCGCAGATTTCTTCTTTCTGCTTGCCCACCACCACGTGGCCCAGGTCCAGCGCGGCTTCGATGACCACTTTGGTCTTGCCACGGCCCCAGGCGATTTCAGCGCGTTCGCGCACGAAGTCGGTGGTGAAAATCGGCTTCAGGGTTTTCTTGTCCAGCTCGGCCAACTCTTCGGGCCAGCATTCGCCATCAAGTTTCTTCACGTCGAGTTTGGCTTTGGGCAGGTTCCAGTCGTATTCGTTACGCTCGGACAGACCGGCGACGCTGTGGCCACGGGTCTTGAGCGTTTGAATCACTTCATCGCCATCCTTGCGCAGGCGCAGGGCAACCTTGGCGCGGGCCAGGTCGCGCTCAGGCGTGTCGAAGTATTGGTTCATCAACTCACGGCGTTCCCAGCCACTTTTGTTGCGTTTTTTCAGGAGCGGGTGCTCGCGCAGGGCGGCGAGGGTTTCGCGGCTGACGCGGAGTTTGATTTCAGTTTCTTTCTGCATGGCCGGAAAATCCAGGATCGGGAGCGCAGCCGGGGGGAATGTGTGGCTGCCAAGGTCGTGCAGTGTACAGGACTCGATCATCCTCCGCGCCGCGGCGGTTTATTCCTGTCGCCAGATGGCTCTATGATGGACTTCAATTCGGGAGTGGGAGTCAGCGATGCCTTTGCCGTCCATGAAAGATCAGTTCGCTGCGCTGATCGCCGCACCGTCCGTCAGTTGTACACAGCCCAGCCTCGATCAGACCAACCGTCCTGTCATCGATTTGCTGGCGACGTGGCTTGGCGACCTGGGTTTTGCCTGCGACATCCAGCAGGTCAGCCCCGGCAAATTCAACTTGCTGGCCAGTTTCGGCTCCGGTCCCGGCGGCCTGGTGCTGGCGGGCCACAGTGACACCGTGCCCTTTGATGGCGCCCTGTGGCAGACCGATCCGCTGAAGCTCACCGAAGTCGATGGTCGCTGGGTCGGATTGGGCAGTTGCGACATGAAGGGCTTTTTCGCCCTGGCCATCGAAGCCGTCATACCGCTGCTCGACCAGCCGTTCAAGCAGCCGCTGTTGATCCTCGCCACTTGCGATGAGGAAAGCTCCATGTCCGGTGCCCGCGCGCTGGCCGAAGCCGGGCGTCCGTTGGGGCGCGCAGCGGTGATTGGCGAGCCGACCGGGCTCAAGCCGATCCGCATGCACAAAGGCATCATGATGGAGCGTATCGACATCCTCGGGCAGAGCGGTCATTCCTCGGACCCACGCCTGGGTCACAGCGCCCTCGAAGCCATGCACGATGCCATCGGCGAACTGCGTGGCCTGCGCCTGTTGTGGCAGCGCGAGTTCCGCAATCCACAGTTCGGCGTGCCGACGCCGACCCTGAATCTCGGCTGCATCCATGGCGGCGACAATCCCAACCGTATTTGCGGCCAGTGCTCGCTGGAGTTCGACCTGAGACCGTTGCCAGGCATGGACCCCAAAGCGTTACGGGCGGAGATTTTGCAGCGGCTCAAGCCGGTTGCCGAACGCCATCAGGTGAAGATCGACTACGCGCCGCTGTTTCCCGAAGTGCCGCCGTTCGAGCAGGCCGAAGACGCCGAATTGGTCCGGGTCGCGGAGAAGCTCACCGGCCATCGGGCCGAAGCAGTGGCGTTCGGCACCGAAGCGCCTTATCTTCAGCGCCTTGGCTGTGAAACGCTGGTGCTCGGCCCGGGTGATATCGCGTGTGCGCACCAACCGGGGGAATACCTCGAAATGTCACGTTTGCAGCCTACCGTGCATCTATTACGTTCATTGATTGAACATTACTGCCTGACACCGGCCAAAACACCGATGCCAGTCAGTTGAATGAAACCCCTGTGTCATGGCTGGCAATCCTTGTAAATTGCCAGTGTCCCAACCTGTATTCATGAGGAGAGCGCGCGTGTCGCCAAGCCTGTTCCGACGATAACCATCAGCCCACTGTGCATTTCAGTTTCACCCATTTTTTGGCTGCTATTTATTACAGGCCCAGGTTCATGCCCGAATACGTTAATTGGCTTCGCCACGCTTCGCCTTACATCAATGCCCACCGGGATTGCACCTTCGTCGTCATGCTGCCCGGCGATGGCGTCGAGCACCCCAACTTCGGCAACATCGTCCACGACCTGGTGCTGCTGCACAGCCTGGGTGTGCGGCTGGTGCTGGTCCACGGTTCACGTCCGCAAATCGAAACCCGTCTTGCTGCCCGCGGCTTGATCCCGCATTACCACCACGGCATGCGCATCACCGATGCCGCAACGCTTGAGTGCGTGATCGATGCGGTAGGCCAACTGCGGATCGCCATCGAAGCGCGGCTGTCGATGGACATGGCCTCGTCGCCAATGCAGGGCTCGCGTCTGCGGGTGGCCAGCGGCAACCTGGTGACCGCACGGCCGATCGGTGTGCTCGAAGGCGTCGATTATCATCACACCGGCGAAGTGCGCCGGGTCGACCGCAAGGGCATCAATCGTCTGCTGGACGAGCGCTCCATCGTGCTGCTCTCGCCGTTGGGCTACTCGCCAACCGGTGAGATCTTCAACCTGGCGTGTGAAGACGTCGCCACCCGCGCGGCCATCGATCTGGGGGCGGATAAATTGCTGCTGTTCGGTGCCGACTTGGGGCTGATCGATGAAAACGGTCGTCTGGTTCGCGAATTGCGCCCGCAACAAGTGCCGGCGCATTTGCAGCGCCTGGGCAGCAACTATCAGGCTGAACTGCTGGATGCTGCGGCAGAGGCTTGCCGGGGCGGCGTGGCGCGCAGCCATATCGTCAGCTACGCCGAAGACGGTGCGCTGCTGACCGAACTGTTCACCCGCGACGGTGGCGGTACGCTGGTCGCCCAAGAGCAATTCGAGGTTGTTCGCGAAGCGGCGATTGAAGACGTCGGCGGTTTGCTGGACTTGATCAGTCCGCTCGAAGAGCAGGGCATTCTTGTGCGCCGTTCTCGCGAGGTCCTGGAGCGTGAGATCGAACAGTTCAGCGTGGTCGAGCGCGAAGGCATGATCATCGCGTGTGCGGCGCTGTATCAGATTGCCGATTCGGATGCCGGGGAGTTGGCCTGTCTGGCGGTGAACCCGGAGTATCGCCATGGCGGTCGCGGTGATGAGCTACTGGAACGCATCGAAACCCGTGCCCGGGCCCAGGGGTTGAAAACCTTGTTCGTGTTGACGACCCGCACCGCTCACTGGTTCCGCGAACGTGGTTTCGAGCCAAGCAGCGTCGAGCGCCTGCCGTCGGCGCGGGCTTCGCTGTACAACTATCAGCGTAATTCGAAGATCTTCGAAAAGTCCCTGTGACCTGCTCGTTCCCACGTCGAGGCGTCGACGTGGGAACGATCATTACGTGTGTTATTCAGCAACGAACTTCGCGCTGACATACGCCGAATAATCCGGCAGTACCGTCTCGACCTTCCCTTGCTCCTTCAAAAATTTCGCCGTCTCGCCAATGGCCTTGGCTGTGCCACCGTCCAGCAACGCGGTGGTCTGTTGCGCCTTGGCATCCGGGAACGCGGAACCGGCCAGCAGCTCCGGCACATCAGCGGCATTGGCACCGGTCAGTTTGGCGATTTTCTGCACGGGCACCGAGTCCGCCGTCCAGCTGTCTTTATGCGCGGCATAGTCGGCGAAAGAGTCCAGCGTGACCTTGGCGAACTTGGCCACTACGTCTGGATGCTTCTGCGCGTAATCCTTGCGCGCCACCCACACCTCGAACGTTGGTGCACCCCATTGGCCGACTTGTGCTGCGTCGGTCAAGGTCTTGCCTGTCTTGCGGATTTCCCCCAGCGCCGGCGACCAGACAAACGCGCCATCAATGTCGCCACGCTTCCACGCCGCCGCGATTTCCGCCGGTTGCAGGTTCACCACTTTGACTTTCGAGGCATCCAGCCCCCAATGCTTCAACGCGCCGAGCAAGCTGTAGTGGGAGGTTGAAACGAATGGCGTAGCGATGGTCTTGCCGATCAGATCCTGCGGTTTCTCGATGCCGCTGCCGTTGCGCACCACCAGTGCTTCCGCCGCGTTGATCTGGGCGGAAACGATAAACGCCACGATCGGTAAATTGCGCGAAGCGGCTGCCGCCAGCGGACTTGAACCGAGGTTGCCGATCTGTACGTCACCCGAAGCAATCGCCGTGACCACTTCCGGGCCGCTATTAAACCGGCGCCAGTCGATTTTCTGGCCTATGGTTTGCTCGTAAGTGCCGTCAGCCTGGGCGACTTTGCTGGGGTCGATGCCGGTTTGATAGCCCACGGTGAGGTTCTCCGCGTGAGCGCTCGAAGAAACCACTAGCAATACATAAACTGTAACAATTAAGCTGGATAGTGCGCGTTTGGTCGTCATGGCGCTGCCTTTCGATTGGGTTTGATTACGGGGTTACATCAAAGCTAATCGATCTAAAAAAAGGCTAACAAATACCATTTAGGAATTAGCTTATGAGCCGGTGCCATGCCCCGGTTCAAGGGGAAAGCGCGGAGCTAAATTCCTAAAGGGTATTAAAAAGAATTGGGTGATTTCTTTTTGGGCGGACGTCCCGGCAGGAGCGAATTTAATGGGGGTTAGACGATGGTCGTAGACACACATGGTTACGATTGACTTGTGGGTCACGGTCTGGCGCTAATCGCGCATCTTAGGATCCCGGGCATTCGACTCAGGGCCAGGAACACAAGAATTAGAAACGAGAGGAGCTGAACAATGAACAAGTCCACCTTGGCCCTGGCCGTGGCAGTAGGGGTTATGGCGCAGCAGGCAGGCGCCGCGGGTTTCCTGGAAGACAGCAAGGCTTCCGTTAGCTCCCGCACCATGTATTACGACGCTGACATGCGTGAAGGTCCGAGTACGGCTGCTAACAGACAGCGCGAAACCGCTGAAGGGCTCAAGTTCGATTACCTGTCCGGTTTCACCCCGGGTACCGTTGGTTTTGGTATTGACGCCCAAGCGCTTGTGGGTATCCATCTGGATGGCGGCAAGGGTCATCACCCGGTGGGTAACGCCAACTCCTTCTTCCCTAGCGATGGCAATGCTTCGGCGGATGAGTGGAGCCGTTTGGATGGTAACGTCAAGGCGCGCTTCTCGAAGACCGAAGCCCACCTGGGTGGCGCTCTGGCACCCCAGTTGCCGATTCTGCTATCGAACGACAGCCGTTTGCTGCCTCAGACCTTTGACGGTGGCACCATCACCTCGAAGGAAATCGACAACGTGACCTTCAACTTGGGTCAACTGGAGCACGCCTCGGGTCGCGCCTCCTCCAACAGAACTGGCTTGGCGGTAGCAGGCGGTACGCAGGACAGCAACCAGTTCCGTTACGCGGGTGCTGACTGGAAAGTGACCAAAGACCTGTTGCTGCAGTACTACTACGCAAACCTGGAAGACTACTACAAGCAGAACTTCCTCGGCCTGGTGCACGTTTACCCGATCGCTCCCAACCAATCCTTCAAGACCGACATTCGCTATTTCGATAGCCGCTCTGACGGTAAGAACGGCGACGCCGGCTACCGCTTCAACAACAACAACGGTTTTGCCAAGACCCCGGGCGAGGTTGACAACAAGACCTGGAGCGCCATGTTCACGTACACCCTGGGCGGTAACGCGTTCCTGCTCGGGCACCAACGTGTCAACGATGACGGCGGCTTCGTTTTCCTGAACCAGGGCAGTCTTGTTGATGACAAGGGTCGTCAAGAAGGTGCCGGCGGCTCCAGCTTCTACTCGTTTACCGATGCCACGGTTGGCAGCTTTATCCGTGCCGGTGAAAACACCACGTTCGGTCAGTACTCCTATGACTTCGCCTCACTGGGTGTCCCAGGTCTGAAAGCTTCGATCGCTTACCTGAATGGCCAGGACATCAAGGCTACCAACGGTACTGGTAAAGACCTGAGCGAGCACGAGACCGACGCGCGTATCGACTACGTGATTCAAACAGGCTTGCTGAAAGGGTTTGGTACAACGCTGCGTCACGGTACCTACCGTGGCAACACCAGCACCCTGGATCAAGACCAGACTCGTTTGATCTTCAACTACACCTACAGCTTCCTGTAAGTACCATCCAAAAAAAGAGCCTCGCCTTCGGGCGAGGCTTTTTTTTGTCCTGGCATATTCCAAATAGATATCACTTAGTAATTTTATATTCTTTTTGGCTTTTAGCGTAAACGCCTAAAGTGGGCGGCAGTCGGGCCGATAGCCTGTGTCACGGCGCCTATCTATATTCCTGAATGGCATGAAAAATAATTAAATAGATATTTTTAGGTTTAACATGCCGGCCCGAATCACGTGGGACAGACCACGACACTAGATACACGCAGTCCGGTGGACGTGCGATCTGGCGCTACACGCGCACTTCAGGATCCGGGGCATTCGACCCAGGACCTAAAAATTAGAAACGATAGGAGCGAAACAATGAACAAGTCCACCTTGGCCCTGGCTGTGGCCGTAGGGGTTTTGGCGCAGCAGGCGAGCGCCGCCGGTTTCATCGAAGACAGCAAGGCTACTTTGGGGCTGCGCAACTTCTACATCAACACCGATAACCGTGACAGCGCTGCCGGCACTGCGGCCAACAAGGCTGCCGGTGTCCAGAGCAAGAACGAAGAATGGGGCCAGGGTTTCGACCTGCGCTTCATCTCCGGTTACACCCAAGGCACCGTCGGCTTCGGTATCGATGCCATCGGCCTGCTGGGCGTACGTCTGGATTCGGGCGGCGGCACCAACGGCGCCACTGCCACCTCTTACGGCGGCACGGTTTTCCCAAGCAAGTCCAACGGTGAAGCGGTTGATAACTTCTCCAGCCTGGGCCTGACTGCAAAAGCCAAGATCTCCCAGACCGAACTGAAGCTGGGCACCCTGCAGCCAAAACTGCCGGTAATCGTGACCAACGATGGTCGTCTGCTGCCGCAAACCTTCCAGGGTGGCCAGATCACCTCGAACGAGATCAAGGACCTGACACTGGTCGGCGGTCAGATCGAGCACGTCAAGGGTCGTAACTCCAGCAACAACGAAGAGTTGTCGATTGCCGGTGCGAACTCTCCTACCTCTTCTGGCCGTCACAGCAACAAGTTCATCTACGGCGGTGGCGACTATAAACTCACCAAAGACCTGACGGCCCAGTACTACTACGGCAACCTGGAAGACTTCTACAAGCAGCACTTCCTGGGTCTGGTTCACAACTGGGCCATCGGCCCGGGCGTGTTGAAGTCTGACTTGCGTTACTTCAACAGCTCCGATGACGGTGCCAATGGTCACGACTCGGCTTACTTCAGCAGCGGTAACTATCAAAGCTTCCGTGCCGGTAAGGGCAAGGTCGACAACAACCTGTACAGCGGCCTGTTCCTGTACTCCGTTGCCGGTCACACCTTCGGTGGCGGTTACCAGGTCAGCAACGGCAGCAGCGACTTTCCTTGGCTGAACCAGGGTGACGGCTCGTCGGCTTACATCATCACCGACTCGCAGATCGCCAAGTTCGCCCGCGCCGGTGAACGTACCTGGCAAGCTCGCTACTCGTACGACTTCGCCAAGGTTGGCCTGCCCGGCGCGACTGCCGGCATCGTCTACCTGCGTGGTGACAACATCGACACCATCAGCAGCACCAGCACCGCTGTGGCCGGCTCCGGCCGTTCCGAGTGGGAACGCGACCTGACCCTGGCGTACGTCGTCCAGGCTGGTCCACTGAAAAACCTGGGCCTGACGTGGAAAAACGCCATGTGGCGTAACGATGTTCCAGGCCAGCGCGACCAGGACGAAAACCGTCTGATCGTCAGCTACTCGATCCCGCTGTTGTAATAGCGTGTGGGAGCGAGCCTGCTCGCTCCCACAGTGGCTAATCGAGGTAAAAAAAAGCCCCGCCCGGCATCTCGCCGGGCGGGGCTTTTACGTTTCAAGGCGAGCTCACCCCCGTAATCCCGCCTTGAATGTTTCCCTCTTTGCAGCAACTCAAGGCCTTCTCGAACCTTGTGAGCGATAGTCGTCTCGATGTTCACCAAGGTCCAGTGAACAGATCTTTAATATTCATTTATGGTCTAAATAAATGGATATTTATTCTTTTTAATCCATAAGAAACTTAGGCACAGTTGAGCTCAACAAGCACTCACCAGGAGCAGCACCATGAGCCTCAGACTGGGCGATATTGCCCCCGACTTCGAACAGGATTCCAGCGCCGGCACCCTCCGTTTTCACGAATGGCTGGGCGATAGCTGGGGCGTGCTGTTTTCCCATCCGGCGGACTTCACCCCGGTGTGCACCACCGAGTTGGGCTTCACTGCAAAGCTCAAGGATGAGTTTGCCCATCGCGGCGTCAAAGCCATTGCCCTGTCCGTGGACCCCGTGGATTCGCACCACAAGTGGATCGAGGACATCAACGAAACCCAGAACACGCTGGTCAATTTCCCGATCCTTGCCGATGCCGATCGCAAGGTCTCGGACCTCTACGACCTGATTCATCCGAATGCCAACGACACCCTGACCGTGCGCTCGCTGTTCGTGATCGACCCGAACAAAAAGGTTCGGCTGACGATTACCTACCCGGCAAGCACCGGGCGCAACTTCCACGAGATCCTGCGGGTGATCGACTCGCTGCAACTCACCGACAACTACAAGGTGGCCACACCGGCCAACTGGCAGGACGGTGATGAAGTGGTGATCGTGCCGTCGCTCAAAGATGAAGACGAAATCAACAAACGTTTTCCCAAGGGGTATCGCGCGGTGAAGCCGTACCTGCGCCTGACGCCACAACCCAATCGATAACTCAGCTAACTATCGTTCCCACGCTCTGCGTGGGAATGCCTCAAGGGACGCTCCGCGTCCAGTGACGCGGAGCGTCACGGGCTGCATTCCCACGCGGAGCGTGGGAACGATCACCATAAAGCAGGGAATTTCGGGCCGTTTTTTACGGCCTTTTTTTTGCCTGGAAAAGTCTGTCTGCATAGATCTACAACGAATAACCAAATGAATAAATATGATTTATGGATATAACAATCACCTGTTAAGGTCACTTCCATCCAAGCGAGATCGCAAACTGCGAATCGCCAACACCCTTCAAGGAATCGTCTGAATGCTGGTCGTCTCACTCGGTGGCAGTCCGAGCCAACGCTCCCGTTCCGGGGTGCTGCTGGAGCGCTCCCAACGCTGGTTGCAGGAGCAAGGTGTGGAAGTGGTGAGTTATCAGGTACGGGACTTCCCGGCCGAAGACTTGCTGCACGCACGCTTCGACAGCCCGAAGGTGATCGACCTGCTGCAACAGATCGAAAACTCGGATGGCCTGCTGATCGCCACGCCGGTTTACAAGGCATCGTTCTCCGGCGCTCTGAAAACCGTGCTGGACCTGCTGCCCGAACGCGCCCTGGCGCACAAGGTGGTCTTGCCGATGGCCACCGGCGGCAGCATCGCCCACATGCTGGCGGTTGATTACGCGCTCAAACCGGTGCTGTCGGCGCTGAAAGCACAGGAAATGCTCCACGGGATTTTCGCCGTAGACAGCCAGATCGCGTATGGCGAAGGCAGCGCCCAGGCGCAGTTGGCGCCAGAGCTGGAACAACGACTGACTGAATCGCTGGAGCTGTTTTTCAGCGCCATGGCCCGACGGCCCAAGCCGCTCGATCCGAACCTGTTGAATGAACGTTTGTTGAGTGCTCGCTGGAGCATTTGACGCTTTTTAATTTTTTAGTTTGAAAAGTCGCCGAGCGAAGCGCAGGCACTTTTCGAACAAAAAATCACCTTACTCAGCCGCTAACGGCTTAGCAGGTGCAGCCAAAACCCTACTGCAAAAAGGAGAGCGCTATGCGCACTGTCATTTTGCGTCGTGGTCTGGTCGCTCTGTTTATTGCGGCTGTGTCCTTCGGCGCCATCACTCAAGCTCAAGCCGAGACGTTGCGAATCGGCTATCAGAAATACGGCACGCTGGTGCTACTCAAAGCCAAAGGCACCCTCGAAAAACGCCTCGCCGCCCAAGGGGTGGACGTGCAATGGACTGAATTCCCCGGTGGCCCGCAATTACTCGAAGGCCTGAACGTCGGCTCCATCGACTTCGGTGTGACTGGCGAAACCCCTCCGGTATTCGCTCAAGCGGCAGGCGCCGATCTGCTCTACGTCGCCTACGAACCACCCGCACCCCACAGCGAAGCGATCCTGGTGCCAAAGGACTCGCCGATCAAATCGGTGCAGGACCTCAAGGGCAAGAAAGTCGTTCTGAACAAAGGCTCCAACGTTCACTACCTGTTGGTTCGTGCGCTTGAAGACGCCGGCCTCAAATACACCGACATCCAGACCGTTTTCCTGCCGCCGGCCGATGCCCGCGCCGCGTTCGAACGTGGCAGCGTCGACGCCTGGGTGATCTGGGATCCGTACCAGGCCGCCGCCGAACAACAACTGCAAGCGCGCACCCTGCGCGATGGCCAGGGCATCGTCGACAACCACCAGTTCTACCTGGCAACCAAGCCTTACGCACAGAAAAACCCTGAGGTGATCAAGACCCTCGTGGAAGAAGTGCGCGCGGTCGGCGAGTGGTCCAAGGCCAATCCTGAAGACGTGACCCAACAGGTTTCGCCTCTGCTCGGCCTGCCAGCGGACATCACCCTGACCTCGGTGAAACGCCAGGGCTACGGAGCGCTGTTCCTCACGCCTGAAGTGGTCGCCGCGCAGCAGAAAATCGCCGACAGCTTCTATCAACTGAAGCTGATTCCGAAGCCGCTGAGCATCAAAGACGTGATCTGGACGCCCCCGGCAGCCGTTGCCAAAGCCCAGTAACCAAAAGCCCAGTCACTCGATTCCCTAAGGAGACCACTCCATGAGCCTTAATATCTTCTGGTTCCTGCCTACCCACGGCGACGGCCATTACCTTGGCACCGCCGAAGGCGCTCGCGCCGTCGACCACGGTTACCTGCAACAGGTCGCGCAAGCGGCGGATCGCCTGGGCTTCGGCGGGGTGCTGATTCCCACCGGTCGCTCGTGCGAAGACTCGTGGCTGGTGGCCGCGTCGTTGATCCCGGTGACCCAGCGTTTGAAGTTTCTTGTCGCACTGCGCCCCGGGATCATTTCCCCGACGGTGGCCGCGCGTCAGGCTGCGACCCTGGATCGTTTGTCGGGAGGCCGTGCGCTGTTCAACCTGGTTACCGGCGGTGATCCGGAAGAATTGGCCGGCGACGGTTTGTTTCTGACTCACGAAGAACGCTATCAGGCCTCGGTGGAATTCACCCGCATCTGGCGCCGTGTGCTGGAAGGCGAAACCGTTGATTACGACGGTCAGCACATCAGCGTGAAGGGCGCCAAGTTGCTCTATCCGCCGATTCAGCAACCGCGTCCGCCACTGTATTTCGGCGGCTCGTCGGAAGCGGCGCAAGACTTGGCGGCAGAGCAGGTGGAAATGGTCCTGACCTGGGGCGAACCGCCGGCCGCCGTTGCCGAGAAGATCGAACAAGTGCGCGCCAAAGCCGCGAAGCTGGGACGCACCGTGCGCTTCGGTATTCGTCTGCATGTGATCGTGCGCGAAACCAATGCCGAAGCGTGGCAAGCGGCGGATCGACTGATCTCGCACCTGGACGACGACACCATCGCTCGCGCCCAGGCTTCTCTGGCGCGCTTCGACTCGGTCGGCCAGCAACGCATGGCCGCGCTGCATGGCGGCAGCCGTGACAACCTGGAAGTCAGCCCCAACCTGTGGGCCGGTGTCGGTCTGGTGCGCGGCGGTGCCGGTACAGCATTAGTGGGCGATGGTCCGACCGTGGCCGCTCGCGTGAAGGAATACGCAGACTTGGGCATCGACACTTTCATCTTCTCCGGTTATCCACACCTGGAAGAGTCCTATCGCGTCGCCGAATTGCTGTTCCCGCATTTGGACATCGAACGCCCAGAGCTGCCGAAAAGCGCCGGTTACGTCAGCCCGTTCGGCGAGATGGTCGCCAACGACATTCTTCCCAAAGCCGCGTCCCAGAGCTGAGGCGCACATGAAGAAAATCATTCATAACCTCGCGCCCTGGGCGTTGCCGGTGTTGCTGCTGGCGGTGTGGCAGTTGTCAGTGTCGGCGGGCTGGTTGTCGACACGGATTCTGCCGGCACCTATCGCAGTCATCGAAGCCGGCGTGAGCCTGGTGCGTAGCGGAGAAATCTGGACGCACCTGGCAATCAGCGGCTGGCGCGCGGCGCTGGGTTTCACCATCGGTGGCAGCATCGGCCTGGCGCTGGGTTTTATCACCGGCCTGTCGAAATGGGGCGAACGCCTGCTCGACAGTTCGGTGCAGATGATCCGCAACGTGCCGCATCTGGCGTTGATACCGCTGGTAATCCTGTGGTTCGGCATCGACGAGTCAGCAAAGATTTTTCTGGTGGCGCTGGGTACGTTGTTTCCGATTTACCTGAACACCTATCACGGCATCCGCAACGTTGATCCGGCGTTGGTGGAAATGTCGCGCAGTTATGGCTTGTCCGGTTTCAGCCTGTTCCGTCAGGTGATTTTGCCGGGGGCACTGCCGTCGATTCTGGTCGGCGTGCGCTTCGCCCTTGGCTTCATGTGGTTGACGCTGATCGTGGCAGAAACCATCTCCGCCAGCTCCGGCATCGGCTACCTGGCGATGAATGCGCGGGAGTTCTTGCAGACTGATGTGGTGGTGCTGGCGATTCTTTTGTACGCGGTGCTCGGCAAACTCGCCGACCTCGCGGCCCGTGGCCTTGAGCGCGTCTGGCTGCGCTGGCATCCGGCTTATCAGGTTGCCAAGGGAGGTGCGGCATGACGGCTCAACAACCTCCACGCCTGCTGCGCGGTATTCCGCTGGTGGTGCGCAAACTACAAAAGACGTTTGGTTCGCGGCAAGTGCTGCGCGAGATCGATCTGCACATCCCGGCGGGTCAGTTTGTCGCCGTGGTCGGTCGCAGCGGTTGCGGCAAAAGCACCTTGTTGCGCTTGCTCGCCGGTCTGGACAAACCCACCGGCGGCGAACTGCTGGCCGGTTCCGCGCCGCTGAACGATGCGCGGGAAGACACCCGATTGATGTTCCAGGAAGCACGTCTGCTGCCATGGAAAAAAGTCATCGACAACGTCGGTCTCGGGCTCAAGGGCAACTGGCGCCCACAAGCGCTGGAAGCGTTGGAGTCGGTCGGCCTGGCGGATCGCGCCAACGAGTGGCCGGCGGCCCTGTCCGGTGGCCAGAAGCAACGCGTGGCCCTGGCCCGCGCGCTGATTCATCAACCGCGCTTGCTGTTGCTCGACGAGCCACTGGGCGCACTGGATGCCCTGACCCGAATTGAAATGCAGCAACTGATCGAACGGCTCTGGCAGAAGCACGGCTTCACCGTGTTGCTGGTGACCCATGACGTCAGTGAAGCGGTAGCGATTGCCGATCGGGTGATCCTGATCGAAGAGGGCGAAGTCGGCCTCGACCTGCACGTTGAGCTCCCGCGCCCTCGCTTGCGCGGCTCTCATCGGCTGGCGGCGCTGGAAGCCGAAGTGCTCAATCGCGTGCTGTCGCTGCCTGGCCAGCCGCCGGAACCGGAACCTGTTTCACCCTTGCCTACGCAACTGCGATGGGCGCAATAGAAGCAGCGGTAAGTTGCAAGCTTCAAGCGGCAAGTAAAAGCGTTCTGCTTCTTCTTGCGGCTTGTCGCTTGGAGCTTGCAGCTCATTTCGACTCGAGGAGAAATCGCATGACTATCAAAGCCATCAACGTTCGTAACCAGTTCAAAGGCTCAATCAAGGAAATCGTGCTGGGTGACGTGCTGTCGGAAATCGACGTGCAGACCGCTTCCGGCATCGTCACTTCGGTGATTACTACCCGCTCGGTCAAAGAGCTGGAACTGGTGGTCGGCAGCGAAGTGATCGCCTTCGTGAAATCCACCGAGGTGTCGATCGCCAAGTTGTAAGTCAGTCAGTGAGGTTGGCGGCCAGATCATTCCCACGCTCTGCGTGGGAATGCCTCTTGGGACGCTCCGCGTTCGGTTTTTGGGACGCAGAGCGTCCCGGGCTGCATTCCCACGCGGAGCGAGGGAACGATCATTACGAGGGGAAGGTGCGCTTGAGCAGGTACGGTGGCAGATAAAGCCCCAGATACGCATCAAATACTCGCATCCCTTCTTCCGCCATGCGTGGCGTGATCTGCCCGTGCTGCTGCACCGAGCGTGCATAGACCCGATCGCCCAACTCCATCGCCAGCGCAAACACGTCAACCTCGGTCGGCAGCTTCGGCAATTCGAAGTGGTGATCGAACAGTTTGTGCATCAGATCGCCCAACTCGATGTCGTGCTGACGGTCAGCCTGGGTGACTTCGGTCAGCCCGTGCTGGGCGAGAATGAGTTGGCGGGCGGCGGCGTCCTGATCGTAGATGTCGAGCATGCGTTGTTCCACGATTCGCGACAGGTCGCGCCAGCCTTTGAGTGCGCTGTGATCGATGGGCGCTTGCAGGCAGGCGCGAAACGCGGCGTGGACGTCGGCTGTCAGCGCTTCGAGCAGGGCCGGGACGCTAGCGAAGAAGTGGTAGACGGAGGAGGGCGGGATCTGCGCGCGTTCGGCGACGCTGTAGATCGACAGACTCGCCACGCCTTCGGCTGCCAGCAGCGTGCGGGCGGCATCGAGTATCGAGTCGATCCGGGCCTGACTGCGTGCGCGGGGTTTGCGGATGGTGGCGGTGCGCGTCATTGAAGTCCTCCTGCGGGGCAGCGGGCATTGTACGAGCAGGCATCCGTGTTGTCTGCCAGGACGCCATCGCTAGCAGGCTAGCTCCCACAGGGATTTGCGGTGTATACAGAATTTATGTTCACTGGAGATCAACTGTGGGAGCTAGCCTGCTAGCGATCCGCCGCAGGCGGCAAAAAAAAACGCCGCAAGCTGTAAGGCTTGCGGCGTTGTTTTTACTGCAACCGCTTACACGGTATGCAGGTACCAGTTGTACTCAAGGTCGGAGATGGAGTGTTCGAACTCCTCCAGCTCACTTTCCTTGCAGGCCACGAAGATATCGATGTATTTCGGATCGATGTACTTGGCCATGACTTCGCTGTCGTCCAGCTCACGCAACGCATCGCGCAGGTTGTTCGGCAGGCTTTGCTCGTTCTGCTCGTAGGAGTTGCCTTCCACGGGCGCGCCCGGCTCGATCTTGTTGGTCAGGCCGTGGTGCACGCCTGCCAGGACCGAAGCCATCAGCAGGTACGGGTTGGCGTCGGCGCCGGCCACACGGTGCTCGATGCGCACGGCATCGGAGGCACCGGTCGGCACGCGGATCGCCACGGTGCGGTTGTCCAGGCCCCAGCACGGCGAGTTCGGCACGTAGAACTGTGCGCCGAAACGACGGTAGGAGTTGACGTTCGGGCAGAGGAAAGCCATCTGTGCGGGTAGGGTCTCGAGCACACCGCCGATCGCGTGACGCAGTGCGGCGTTCTGCTCGGGATCCTCGCTGGCAAAAATGTTTTTGCCGTCTTTATCAAGAATCGAGATGTGGACATGCAGACCGTTGCCCGCTTGGCCCGGGTAAGGCTTGGCCATGAACGTGGTGTCCATTTCATGGTCGTAGGCGATGTTCTTGATCAGGCGCTTGAGCAGGACCGCGTAGTCGCAGGCCTTGATCGGGTCAGCCACGTGGTGCAGGTTCACTTCGAACTGCGCCGGGGCACTTTCCTTGACGATGGCGTCGGCCGGGATGCCTTGCTCTTTCGCACCTTCCAGAATGTCCTGGAGGCAGTCGACGTATTCGTCGAGGTCGTCGATCAGGTAGACCTGTGTCGAGTGCGGGCGTTTGCCGGACACTGGCGAGCGTGGTGGTTGCGGGCGACCGTTCACGTTCTCCTGGTCGATCAGGTAGAACTCCAGTTCGAACGCAGCGCAGATGGTCAGGCCCATCTCGTCGAACTTGCGCACGACATTGGCCAGCACTTCTCGCGGGTCGGCAAAGAATGGCTGACCTTCGAGTTCGTGCATGGTCATTAACAGCTGCGCGGTAGGGCGCTTCTGCCAAGGCTCATTGCAGAGGGTGTCAGGGATTGGATAGCAGATTCGGTCAGCATCGCCGATGTCCAGACCCAGACCGGTGCTTTCGACCGTCGAGCCATTGATATCCAGAGCAAATAGAGAGGCCGGCAGGTTGATGCCTTTCTCGTAAACCTTGTGGAGGCTGGTGCGTTCTATGCGCTTGCCGCGCACCACACCATTCATATCCGCAATCAGAAGGTCAACGTACAGAACCTCAGGATGTTCCTTAAGGAACGCGTTCGCTTCGTTAAGCTGAACGGCACGCGGGGGTACCGACATGATGCAACACCTTTGTTGTTAAAAATATCAATCATTGATCTCTTCGGATTCCAGTCAACCCGAACGGCATGCCGAAGTCAAGCGAGGCCTTTTTTGCCCCAAAAAAGCGCTCGTAGGGCTTTTTTGAGGCAGTTTGGGGCGTTTTTATGCTGTTCAGTGCTTTGGCGGCCGCAGGCTTGAGCGGGCCGTGTTGTATTTTTTACGGGGGTGTTGTGTAAAAAAATGAACAAGGCTAAGCTCGAATCAAACCCATAACAGCAATAATACCGGGGTGTTTCATGTCTCGCCTGCCGTTAATCGGCGTCGCCATCTGCTCTAGGCAGATCGGTCTGCATGCTTATCACATCAGTGGCGACACTTGCGCCCATGCCGTGGCCTCAGCGGCCCCGGGCTTTCCGGCAATCCTCCCGATGCTGATCGATGACGTATCCCCGTCCGATATTCTGGACAGGCGCGATGACACCCCCATTACGGTTACTTCATTCAATATAGAACCGATTCACAATAGCGGCTCGGCGATTGCGCAGGGCACCGCTCGTGATTCTGCACGCCTGGCATTTGCCGAGCGGTCCGAAAAAAAACACGATAGCTTGTCGTAGACACCCGTTTCAACGCGACGCCCATGCGTCAAACATCGCCTGACTTGCGAGAGTCAGGAAACTCAAAGCCTAGAGGCATTTATGAGTCACAACCTCGACCAGCTCACCGATTGGTTGAAAGACCACAAGATCACAGAAGTCGAATGCATGATCGCCGATCTGACCGGGATCACCCGGGGCAAGATTTCGCCGACCAACAAGTTCATCGCCGAAAAAGGCATGCGTCTGCCCGAGAGCGTTCTGTTGCAGACCGTGACCGGCGACTACGTCGAAGACGACATCTATTACGAACTGCTCGATCCGGCCGACATCGACATGATCTGCCGCCCGGATGCCAACGCCGTGTTCATGGTGCCGTGGGCCATCGAGCCGACCGCCCAGGTGATCCACGACACCTATGACAAGCAAGGCAACCCGATCGAGCTGTCGCCGCGCAACGTGCTCAAAAAGGTGCTCAAACTCTATGCCGACAGAGGCTGGCAGCCGATCGTGGCGCCGGAAATGGAGTTCTACCTGACCAAGCGCAGTGACGATCCGGACTACCCGCTGCAACCGCCGATTGGCCGTTCCGGTCGCCCGGAAACCGGTCGTCAATCGTTCTCCATTGAAGCGGCGAACGAATTTGATCCGCTGTTCGAAGACGTCTACGACTGGTGCGAATTGCAGGAGCTGGACCTCGATACGCTGATCCACGAAGACGGCACGGCGCAGATGGAAATCAACTTCCGTCACGGCGACGCCCTGTCCCTGGCCGACCAGATCCTGGTGTTCAAGCGCACGATGCGTGAAGCCGCGCTCAAGCACGACGTTGCCGCCACGTTCATGGCCAAGCCCATGACCGGCGAGCCGGGCAGCGCCATGCACTTGCACCAGAGCATCATCGACATCGAGACCGGCAAGAACGTTTTCTCCAATGAAGACGGGACCATGAGCCAACTGTTCCTGCACCACATCGGTGGCCTGCAGAAACTCATCCCCGAGCTGTTGCCGCTGTTCGCGCCAAACGTCAATTCGTTCCGCCGCTTCCTGCCGGACACCTCGGCGCCGGTGAACGTGGAATGGGGCGAAGAGAACCGTACCGTGGGCCTGCGGGTTCCGGATGCCGGGCCGCAAAACCGTCGGGTGGAAAACCGCCTGCCGGGCGCCGATGCCAACCCGTACCTGGCGATTGCCGCGAGCCTGCTCTGCGGTTACATCGGCATGGTCGAAGGCCTGGAGCCGAGTGCGCCGGTGGTAGGTCGTGGCTATGAACGCCGCAACCTGCGCCTGCCACTGACCATCGAAGACGCGCTGGAACGCATGGAAAACAGCGCGACCGTCGAGAAATACCTGGGCAAGAAATTCATCACTGGCTACGTCGCGGTCAAGCGGGCCGAGCATGAAAACTTCAAGCGCGTGATCAGCTCCTGGGAGCGGGAATTCCTGCTCTTCGCCGTCTGATGCGCCGGGCGCCGTGCTGTCGACGGCGCTTTCACCTGATTTTTTTTAGGAGATTCGTATGACCAGCAACAATCCACAAACCCGTGAATGGCAGGCCCTGAGCAACGATCACCACCTGGCCCCGTTCAGCGACTTCAAGCAGTTGAAAGAGAAAGGCCCGCGCATCATCACCAACGCCAAAGGGGTTTACCTCTGGGACAGCGAAGGCAACAAGATCCTCGACGGCATGGCAGGCCTGTGGTGTGTCGCCATCGGCTACGGTCGCGATGAACTGGCGGACGCTGCCAGCAAACAGATGCGCGAACTGCCTTACTACAACCTGTTCTTCCAGACCGCTCACCCGCCGGTGCTGGAACTGGCCAAGGCCATCGCCGACATCGCGCCGGAAGGCATGAACCACGTGTTCTTCACCGGTTCCGGCTCCGAAGGCAACGACACCATGCTGCGTATGGTTCGTCACTACTGGGCGATCAAGGGCCAGCCGAAGAAGAAAGTCATCATCAGCCGCAAGAACGGTTATCACGGTTCCACCGTGGCCGGCGCGAGCCTGGGTGGCATGACCTACATGCACGAACAAGGCGACTTGCCGATCCCGGGCATCGTCCATATCGCCCAGCCTTACTGGTTCGCTGAAGGCGGCGACATGACACCGGAAGAGTTCGGTGTGTGGGCAGCCAACCAGTTGGAAGAAAAAATTCTCGAGATCGGCGTCGACAACGTCGGTGCCTTTATTGCCGAGCCGATCCAGGGTGCCGGCGGCGTGATCATTCCGCCTGACACCTACTGGCCGCGCATCAAGGAAATCCTCGCCAAGTACGACATTCTGTTCGTGGCTGACGAAGTGATCTGTGGTTTTGGCCGCACCGGTGAGTGGTTCGGTACCGATTTCTACGACCTCAAGCCCGACATGATGACCATCGCCAAAGGCCTGACGTCCGGCTACATCCCAATGGGTGGCCTGATCGTGCGTGACGAAGTGGTCGCGGTGCTCAATGAAGGCGGCGATTTCAACCACGGTTTCACTTATTCGGGGCACCCGGTGGCCGCTGCGGTCGCACTGGAAAACATCCGCATTCTGCGCGAAGAAAAAATTATCGAGCGCGTTCATGCTGAAACGGCACCCTATTTGCAAAAGCGTCTACGGGAACTGAACGATCACCCGTTGGTGGGAGAAGTGCGTGGAGTGGGCTTGTTGGGGGCCATCGAGCTGGTTCAGGACAAAGCCACGCGCAAGCGTTACGAAGGCAAGGGCGTCGGCATGATTTGCCGTCAGTTCTGCTTCGACAACGGCCTGATCATGCGCGCCGTGGGCGACACCATGATCATTGCTCCACCGCTGGTGATTACACCGGCAGAAATCGATGAGTTGGTGACCAAGGCACGCAAGTGCCTGGACCTGACCCTGAGTGCGTTGCAGGGCTAAGTGCTAGGCTCTGAGCGGAACACATGAAACTTTCGCTCAGAGCAGTCTTGAAGGGCGGGCTTTCCTTGAAAGACCGCCTCGGATCTTGCCAGACTAGTCGCGGTTCCAGTTGTCCGGGTTCGGCCGCTGAACAAAGTGGTTCAAAAAAGAAAAATTTGGAGCATTACGAATGAAGGCATTAGGCAAAAAGTTTGCTGGCAAGACTCTCCTCGCCATGTCCCTGATGGGCATGATGGCGGGCGCGGTGCAGGCGGACGACAAGGTCCTGCACGTATACAACTGGTCCGACTATATTGCACCGGACACCATCGCGAACTTTGAAAAAGAGTCCGGGATCAAGGTGGTGTACGACGTTTTTGACAGCAACGAAACTCTGGAAGCCAAGTTGCTGGCAGGCAAGTCCGGTTACGACATCGTCGTACCGTCGAACAACTTCCTGGCCAAGCAGATCAAGGCCGGCGTTTACCAGAAGCTGGACAAGTCCAAACTGCCTAACTGGAAGAACCTGAACCCTGACCTGCTCAAAGCGGTATCGGTGAGCGACCCGGGCAACGAACACGCCTTCCCTTACATGTGGGGTTCGATCGGTATCGGCTTCAACGCCGAGAAGGTCAAGGCTGCATTGGGTGCCGATGCTCCAACCAACTCCTGGGACCTGATCTTCAAGCCTGAAAACGCCGCCAAACTGAAGTCTTGCGGTATCAGCCTGCTGGATTCGCCAACCGAGATGATCCCGGCAGCGCTGCACTACCTGGGCCTGCCAACCGACACCCAGAAGAAAGAAGACATCGACAAGGCTGAAGCGCTGCTGCTGAAAGTCCGTCCTTCGATCGCTTACTTCCACTCCTCCAAGTACATCTCCGACCTGGCCAACGGCAACATTTGCGTCGCAGTCGGTTATTCGGGTGACGTCTATCAGGCCAAGTCCCGTGCCGCCGAAGCCGGTGACAAGGTGAAAGTCAGCTACAACATTCCGAAAGAAGGTGCAGGCAGCTTCTACGACATGGTCGCCATCCCTAAAGATGCCGAAAACGTCGAAGGCGCCTACAAGTTCATGACCTACCTGCAGAAGCCGGAAGTCATGGCTGCGATCACCAACGCCGTGCGCTTCCCGAACGGTAACGCCGCCGCCACCGCACTGGTCAATAAAGACATCACCAGCGACCCGGGTATCTACCCGCCGGCGGACGTGCAGGCCAAGCTGTACGCGATTGCCGACTTGCCGGCCGCGACCCAGCGGATCCTGACGCGCAGCTGGACCAAGATCAAATCGGGTAAATAAGCCGGTTTGAGGCAATAACCTGCTGTCGTCGCCTGCGCGGTGACGGCAGCAGGTGTAATTAAATGACAGAAAGTTTTGCTGGAACGGTTTTTCGAGGGTAAGTTGCGCGCCGGTTTTGTTGCTGGGCAGCCATGACTGTCATGTAACGCGGGGCAACTTGGGCCCAACTAATTTTAGAGGACCTCCACTTGCCTGTTTTTTCTTTGTTGCGCAATGCCGTGCTGGTCGGCGCCGGACTGACACTGGCTGTCAGCGTCCAGGCCGCAAGTACCGTGCATATTTATAATTGGTCGGACTACATCGGTTCGACGACCCTGGCCGACTTCCAGAAAGAATCCGGCATCAAGCCGGTTTATGACGTTTTCGACTCTAACGAAACCCTGGAAGGCAAGTTGCTGGCCGGGCGCACTGGTTACGACGTGGTCGTGCCGTCCAATCACTTCCTTGGCAAGCAGATCAAGGCTGGCGCGTTCCAGAAGCTCGACAAGTCGAAGCTGAGCAACTATGCCAATCTCGACCCGGTGCTGCTCAAGCGTCTTGAGCAAAACGATCCGGGTAACCAATACGCCGTACCGTACCTTTGGGGCACCAACGGCATCGGTTACAACGTCGACAAGATCAAGGCGGTATTGGGCGTCGACAAGATCGATTCCTGGAGTGCGGTGTTCGAACCGGAAAACATCAAGAAGCTGCAAAGCTGTGGCGTGGCGTTCCTCGACTCCGCCGATGAAATGATGCCCACGGTCCTCAACTACATGGGCCTCAACGCCAACAGCACCAACCCCGAAGACTACAAGAAGGCCGAAGCCAAGTTGCTGGCGGTGCGGCCTTACGTGACGTACTTCCACTCGTCCAAGTACATCGCGGACCTGGCCAATGGCGATATCTGCATCGCGATCGGTTTTTCCGGTGACATGTTTCAGGCCAAGGCCCGGGCGACTGAGGCCGGCAAAGGCATGAACATCGCCTACTCCATTCCCAAAGAGGGCGGCGCGCTCTGGTTCGACATGCTGGCGATCCCCAAGGATGCGGCCAACGTCAAGGAAGCCCACGCCTTCATCAACTACTTGTTGAAACCCGAGGTGATCGCACAGGTCAGTGATTCTGTTGGCTATGCGAACCCCAACCCCGGCTCGGACAAATTGATGGAACAGTCCATCCGCACTGACGAGTCGGTTTATCCACCGCAAGCAATCCTCGACAAGACCTACGTGTCAGTCGAGTTACCACCAAACATTCAACGTTTGATGACCCGCAGCTGGACCAAGGTCAAGTCGGGTAAATAGCTGCAAGGCTCAAATTATCCAAGGTTGGCTCACCTTGAGCGAACTGCAAATTTGTTGGGAGTTTCGTAAATGGCAGTTGCCTCCGGCGCCTATAAGAAAGCCCTCGAGGGCGACCAGACACCTAAACAGGTGTTGGTCAAAATCGACCGGGTCACGAAGAAGTTCGACGAGACGATTGCCGTGGACGATGTGTCCCTGGAAATCAAGAAAGGCGAGATTTTCGCCCTGCTCGGCGGTTCGGGATCGGGCAAATCCACGTTGCTGCGCATGCTCGCAGGCTTCGAACGGCCTACGGAGGGGCGTATTTTCCTCGATGGCGTAGACATCACCGACATGCCGCCCTACGAGCGGCCGATCAACATGATGTTTCAGTCCTATGCGTTGTTCCCGCACATGACCGTGGCGCAGAACATCGCCTTCGGCCTCAAGCAGGACAAAATCCCCGCCGCTGAAGTCGATGCCCGTGTCGCGGACATGCTCAAGCTGGTTCAGATGACGCAATACGCCAAGCGCAAGCCGCACCAGCTGTCCGGTGGCCAGCGTCAGCGTGTCGCCCTGGCGCGCTCCCTGGCCAAGCGTCCGAAGCTGTTGCTGCTCGACGAACCTATGGGCGCACTGGACAAGAAACTGCGTTCGCAAATGCAGCTCGAACTGGTCGAGATCATCGAGCGCGTCGGCGTAACCTGCGTCATGGTGACCCACGACCAGGAAGAGGCCATGACCATGGCCGAGCGCATCGCGATCATGCACCTGGGCTGGATCGCGCAGATCGGCAGCCCGATCGACATCTACGAAACCCCGACCAGCCGCCTGGTCTGTGAATTCATCGGCAACGTCAACATCTTCGACGGTGAAGTGATCGACGACGCCGAAGGCCACGCGACCATCACTTGCAAGGACCTGGATCGCCAGATCTACGTCGGCCACGGCATCAGCACCTCGGTGCAGGACAAATCCGTGACCTACGCGATCCGTCCGGAAAAACTGCTGGTGACGCCGACCATGCCGACTTGCGAATACAACTGGTCCAGCGGCAAGGTGCACGACATCGCCTACCTCGGTGGCCACTCGGTGTTCTACGTCGAACTGCCGAGCGGCAAGATCGTCCAGTCTTTCGTCGCCAACGCCGAGCGCCGTGGCCAGCGCCCAACCTGGGGTGACCAGGTTTACGTGTATTGGGAAGACGATAGCGGCGTGGTACTTCGCTCATGAACATGCGCAAATTGAAACGCCGTTTCAATCGAATAATTCCCGGTGGCCGTCAGATGGTCATCGGGGTTCCATTCATCTGGCTGTTCATGTTCTTCATGCTGCCGTTCTTCATCGTCCTGAAGATCAGCTTCGCCGAAGCCGACGTAGCCATTCCGCCGTATACCGAAATCTACAGCTATGCCGAACAGAAGCTGCAGTTGCTGCTCAACTTGAGCAACTACGCGATGCTGGCCGGCGACGAGTTGTACATCGCCGCTTACCTTGGCTCGTTGAAGATGGCGCTGATCAGCACCGTCCTCTGTTTGCTGATCGGCTACCCGATGGCCTACGCCATCGCCAGTGCCCGTAAAGAGCTGCAAACGGTGCTGGTGCTGCTGATCATGATGCCGACCTGGACCGCGATCCTGATCCGCGTCTATGCGTGGATGGGCATCCTCAGCAACAACGGTCTGCTTAATGGTTTCCTGATGAGCATGGGCTGGATCAACGAACCACTGCAGATCCTCAACACCAACCTTGCGGTGTACATCGGCGTCGTTTATTCGTACCTGCCATTCATGATCCTGCCGCTCTACGCCAACCTCGTGAAACACGATGCCAGCTTGCTGGAAGCCGCGTCGGACCTGGGTTCGAGTACGTTCAACAGCTTCTGGAAAATCACCATTCCGCTGTCCAAGAACGGCATCGTCGCCGGTTGCATGCTGGTGTTCATTCCGGTCGTGGGTGAGTTCGTGATCCCGGAACTGCTGGGCGGTCCGGAAACCCTGATGATCGGTAAAGTGCTCTGGCAAGAGTTCTTCAATAACCGTGACTGGCCTGTGGCGTCTGCCCTGGCGGTGGTGATGCTGGCGATCCTGATTGTGCCGATCATCCTGTTCAACCGTAGTCAGGCCAAAGAAATGGAGGGCAAAGAATGAAGCGCTTTCGTTTCTCAAGCTTGATGCTGGTGTTGGGTCTGCTGTTCATCTACGCACCGATGCTGATCCTGGTGATCTACTCGTTCAACGCCTCCAAACTGGTAACGGTATGGGGCGGCTGGTCGATCAAGTGGTACGTCGGCTTGATGGACAACACCCAGCTGATGGGCTCGGTGGTGCGCTCGCTGGAAATCGCCTGCTACACGGCGGTAGCAGCGGTGGTGCTGGGTACCTTGGCGGCGTTTGTCCTGACGCGAATCACTCGCTTCAAGGGTCGCACGCTGTTCGGTGGACTGGTGACAGCGCCATTGGTGATGCCCGAAGTGATCACCGGTCTGTCGCTGTTGCTGTTGTTTGTGGCCATGGCGCAGATGATCGGTTGGCCGCAGGAACGCGGCATCGTCACCATCTGGATCGCCCACACTACATTCTGTGCGGCGTATGTAGCGGTGGTGGTATCGGCGCGCTTGCGTGAGCTGGACCTGTCCATCGAAGAAGCGGCCATGGACCTCGGTGCGCGGCCGTGGAAGGTGTTCTTCCTGATCACCATCCCGATGATCGCGCCATCCCTGGGCGCCGGCGGCATGATGTCTTTTGCCCTGTCGCTGGATGACCTGGTGTTGGCCAGCTTCGTGTCGGGCCCTGGCTCGACGACCTTGCCGATGGAAGTGTTCTCGGCGGTGCGCCTGGGCGTGAAACCCGAGATCAACGCCGTGGCCAGCCTGATTCTGTTGGCGGTTTCGCTGATGACGTTCCTGGTCTGGTTCTTCAGCCGCCGTGCCGAAGAAAGTCGCAAGCGTGCAATCCAGCAAGCGATCGAAGAAGGCGCTGCCGACTCCTGGAAACAACCGGACGTGCGTCGCGCCCCGGCACCGGAAGCGGCATAAAGGTTGGCCACAATTACGTGGCCAACCCGATCCAATGTGGGAGCGAGCCTGCTCGCGATAGCGGTCTATCAGTCAACATCTTTGTCGACTGACATGGCCTCATCGCGAGCAAGCTCGCTCCCACATTTGTTTTAGGAAACCCAAGGGGATTTGCGGATGATCTCGACGAAGTTCATCGGCTTGAACCCCGGCTCGCTGTCCACCAGCACGTCGGCATTCACGGTGCCGAACGTGGTGTCCGGTTTGTGCTTGAAGCCGTTGGCGAACGCACACAGGATGCATTCCTTGAAACCCTCTCCCCGTGGATGCGCATGCACCACCGCCTCACGCTGTGCAGTGGGGAACGCCGCGTAATCGATGCCCAACACGTCCATCTCGACGCCGGCAGTCACCAGCGCAACGTTAGGCCGCAAGTGCTGCGGCACGCCCGGTGTCGTGTGCAGCGCGATCGACAGCCACACCTGCTCGATATCGTCGTCGGACAAACCATACGGCTTGAGAAATGCCTTGGCGGCGTTGGCGCTGTCGACTTCGAAACGCTCGTCGTCAGTGCGATGGCCTTCCACCAGGCCCAGGTCATGGAACATCGCGCCGACGTACAACAACTCCGGATCGTAGGCCAATTGCTTGCGCTCGCCGCTCAAGGCGCCGAACAGAAACACCCGGCGTGAATGGTGGTAAAGCAGGTCAGGCTCTGCGTCGCGAATGTATTCAGTGGTGGCCCTGGCTAAGGCGCTGTCGGGGATTTGGATACCGGCGATGGTGCTGCTCATAGGTGCTTTCCTCGTGGGGAACGCCGTGGCGGCGCTGATGGAACAAGTCTGTTCCGGGCCCCCGGACCGGACAATCGATCCATGGCTGCGATCCCGGCCAATGAGCATGCATATCGCGCCAACCTCGCTTGTTGCGCGCGGATTGGCTAGGGTTGCAGGGTAATTGCGGTCCCTGTGGGAGCGAGCCTGCTCGCGATTTCGGTTGATCGTTCAACATAGCTGTCGACTGATCAGGCCTCTTCGCGAGCAGGCTCGCTCCCACAGGTTTTGTGTTTGCCGTCATTGCGGCATCCACCCTTGAGGGCGTTTCCTGCCATGAGTAAAACCGTTGCCATCGTGGTGTTCGCGGGCGTCCAGTCGCTGGACGTCACCGGTCCCATGGATGTGTTTAGCGAGGCCAATCGCTTCCTTGAGCCGCAAGACCATTACCGGTTGGAGGTGATCGGTGTCGAGCACGGAGTGATGCCGTGTTCCAACGGTCTGTCGCTCAATGCCCATCGACATTTCAGCGAGGCGCTGGAAGCTTATGACTTGCTGCTGGTAGCCGGCGGCCCGCAGTTACCGTTCACGAATTTCGGTGTGGCGTTCGATGCCTGGTTGCGCGATGCGTGTGGGGCTGCGCGGCGCTTTGGTTCGATCTGCAACGGTGCGTTCATGCTTGCCCGCGCCGGGTTGCTTGAGGGGCGAACCGTCACCACGCATTGGAATGATGCCCCAGCATTGGCCGCGTTATGCCCGTCGACGCAGGTGGACGCCGATCGGCTGTACGTGCAGGACGGCGAGCTTTACACCTCGGCCGGGGTCACGGCCGGGATCGACTTGTCGTTGTATCTGCTGGCTCAAGACTACGGACCGGAAGTGGCCTTGAGCGTGGCCAAACGCCTGGTGGTGTTTACCCAGCGTTCGGGCGGGCAATCGCAGTTCAGCCCGTTTCTCACGCCGCACGCCGAGCCGACCTCGGCGGTGGCGCTGGTTCAGCTTTACGTGCTGGCCAACCTCACTGGCGACCTGACCATCGCCGACCTGGCAAACGCGGCCAACATGAGCGCCCGCAACTTTTCCAGGGTGTTCGCCAAGGAAGCGAAAGTCACCCCGGCGGAATTCGTCGAGCGGGCGAGGGTGGATGCGGCGCGGGTGCTGCTTGAAAGCACCCGCTCACCGCTGAAAACCGTGGCGTACCAATGCGGATTTCGCGACGCCCAGCACATGCGCAGCGTGTTCAATCGCAGGCTTGGGGTGACGCCGCAGCAGTTCAGGCAGAATTTTGCGGCGATGGTTTGAGCAGGTATTTGCGTTGTTCTTGAGTCCCTCATCGCGAGCAAGCCCGCTCCCACAGTTGCAACGCAATCCCTGTGGGAGCGGGCTTGCCCGCGAAGGCGTCAGCCCAGCCAACAAAAATCTAAGGTGCCGCCCGCGCCGGCAAAAACTTCAACGTACTGCGCGTATTGGCCGTGACTTCTTCTTCATTGAAATGCGCCTGGTAATAAATCCCTTCGACATACGCCTCGGCCTGATCCTCATAATGGCTGTCGAACGGTACGCCGCTCTGGCCGACCGGGTTGATGGTCAGGCTGTGGGCCGGATCGGCAAAGTCGACCAGGCGCCGTGTTGACGGTCCGTACGTCACTGGCCATGGCGCCGGTCCGATCTTGGCGGAGAGGTTGTTCGGCACTTCGTGGGTGCCGGGCGCTGCGAACGGGCCGACGTTGAAAATCCGCTCCAGCGGCTTTTGCGTTCCCAGCGGATGGCCATGCGTCAGGGTGTGCGCCTTGCCCCACTGCCATTGCGTGAAGTCAGGGCCCAGGACGGTCTTGAGATGGGCGATGCTCGCCTGCCACGCGACCTTGACCGTGTCGGCACGGGTTTCCTTGCCGAGGGTGTTGCGGTTGTCCCACCACGGTGAATCGGGGTTGGCCGCCAGCCGCGGCAACGCGGCATCAATCACTCGGGTCGAGAGCAGGGTTTCAAAAAAATCGTTGCCCAGTTCATCGTGCATCGTCGCGTCGGCCAGATTGAACAGGAACTGGTTGAACAGCGTGGCGCTGGTGGACTCCAGCGGGTAATCGCCTTGCCACCGGGCCAGTTGCTCGACCAGTTTGAGTTCGGCCGGATCGCTCACCACTTCACGCAGTACCGGCAACAGCGGCGCCAGCAATCGAGGGCCATAGGCGGTGGTGGTGCCCAGTTGCAGTTTCTGGTTGGCGTCGTTGTCCCACTTCACGTTCTTGTCGCCAAGCTGGCGATTGAGTTGCTGGCCGCGATCGGCGAGGTTGTAGTAACCGGGAATCTCCATGCCGGTCGGCGACACAGGCTGGAAGTTGGCCGAAACGATATAGCCACGCGCCGGGTTCTCTTCCTGGGGGTTGGTGCTGAACGGGTAGAAACCTTCCTTGTCCGCCTGACTGGTGCTGCCGTCGAGAATGAACCCGGGCTTCACTCCGGCCGCACGCTTGGGCAGCAGCGCCGAGGCCCACCAGCCAATATCGCCCTTGGCGTTGGCATAGACGATGTTCAACCCCGGCGCCTGAACCTTGGCCGCTGCGGCGCGCGCCTTGGCCAGGGTGTCGGCGCGGTTGAGCTGGTAGAAGCCGTCGAGGATCGGATTGGGTGTTTCAAGGAACGCCCACCACATGGCGATCGGTGTCTTGCCAGCGGCAGTGCCGAGCACGTCATTGATGATCGGGCCGTGGGGTGACTGGCGCAGTGTCAGCGTGACCGGTGCCTGGCCTTTCACCGCGATCTGTTGCTCGGTATTGACCATGTCCACCCAATTGCCGCGATACCAGACCTGGTTCGGGTTGTCCGGGTTGATCTTCTCGGCGATCAGGTCGAGGTCATCGTTCTGGAACATGGTCAGGCTCCAGCCGAAATCCAGGTTGTGGCCGAGAAAGGCGAATGGCACCAGCGCCTGATGATGACCGTATAGCTCAAAGCCCGGTGCCGACAATTGCGCTTCGTACCACGCCGACGGCACCGAGAAGCGAATGTGCGGATCCCCGGCCAGCAGCGGTTTGCCGCTTTTGCTTCGGTTGCCGGAAATCACCCAGGCGTTACTGCCTTCGAATTGCGGCAAGCCGTTCTCGGCCAATGCCTGTTCACTCAGGCGGGCGAGGGCGTTCAGGTCTTTCCAGTCATTGGCGGCAAGCGCGGGGGCGGCAGCTGGGCGGGTCTTGGCCAGCACGCCTTTGGGCTGCCAGTCGAGGTCAAAAATGTTCAGGTACTCGGCGCCCAGTTGATCGCGCACGTAGGTCAGCAACGGTTCGGTGCGAAACGCTGCGGCAAAGCTGTACGCCATGTAGCCGGCAACACTGATGCTGTCTTGCGCCGTAAAAGGACGCTTGTGGATGCCCAGCACGTCGAACTCGATGGGCGCCGCGTGAGTGTCCTGATATTGATTGATGCCATCCAGATAGGCTTCCAGCGCCTTCCACGCCGGTGACTGACGATCCAGGGCGGCCACATAGCTTTCGGCGCGTTCACGAATGCGCAGGCTGCGGAACAGTTTGTCGGTGTCCAGCAGTTTCGGGCCGAGCACTTCGGCCAGTTCGCCCCGGGCGAGGCGGCGCATGGCTTCCATCTGGAACAACCGGTCCTGGGCCTGCACGTAGCCGAGGGTGCGGTAAAGATCGGTTTCGTTTTCGGCACGGATGTGCGGCACGCCGCGCTCGTCGTAGCGCACCGTCACCGAACCTTGCAGGCGTTGAAGTTCCACTTGGCCCTGGCGCGTCGGCTGCTTGATGTACACGTACCCGCCAACCCCGATGACGAGCGTGACGATCAGCAATACAAGTACGGTCAGGACGCGTTTCATGGAGACTCCTTGTTCTTCGGGATTGCCGCCGTCGTGGGCTGCAACATGTAGCACAGACCTCCTGTGCCGGGCATCGCGGTCCTGGAAAAGTCAGGAATGCCTTACTTCACATCCGCTTGCCAAGGGCAGTAGCAGCCGACGGCCAGCGTATGGGTCGCGCCTACCGTGCGACCTTCGCTCAGTGCTTGCAGAATGGGTTCGATAAAGCTGTTGTTCGAATTGCAGGTCAGGCCTTCGCTGTACGGGCCGAAATACGCCAGTTTGCCGCTGCGGTCCCAGATCGCCACCGCAGGGCTGGCGGGGATCTGTTCGGAACCCGGGAGTACGGTGATGGTTTTCAGGCGGCTCAGGGTGCTGGGCAACTGACCATGGCTGCCGGGCTTTTGTACCGAATAAAACTCGACGCCGCGCGACGCATACTGCTCAACCAGTTCGGTCAGGTGTTGCTGGTTGCCGACATTGCACGGGCAGGCAGGATCCCAAAAATGCACCAGGCGGATGGGGCCGGGGCCGGCGAGTTCGTCGGGCAGGCGCAGTGGATCGCCTGAAAACACGGCGGTGTGTGAACTGAACGCGCGCAGGTAGCGACCCTGAAACCAGTCATACGCAGCCCACAACACGCCAGCACACACGAGGGCGAGCAGGCTGGCAAGCAGTGTGGTGCGATAGGCCGGACGCATGGGTTTCAATCCTCGAAGGTCGGCTAGCTTGCCATGCTTGCCGCGACAGATGAATATCGCAGGCCCATAAAGTCTGTTTAGCGTCTGGAATCGTACATGCCTGCCACTTTCGACCCCGATCATCTGCGCGCCAGCTTGCGGCCATTGGCCGAGTGGCAGCCGCTTTCGGCAGAAGCCCTGGCGTACCAGCGGTTTTACGGGCTGGAATTCGCCGGGCGAACGCTGCGTCGCGGGCTGGGGCGCTTCGAGGTCGATGGCTATCAAGTGGTCAGCCAGGTCTGGTGGCCCGAGCAAGCGAAGGCGACGCTGTTTCTGTTCCACGGCTTCTACGATCACACCGGACTCTATCGGCATGTGATCGAGTGGGCACTGGATCAAGGCTTTGCGGTGATTGCCTGCGACTTGCCCGGCCATGGTTTGTCCAGTGGCGAGCGAGCCAGCATCAAGGATTTCGCCGAGTATCAGCACACCCTGCAAGGGTTGTTCGCCGATGCCGTGGCCCTTGATTTACCGCAACCGTGGCATTTGTGCGGGCAAAGTACCGGCGGGGCGATCGTGATCGATCATGTGCTGAATCAGGGGGCGAGCAGCCCGGCCCAGGGGCAGTTGATTTTGCTCTCGCCACTGGTTCGGCCGCGTGCCTGGGGCTGGTCGCAGCTCAGCTATTACCTGCTCAAACCCTTCGTCAAAGCGATCGCCCGACGCTTCAGCGAGAACTCCAACGACCCTGACTTCTTGCCGTTCCTGCAAGCCGATCCGTTGCAGCCGTTAAGACTGCCGACTGCCTGGGTCGGCGCACTGGCGCGGTGGATCAAACGCATCGAGGCCGCACCAAACAGTTCGCGACGTCCATTGATCGTGCAGGGGCAATCGGACATGACGGTGGACTGGGAGCATAACCTTGAGGTGTTGAAGGCCAAGTTCGATCGGCCGCAGGTGCTGATGCTGCCGCAGGCGCGGCATCATCTGGCGAATGAGACGCTGGCGTTGCGGGAGGAGTATTTCGGGTTTTTGACGAAGCGGATCAAGGGGCGAAATATTTAGCGACTGTCAGGGCCTCATCGCGAGCAAGCTCGCTCCCACAGTTGTCCGGCGAACATGACCTTGTGGGAGCGAGCTTGCTCGCGATAGCGATTTATCAGGCGCCGAAGATTACTGGGAAAGACTCGAAGTCTCCTGCCCCACCGCCAGCCCTGCCCGAATCGCCGCCAACGCTGCCTGATAATAAGCCTTGCCCTCGGCGGACTCGGCGAACGTGGCGAACTCTTCCAGTTCTTCATCCGACAGATCGCGATAGACATACAACAGCGTGTTGTTCAGGTCCGCGCCGATCTGGTCCATCAAGCGCTGGCGCTGACCATTGAGCATGCCTTGCGCCTGACCATTGCCGAGCAAACCGGGAATCATCGAGCTGAGGCTGTCCGCCGCAACGCCGGCGATCGCCAGGCTGACCTCGGCACCAGCTTCGCGGGCGGGCAGGGCCTGGGCCAGATGGCCGATGATCAGTGTACGGCTGTCACTGGCTTGAATCTTGGGTAACCCCTTGGCATTTTTCGCCAGCTGATCGCGGCGGGTCGCCAGCAGTTCGGCGGCGACGATTTTTTTGCCCAAGGGGGATTGAAAGAAGGTCAGTGCGGGTTTCGGGTCGGTGAGGCTTTTGCGCAATTGTGCTTCGGCGCGTTGATCCACAGCCTGAGGAGCGAAACGCTGATTGCTGTTGTTGACCAGGGCCTGAAACACCGCCGGTGGCAGGCTGTTCTGGTAGCGCTGCTGCGCCGCCGAGAGCGCGTCGTTGAAATGCGCGCGCTGATCTGGCCAACCGGCGACCTTGTACAACTGGTCGTGGCCGTCTGCCCATGCGGGCAAAACACAGAGTATCAGCAGTGAAAAAAGCAAACGGCGCATAGGGACTCCTGTCAGCAGGCGACTATTCTCCGTGCGGCTTTCGTACTTGTCGAGAATTCGTATCAGTAATCCGACAAATCCTCCGCTGCGCGGCTCTGTCGGATTTGCAGGCACAGGAATACTATGCGCGCCATGCAAATATCCTCTGATCACCCGCTGCTGTTACGTATCGTCGACGACCTGGCCGAACGCGGCTGGTCGCAGCAGAATATCTTCCTGCCTCTGGATCTGACCCGAGTGTTGGCGGCTGAGTGCCATAAACGTGCAGCCGAAGGCGAATTGGCCCCGGCGGCCGTCGGGCGCGGGCCGACGTCGGAGATTCGCGAGGGGATTCGCGGCGACCATATTCAATGGCTTGAACCCGGTGAGAATGAGGCTTGCGACCGTTATCTGAGCTTGATGGACAGTCTGCGCGAGGCGATGAATCGCGGGTTGTTCCTGGGACTGGAAGACTTCGAAAGCCATTTCGCGCTGTACCCGCCCGGCGCCTTCTACCTCAAGCATGTCGACCGTTTCCGCGATGACGATCGGCGCATGGTGTCAGCGGTGATCTACCTCAATGACGCCTGGTTGCCCGAGCACGGTGGCCAGTTGCGCATGTACCTGGAGGGAGGCGTCGAGCACGATGTGGTGCCCACCGGCGGATGCCTGGTGGTGTTTCTGTCGGGCGAGGTGCCCCATGAAGTCCTGCCCGCGACCCGGGATCGCCTGTCATTGACGGGCTGGTTCCGGCGCCGTGGTAACGAGCCGTTCTGAGCATGCAGAAAATTCTGGTAAGCCGCTGCCTGTTGGGCCACCGCGTACGTTACGACGGCGGGGCGAGCGGGCCGTTTGATCAGCTTCAACAGTGGCTCGACGAAGGTCGCGTCGTGCCGTTGTGCCCGGAAGTCGCGGGAGGCTTGCCGACCCCCAGAGCGGCAGCGGAAATCCCCGGCGGGCAGGGCGCTGAAGTGCTCGATGGCCATGCGTCGGTGATCACGACCGCGGGCGAGGATGTCAGTGCGGCGTTTCTATCCGGGGCTTATCAGGCGCTGGAGCTGGTGCAAAAGCACGGCATCCGCATCGCGGTGCTCAAGGCCAACAGCCCGTCCTGCGGGAATCTGTTCACGTATGACGGGACGTTCAGCGGCGTGAAAGTCAGTGGCGAAGGGGTGACGGCAGCGTTGCTCAAGCGTCATGGCGTTCAAGTCTTCAGTGAGTTGGAGCTGCCCGAAGCGGCGGCAGCGTTAGCCACACAAGACTAACGGACCCACACAAAACCCCTGTAGGAGCTGTCGAGTGAAACGAGGCTGCGATCTTTAGATCTTGTTTTTAAAAGGCAAAATCAAAAGATCGCAGCCTCGTTTCACTCGACAGCTCCTACAAGGTTACTCATCAGCCCTGAGGTCAGGGTTTGGGCGCCACATTCGTATCCGCACCAAACCATTTCTGCTCCAGCTTCTGCAGTCGCCCATCCGTCTTGATCCGCTGCAAGGCGTTTTCCAGGCTGGCGTGGAACGCCGGGTTACCCTTCTGAAACGGAATCGCCAGGCTCACCGCCGGGGCGGCTTTGGGCTTTTCTTCCGTCAGCGACTGCACCAGCAGGATTGAACGCGGTGTGTCGTCTTTCTGCGCGATCAATTGCGCATGGGTGCGAATGTAAGGTTCGGTGAAGTCGAAACGATCCTTCAAATCCGGGGTCATTTCTATGTGGTTGATGGCGATGTCGTACTTGCCGGTTTCAACGCCGGACAACAGGTCGCTGGAGTCAGTCACGACGAAGTCGGTTCGCACATCCAGCTCGCTGGCCAGTAGTTGGCCCAGTTCGACTTCGAAGCCCGTGAGTTTGCCGTCGTCCTTGAAATTGAACGGCGGTGTATTAGCCTCAAGGGCAATGCGCAGTTCGCCACGGTCGTTTACATCGTCAATCAGTTCGGCATGAGCCAAAGGGCTCAAGAGGGGTAGCAGGCAGATCAGGCCAGGCAAAAAGCGCATGGTCACTCCTTTGAATACATTTATTGCGATGCTCTGAGTCAGGCTCGCTTTGCTATGGTTGTCGAGTGCCTTCGACAACAAATGGCCGTGAAGTTGTCATGGCCACGCCGATTTTACGGAAAAACTGGAGAAGAGAATGAAAACGTTTATGTCACGAGCAGCATTGGCTGGCCTGTTGATGGGTGTGTCGGTGCTGGCCAGCGCTGCGACTCCGGCGCCGAAAGGTGCGGAAGTGTTCATCGTATCTCCCGAAGACGGCGCCACTGTCCCGGAAAACTTCACCGTCAAATTCGGTGTCAAGGATGTCTCGCTGGCTCCGGCCGGTGATGTGACCAAGAACACCGGTCACCACCATCTGCTGATCGATGTCGACAAAATGCCTGCCGCCGGCGCGCCGATTCCGAATGATGCCAACCACATGCACTTCGGCAAGGCGCAGACCCAGGCTGAAATCAAATTGGCCCCGGGCAAGCACACCTTGCAGCTGGAGTTGGGCGACAGCGGCCACATGCCGTTCGATCCGCCAATCGTGTCGAAGAAAATCACCGTCAACGTTAAGTGACAGTGTAGCGCCCATGAAAAAAGGAGCCCCGAAGGGCTCCTTTTTTTTCGCTCAAGTCACTGTCAGAACAACACGCGGCAACGGATGGTGCCGTTGATGTGCTGCAGCTTCTCTTGCGCCATTTCCGAGTACTCGGCGTCGACGTCGATCACCACGTAGCCGACTTTCTCGTTGGTCTGCAGGAACTGACCGGAGATGTTGATGCCGTTTTCGGCGAAGACCTTGTTGATCTCGCTCATCACACCCGGGATGTTCTCGTGGATGTGCAACAGACGGTGCTTGCCAGGGTGAGCCGGCAGGGCCACTTCCGGGAAGTTTACCGACGATACCGACGTACCGTTGTCGCTGTACTTGACCAGTTTTTCCGCCACTTCCAGACCGATGTTGGCTTGCGCCTCAGCGGTGGAGCCGCCGATGTGCGGGGTCAGGATCACGTTGTCCAGGCCACGCAGCGGGCTTTCGAACTCTTCGTCGTTGGAGCGAGGCTCCACCGGGAAAACGTCGATGGCCGCGCCGATCAGGTGCTTGTCCTTGATCGCGTCCGCCAGGGCGTCCAGTTCGACCACGGTGCCGCGCGCGGCGTTGATCAGGATGCCGCCCTTCTTGATGGCGCGGATTTCCTTCTCGCCGATCATCCACTGGGTCGCAGCGGTTTCCGGAACGTGCAGGGTGACGATGTCGGACATGCCCAGCAGTTCGTGCAGGTTGCCGACCTGGGTGGCGTTACCCAGTGGCAGCTTGGTCACGGTGTCGTAGAAGTACACCTGCATGCCCAGGCCTTCAGCCAGGACCGACAATTGAGTACCGATCGAACCGTAACCGACGATGCCCAGCTTCTTGCCGCGGATTTCGAAGGAGTTGGCAGCGCTCTTGATCCAGCCGCCACGGTGGCAGGAAGCGTTCTTCTCAGGGATGCCGCGCAGCAACAGGATCGCTTCGGCCAGCACCAGCTCGGCAACGGAGCGAGTGTTGGAGTACGGCGCGTTGAACACCGCGATACCGCGTTCGCGAGCAGCGTTCAGGTCGACCTGGTTGGTTCCGATGCAGAAACAGCCGACAGCGACCAGTTTCTTCGCGTGATCGAAGATTTCTTCGGTTAGTTGAGTGCGGGAGCGAATGCCGATGAAGTGCGCATCAGCGATCTTTTCCTTGAGCTGGGCTTCCGGCAGAGAACCTGTAAGGTACTCGATGCTGGTGTAGCCCGCCGCCTTGAGGACGTCGACAGCCGATTGGTGGACGCCTTCGAGAAGAAGGAACTTGATCTTGCTCTTATCGAGAGAAGTCTTGCTCATCTGCGTAAACCTGTATCCCGGAGAAAAATGGCAGGAAGCCAGCAGACGCTGACCCGAACGGCAAGAATGCCGTCGCCGCAGAAGGCCGTTGGGCACTATGCTGCGGGGTCGGTATGCTAGCATATGCACCCCGCTAAACACTCATTCCTGCGACGTGAAGCGTTCTCAGGATGACCATGAATTGTTCGAGAGTTCTGTCGATGACCAATCCTGCCTTGATTGAAGAGCTGAAGACCCTGGTTGAGCCTGGCAAGGTGCTGACCGATGCCGACTCCCTGAATGCTTACGGTAAGGATTGGACCAAGCATTTCGCCCCGGCCCCGACTGCCATTGTGTTCCCCAAGACCACCGAGCAGGTCCAGGCCATTGTGCGCTGGGCCAATGAACACAAGGTGGCGCTGGTGCCATCCGGTGGTCGCACCGGGCTTTCCGCCGCGGCGGTCGCCGCCAATGGCGAAGTCGTTGTGTCCTTCGACTACATGAACCAGATTCTCGAAGTGAACATGACCGACCGCACCGCGGTCTGCCAGCCAGGCGTGGTCACCGAACACTTGCAGAACGTCGCCGAAGAGAAAGGCCTGTATTACCCGGTGGACTTCGCTTCGGCGGGTTCCAGCCAGATTGGCGGCAATATCGGCACCAATGCCGGCGGGATCAAGGTGATTCGCTACGGCATGACCCGCAACTGGGTGGCAGGCATGAAGGTCGTCACCGGCAAGGGCGATCTGCTCGAACTGAACCGCGACCTGATCAAGAACGCCACCGGCTACGACATGCGTCAGCTGTTCATCGGCGCTGAAGGCACCCTCGGTTTTGTGGTCGAAGCGACCATGCGCCTGGACCGTGCCCCGAAAAATCTCACCGCGATGGTGCTTGGTACCACTGATTTCGACTCGATCATGCCGGTTCTGCACGCCTTCCAGAGCAAGCTCGACCTGACCGCCTTCGAATTCTTCTCCGATAAAGCCCTGGCCAAGGTCATGGCGCGCGGTGACGTGCCGGCGCCATTCGAAACCGATTGCCCGTTCTACGCGCTGCTGGAATTCGAAGCGACCACCGAAGAAGTGGCCAACCACGCCCTGGAAACCTTCGAACACTGCGTTGAGCAGGGCTGGGTGCTGGACGGCGTGATGAGCCAGAGCGAAACCCAACTGCAGAACCTGTGGAAGCTGCGCGAATACATCTCCGAAACCATTTCGCACTGGACGCCGTACAAGAACGACATCTCGGTCACCGTATCGAAAGTCCCGGCGTTCCTGAAGGAAATCGACGCCATCGTCGGTGAACACTATCCGGATTTCGAAATCGTCTGGTTCGGTCACATCGGCGACGGCAACCTGCACTTGAACATCCTCAAGCCGGATAACCTGAGCAAGGACGAGTTCTTCGCCAAGTGCGCCACCGTGAACAAGTGGGTGTTCGAAACCGTCGAGAAGTACAACGGTTCGATTTCCGCCGAACACGGCGTGGGCATGACCAAGCGTGATTACCTGACCTACAGCCGCTCGCCGGTCGAGATCGAGTACATGAAAGCGGTCAAGGCAGTGTTCGACCCGAACGGGATCATGAACCCGGGCAAGATTTTCGCTGTTTGACTTTCGAACTTAAGCGCTACGAACCAGGAGTCGGTCAATGAGCTATCAGCACCAGTATGTCGACGGCACGCGTATTCATTTCCCGCTGGGGAAAGTGGTTTGTATCGGCCGCAACTACGCCGAACACGCCAAGGAACTGGACAACCCGGTGCCTACCGAACCGTTGCTGTTCATCAAGCCGGGCAGTTGCGTGGTGCCGCTGGAAGGCAGTTTCAGCATTCCGACCGAGCGCGGTTCGGTGCATTACGAAGCGGAAATTGCCGTGTTGATCGGCAAGCCTCTGTCGACCAAACCAAGCCGTGAAGAAGTGCTGGATGCGATTTCCGGTTTTGCCCCGGCCCTGGACCTGACCCTGCGCGACAAGCAGGCCGAGCTGAAATCCAAAGGCTTGCCATGGGAAATCGCCAAGTCCTTCGACGGTGCGGCAGTGATTGCGCCGTTTGTGGCCGGCAGCACCTTTGCCGACCTGACCGACATCGGCATCCGCCTGACCATCAATGGTGAAGTGCGCCAGGATGGCAACAGCAAAGACATGCTCAACCCGATCGTGCCGATGATCCAGTACATGGCCGGCTGCTTCTCGCTGCAGGCCGGTGATGTGATCCTGACGGGCACCCCGGTGGGCGTCGGTCCGCTGAATGTTGGTGATGACATCGTGCTGGAATTGCCGGGCGCCAGCCGCTTCACCAGCAGCGTGCGCTAACCGAAACACCGCAAACCCCGTGTGGGAGCGGTCTCGCTCCCACATTGGTTTCTTGTGGTATCAGGTCTGGCGGCGGAAGGGTCATCCGCCATTTGCCGTTTTTTTCACATCGTCTCTGGATAATTCCGCGGATCCGGGCCTCCCAGCCGGCCCACTTGTGCTATTACCTTTAGCCTGAATTTCTGGAACGGACCCCGAATGGCCACCCAACCGCTGCCCACTTTCAAAACTTCCCGTCGCCCACGGTTCGCCTTGCGTTGGTATATCTGGCTGCTGGTGGCGGCCGTCGCATACGGCGTCGCCTTTGCAATGCATTGGGATGATCGCGGCGTACTCTGGGTGAAAGAGCAATTCAAGAGTCCGGCCGAGCGTCAGGCCAGTGTCTGGCTACCGGATTACCGAGCGGTGATCGACGGCAAATTGCTGCCGGGTATGGAAAAGGACGAGGCCTCGGACCTGGCCTACGACCCGCAGACCAAGACCCTGTTTTCGGTCATGGGCAAGAACCCGTTCCTCGTCGAGCTGAACTTGCAAGGCGACGTGCTGCGCAAAATGCCCTTGGTGGGCTGGAGCAACCCGGAAGGCGTCACCGTGCTGGGCAATGGCCTGCTGGCGATTGTCGATGAGCGCTCGCACTTGATCACCATCGTCAAGGTCGATGCCGACACCCGTGAATTGAACATCGATAATTTTACGAAGTACGATCTTGGGCCTTCGAAAGACCAGAACAAGGCCTTTGAAGGTGTCACCTGGGATTCGCAAAACCAGCAGCTGCTGCTGGGCGAAGAGCGTCCGCCGGCATTGTTTGCCTGGAAAGGTGACGGCCGAGTCCTTACCGGTGACAAGCTGAAGCTGGCCAGCCATGCGCTGGACATGCGCAACCTGTCGGCCCTGGCCATCGACCCGCGCACCGGTCACATGCTGGTGCTGTCCGCCGACTCTCACTTGTTGATGGAACTGGATAAAAAGGGCGAACAAGTCAGTTTCATCGCCCTGCTGGGTGGCTTCAACGGCCTGAAGAACACTATTCCACGTGCCGAAGGCGTGACCATGGACGAGGCGGGTAACCTGTACATGGTGAGTGAGCCGAACCTGTTCTACCGCTTCGAAAAGAAGAAGTAATCGCCACAAACCCGCTGTTGTGGTCGCAAGCCACTGGCCATTAAGCTTGAGTTCATACGGGCGTGATATTTCATCCGCCCGTTTTGTTTTCGAGCTCGCCTGAATGCGTCGACTTGCGCGTCCCAAATTCCTCATTTTGATCCTGTCAGTGATTGCGCTGATTGCTCTGATTGCAGTCGGCCAATACATGCGTCTGTTCGAGCGTGCGTGGTTCAACCTGAATGCGCTTTGGCAGCCGCAAAGCAGCGAATCCATTGGTCTGGATCAATTCCGAGTGGACATCGATGCACGGGTGATCGACGGGCTGGACGATAATGTCTCCGCGCTGACGTTTGATCCGGTGCGCAAAAGCCTGTTCACGGTTACCAACAAAAATTCAGAGCTGGTCGAGCTGTCCCTTGAAGGCAAAATCCTGCGGCGCGTTGCGTTGATTGGTTTTGGCGACCCGGAGGCGGTGGAGTTCATCAGCGCCGACACCTACGTGATCACCGACGAGAGCCAGCAACGGCTGATCAAGATTCACCTTGAGAAAGACACGGCGTTCCTCGATGCCGCGGATGCCGAGCAGATGACCCTCGGCGTGCATATGGGCAGCAACAAGGGCTTCGAAGGCCTGGCTTACGATTCGGTGGGCAAGCGCCTGTTTGTGGCCAAGGAGCGCGACCCGATGCTGATCTACGAGGTGCAGGGCTTCCCGCATTACAATCCGGAGAAATCCTACGCTGTGCACGTGGTCAACAACCCCAAGCGTGATGCCGGAATGTTCGTGCGAGATCTTTCCAGTCTGCAATACGACGAGCGCAGCGGCCATTTGCTGGCGCTGTCCGACGAGTCTCGATTGATTCTGGAGCTGGATGTCGATGGGCGACCGCTCAGTACCCTGTCCCTGAGCAAGGGGCGTCAGGGGCTGCAAAAGTCAGTGCCACAAGCGGAAGGCATCGCGATGGACGACGACGGCAACCTGTACCTGGTGAGCGAGCCAAACCTGTTTTACGTCTTCAAAAAACCAGCACAGCCCTGACCTGCACCACAAAACCACTGTGGGAGCGGGCTTGCTCGCGAATGCGGTGTGTCAGTCAATAAAGATGTCGACTGACCCACCGCATTCGCGAGCAAGCCCGCTCCCACAAGTTTTTTTTGCGTTGGGATTACTTGGCGCGCAGGGTTTTGACGCCTTCGCTGGTGCCCAGCAGCAGCAGATCCGCCGGACGTGCCGCGAACAAGCCGTTGGTGACCACGCCAACAATGGCGTTGATCTGCTTTTCCAGCTCTACCGGGTTGGTGATCTGCATGTTGAAGACGTCGAGGATGATGTTGCCGTTGTCGGTCAGCACGCCTTCACGGTAAACCGGGTCGCCGCCGAGCTTCACCAGTTCGCGGGCCACGTGGCTGCGAGCCATCGGGATCACTTCGACCGGCAGCGGGAACGCGCCGAGTACCGGCACCAGTTTGCTGGCGTCGGCAATGCAGATGAAGGTCTTGGCCACGGCCGCCACAATCTTTTCGCGGGTCAGGGCTGCGCCGCCGCCCTTGATCAGGTGCAAGTGCTCGTCACTTTCGTCGGCGCCGTCGACGTAGAACTCCAGGTCGCTGACGGTGTTCAGTTCATACACCGGAATGCCGTGGCCCTTGAGGCGGGCGGCGGTGGCTTCGGAACTGGCGACGGCGCCATCGAACGCGCCCTTGTGCTGGGCCAGTGCATCGATGAAGCAGTTGGCGGTGGAGCCGGTGCCGACCCCGACGATGCTCTTGTCGTCGAGTTTCGGGAGGATGAAGTCGACGGCGGCTTGAGCCACTGCCTGTTTGAGTTGATCCTGGGTCATGCGGGCTCCGAAGCGGGCAAGGGGAACGGAAAGGCCGGCATTATAGCCCCTTGCCCGGCTAAAACCTCTGGATTCGTGTGGTCGCCCGGCCGAAAGGCGGGTTAGACTCGTTGGCCCTGCCCAACCCGCTCAGTGATGCTTTCCGATGCTCGAACAGTACGTCAAAAAGATCCTCACCTCGCGCGTTTATGACGTTGCCGTAGAAACCCCATTGCAGACTGCCCGTCAGCTCTCCGAGCGGCTGGGCAACAGTGTCTGGCTCAAGCGCGAAGACTTGCAGCCGGTGTTCTCGTTCAAGATTCGCGGCGCCTACAACAAGCTCACCCAGCTGAGCGATGAAGAGCGCGCACGCGGCGTGGTCACCGCCTCGGCGGGCAATCACGCGCAAGGCCTGGCCTTGGCGGCGAAAGTGTTGGGCGTCAAAGCCACCATCGTGATGCCCAAGACCACCCCGGAAATCAAAGTCGAAGGCGTGCGCTCCCGTGGTGGCAAAGTGGTGCTGCACGGGGATTCGTTCCCCGAAGCCCTGGCTTACTCGCTGAAACTGGTCGACGAAAAAGGCTACGTCTACATCCACCCGTATGACGATCCGCACACCATTGCCGGGCAGGGCACGGTGGCGATGGAAATTCTGCGTCAGCACCCGGGGCGTCTCGATGCGATTTTCGTTCCGGTCGGTGGCGGCGGGCTGATCGCCGGCATCGCGGCGTATGTGAAATACCTGCGCCCGGACATCAAGATCATCGGCGTCGAGCCGGACGACTCCAACTGCCTGCAAGCCGCCATGGCGGCCGGCGAGCGCGTGATTTTGCCGACCGTGGGTATCTTCGCCGATGGTGTTGCAGTGGCCCAGATCGGTCAGCACACCTTCGAAATCTGCAAAGACTATGTCGACGATGTCATCACCGTCAGCACTGACGAAATTTGCGCGGCAATCAAGGATATCTACGACGATACCCGCTCGATCACCGAACCTGCCGGCGCGTTGGGCGTGGCGGGGATCAAGAAGTACGTCGAGCTCAATGGTGTCACCGGGCAGACCTTCGTCGCCATCGACTCGGGCGCCAACGTCAACTTCGACCGCTTGCGCCATGTCGCCGAGCGCGCGGAGCTGGGCGAGGGGCGAGAAGCCATCATCGCCGTGACCATCCCCGAGAAGCCGGGCAGCTTCAAGGCGTTCTGCGAAGCCATCGGCAAGCGCCAGATCACCGAATTCAACTACCGCTACAACACCGGCAGCGAAGCGCACATCTTTGTTGGCGTGCAGACGCACCCGGAAACCGACCCGCGCAGTGCGCTAATCGCCAGCCTCGGCGAGCAGGGTTTCCCGGTACTGGATCTGACTGACAACGAACTGGCCAAACTGCACATTCGCCATATGGTGGGCGGTCGTGCGGCCCATGTGGTCGATGAAGTGATTCTGCGCTTCGAATTCCCGGAGCGTCCGGGCGCGCTGTTCAACTTCCTCAACAAACTGGGCGGACGCTGGAACATTTCGATGTTTCACTACCGCAACCACGGCGCGGCGGATGGCCGTGTGGTCGCGGGTCTGCAAGTGCCGCACGATGAGCGTCACCTGGTGCCGGCAGCGCTTGAGGAAATCGGCTACCCGTACTGGGACGAAAGCGACAACCCGGCCTATCAGCTGTTTCTCGGCTGAGCGGCTACGCTGATGGGCAGCCCATAAGGAAATCGAACAATGGAAACGTTAACCGCCCTGAAAGTGGCTCACGTCGTCTCGACGGTCGTGTTGCTGCTGTGTGCGTTGGGCATGGGGATCTGGGTCTGGCGCACGCGGCGTAATGGCGATCCGACGGCGCCCGCGCGCACATTGCAGCGGCCGCGAGGGCTTATCTGGCTGCTGATGGGGCTGGCATTGCTGAGTATGCCGGTCACGGGATGGTGGATGGTGCATCTGGTGGGCTGGCCGTTGGGGCAGACCTGGTTGCTGGCGTCCAGCGTGCTCTACACCGTGGCGGCGTTGGCATGGTTCTGGATGCTGGTGCGGCTTAACAAGCTGCGCAAGGCGCAGGGCGGTAATGGCAAGTTCACTTTCGCCCTCGCGCTGCTCAGCTTTGTCTGCTTTATCGCTATTGCCGGGTTGATGGGTGCCAAGCCTGTTTAAAGCTTGGGACCGCATCGACCCAATCGCGAGCAGGCTCGCTCCCACATTGGAATGCGTTCCCCTGTAGGAGTGAGCCTGCTCGCGATAGCAGTTTCAGTCGCGCAGAGTAATCACCGGCCAGCCACGTTTCTCGGCTTCGGCACGCAGATTCGGATCAGGATCGACTGCAACCGGATTCGCCACTTCCTCCAGAAGTGACAAATCATTCATCGAGTCGCTGTAGAAGTAACTGTCTTCCAGCGAATGCCCGGTCTCTTCCAGCCAGCGATTGAGTCGCGTCACCTTGCCTTCGCGAAAGCACGGAACGTCGGTGCTGCGCCCGGTATAACGGCCGTCGATCATTTCGCATTCCGTGGCGATCAAGGTTTCGACCCCCAGTCGCTGGGCAATCGGCCCGGTCACAAAACGGTTGGTGGCCGTGATGATCACCAGTTTGTCGCCGGCTTCACGGTGTTTATCCAGCAGTTCGATAGCCTTGGGCAGCACGATCGGTTCGATGCAGTCGCGCATGTAATCCAGGTGCCATTGGTCCAGGGTGGCCATCTCGGTGCGGCCGAGGACCTCCAGGCAGAAGTTCAGGTAAGCGTCGTTGTCCAGCTTGCCGGCCAGGTAATCCTGGTAGAACTCGTCATTGCGAGCCTTGTAGGCCACGGCGTCTAGAAAGCCGCGCTCGCACAGGTAATCGCCCCAGGCGTGGTCGCTGTCGCCGCCCAGGAGGGTGTTGTCCAAGTCGAATAAAGCCAGGCGCATTGCAGTTACTCGCTGAAAAGTCTGTAGAAAGGTGCCCAGAATACGGACTTTTCACAAGAGTGCACATAAGCTCGGTCGGCTCGTTGCTGCCTTCACAACCTTTGTGGAACAATGCGGCGACATGCGTTTGCGAGGTTGTTGCCGTGATCGACCCCGATGGTTTCCGCCCCAATGTCGGGATCATTCTCACGAATGATGCCGGACAGGTGCTATGGGCTCGCCGTATCAATCAAGATGCCTGGCAGTTTCCACAGGGTGGTATCAACCCTCAGGAGACGCCGGAAGACGCCTTGTACCGCGAGTTGAACGAAGAAGTGGGGCTTGAGCGCGAAGATGTTGAAATTCTCGCCTGCACCCGGGGCTGGTTGCGCTATCGTTTGCCGCAACGTCTGGTCAGGACGCACAGCCAACCGCTGTGCATCGGCCAGAAACAGAAATGGTTTCTCCTGCGCCTGATCTCCAACGAGCAGCGGGTGCGGATGGATTTGACCGGTAAACCGGAATTCGATGGCTGGCGCTGGGTCAGCTATTGGTATCCGTTGGGCCAGGTGGTGACATTCAAGCGCGAGGTGTATCGACGCGCTCTCAAAGAGCTTGCCCCGCGCCTTTTAACGCGCGACTGACGACGGAGTTCGACCCCGAGCCATGCTCAATACGCTGCGCAAGATCGTCCAGGAAGTTAACTCCGCCAAGGATCTCAAGGCGGCGTTGGGCATTATTGTATTGCGCGTCAAAGAGGCCATGGGCAGCCAGGTCTGCTCGGTCTACCTGCTTGACCCTGAGACCAACCGCTTCGTGCTGATGGCAACCGAGGGCTTGAACAAGCGCTCGATCGGCAAAGTCAGCATGGCACCCAACGAAGGTCTGGTCGGCCTGGTCGGCACGCGTGAAGAACCCCTGAACCTCGAAAATGCCGCGGATCACCCGCGCTACCGTTACTTCGCCGAGACGGGTGAAGAGCGCTATGCCTCTTTCCTCGGGGCGCCGATCATTCACCACCGCCGCGTCGTCGGCGTGTTGGTCATTCAGCAAAAGGAACGCCGCCAGTTCGATGAAGGTGAAGAAGCCTTCCTCGTGACCATGAGCGCGCAGCTCGCCGGCGTTATCGCCCACGCCGAGGCCACCGGTTCGATCCGTGGCCTGGGCCGCCAGGGCAAAGGCATCCAGGAAGCCAAGTTCATCGGCGTACCGGGTTCGCCGGGTGCGGCGGTCGGTACCGCGGTGGTCATGCTGCCGCCGGCCGATCTGGACGTGGTGCCGGACAAGACCATTTCCGACATCGACGCCGAACTGGCGTTGTTCAAGACCGCCATCGAAGGCGTGCGCGCCGACATGCGAGCGTTGTCGGCCAAATTGGCCTCGCAGCTGCGTCCCGAAGAGCGGGCCTTGTTCGACGTCTATTTGATGATGCTCGACGATGCCGCACTGGGCAACGAAGTCACGACCGTGATCAGGACTGGCCAGTGGGCCCAGGGTGCGTTGCGCCAAGTGGTCACTGAGCACGTCAACCGTTTCGAATTGATGGACGACGCCTACCTGCGTGAGCGCGCCTCGGACGTCAAGGACCTTGGCCGGCGTTTGCTGGCGTATCTGCAGGAAGAGCGTCAGCAGAATCTGGTTTACCCGGAAAAAACCATTCTGGTCAGCGAAGAGCTGACGCCGGCAATGCTCGGCGAGGTGCCGGAAGGCACGCTGGTCGGTCTGGTCTCGGTCCTCGGCTCGGGTAACTCCCACGTCGCGATACTCGCCCGGGCGATGGGCATCCCGACGGTGATGGGTCTGGTCGACCTGCCGTACGCCAAGGTCGACGGCATCGAATTGATCGTCGATGGCACCCGCGGCGAGGTCTATACCAACCCCAGCGAAGTGTTGCGCAAGCAATTCGCCGAGGTGGTGGAAGAAGAGAAACAACTGGCGCTCGGTCTCGACACCCTGCGCGACCTGCCGTGCGTGACCCTCGATGGCCACCGCATGCCGCTGTGGGTCAACACCGGCCTGCTGGCGGACGTGGCGCGGGCGCAGAAACGCGGCGCTGAAGGCGTCGGTCTGTACCGCACCGAAGTGCCGTTCATGATCAACCAGAGGTTCCCCAGCGAAAAGGAGCAGTTGGCGATCTACCGCGAGCAACTCGCCGCGTTCCACCCGCAACCGGTAACCATGCGCAGCCTGGACATCGGCGGTGACAAGGCGCTGTCGTATTTCCCGATCAAGGAAGACAACCCGTTCCTCGGCTGGCGCGGCATTCGCGTCACCCTCGACCACCCGGAAATCTTCCTGGTCCAGACCCGCGCCATGCTCAAGGCCAGCGAAGGCCTGAACAACCTGCGGATTCTGCTGCCGATGATCTCCGGTACTCACGAACTCGAAGAAGCCCTGCACCTGATTCACCGGGCCTGGGGCGAAGTCCGCGACGAAGGCACTGACGTGCCGATGCCGCCGATTGGGGTAATGATCGAGATTCCGGCGGCGGTGTACCAGACCAAGGAACTGGCGCGGCAAGTGGACTTCCTGTCCGTGGGTTCCAACGACCTTACCCAGTATCTGCTGGCCGTGGATCGCAACAACCCGCGAGTGGCCGACCTCTACGATTACCTGCACCCGGCAGTGCTTCAAGCCTTGCAGAACGTGGTGCGCGATGCCCACGCCGAAGGCAAGCCGGTGAGTATCTGCGGTGAGATGGCCGGTGACCCGGCGGCTGCCGTGCTGTTGATGGCGATGGGTTTCGACAGCCTGTCGATGAACGCCACCAACTTGCCGAAAGTGAAGTGGATGCTGCGTCAGATCAACCTGAGCAAGGCCAAGGAATTGCTCGCCGAGCTGATGACCATCGACAACCCGCAAGTTATCCACAGCTCGCTGCAACTGGCGCTGAAGAACCTCGGGTTGGCGCGGATGATCAATCCGGCGTCGGTCAAAACCCTTTAAATGGCTGATGGCCCCATCGCGAGCAAGCTCGCTCCCACATTCGATCTTCAGTGAACACATTATTTGTGAACACCAGAGACCAATGTGGGAGCGAGCTTGCTCGCGATGGGGCCAGTCCAGTCAACAACGATCTAAACCCTGATCTCCACTTCCCCCAAGTGCCCGCCATACGGCCCGAAACTTCTTTCGACCATATGCCGCGTCCCGTCCGCGTGAACAATCAACGCCGTACTTGCTCGCGTCCCATAAGTCGGACTGGCAATAAACACGCTCGACAACAATGTCTCAGTCGCCAAACCCACTCCGGTGTCTGGCAGCTCGACAAAGGGCGCTGTCTGCGGATCATTCAGCAAGGCCAGCAAAGCCTGGGGCTGTGGATCTTCCAGCACGGTCTCCAGTGCCGCTCGCGTCTTGAGCAGTTTTGGCCACGGCGTATCCAGCCCGGCGTTCGACAACCCATAGACACCCGGTGGCAGCATCACCGCCTCAGGCTCCCGGGCATTGAAGTGCCACAACTCATTGGCGTTGCCGATCAGCAGGTTAAACCCGGCGTATTCGAGCGAACGTCTGACAACATCGTCTAAGTAGTCGTCAATCGACATCTCGCCCAACAGAAAACCCGCCACCAGCTCACCCCGTGATTTGCGCGAGGGCGGTTGATGCGGATCGCGAATATTGGTCAGCGCCGCGAAGCGTCCATTGGCGCCGATACCGAGCCAAGTACCGCCAGCTTCCAGGTCGCGCCCGGCATAGACGTGGGGGGCGTGCGGCCATTGCGCCAGCGGCTGGCTGGGCCGGGCATAGAATTCGTCGCGGTTGGCCGCGACGATCAGCGGTTGGGCGTGACCCGGCCGCCAGGCGAAAACAATCAGGCACATAAGGTGGTCCTTGTGTGTTTTTTGCTCACTTTACGCAGACATCTTGCTTCTATCCATCGCCATCCAGTGGAGCCTTGGCCCCTGCATCCGTTACCATGCCGCAGCTTTTTTTGAGAAGCACATAGGGAAGGTCATGGAATTTCTGCTCTATCTGGCGCTGGGCGCCTGCGCAGGCGTGCTGGCCGGGCTGTTCGGGGTTGGCGGCGGGATCATTATCGTCCCGGTGCTGGTGTTCAGTTTTACCTTGCAAGGCTTCGATCCATCGATCCTGACCCACCTGGCGGTCGGTACCTCCCTGGCCACGATTATCTTTACGTCGGTCAACGCGGTGCGCGAACACCATCGTCGCGGCGCTGTGCGTTGGCCGATATTTGTCTGGCTGACCGTCGGTATTCTGATCGGTGCCGGTTTCGGCGCGTTGACGGCGGAGGCTATCTCCGGCCCGAACCTGCAAAAGATCATCGGCGTGTTCGCCCTGGTCATCGCCGCGCAACTGGCGCTGGATGTCAAACCCAAGGCCAGCCGAACGGTGCCGGGTAAAGTGGGTCTGACCGTGGCCGGCAGTGTGATTGGCTGGGCTTCGGCGATTTTCGGCATTGGCGGCGGCTCGCTGACCGTGCCGTTCCTGACCTGGCGCAGCGTGCCGATGCAGCAGGCCGTGGCGACATCATCGGCCTGCGGGCTGCCGATTGCCTTGGCCAGTGCGTTAAGTTTCATGATTCTGGGGTGGCACGATCCATTGCTGCCGGCCCATAGTCTCGGTTTCATTTATTTGCCGGCGTTGTTGGGGATTGCCCTGACCAGCATGTTCTTTGCCCGCATTGGCGCGCGACTGGCCCACAGGCTGTCGCCGAAGTTGCTGAAAAGACTGTTCGCCGCTTTGCTGTTCTGCGTGGGCCTGAATTTTCTGCTCTGACCCTTACCGCAATCCTGGCTTAATCCTGGCGTGACAGCGTCGCCCGGGAATTTTGAAGGTTTCAACTCTAACAAGGAGTCGCAATGCTGCCTTACCCGCAGATCGACCCGGTGGCCCTGGCCATCGGTCCGCTGAAAATCCACTGGTACGGTTTGATGTACCTGATCGGCATTGGCGGTGCGTGGTTGCTGGCGTCACGCCGGCTCAACCGCTTCGACCCGACCTGGACCAAGGAAAAGCTTTCCGACATGGTCTTCTGGATGTCGATGGGCGTCATTGTCGGCGGCCGTCTCGGTTATGTGCTGTTCTACGATCTGCACGCTTATCTCGCCAACCCGACGCTGATTTTTGAAGTGTGGAAGGGCGGCATGTCGTTCCACGGCGGTTTTATCGGCGTGATGCTGGCAGCGTTGTGGTTCGGGAGAAAGAACGGCAAGTCGTTCTTCCAGCTGATGGATTTTGTCGCGCCGATGGTGCCGATTGGCCTGGGCGCCGGGCGTATCGGCAACTTCATCAATGCAGAGTTGTGGGGCAAGCCGACCGACGTGCCGTGGGCGATGATCTTCCCGCCGTTCAGCGATCCGGCGCAGTTGCCGCGTCACCCGTCGCAGCTGTATCAATTCGCACTGGAAGGTGTGGCGCTGTTCCTGATTCTCTGGCTGTTCTCGCGCAAGCCGCGGCCAACCATGGCCGTGTCCGGGATGTTCGCGCTGTTTTACGGCATCTTCCGTTTCATCGTCGAATTCGTCCGCGTGCCGGATGCGCAACTGGGCTATCTGGCCTGGAACTGGCTGACCATGGGCCAGGTGCTGTGCGTTCCGATGATCGTCGCCGGGCTGTTCCTGATCTGGCTGGCCTATCACCGCGCCCCGGCGGCCCCAGCGGCGGCAGTATAAATTCGATCCCGGGGCGTTGGCCCCGGGTTCAAGGACACAGGTAACTCATGAAGCAATATCTCGAACTGGTCGCCCACGTCATCAAGAACGGCACCAAGCAGGCCAACCGCACTGGCGTAAACACCATCAGCTTCCCCGGCGCGATGCTGCGCTATGACCTGAAGGAAGGTTTTCCGGCGATCACCACCCGCAAGATGGCCTTCAAGTCGGCCATCGGCGAGATGTGCGGTTTCCTGCGTGGGGTGAACAACGCCGCAGAATTCCGTGCGCTGGGCTGCAAGGTCTGGGATCAGAACGCCAACGAAAACGCCCAGTGGCTGGCCAACCCGTTCCGTCAGGGCGAGGATGACCTCGGCGAGATCTACGGCGTGCAATGGCGCAAATGGCCGGCGTACAAACAGATTCCGGTCAGCAATAAAGCCGCCATCGAGCAGACGCTGAGCCAGGGTTATCGGCAGATCGCTGAAGGCGAAGAAAACGGTCAGGCCTATGTGGTGCTGTACAAGGCCATCGACCAGATCCGCCAGTGCGTCGACACCATCATCAAGGACCCGGGCAGCCGCCGTATCCTGTTCCACGGCTGGAACGTTGCGCAGCTCGACGAAATGGCCTTGCCGCCGTGCCACTTGCTCTACCAGTTCCACCCGAATGTAGAGACCAAAGAGATTTCTCTGACGCTCTACATCCGCTCCAACGACCTGGGCCTGGGCACGCCGTTCAACCTCACCGAAGGCGCTGCGCTGCTGAGCCTGATCGGTCGCCTGACCGGTTACACGCCGCGCTGGTTCACCTATTTCATCGGTGATGCCCACGTCTACGAAAACCACCTGGACATGCTCAATGAACAGCTCAAGCGCGAGCCGTTCCCGATGCCGAAACTGGTGATCAGTGATCGTGTGCCGGAATTCGCCAAGACCGGTGTTTATCAGCCGGAGTGGCTGGAGTTGATCGAACCGGGGGATTTCTCGCTTGAGGGTTATCAGCACCACGCCCCAATGACCGCGCCGATGGCGGTCTGAAGCCCTGATAGGATGATCGTTCCCACGCTCCGCGTGGGAATGCCGCCATGGACGCTCCGCGTCCACTGTGACGCAGAGCGTCACGGGATTCATTCCCACGCAGAGCGCGGGAACGATCATGCGGTGTTTTAGTGGCCGTGGCTGCGGCCCACATGGGAATGCTCAACCTCCGTCGACACAACCCCGCCACTCACCTCCAGCCGCTGCAAAATCCCGCACTGATCAATATCCGGCCCTTCGCCACAGCGTTGGCGCAGGTCGAGCAATTGCGTCTGCAATGCCAGCAGCCCGTCGATCCGCAACTTGACGTGATGAATGTGTTCGTCGATCAACGCATTGACGTTTTCGCACTGATCCTGCGGGCTGTCGCGCAGGGCCAGCAGGCTGCGGATTTCCTCGAGCGTCATGTCGAGGGTGCGGCAATTGCGGATAAAGGTCAGGCGTTCGGCGTGGGCCTGGGTGTAGACGCGGTAGTTGCCATCGCTGCGGGCGGGCTCCGGCAGCAGGTTTTCGCGCTCGTAATAGCGGATGGTTTCGACAGCGCAATCGGTCAGTTTGGCCAGTTCTCCGATCTTCATTGCGACAATCTCCAAATGGTTGCTTGACCCTATAGTGGCTACAGGGTCTTTACTTGGCAACAGGCACCTTTATGGACGCGACCAATGAGCGATTCCCTTCACACCCACAAACCCGAGGCTGATCACGATCACGATCACGATCACGATCACGATCACAGCCACAAGCTGCAGCCTGTGCAGAAGCACGAGCACGGCGGCCACGGGGATTCCTGCTGTTCGGCCAAAGTCGCAGCACCGTCGCGGGTGTTGCTGAGCGAAACTCAGACCGCTGGCGCGCGGCTGAGCAGTTTTCGCATCGACGCGATGGACTGCCCGACCGAGCAGACGCTGATCCAGAACAAACTGGGCAAGCTCTCCGGTGTGCAGCAGCTGGAATTCAACCTGATCAACCGCGTATTGGGCGTCACCCACGACCTTCCGAACACGGCGCCGATCATCGAGGCGATCAAGTCGCTGGGCATGGTCGCCGAGCCGATGGATCAAGGCACCGATACGCCGGCCCCCGTTCCCGAGAAAAAACACTGGTGGCCCCTGGCGCTGTCCGGTGTCGCTGCGCTTGCCGCTGAAGTGATCCACTTCACCAATGCGGCGCCGACCTGGGTCGTGGCAATCATCGCGCTGGTCTCGATCCTCAGCGGCGGCCTGACCACTTACAAAAAGGGTTGGATCGCGCTCAAGAACCTCAACCTGAACATCAACGCACTGATGAGCATCGCGGTGACGGGTGCGATCCTGATCGGCCAATGGCCGGAAGCGGCGATGGTGATGTTCCTGTTCACGGTTGCCGAGTTGATCGAAGCCAAGTCGCTGGACCGGGCCCGCAACGCCATTGGCGGCCTGATGCAAATGGCGCCGGAGCAGGCCACGGTGCTGCAGGCCGACGGGAATTGGGTCGAACAAGACGTCAAAACCATCGAACTGGGCGCGCGGGTGCGAGTGCGTCCCGGCGAGCGGGTCGGCCTGGACGGCGAAGTGGTGTCGGGCAGTTCAACCATCGATCAGGCGCCGATCACCGGCGAAAGCCTGCCGGTGGAGAAAACCGTCGGTGACAAAGTCTTCGCGGGCACCATCAACCAGTCGGGCTCATTGGAATACACCGTGACCGCTGCGGCCAATAACTCGACCCTGGCGCGGATCATCCACGCGGTGGAGCAGGCCCAAGGCGCACGGGCGCCGACCCAGCGCTTCGTCGATCAGTTCTCGAAAATCTACACCCCGTCGGTGTTCCTCCTGGCCTTGGCTGTCGCGGTCATCCCGCCGTTGTTCATGGGCGCCGTCTGGTTCGACTGGATCTACCGGGCGCTGGTCTTGCTGGTAGTCGCCTGCCCTTGTGCACTGGTGATTTCCACGCCGGTAACCATTGTCAGCGGCCTCGCCGCGGCGGCGCGCAAAGGCATTCTGGTCAAGGGCGGTGTCTATCTGGAGGGCGGATACAAGCTCGATTACCTGGCTTTGGACAAGACCGGCACGATCACACATGGCAAACCGGTGCAGACCGATTATCTGTCACTCGATCCGACCGCCGAGGAAACCGCCCCGGCGATTGCCGCAGCGTTAGCCGGTCGCTCGGATCACCCGGTGTCGCTGGCCATCGCCAACGCGGCTGTGGATAAACAATCCATGCCGCTCGTTGTGGATAACTTCGAGGCGCTGGCCGGGCGGGGTGTACGGGGCGAGATCAACGGTCAGGTCTACCACCTCGGTAACCACCGCTTGGTAGAAGAGTTGAACCTGTGTTCGCCTGCGCTGGAAGAAAAGCTGTTTGCGCTGGAGAAACAGGGCAAGTCCGTGGTGTTGTTGCTCGACAAGTCTGGCCCGCTGGCGCTGTTCGCCGTGGCCGACACCGTGAAGGAGTCCAGCCGCGAGGCGATCCGGCAATTGCACGACCTGGGCATCAAAACCCTGATGCTGACCGGCGACAACGTCCACACTGCGCAGGCGATTGCCGAGCAAGTGGGCATCGATGTGGCCAGAGGCGATCTGCTGCCGGCTGAAAAACTGCAAGCCATCGAAGCGCTTTATGCACGAGGTCACCATGTCGGCATGGTCGGCGATGGCATCAACGATGCGCCGGCGTTGGCGCGGGCCGAGATCGGTTTCGCCATGGCTGCCGCGGGTACCGATACCGCCATCGAGACTGCTGATGTCGCCCTGATGGACGATGATCTGCGCAAGATTCCGACTTTCATCCGACTGTCGCGGCAAACCTCGAGCATCCTCAAACAGAACATTGCCCTCGCGTTGATCATCAAGGTGATCTTTCTTGGGGTAACCTTCGCCGGGATCGCCACCATGTGGATGGCGGTGTTCGCCGACATGGGCGTGAGCCTGTTGGTGGTGTTCAACGGTTTGCGCCTGTTGCGCAAATAAACGATGGGGGACGGGTGTGCTGAGTGCCGAGCTGAAGGCGTTTTATATGGTGGCCCGTCTGGGCAGCATCACTTTGGCGGCGAAAAAGCTTGGTCTGAGCCAACCCACCGTGACAACGCAGATCCGTAACCTGGAAAGTCAGTACTCGGTTGAGCTGTTCTACCGGGGCGGACGCCGCCTCAGCGTCAGCGATGAAGGCGCGCGCCTGCTGCCGATGGTCAAGGCGCTGTTGCAACAGGAAGCCGACATCGAGTTTTTCCTGCGCAACAGCGGCCAGGTCCAGGGCACGCTGCGCATCGCTGCCACCGCGCCGTATTACATCCTCGATCTGTTGAAAACCTTCCGCGAGCGTTTGCCGCACGTGGAAGTGTCGGTGGAAATCGGCAACTCCCAGCAAGTGCTCGAAGCGCTGGAGGAATACCGGGTGGACGTCGCGGCGTCGTCACAGTTGCTGGACGATGCGCGCTTGATTCGCCGGGTGCTCGGCAGTGATCCGCTGGTGCTGGCGGTGCACCGCAATCATCCGCTGGCGGTGCATGAGCATGTGCCGCTCAGTGCGTTGGCCGGGCACACGTTGTTGATGAGGGAACCGGGCTCCACCACCCGGCGCCTGACCGAGGAATTGCTGGCCAATGCAGGTGTGAGTTTCGGGCCGCTGCTGGAGATTGGCAGCCGTGAATCGATTCGTGAAGCGGTGCTGCGCAACATCGGCATCAGCATCATTGCCCGGCAGGAAGTGCCACACGACCCACAACTTCGCGTGCTGACCCTCGAGAATGCGCCGCAGATTCCCGAGTATCTGTATTGCCTCAAGGAACGAAAAAGCGCGCGGTTGCCGGCGGCGTTTCTCGGCCTGGCGCAGGAAATGGCGCCTGCCTGATATCTCGGTTGCCTTGTCTGGCCTCATCGCGAGCAAGCTCGCTCCCACATTTTGAAATGCGTTCCCCTGTGGGAGCGAGCTTGCTCGCGATGGCGTCAGTTCAGGCGCCACCTGACCTGAACCCAAATCCTTGAATACCACTATCAGCCGTTTTTGCCTTACTGCCACATGACGGACGCATTACATCCCTAGGATGGCCTTCATCTGCTTGATGAGGCCTGTCCATGAACCATTCGATCGCAACTGCCTTGACCAACCCCGGCGCACCGATGAAGGTGCGTGGCGTGCAGAAACGCTTTGGCGCCTTCACCGCGCTGGATAACGTTTCCCTCGACGTGGCAGCCGGTGAACTGGTGTGCCTGCTCGGCCCGTCGGGCTGTGGCAAAACCACGTTGCTGCGGTGCATCGCCGGTCTGGAAAAACAGGACAGTGGCGAGTTGTACCTTGGTGATCGCGACGTTTCCCACCTGGCGCCGCAAGCCCGGGACTACGGCATTCTGTTCCAGTCCTACGCGCTGTTCCCCAATCTCACCGTCGAAGCGAACATTGCCTACGGCCTTGCCGGCAGTGGTCGCGATGAAGTGCGTCAGCGTGTCGGTCAAATGCTGGAACTGGTCGGCCTGATCGGCAGTGAGAAAAAATACCCGGGCCAATTGTCCGGCGGCCAACAGCAGCGAGTTGCACTGGCTCGCGCCTTGGCACCAGCACCGTCCTTGTTGTTGCTGGACGAACCGATGTCCGCCCTCGACGCCCGGGTCCGCGAGCACCTGTGCACCGAACTGCGCCAACTGCAACGCAACCTCGGCGTCACCACCCTGATGGTCACGCACAATCAGGACGAGGCCATGCTGATGGCCGACCGCATTGCCGTGATGAACAACGGCAAGGTCGAGCAATACGCCACGCCACAGGAAATCTACGATCGCCCGGCCACACCGTTTGTGGCTGAGTTCGTCGGTCAGGGCAACTGGCTGCCATTCCAGCGCAGCAGCGACAGCCATGCCCAGGTCGGCGGGATGAACATGCGCCTGGCCGAAGGCAGCGCCAAAACCGCGTCGGGCCGTTTGTTCTGCCGTCCGGAAGCCATCAACGTCAACCCGCCGGTGCATGAAGAAAACCTGTTCCCGGCCAAGGTTCGCGAAATCACCTTCCTCGGCAACCGCTGCCGCATGAGCTTCGAGCTCGATCAATTGCCAGGTCATGCACTGCTGGCGGAATTGGCACCGCAAGACATGCCACGTCTCGGCGCGCAGCAGATCATGGTCGCCTTGCCGCCACGCAGCCTGCAGGTATTTGCCTGATGAGCGCGAACGTCGCGCTGCCGATACCGCACAAGCAGGTTCGGCAGACTTCCCGTGCCGAGATTGGCGACCGGCTGTTCGTGGTCGGCGGCAAGGTGCTGTTGCTGGTGCTGCTGGGCATCGCAGTGTTGATGCCGTTGCTGGCGATCTTCTGGCGCGGCTTCAGTTCCGAAGCCGGACAGGGCGGAGGCCTGGTCGCCGCCCGTGAGCTGGTGACCAGTGCGAACTTCCACTGGTTGCTCGGCAACAGCCTGAAAGTTTCCCTCAGTGTCGCGGCCATCGTCGTACCGCTGGCGTACCTGTTTGCCTACGCGCTGCAACGCACATTGATTCCCGGCAAAGGCATCTGGCGGGGCATGTCGTTATTGCCGTTGATGGCGCCGTCGATGTTGCCGGGCATTGCGCTGGTTTATCTGTTCGGCAATCAAGGCATGCTGCGCGGTTTGCTCTCGGACAACATCTACGGCTTTTGGGGCATCGTTCTGGGCGAGGTCATCTACACCTTCCCACACGCCTTGATGATTTTGCTGTCAGCGTTGTCCCTGGCGGATGCGCGGCTGTTCGATGCCGCCTCAAGCATGGGCGCCAGCCCGGCTAAAGCCTTTCGCAGCATCACTTGGCCGGCCACCCGTCAGGCAGTGTTCGCCGCATTCTGTCTGGTGTTCACCCTAACCATCACCGACTTTGGCGTGCCCGTGGTGGTCGGTGGTGATTACCAAGTCCTGGCGCTGGAAGCCTACAAAGCCGTGGTCGGCCAGCAACAGTTTGGGCGCGGCGCGTTGATCGGCATGGTCTTGTTGTTGCCGGCACTGTTCAGTTTCGGTGTCGACGCCTGGTTGCGCCGGCGTCACGGCAACGCCATGAGCGGCCGCGCGCAAGTCTTCCAACCGGCACCGTCAAAGCTGCGCGACGGTTGCTACCTGGCCATCGTGCTGCTGATCTGCGCGGTGTTGCTGCTGGTGTTCGGCATGGCGGTGTTTTCGTCGTTGGTGAAATTCTGGCCGTACAACCTGTCGCTGTCGCTCAACCATTACCAGTTCAACGACACGGCGGGCGGCGGTTGGCTGGCCTACGGCAACAGCGTGAAGATGGCCATTTGCACGGCGTTGATCGGCAGCGTGCTGATCTTCACCGGCGCCTACCTGATGGAGAAAACCCGTGGCCAGCGCGGGCTGAATCTGACGCTGCGCATGCTCAGCTTCGTACCGATGGCGGTGCCCGGCCTCGTGCTGGGCCTGGGTTACGTCTTTTTCTTCAACCTCAACGGCAACCCGCTGCATGTGCTCTACGGGACCATGACCCTGCTGGTGGTCTGCACCATTGCGCATTATTTGACCACCGCGCAAATGACGGCCACCACCGCGCTGCGCCAACTCGATGCCGAGTTCGAAGCTGCCGCGCTGTCGCTCAAGGCGCCGCTGTATCGGCATTACCTGCGCGTCACCGTGCCGATCTGCCTGCCGGCGCTGCTGGATATCGTGCGCTACCTGTTCGTCTCGGCCATGACCACCGTCTCGGCGGCGATCTTCCTCTACAGCCCCGACACCATTCTCGCGGCGGTCGCGGTGCTGAACATGGACGACGCTGGCAACGTCGGCGGCGCGGCGGCGATGTCGACCCTGATTCTCTTCACCTCGGCGGGCGTGTCCCTGCTGCTGGCCTGGGCCTCGCGCGGTTTGCTGCGCCGCTCCCAGGCCTGGCGGCAGACCGCGCCCGGTCATTGATTCCGTACAACCCCTCAACTCAAAAACAGGAAAAGATCATGTTCAAGCCCCTGGCCCTGGCCGCTGCTGTCCTCACCGCTTTCAGCCTGAACGCCTTCGCGGCGAAAACCGAGTTGACGGTGTACACCGCCCTCGAAGCCGAGCAATTGAAGACCTACAAGGATGCCTTCGAAAAGGCCAATCCGGACGTCGAGATCAAGTGGGTACGCGATTCCACAGGGATCATCACCGCCAAGCTGCTGGCCGAAAAAGCCCGCCCGCAGGCTGACGCCGTGTGGGGTCTGGCCGCCTCCAGCCTGGCGATCCTCGACCAGCAAGGCATGCTGCAAAGCTACGCGCCGAAGGACCTCGGCAAGATCGGCGGCAACTACCGCGATGCCGCCAATCCGCCGGCCTGGGTCGGCATGGACGTCTGGGCTGCCACGATCTGCTTCAACACGGTCGAAGCCGAGAAGCAGGGCCTGAGCAAACCGGTGAGTTGGCAGGACCTGACCAAGCCTGAGTACAAAGGCAAGATCGTCATGCCCAACCCAGCCTCGTCCGGCACCGGTTTTCTCGACGTCAGCGCCTGGCTGCAAACCTTCGGCGAGAAGCAGGGCTGGGCTTACATGGACGCTCTTCACCAGAACATCGGCCAGTACGTTCATTCCGGTTCCAAGCCTTGCAAACTGGCAGCGGCGGGTGAATTCCCGATTGGTATTTCCTTCGAATACCCGGCCGTTCAGCTGAAGCGCCAAGGTGCGCCGCTGGACATCATCCTGCCGAAAGAAGGCCTGGGTTGGGAGATTGAAGCGACGGCTGTGATCAAGGGCACTCCCCATGAAGACGCCGCGAAAAAACTCGCTGACTTCTCTGCCAGCCCGGCGGCGATGGAGCTTTACAAAGAAAACTTCGCCGTCCTCGCGCAGCCGGGCATTGCCAAGCCGCAGACCGAATTGCCGGCGGATTATGAGCAGCGCTTGATCAAGAACGACTTTGCCTGGGCCTCGAAAAACCGCGACGAGATCCTGGCCGAGTGGCGCAAGCGCTATGACGGCAAGTCCGAGAAAGTGGTCGCCAAGTAAGCTCTTCATCGGCTGACAGGGCCTCTTCGCGAGCAAGCCCGCTCCCACATTTGGAATGCGTTCCCCTGTGGGAGCGGGCTTGCTCGCGAATGCGGTCTGTCATTCAGGACAAAACCCAATGACACAACACAACGACATGCTGATCGTAGGCGCTGGCATCCTCGGCCTGTCCCACGCCTATGCCGCCGCCAGACGCGGCCTCAAGGTCACCGTTTTCGAACGCAGCGAAACGCCTTTGGGCGCCTCGGTGCGCAACTTCGGCCAGGCACTCGTCACCGGCCAACCTCCGGGCGTTATGCTCGAACTGGCCAAGGCCAGCCGTGAGATCTGGGGCCAGTGGGCACAACTCGCCGGCCTGCAACTCAAGCGCAACGGCTCATACCTGTTCGCCCGCACCGAAGCCGAAGAACATCTGCTGCAAGCCTTTTGCAACGGCCGCGCAGTGGAACACAACTACAACGTCGAGCTTCTGCGCGGTGCCGCGCTGCGGGATTTGTACGGTGGCCAGTTCAGCCATCACCGCGCCGCGTTGCACGGCATGGACGATCAGCAGCTGTATTCGCGCGAAGCAATTCCTGCACTGATCGATTTCCTGCGCCGCGAACTCGGCGTCGAGTTTCACTTTTCCACACTGGTGCGCGACATCGAGCCTGGCCGTCTGCACAGTACCGCCGGCAGCTTCAGCGCCGAGCAGATCATTGTCTGCTCCGGCCACGATTATCAGACCTTGCTGGCCGAGCCGATCGCCGAACTCAATCCGCAAATCTGCCGCCTGCAAATGCTCCGGGCCCGTCCGCACATCAACCTCAATCTGCAACACGCGTTGCTCACCGGTTTGAGTTGCGTGCACTACGGCGCCTTCGCCGATCTGCCGGAAGCGGCGGCCGTGCAGGCAAACATCTTGCGAGACGAACCGCACCTGCATGAAAACGGCATCCACCTGCTGATCAGTCCGACGCCTTACGGTGAACTGATCATCGGCGATTCCCACCACTACGGCAGCGACCCGTCACCGTTCAATGCCGAGCAAGTGGACAACTGGATGCTTGAACTGGCTGAGCAGACCTTGGGCTGCAAAGTGCAAGTGATCGAGCGCTGGCAGGGCGTCTATGGTTCACGAGGGCCGGGACCGTTCTCGTTCCTGCGTCCGCTGCCGGGTGTGAGCGTGGCGCTGATGCACACCGGCGTCGGCATGAGTGTCGGGCCGGCGATGGCTGATCGCAACATTGCACAGTTGTTGGGGGAAGGTTGATGGAGCGTCATCAGCAAGTGATCGCCGAAGTCTTCGGACTGTATGAGCGCTTTGGCGACAGTGATTACATCGGTGAACCGGTGTCGCAGATCGAGCACATGTCCCAGGCAGCCGACCTGGCGATGGCCGAAGGTTTCGATGATGAAGTGGTGCTGGCCGCTTTTTTCCACGACATCGGGCATATCTGCGCGCAGAGCGCCGAGAACATGGAAGGCTTCGGCGTGGTCAGTCACGAGCGTCTGGGTGCCGATTACCTGCGTCGCGCAGGGTTCGGTGAACGCTTGGCGCGACTGGTGGAATATCACGTGCAGGCCAAGCGTTATCTGACACTCAAGGAGCCCGGGTACTACGAGCGCCTGAGCGAAGCCAGTCGCCGCACGCTGGCATTTCAGGGTGGAGTGATGAGCGAGTCCGAGGCGGAGGCGTTCGAGAAAGATCCGTTGTGCGAAGTCAGTCTGCGGATGCGCCAGTGGGATGAACGGGCCAAGGAGATGTGGGTGCCGGTGATTGATCTTGAGATCTTGAAGCGCAAGGCCGTCACGCTGTTGTCTGGCGAGGCGCGCTGAGTTGTCTCACACCGGATAGGGAAACGGTTGATGGAGCCGCCTGCAACAAAGGCTCAGTCTGGACGTTTCGAACAGGAGCGCATGGATGCGTTATTTGAAAGTGATTGCACAGGATGTGAGCGGGAAGGGTCAGGCAGACACGCTTCATTTTCGGTTTCACGAAGATGAACACGGGCTGCGCGAGGCCACTGAGACTGAGCGTCACCGGCTCAAGAACTTCGGCAAAACGTATTTGAAATGTGCCTGGTTCAACGGCGGGGAGAATGAAGAGCGGCATTTACGGATCTTTGCTGAAAACACGACCGGCGACGGTACGCCGGAAGCTGTACGACTGCATTTTCATGAGGGACCGACCATTGCCTACAAGGCAGCGGCTCGTGATCTTGATAACGATGGGGATTTGGAGCTGATGTTGAGCTCGGATGTCGACAATGACGGGCGTGCGAATCGCACCGATCGCAATCGGGTCAGGTCGTTGGCGCGGGAGTATCTGAAGCTCGACTGGTGACGTTCCTCTCGATACCGAGTCACGGCCATCGCGAGCAGGCTCGCTCCCACAGGGGTTTTGCGTCGCTCGTAGTTCTAATGTGGGAGCGAGCCTGCTCGCGATGGGGCCAGTCCAAACACCACAGTCACCAAGGTTGATCGTTCCCACGCTCTGCGTGGGAATGCCTCAAGGGACGCTCTGCGTCCAGTGACGCAGAGCGTCACGGGCTTCATTCCCACGCGGGAGCGTGGGAACGATCAGGCTCAGAGTTGTTGCGCCAACACCTCGATTTGCTCCTGCCGTTCAGCCTGGCTCAACCTGGGCTGCTTGTTCAGCGAAGACCACTGCGGATGTGCCCGAGCCTTGTTCAGCGCTTCGGGCAACTTGCCTTCGCGCCAGGTCTTGTCCTGGGGCGTGGCGAGCTTGATGCTGTCCATCGCGGCATGGCCGCGTGCATTCAGTGCCTGCAAAAGCTGTCGCTGACGCAACGCCAACAGGCGCAACACGCTGTCGTCCACCGTCAGCTCCCGCTGGCCCTTGATCTTGCCCATCAATCGACTGCCATAACTGCGTGCGGTTTGCAGGGCGCCGCCGGCAATCGCGCCGGCCAAGGCTGCCGCGCCGAGGGTCAGACCACCCACCAGCAAATCGACGCCAGCGCCGGCTGCCGCACCGGCCGCGATGCCGCCGCCGACCCGAACGCCCAGTTGTTTGAGGGTTTCGGGGTTGAACAAGTCATCGCCCCAACGGCCATCGAGCAGAGGCAGGTCACTGGCCGCGGCGTCCTGTGGACGAAAGGCGTACAGCTTGAGCAGCGCTTCGACGCAGCGTTGTTCCCGTTGTCGAACGGCTTTGCGCAATTCACTGATGGCGTGCTGTTCTTGCGCGGCATCGCTGACCACGCTACGCCGGTAGGCTGCGCAATCGATCAATAATTCGGCAATCAGTCGCGCCGCACTTTGCTCCCGGGCCAGGCGCTGGGCCTGTTGGTCGGCGATCAAGCGTTCCAGTTGTTCCCGTGAGCCTTCCAGCAGCAGCGCGAGGCTTTCATAGAGGCGACGTTCGCCATCTTCTGGCGGCGCCACGCTGTCAAAACGCACCAAGGCGTGCAGGCCCAGGCGCGCCAGCGCTTCACGCCAGTCCGGCTCGCGGTGGTTGGCGCTGCTGACGAAATTGAGCACCGGCAGCAGCGGTTTGCCGCAACTGGCCAACACTTCCAGTTCGTCGCGGTACTTGGCCAGCACCGGCTCCCGGGCATCGATCACGTAGAGACCGGCGTCGCAGGTGAGCAGTTGTCGCAGCACCTTGGCTTCCTGCTCGAACCGTTGGCGCGCTTCGCTGCCGTCAAGAAATCGCGCCAAACGTGCCGGGCCGTCGAGGCGTTCGCCGGGACGTTCCAGGCGCTCGAGATAGTCGAGCAGGGCGATGGCGTCTTCCAGGCCCGGCGTATCGAAAAGGTCGAGCAACGGCTCGCCGTCCACCGATAACCGTGCGCCTTCGACATGGCGCGTGGTGCTGGGGCGATGGGACACTTCGCCGAACCCGACATCCCGGGTTAACGTGCGCAGCAATGAGGTTTTACCGACATTGGTGTGGCCGACCACGGCGAGCTTCAACGGCGCTTTCCACGGATTAGTCATGGCCGCTCTCCAGCCAGTTCATCGGCGCGCAGTCGGCGAATGGCAGGTTCAGTTGTTGCAGTGCCACGTGCCAGTCGCCCAAACGTTCGGAATCCAGCGCTTCACCGTTGGGCGCTTGCAATAACCAGACTCGCGTCGCGGCCGCGTTACGCGCCAGCTCGGCAATCAGTGCAAGACTGCCACGGTCCGGCGAACGCCGTGGATCACAGGCGATGGCCAACCGCTCGGGCGGGAAGCGACTCAGCTGTTCGAGGAGTTTGTGGCGAGATTCACGACTGTCGAGAATGCCGGCATTGTTCACGTTTCTGGGCAGTTGCGGCGGCCACGGGCGTTGATCGTCCAGCTCGATGGCCACCAATAGCGCGCCATCGCTTTGCAGTTCGCTGACGCTGCTTTCGATCTGATGAAGGTTGTCCGGCGCGGCATCACTGATGCCCAAGCGTTCGCTGGTGGGCATCAGGCGTTCACGCAATTGAGCGTAGCCGGGCAGGTTCAGGTCCAGGCGCAAGGCGGCTTGCCCGGTTTTCCAGCGCCACAGGCAGAACAGCGCAAGCAGCAGGCGCGGCAACACACCGTAAACCACCAGAACCCCGACCAGCCATGTGGCCCAGGCCTGGCGGGCGCTTTCGATATTGAGCGCGGTGTCGCCGCTGGCGCGGATCATTTCCACCGTCGGGACGTTGAAACCGAGTATGGAAGGCAGAGTGCCGAGGGCTTGGGTCATCGCCACGAAGGTGTCGGCGCTAAGCAGGGTGGTTTCCCAGACGAAACCGTAGCGCCGGGTCGCCATCAGCGTCAGCAGAATCGCCAGGGCACTGAGCATCGCCAGCAACCACAGGCTGTTGACCAGGACGCCGATTGCCCAGCGATTGAGTTTCTGGCGTTGCAATAACAAGAGCAGGGCCGGCGCCAATTGCGCTGCTTTGGCGTCGCGGGCGAGTTTCTCGCTGAGCCATAACCACAAGCGCCCAAGGGTGTCGCCGTGTTCGCCGGCGAACATCAGGCCCAGCGCCCAGCTCAGTAAAAGAATCAGGTTCAGCCCGAGCAGACTACCCAAGGCCCAGAACACATTGACCGGCGTCTGTCCGTCGCCCAGCGCGGCAAACCCCAGGCCGGCGCCGCTGACCACGGCCAGCACCGCGAGGACGATCAGCGCCAGTCGCGCGCCTTGCAGCCAATGCTTGAGGGCTGCGGCCAGGCCGTCGCGTTCGGCCAGCCAGATGGCCCGATGCTGAATCCGCGTCGGCAGATCGCCACCGGCGCTGCGGGCCAGTCGGTTGGCTTCCAGATCCTCCAGGGGCCCGGCGTGTTCTTCACGCAGGCGCACGGTTTCGGTCAACCAGAGGTTTTGCAGTGGCGTCAGTTCAGTCACGCGACATTCCGTTGCTCAATTGAGCTGTGAGCATAACCGCTGTGGTGCTTATCGGGGTACGGGAGGCTCTGGTATCCTCGCCGACATGACTAAATCACTCCCCCTCAGCCTGATCGCAGCCCTCGGTGAAAACCGTGTGATCGGTGTCGACAACAGCATGCCCTGGCACTTGCCGGGGGACTTCAAATACTTCAAGGCCACCACCCTGGGCAAGCCGATCATCATGGGTCGCAAGACCTGGGATTCCCTCGGTCGTCCGTTGCCGGGCCGATTGAACATCGTGGTCAGCCGTCAGGTAGATCTGGTGCTGGAAGGCGCGGAGGTTTATCCGTCGCTGGAAGCTGCGGTGATTCGCGCCCAAGCATGGGCGAAAGAGCAGGGCGTCGACGAGTTGATGCTCATTGGCGGGGCGCAGTTGTATGCGCAGGGGTTGGCTCAGGCGGATCGGCTTTATTTGACGCGCGTCGCGCTCAGCCCTGAGGGAGATGCGTGGTTTCCGGAGTTTGATTTGAAGGAATGGAAGCTGGTGTCGAATGTTCCGAATCCGGCAGAGGGTGATAAGCCGGCATACAACTTCGAAGTGTGGGAACGCACTTGAGATCGTTCCCACGCTCTGCGTGGGAATGCAGCCCGTGACGCTCCGCGTCACTGGACGTGGAGCGTCCCTTGAGGCATCCCCACGCGGGAGCGTGGGAACGATCAGTCAAGCGTGAGCCAACTCCGCATGCTCATCCGCATCCAGCAATTCTTTATCGGTCTGCTGCATGATCTGGCTGGTAATCGCCCCGGCCGTGATCGAACCGCTCACGTTCAATGCCGTACGCCCCATATCAATCAGCGGCTCTACTGAAATCAGCAACGCCACCAATGACACCGGCAACCCCATTGCCGGCAGCACGATCAGCGCCGCAAAGGTCGCGCCACCGCCCACGCCCGCCACGCCCGCCGAACTCAGCGTCACAATCGCCACCAGCGTCGCGATCCACAGCGGGTCCAGCGGATTGATGCCCACGGTCGGCGCCACCATCACCGCCAACATGGCCGGGTACAAGCCGGCGCAGCCGTTCTGGCCAATGGTCGCACCAAACGAAGCGGCGAAACTGGCGATGGACTGCGGGATGCCCAAGCGACTGGTCTGCGCTTCGATGCTCAGCGGGATCGTCGCCGCACTTGAGCGGCTGGTGAAGGCAAAGGTCAGCACCGGCCAGATCTTGCGGAAGAAGCGCAGCGGATTGATCCCGGCCGCCGACACCAGCAGGCCATGGACCACGAACATCAGGCCCAGGCCGATGTAAGAAACCACCACGAAACTGCCAAGCTTGATGATGTCTTGCAGGTTGGAGCCGGCGACCACTTTGGTCATCAGCGCCAATACGCCGTAAGGCGTCAGCTTCATCACCAGACGCACCAGGCGCATCACCCAGGCTTGCAGGGTGTCGATGGCGTTGATCACTTTCTGACCTTTTTCCACGTCATCTTTCAACAGCTGCAAGGCGGCGACACCGAGGAACGCCGCGAAGATCACCACGCTGATGATCGAGGTCGGCTTGGCGCGAGCCAGATCGGCAAACGGGTTTTGCGGAATGAACGACAGCAGCAGCTGCGGCACATTCAGGTCGGCCACCTTGCCCGCGTAGTCGGTCTGAATGGTTTGCAGGCGGGCCATTTCCTGAGTGCCGGCCACCAGGCCTTCAGCGGTCAGGCCGAACAGGTTGGTCAAGCCGATGCCGATCAGCGCCGCGATGGCGGTGGTGAACAGCAAGGTGCCAATGGTCAGGAAACTGATCTTGCCCAGCGACGACGCGTTGTGCAGCCGCGCCACAGCGCTGAGGATCGAGGCGAACACCAGCGGGATCACGATCATTTGCAGCAACTGCACGTAACCGTTGCCCACCAGATCGAACCAGCCGATCGAGGCTTTCAGCACTGGGTTGCCCGCGCCGTAAACGCCGTGCAGGGCAACGCCGAATACCACACCCAACGCCAGTGCGAGCAGGACTTTTTTCGCCAGGCTCCAGTTCGTGTGACGGGTTTGCGCCAGGCCAAACAGCAGGGCGAGGAACACCAGCAGATTGAGGATCAGCGGCAGATTCATGGGAAAGCTCCGATAAGACAGGTGCCAGTCACCTTCCGGGGTGGCTGCGACCGGCAAGCCTAACAGTTTGATTTCCAATGAATTAATATCAAAAACGTATGGAATCCGTCGTTTTTGGAATAAGCACGCGTCGCTCTCAGGGATGCAGCTGGCGCAATAGGGACGTGAGCAGTCGCTGACAGACGGTGACTGTCACACTTATTTGTTAGCGTCGATGCCTCTACATCAGGATCTTTTATAAGGGAATCATGCCGATGAAGTTCGCACCGAAATTTCTGGCTGCTGCGTTGGGATTGAGTTTTGGCCTTGGCCTGGCCGGTCAGGCCTTCGCCACGGATTTGAAGCATTGGCCTGCCGATCAGGCCAAGGCACTGGACGCGATGATTGCGGCCAACGCCAACAAAGGTAATTTCGCGGTATTCGACATGGACAACACCAGTTACCGCTACGACCTCGAAGAATCGTTGTTGCCGTTCATGGAAAACAAGGGCCTGATCACCCGCGAGAAACTCGATCCCTCCCTGAAACTGATTCCATTCAAAGACACCGCCGACCACAAGGAAAGCCTGTTCAGCTACTACTATCGCCTCTGCGAAGTCGACGACATGGTCTGCTACCCATGGGTCGCCCAGGTGTTCTCCGGCTTCACCCTCACCGAGCTCAAAGGGTATGTCGATGAGTTGATGGCCTCCGGCAAACCGGTACCGACCACGTACTACGACGGCGATGTAGTCAAAAACCTCGACGTCAACCCGCCGAAAGTATTTACCGGCCAGGCTGAGCTCTATAACAAGTTGATGGAGAACGGCATCGAGGTCTACGTGATGACCGCCGCCTCCGAAGAACTGGTGCGCATGGTCGCTGCCGATCCGAAGTACGGCTACAACGTCAAACCGCAGAACGTCATCGGCGTGACCACGATGCTCAAGGACCGCAAGACTGGCGAGCTGACCACCGCACGCAAGCAAATCACGGCGGGCAAGTATGACGAGAAGGCCAACCTGGGCCTGGAGCTGACGCCGTACCTGTGGACACCGGCTACCTGGATGGCGGGCAAGCAAGCCGCAATCCTGACCTACATCGACGAGTGGAAAAAACCGGTATTGGTTGGCGGCGACACCCCAAGCAGCGACGGTTACATGCTGTTCCACAGCGTTGACGTGGCCAAGGGCGGCATCCACTTGTGGGTCAACCGCAAAGACAAATACATGACCCAGATGAACGGCATGATGGCCAAAAACGCGACAGCCCAGGCCAAGGAAGGGTTGCCTGTGACGGCAGACAAGAACTGGGTGATCGTCAAGCCGGAAGAGATTCAGTAAAGGCCACGATAATCGCCCCTGCACAGTGTGTGGACGCGACAGGCCCCGCCAATGCGGGGCTTTTTATTGTTCGCAATAACGACGCGCAGTGGCTGTCTGCTGCCTATATTCATTGGTTAGTCACTGGGTGATTGGCGCTGGGGCAGTTGGTTCGGGCGACGACCGAAGGAACGGGGGCATGCGACGATTAAATCGGGTCTTTATCGCGTGGGTTATCGCCACGTTGAGCGGATATGGCTGGCTTTGCACTAGTGCAGCGGCTGAGTTGATGCCGGGAAATGATCACGTCATTTCACCAGGCGTGCCTCAAGGGGCCGCGCCCCTGAACTTGAGTAAGCTGGTGGGCAAACTAAAGGCCTCGCGCAATACGTCGATCAGTATTGTGCAACTGGGCGACTCTCACACGGCTGCCGATTTGTTCACCGGCGAAATGCGCCGCCTGTTCCAGCAACAATATGGCGCCGGCGGCATAGGCTTTATCGCGGCGATGCCTGTACCAGGCACTCGTTACGATCAAATTGTTCTGTCGACGGTAGATGGGCAATGGCGTCTGGTTTCCAGTCGCAATCAGTACAGCGGCGAGTTTCCATTGGGGGGGTATCTGTCGCTACCCATGGGCCCGAAGGCAGGGGTACATATCGAATCACGAACGTCGAACGAAGGCGTATATAGAATTTCGGCGCTGTACCGTGCGCTCTCCAATAGCCAACTGATCGCCAGTGCTGGAGGGAGCTCGACCAGTGTCGAGTTGTTGCCGACATCCGGAAAGTGGCGTTTCAGCCCGGCTATCCAACCCGTAAGTCTGCCAGTGGATCTGGTGATAGCCTCGAGTCAGGACGTAGAACTGGGAGGTTGGAACATCGAGTCTTTGACGGAGAATGGGGTCACGTACTCCGCATTAGGTGTCAATGGTGCGATGTTGAAGATTCTCGACAAGTGGCAAGACGGCTGGCTAAGCACACTGCAAGCCTTGCGCCCGGACTTGCTGGTACTCGCGTATGGGGGGAATGAAGCATTTGATGACGATCTGGACCTGACACTTTATGAGGCTGACCTGAGCGAAAAGCTTGCCCTGTTGCGACGCGCCTTGCCTGATACCGTGATCTTGCTGGTCGGGCCAGCAGACTCGATAAAACAACGGTCCGCTGACTCATGCGCCGGGCGCCAACCGGCAAAACTGGCTCAGATCATTCAAATTCAAAGACAAGCAGCACTGAAGGCCGCGGCCTTGTTCTGGGACTGGCAAGGTTACATGGGCGGCGCCTGTTCAATTGAGCGCTGGCAGGCAGCGCATTTGGCTCAAAATGATCTGATTCACCTGAATGGTGAAGGTTATAAAAAAAGCGCCGGCGAACTTTACGAGTATCTGCAATCCCTGCTGGTGGGGCCTTGAAGCGAGATCTCATCACCATAAAAAAGCCCCGCACTTGGCGGGGCATGATGATCGTTCCCACGCTCCCGCGTGGGAATGCCTCAAGGGACGCTCCGCGTCCAGTGACGCGGAGCGTCACGGGCTGCATGCCCACGCAGAGCGTGGGAACGATCGACAAAAAAATACCCCGCCAAGTGCGGGGTATTTTTTCGTTCGACGGTTAAGGGTTACAGCCCGTCGAGCATCGCCTTGTTACGCACAGCACCCTTGTCGGCGCTGGTCGCCAGCAGGGCGTAGGCTTTCAGGGCCGTAGTCACTTTACGCGGACGTTTTTCCACTGGCTTCCAGCCTTTCTGATCCTGCTCGGCACGGCGTCCGGCCATCTCTTCGTCGCTGATCAACAGGTTGATCGAGCGGTTCGGAATGTCGATCAGCACTTTATCGCCGTCCTGCACCAGACCAATCGCGCCGCCCGCTGCCGCTTCCGGAGAAGCGTGGCCGATGGACAGGCCCGAGGTGCCGCCGGAGAAACGGCCGTCGGTGAGCAGGGCGCAAGCTTTGCCCAGGCCTTTGGATTTCAGGTAAGACGTCGGGTACAGCATTTCCTGCATGCCCGGACCGCCTTTCGGGCCTTCGTAACGAATGATCACGATGTCGCCGGCCTTCACTTCGTCAGCGAGGATGCCGCGTACGGCGCTGTCCTGGCTTTCGAAGATCTTCGCGTTGCCTTCGAAGACGTGGATCGATTCGTCGACGCCGGCGGTTTTCACCACACAGCCGTCCAGCGCGATGTTGCCGTAGAGAACGGCCAGGCCGCCTTCTTTCGAGTAAGCATGTTCGACACTGCGGATGCAGCCGTTTTCACGGTCGTCATCCAGGGTTTCCCAGCGGGTCGACTGGCTGAATGCAGTCTGCGTCGGAATGCCCGCAGGACCGGCCTTGAAGAAGTGATGCACGGCTTCGTCGTCGGTCTGGGTGATGTCCCACTTGGCGATGCCTTCTGCCAGAGTCTTGCTGTGTACGGTCGGCAGTTCGGTGTGCAGCAGGCCGCCACGGGCCAGCGAGCCGAGGATGCTGAAGATCCCGCCGGCACGGTGCACGTCTTCCATGTGGTACTTCTGGATATTCGGCGCGACTTTGCACAGTTGCGGCACGTGACGGGAGAGACGGTCGATGTCGCGCAGGTCGAAATCGATCTCGGCTTCCTGGGCCGCAGCCAGCAAGTGCAGGATGGTGTTGGTGGAACCGCCCATGGCGATGTCCAGGGTCATGGCATTTTCGAATGCCTTGAAGTTGGCGATGTTGCGCGGCAAGACCGACTCGTCGTTCTCGCCGTAGTAACGCTTGCACAGCTCGACGATGGTGCGGCCGGCCTGCAGGAACAGCTGTTCGCGGTCACTGTGGGTGGCGAGGGTCGAACCGTTGCCCGGCAATGCCAGGCCCAGGGCTTCAACCAGGCAGTTCATCGAGTTGGCGGTGAACATGCCGGAGCACGAGCCGCACGTCGGGCAGGCGCTACGCTCGTACTCGGCGACTTTCTCGTCAGAAGCGCTGGAGTCGGCGGCGATCACCATGGCGTCGACCAGGTCGAGGCCGTGGGAGGCGAGTTTGGTCTTGCCGGCTTCCATCGGGCCGCCGGAAACGAAGATCACCGGGATGTTCAGGCGCAGGGCGGCCATCAGCATGCCGGGGGTGATCTTGTCGCAGTTGGAGATGCAGACGATGGCGTCGGCGCAGTGGGCGTTGACCATGTACTCGACGGAGTCGGCGATGATCTCGCGGCTCGGCAGCGAATACAGCATGCCGTCGTGGCCCATGGCGATGCCGTCATCCACGGCGATGGTGTTGAATTCCTTGGCGACACCGCCCGCGCGTTCGATCTCGCGGGCGACCAGTTGACCGAGGTCCTTGAGGTGGACATGGCCCGGTACGAACTGGGTGAAGGAGTTGGCAATGGCGATGATCGGCTTTTTGAAGTCGTCATCTTTCATCCCCGTGGCGCGCCACAGTGCGCGGGCACCGGCCATATTGCGGCCGTGGGTGGATGTTTTCGAGCGGTAATCAGGCATGAAGCACTCCGGGCGGCTAATCAGGTATCAAAAGGGAAGTGAGCTTCTATTGACGTCTGGAACACCCAGAAATGGCCGTGTGTCCGGAAGTTGCCGATAACTTTGCGGGATCGCCGCGCGCTTCAGCTTGAGCTCATAAACCCGCCGGGGGATGACTGGCGATGAATGTCGCGATTCTACACGGCTGGCGTCAGGAGGGAATGCCGGGAAGCGTTGATCTGGCGGTGACGGGGCGTGCGGGATGACGACTGGCAGGCATCAGTCGGTACTCATTGCCTGATGCCGTCGGCTGATCAGCGCATTGAGGCCTATTCCCACGGCGCTCAATGCCAGGAAACTGAAGGCAAGCGTCACCGGCAGATGACTGGCGCTCAAGTTGATCAGCGCGCTGACCATTCCACCGAAGACAAATACCAGGGTGTTGCCGGCCGAGGCCGACGTGCCGGCGTTGTCCGGGAATATGTCCATGGCTTTGGACGTCGCGACCGGACGGGCGATGGTTGTGCCAGCGGTGCAGACGATCATCGGGATCAGTATTGTCTGGATTGAAAGCCCCAGCGTTGCCGATAGCCAGAGCATCAAGATGCCCGAAAGGAAGATCAGGCCAAGACCCACAATGATTTGCGTGTTCGGTGCGATCCGGTTGGCAAGCACTCGAGCGACGACTCCGCCGAACAGGTAGGCCACGCCGTAAAACAGCAGGGTCAGGGAGAATTCGTACGGCGAAAGCTGTAACTGCTCCATGAAGATCAGCGGCGAGATGACAATGAAGGAAAAGTGGCAGGTGAAGGCGATGGCGGCGATCAGCCAATAACCGAGGAAACCTGCGTCGCGACAGATCATTCGGTACGACTGGAGCATGCCTTGGCTGGGGGCGGTAGCGGGGCGCAGGTTTTCAAGAAAGAAACAGGCCTTGAGGAACACCGCCGCGGCCAACGCGATAAAGGCTATAAAGCTCCCCGGCCAGTCCATGGCGTGTTGCAGCACGGTGCCTGCCAGTGGCGAAACTGAAATGAAGATACCGCTGGCGGTGACCATGAGAATCCGCAGTTGGTCGCGTTCCTTGCCGTCGAACAGGTCCTGAACCAGTGCCTGCGAGAGGACAAAACAGCCGCAGCCGATCGCCTGGACTAACCTGAACATGAGGAACCAGGCGTACTCGGTCGACGTCACACAACCCAGCGCGCCAACTATGGAGACCACCATGCCCGCCAGCAGCAAGCCCTTGCGCCCGATGACATCCGAGAGCGGTCCGATCAGCAGTTGAGACAGCGAGATGCCGATCGCGAACAAGCTGATGGAAAGGGCGATGTCGGCTGGCGTGGTCCGGAAATGTTCAGCCAGCGCGGGGAAGGAAGGCAGCAATACGTCGAGGGGAAATACACCGAGTAATACCATCGTCAGCAACAGAATGACCGCCGCTCGACGTTTTTTTATAGCAACGCTCTCTTTCCCTTCACTCATCGAAAAGCCCTGCCCTGGAGAACAGCTGGCGATTGGCAGGCAGGTCGAAGAATCCCGCTTTGTTCAATGCGCTCAACGTCGCGCCAGCACCTGATCGAGCACGGCGCTGGCAGGCGGACGGGGACGTCAGCTCGCACAGTATCTCTACGACAAACGCCTCACCAAGGCCGGCGCTGCGCAGGCTTTCGCCAAGCCAGCGTTCATCCGCTTCAAAGAAAACCAGCAGGATTTCCAGGAGCAACCTGGCGGTGAACGTGCGTTGACCGCTACTGAGCTGCAACCACAGGAAGTGGAACACCTCAGAAAAATAACGGCTGTGTCGCGCCTCGTCGGTGAGGTGGTCTCTGAGCATTGCCTGAACGCTACACACCAGTTCGTCGCGACAAACGTCGAGCAATTCCTTGGCAATGATCGTCTCCGAGACGAATCCGACGAGAAACCAGGCCAGCGCTTTGTGTTTGTCCGGTGCACCATCGATCAGGGCGTTCAGCCGGGCTATCCGTTGAGGCACGACCGGTCGATCGGTGATGCCGTAGCAGTCGGCAATTTGTTCGGCGAGTTGATGGGAGAACAGTGCGTGGTAACCCTCGTCCGTGTAGAGCTGAAGCGCAGCCGTTTTCATTCGTGAAGGAATGGAGACGCCGAGCTCATTGTGGATGATGGTTTCAACGGATCGGTTGACGATCCGGTGCTCAAGCAGGGTGGTGTAGTCGAGGAAATACACCAAATGGTTGGCGCACAGGCGATGAGCAAGCGTTTTACCGGCTGCCTTGATCTCCGGGTGATTCAGGTAAGGCAGAAACGCCGGTGGAAACCAGTGGCGGGTTTCCAGTTGTTGCGCCAGATCCAGAGGTAGCCGGTAGTTGTGCTGGCTGGTTCTTACCGAGGCTCGGGTATTCCAGTCGCCGAGGGTGAAGCGCTGGGCCCACGAGGCGGGGGCGTAGGCGGGCGCGGTATTGGAGCCGGTCATTGTTCCTGCCCCTGAGCGTTCAACAGCGCTTTTAACTCCATGCACATCACCTGCCCGTCGCTCTGGCCACAGCCGACAAAAAACAGCGGCTGCTCCGCGCTGTCTTCAAGTCCCAGCAGTGCTTCGACCTGATTGTCGGTCAATGCGCCCGTTAACCAGGTGTGCAACCCCTGCGCGGTGGCCACCAATTGAAACGTCTGGGAAATATGACCGGCCTCGACGTAGGCCATTCGGTAGGCGCGCGAGTGTTCGTATTTCCACCACAGCTTGTCGAAGCGGCTGGTGATGAATAGCCCGACGGGCAAGTTGTTGATGAAATGCTGCCCGCAAAGCAGCTGCCCCAACGGCTGAACAGGCAATGGTCTGATGAAACTCAGCGTGTGTTCGGCGGGGCGATAGGCGTAAAGGCCGGGTTCGAGGCCAATGACGTTTTGCACCAGAAGAAAACCTTCGCATGCATTCAGCCCGCCACCCGAGGGGCTGCTTCGACGCGCGCCGAGACCTTCGACGACGCCGTCGTCGATGTCGTTTTCACGTTCATGCAGATAGCCGAGAGACAGGTATAAAAGCGTGCTGACGGACTCCAGGGAAACGGCTTCACCGGTGAAGGCGCGACAGGTTTTTCGCTTGATCAGAGCCTCTGCCAGCGAGCCTTGCGGCAGCCTGCAAGGTTTTGGCAGGACCGTCAGCGCGTCCGCCGAGCGTTCGCAGGCTCGTGCTTGCGGTGCGGGTGTGGTCAACACCTCGGTGCAATGGTCGAGATACTGTTTCGACCATTCATGAATATCGTGTGGTACATGGTTGCAAGGGATGTTCTTGGTGCCGATATGAAATATCTTCGACAGTTCATCCCAACCCCATTCAACTGTGACGAGCGTTGTCGTTGATATGATGCCCGCACTTAGAAGTTGTGCATCAATAGTATGTTGGCCATTGAAGTTGTTCGGGTCGTCGATAAGTTCGGCGAGTCGGGTTGAATACTTCAGGTTGAGTTCAAATTGTTTGTGATTCTTGTAATCCCAGACAATTTGACCGGGCGTGCGCGGAAGTATGAATAGATGCGGGTTTATATGCATGTGGATCGCGCTCTCTCTGGACACTGCGTCGGAAACGCTGGGTAGCCGGCACTCCCCAGCGTTTTATCTACTTAGCGGGCTTTTGGAGCAACCAGAAAAGCCAGGTTGGCGATTTTGTTAGCTTCCAGAGTAATTGCTTTCATGTTGGAACTCCTTGTAATTGAAAGTGAGCGCCACCTCGTGGTGACAACTCAATCATAGATAGTAATGGAGGCTTATCAAGGAGATATTAGGTAAGAGGCTTCTAGTAATTGTGTCGGATCGGTCCTACAGAACAATTAATTTTGTAAGTTCTATCCGGTAAAACAAGAAGTACAGGGAAACTTCCTGCAAGCCAGTAGGCTGCCAGGGTAGGACGCCAGGAATTAAATAACAGATAACAGAAGGGGAGCCGATTGGCTCCCCCCTTCAAAACCGGCTTGATCAGCTGTTTGGCAGCAGACGGCAGGTGATGCTTTTGATGTAGCGGGTTTCGGCGATGGCCGGGTGAACCGGATGATCCGGGCCCTGACCGCCACGCTCGAGCATCTGGATGTTGCGATCCAGGTGACGGGCGCTGGTCAGCAGGATGTTCTGCAGGTCATCTTCCGGCAGGTGCATCGAGCACGAAGCGCTGACCAGGATGCCGTCCTTGCTGAGCAGGCGCATGGCTTGCTCGTTCAGGCGACGGTAAGCGCCTTCACCGTTCTTCATGTCTTTCTTGCGTTTGATGAACGCCGGAGGATCGGCCACGATCACGTCGAAACGTTCTTCGCTGGCTTTCAGCTCTTTCAGGGCTTCGAACACGTCGCCTTCGATGCAGGTCATTTTCTCGGCGAAACCGTTCAGCGCGGCGTTGCGCTCGACGCCGTCGAGGGCGAAGGCGGAGGCGTCGACGCAGAACACTTCACTGGCACCGAAAGCGGCCGCTTGCACGCCCCAGCCGCCGATGTAGCTGTACAGGTCCAGTACGCGTTTGCCTTTGGCGTAAGGCGCCAGGCGCGCGCGGTTCATGCGGTGATCGTAGAACCAGCCGGTTTTCTGGCCCTGGATGACCGGCGCTTCGAATTTCACGCCGTTCTCTTCCAGCGCTACCCACTCCGGCACCAGGCCGAACACGGTTTCGACGTAACGGTTGAGGCCTTCGGCGTCACGGGCCGCGGAGTCATTCTTGAACAGAATGCCGCTTGGCTTGAGCACTTGGGTCAGCGCCGCGATCACGTCTTCTTTATGGGCTTCCATGGTCGCCGAAGCGATCTGCACCACCAGGATGTCGCCGAAACGGTCGACCACCAGGCCCGGCAGCAGGTCCGAGTCACCGTAGACCAGGCGGTAGAACGGCTTGTCGAACAGGCGGTCGCGCAGGGACAGGGCGACGTTCAGGCGATGCACCAGCAGCGATTTGTCCAATGGCAGCTTGATGTCGCGCGACAGCAGACGTGCGCAGATCAGGTTGTTCGGGCTCATGGCAACGATGCCCAGCGTCTTGCCGCCGGCCGCTTCGAGGATCGCCTGGTCACCGGCCTTGAAGGCGTGTAACGGGGTGGCGGCTACATCGATTTCATTGCTGTAGACCCACAGGTGGCCGTTTCGCAGGCGACGGTCGGCGTTGGCTTTGAGGCGCAGGCTAGGCAGGGACATGACGTCGCTCCGGAAAAAAGAGCGGGAGTATAGCGTGTTGCGCAAGGCCACGGTTTGGCGGATGGACATGCGGTGAGGCCGCCGGGCATTTGATTAAACTGCGGGCGATGTCGCCGCCAAGGTGTCGGATCCAACTTTATAAGGGTTAGAATCGCCGCCTGACCCAGAGTGTGTACTTATGTCCCAAGAGCTGACGACCGAACAGATCCAACAGTCCCTGCAAGGCATCAGCGTGCCGGCCCAACCGCAGATCATGGTGGATTTGCAGATGGAGCAGTACATGCCCGACCCAGACCTGGAGGTGATCGCCAAGCTGATCTCCCAGGACCCGGGACTCTCTGGGGCTTTGCTGAAGATCATCAACTCGCCGTATTACGGCTTGAGCAACAAGATTGCCTCGATCCAGCGTGCGGTGAATCTGCTGGGTAGCCGCTCGGTCATCAACCTGATCAACGCGCAGTCGATCAAGGGCGAGATGAACGACGACACCATCGTCACCTTGAACCGGTTCTGGGATACGTCCCAGGACGTGGCAATGACGTGCCTGACCCTGGCCAAGCGTATCGGCGCCCAGGCAGGTGACGAGGCGTATGCGTTGGGTCTGTTCCACGACTGCGGCGTGCCCCTGATGCTGCAGCGTTTCCCCAATTACATGAGCGTGGTGGAGGAGGCTTACGCCAACGCCAGTGCCGAGTGCCGAGTGGTCGACACCGAAAATCGGGTGTTCAATACCAACCACGCCGTCGTCGGGTACTACACCGCCAAATCCTGGCGCCTGCCGGAGCATGTGAGTGCGGCCATCGCCAATCACCACAATGCGTTGGCGATTTTCAGCGACGAGTCTTCGCGTAACGCCCAGCTCAAGAACCTGCTGGCGATCTTGAAAATGGCCGAACACATTTGTGCGTCGTACCGGGTGCTGGGTAGTCAGACCGAAGACCATGAATGGAATAGCATCGCACCTCTGGTGCTCGATTATGTCGGCCTCTCGGACTACGACTTCGACACCCTCAAACAAACGATCCGCGACCTCGGCACTCACCGCTGAGGGTCGGACAGCCTGATTCGAGAACAGCATGCCTGAACTGCCAGAAGTCGAAACCACTCGCCGCGGAATTGCACCCCACCTGGAGGGCCAGCGCGTCAGCCGGGTGATCGTGCGTGACCGCCGTTTGCGCTGGCCGATTCCTGAGGACCTCGATGTGCGGTTGTCCGGCCAGCGCATCGTGCTGGTGGAACGACGCGCCAAGTACCTGTTGATCAATGCCGAGGTCGGTACGCTGATCAGCCATTTGGGCATGTCGGGGAATTTGCGGCTGGTGGAAGTCGGCATGCCGGCGGCCAAGCATGAGCATGTGGACATCGAGTTGGAGTCGGGCCTGGCCCTGCGTTACACCGACCCGAGACGGTTTGGCGCGATGCTCTGGAGCCTCGATCCGCTCAATCACGAACTACTGATTCGCCTGGGGCCGGAGCCGTTGACCGACCTGTTCGATGGCGAACGCTTGTTCCAGCAATCGCGCGGACGCTCCATGGCGGTCAAGCCGTTCATCATGGATAACGCGGTAGTGGTCGGGGTCGGCAATATCTATGCGACCGAAGCCTTGTTCGCCGCAGGCATCGATCCGCGCCGCGAGGCCAAGAGCATTTCCCGGGCACGCTATTTGAAGCTGGCGATCGAGATCAAGCGCATTCTGGCCGCCGCTATCGAGCGCGGTGGCACCACGCTGCGCGACTTCATCGGCGGCGACGGTCAGCCGGGTTATTTCCAGCAGGAATTGTTTGTCTATGGCCGTGGCGGCGCACAGTGCAAAGTCTGTGGCACAGAGCTTCGGGAAGTGAAACTGGGGCAGCGCGCCAGCGTCTTTTGCCCGCGTTGCCAGAGCTGACACGTCCCAGGGTCTATAGTCATTGTTCTCACTGCCTAGCCGAAGGACCGTGCCATGAATTCGTTTCGAACCCTTGTCGTTGCGCTGCTGCTGAGCATCGGTGCTCCCGCGCTGGCGGCCAGCAACGGCAGCGGTGACCCGCGCTACACCATCCAGAATCCCCCGGCGTACGCCATGATCGGTGACTTACTGATCGCCCGACCTTTGCTGGTCGTGGCGACGGTGATCGGTGCCGGGGTGTTTGTCGTGTCGTTGCCGTTCACCGCACTGGGCGGTGGCATCGGCGATGCCGGGCAGGCGCTGGTGGTGGATCCGGCGAAAGCGGCGTTTGTGCGGTGCCTGGGGTGTATCGGGGAGGGGTTTGAGCAGCGGGAGTGAAGTCAGCTGGATTTTTTTGTGTGGCTGATGACCTCATCGCGAGCAAGCTCGCTCCCACAGTTGATCGCGGTCTAATGTGGGAGCGAGCTTGCTCGCGATGAGGCCGGCACTGTCGCTACAAAACTATCTGAATCAAGCCTTGCCGGTAAGCTTGCGGTACTTCTCCATCAACTGCTCTTCAGTCTCCGGATGCGCCTCGTCCAGTGGAATGCAATCCACCGGGCAGACCTGCTGGCACTGAGGTTCGTCGTAGTGACCGACGCACTGCGTGCACAGGTTCGGGTCGATCACGTAGATCTCTTCGCCTTGGGAAATGGCGGCGTTCGGGCACTCGGGTTCGCAGACGTCGCAGTTGATGCAATCGTCGGTGATGATCAGGGACATGCTAACTCCAGCCGGGGCGCAGAGCCCTGGCGCAATAAACCAATGCGCGCAATTGTGCCGCATTGGCGCCCGCAGTGCACGCGGGCGCCGCTTGAGCGGTCGTTACTTCTTGAAGCGCTCGGTGAGGGCATCCGCCACCGCAGGGTGGACGAACTTGGTGATATCACCACCCAGCGCGGCGATTTCACGGACCAGCGTCGAGGAAATGAACGAATAACGTTCGGACGGTGTAAGAAACAGACTTTCCACATCCGGCGCCAGTTGACGGTTCATGTTGGCCAGCTGGAATTCGTATTCGAAGTCCGACACCGCGCGCAAACCACGCAGGAACACGTTGGCGTTCTTCTCTTTGGCGAAGTGCGCGAGCAGCGTCGAGAAACCGACGACTTCAACGTTCGGCAAATGTTTAGTGACCTCGCGGGCCAGCTCCACACGCTGTTCCAGGGGAAACAACGGGTTTTTCTTCGGGCTGGCAGCGACGGCGATGATCACATGATCGAACAGGCGCGCGGCGCGTTCGACCAAGTCGCCATGGCCCTTGGTAATAGGGTCGAAGGTACCTGGGTACAACACTCGGTTCATCGCGTCGTCCTGGCGGGAGTCCGTTGGGGAGTCGGATGGTATCGCAGCCTTCCCGGTCGGCCAAGTCGCCTGTTGGGTAACAAAGCACTATAGACGATGGGAATATTCGCTCTTTTCATGGGTTTTTCAAACGTTCGGCGAGCGAAGTGGCCAGTTGCGCCGTCAGCCCGTAGACCGACAATTGCGGGTTTGCACCAATGCTGGTGGGGAATAGCGAGCCATCGTGGATCGACAGATTGCTCAGTTGATGATGACGACCGAGGCTGTCGGTCACCGCGTTTTTCGGGTCTTCGCCCATCGCGCAACCGCCCATCACATGAGCGCTGCCCAAGCGAGTGCGATACAACTCCAGGCTCAAACCGTCGATCAGCGTGCGCGCTTCGGCCAGGGTTTTCACATAGCGAGCGTCGGCGTGCATCGGCATGACGGCGCTGGCGCCGCCGGCGAACTGGATCTCGGCCATGCTGTGGAAGGCCCGGCGCAAACCGTCCCAGGCATATGCTGAAACCTGATAGTCGAGCACCGGCGTGTTGTCACCGCGCAACTCGACGCTGCCGCCGGGGCTGTCTGGGTGGAAACCGTCGCGCAACAACGCCAGCATGGCGTGGGTATGGGGCAGGTTTTCCATGTGTCGGGCGTTTTCCTCGCCGAAACCACCGAGCAACGTGGTCGCCAGCGCCGGGTGCAGTGGCGGTACTTCAAGTTTGTAGGACATCTTGCCGGTGGTGCCGTCCTGCCATTGGAAATGGTCGGAATAGATCGACTGCGGCGCGCCATAGAACGGGTTGATGACGTCGTCGAACAGCCCGGCCGACATGTTCACCAGGTGCAGGAACGTACGCTTGCCCAAGCGTTTGTGCGGATCGGGTGCGTCTGAGCGCAGGAGCAGCGCCGGGCTGTTGATTCCGCCGCCGGCCAGTACGTAATGCCGCGCCTTGACCGTGATTGTCTTGCCGGTGGGGGCAACGCAGCGTTCATCCATCGCGACACATTTGAGCCCGGAGACCTTGCCGTCTTTGATCGAAAGCGTTTCAGCACGGGCCAGATAAAGCAGCTCGCCGCCGTTTTCCAGGGTCGCCGGAATGGTCGTGACCATCATGGATTGCTTGGCGTTGGTCGGGCAGCCCATGCCGCAATAGCCGAGGTTCCAGCAGCCGCGGACGTTGCGCGGAATCACATGCCAGCTGTATCCGAGCTTTTCGCAGCCTTTGCGGATCACGTCATTGTTGGCATTGGGTGGCACCCTCCACGGTGCGACGCCCAGGCGTTGTTCCATTTTTTCGAACCAGGGGGCCATCTCGACGGAGCTGTGGCCTTTGACGTCATGTTCCCTGGCCCAGTGTTCGAGGGTCGGGTCCGGAGTGCGAAAGCTCGATGTCCAATTGATCAGCGTGGTTCCGCCCACCGCGCGGCCCTGGAGGATGGTGATCGCGCCATCCTTGCTCATGCGCCCGATGCCTTCCTGATAGAGGCTGGTGTAGGCCTGGTCCTCAAGCATCTTGAAGTCGCTGCTGGTCTTGAGCGGGCCTTCTTCGATCAGCAGCACCTTGTAGCCGGCGGCGCTGAGGATTTCGGCGGTGGTCCCGCCACCGGCACCGCTGCCGATGATCGCCACGTCCGCTTCGAGGGTCAGGTCCTGGGTCAGTTGCGAGCCGTTGTGGGTTTTCCAGCCACGGGCCATGCCTTCGCGGAACGGATCGGGTACGGGCATTCTCAGGTTCTCTTATTGTTTTTTGGATGAACACGGTCAATGTGGGAGCGAGCCTGCTCGCGATAGACGCGACACGGTCTTAAACCGTAGGCGGCCCCGGATACCCGCAGTGCACCCACGATTGCGCACGGCTGTACCACGCCATCATCACCAGTTGCAGCAACGAGCTATGCCCCATGCGCAACAGGCTCAACGAACTGTTTTCCCAGCGATCGAGGAAGTGCCGGATCTCATCGGCACTGGCATTTTCCCAACTGCCCCAGATCCCGGTCAGCGGTCCGCGCGTCACGGCCATCCCCAGCACATCGAACAATTGTTGAGTCAGCTTGAGCATTTCCGGCGACAAGTGATTCAGGGAGTTGTCCAGGCTGTGCAGGGTGTCAGCGACGGCATTCGGCATTTTCTCGATGGCCACCGCGCCGTTGAGCATCACCGGCACCAGCGCCCGAAGAAACAGCAGGTCGGCGCGGCGCAGGATCGCAAAACCGTCGGCAGGAATACTGGACGAGCAGCCGCTGAGGCTTGCGCCCAATCCGGCCGTGGCCAGAAAAGCGCTCGCACCGAGGCTGAATTTAAGCAGGCCGCGCCGGGACAGCGCGGGTGTTGCAGGCAGGCTGGGGCTCATTATTGTTATTACCCGGCAGTGGTGAGCGTTAGCGGATAAACAGCTTCTGGATCAGTTTCTGAATCGCTTTGCCGTACGGCGGATAAATCAGTTTCGCCGCGTTGAAGCGCTGTTTGATCAGCACACCCTTGGCCTTGCTGAAGGTCAGGAAACCTTCGTGACCGTGGTAATGGCCCATGCCCGAGGCGCCAATGCCACCGAACGGCATATCGTCCTGGGCGACATGCAGCAGCGTGTCGTTGAGGCAAACACCCCCGGAATGGGTCTCGTGGAGCACACGCTGTTGTTCGCGTTTGTCGTAGCCGAAGTAATACAACGCCAGCGGGCGAGGGCGCTGGTTGATGTAGGCAAATGCCTGATCCAGATCCGCGTACGGCACGATGGGCAGCACCGGGCCGAAGATTTCGTCCTGCATCACAGTCATGTCGTCACTGACATTGAGCAACACGCTGTGGCTCATGCGTCGGCCCTGGCCTTGATCGAACAGCGGAATCAGCAACGCGCCCTTGCTGGTGGCATCGCTGATATAGCCGTTGAGCCGCGCCAGTTGCCGGTCGTTGATGATGGCGGTGTAGTCCGGGTTGTCGGCCAGTGTCGGATAAAACCCGCGCACCGCCTGACGATAGGCGTCGACGAATCCGCCGACGCGATCCTCAGGCACCAGCACGTAGTCCGGGGCAACACAGGTTTGCCCGGCGTTCAGGGTTTTGCCGAAAGCGATGCGTTCGGCTGCGTCCTTGAGCGGCACATCGCGCGAAACAATGGCTGGGGATTTGCCGCCGAGTTCGAGGGTCACGGGCGTCAGGTTCTCGGCCGCCGCGCGCATCACGTGTTTACCGACGCTGGTGGCGCCGGTGAACAGCAGGTGATCGAAACGCAATCTGGAGAAGGCCACGCCGACATCGGCTTCGCCCAGCACCACGCAAACCAGGTCTTCGGGGAAGATCCGAGCGAATAAATCCTTGAGCAGCAAACCGGTGGCGGGGGTCGACTCGCTGAGTTTGAGCATCACCCGATTGCCTGCCGACAGCGCACCCACCAACGGGCCGATGGCCAGATACAGCGGGTAGTTCCACGGCACAATTACGCCGACCACGCCCAGCGGCTGGTAGACAACTTTGGCCGACGCCGGCTGAAAAGCGATGCCGACCTTGCGCCGCGAAGGTTTCATCCAACTTTTGAGGTGCTGACTGGCGTAATGAATGCCGTGCAGGCTGGGCATCAGTTCGGCGAGCAGGGTTTCATCGGCACTGCGGTGGCTGAAGTCCTGGCTGATGGCATCGATCAGCACCTCGCGCTCATTGCTCAACATATCCCGTAGGGCCTTGAGCCATTGCTGGCGCTGGGCAGCCGGCGGCATCGGGTTGGCGGCGTAGGCTGCGCGTTGCGCGTCGAACAGGGTTTGGAGAGCCTCCAGGGGCTGCTGCGGATTCTGCAGGTAGGCAATGTCAGCAGTCATGATCGGCTCCGGATTTATTGTAATCAGCACTTTCTAGAGTCTATGCTCTAGAAAGTCAAATGACATCCTGGTGCAGCTTTGTTTATCCACCCGCGGATAGGTCGTAAGATGCCCGTCAACGCACTCTTAATTAAAGCTCAAGCCATGGCCCCTCGGATCAAAACCAGCGAGCGCATCGTGCAGAACAGCCTGGAGCTGTTCAATCAGCAGGGTGAGCGCAGCATCAGCACCAACCACATTGCTGCCCACATGGAAATTTCCCCGGGCAACCTGTACTACCACTTCCCTAACAAGCAGGCGATCATCGCCGTGTTGTTCAGTGAGTACGAAAGCCTTGTGGACAGCTTCCTGCGCCCGCCCCAGGGTCGTGCGGCCACGGTCGAGGACAAGCGCTTCTACCTTCAGGAACTGCTGGCCGCGATGTGGCGCTACCGCTTCCTGCACCGAGACCTTGAGCACCTGCTCGACAGCGATCCGGAACTGGCTGCCCGTTATCGGCGTTTTTCCCAGCGCTGTCTGATCCATGGCACGCATATCTACGCGGGCTTCGTCGAGGCTGGCATCCTGCAAATGGACAAGGTTCAGATCGAATCCCTGACGCTCAATGCCTGGATCATCCTGACGTCCTGGGTGCGTTTCCTGTGCACCACGCGGGAAAACTCCAATCACCTGAGCGAGCAGGCGATCAAGCGTGGCGTGTATCAGGTGCTGGTGCTTGAAGCCGGCTTCGTCACGGACCAGTCTCGTGATGCCGTGAATGCGCTGTATGAAGAGTTTTACGTGCCGTTGGCCCAGGCCCTGGAAGAAGTGCAGTAGGATTTGAAACCGACTTAGTCACAGGAGCCCGTTATGCCCATTGCGCAACTGATCAGCCCGCAAGCACTGGACCTGAAAAAGGACCAGCCTGGGCTGGTGATTCTGGATTGTCGTTTTGCCCTCGAAGACCCGGACTACGGTCAGCGCAGCTATGCCGAAGGGCATATCGCCGGGGCCAGGTTCGCCGATCTGGAGCGTGACTTGAGCGGGCCGGTGGTCAAGGGTGTGACCGGGCGCCATCCGTTACCGAAGCCTGAAGAGTTGATCGAGCGTCTGCAGGCCTGGGGCATCAACGCCGACAGCGAAGTGGTTTTGTACGACGACGGCCCCGGTGCCTTTGCGGCGCGGGCGTGGTGGTTGCTGGCCTGGCTGGGCAAGCGTGAGGGCGTGTTTATCCTCGATGGCGGGCTCAAGGCCTGGCATGCGGCGGGTTTGCCACTGAGTCTGGATGCGTGCGACACCCGGCGCGGCACTTTCACCGGAACGCCGGACAGTGCGCTGGTCCTGAGCGCCGAGCAGCTTCAACAGCGTCTCGGCCAACCCGCGCTGACTTTGCTTGATGCTCGCGCCTTGCCGCGCTTCAAAGGCGAAGTCGAACCGATCGACCCGATTGCCGGGCACATCCCCGGCGCACAATGTGCGGCGTTCACCGACAACCTGGGCAGTGACGGGCGTTTCCTGCCGGCCGAGCAGCTCAAACAACGGTTTGCCGCGAAACTGGGCAATCGATCACCCAGCGATCTGGTGGCGTACTGCGGTTCAGGCGTGACGGCTTGCCACAACCTGTTTGCCCTGTGCCTGGCGGGATATCCGCTGGCCCCGTTGTATGCCGGGTCGTGGAGCGAATGGATCAACGATCCAGCGCACGGCATCGCAAAAGGCGAATAAGCACACATCCCCTGTGGGAGCGAGCTTGCTCGCGATAGCGGTTTTACATTCACCATTAATGCTGATTGTTATACCGCTATCGCGAGCAAGCTCGCTCCCACAGGGTTATAGGTTGTTTTTGAGATTTCAACTTAACCGGGCACTGCGATACGCCCCCGGGCCAACCCCGTAGACCTGCTTGAACTGTCGACTCAGGTGACTCTGGTCGGCAAAGCCCAATTGCATCGCCACCTCCAGCGGCAAACATCCACCCTGTAACAACCCCCTCGCCCGGGCGATGCGTTGCTGCATCAGCCAGGTGTGCGGCGGCATGCCCGTGGCGCGACGAAATACCCGGGCGAAGTGGAACGGCGAGAGGTTGACCGCCGCCGCCAGTTCTTCCAGCGAAGGCGGTGCCGCCAACTGCGCTTGCAGCAGATCCTTGGCCTGCGTCACCGCCCGATGTTCCTTGCCCGGTTTGCCCGCAATCGGTACGGCTGCGTGACGTTGCAGCAGCAACAGCATCATTTCTCGCCAGACCGTCTGCTGTTGCAGCGCTGTGGACGGACTTTCCAGCAAGCGATGCAATTGGCAGAAGCCCTTCACCAGGTCTGGATCGCGGTACAACGTGGCGCCAAAGGCCGGCAGGTTGTTGCTCGGCAATTCCAGCTCGTCCAGCAGCGAGAGAATCTGAGCGCTGTCGGGATAAAACGCCCGGTACAGCCAGCCGTTCTCCGTGCCTTTGTGCCCGGTATGCAGTTCGTCGGGATTGATCACTACCAGCGTGCCGCTGCCTGCCAGATGTTCGGCGCCGCGATAGCGATAACGCTGGGCCCCGGCCATGATCATGCCGATCACATAGCCGTCGTGCACATGGGGCGCGAAGCGATGCTCGATGTAGCGCGCGGACAACAGCTCGACCCCGGCCAAAGGCGCCGTTTGCCAGAAGTGGATCGACTCGCCCTGATCGGTTTCCATGACCTACTCGCGGCCCACGGCACTCAGCCACTGCGGGATGCGCCGTTCGAGGTAATAACCCGGATGCCGGAATGAGCCATCGACAAAGCCGACATGTCCGCCCTTGGTCTGCAATTCGAATTGCGTGCAATCGGACAATTCTTGCGGTTGCGGCAGGCTATGAGGAAAGACAAAGGGATCGTCAGCCGCATGGATGATCAAGGTCGGCGTGCGAATTTCGCCAAGGAAATAGCGGCTCGAAGCGCGGCGGTAGTAATCATGGGCATCGACGAAACCATTCAGCGGAGCCGTGACCCGGCCATCGAAATCCCAGAAGGTGCGCATGTTTTCCAGCGAGCCCAGCGCCGCCAGGGCTGCCAGTCCCTCTTCGTGTCCGTCATGCTGGAACTGGCGCTGCTTGTTCTTGATGTAAGCCACCATCTCGCGCATGAAATGCGCCTGATAGATCTTCGAAAAACCCTGGCCTATCCGATCCGCGCATTGATCCAGGCGAAACGGCACCGACACCGCCACTGCGCCAAGCACGCCGCTGTCACTGCCGGTTTCGCCCAGGTGCTTGAGCAGGACGTTGCCGCCCAGGGAATAGCCGACTGCATACAACGGTGCGAGAGGGCGCTTGGCTCGCAGGTGTTTGATGGCTTCGGCCAGGTCTTCGCTGGCGCCGGAATGGTAGCTGCGTGGCAACAGATTGGGTTCGCCGGAGCAGCCACGCCAGTTCAGCGCGACGCTGGCCCAGCCTTGGGCACCGAGTGCTTTCTGCACACCGGCCACGTAAGGCGAATTCGAAGAGCCGGTCAGTCCGTGCAACACCAGCACCAGCGGCGCATTGGCGGTGTGCGGGCCGTGCCAGTCCATATCGAGAAAGTCGCCATCCTCAAGCCACAGGCGTTCGCGCTCGCGTTCGATGTGCGTGGTTTTGCGCCACAGCGGTCCCCACAAGGTTTGCAAGTGCGGATTGCCGAGGCCGAAGGCGGGCGTGAAACGTTCAGGCGGATGGGGCACGTTTATTCTCGATGCAGCGGTGCGCAACCGGTGCGCACCTTTTTCAGGCCGATCGGTTAACCGGCGATCTCTGCCATACGTTGCCACAGCGCGTAATACACCCGCCCGGATTTCTGCTCCCGGTGCAGGCGCCAGTTGCCTGGCAAGCCAAGGCTCGATGGCGCGTTCTCGCTTTCAGTGTAGATCCAGGCCTCGTTGGCCAGCCACTGACGCTCCTCCAGCAGCGCGCAGACGCCGGGCAGCAGGTTCTGGTTGAACGGCGGGTCGAGGAACACCAGGTCGTAGGCCGTTGCGGCCTGGGTCTCCAGGTAGCGCAAGGCATCGGCGGTCTGGATCTGGCCGGTGGTGCAGCGCAACGTGCCTAGATGCTCCTTGATGCTGGCGACCGCAATGTTGCTGGCGTCCAGCGCCTGGCCCATGGCCGCGCCACGGGACAAGGCTTCGAGGAACAACGCGCCGCTGCCGGCGAACGGGTCGAACACTTTGGCCCCGGCCACGTACGGCGCGAGCCAGTTAAACAGGGTTTCACGCACCCGGTCCGGGGTCGGGCGCAAGCCCGGTGCATCGGGGAAGCTCAGTTTCCGGCTGCCCCATTCGCCGCCGATGATGCGCAGTTGGTTCACGCCGTTGTGCACGTTGTGAACAGGTTTCTTTGGACGAGTGGCCATTAATGCTCCGGAACCCCGAGCGGCTGCTCGGCAGGTTTATCAGATGGGGCCGGTAACGGCTTTTGCGGCACGGTCGGGCCAGCGCTGACGACGACCATTTTGTCCGTGCTCAGGTGTTTGTTCAGTGCGGCTTTGACCTGCTCGACGGTCAGGCTCTGGGACTCGCGCATAAAGTCATCCAGATAGCTCAGCGGCAGGTTGTAGAAACCCATGGCGCCGATTTGGCCGACAATGTCGGCATTGCTGGCGGTGGACAGCGGGAAGCTGCCGGCCAGTTCACGCTTGGCGTCGTCGAGTTCTTTCTCGGTCGGTCCGGTTTTAAGGTAGTCGGCGAGTACGTCCTGCACCAGTTTGAGCGTACCTTCGCTCATCTCGGCGCGGGTTTGCAGGTTGATCATGAACGGGCCGCGCGCCTGCATCGGAGTGAAACCCGAATACACGCCGTACGCCAAGCCGCGCTTCTCGCGCACTTCACTCATCAATCGCGTGCCGAAACCACCGCCGCCGAGGATCTGGTTGCCCAGGGACAGCGCGGCGTAGTCCGGGTCGTCACGGTCGATGCCCAGTTGCGCGAGCATCAGGTTGGTCTGCTTGGACGGGAACTCGATGTGGCTGACGCTGGCTTTCGGTTCTTGCGGTTGTGCGATTTTCGCCAGCGCCGGACCTTTGGGCAGTGCACTGGAGACCTGGGCGGCGATGGTCTCGGCCTCGGCGCGGGACAGGTCACCGACCAACGCAATCACCACGTTGCCAGCGGCGTAGGCTTTTTGGTGGAACGCCTTGAGTTGCGCCACGGTAATCGCCGGAATGGATTTCGCCGTGCCGTCACTGGAATGCGCGTACGGATGGTCGCCGTACAAGCGATTCATCAGTTCCAGGCTCGCCAGTTTGCCCGGGTTCTGCTTCTGGTACTCGAAGCCGGCCAGCATCTGGTTCTTGATGCGCGCGAAGGAGTCGGCGGGGAAGGTCGGTTTGCCGATGACTTCGGAGAACAGCTTCAGCGCAGGCTCGCGTTTGTCGGCGGCGCTGAGGCTGCGCAACGAAGCCAGCGCCATGTCCTTGAATGCGCCGTTGCCGAAGTCGGCACCCAGGCCTTCAAAGCCCTGGGCAATTGCGCCGACATCCTTGCCGGCCACGCCTTCGTTGAGCATGCCGTTAGTCAACACGGCCAAGCCTGGGGCTTCACCGTCCTGGCTGCTGCCGGCGGCAAAGATCAGGCGCAGGTCGAACATTGGCAATTCGCGGGCTTCGACGAACAGCACCTTGGCGCCTTCGGCGGTGTTCCAGGTTTGTACGTCGAGGGAGCGGTGGCTGGGGGCCTTGCCGTCCAGTTCGGCCAGCGATTGCAGCTTCTGGCTGGACTTGGCCTTGTCGAGGACTTCGCTGGCCTTGGGGTCCTGGCTTTTCGAGAAATAAAACGCCGTGGACCCGATCAGGGCGACAGCGATCAGGCCGATCAGGGCCAAACGTGATTTCTTACGCTCACTCATGAGTCGTCTCCGGTGGCAGGACATGGGCGACGCTGAGACGTTCGCGGGTGAAATACAGCTTGGCGGCTTTCTGAATATCTTCCGGGGTCACGCCTTCGAGGTCGGCGAGTTCGGTGTCCATCAGTTTCCAGGACAGGCCAACGGTTTCCAGTTGGCCAATCGAAGTGGCCTGACTGGTGATCGAATCACGCTCGTAAACCAGCCCCGCGATGACTTGAGCCCTTACGCGCTCCAGTTCTTCAGCAGACGGCGCGGTGGTTTTCAGCTGTTCGAGCAGTTTCCACAGGCCCGCTTCGGCCTGAGCCATGGTTTTCTTTTTCTGGGTATTGGGCGTCGCCGACAACGTGAACAGGCTGTCGCCACGGGTGTAGGCGTCGTAACTCGACGAACCGCCGGACACCAGCTCTTCGCCACGCTCCAGTTGCGTCGGGATACGTCCGCTGTAGCCGCCGTCGAGCAGGGCCGAGATCAGGCGCAAGGCATTCACCAGGCGTTTGTCTTGGGCGGTGGCGATGCTTGGCACGTTGAAGCCCAGCATCAGGCTCGGCAATTGGGTCTGCACGTGCAGGGTGATCTGGCGCTCACCCGGCTCGGCCAGCTCCACCGGGATTTTCGCAGGGGGCACGTCGCGTTTGGCGATCGGGCCGAAATAGCGCTGGGCCAGGGCTTTGACTTCGTCCGGGGTCACGTCGCCCACCACCACCAGCGTGGCGTTGTTGGGCACATACCAGGATTGATACCAGTGGCGCAGCTCCTCGACCTTCATGCGGTCCAGATCAGCCATCCAGCCGATGGTCGGCGTGTGATAGCCGCTGGCCGGGTACGCCATGGCCTTGAAGCGTTCGTAGGCCTTTGACATCGGTTTGTCGTCAGTGCGCAGACGACGTTCTTCTTTAATGACTTCGATTTCGCGGGCGAACTCGTCGGCCGGCAGGCGCAAATTGGCCATCCGGTCGGCTTCCAGTTCAAAGGCCACGCCCAGGCGGTCGCGGGCCAATACTTGATAGTACGCAGTGAAGTCGTCACTGGTGAACGCGTTCTCTTCGGCGCCGAGGTCGCGCAGGATCAGCGACGCTTCACCGGGACCGACTTTCTCAGTGCCCTTGAACATCATGTGTTCCAGGGCGTGGGACAGACCGGTCTGGCCTGGCGTCTCGTAGCTTGAGCCGACCTTGTACCAGACTTGGGAAACCACCACGGGCGCACGATGGTCTTCGCGCACAACCACCTTCAAACCGTTGTCGAGGGTGAATTCGTGAGTGGGTTGCGGGTCGGCGGCCAGGGCCGAGAGGGGCAGACAAACTGTGCTGAGCAGCAGGCCTGCAGCGCGGCGGGCTAGAGCATTCATTCGTTTTTAAACCTGTTGGGCTGCCCGCTTGGTCTTAGCGTCGGCGGGCGAGAGGGTGCTAGGATACTGGTCCGTTTTACTGGCGGCCACGCCTATCAGGCCTTTGATCGGCCGGAAGGTTGCATGGGTTACCTGCGGAAGCTTTGAATTTGTCAGCTAAACTCAGCGTTTTCGCCGACGATGCCGTTCCAGTCCTTCGTATTAGTCGACCTTTGAAGTGCCGTGAGCACTTCGACAAAATGTTGCGCGTGAACAAGCTGGGTCAATCGCAGTCTGTTCTGCATCGAATATTTATTTGCCGGGGCGCCCTTTGGCGCGTCGCTACCGTGAGATAGCCGTCCTCCATGTTTGGTTCCAACGACGACAAGAAGACCCCAGCTGCGGCTGGCGAGAAGAAAAGCCTGTTCGGATGGCTGCGCAAAAAGCCGCAGGAACCCGTCGTCGAACAGCCACAACCACTTCCTGAGCCAACTCCAGCGCCGGTTCCGGTTATAGAAGAAGAGCTCGCACCGATAGTTCTGCCGATCGCCGAGCCCGTGTTGCAGCCGGTGACCGAGGCCGAGCCTGATCGGGTCGCCGAAGTCGTGACCCAGGCACCGCTGGCGCCCATCGCCGAGCCATGGCTGACATTGCCCGTGGCCGAAGAGCCGGTGGCGTTGGTTGCAGACGAGTTGGCGCCACACGTTACCCCGCCGATTCCGGCGCCGACTGCTTTTGCGCCCGAGCCTGTTCAGGTTCCGGTGGTTGAGCCGGTTGTAACGCCGGTCGTGGTGGCTGAGCCTGCGCCGGTTGTGCCGCCGCCTGCTCCGCAGCCTGTTGCGCCTGTATTTGTTGCTCCGGCTCCGGCTCCGGCTCCGGCTCCTGCACCTGTGGTCGTTCCCGCAGTCGCTGCGCCTGTCGCCCCGGTTGAAACACCGGCCGAAACCAAAGCCGGTTTCTTCGCCCGCCTCAAGCAAGGTCTGTCCAAGACCAGCGCCACCATTGGCGAAGGCATGGCCGCGCTGTTCCTGGGCAAGAAGATCATCGATGACGAGCTGCTCGAAGACATCGAAACCCGCTTGCTGACCGCCGACGTTGGCGTCGAAGCGACCTCGGTGATCATCCAGCGCCTGACTCAGAAAGTCGCACGTAAAGAACTGGCCGATGCCGATGCGCTGTACAAGTCCCTGCAAGCTGAGCTCGCGGCGATGCTCAAGCCTGTCGAGCAACCGCTGAAAATCACCTCGCAAAACAAGCCATTCGTGATTCTGGTGGTTGGCGTCAACGGTGCCGGCAAGACCACCACCATCGGCAAGCTGGCGAAGAAGCTGCAGCTCGAAGGCAAGAAAGTCATGCTGGCGGCCGGCGATACCTTCCGCGCTGCAGCGGTCGAGCAATTGCAGGTCTGGGGCGAGCGCAACAAGATCCCGGTCATCGCCCAGCACACCGGCGCGGACTCGGCTTCGGTTATCTTCGACGCCGTGCAAGCCGCCAAGGCCCGAGGCATTGATGTGCTGATCGCCGACACCGCCGGTCGCCTGCACACCAAAGACAATTTGATGGAAGAGTTGAAGAAGGTTCGCCGGGTCATCAGCAAACTCGACGCCGATGCGCCGCACGAAGTGCTACTGGTGCTCGACGCCGGGACCGGGCAGAACGCGATCAGCCAGGCCAAGCAATTCAACCAGACCGTCGAACTGACCGGCCTGGCGCTGACCAAGCTCGATGGCACGGCCAAGGGTGGGGTGATTTTCGCCCTGGCCAAGCAGTTTGGCCTGCCGATTCGCTATATCGGCGTCGGTGAAGGCATCGATGATTTGCGAACTTTTGAAGCAGAACCCTTTGTCCAGGCACTGTTTGCCGAGCGGGAGCGTTCATGATTCGTTTCGAACAGGTCGGTAAACGCTACCCGAACGGTCACGTCGGCTTGCATGAGCTGAGCTTTCGAGTCCGACGGGGCGAATTCTTGTTTGTGACCGGCCACTCCGGTGCCGGTAAAAGCACGTTGTTGCGCCTGCTGCTGGCGATGGAACGTCCGACCACCGGCAAATTGCTGCTGGCCGGCCAGGACCTGGCCACCATCAGCAATGCGCAGATTCCATACCTGCGCCGACAGATCGGCGTGGTGTTCCAGAACCACCAATTGCTGTTCGATCGCACGGTGTTCAATAACGTCGCGTTGCCATTGCAGATCCTTGGCTTGTCGAAGGCCGAAATCGTCAAGCGCGTGGATTCGGCGCTTGAGCGCGTGGCGCTGTCGGACAAAACCGATCTGTACCCCGGCGACCTGTCGACTGGCCAGCAGCAGCGCGTCGGCATTGCCCGCGCCATTGTTCACCGTCCGGCCTTGCTGCTGGCGGACGAACCGACCGGTAACCTCGACCCGCGTCTGGCGGCCGAGATCATGGGCGTGTTCGAAGACATCAACCGCTTGGGCACCAGCGTGCTGATCGCCAGTCACGACCTGGCACTTATCGCCCGTATGCGTCATCGCATGTTGACCCTGCAGCGCGGGCGATTGATCGGCGACGGGGAGGCTGGCGTATGAGTGCGACACGCAGCCCCAAGGTTTCCGAACGAGTGGCCCCGAAGGCCGCCGATCCGCAGCCGCAGAAGAAAAAGCGCGACGATGACGACGGCCCGGACTTCGCCACGCTGTTTCGTGCCTGGGTCGAAAGCCATCGCGCCAGTCTTATGGACAGCCTGCGCCGTCTGGGCAAGCAGCCGATTGGCAGCTTTTTCACCTGCATGGTGATGGCGGTTGCCCTGAGCTTGCCGATGGGCCTGTCACTTTTGCTAAGCAACGTCGAGCGCCTGGGCGGATCCTGGCAGCGTGCGGCGCAGATTTCGTTGTACCTGAAAATCGAGGCCAGCCCTGCCGAGGGCGAGTCGTTGCGAGAGCAGATCAAAGGCATGCCCGGTGTGGCGGACGCTGAATATGTCGGTCGCGATCAGGCGCTGGAAGAATTCCAGCAACAGTCCGGTCTTGGCGAGGCGCTCAAGGAGCTGCCGGAAAACCCGTTGCCCGGCGTGGTTCTGGTGACCCCTAAAGAGGTCGACAAGCCGGCCCTTGAAGCATTACGACAAAAACTTTCCGAGCTGCCGAAGGTACAACAGGCGCAACTTGATCTAGTCTGGGTCGAGCGTCTGGCGGCAATTCTCAAGCTGGGTGACCGTTTTGTCTTCGGTCTGACCGTGCTTCTGGTTTCTGCATTACTTTTGGTGATAGGCAATACCATTCGTCTTCATATTGAAAACCGCCGCACAGAGATAGAAGTGATTAAACTCGTGGGCGGCACTGACAGCTATGTGCGCAGGCCCTTTCTGTATATGGGTGCGTTGTATGGCTTCGGTGCGGGGATACTTTCCTGGGGCGTATTGGCGTTTGGGCTGAACTGGCTCAACGAGGCGGTAGTCGGGCTGGCCGGTTTGTATGGCAGTAATTTTGCGCTGGCCGGCGTGCCGGTTGCCGACGGTCTGTCTCTCTTGCTTGGCGCGGTGCTGTTGGGGTATATCGGTGCATGGATTGCAGTCGCACGCCACCTGAGGGAGCTTGCGCCTAAGTAGTATCATTTTGCTCGTATTGACCTTTCAGCGTTTATGGGAACTTGTCTTTCGGTTTCCGGTCAATTTTCGCAGTGCTGAACTGCACGAGTTTGTAAGTCGGAGGTTTTTTCGTATGACCAATTCTTTGCAACCTGCATATGCTCTGGTCCCGGGTGCGAACCTGGAGGCCTACGTGCACACCGTCAACAGCATTCCATTGCTGACGCCGGAGCAGGAGCGTGAACTGGCCGAGAGTCTCTATTATGAGCAGGATTTGGGGGCGGCTCGGCAGATGGTGCTCGCCCACCTGCGTTTTGTTGTACATATCGCCCGTAGCTATTCCGGCTACGGCCTGGCTCAGGCTGACCTGATCCAGGAAGGCAACGTCGGCCTGATGAAGGCCGTGAAGCGTTTCAACCCGGAAATGGGTGTGCGCCTGGTGTCGTTCGCTGTGCACTGGATCAAGGCGGAAATTCACGAGTTCATCCTGCGCAACTGGCGCATTGTGAAAGTCGCGACCACCAAGGCCCAGCGCAAGCTGTTCTTCAACCTGCGCAGCCAGAAGAAGCGTCTGGCGTGGCTGAACAACGAGGAAGTCCACCGCGTGGCGGAAAGCCTCGGTGTGGAGCCTCGGGAAGTGCGCGAGATGGAAAGTCGCCTGACCGGCCATGACATGGCCTTCGATCCGGCTGCGGAAGCAGACGATGACAGCGCTTTCCAGTCGCCGGCCAACTATCTGGAAGACCACCGGTACGACCCGGCCCGTCAACTGGAAGATGCCGACTGGAGTGACAACTCCAATCACAACCTGCACGAAGCGCTCGAAGTGCTGGACGACCGCAGCCGTGACATCCTCTACCAGCGCTGGTTGGCTGAAGAGAAAGCCACGCTGCATGACCTGGCGCAGAAGTACAACGTGTCGGCCGAGCGTATTCGTCAGCTTGAGAAAAGCGCGATGAACAAGCTCAAGTTGTCGATCGCGGCCTGACCTGCGAACCGGCAATAAAAAACGCCCCGATCATTGATCGGGGCGTTTTTGTTTCAGCCCGTTTTTCCTGCACCACCACAAAACCAATGTGGGAGCGGGCTTGCTCGCGAATGCGGTGTGTCATTCAGCAATAATGATGCCTAACGCACCGCATTCGCGAGCAAGCCCGCTCCCACAAGGGGATTTTCGGTGTTATTGATCCCAAGGCGCCCGCCGCGAATTGTTGAGCTCCAGCAGATAGCTTTCGCCACCCAACTGACTCATCTGCTGCCGAATCCATCCGGCCCGACGTGCAACATAGTTGGTCGGATGGCTGGCGCTCCACACTCGCGGGTTTGGCAGTACGGCGGCCAGCAAGCTTGATTGTTGACGGCTGAGACCTTTAGCGCTGACACCAAAGTGATGCCGGGCCGCTGCTTCGGCGCCGAACACTCCGTCGTCCCACTCGACGCTGTTCAGATACACCTCAAGAATTCGCTGCTTGGGCCAGAACACTTCGATCAGCCCGGTAAACCAGGCTTCCAGGCCTTTACGCAGCCAGCTGCGTCCGGACCACAGAAACAGGTTCTTCGACACTTGCTGGCTCAAGGTGCTGGCGCCACGAATCGATCCGCCGAGTTCGTTGTGGGCCAGCGCCGCCTGGATCGCGCCGAAGTCAAAACCCCAATGCTCCGGGAATTTCTGATCCTCGCCGGCAATCACCGCGACTTTCAGGTCATCGGAGATCTCATCCCAAGGCTGCCAGGTCCGTTGCAGATCGATGGGTTCGCCGTCGAACCAGGATTCGACCTTGCGCTCGACCATCAGCGCCGTTCCCGGCGGTGGCACCACGCGAAAAATCAGGACCAGCACTATGCTGCCGCCCGCGAACCACAGCAGGGCTTTGATGAATCGTTGCAAAAATAAACGCAGCATAGAGATGGCTTGGCCGAACCCGTTGAGCGGGCCATTATACAGACCCTGTTGATCGAGTCTGACTGGAGTTCTTCATGCTGCGTGGCTTTTTGATGCTGGCCGCTTTCTTTGGCTTCACCGGCGTTGCCCTTGGCGCGTTCGCCGCCCACGGCCTGAAAAACCGTCTGACCCCTGAATACCTGGCGATTTTCCATACAGGCGTCACCTACCAACTGGTGCACACCTTGGCATTGCTGGGCGTCGCGCTGCTGGCCACGCAGATGCCGGGGCGCCTGATCACTTGGGCTGGTGCGTCCTTTGCCATCGGCATCCTGTTGTTCTCCGGCAGCTTGTATCTGCTGACGATCACTGGCGTGAGCAAGCTTGGCATCATCACGCCTTTTGGCGGCCTGGCATTCCTGATTGGCTGGTTTTGCCTGGGCTTTGCCGCCTGGCGCTTGCAGCTTACCGCTTGACGCTTGTTGCTGACCTTTAGGTCATGATCGGGCTAGAATGCCACCCCCTAAAAATGATGGCGGCATTCGGTATGCGCATTCAGTTGAACGGCGAATCCCTTGAACTGCCCGACGGTGAAACCGTTGCGGCCCTGCTGACCCGTCTGGAACTGACCGGACGCCGGGTGGCGGTCGAACTCAATCTGGATATCGTCCCGCGCAGCCAGCATGCCGACACCGTTCTCAACGACGGCGACAACGTCGAAGTCGTGCACGCCATCGGCGGCGGCTAGTAGCCCGGCCCGCAAGGGCACAGAATTCTGCAAGAACCTCACCCCTACAGAGGATTTCCCATGAGCATCGTTCGTAGCGACAAGCCTTTCGTCCTGGCGGGTCGTACTTACCAGTCGCGTTTGCTGGTGGGTACCGGCAAATACCGCGACATGGAAGAAACCCGCCTGGCCATCGAGGCCTCGGGTGCCGAGATCGTCACATTCGCCGTGCGCCGCACCAACCTTGGCCAGAACGCGGGCGAACCGAATCTGCTTGAAGTCCTGTCGCCGGATCGCTACACCTTCCTGCCGAACACCGCAGGTTGCTTCGACGCTATCGAAGCCGTGCGCACCTGCCGCCTGGCCCGCGAACTGCTCGGCGGCCACAACCTGGTGAAGCTGGAAGTGCTGGCCGACCAGAAAACCCTGTTCCCCAACGTGATCGAAACCCTCAAGGCCGCCGAAGTGCTGGTCAAGGAAGGTTTCGACGTGATGGTTTACACCAGCGATGACCCGATCATTGCCCGTCAACTGGCGGAAATCGGCGTTATCGCAGTGATGCCGCTGGCCGGTCTGATCGGTACAGGCCTGGGGATCTGCAACCCGTACAACCTGCAGATCATCCTTGAAGAAGCCAAGATTCCCGTGCTGGTTGACGCCGGAGTCGGTACCGCTTCCGACGCGACCATCGCCATGGAACTGGGTTGCGAAGCGGTGCTGATGAACTCGGCCATCGCCCACGCCCAGCAGCCAATCATGATGGCCGAAGCCATGAAACACGCCATCGTCGCGGGCCGCCTGGCCTACCTCGCGGGCCGCATGCCGAAAAAACTCTATGCCAGCGCCTCTTCGCCGCTGGATGGTCTGATCAAGTAAGAGCTATTGATGACTGAATCAAACGACACGCCAATCCAGACGGAAGAAGGCGACGAGCGCCAACACCGCCGCATCAAGAGTTTCGTGATGCGCGCCGGGCGCATGACCGAAGGCCAGCAAAAAGGCCTGGAGCAGGGCACGCCGCTGTTTGTCCTGCCATTGGCCGACGCGCCGGTGGACTTCGACCAGGTGTTCGGCCGTTCGGCGCCACGTTCCCTGGAAATTGGTTTCGGCATGGGCCATTCGTTGCTTGAAATGGCCGCAGCCTCGCCGGAACAGGATTTCATTGGCGTGGAAGTTCACCGTCCGGGTGTTGGCGCGCTGCTCAATGGCGTGCTCACCCAAGGCCTGACCAACCTGCGAGTCTACGATTGCGACGCGATCGAAGTGCTCAACCGTTGCATCGCCGACAACAGCCTCGATCGCCTGATGCTGTTTTTCCCGGATCCGTGGCACAAGAGCCGTCACCACAAGCGTCGTATCGTTCAGGCGTCGTTCGCTGAACTGGTGCGCAGCAAGTTGAAAGTGGGCGGCATTCTGCACATGGCCACCGACTGGGAACCGTACGCCGAGTACATGCTGGAAGTGATGAACGTTGCACCGGGTTATCGCAACCTGGCCGAAGACGGCAAGTGCGTCCCGCGCCCAACCGAACGCCCGATCACCAAGTTCGAACGCCGCGGCGAACGTCTTGGGCATGGCGTGTGGGATCTGAAGTTCGAAAAGCAGTCTTAAGCGATACGCAATGATCGTTCCCACGTCGAGGCGTCGAACCGTCCGCGTGGGAATGCCTCAATGGACGCTCTGCGTCCGCTGTTGGGACGCGGAGCGTCCCGGGCTGCATTCCCACGCAGAGCGTGGGAACGATCGTCTGCCCTCAGCGGCGGTCAGCGACCACGCCGATGAGCACCAGTACGACCAACAACACTGGCGCCAGGCTGTAGTTGTTGAACTGGCTCAGGCCTCTGATGATCCATGGCGTGGCGTAGATCAGCGCCAAGCCGCTGCCGACCATGCACACCAGAGCCATCAGCGGGACGCGCAAGGCGCCGGCGATGCTGCCCAGGCGTTGGTCGACCCAGCCTTTGATGTCGGCGCCGAACAGCACTAGCAGGCAGCCCACCAGCGCCAGGGCGATTTCCGACAGGTTGCTACGGCTCCAGCGGGATGCGGTGGCGAGCAGGTCGAGTATCAAATCCATTCGTTTTCCCTTAAGGCTGAAATCAGCTCAGAAATGTCTGCAGCAAGTCATTGAGAAAGAGTTGTCCGCGCATCGTGGCCGCCAGACGTGACGGTTCGACCTGCAACAAGCCACTTTGTTCGGCTTCGCGGCGGCCTTCGGCGAGGCTGTCCAGGCTCAGCCCGGTGCGCTGCGGATACAACTGCGACTCGACGCCCTCGGTCAGGCGCAAGGCGTTCATCAGGAACTCGAACGGCAGTTCGTCATTGGTCAGCGCTTTCTCGCCAGCCTTGAAGCTTTTGGCCGGGTTGAGGTAATCCTTCGGCAGTCGCGTCTTCCAGGTGCGCACAATGCGTCCGTCCGGATGGCTGAGTTTGCCGTGGGCGCCGGCGCCGATGCCGATGAAGTCGCCGAAGCTCCAGTAATTGAGGTTGTGCCGCGCCGCACGACCGGGCAGGGCATAGGCGGAGACTTCGTATTGCGCGTAACCGTGTTCAGCGAGCAGAGCCTGGCCGGCTTCCTGAATGTCCCACAGTGTGTCGTCTTCCGGCAGCGTCGGCGGCTGGTTCCAGAACACCGTGTTCGGCTCCAGCGTCAGCTGATACCAGGATAGGTGCGTCGGCTTCAGGGCGATGGCCTGGCGCAGGTCGCTCAGGGCGTCCTCCAGCGACTGATCGGGCAAGCCGTGCATCAAGTCCAGGTTGAAGTTATCGAACCCGGCCTGGCGCGCCATGCCGGCGGCACGCACCGCTTCGTCGCCGTTGTGAATGCGGCCCAGGGCCTTGAGTTTTTCTTCCTGGAAACTCTGGATCCCGATCGACAGGCGATTGATGCCCAGCGCGCGGTAGGCGAGGAACTTCTCTTGCTCGAACGTTCCCGGATTGGCTTCCAGAGTGATTTCGATGTCGCTGGCAAACGGAATGCGCTGCTCGACGCCCTTGAGTAAACGCCCCAAGGCATCGGCGCTGAACAGGCTCGGCGTGCCGCCACCAAAGAAAATCGAGCTCAGTTCGCGACCGTAAACGGCATGAAGGTCCTGATCGAGGTCGGCCAGCAACGCGTCGACATACTCTTCTTCCGGCAGCACGGGGCTCGCGGTGTGGGAGTTGAAGTCGCAATAAGGGCATTTGCGCACACACCACGGGATGTGGATGTACAACGCCAGGGGCGGCAGCACGGGGAGCGCGGCCCGAGGCGATTGGGCGCCACCGCCGAAGATCAGCGGCGACGCAGAGGAATCGTGGGTCATTTCAAGCCCAGACGCTGGCGCAGCAGATCCATTGCACGGGCGCGGTGGCTGATGAGGTTCTTGTCGCTCGGGCTCAACTCGGCGCTGGAGCAATCGCGCTCAGGCACCCAGAACAGCGGATCGTAACCAAAGCCGTGTTCGCCACTGGCTTGGGTCAGGATGCGCCCGTGCCACAAGCCTTCGCAGAGGATCGGCAGTGGGTCATCGGCGTGGCGCACCAGCGCCAGCACACAGACGAACTGCGCGCCGCGCTCGGCTTGCGGGACGTCTTTCAACGCGTCGAGCAATTTGGCGTTGTTCGCCGCATCGCCTTTGCCATCGGCATAACGAGCGGAATAGATGCCCGGCGCACCACCAAGGAAATCCACCGCCAGCCCCGAATCGTCGGCCAATGCCGGCAACCCGGAAATGCGCGCGGCGTTGCGGGCCTTGAGGATGGCGTTCTCGACAAACGACAGGCCGGTTTCTTCAGGCTCGACGCTGCTGAACTCGCCGATCGAGCGCAGTTGCACCGATTCGCCGAGCATGGCCTGGAGTTCCTTGAGTTTGCCGGCGTTGTGGCTGGCCAATACGAGTTGCGTGAAGTTGATCATTCGCCGGGGAAAAGCTCTTGGTTGAAATTGATGGTGTTGATTTTATCGCCGTTCTGCACCTTGATCTCGAAGGTGCGGATTTCCTGCTGATCCACCGGGTATTGGGCGATGTAGTAAATCGCGCCCTGTTCGGTGATCTGTTTGAAGTTCAATGGCACGCTCTGGCTGGTCAGGTCTTTCACCGAACCACTCACCTGCGCCATCTGCGGCTTGCCGTCCTTGATCACCGACACGTTGATCACGCCCTGGTTCTTGCTGCGGATCAGCTCGGCGGCCTTGGCGATGTCCGGGGTCAGATAAGTCGAGTTGAAAGTGTTGTAGTGCACTGTCACATCGCCAAATGTTTCCTGGCGTTCGCTTTTGATGACGTCGGCGGCCATGGCGGTGACGCTCAGGCAGGCAGTGAGTAAAAACAGCGCTAGACGACCCATGTTCGTTCTCCTTGGAATGTCGTGGTTCAGACAGCGACCTTGTGATCCTGCAGCCCGGGGCTGCTGACACGGTAAATACCGATCTCACCTAACAGATTAGGCCATAGCTTACTGGCCCACCCGTGGCGGTGCTGTTGATCCACGGCAAGCCGATCAATGACCTTGGCTTCACGTTCGCGGCATAACGCTTCAAAGTCTTCGAAGGTGCAAAAGTGGATGTTCGGCGTGTTGTACCAGGTGTATGGCAGGAACTCGGACACCGGCATCCGGCCCTTGCTCGCCAGGTACCAGCGGCAGCGCCAGTGACCGAAGTTGGGGAAGGTGATGATGCACTGGCGACCGACGCGCAGCATTTCGTCGAGGATCTTGTCCGGGTAATGCACGGCTTGCAGCGCCTGGGTCATGACCACGATGTCAAAGCTGTTGCTGGCGAAGTTGCCCAGGCCCTTGTCCAGGTCCTGCTCGATCACGTTGATGCCCTTGGCCACGCACTCGGCAATGTTGTCCGGGTCGTTTTCCAGGCCATAGCCGGTGACTTGCTTGTGGTCACGCAACCAGGTCAGCAACTCGCCGTCACCGCAACCGAGGTCGAGCACGCGGCTGCCGGCGGGGATCCATTCCTGGATGATTTCCAGATCGGCTCTCATGTCTTCCTCAAAGCGAAATTCGGTTCATGTAATTGCTGAAGGCCTGCAAGTAGCGCGGGATCGGAATCAGGAAGGCGTCGTGGCCTTGCGGAGCGTCGATCTCGAGGTAGCAGACGTCTTTCTTGGCCGCCATCAGCGCGTCCACCAGTTCCCGCGAGCGGGCAGGGGAGAAGCGCCAGTCGGTGGTGAAGGACATCACGCAGAACTTGGCCTGGGCATTGGCGAAGGTTTTCGCCAGGTCATCGTCGAAATTTGCCGCCGGGTCGAAATAGTCCAGGGCCTTGGTCATCAACAAGTACGTGTTGGCGTCGAAACGCCCGGAGAACTCTTCGCCCTGATAGCGCAGGTAGCTTTCGACCTGGAACTCGACGCTGTGGAAGTCGTAGTTGAGCTTCTCGCTTTTGAGCCCACGGCCGAATTTCTCGCCCATCGAGTCATCCGACAAATACGTGATGTGGCCAACCATCCGCGCAAGCATCAAGCCGCGCTTGGGGATCACGCCCGCTTCCTGGAACGAACCGCCGTGAAAGTCGGGGTCGGTGAGGATTGCCTGGCGTGCGACTTCGTTGAAGGCGATGTTCTGCGCCGACAACTTGGGTGCCGAGGCAATGGCCAGGCAATGGCGAATGCGATCGGGGTAAGTGATGCTCCATTGCATCGCCTGCATACCACCGAGACTGCCGCCAATCACCGCGGCCCATTGTCGGATGCCGATGCGATCGGCCAGGCGCGCCTGGCTGTGCACCCAGTCTTCCACGGTCAGCACCGGGAAATCGGCGCCGAAGGGCTTGCCGGTTTCTGGATTGATGCTGCTCGGGCCAGTGGAACCGTTGCAACCGCCGAGGTTGTTCAGGCTGACCACGAAGAATTTGTTGGTGTCGATCGGCTTGCCGGGGCCGATGCAGCTGTCCCACCAGCCGGGTTTGCGGTCGTCGGGGCTGTGGAAGCCTGCGGCGTGATGGTGACCCGACAAGGCGTGGCAAATCAGCACGGCGTTGCTCGCCGAGGCGTTCAGCGTGCCGTAGGTCTCGTAAATCAGGTCGTAGGCTGGAAGCGAACGGCCACAGGCCAAGGCCAGGGGCTCGCTGAAGTGCGCCACTTGCGGCGTCACCAGACCAACAGAATCGGCGGGAAAGGCAGTTGGCATCGACCCTGCTCTCGTTGAAATGAGGCGTAAGTCTAAAGACCGCTGCCCCGAGCAGCAAGCAAAGGGCGGGCCTGATTTCATTCAGTCAGATCGTGGTGTTGCAATCGCGAGCAGGCTCACTCCCACATGGACTGAATCAATCCTGTGGGAGCGAGCCTGCTCGCGATGAACGATGACGCGGTGGGCCTGCCGATCAGATCAGGCCGAGCAGCCCCTGTGGCATGAAGGCAAAGTAGGCCAGGCGTGGGATCAGCCAGCTTTGCAGCAACTGGATCGCGATGAACGCAAAGATCGGCGAAATATCGAGGCCGCCCAGGTTCGGAATGATCCGACGGAACGGGGCAAGCACCGGTTCAGTAATCTGCGCGACCAACTCGGCACCGGGATTGTGGCTGCCTGGGGCGACCCAGGACAGGATCACGCTGATGATCATGGCGTAGAAAATAATGTTCAGGAACAGCGAGAACAGCGCGATCAGTGCCCAAGGTATCAGCAGCACCCAGTCGACCAGGAAGCCCTTGAGGAACAGGATGACCGCGATCAACAGCATTTGAATGATCAGCGCCAGCACCAGCGACGACATGTCCAGCCCGAACATGCTCGGGATAACCCGGCGCAGAGGCTTTAGCAGCGGTTGAGTGGCCTTGACGATGAACTGGCAGAGCGGGTTGTAGAAGTTCGCCCGAACCAGTTGCAGGATGAAGCGCATCAGCACGATCAGCAGGTACAGGCTGCCTAAGGTTTTAATGATGAAAACGGCAGCGTCATTGAGTCCGAGCATCTTTGATTCCTTTATAAGAGCTGATTAGCGGCCGAGTTGCTCAGCCATCTCGGCCGAACGATGTGCGGCGGCGCCGAGTGCTTTTTCAACCAACGCTTCGAAGCCGTCGGCCTGGAATGACTTGATTGCAGCTTCCGTGGTGCCCGCTGGCGACGTCACGCGACGGCGCAGTTCGGCTGCATCGACATCGCTGGCGACGGCCATGTGAGCGGCGCCCAGCGCGGTTTGCAGGGTCAGTTGGGCGGCGATGTCCGCTGGCAGGCCGAGTTTCACGCCGGCAGCGGTCATGGCTTCGATCAGCAGGAAGAAGTACGCAGGGCCCGAGCCGGACACTGCGGTGACTGCGTCCAGTTGCTGCTCTTCGTCAAGCCACAGGGCAACGCCCACGGCCGACAGCAGCTCTTGAGCCTGCTGGCGTTGTTGCGCGTTGACTTGGGCGGTGGCAAACAAACCGCTCACGCCTTGGCGCAGCAGCGCCGGGGTGTTGGGCATGCAGCGTACGATCGGCTGGGCGCCGAGCCAGGTGTTCATGCTGGCGCAGGTGATGCCCGCGGCAATCGAGACCACCAGTTGATTCGGCTTGAGGTGTGGACGAATCGCTTCGCACACTGCCTTCATTGCCTGCGGTTTGACCGCCAGCACGACCACGTCCGCGCCGTGAATGGCATCGGCGTTGTCGGCGAATACTTCGATGCCGTGTTCGGCGTTCACTTTGGCGCGGGTTTCGGCACCCGGATCGCTGGCGCGGATCTGCGCGGCGTCCAGACCCTTGGCGCGCAGGCCGCCGATCAGGCTGGCGGCCATGTTGCCGGCACCGATAAAGGCAATACGTGTCTTGCTCATGTCAGGTCCTTATAGAGAAGTGTGTCGGCCATGGTTCAAGGCTGACTGTAGTCGCGGGCACCAAACAAGGCCGTACCGATGCGGACCCAGGTGGCGCCCATGGCGATGGCCGACTCAAGGTCGTGGCTCATGCCCATGGAAAGTGTGTCGAGCGGCAGGTTCAGGCTGGCTTGCGTGCTTTTCATCAAGTCGCGCACGGCAGCAAACGCGGCATCCTGGGCGGCGCGATCGTCGGTCGGCTCGGGGATTGCCATCAATCCGCGCAACGTGATGCGCGGCAGTTCGCTGATGGCCTTGGCCAGCGCGGGCAGATCGGCCGGCGTGCAGCCGGATTTGCTGGCTTCACCGCTGACGTTGACCTGGATGCAGATGTTCAGTGGTGGCAAATCGGCAGGACGTTGTTCGGACAGGCGTTGTGCGATTTTCAAACGATCCACGGAGTGCACCCAGGCGAAGTGCTCGGCGATAGCGCGAGTCTTGTTCGATTGAATGGGGCCGATGAAGTGCCAGATCAAGGGCAGGTCGGCCAGTTCGAGCTGTTTGCCCAAGGCTTCCTGCAGGTAGTTCTCGCCAAAGTCGCGCAGGCCGGCGGCATACGCCTCGCGCAGGGCCTCGGCGGGCTTGGTCTTGCTTACGGCCAGCAACTGGACGCTGTGCTCGTCGCGGTGGGCGGCGAGGGCGGCGGCACGGATGCGTGAACTAACCAGGGCTATGTTGTCTGCTATCGTGGACATTCGATCCTGCCTGAAAAGTGCCTGCACTCGATCATGCGGCGTTAAAACTCGACTCAGAATGCTCATTGACTAACGTCAACATCGCTTCTTCGCCGACTTTTGCCTTGCCTGATCATCGCTCGGCGACTTTTCAGACTGGGATCAAGGCGCCAGCGGGTCTGAGGTTGGCGGCATTCTACTGGAATTGAGGAGCGCTATGGATATCACTGAGCTGCTGGCCTTCAGCGCTAAACAGGGCGCGTCCGACTTGCACCTGTCTGCCGGCCTGCCACCGATGATTCGCGTCGACGGCGACGTGCGGCGCATCAACTTGCCGGCCCTGGACCACAAGCAGGTGCACGAGCTGATCTACGACATCATGAATGACACCCAGCGGGTGGACTTCGAGAAACACCTGGAAACCGACTTTTCCTTTGAAGTGCCTGGCGTCGCACGGTTTCGGGTTAACGCCTTCAACCAGAATCGCGGTGCCGGCGCAGTGTTCCGGACCATTCCGTCGAAGGTCCTGAGCATGGACGAGCTGGGCATGGGCGAAGTGTTTCGCAAGATTACCGAGGCGCCTCGCGGACTGGTGCTGGTCACCGGCCCGACCGGCTCAGGCAAATCCACCACCCTGGCGGCGATGATCGATTACCTGAACAACCATCGGCATCACCATATCCTCACCATTGAGGATCCGATCGAGTTCGTCCATGAATCACGCAAATGCCTGATCAACCAGCGCGAAGTTCATCGCGACACCCGCAGCTTCGCCACGGCCCTGCGCTCGGCATTGCGCGAGGATCCGGATGTAATTCTGGTGGGGGAGATGCGTGACCTGGAAACCATCCGCCTGGCGCTGACGGCTGCCGAGACTGGTCACCTGGTGTTCGGCACGCTGCACACCACATCGGCGGCGAAAACCATCGACCGGGTCGTGGATGTGTTTCCGGGCGATGAGAAGTCGATGGTGCGTTCGATGCTGTCCGAGTCGTTGCTGGCGGTGGTGTCGCAGACACTGATCAAGAAAATCGGCGGCGGGCGAGTAGCGGCGCACGAAATCATGCTCGGTACGTCGGCGATCCGTAACCTGATCCGCGAAGACAAGGTGGCGCAGATGTACTCGTCGATTCAGACGGGAGGGTCGCTAGGCATGCAAACGCTGGATATGTGCCTGAAGGATCTGGTGACCAAGGGCGTGATCAGCCGCGAGCATGCGCGGGAGAAGGCGCGGTCGCCGGATAATTTTTAGGATGAGAGATTGATCGTTCCCACGCTCTGCGTGGGAATGCAGCCCGGGACGCTCCGCGTCCCTTTCAGAGCCGAACGCGGAGCGTCCGTTGAGGCATTCCCACGCAGAGCGTGGGAACGATCATCCCGGGACAGGCCCGGGATTTCAATTCAGCGCTGAACGACGCGCATCTGATTCGGTTCTTTAGGCAGAACCCGCTTGGCAACCACATAGTGGCTTTCCCAGTACGGCTTCTTCAAGGTGTCGATAGTGACCGACTTGCCACGACGGGGTGCGTGGATGAAGCGGTCGTTGCCCAGGTAAATGGCGACGTGATTGACCCGACGGCTCTTGATGTTGAAGAAGATCAGGTCGCCCGGCTTCAAATCGTTACGATTGACCTTCTCGCCATGACCACTGGCCATTGCGTTGGATGTACGCGGCAGGTCAAACGTGGCGTCGTTAAACGCGTATTTCACCAAACCACTGCAATCGAACCCTTTACTTGGGGTGCTGCCGCCCCAACGATAAGGTGTGCCGAGGACATTCACGGCGCGGCTCAACACATTGCTGCTTGTCTTGGTCGCCATTGGCGGAACAAGTTTGCCGTTGGCTTTGCTCAACTGCGTTGAGAATTTTGCATTGTGTTTGTTTTTGCTCGAAGGAGCAGAAACGTGTGATTTTGGGGTGTAACCATTAACGTTTGGAAGACGTTGCTCACGATTGGTGGCGTGGGCGGCCAGTGGCATCAAAAGGCAAATGGTTAGCCATGTCTTGAAAAATGGACGCATTAGGCAGGGCTCATATGGGGAAGCGCGCAACTTTATAACAGCTTTTTTGTCCGTTCCGAGGCCGTTGGTCGATTCAACCTAGGGGGTAACGGAACCAAATAAGCGGTAAATGGACGCAATTGTCTGACAGAAGTCAGGTGCTACAAGGCTTTGACGGGAGACACAGTAGCATTTGCCATACGTCGGCAACCTGTAAAAAAGTCACAAAGAATTAAAGAATATTTATCTATCGCGTGATTCGAGGTCCTTCATGAACACCTATCAACAGGCTGGCCCGCATCAAGATACGCACAGCAAGGTGATCGGTTACCTGCTGTGGATTTTCGGTTTCACCGGGGCTCATCGGTTCTACTACGGCAAGCCGGTCACAGGGACAATCTGGTTCTTCACGTTCGGTTTGTTGGGTATCGGCTGGCTGATTGACGTATTTCTGATCCCTGCCATGGACCGCGAAGCGGACCTGCGGTTCACTGCCGGGCCCATCGAATACAACGTGGCGTGGATTCTGCTGACGTTTCTGGGGGTGTTCGGCGTACACCGGATGTATCAGGGGAAGTGGATCAGCGGTCTGCTGTACCTGGTGACGGGCGGGTTGTTCTTCGTTGGGGTGCTGTATGACTTCTGGACCTTGAATGACCAGGTATCTGTGCGCAACGCGCAGAACAGAGGCACTTTCCAGTAAGCCATCTTGAGCAGGCTCGCTCCCACAGCGATTAGATCCATGTGGGAGCAAGCCTGCTCGCGATTGAGTACAACGCGGTCTTACGCCTGGTGGCTGATCCGCCCATCCACCAGGGTGTAACGCACCACACCTGGCAGGCTATGGCCAATGAACGGGCAGTTCTCGCCCTTGGACAGCCAGGTTTCACCGGCAATGGTCGACGCCGCAGGGTCGAACAGCACGATGTCCGCCGGCCCACCTACCGCCAACTTGCCCGCAGGCAGGCGCAACGCCTCGGCAGGCCCGGCGCTCAAGCGTGCGAGCAACGTCGGCAAGTCCAGCAAACCATCCTCCACCAGCGTCATCGCCAGCGGCAGCAACAGTTCAACACTGCTGATGCCCGGCTCGGTCGCGCCGAACGGGGCCAGCTTGGCATCCCGTTCGTGCGGCTGGTGATGGCTGGAGATCGCGGACACAACCCCGGACTTCACGGCTGCACGCAGGCCGTCGCGGTCAGCGCGAGTGCGCAGCGGCGGCTGGACGTGATAGAGGCTGCTGAAGTCGATCAGTGCTTCGTCGGTCAGGATCAGCTGATACAGCGCCACATCGGCAGTCACCGGCAAACCGCGAGCCTGAGCCTGAGCAATCAGCGCCACACCGCGCGCGCTGGTGAGCTGGCTGAAGTGCGCGCGCACGCCGCTTTGCTCGACCAGCAGCAGGTCCCGGGCCAGGGCCACGGTTTCCGCCGTTTCCGGAATGCCCGGCAAACCGAGGAAGCTGGCGGTCGGGCCTTCGTGAGCCAAACCGCCTTCGGCCAGGTCATGGTCCTGCGAATTGAAAATCACCGTGAGGTCGAACGTCGCTGCGTATTCCAGCGCCCGGCACAGCGTGCGGGTATTGCGGAAGCTCTCCAGACCGTTGCCGAAAGCCACGCAACCGGCATCGCGCAAGGCGACCAGCTCGGCCAGTTGCTCGCCGTCCAGGCCTTTGCTCAGTGCGCCAACCGGGAAGACTTTGGTGTTGCCGGCTTCGCGAGCGCGGTCGAGGATCAGTTCGGCCACCGCCGAGGTGTCCAGCACCGGCTTGGTTTTCGGCGGGCAGCACAGGCTGGTCACGCCACCGGCTGCGGCGGCGCGGGTTTCACTGACAATCGAGCCTTTGCGGCTGTAGCCCGGCTCACGCAGGGCGACGTTCAGGTCAACCAGACCCGGGGCTGCCACCAGACCTTTGGCATCAATGGTGTCGATGGGGACAAAACCGGCCGGAGCGGCGCCCAGGGCGACGATCTTGCAGGCTTCAACATGGATATCAGTCACTTGATCCAGGCCGCTGGCAGGATCGATAACACGGGCGCCGAGAATGCTGAGCTTCACTGGGCGTTCTCCTGCTCAAATTGGCGCTGGGCAGTTTGCCCGCTCATGGCCATCGACAGCACGGCCATACGAATGGCGATGCCGTAGGTCACCTGGTTGAGGATCACCGAATGCGGACCGTCGGCCACCGCCGACTCAATTTCCACCCCACGGTTGATCGGTCCCGGGTGCATGACGATGCAGTCCGGCTTGGCCCCGGCCAGGCGTGCGGTGGTGAGGCCGAACAAGCGATAGAACTCACCTTCGCTCGGCAGCAGGCCGCCGGCCATGCGCTCACGTTGCAGGCGCAACATGATCACCACGTCGACATCTTTCAGGCCTTCGGTCATGTCGGTGTACACCTTCACGCCGTATTGCTCGATGCCGATCGGCAGCAGGGTTTTTGGCGCGATCACGCGGATGTCCGGGCAACCCAGGGTTTTCAGCGCGAGCATGTTCGAGCGCGCGACGCGTGAGTGCAGGATGTCGCCGACGATGGCTACCGAGAGGTTTTCGAAGCCACCCTTGTGCCGACGGATGGTCAGCATGTCGAGCATGCCTTGGGTCGGGTGCGCGTGACGGCCATCGCCGCCGTTGATGATCGCCACTTGCGGGCAGACATGCTCGGCAATGAAATGCGCCGCGCCTGAATCACCGTGACGCACGACGAACATGTCGGCAGCCATCGCTTCGAGGTTGCGCAAGGTGTCGAGCAGGGTTTCGCCCTTGCTCGCCGACGACGTCGACACGTTCAGGGTGATCACGTCGGCCGAGAGCCGTTGGGCTGCCAGCTCGAAGGTGGTGCGGGTGCGGGTGGAGTTTTCGAAGAACACGTTGCACACGGTCTTGCCGCGCAGCAACGGGACCTTCTTCACCGCCCGGGCGCCGACTTCGAGGAACGAGTCGGCGGTGTCGAGGATTTCCGTCAGCAGCTCGCGGCGCAAACCGTCGAGCGAGAGGAAGTGGCGCAGCTGGCCCTGATCATTGAGCTGCAGCGGGCGCTTGGTGTGTAGAGGCGTCATCGCGAGGGGGACTCTCAATAGGGCGAATTAAAGGGCGAGGTCTTGCAGTTCGAGCTTCAGTTCGGGGCCGGACAGCTTCACGCGTTCGTGAGCTGCCAGCGACAACGTCGCCCCGACCACGTTGGGACGGATCGGCAGTTCGCCAGCGTCCAGATCCAGCAGGCACACCAGCGTCACGCTGGCCGGGCGGCCGTAGTCGAACAGTTCATTCATCGCGGCGCGGATGGTGCGACCGCTCATCAACACGTCGTCGATCAGCACCAGGTGCTGGCCTTCGATCTCGAACGGCAACGCCGAGGGGCGTACTTGCGGGTGCAGGCCGTTCTGGCTGAAGTCGTCACGATAGAAGGACACGTCCAGGGTGCCGAGCGGCGCATCGCTGCCCAGTTCATCGAGCAACGCCTGGGCGACCCAGACGCCACCGGTGCGAATACCGATGTAACGCGGTGCGCTGATGCCACGGTGTTCCAGGTATGCCTTGAGACGGATCGCCATCTGGCTGATCAGTTCGGCGGGATTGGGCAGGCTCATGGTTGCTCCTTCTTGGGCCCGAGCCGGATGTTGCTTGAGTGATGGCTCGGGTTGTCGCTATAGAGAGTCGCTTGCGGCGGCCCTTCAGAATTAGATGCGGTCAGGACTCGAACAGCGCGCTGTTTTCGTCGAGCCAGCCTTGCAGCAGCAGGGCCGCGGCGATGGCATCGACCGGGTTGTCGCGGTAACTGCCCTTTTGCCCGCCGCGATCACGGCGCTCGCCCTTGGCTTCGAACGTGGTCAGGCGCTCATCGTGGGTATAGAAGGGCAGGTTGTAGCGGCCGTTCAAGCGGCGGGCGAATTTCTCGGCTCGCAGGCACATGTCGCTGGGCGTGCCGTCCATGTTCAGCGGCAAGCCGACCACCACGGCATCGGGTTTCCATTCCTTGATCAGCGCTTCGACCTGATTCCAGTCGGGAATCCCGTTTTGCGCCTTCAAGGTGCACAGTTCGCGGGCCTGGCCGGTAATTACCTGGCCGACCGCCACGCCGATCTGTTTGGTGCCGTAGTCGAAACCCAGAATCAGGCGCAGGGCCATCAGGCGTGCCCCGCCTGACTGGTGAGCAGGCTGAGGTTGACGCCGAGGCGCTTGGCCGCTGCTTCCAGGCGAAGTTCGCTGCTGGTGTTGAACAGGATGGCGGCATCGAACGGGCAAGTCAGCCAGGCGTTCTGTGCCAGCTCGGCCTCCAGTTGTCCGGCTTCCCAGCCGGCATAACCGAGGGCAATCAGGCTTTTCGGCGGGCCGACGCCATCGGCAATGGCGAACAGCACGTCCTGGGAGGTCGACAAGGAAAGATCGCCCTCCAGATCAACGGTCGCCTGAAACGTCTTGCCAGAGGGGTGCAGGACAAAACCGCGATCGGTCTGCACCGGGCCGCCGATGAAGATCGGCACATGCTGGCAGAGCGTCGGCGGTTCGATATCGGGGCGCAGTTGCTCGAGGATATCGGCCAGATTCAAGTCTTGCGGACGGTTGACCACCAGCCCCATGGCGCCATTGGCCGTGTGCTCGACGATGTAGGTCAAGGTGTGCGCAAAGTTCGGGTCGGCCATGTGAGGCATGGCGATCAGGAAGTGATGCTTGAGGTAGCTGGGGCTGACGTTCTTCATGTGCGCTAGTGTGGCGTTGGAGGGGCAAACTGACAAGCTGGGGATGCACAGGAAATGCCCCAATTCGGTAGTCGACGCAGATCAAATGTGGGAGCGAGCTTGCTCGCGATGACGGATTTACATTCAGCATTGATGTCGAATATAAGACCGCTATCGCGAGCAAGCCCGCTCCCACAAGGGGTTTTGCGGTGGTCAGTTACTGGAAAGCCTGTCCCCAGGGGCAAACTTCCACGTACGGATGATTTCCAGACGGTCGATATCCGACAAATCCCCGGTAAACGGTGAAAACGGTGCCGCCAGTCGCACAATACGCTGGGCCGCCTGATCCAGCAGCGGTTGCCCGGAGGATTCGAGCACCAACACTTCATACAGCGAGCCGTCGCGGTTGATCGAGACCATCAGTCGCAAATTGCCATAGATCTGCTTGCGCCGCGCCTCGTCGGGGTAGTTCAGGTTGCCGATGCGCTCGACCTTCTTGCGCCATTCGTCTTTATACCAGGCACCCTTGTCACGCATGGTCGAGGCCGCGCTCAGGCGGTGAATGCGCGGGCGCTTGGCGTATAGCTGCTGTTCGTTGGCCAGTTCCGCTTCCAGGCTGGCGATGTCGCTGGACAGCTGTTCACTGTCGAACGTCGGCGCGGCCACGGCGGGTTTGGTCTGGGGTTTGACCTCTTCGGTCTTGGCGGCGGCTTTTTTCGGCTTCGGCGCGACGGTCGTCACGGCTGCCTTGGGCGGCGCTTCCTGCACTTCAGGCTTGGCGGCTGGCGGTGGGGTGACTTTTTGCACCTTGTTGTCCTGGAAAGGCGCGACCTCGGTGGTCTTGGGAATGGCCTTTTTATCCAGGGTGCCGCTGCCTTCCTGATTTTCCTGGGCAAGGAAATCGGCTTTCGCAGGCTTCTTTTCGCTTTTGAAGGTGGCGAGGGTGATTTCCAGGGTTTTGCTGATCTGCTTGGGTTCGACCATCGTAAAGCCGACGCCCAACAGCAAGGCCAGGTGAATCAGCGCCGCGAGAAAAAGGGTAAATCCGAGGCGATCGGCCGGGCGCACGCCACGATGGGCGAGTTCAACGGGAAGATCGGACGGGAGTGTCATCAGAAAAAAACCAACATCGCGTTTTTACAAGCCCGGCATGATAACGCAATGTTGGTTTTTAGCTTCAAGCTACAAGTTTGAAGCGACAAGCTGTATGTCGCGTATTTCAAGTTTGCGGCTTGAGGCTTGCAGCTTGCAGCTTCTTCTCGATCGCATCCATCAGCAGCCCACCGATGTCGGTGCCGAAGGCATTATCAATCTCGCGAATGCAGGTCGGGCTGGTGACGTTGATCTCCGTCAGGTGCTCACCGATCACGTCCAGACCGACGAACAGCAGGCCTTTTTCACGCAGGGTCGGGCCGACTTGCGCGGCGATCCAGCGATCCTTCTCGGTCAGTGGGCGGGCTTCGCCACGGCCACCGGCTGCGAGGTTGCCACGGGTTTCACCCGCCGCCGGAATCCGCGCCAGGCAGTAATCCACCGGCTCGCCGTCGATCATCAGGATGCGTTTGTCGCCGTCGACGATCGCCGGCAGGTAACCCTGGATCATGATCTGCTGCTTGCCATGCAAGGTCAGGGTTTCAAGGATCACCGACAGGTTCGGGTGACCGGCGGTGTGACGGAAGATCGACGAACCGCCCATGCCGTCCAGCGGTTTGAGGATCACATCACCGTGGTGATCGGCGAACTCGCGCAGTACGTCCGGGCGACGGCTGACGATGGTCGGCGGCGTGCACTGCGGGAACAACGTGGCGAACAGCTTTTCGTTGCAGTCGCGCAGGCTCTGCGGCTTGTTGACCACCAGTACGCCTGCGCGCTCGGCTTGTTCGAGCAGATAAGTGGAGTAGACGAATTCCATGTCGAACGGCGGATCCTTGCGCATCAGGATCACGTCCAGATCGCTCAACAGGGCGTCGGTCTCGGCTTCCAGTTCGAACCATTTTTGCGGATCGGCGAACACTTTCAGCGGACGCATCCGCGCCCGGGCTTCGCCCTCGGCCTGGTACAAATCGGCCTGTTCCATATAGAACAGTTCCCAGCCGCGCTTCTGCGCGGCCAGCAGCATGGCCAGCGAGCTATCCTTTTTATAGGAAATGCTGGCGATAGGGTCCATGACAATCCCGACGCGAACGCTCATGGGTGTTTCCTCGAAATAGGGTGGTCCGAATGGACACGAAAAAGTGGCGTCAGATTGGCGCCCACGGTGTTCCCGGTCAAGGAAAAACCACGGTGCCGGTCCCCCGATAGATTGGAGTGGGAGACTGTGCTAAAAAGGCTGCCATGTCATGCTGGCCCTTGAGTATCAAGGGTTTCGAGCCACCGAAGATCCGTAAACGGACAAATTGATTCGCAAAGGCGACGGTAGAGCATTTATGGAACAGCATTCCAGCGCCTTGAAGGTCATGGTGATCGACGATTCGAAAACGATTCGCCGTACCGCCGAAACGCTGTTGAAGAATGTGGGGTGTGAAGTCATCACGGCCATCGACGGTTTCGATGCCCTGGCCAAGATTGCCGACAATCACCCCGGCATTATCTTTGTCGACATCATGATGCCGCGTCTGGATGGCTATCAGACCTGCGCTTTAATCAAGAACAACAGTGCGTTCAAGTCCACGCCAGTGATTATGCTGTCGTCCAAGGACGGGCTGTTCGACAAGGCCAAGGGGCGCATTGTCGGCTCCGACCAGTTTTTGACCAAGCCTTTCAGCAAGGAAGAACTGCTGAACGCGATCCAGGCCCATGTTCCGGGCTTTGCCGCCGTTTTGCCGCAGTAGGACACTCACAGTGACGTTCGGCCAGTGGGTCCGGCGTCGACAAGAATGGGGAAGACCATGGCACGTATTCTGATCGTCGATGACTCGCCGACCGAAATGTACAAACTGACCGGCATGCTGGAAAAGCACGGTCATGAAGTGTTGAAAGCCGAAAACGGCGCCGACGGCGTGGCCCTGGCTCGTCAGGAAAAACCGGACGCGGTCCTGATGGACATCGTCATGCCCGGCCTCAATGGCTTCCAGGCGACCCGCCAGCTGACCAAAGACCCGGAAACCGGGCACATTCCGGTGATCATCATCACCACCAAGGATCAGGAAACCGACAAGGTCTGGGGCACGCGCCAAGGCGCCAGGGACTACCTGACCAAACCGGTCGACGAAGACACCCTGATCAAAACCCTGAACAACGTATTGCCCGATTGATCGCCCCGTCATGACCGAGTCGCTGACGGCGTTCGAACGGCTGCTGCAGATTGATCAGCGCTGTCGCCTGCTGGCGGCGGATTTGCCGTCGCAGCCGACCCGACAGGACCGCTGGAGCGGTATCGGGTTTCGCCTGGGCGAGGCCTGGTACGTGGCGCCGATGGGCGAAGTCAGCGAGGTCCTGCATGAACCGCGTTTCACTCAGCTTCCTGGGGTGAAACCCTGGGTCAGGGGCGTGGCCAACTTGCGCGGGCGATTGCTGCCGATCATGGACTTGTGTGGTTTCTTCGCGGGTAATGACGCCAGCCATGAACTGTCAGCGGTGCGCAAACAACGTCGCGTGTTGGTGGTAGAACATAACGAGGTGTTTGCCGGGTTGCTGGTCGATGAAGTCGTCGGCTTGCAGCACTTTGACCAGGACAGCCTGGAGCCGGCAGCGAACTTGAGCGGCCCGATAGCACCGTTCATCAAAGGCCGGTTTCAGCGCGAGCAGGATTGGCAGGTGTTCAGCCCGTTTGCGTTGGCGCAATCGCAGAGCTTTATGCATGTGGCGGTATAACCCCTACAGTCCTACAGTCCCACACGGGATCTTCGGTGGGTTCTAAAGGTTGGTTAACAGGCGAGGACCGATGATCAAAACAACAACAGGCAAGCCGGAAGCATCGCGCAGCCGCTCGCAGATCATCGTGCTGTTCATCGCGCTGATCATCTTCATCATGCTGCTGTTCGCCAACTTCGCTTACCTCAATACGCAAGCCTCGTACGACAAACAGTACATCGGCCACGCCGGCGAGCTGCGCGTGCTGTCCCAGCGCATTGCCAAGAACGCCACTGAAGCCGCCGCCGGCAAGGCTGCAGCGTTCAAGTTGCTCAGCGATGCGCGCAACGATTTTGCCCAGCGCTGGGGTTACCTGAAGAAGGGCGACCCGGCCACCGGCCTGCCGCCAGCACCGTCCACCGTGCGCCCGGAAATGCGCGCCGTGCAGCAGGACTGGGAGCGCCTGCTGAAAAACACCGATGCGATTCTCTCCAGTGAGCAGACCGTGCTGTCGCTGCACCAGGTCGCCGCGACGCTGGCCGAAACCGTGCCGCAGTTGCAGGTCGAGTACGAAAAAGTCGTCGAAATCCTCCTGCAACGGGGCGCGCCGGCGGCTCAGGTGGCCATGGCCCAGCGTCAGTCGTTGCTCGCCGAACGTATTCTCGGCGCGGTCAACACCGTACTGTCCGGCGATGAAAACTCGCAGCAGGCCGCCGACGCGTTCGGTCGTGACGCCGCGCGATTCGGTCAGGTGCTCAACGGCATGCTCCAGGGCAATGCGGCATTGCGGGTCAGCCAGGTCGAAGACCGCGATGCGCGCGCTCGCCTGACCGAGATTTCCGAGCTGTTCGAGTTTGTCTCCGGCTCTGTGGATGAAATCCTCGAAACCTCGCCGGAGCTGTTCAAGGTTCGTGAATCGGCGACCAATATCTTTACCCTGTCGCAAACCCTGCTTGACGAAGCCTCGCACCTGGCCACCGGGTTCGAGAACCTGGCCGGCGGGCGCGACACCGATACCCTCGGCGGCTACGTGCTGGGCCTGCTGGCGCTGATGTCGATCATCCTCATCGGCCTGGTGATGGTGCGCGAAACCAATCGCCAGCTGCGTGAAACCGCGGAAAAGAACGAGCGCAACCAGACCGCGATCATGCGCCTGCTCGACGAGATCGAGGATCTGGCCGACGGCGACCTGACCGTCACCGCCTCGGTGACCGAAGACTTCACCGGGACCATCGCCGACTCGATCAACTATTCCGTCGATCAACTGCGCGATCTGGTCGCGACCATCAACCTCACCGCCGGCCAGGTGGCCGCCGCCGTGCAGGAAACCCAGGCCACCGCCATGCACCTGGCCCAGGCGTCGGAGCATCAGGCGCAACAGATCAGCGAAGCGTCCACCGCGATCAACGACATGGCCCAGTCCATCGACCAAGTGTCGGCCAACGCCGCCGAATCCTCGGCGGTGGCCGAGCGCTCGGTGGAAATTGCCAACAAGGGCAACGAGGTGGTGCACAACACCATCCACGGTATGGACAACATTCGCGAGCAGATCCAGGACACCGCCAAACGCATCAAGCGTCTTGGCGAGTCTTCTCAGGAAATTGGCGATATTGTCAGCTTGATTGACGACATTGCCGACCAGACCAACATCCTCGCGCTCAACGCGGCCATTCAGGCTTCCATGGCCGGTGACGCCGGGCGTGGTTTTGCGGTGGTGGCCGACGAAGTGCAGCGCCTGGCCGAGCGCTCGTCCGCCGCGACCCGGCAGATCGAAACCCTGGTGCGGGCGATTCAGGCTGACACCAACGAAGCGGTCATTTCGATGGAGCAAACCACCACCGAAGTGGTGCGTGGCGCGCGTCTGGCGCACGATGCCGGAGTGGCCCTGGAAGAAATCGAAGGCGTGTCCAAGACCCTGGCGGCGCTGATCCAGAGTATTTCCAACGCGGCGCAGCAGCAGACGTCTTCGGCGGGGCAGATTTCCCTGACGATGAACGTGATCCAGCAGATCACCACGCAGACCTCGTCGGGTTCTACCGCCACCGCCGAAAGCATCGGTAATCTGGCGAAAATGGCCAGCCAGCTGCGGCGTTCGGTGTCCGGTTTCACGTTGCCGGCCGCCAAGGTGCAGGCTGCGGACAAAGTGTGAAGCGCCGCTGGGCGAATGCTTTTTCTTGAGTAGAGCAGTGATTTGGAGTGGTTATGGGTGATCGGCACGACTATGTGGCCCTTGAATGGGTCAAAGGCGAGATTGCCGAAACGCTGAAAGTGGCTCATCAGGCTATCGAAAACCTGCTGGATGACCCTCAGGCGACGCACATGCTGAGCGATTGCCTGGCGTGCATCCACCAGGTTCACGGCAGTTTGCAGATGGTCGAGTTCTACGGCGCGGCCTTGCTCGCCGAAGAGATGGAGCAACTGACGAGCGCCTTGCTGAACAACCGCGTCGGCCATCGCGACGAGGCGATCCATCTGTTGATGCAAGCACTCGGACAACTGCCGATCTACCTCGACCGGGTCCAAGGCGCGCGCCGCGATTTGCCCTTGGTCGTGCTGCCGTTGATCAATGACCTGCGCAGCGCCCGGGGCGAAAGCCTGTTATCGGAAACCAGTCTGTTCAGCCCGCAGTTGCCGGACCTGCCGCCGCTCGGCGAAGAATCGCTGGCACTGCTGGAACCGGCGGATTTGCCAAATGTGCTGCGCAAGTTGCGACAAATGTTGCAGATGGCCCTGGTTGGATTGCTGCGTGAGCAGGATGGCGAGACCAACCTCGATTACCTGGCCAAGGTTTTTTCACGCCTGGAAGGGCTGTGCGCCGATGCGCCGCTGAGCCCGTTATGGCACGTTGCCTCGGCGCTGGTCGAAGGCATGCGCGCCGGCGCGATCGCCAACAGTCCGGCCTTGCGCAGCCTGTTCAAGGACGCCGACAAAGAACTCAAGCGCCTGCTTGAACAAGGCATGAGCGCAATCAATCAGCCGGCACCGCCGGAGCTGCTTAAAAGTTTGCTGTTCTACATTGCCAAAGCCGAACACCCCACCGGGCAGATGCTGACCATGAAAGATCGCTACGGACTGGACGACGCGCTGCCTGACAGTGCAATGGTCGACGAAGAACGCGCACGCCTGGCCGGCCCCGACCGCGACGCCATGCGCTCGGTCCTGGCCGCGCTCTGTGAAGAACTGGTGCGGGTCAAGGAACACCTGGACCTGTTCGTGCGCAGCGACCGCCAGCACACCTCGGACCTTGGCAACCTGCTGGCGCCGCTGCGGCAAATCGCCGACACCCTGGCGGTGCTGGGTTTCGGCCAGCCGCGCAAAGTCATCATCGATCAACTGGCGGTGGTGCTGAGCCTCGCACAGGGCCAGCGCGAACCCAACGACGCCATCCTCATGGACGTCGCCGGGGCCTTGCTCTACGTCGAAGCAACGCTGGCCGGCATGGTCGGCACCGTCGAGCCGGAAAGCCAGGAAGACAGTCACCTGCCGACCATCGACCTGACGCAGATCCATCAGATTGTGATCAAGGAAGCCCGCATCTGCCTGCAACAGGCCAAGGACATGATCGTCGACTACATCGACGCCGACTGGGACCGCCAGCAGTTGCAGGCATTGCCGGCGTTGCTGACCCAAGTGCGCGGCGCGCTGTCGATGATTCCGCTGAGCCGTGCGGCGAGCCTGATCGAAACCTGCAATCACTTCATCCGCGAGCATCTGCTGCTGGAACCGGGCCAGCCCGGTTGGCAGGAACTGGACAGCCTCGCTGACGTTATCACCAGCATCGAGTATTACCTTGAGCGGCTGAGCGACGACCCCGAAGCGCCGGGCGAACAACTGCTCGACGTGGCGGAAAAAAGCCTGGCCTCACTCGGGTTTTTCCCCAGCGAACAGCACGTGCCGATGCTCGAAGACGTGCTCAGCCCGACTGAAGCCCAGGTCATGCAGGACTTGCAGGCGCTGGATGATCCCGACACCGTCAAGTCGCTCGCCGATGTCCTGGCCAGCCCGGTATCGTCGGTCAATCCGCCCGCGCTGAACATTCCCGGCAGCCTGTTGCCGCCGCCCGCCGGTGAGGAGCCGGTGGACGATGAACTGCGCGAAGTGTTCCTCGAAGAAACCGATGAAGTGCTGGAAGTCCTCCGGGATTACCTGCCGCGCTGGGTGGCCAATCCCGACGATCAGGCCGCCTTGAGTGAATTGCGCCGGGCATTCCACACCTTGAAAGGCAGTGGCCGGATGGTGCGCGCGCTGGTGCTGGGCGAGCTGGCCTGGGCGATGGAAAACCTGCTCAACCGCGTGCTGGAGCACAGCGTTGCGCCTGGCCCTGCTGTCCAGCAACTGCTTGGCGATGCATTGAAGCTGCTGCCGAAACTGGTGGCCGAATTCGCCGCCAACGCCCAGCGCCAAAGCAACGAAGTCGACCATCTGGCTGCTCGCGCCCACGCCCTCGCCAAGGGCGAGACGCCTGCCAGCGATGAAGATACCCAGGACGTCGCGGCCCTCGATCCGCTGTTGCTGGAGATCTTCCGTAAGGAAGCCGAAACCCATCTCGCCAGCCTCAACCGCTTCCTCGATCAGGCCGCCGAGCATGTGCCGTTGCAGGCCAGCGACGAGTTGCAGCGGGCGCTGCACACCTTGAAGGGCAGCGCCTCGATGGCCGGCGTGTTGCCGATTGCCGAACTGGCCACACCCTTGGATCAACTGGCCCGTGAATACAAAGCCCACCTGATCGCCCTCGATCTGGATGAAGTCGAGTTGCTGTTGGAAGCCGAAGGGTTGTTCCGCCTCGGGCTGCGGCAACTCAAGGATGATCCGCTGGCCGAGATTGCGGGCGCTCCTTCGTTGATCGAACGCACAAAATCGTTGCTCGCCGAACGCCTGGAAGCGCTCTTGAAGGCGCCGAGCACGGCACAACGCACCAAGCGTGATCCGCAGCTGATCAATAACTTCCTGGCCCAGGGCATGGACATCCTGCTGGACGCCGAGAGCCTGTTGCAACGCTGGCAACAACACCCCGGCGAGCGTCAGGAACTCAGCGCGTTGCTCGACGAATTGACCACCTTGGGCGAAGGCGCACACCTGGCCGATCTGCATCCGGTAGATGAACTCTGCGAAGCCTTGCTCGACCTGTACGGCGCGGTGGAAGAGAGCAGCCTGGCGGTCAGTGAGCGGTTTTTCCATGAGGCGCAAAGTGCCCATGAAGCGCTGATCAACATGCTCGACGAACTGGCCGCCGGCCAGGAAGTCAGTCCGCAACCGGAACGCATCCGGGCCTTGCGCGGCTTGCTCGATGAAAGCCTTGATCCGTCGTCCATGGGCCTGATCCGCAGCGATGGCAGCCGTACGCTGAGCATTCGCGAACTCGGCAGCGCCACCGCCGAACTGCAACAGACGGCGACTCAGGTCGAGCTGGACGATGAGATTGTTTCGATCTTCCTCGAAGAAGCGGTGGATATCCTCGAGAGTGCTGGCCAGGCCTTGCAGCGCTGGCTGGGCGATCCGGACAACGCCGCGCCGTTGTCATCCTTGCAGCGGGATTTGCACACCCTCAAGGGCGGCGCGAGGATGGCCGAGGTCGAGCCGGTCGGCGATCTGGCCCATGAACTGGAAAGTCTTTACGAAGGCTTGGTGGACCGCCGTTACAGTCACAGTGAAACCCTTGCGCAGCTGCTGCAACAGAGCCATGACCGGCTCGCGGTGCTGCTTGATCAACTGCAGAACCAGCACACGCTGAGTGCCCCGGACGATCTGATCGAGGCGATTCGCACGTTCCGACAAGGCAACGTCATCGGTGCCGAAGCGGCGCATCCCGCGCCGGCCAACGACTCGCCCGGCCATGACCCCGAGCTGCTGGAGATCTTTCTCGAGGAAGGTTTCGACATCATCGAAAACTCGGGCGCGGCACTGGTGCGCTGGCAAGCCGAACCGACCAACCGCCAGGAGGTGGAAACCCTGCTGCGCGATCTGCACACGCTCAAGGGGGGCGCGCGGATGGTGGAAATTGCCCCCATCGGCGACTTGGCCCATGAGCTCGAGTTTCTTTACGAAGGCCTGTCCGCTGGCGTGCTGCAACCGACCCCGGCGCTGTTTTCCCTCCTGCAAAGCAGTCACGACCGACTGGCACAAATGCTCGATGCCACGCGCGCCGGGCAACCTCTGCCACCGGCCGATCAGTTGATCGATGCGATCAAGAACTTCAGTCATCCCGCTGTTCTCGATACGCCAGTGGTGGCGCCCGTCGCCATACCCAAGGCCGAGACCGCCTCGCCACTGAGCGAGGCGGGCGCGGACATGGTCAAGGTCTCGGCAGAACTGCTCGACGACCTGGTCAACCTGGCCGGTGAAACATCGATCTTCCGTGGCCGTATCGAACAGCAGGTCAACGATGCGCGGGTGGCCCTGAACGAGATGGAAACCACTATCGAGCGCATGCGCGATCAACTGCGCCGGCTCGATACCGAAACCCAGGGACGAATTCTCAGTCGTCAGCAAGTCGATGCCGAACGCCTGGGCTACGAAGAATTCGACCCGCTGGAAATGGACCGTCACTCGCAGTTGCAGCAACTGTCGCGGGCGCTTTTCGAGTCTGCTTCCGACCTGCTCGACCTCAAGGAAACCCTCGATCGACGCAATCAGGACGCGGAAAACCTGCTGCAACAGCAGGGCCGCATCAACACCGAATTGCAGGAAGGCCTGATGCGCACGCGCATGGTGCCGTTCGAACGCATGCTGCCGCGCCTGAAACGCATCGTGCGCCAAGTCTCCAGTGAGCTGGGCAAAGACGTCGAGTTTGTGGTCGGCAACGCCGAAGGCGAGATGGACCGCAACGTGCTTGAGCGCATGGCCGCGCCGCTGGAACACATGCTACGTAACGCCGTGGACCACGGCCTGGAATCGACCGAGGCGCGGATTGCGGCCGGCAAACCAGCTCAAGGCCGCATCACCCTCGACCTGTCCCGAGAAGGCGGCGACATCATTTTCGACATCCGCGACGACGGCGCCGGTGTGCCGCTGGAAGCTGTGCGGCGCAAGGCAATCAAACGCGGGTTGCTGGCGCCGGACGCCGATCTCAGCGACCACGACGTGCTGCAATTCATCCTGCAGCCGGGGTTCTCCACCGCCGAGAAAATCACCCAGATATCCGGGCGTGGCGTGGGCATGGACGTGGTTCACGAAGAAGTCCGGCAGCTCGGCGGCACCATGAGCATCGATTCGGTGCCTGGCCAGGGCGTGCACTTTCGCATCCGTCTGCCGTTCACCGTCTCGGTCAACCGGGCCCTGATGGTGCAGTGCCTGGATGACCTGTACGCGATTCCACTCAACACCATCGACGGCATTGTTCGCGTGCTGCCCAACGAACTCGAAGGCCATTACCGGCTCGATCCACCGACCTACCAATACGCCGGGCAAACGTATGAGCTTTGCTACCTGGGTGAATTGCTGAAAACAAGCACACGCCCGAAATTGCTGGGCCAGAGCCTGCCGCTGCCGGTATTGCTGGTGCAATGCAACGAACGGCACATCGCCGTGCATGTCGACGCCATGGCCGGAACCCGCGAGATCGTGGTGAAAAGTCTCGGTCCGCAGTTTGCCGCGGTGCAGGGTTTGTCCGGGGCAACGATTCTGGGGGACGGGCGGGTGGTGCTGATTCTCGACTTGTTGGCGCCAATCCGCGCCATGCAGGCGCGCGTGCCACAACGGCCAATGTCGGAAGATGTCGAGGTCGAACCGCATAAACCGCTGCTGGTGCTGGTGGTCGACGATTCGGTCACGGTGCGCAAGGTCACCAGTCGTCTGCTCGAACGTCACGGCATGAACGTGCTGACGGCCAAGGACGGTGTCGACGCCATGCTGCTGCTCCAGGAACACATGCCCGACGTGATGCTGCTGGACATCGAAATGCCACGCATGGACGGCTTCGAAGTGGCGACTCAGGTGCGCGCTGATGAACGATTACAACACCTGCCGATCATCATGATCACCTCGCGCACCGGGCAGAAACACCGCGACCGCGCCATGGCCATCGGCGTCAACGACTACCTCGGCAAGCCGTACCAGGAATCGGTGCTGCTCGAAAGCATTGCCCTATGGAGCAAAACCCATGCATGAACAACGCACCAGCAACCTCACCGGTCTGCTGTTGCCTCTGGCCGACCGCAACCTGATCCTGCCCAACGTCGCGGTGGCGGAGTTGATCGACTATCAGCCGGGGGCGTTCGATCTGGATACACCGCCGTGGTACCTGGGGCTGGTGCAGTGGCGAGATCGGCAGATTCCGCTGCTCAGTTTCGAGTCGGCATGCGACCAGAAAATCGTCATCGGCGAACGGGCACGAATCGTCATTCTCAATGCCCTCGGTGGACGACCGGAGCTGAAATTCATCGCGTTGCTGGTGCAAGGGATTCCACGCTCCTACAAACTCGACAGCCAGTTGAGCTATGTGGACGTGCCGTTGTGTCCGTTGGAACAGGCGGCGGTGCAGGTCGGGGAGCAAGTGGCCAAGGTGCCGGATTTGCTGGCGTTGGAGGAATTGCTTGTTAAAGCGGGGTTAGCCCACTGATCGTTCCCACGCTCTGCGTGGGAATGCCTCAACGGACGCTCCGCGTTCGGCTCTGGATGGGACGCAGAGCGTCCCGGGCTGCATTCCCACGCAGAGCGTGGGAACGATCATGACAAAAAAACCGATCGGCCGGCGAAAGTTGAAGAGTCCCAAAAAGGGACCGATCGGTCCTTTTTTGGGACTGATCGATCATTGCACTCTCTCACTGAACACTGCGGCGATTGTTAGGGCCTCATCGCGAGCAGGCTCGCTCCCACAGGGGTTTGTGGGCGCCGCAGATCCAATGTGGGAGCGAGCCTGCTCGCGATGGCGTCAGCCCAGTCAACCATTACTCCAAGCGTAACGATCTGTCTCTGTGCTTGATTGATGCCGTCCACCCAACGCTCCTAAGGTGACACCCACGACAGCGAACCCGTGGAGTGGTCATGACAACAACAATATCCCCCGACTCGCGATGGACGCGGCGGCGCAGCGAAAAGCAGCGGCGTATGGCGCTTGTGCGGGATCTGGCCGACGGTGTGGTGTTGCCCACCGACAAAATAGTCGCCGCGCTGGAGGCATTGATCCTGCCCGGCGACCGTGTGGTGCTGGAGGGCAATAACCAGAAGCAGGCGGATTTCCTCTCTCGCTCCCTGGTCAAGGCCGATCCGGCCAAGCTGCATGACCTGCACATGATCATGCCCAGCGTCGGTCGCTCCGAGCACCTGGACCTGTTCGAGCGCGGCATTGCCCGCAAGCTCGACTTCTCCTTCGCCGGCACCCAGAGCCTGCGCATCAGCCAGTTGCTGGAAGACGGCCTGCTGGAAATCGGCGCGATTCACACGTACATCGAACTCTATGCGCGGCTGGTGGTGGACCTGATCCCCAACGTCGTGCTTTCGGCCGGTTTCATGGCCGACCGCGCCGGCAACATCTACACCGGCCCCAGCACCGAAGACACCCCGGCATTGATTGAACCGGCGGCCTTCAGCGACGGCATCGTCATCGTTCAGGTCAACCAATTGGTGGACGATGTCAGCGACCTGCCTCGCGTCGACATCCCCGCATCCTGGGTTGATTTCGTGGTGGTGGCCGACAAGCCGTTCTACATCGAGCCGCTGTTCACCCGCGACCCACGCCACATCAAGCCTGTGCACGTGTTGATGGCGATGATGGCGATCCGTGGGATCTATGAAAAACACAACGTCCAGTCGTTGAACCACGGCATCGGTTTCAACACCGCCGCCATTGAATTGATCCTGCCGACCTACGGCGAATCCCTGGGCCTCAAAGGCAAGATCTGCCGCAACTGGACCCTCAATCCGCACCCGACCCTGATCCCGGCCATCGAAAGTGGCTGGGTCGAAAGCGTGCATTGCTTCGGCACCGAACTGGGGATGGAAAACTACATCGCGGCGCGGCCGGATGTGTTTTTCACCGGGCGCGATGGCTCGCTGCGCTCCAACCGGATGTTCAGTCAGCTCGCCGGGCAATACGCGGTGGACCTGTTCATCGGTGCGACCCTGCAAGTCGATGGCGATGGCCATTCCTCCACCGTGACACGCGGGCGCCTGGCCGGTTTCGGCGGGGCGCCGAACATGGGCCACGACCCGCGCGGTCGCCGTCACAGCACCCCGGCCTGGCTCGACATGCGCCACACCGACGTGGCCGAACCGATGCTCGAACGCGGTAAAAAACTTGTGGTGCAAATGGTCGAGACCTTCCAGGAGGGCGGTAAGCCGACCTTCGTCGAAACCCTCGATGCCATCGACGTGGCGAAAAAAAGCGGCATGCCGCTGGCGCCGATCATGGTCTACGGCGACGACGTCACTCACCTGCTGACCGAAGAAGGCATCGCCTACCTGTACAAGGCGCGTTCGCTGGAAGAGCGCCAGGCGATGATCGCCGCGGTCGCCGGTGTGACGGTCATCGGCCTGCGCCATAACCCCAAAGACACCGCGCGCATGCGCCGCGAAGGCCTGATCGCCTTGCCCGAAGACCTCGGTATCCGCCGCACCGATGCCACCCGCGAACTGCTCGCCGCCAAGAGCGTGGCCGATCTGGTCGAGTGGTCCGGCGGTCTCTACAACCCGCCCGCCAAGTTCAGGAGCTGGTAATGCACGCATTCAACCTGCAACCGAAAACCCTCACCCTGGCTGAACGGCTGGCGGATATGGCCGTGGACGCGCTGATAGACGAAGCAGACCTGTCGCCGAAACCGGCGCTGGTCGACCGTCGCGGCAATGGCGCGCACACCGATTTGCACCTGGGACTGATGCACGCCTCGGCGCTGTCCTTGTGGCCAGCGTTCAAGGAAATGGCCGAAGCTGCCATCGAATTTGGCGAGGTCGGTCTGCCATTGCGCGAAGCCATTGGACAGATCGGTCGTGACGGGGAGCAAGAGATGCTCGCCACCACCCGCGACGTGAACACCCATCGCGGAGCAATCTGGGCGTTGGGTCTTTTGGTCACTGGCGCCGCGCTGGAACCTCAATCCAGTGACGCGAGCGCAGTCGCTTTGCGCGCCGCACGCCTGGCCTTGCTCGACGACCGTTACGCGCCACGTCCCTTGAGCCACGGTGCCCAGGTCGCCCAACGTTATGGTGCACGCGGTGCCCGTGAAGAAGCACAGCTGGGTTTCCCGGCGGTGATTCAACGCGCGCTGCCACAACTCAAACGCAGCCGCGCCTCCGGCCACGGCGAACAGAACGCTCGGCTCGATGCCTTGCTGGCGATCATGACCCAACTGGCCGACACCTGCGTGCTCTACCGCGCGGGCGAGCAAGGCCTGCACACCATGCAACTCGGTGCTCAAGCCGTGCTCGACGCAGGCGGCAGTGCCAGCCTCGCCGGTCGCCGCCGTCTGCATGAGCTGGACCAACAATTAATCGCATTGAATGCCTCGCCCGGCGGCGCTGCCGACTTGCTCGCAGCCTGCCTGTTCATCGACCGTATCGAGTCCTGCGACGGCGTTATCCAGGGAGCTTTTTGATGGAAACCTTATCCTTTGAATTTCCTGCTGGTCAGCCATCACGGGGCCGCACGCTGGTGGGCTGCGTCGGCTCGGGCGATCTGGAAGTGATGATCGAACCGGGTCAGTCCGGCACACTGACGATCAAGGTGCAGACCTCGGTCAATGGCGCCGAACAACGCTGGCAGCATCTGTTTACGCGGATGTTCGACGGCCAGACACCGCCGGCGATGGCCATCGATATCCACGATTTCGGCGCGACCCCGGGCGTGGTGCGTTTGCGTCTGGAACAAGGCTTCGAGGAGATCAGCCATGACTGACAATGCAGAACTCCTCAACAAACACAGCTTCGTCGAACTCGGTGCCCGACAACGGGCCAAGGCCTTGCTCGACGCCGGCACCTACCGCGAGTTGCTCGACCCGTTTCAACGGGTCATGTCGCCGTGGCTGTCGCGTCAGGGCGTGGTGCCGCAGGCCGATGACGGCGTGGTAATTGCCAAGGGCAGCATCGATGGTTTGCCGGTGGTCATCGCCGCCATTGAAGGCGCGTTCCAGGGCGGCAGCCTTGGCGAAGTCGGCGGGGCGAAGATGGCCGGCGCCTTGGAACTGGCCGCCGAAGACAACCGCAACGGCATCCCGACCCGCGCCGTGTTGCTGCTGGAAACCGGTGGTGTGCGCTTGCAGGAAGCCAATCTCGGGCTGGCGGCGATTGCCGATATTCATGCGGCGATTGTCGATCTGCGCCAGTACCAACCGGTGGTTGGCGTGGTCGCCGGCAGCGTCGGTTGCTTTGGCGGGATGTCGATTGCTGCCGGGCTGTGCAGCTATTTGCTGGTGACCCAGGAAGCGCGTCTGGGCCTGAACGGTCCGCAAGTGATCGAACAGGAAGCCGGGCTTGAGGAATACGACTCCCGGGATCGTCCTTTTATCTGGAGCCTGACCGGTGGCGAGCAACGTTTCGCCAGCGGTTTAGTGGATGGTTTTGTTGCCGACGATGTGGCGCAGGTTCAGCAACAGGTCAGCCAATTGCTCAAGCGCGGTTTGCCAGTGCAACAGCGCAGTCGTCAGGCCGAGTTGTACCTGCAACGGCTGGCCCGTCTGGACGCCGCACCGCAAATCGAGCCGTCAGTGGTTCGCGATCTGTATCAAGGAGAGCGCTCATGAGCACGTATTCCCTGAGAGGCCTGAACTGGTTTAACGCCTTGAGTGCGGGGGCAAAACCGGTGGAGGGTTTGCCGGCTTCGTTGAAGGTGGCTGACGGCGTGTTGGGTGACCGGCCCGTTCGCTTCATCGCCGTGGTGGCTGATCCTGACAACCGGTTCGTCCGTGCGCGCAATGGCGAGGTCGGGCTGCTGGAAGGCTGGGGCTTGGCCAAAGCGGTGGATGACGTCATCAGCGCTGATGCTGACAAAGCGCACAAGCGCGCCTTGATCGCCATCGTCGATGTGCCGAGCCAGGCCTACGGTCGGCGCGAAGAAGCACTCGGCATTCATCAGGCATTGGCCGGTGCGGCGGACAGCTATGCCCGCGCCCGACTGGCCGGCCATGCGGTGATCGGTTTGCTGGTGGGCAAGGCGATGTCCGGCGCGTTTCTGGCGCACGGGTATCAGGCCAATCGGTTGATCGCGCTGCGTGATCCGGGTGTGATGGTGCATGCCATGGGCAAGGCGTCGGCGGCGCGGGTGACGCTGCGCAGCGTCGAGGAACTTGAAGTGTTGGCCGCCAGCGTGCCGCCGATGGCCTATGACATCGACAGCTACGCCAGCCTTGGACTGCTGTGGGAAACCTTGTCGGTGGAGCAGATCGAACAACCGACATCGGCCGATCTGGCGCGGGTTTCCGAATGCCTGAGCCTGGCGATTGACGATGTCGCCGCCAACGGTCGCGACTTGAGCAGCCGCTTGGGCGCCACCAATCGCGCAGCGTCGAGCACGGTTCGCCAATTGCTGAGAGCGCAGTGGTGAACACGCTTCTGGCCCACGACCTGCTCTGGGGCATGACTCCGGAGCAGTTGCCTGCGCACGCGCCTTCATGGGTGATCGACTCGCTCGGTGCGGGTCAGCCGGTGGTGGTTCGGCGCGCGTTGAGCGCGCAGGGGCAAGTGGCGGTCGGGGTGCGTGGGCGGTTGCGTGAGCAGCGCCATGCAACGGTGATGTCAGTCGATGTGATTTCCCGCTGCGTGAAACCGGAAGCGCTTTGCCATGTCTTGATTGATCGGGATTTGCCAGCCGTACACGCCCTCCATCAACTGCGGCCGCTGCTCGATGGCTGCGGTTGGGTGTGGGGCGTCAGCGGCAGCGCCGGTTTTGAGCTGGCCAGTGGTATTCAAGCCCTGCACGAGGGCAGTGATCTGGACTTGATCCTGCGCACGCCGCAACCGCTGGCGCGTTCTCAGGCGCGGGACCTGCTGAAAATGCTTGAGGCGGCTGTGTGCCCGGTGGACATGCAGTTGCAAACACCTTTCGGTGCCGTCGCGCTGCGTGAATGGGCCGGTTCTGCGCCGCGTGTATTGCTGAAAAGAGCCGGCGAAGCCTGTCTGGTAATCGATCCGTGGAACCCGCAGGAGCAAGCAGCGTGAGCAGTTTGCTGGTGTTCCCCGGCCAAGGCGCGCAGCAGCCGGGCATGCTCCACGGTTTGCCTCGTGAGACATTGATCGAGGCGAGCGAGGTGCTCGGCGAGGATGCGTTGCTGCTGGATTCTGCCGAAGCGTTGAAGTCGACACGGGCGGTTCAACTCTGCCTGTTGATTGCCGGTGTTGCGGCGTCGCGCCAGTTATCGATGGCACCAGATTACGTCGCGGGATTGTCCATCGGCGCCTATCCGGCGGCGGTGGTGGCAGGCGCATTGAGCTTCAGCGATGCATTACTGCTGGTGCGCCTGCGCGGCGAACTGATGCAGCAGGCATATCCACAGGGCTACGGCATGACCGCGATCATCGGCCTGGATCTGGCGACCGTGGAAGGTTTACTGGCGCAGGTTCACAGTGTCGATAGGCCGGTGTATCTGGCCAATATCAACGCCGATAACCAAGTGGTCATTGCCGGCAGCGATGGGGCGATGGCAGCCGTCGCGCAGTTGGCGAAACGTCGCGGTGCTGGCCTGGCCAAGCGCCTGGCCGTGAGTGTGCCGTCGCATTGTCCTTTGTTGGATGCCCCGGCCAAAACCCTGGCCGAAGCCTTCGCCAACGTGCAGTTGAAAACACCGACTCTGGGTTACCTGAGCGGCAGTCGCGCCCGGCCCGTCATCAACATTGACGCCTTGCGCGACGACCTGGCGTTCAACATGTGCCGCGTGGTGGATTGGCGCGGCACGGTGCAAAGCGCCTACGAGCGCGGCGTACGTCTACAGATCGAACTGCCGCCCGGTGCGGTGTTGACCGGGCTGGCGCGCCGGGTGTTCGAGCAGGGCACCGTGATTGCCTTCGACGGTGCGCGCCTCGATACCTTGCAGGCGCTGTTGCGTGAGGAGGGAAGCCGCCAACCTTAAACACCGACTCAGGCCTTCGAACAACAAAAACAACATTCGACGATGCACTTTGAGGACTACAACAATGATTATTTACGGTGTGGCGCTGTTGGCGATCTGTACGCTGGCAGGGGTGATATTGGGTGACCTGCTCGGTGTGTTGCTCGGCGTGAAATCAAACGTCGGTGGCGTCGGCATAGCGATGATCCTGCTGATCTGCGCGCGGTTGTGGATGCAAAAACGCGGCGGCATGACCAAGGATTGCGAGATGGGCGTCGGTTTCTGGGGCGCGATGTACATTCCGGTGGTGGTCGCGATGGCTGCGCAACAGAACGTCGTCGCGGCTCTGCACGGTGGCCCGGTGGCGGTGCTGGCGGCCATCGGCTCGGTCGTGATTTGCGGCTGCACCATTGCCTTGATCAGCCGGACTCACAAAGGTGAACCTTTGCCCGATGAACCGGTGGACATCACACCGGTCGGCACCCCAGTAGGAGGCCGCTGATATGTGGGATCTCATTCAGAAGGGCCTGGTCAATAACAGTCTGATCACAGCGTTTGCCTTTATCGGCGTGATCATGTGGGTGTCGGTGGTGTTGTCCAAGCGCCTGACGTTCGGGCGGATTCACGGTTCGGCGATTGCCATTGTGATTGGCCTGGTATTGGCCTGGGTCGGCGGCACCATGACCGGTGGGCAAAAAGGCCTGGCGGACCTGTCGCTGTTTTCCGGCATCGGCCTGATGGGCGGCGCCATGCTGCGAGACTTTGCCATCGTTGCGACAGCGTTCGAAGTGCAAGCCACCGAAGCGAAAAAGGCCGGTTTGATCGGCGCGATTGCGCTGTTGCTGGGCACGATCCTGCCGTTCATTGTCGGGGCGAGCATTGCCTGGGCGTTCGGTTACCGCGATGCGATCAGCATGACCACCATTGGCGCGGGCGCGGTGACTTACATCGTCGGGCCAGTGACCGGTGCGGCGATTGGCGCGAGTTCGGATGTGGTGGCGTTGTCGATTGCCACCGGGCTGATCAAGGCGATTTTCGTGATGGTCGGCACGCCGATGGCGGCGAAATGGATGGGCCTGGATAACCCGCGCTCGGCGATGGTCTTTGGCGGTCTGGCCGGGACAGTGAGTGGCGTGACGGCCGGGTTGGCGGCAACGGATCGGCGGCTGGTGCCTTATGGCGCGTTGACGGCGACGTTCCACACTGGGCTTGGGTGCCTGCTTGGGCCTTCGTTGTTGTACTTCATTGTTCGCGGGATTGTCGGCTGACTGATCGTTCCCACGCTCTGCGTGGGAATGCCTCTATGGACGCTCTGCGTCCGCTTTGGGACGCAGAGCGTCCCGGGCTGCATTCCCACGCAGAGCGTGGGAACGATCAACTCGGTCTTAAGCATGCCGATTGGCATACATCCGACACTCCGCCAGCAGCGCCAGCAAGTTCGGATCGCGCTCCTTGGCCTTCAAGAACACCACGCCGATGTGCTGCTGCAACCGATACTTTTCCTGCAACGGAATCAGCTTCACCCGATTCTCGTACACCGCCGCAATCCTCCCCGGCAGCAACGCATAACCGACCCCGGAGCTGACCATGCTCAGCAGGGTGAAGATGTCGTTGACCTGCATCGCCACCTTCGGCTCGAACCCCGCCTGCTTGAACACCCGATTGCCGTCCTGATGCGTGGCAAAACCCTGGGTCAGGGTAATGAACGTCTCGTCGCGGACCTCGGCCAGGTCGACTTCCGTGCGTTGGGCGAATTTCGAATCCGCCGGCGTGGCGAGGAAAATGTCGTCGGAAAACAGCTGGATCTGCTCGCAGTCCGGGTCGTTGACGCTGTCGTCCAGGGACACCAGAATCGCGTCGACTTCCATGTTCTTGAGCTTGTACAACAGGTCGAAATTCGAGCCGAGGATCAGGTCGATGTTGAGCTCGCTGCGACGGATCTTCAGGCCCATGATCAGTTGCGGCACGGTTTTCACGGTCAGCGAATACAGCGAGCCAAGCTTGAAGCGTTCAGCGGAGAACCCGGCGGCTTCACGGGTCAGGCGCACGGTTTCGACCACGTCCTGAATCAGCTTTTGTGCCCGTTCTTCCAGGACATAAGCGCTTTCCAGCGGGGTGAGATTGCGCCCTTCGTGTTTGAACAGCGGGCAGCGCAGGGCGCTTTCCAGTGAATGGATGGCTCGGTGCACGCTGACGTTGCTGGTCTGCAACTCGGCGGCTGCCCGGGCCAGATTGCCGGTGCGCATGAAGGCCAGGAACACCTCGAGTTTTTTCAGGGTCAACTCTTCGTCAATCAGCATGGGCATCGCTCTTATTCGAATAGCTCGATTGTGCACGCATGCGGCTTCTTGTAGGAGCTGTCGAGTGAAACGAGGCTGCGATCTTTTGATCTTGTTTCTAAAAAATCAAAGTCAAACGATCGCAGCCTCGTTTCACTCGACAGCTCCTACAGGGGATTTGTGTTTGAAACATTGCGCTTTTACGCTCAAGGCTTGAGCCTTGCGCAATGTTGTAGCGAATTCAGAGGTGAGCAATACATGTATCACGGGGAAAGATTGAATGCCTGGACGCATCTGGTCGGGGCGGTGGCGGCGACGGTCGGGGTGGTGTGGATGCTGGTGATTGCCAGCATGGACGGCAGCCCATGGAAGATCGTCAGCGTGGCGATTTACGGGTTTACCTTGATGGTGCTCTACAGCGCATCTACCGTGTATCACAGCGTGCGCGGGCGCAAGAAAGCGATCATGCAGAAGGTCGATCACTTTTCGATCTACCTGCTGATTGCCGGCAGCTACACACCTTTCTGCCTGGTCACCCTGCGCGGGCCGTGGGGCTGGACGTTGTTCGGGATTGTCTGGGGCCTGGCGTTGATTGGCATCCTGCAAGAGATCAAGCCGCGCTCGGAAGCGCGAATTCTGTCGATCGTGATTTACGCCGTGATGGGCTGGATCGTGCTGGTGGCGGTCAAGCCGCTCATTGCCGCGCTGGGTACTGCGGGGTTCGCCTGGCTGGCGTCGGGCGGCATCTTGTACACCGTGGGGATTATCTTTTTTGCCCTGGACCATCGCCTGCGGCATGCGCACGGGATCTGGCATCTGTTCGTGATCGCTGGGAGTTTGCTGCACTTTGTGGCGATTCTGTTTTACGTCCTTTGAACCTAAGTGATCGTTCCCACGCTCTGCGTGGGAATGCCTCTAGGGACGCTCTGCGTCCAGTGACGCGGAGCGTCACGGGCTGCATTCCCACGCAGAGCGTGGGAACGATCGGAGCCTAGAAGTCGCCCCACAGTTGTTGCGCCACTGCCAACGCTACGACCGGCGCAGTCTCAGTGCGCAACACCCGAGGGCCGAGGCGGGCGGCGTGAAAGCCTGCAGACTGAGCCTGATCCACTTCAGCATCCGACAACCCACCCTCGGGGCCAATCAGGAATGCCAATGTTGCCGGCTTGGCATGGCTCACCAGCGGCTCAGCCACTGGATGCAGCACCAACTTCAGTTCTGCCTCGGTCTGCTTCAACCAGTCCGCCAGCAGCAGCGGTGGATGAATCACCGGCACCCGCGAGCGCCCGCATTGTTCACATGCGCTGATTGCCACTTGGCGCCAATGCATCAGGCGTTTGTCGGCGCGTTCGTCCTTGAGCCGGACTTCGCAACGGTCGCTGAAGATCGGGGTGATTTCAGTGACGCCCAGTTCGGTCGCCTTCTGAATCGCCCAGTCCATGCGCTCGCCACGGGACAGGCCCTGGCCAAGATGGATCTGCAAGGGCGACTCGACCTGACCGGCGAAACTTTCATCGATTTGCACCACGACGCGCTTCTTGCCGACCTCCACCAGTGTGGCGCGAAACTCATGGCCCGAGCCGTCGAACAGCTGCAGCGCATCACCTTCGGCCATGCGCAGCACGCGACTGATGTAATGGGCCTGGGCCTCAGGCAACTCGTGTTCGCCAGTGCTCAAGGGGGCGTCGATAAAGAAGCGGGACAGTCTCATGCGGGTTCTCTTTGAATTGATCGTTCCCACGCTCTGCGTGGGAATGCCTCACCGGACGCTCTGCGTCCGCTTTTGGGACGCAGAGCGTCCCGGGCTGCATTCCCACGCAGAGCGTGGGAACGAGCGTTGCTCAATTAGCCCGGATCGCGGAAGCCCGGGTGAAAGTCCTTCGGCACTGAAACGCTGACGCTGTTGCGGGTCGCGATGTCGATGCCTTCGCTGGCCACTTCGGCCAGAAAGTCGATCTGCTCGGGCGTAATCACGTACGGCGGCAGGAAATACACCACGCTGCCCAATGGACGAAGTAAAGCACCGCGCTCCAATGCATGCTGGAACACCTTCAAGCCGCGACGTTCCTGCCACGGATAAGCTTCTTTCGTTGCTTTGTCCTTGACCATCTCGATGGCCAGCACCATGCCGGTCTGGCGCACTTCCGACACGTTCGGGTGATCGACCAGGTGCGCGGTGGAGGAGGCCATGCGCTGCGCCAGGGCTTTGTTGTTTTCGATGACGTTGTCTTCTTCGAAGATATCCAGCGTCGCCAGGGCGGCCGCGCACGCCAGCGGATTGCCGGTGTAGCTGTGCGAATGCAGGAAGGCGCGCAGGGTCGGGTAGTCGTCGTAGAAAGCGCTGTAGACATCCTCGGTCGTCACGCACGCCGCCAGCGGCAGATAACCGCCGGTCAGGGCTTTGGACAGGCAGAGAAAATCTGGACGGATGCCTGCCTGCTCACAGGCGAACATCGTCCCGGTGCGACCGAAGCCGACGGCGATTTCGTCGTGGATCAGGTGCACGCCGTAGCGGTCGCAGGCTTCGCGCAGCAGTTTGAGGTACACCGGGTGATACATGCGCATGCCGCCGGCGCCCTGGATCAGCGGCTCGACGATCACCGCGGCGACGGTGTCGTGATGCTCGGCCAGGGTCTGTTCCATGGCGGCGAACATGTTGCGCGAGTGTTCCTCCCAGCTCATGCCTTCGGGGCGCAGGTAGCAATCGGGGCTCGGCACCTTGATGGTATCGAGCAGCAGCGCCTTGTAAGTCTCGGTGAACAGCGGCACGTCGCCCACCGACATCGCGGCCATGGTTTCGCCGTGGTAGCTGTTGGTCAGCGTGACGAAGCGCTTCTTGTTTGGCTGGCCGCGGTTGAGCCAGTAGTGAAAGCTCATTTTCAGCGCGACTTCGATGCAGGACGAACCGTTATCGGCGTAGAAGCATCGGGTCAGGCCTTCCGGGGTCATCTTCACCAGGCGCTCGGACAGCTCAATCACTGGCTGATGGCTGAAACCGGCCAGAATCACGTGTTCCAGTTGGTCGACCTGATCCTTGATGCGCTGGTTGATGCGCGGGTTGGCGTGGCCAAACACGTTGACCCACCAGGAACTGACTGCGTCGAGGTAGCGTTTGCCTTCGAAGTCTTCCAGCCAAACGCCTTCACCGCGCTTGATCGGGATCAGCGGCAGCTGTTCGTGGTCTTTCATCTGGGTACAGGGATGCCACAACACAGCGAGATCGCGTTGCATCCACTGATTATTCAGGCCCATTTTCAGTCTCCTCGAGGCGGCTCGCGACATGCGCGGGCAAACAATCGCGCAAGCCTATGCAATGCGTCGCCTGGGGACAACCTATTGTGTGGTTTGAACTACTTTGTATAGGGAGTAAAGACGTCGCTGGCGGCCTTTTGATGGCTGACGTATTCTTCGCGGTTCTTTGAGTCGTCTGGCTCCTAAAACCGCTATTTCCTCGTGTATTTCCGGAGTTCGCTGAATGTCTGCTGGTTGGCTGCGCGCCTGTGCGCTGGTGATGTTGGGGCTGTTCAGCGTGTCTGCGCTGGCCAAGGATAAAACCGCGATCGTGATCGGCGGCGGGCTCTCGGGCCTCACCGCAGCTTACGAACTGCAGAACAAAGGCTGGCAGGTGACCCTGCTGGAAGCCAAGCCGAGCCTGGGCGGTCGCTCCGGTATGGCCACCAGTGAATGGATCGGCAACGACAAGACCCAGCCGGTCCTGAACAAATACGTATCGACCTTCAAGCTGAGCACCACGCCAGCCCCTGAATTCGTGCGGACGCCGGGCTACCTGATCGACGGCGTGTATTACACCGCTGCCGACCTGGCGACCAAGGAACCGGCCACCAGCGATGCGCTCAAGCGCTACGAAAAAACCCTGGATGACCTGGCACGCTCGATTGAAGACCCACAGAATCCGGCCGCCAACAACACCTTGTTCGCGCTGGACCAGATCAACGTGGCCAACTGGCTTGATCGTCTGAGCCTGCCCGCCACTGCACGTCAGCTGGTGAATCAGCAGATCCGTACCCGTTATGACGAGCCTTCGCGCCTGTCGCTGCTGTACTTCGCACAGCAAAACCGTGTCTACCTTGGCGTCTCCGACCGTGACCTGCGCGCTTCGCGCCTGCTCGGTGGTAGCCCGGTGTTGGCCCAGGCCTTCGTCAAACAGCTGAAAACCATCAAGACCAGTTCCCCGGTGTCGAGCATCACGCAGGACAAGGACGGCGTGACCGTCAAAGTCGGCAGCGTTGGCTATCAGGCGGATTACGTCGTGGTTGCAGTGCCATTGCGTGCCCTGAGCAAGATCCAGATGACCCCGTCCCTGGATGCTCAGCACATGGGCGCCATCAGCGGCACCAACTACGGCTGGCGCGACCAGATCATGCTGAAGTTCAAGACGCCTGTGTGGGAAAGCAAGGCGCGCATGTCCGGTGAGATCTACAGCAACACCGGCCTGGGCATGTTGTGGGTCGAGCCGGCGTTGAAAGGCGGCGCCAACGTGGTGATCAACATTTCCGGCGACAACGCGCGGGTGATGCAGGCCTTCGGCGACAAGCAGATGGCCGATCAGGTGCTGATTCGTCTGCACGCGTTTTATCCACAGGCACGCGGTTCGTTCACCGGTTATGAAATCCGCCGCTACAGCACCGACCCGTCGATGGGCGGCGCTTACCTGGCCTTCGGTCCTGGCCAGATCAGCAAATACTGGCGCTTGTGGGAACGTCCGCTGCAACGCGTAGCGTTCGCCGGTGAGCACACCGACACCTTGTACCCGGGCACTCTGGAAGGCGCATTGCGCACCGGTCAGCGTGCAGCCAGCCAGGTTGAAGACCTGGCCGCCGGCAAGTCGTTTGAGCCAGCGAAGGTGGTTCCGGCAGCGACGGCTGTTGCAGCCGGCGCGGTGGCGGCGAAGAAAGGCAACTTCTTCACCAACCTGTTCAGTGGTTCGTCGAGTGATGACAAGAAACCGGAACCGGTCAAGGCGCCAGAGCCTGTAACTCCGCCAGCACCGACGCCCGCTCCAGTGCCAACACCGGCCCCTGCGCCCGTGGAAGCACCGAAGCCTGTGGAGCCGACCAAAGCCGAGCCCGCTAAAAAAGCCGCAACCAAACATGGTGCGAAGAAACCTGCGGCCAAAACCGAGACTAAAAAGGCAGCGGCCAAACCAGCGGCCAAGAAACCCGCGGCTAAACCTGCTGCGACTGCCCCGGCAGCGACTGAAACCAAAGCGCAGTAAGGCTTTGGGGTGAAGAAAAGCGCGGCACAGATGCCGCGCTTTTTTTATGCCGGAAGAAAACCAGGTTCAAAGAATCGAATAAACCAAGTGGCGGAAGTGTTCATTAGGTGGACTTCGATTTTTTCCGCACACTGGGTCTTTAATCTTTCCTTAACAGATGCCTTACAGACTCTTGATCGTATTTCTCGATATTTCAAAGCGAAATTTTCCGCTTTAATTCGATAAGTAAATCGATAGTCTTGGGCCAGCACTTACAGGGACTCGGCAATGCAACTACGAAACTCTACTTCTCGCTACGGCTGGGTCAGCATCTTCATGCACTGGGGCGTAGCGCTGGCAGTATTCGGTTTGTTCGGCCTGGGTTTGTGGATGGTCGGTCTCGGCTACTACGATCCATGGCGCAAGGCAGGACCTGATCTGCACAAGAGCATCGGTTTGATCCTGCTGGCTGTCATGGTATTGCGCGTATTGTGGCGCTTCATCAGCCCACCGCCGCCTACGCTGAGCAGTTACAGCCGCATGACGCGCCTTGGCGCCAAGTTCGGGCATGCCTTTCTGTATCTCTGTTTGTTCGCTGTGATGATTGCCGGTTACCTGATTTCCACCGCCGAAGGTGTCGGGATTCCGGTGTTTGACTGGTTTGAAGTGCCTGCACTGGTTTCCGGGCTACCGGACCAGGCAGATAACGCCGGTGCGATTCATCTCTACCTGGCCTGGTTGCTGGTGATTTTTTCCGGTCTCCATGCGTTGGCAGCTTTGAAGCACCACTTTATCGATCGTGATGTGACACTGAAACGAATGCTGGGTCGTAAAGCCTGACGTTCAACTTAGCCCCTCAAGGAATACAAGACATGTTGAAAAAGACTCTCGCCGCTCTGGCAATCGGTTCTGCACTGTTGTCCGCCAACGTGATGGCGGCTGACTATGTTGTCGACAAAACCGGGCAGCACGCCTTCGTCGACTTCAAGATCAGCCACCTGGGCTACAGCTACATCACCGGTACCTTCAAGGACATCGACGGCAAGTTCAGCTTCGACGCAGCCAAGCCTGAAGACAGCAAGATCGAGTTCAACGTGAACACCGCCAGCGTGTTTACCAACAACGCTGAACGCGACAAGCACATCTCCAGCAAAGACTTCCTGAAAGTGGCTGATTTCCCTAAAGCCACGTTCGTGTCTACCAGCGTTAAAACCACCGGCAAAAATGCCGACGGTAAAGTCACTGCCGACGTGGCCGGCGACCTGACCATTGCGGGTGTCACCAAGCCAGTCGTGGTCAAGGCCACTTTCCTGGGTGAAGGCAAGGATCCATGGGGCGGCTACCGTGCCGGTTTTGAAGGCACTACCAGCATCAAGCGTTCTGATTTCGGCAAGATGATGGACCTGGGTCCACAGTCCGATGCTGTTGATCTGTACGTCACCTTTGAAGGTGTGAAAGCGAAGTAATTTTTTCGCCTGACACAAAAACGCCCCCGGCCTCACGGTCAGGGGCGTTTTTTATTGCCGAACATAAATCCCTTGTAGGAGTGAGCCTGCTCGCGATGGCGGTGGCTCATTCAATACTAATGTCGACTGACCTGACGCCATCGCGAGCAGGCTCACTCCTACAGGGATTATTTGTCAGGCTAAAAAAATGCCCCGGATCTTGCGATCAGGGGCATTTTTCATTGCGGCGATAACTTAGCGATTGCGGGTCAGCAAGGCTGGTTTTTCACCGCGAGGACGGCCTGGCAGTTGATCAAGTTGCTCAGGAGTCGGGAAACGATCGGTTTTCGACTCCTTGTGAATGATCTTCGGTGCCGGGCCGCGCGGGTTTTGCACGGCTGGTTCCGAACGCGGCTGATCGTCACGAGCCGGACGACGGTTGCGCGACTCTTCGCGACGGGCCTGACCGTCACGTGGAGCGCCGTTGCGTGGGCCGCTGCGCTTGGCCGGCGGTGTGCCAGTGGTCGCGCCGTCGCTGCTGCGTGGACCGCTTTGGCGACCCTGAGGCTTGCCGCCGGTGCGTGGAGCGCCTGTGCCAGCTGCCGCGCCTTGTGCCGGAGCACCCGGACGGCGGCCACGGCCCTGGGCCGGTTTGGCCTGAGGCACGTAATCAACGCGGTTACCGAAGTTATCCACGTCGTCGTCCAGGAACTCGTCCGGAGCACGGTCAGCGGCAGCGCGTGGCGCCGGACGCTGTTGCTCGCGAGCCGGTGTGCCTTCGCGTGGCTTGTGTTCACGGGCCGGACGATCGCCGCGACCAGTGGCCGCCGGTTTTTCCTTGCCGCCCTTGTCCTTGCCTTTGTCTTTACGACCGCCGCCACCGCCTGTGCCGGTCGGACCGTCGCCGCGCGGGCCACGTGGGTTGCGCGGGTTACGCACATCCGGACGCTCGCGGACTTCAGGTTTCTCGGCTTCTACAGCGCTGGAGTCGAAGCCCATCAGATTGCCGTCGGCAATCTTCTGCTTGGTCATGCGCTCGATGCTTTTGAGCAGCTTTTCTTCGTCGGGAGCGACCAGCGAGATCGCCTCGCCCGAACGACCGGCGCGGCCAGTACGGCCGATACGGTGGACGTAATCTTCATCGACGTTCGGCAGTTCGAAGTTGACCACGTGTGGCAACTGGTCAATGTCCAGACCGCGAGCAGCGATGTCGGTGGCAACCAGGATGCGCACTTCGCCAGCCTTGAAGTCGGCCAGGGCTTTGGTGCGCGCGTTCTGGCTCTTGTTGCCGTGGATCGCGACGGCGGAGAGGCCGTGTTTGTCCAGGTACTCGGCCAGGCGGTTGGCGCCGTGTTTGGTGCGGGTGAACACCAGCACCTGTTCCCAGGCGCCTGCGGTGATCAAATGCGCCAGCAGCGAACGCTTGTGGTTGGCCGGCAGACGGAATACGCGCTGTTCGATGCGCTCGACCGTGGTGTTCGGCGGCGTGACTTCGATGCGTTCCGGGTTGTGCAGCAGCTTGCCGGCAAGGTCGGTGATGTCTTTGGAGAACGTCGCCGAGAACAGCAGGTTCTGACGTTTGCTCGGCAGACGGGCCAGGACCTTCTTCACGTCATGGACAAAGCCCATGTCGAGCATGCGGTCGGCTTCGTCCAGCACGAGGATTTCCACGTGAGACAAATCGACGCTGCCTTGGCCGGCGAGGTCGAGCAGGCGGCCAGGGCAGGCCACCAGCACGTCGACACCGCGGGACATGGCCTGAACCTGTGGGTTCATGCCGACGCCGCCGAAGATGCAGGCGCTGACGAACTTCAGGTCACGGGCATAGACCTTGAAGCTCTCGTGCACTTGAGCCGCGAGTTCGCGGGTAGGGGTCAGGACCAGTACGCGTGGTTGGCGCGGGCCGTGACGCTGGGATTTGTCCGGGTGACCATTGGGGAACAACCGCTCCAGAATCGGAAGGGCGAAGCCGCCGGTTTTACCAGTACCTGTCTGTGCCGCGACCATCAGGTCGCGACCTTGCAACACGGCGGGAATGGCCCGCTGTTGCACCGGAGTAGGCTCGGTATAGCCCGCTGCCTCGATGGCGCGGACTAAAGCCTCGGAGAGACCGAGGGAAGCAAAGGACATGAGTAATCCTGTTTTAGTTAGGGCTTGGCCCAATGGGAGTCTTGCCTGGCGCGAATGGCGTTTAAGAGGAACGCAATCCCGTCCGGTCCTGCTGGGTTTCGAAGGCTCGTCTGGAGCGCTCGCGCGGGCTGAAAAGCTGCGCTGTAGCGGGGTCGAGATGCCTTGAACGATTCCGAGCGTCCGGGCGTGAGCCTGGCGGGAAGGCCGGAGTATAACAGAGCAATCACTGCGCGCCGCTTTCCTGCTGCTCAACGGTTTTTACGAGGGGCGAGGAGGCGCTGGCCGCTTTCACATTGTTGACTGGATCGGCGCCGTATCGGGCGCTCAGCTCGGCATAGGCGGGCTCGCGCTTGAAGCGCTTGAGTTCGGCACCGAAGCGCTGCACCAGCAAATCCATGCCGGCATTGCGGCGTACTGCCAAAAACTGGCTCTGGTGGCTGATGACGGTAGGGTTTTCAGTGATCTTGTCGCGGATGCCCAGCTCATCGAGCAAATGCTGACCGACCCGGCGATCGGTGATCAGCAAGTCGATCCGCCCGCGCACCAGTTTGCCGAAGTTGGCCTCATGAGTCGGTGCAGGTTCCCGTGTGAACAAGGTCGATTCCCTGAAGTCCTGGCTGTACAGATAACCGGGCGAGGTGCCGATGGTCAGGCCTTTGAGGTCGTCCAGGGTGCGGAAGGGGTGAGGGCGCTCGTTGGCGTAGAACATTACGAACTCGACTTCCGACAGCGGTTCGCTGGGGTAGAGCAGCGTCGCGTCGCGTTCGTCGCTGTGGAAAATATCCAGCGCACCGTCCGCTTGACCCGTTTCAAGCATCGAAAGGCAGCGTTTCCATGGCAGGAACTGCCAGTCCACCTCGATCCCCAGGCGTTTGAAGACGATGGCCGTGGTTTCGTAATCCAGGCCCAGGGATTTACCGTTTTCCTCGTACACGTACGGCGCCCACGGTTCCGTGACAATGCGCAGCTTCTCGCCCCGGGCGGCAAAGCTCAGGCAAGTAAAAAGAAACACGGTGAGTAACTGCGCGATCAGAGGCATGGCTTGAGATTACGACGAGAAATCATAAAGAGCCAGAAACTGGATCCAGAAGCTCTGGTTCGGGCGTTAAACGCAAAAGATCGCAGCCTCGTTTCACTCGACAGCTCCTACAGGGATTTGTGCAGGAGCTGTCGAGTAAAACGAGGCTGCGATCTCTTGATCCTGCTTTTAGCGCGGCAACTTCAGGTTGTTCCACACTGCCAGACTCGCTTCAGCCTGATTCAATGTGTAGAAGTGCAGCCCCGGTGCGCCACCTTGCAACAGGCGTTCGCACATTTCGGTGATGACTTGTTCGCCAAAGGCTTGAATGCTCTGGGTGTCGTCGCCGTAGGCTTCCAGTTGCTTGCGGATCCAGCGCGGGATTTCCGCGCCGCAGGCGTCGGAGAAGCGCGCGAGCTTGCTGTAGTTGGTGATCGGCATGATGCCTGGCACGATCGGGATGTTCACGCCCTTCGCCCGTACACGCTCGACGAAGTAGAAGTAGCTGTCGGCGTTGAAGAAGTACTGGGTGATGGCGCTGTTGGCGCCAGCGTTGGCCTTGCGCACGAAGTTGTTCAGATCGTCTTCGAAATTGCGCGCTTGCGGATGCATTTCCGGGTAGGCGGCGACTTCGATATGGAAATGATCGCCGGTCTCTTCACGAATGAATTCAACCAGGTCGTTGGCGTGGCGCAATTCGCCGCTGGCCATGCCCATGCCCGACGGCAGGTCACCGCGCAGGGCGACGATACGCTTGATGCCGGCGGTCTTGTATTGAGCCAGCAGGCCGCGCAGGTCGGCCTTGCTGTCGCCAACGCAGGACAGGTGCGGTGCGGCAGGGACTTTGACTTCGCTTTCGAGTTGCAACACGGTATTGAGGGTTCGATCACGGGTCGAACCGCCAGCGCCATAGGTGCAGGAGAAGAAATCGGGGTTGTACGTAGCCAGCTGACGAGCAGTGGCGAGCAGCTTTTCATGCCCAGCGTCGGTCTTCGTAGGGAAGAACTCGAAGCTGTAGCGACGGTCTTGGGACATGGAGAGGGCCTCCAGCTGCAAGTTGCAAGTTGCAAGCTACAAGAGGGCGTAGCGCCGACTCTCGTCGTTGAAACCCGCAACTAACGGCTGCGTAATAGCGATGAAGAAGCGAGCAACAAGCCTCAAACCTCAAGTAAACGAAACGCTTTTACTTGCCGCTTGAAGCTTGCCACTTGCAGCTGCTGTCAGTACCGGTAAGCGTGCGGCTTGAACGGGCCTTCGACGGTCACGCCGATGTAGTCGGCCTGGGTCTTGGTCAGTCGAGTCACTACGCCGCCGAAACCGCGAACCATTTCCAGAGCCACTTCTTCGTCGAGTTTCTTCGGCAGTACTTCAACGGTCAGGCGCTCGGCTTTCTGGGCTGGCGACAGGTCGGCGTACTTTTGACCGAACAGGAAGATCTGAGCCAGCACCTGGTTGGCGAACGAACCGTCCATGATGCGGCTTGGGTGACCGGTAGCGTTACCCAGGTTAACCAGACGGCCTTCGGCCAGCAGGATCAGGTAGTCGTCGTTCTGGGCGTCGAACGCGCCAGGACCGGTACGGTGGATCTTGTGAACCTGAGGCTTCACTTCTTCCCATGCCCAGTTCTTGCGCATGAAAGCGGTGTCGATTTCGTTGTCGAAGTGGCCGATGTTGCAGACAACAGCGCGCTTCTTCAGGGCTTTGAGCATGTTTGCGTCGCAAACATTGACGTTGCCGGTGGTGGTCACGATCAGGTCGATCTTGCCCAGCAGGGCTTTGTCGATGCTGGCTTCGGTACCGTCGTTGATGCCGTCGATGAACGGCGAAACCAGCTCGTAGCCGTCCATGCAGGCTTGCATGGCGCAGATCGGGTCGACTTCGGAGACCTTGACGATCATGCCTTCCTGACGCAGGGACTGAGCGGAGCCCTTGCCCACGTCACCGTAACCGATGACCAGCGCTTGCTTGCCGGACAGCAGGTGGTCGGTGCCGCGCTTGATCGCGTCGTTCAGGCTATGACGGCAGCCGTACTTGTTGTCGTTCTTGGACTTGGTCACCGAGTCGTTGACGTTGATGGCCGGGATTTTCAGCTCGCCCTTTGCCAGCATGTCCAGCAGGCGGTGAACGCCGGTGGTGGTTTCTTCGGTCACACCGTGGACGCGGTCCAGGATGGCCGGGTATTTCTTGTGCAGCAGCTCGGTCAGGTCGCCGCCGTCGTCGAGGATCATGTTGGCATCCCAAGGCGCGCCATCTTTGAGGATGGTTTGCTCCAGGCACCACTCGTACTCAGCTTCAGTCTCGCCTTTCCAGGCGAAAACCGGGATGCCGGCAGCGGCGATAGCGGCAGCGGCCTGGTCTTGAGTCGAGAAAATGTTGCAGGACGACCAGCGTACTTCGGCACCCAGGGCAACCAGGGTTTCGATCAGCACGGCAGTCTGAATGGTCATGTGGATGCAGCCGAGGATTTTTGCGCCTTTGAGCGGCTGCTCGCTGGCGTATTTGCGACGCAGACCCATCAGGGCAGGCATTTCGGATTCGGCGATGATGGTCTCGCGACGGCCCCAGGCAGCCAGGGACATGTCAGCTACTTTGTAATCGTTAAAATCTGCAGGCGTGATAACAGCGCTCATGAAGAGCCTCCATTCGTAATGTATGCGAATGGGCGCCGTTGTGCGTTTAGTGTCCGGCCGATCATGGCCAGTCAACGCCCCATCCGAGCCTGACAGGTCGAACCTGCTGCAGCGCCCCTCGGACAGGTGGCGGGAAAACGGCAGTAGCCGTTCTAAAACGGTGGCGATTATAGCTTTCTTTATCCGGCTAGTGGCAAGCGACAAGCTACAAGCGGCAAGTAAAAGCGAATCTGCTTTTAACTTGCAGCTTGTCGCTTAAAACTTGAAGCTGGGGGGCATAACCTGTTGCCCAAGCACCTCAAGCCCGGAGCCCCCCATGAATTTCCACACCCGCAAATGGGTAAAACCCGAAGACCTGAACCCCAACGGCACCCTGTTCGGCGGCAGCCTGCTGCGCTGGATCGACGAAGAGGCGGCGATATACGCCATCGTCCAGTTGGGCAATCAACGCGTGGTGACCAAGTACATTTCCGAAATCAACTTCGTCAGCGCCTCGCGCCAAGGCGACATCATTGAGCTGGGGATCACCGCCACCGAATTTGGCCGCACCTCGATTACCCTGACCTGCGAAGTGCGCAACAAGATCACCCGCAAGAGCATCCTGACCGTCGAGAGGATGGTCTTCGTCAACCTCGGCGAAGACGGACTGCCGGCACCGCACGGGCGCACCGAGATCAAGTACGTCAAAGACCAGTTCAAGGAAGATGAATTGGTCACCAAGTAACCTCGGCGGCGGCTGATCGCTGATCGTTCCCACGCTCTGCGTGGGAATGCAGCCCGGGACGCTCCGCGTCCCAAGAGCGGACGCAGAGCGTCCATTGAGGCATTCCCGCGCAGAGTATGAGAACGATCTGTTGAGGGCAGTGAACAGCTCCGAAACCCGCGTGTCGTACCTTCATGACACACCACTGGTTCCGGAGCTTTATGGACACGCAAAAAGACGGCAAGACCCCGAATCTCTCGCCTGAAGAGCAGAAAGACGTCGACAAGAACCAGCCACCGCGCGCGGCGGTGCTGCACGAGATCATTCGTACCCAGGGCGATCAGGAGCTGGAACGCAGTGTCGCTGCCTTATGGTGGTCGGCGTTGGCCGCCGGCCTGACCATGGGGTTGTCGTTGATGGCCATGGGGCTGCTCAACTCTCGGTTGCCTGACGGCGAAGCGTTTAAAGTGATCGCCAGTTTCGGCTACTGCGCAGGGTTTCTCGCGGTCATCCTTGCCCGCCAGCAATTGTTCACCGAAAACACCCTGACGGCCGTGCTGCCGATCATGACCAAGCCCACATTGAGCAATGTCGGCCGGTTGCTGCGTTTGTGGAGTGTCGTGCTGGTCGGCAACCTCTGCGGCACCTTGCTGGTGGCCTACGTGATGTTGCATTTGCCGATTTTCGACAGCAAGACCGACCTGGCCTTTCTCGAGATCGGACGCAAGATCATGGAAAACAGCGCCAGCCAGATGTTCGCCAAGGGCATCGTCTCCGGCTGGATGATTGCCACCATGGTCTGGATGATTCCGTCCATGGAAAGCGCAAAGATGTGGATCATCATCCTCATCACCTACCTCATGGCGCTGGGGGATTTCACCCATATCGTGGTCGGGTCCGCCGAGGTTTCTTACCTGGTGTTTGCCGGCGAGTTGCCGTGGAAGGATTTCTGGCTGGTGTTTGCCGGACCGACACTGGCGGGCAACATCATCGGCGGCAGCTTCATCTTCGCGCTGATCAGCCATGCGCAGATCCGCAGCGAAAGCGGACCGCCGAAGAACACTGCGAATCAGGGCGCGGCCCCCGATCCGCAGAAACGCAAAGACTGATCAGTGATGCTCGGCCTGTGCCGCTGGCGCAGGCTCATCCCGGGTCACGAACTTGACCAGTTTGCCAATGCTCAGACCCTGCAACAGGATCGATGACAGCACCACGATGTAGGTGATGCTCAGCAGCAAGTCACGCTCCGGCCCCAGCGGCAGGGCCAGGGCGAGCGCAACCGAAACACCACCGCGCAAGCCACCCCAGGTCAGAATCCGGATCGTTCCGCGCGGCACCGTGCGCCAGCGCCGCATCAGAAGGATGGCCGGTGCGACTGTCAGCAGGCGCGACAGCAGAATCGCCAGCGCCAGCAAACCCGCGGCCAGCGCATGCAGCCAACTGAACGGCAGCAGCAACAATTCCATGCCGATCAGGGCGAACAGCAGGGCGTTGAGCATGTCGTCGAGCAGTTCCCAGAAACCGTCCAGGTACTTTCGCGTCATGTCGTTCATCGCCAGGTTGCGGCCCAGGTTACCGATGATCAGTCCGGCGACCACCATCGCGATTGGTGCAGACACATGCAGCTCCGACGCCATGGCCGAGCCGCCGATCACCAGCGCCAGGGTCAGCATGACTTCGATCTGATGCTGCTCGATGCTGTTGATCATCAGGTACGCCAGATAGCCGATCAGCCCACCGAACAGCACGCCGCCAATCGCCTCATGAGCGAACAGCATCGCCGTGGCGCCGACGGTCGGGGTTTCGCCGAGTTGAGCAATGCCCAGCAGCACGGTGAAAACCACCACGGCGGTGCCATCGTTGAACAGCGACTCACCGACGATGGTGGTTTTCAGGGGCTTGGACGCATTGGCGGTCCGTAGCACGCCGAGCACCGCGATCGGGTCGGTGGGAGAAATCAACGCGCCGAACAGCAGGCAATAGAGAAAGCTCACGTGCCAGCCGAACAGGGCAAAAATGTAATAGGCGAGGCTGCCGATCACTGCGGTGGCGATCAATACGCCGACCGTCGCCAGCAAACCGATGGGCCAGCGATAATCGCGCAGGTCATTGAGGTTGACGTGCAGGGCGCCAGCGAACAGCAGGAAGGACAGCATCCAGTTCATCAACAGATCGCCAAAGTCGATCTGGCTGATCAACTGCTGGACCCGATCTTCGAGGCCGGGGTAGCCGAGCAGACTCAGGCCTTGCAGCAGCAGGGAAAACATCAGGGCCGTGACCATCACGCCAATGGTCGGGGGCAGGCCGATGAAACGGAAGTTTACGTAGGTGAGGAGCGTGGTGAGGCAAATGAATGCAGCGACAAGTTCAAGCATCCGGGGTCCTTGGATGGGAGGTAGGAGATAGCGATTGCGTAAATCGGCAGGTTACCGCGTCAGCTTCATCGCGAGCAGGCTCGCTCCCACAGGGATCTACGCAGTCAAGCGGGAACGAGCTTGCACGACGCAATGGTTCAGCCGGACACATTGACCGCAGCCGCGCTGCGACGTTGCAGGTAAATAAAGAAAAGCGCGGTCAGCACGGTCAAGCCACTCACAAAGGCGCCGGTCCATGGCAGGTCTGCCAGGTCCGCGCCGCTGGCCACCACCAGCCCGCCGATCCACGCACCAGCCGCGTTGCCGAGATTGAAGGCGCTCTGGTTCAGCGTTGATCCCAGGTTCGGTGCTTCATGCGCTTGGTCGATGATCAGCAATTGCAGAATCGGGCACAGGGCAAAAGCGAAGATGCCCCACAACACCAGCGTGATCGCCGCCGGAATGACCGAGTGACTGGTCTGGCTGAAAGCAGCCAGTACGACCGCTACGGCCAACGCCATGCCGACCAGTGACGGCAGCAAGCGGCTGTCCGCCAAGCGGCCGCCCAGCATGCTGCCCGCGGTCAGGCCGACGCCAAACAACAGCAGCATGATGGTCACGCCATGCGGGCTGACGCCGGTGATGTCCTGCAGGATCGGCGCGATATAAGTGAACACGCTGAACAGACTGGTCGACGCCAGCACGCTCATGCCCAATGCCAACAACACATTGACCTTGCCCAGCACTTTGAACTCGCTGGCGAGGTTGGCCTTGTCCATTGCGATGTGCTTTGGCAGCCAGGCCCATTGCGCGATGGCGGCAATCACACCGATCACCGAGACCGCCCAGAACGTCGAGCGCCAGCCGGCGTATTGACCGAGCGCGGTGCCCAACGGCACGCCGAGCACGTTGGCCAGCGTCAGGCCGGTGAACATCATGGCAATCGCTTGCGCCCGCTTGTTCGGGGCGACCAGGCCCGCCGCAACCACCGAACCGATACCGAAGAACGCCCCGTGGCACAACGCAGTGACCACTCGCGCGGCCATCAGCGTGGCGTAGTTCGGCGCCAGCGCACACAGCACGTTACCGAGGATGAACATCAGCGTCATGCCCAGCAACGTGGCTTTGCGCGGCATGTTGGCGGTGCCGATCGCGAGGATCGGCGCGCCGAATACCACGCCCAGGGCGTAGCCGGTAATCAGCAGGCCTGCGTGGGGAATGCTCACGGCGAGGTCGCGGGCGACATCGGGAAGCAAACCCATGATGACGAATTCAGTGGTGCCGATGCCGAAAGCGGCAACAGCGAGGGCAAGCAAGGCGAGTGGCATGCGCAAGGTCTCTGTCGGTAGTCTTGACGCTCTGATCAGGCATACGCATGCCGATGACCGTTCTCGAGGAGAGCGGGCAGGGGCAGAAATTATTGGAATTAGTCTGTGCGCAACTGAGTGCGGCGTGGTCGCTTGCAGTATAAACAGCTGCGAGCCTATGGCGAATCAATAATCCGGGCGTGTCTGGAAGGGAACAACAACAAAATAAGGAGTGTGCCGTGCTTGCGACGGTGTTGGTGTTGGTGGCGGCGCTGTTGCACGCTGCGTGGAATACCCTGATCAAATTCAGTGCCGAACGGTTGCTGGTGGTGGCCTGCATGGACAGCGTGGCGCTGCTGTTCGTCGCTCTGATGCTGCCCTTTGTGGCATTACCGCCGATTGAGATTTGGCCATGGATTCTGGCGTCGGCGGCGTTCGAATTGCTGTATCGCTATTTGCTGATCCAGGCGTACCGGGTCGGCGACCTCGGGTTGGTCTATCCGCTGATGCGCGGTTTGTCACCGCTGGTGGTGCTGGCACTGACACTGATCTTCGCTGGCGAAGTACTGACGAACCAGCAGGTCTTCGGGATTCTGTTGATCCCGTTCGGCATGCTTTGCCTGTTATGGCAGGGCGGCGGCGGCGCGCGGTTGCCTTGGTCGATGTTGCCGGTGGTGGCGTTGATCGGCCTGTGCATCGGCTGCTACACCTACATCGATGGCCAGGCGCTGCGGCGTTGGTCGCACCCCCTGGATTACCTGGTCTGGGTCACGCTGCTCAGCGCCTGGCCGTTCCCGTTGCTGGCGCTGGTGAGCAAGCGGCCGGCGTTCATGCTGTTCTGGCGGGAACAGTGGCGGCTGGGACTGGCGGTCGGGTTTTGCGTGTTGTTCAGCTACGCTTTGGTGCTATGGGCGATGCAGCTGGGGTCAATTGCCGAAGCGGCGGCATTGCGCGAAATCAGCGTGATACTGGTGGTGCTGTTCGGCATGCGTTACCTGAAAGAACCTTTCGGCCGGCCACGGCTCTTAGCCTGTGGGCTGGTGCTGATCGGCATGCTGGTCATGAAGTTTTGACGGCGCCCTGCATTTTTTGAAATTTGAAAAGGACAGCATATGACGGTTGCTCTGTGGTGCATTTTGATCGCGATTTTTTTGCCTTACATCTGCACGGCTATTGCCAAGGTCAGTGGCAGGTACACGTTGAAAGACAACCATGACCCCCGGGACTTTCTCGAATCGCTCAATGGTGTGGGCCGACGCGCGCATGCGGCGCAACTGAACGGCTTTGAGGTGACTCCCGCCTTTGCGGCGGCAGTGATCGTGGCGCACCTGGTGGGCAATGCCGAGCTGGTGACGATCAATGTGTTGTCGGTGTTGTTCATCACCAGCCGGTTGCTCTACATCATTTGCTACCTGGCGGACTGGGCGATCTTGCGGTCGCTGATGTGGTTTGTGGGGATGGGGTTGATCGCCAGTTTCTTTGTGGTGTCGATCTGAGAATATTGAGGTGATTTTGCTGGCCTCATCGCGGGCAAGCCCGCTCCCACAGTTGATCTCTGGTGTTGCATCGATCCAATGTGGGAGCGAGCCTGCTCGCGATGACTAACGGACTGCTAATACAAGAGTTACGGATTGGCCTTCGCCACATCGGCCACTTGAGGCACTTGCGGCAGCGGCGCACCTTTTGGCCATAGCATCCAGATTTGCCCCTGCTGCTTCATGTCCCCGGCCAGTTGCCCGGCCGCCTCGCCAGTGCCCCAGAACAAGTCCGCACGCACTTCGCCGGCAATCGCGCCACCGGTGTCTTGAGCCGCAACCGGCCTTACCAATGCGGTGCCATCCGGTTTAGTGGTCGACAACCACAGCAGGCTGCCCAGCGGAATCACTTTGCGGTCCACGGCTGCGCTGTAACCGGCAGTCAGTGGAACGTTCAGCGAGCCCCGTGGGCCTTCGTTGCTGTCCGGGTTACGGGTGAAGAACACGTAGCTCGGGTTGCTGCCCAGCAATTGGGGAATCCGCGACGGGTTGGCCTTGGCCCAAGTGCTGATCGCGCCCATGGTCACGTCTTCTTTTTTCAGTTCGCCTTGCTCCACCAGCCAACGGCCGATGGGACGATACGGATGGCCATTCTGGTCGGCATACGCAATGCGCAGTTGGCGCCCGTCGTCGAGTTGAATGCGGCCCGAACCCTGGATTTGCAGGAATTGCAGGTTCATCGGATCGGTCAGCCAGGCCACGACCGGTGCCTTGACCCCTTTGGTTTCAATCGTTGCCGCATCGTCGTAAGGCTTGAGTACGCGACCTTCGAGTCGTCCGCGCAGGCGTTTGCCCTTGAGTTCCGGGTAGATGCTGTCCAGCGAGACGATGATCATGTCGTCAGGTACGCCGTACACCGGAATGTTCGCTGTCTCGGTCTGGGTCAGGCTGCCGGGGTAGACCGGTTCGTAATAGCCGGTGATCAATCCGTTGGCGTTGTCATTGGCGGCGCGCAGACCGTAGACGTCGAGGTTCTGCTTGAGGAAAGCGCGGATGTCATTGGCGGTTTGCGGCACATTGGCGGAAGCCGCGCAGGTCGAACCCCAGATCGGGTCGGCCTTGAGTCGCGTGCAGGCGCTGCGCCACGAGCCGAAGCCGGCGACGAGGTCGTTGTCGGTCACTGCCGGCAGTGCTTCCCAGGTGGCGCTGGAATAGGTGGCCAGCGCGTGGGTCTTGGGCGCTTTGTTGTCGCCGCCGGTGCAGCCCGCGAGCACGGCCACCATCGGAAGTGTCCAGGCCAGATTGTGACGCCACGCCTTGAAAAGGCTATTCATGGAGTATTTCCTTTGCCGGTTGCCTGAGTGCTCCATGCGCTCAAGCAACCCGTATTGATAATAGGGCTATTGGTCTTTGCCGGCGACGCGAGGATACTGGCGGCCGTTTCCCGTGATCTGAAGCCAACATGACTCTTAAAAGACTTTCTGTTGTATTGCTGGCCTGTCTGGCCCTGTCCGCTTGCGGTGGTGTTGACCCGAATTCTCCGCTGGGTCAGCGCAAGGCGATCTTCAAGCAGATGCTCAAGACCGGTGAAGACCTGGGCGGCATGTTGCGTGGTCGCATTCCGTTCGACGGTCCGAAGTTCGCCGACGGCGCCGTGAAACTCGATACGTTGTCCCATGAGCCCTGGAAGCATTTCCCGCAGGTGCGTGAAGAAGATCACACCAGCGCCAAGGACAACGTGTGGCAACAGCAGGCACGTTTCCAGGAAATGGCCCGCACCCTTGAAACCGCAACAGGCGAGCTGGTGACTGCCAGCAAGGTTCAGCCTTACAAGGCCAGTAACCTGGGGCCGGCCGTGCAAAAGGTCGAAGATGCCTGCAGCGCGTGTCATAAAGAGTTTCGGAATCATTGATGCTCGTTTGAAGCTCTGAGTTGATCGTTCCCATGCTCCGCGTGGGAATGCCTCAAGGGACGCTCCGCGTCCAGTGACGCAGAGCGTGGGAACGATCAATTATCCTGAGACTTACTTATCCAGTTCATCGAGCGCGTCCTGCAATTCCTTGCGGGACTCGGCGAGTTTGTCTTTACGTTTGTTGATCTTGTCGGGATCGCCATTCTTCATGGCTTTGTCGAGGTCGGCCTGACGCTTGCTGACTTCATGCTTGGCGTCGAGCACCTTGTTTTCCCGTTCCTTCTTCAACGAGGCATCGGTGCAATGGGCGGTGACTTCGCTCAGGGCCGTCTCGAGGCCGGCCTGCTGATCTGCATTACCGTGGGATTTGGCCAGCTCGATCTGATTGATGATCCCCTGTTTCTTGGCCGCGCAACCGGTCAGCTCCGGGGCTTCTTCGGCGGCCATCAGTGGTGCGGCCAACACGCTGCAAAGGGTCAACAAGGCGAGCGGTGAAAGAAATTTCATAAAAGCTCCATGAGCAAAGGCGATCGTGTCGATGTGGCGATGGGCGTTGGAGCCCATTGGCACCTTTGGGTTCCCGGCTGGCGAGACGTCTGCGTTCAGAATCCGTTAATACCGGCCATGTGTAATGTTTCACTCAGTGCCAGAACCTGCGGATCGCGGAAAAACGCGTTCAATTGCGCCGCGCGTCCCGGGCCGATACCAGGTTCTGCCTGCCATTGTTCGGTATTTCGTTGCGCCAGGTCCTTCCATGAATCGCCAAGCCGTGCCTGACCTGTCGGCGGTAACCCCAAGGCTTTGAGCCAGCGAGTAAATGGACGTTGGCGGGCGCTGCTGAAACTGTCTAAAAGTCGGGCGCTGCTGCGCTCACCGAAGCCGTCAATGGTAGCAAGCTCTTGAGCGTCGAGGGTCAACCAATCCAGAAGGCCGTTCAGGTGGCCTGTGTCCAAAAGTTTCTCCCAGGTACCGCGTCCGACGTGAGGCAACGCCAGCCCCTGCTTGCTGCCGAGCCAGGTCAGGCGCGCGAGGAATTGGCTCTCGCAGCCTGATGTGGGTTGCCAACAACTCAAATGATGAAAGTCTGACGCTGACGGAACATTCAGTTCGGCGCGCTCGGTACTGCGCAGCACAACGCCCTCGAGTCTTGGAATGGTCAGTCCTGCGAGGCTGATGGACACTTGGTCGCCGGGGCGAATGTCCATGTCCGTCCAGCGTTGCAGAGAACTGACGCTGACGCGCTTGATCTGTCGGTCATCGAGCTTGACCGGCGTCAGATCCAGCACCGGCGTAATTCGCCCCGTTCGACCAATGTTGAAGTGGACCTTGCGCACTTCTGCCAGCACCTGGGCGAATGGATACTTCCAGGCAACACTCCAGAAGGACGGCCGCGCCTGCCAGCGTTCCGCCGGTGGACGCTGGCTTTGACGCAACACAATGCCATCGCTGGCGAACGGCAGCGGCGCGCGATACCAGTGATCGCGCCAACGCTCGGCGTCAGCAAACGTTTTGATCGGCTGGCTGTAGGGCACCGTACTCGGGAAACCTAACTCATCCAGGGCCGCCACGCGTGCCGGCAACGTGGCCGGGCCCTGCGGCCAGTCCCAGACAAACAACCCGATCCCTTCGGCCTGTTCGGTGTTGAGATGTTTGCGCGCCATCAACCCGGCCACCGTGGAGCGAGCATTGAGGCTGCCGGCCTGGGCTTGCATGTGGTCGGTCAGGCGCCAATAAAGTTCGCCTTGCACCAGCACGTCCAGCGGTTGGGGCAACGTTTGAGGAATCTGCGCGATCTGTCTTGCCGAGGAGGTCCAGTCCTGTCCGTTTACCCCGTCGCCGCGACTGATCGCTTGATGCAGCACACCGTTGCGATAGATCAGCGTCACCGCCACCCCATCGACCTTGGGTTGGACCCAGATATCGTTTCGATCACGCAGCCAGTGTTCTACCGCCTGAGCATCACGCAACTTGTCCAGCCCGGTGTGGGCGACCGGGTGGGCGATCTTGCCGCCAGCGGTGCGCAACGGTTCCGGCGCCAGTCCGAGGTCAAAACAATCTCGCCATTCGTTCAGTTGCGCGCGGGACTGATCATAGATTTCGTCGGCGACCAATGAGCGCCCGCCCCGGTGATAGTGTTCGTCCCAGAGGTCGATCTGCTTTTGCAACGCGGTGATTTCGTCCAAGGCACGGGCGGGTGGCCAGTCGGGGCAGTCGGCGGCATTAGAGTTCAGGCAAAGCAAGGTCAGGAAGGTAACGGTAAACAGGCGCAGAAGCATCGTGAGCGTCCTTGCTCAAAGTGGGGTGCCTGAAGGCTAGGACGGAATTGCGGGGTAAGGCGCTTGATCGTTTTTCAGCGTGTGTCGGTTTGAAAGAGAGGGCAATAAAAAGCCCCGCACGGCGAACCGTGCAGGGCTTTGGGTACCGCTGGGAAAGTCTTACAGGCCGGCAGCCAGACGCAGGTCGTCGGCGCGGTCGGTTTTTTCCCAGGTGAAAGTGGTGAAAGTGTCTTCGCCCACAGTCTTGGTCGCCGGGGTGCGACCGAAGTGGCCGTACGCAGCGGTTTCCTGGTACATCGGGTGCAGCAGGTCAAGCATGGTGGTGATTGCGTATGGACGCAGGTCGAACACTTCGCGAACCAGTTTGACGATTTTGTCGTCGCTGATTTTGCCGGTGCCGAAGGTGTTCAACGAGATCGATGTAGGCTGGGCAACACCGATAGCGTAGGAAACCTGAATCTCGCAACGCTCGGCAAGGCCGGCAGCGACGATGTTCTTGGCCACGTAACGACCGGCGTAGGCCGCCGAACGGTCAACCTTCGATGGATCCTTGCCGGAGAACGCGCCGCCACCATGGCGAGCCATGCCGCCGTAGCTGTCGACGATGATCTTGCGACCGGTCAGGCCGCAGTCGCCCACCGGGCCGCCGATGATGAACTGGCCAGTCGGGTTGATGTGGAACTGGGTGTCTTTGCTCAGCAGTTCGGCAGGCAGCACGTGCTTGACGATCAGCTCCATCACGCCTTCGCGCAGGTCTTTGTACGACACGTCAGGGTTGTGCTGGGTCGACAGGACAACGGCGTCGATACCCACAACCTTGCCGCCTTCGTAACGGCAAGTCACTTGGGACTTGGCGTCCGGGCGCAGCCAAGGCAGCAGGCCGGATTTACGGGCTTCGGCTTGCCGTTGCACAAGCTGGTGCGAGAACGTGATCGGTGCGGGCATCAGCACGTCGGTTTCGTTGCTGGCGTAGCCGAACATCAGGCCCTGGTCGCCAGCGCCCTGATCTTCAGGCTTGGCACGGTCAACGCCCTGGTTGATGTCAGGGGATTGCTTGCCGATGATGTTCATCACGCCGCAAGTAGCGCCGTCGAAGCCGACATCGGAGCTGTTGTAGCCGATGTCCAGAATGACGTTACGCACGATTTCTTCCAGGTCGACCCAGGCCGACGTGGTGACTTCACCTGCAATGATTGCCACGCCGGTCTTGACCAGCGTTTCGCACGCCACACGGGCGAACTTGTCTTCAGCAATGATGGCGTCCAGCACCGCATCGGAAATCTGGTCGGCGATTTTGTCCGGATGCCCTTCGGACACGGACTCGGAGGTGAAGAGGGAGTATTCGCTCATCTCGATTTTTTCCTGAATTTACCGATGGTGAGTGTCGCCAGCCGGTCGCTGAAAATGGCGGACCTGGATCTGGAAACCATTACGTAAGCCTACATAGAGGCTTTCCCCGGGAACGAGTCCCGCAGCGGTGGCCCAACGGGCCAAATCGTCCTGTTCAAACCCCAACCAGAGATCACCGCAGGCCTCCCTGGCCCAACTCTGGTTGTGGCTACATAACTCTGTCACGAGCAGGCTACCGCCCGGTTGCAGCAAGTCGGCCATGTGCTTGAGCGCATCCGCCGGCGCGGCGAAATGGTGCAGCACCATGTTCAGTACAACGCAATCGGCCTTGAGACTGACGCCATTCAATGCATCGGCCAGTTGCAGGCTGACGTTAGCCAACATTTCACGTTCGCAGACCTGGCGCGCCAGTTCGAGCATCGCCGGGCTGTTGTCCAGCGCGGTGACCTGGCTGAAGCGGCGCGCCAGTTCCGGCAGGAATCCGCCGTCGCCGGGGCCGACTTCGATGGCCGTGGCGCCCTCGCTGAAACTCAACTTGTCGAGCAATGCCACCACGCTTTCGCGGTACTGCGGCAGGCCGGCGATCAAGTCTTGCTGGGCGCGAAACTTCTCCGCCACCCGCGAGAAAAAATCCTGGCTGGCCGCTGCTCGTTGCCCGTGGACTTGAGCGATCCGCGCCTGCACATCGGCGGGAAGGGTCAGGTTGTCCGCTTCTTCCAGCAAGGCAGTGTGCAGCTTGCCGCCCAGCAGATCGGTGTGGGGCAGGGCGCGACGATAGAAAATCGCGTTACCTTCGCGGCGAGTCGCCACCAGGTCGGCCTGGGCCAGGACCTTGAGGTGGTGACTCATGCCGGACTGGCCGATGCCGAAGATCTGCGCCAGTTCCAGCACGCCGAACGAGTCGTTGGCCAGCGCGCGCAATACATTCAGCCGCAGAGGATCACCGCCGGCCTTGCACAGGGCCGCCAGCTCATCGCAATCGTCAGTTTGAATGGAAGGCGCACGTAAATTCATAAGGCCAGCAGTCTAGTGACGGGCAGAAATCATCGCAAGGGCAATATCAAAAAGTTTTGATATTGCTCGATAGATGGCACTTCTCGGCGTTAGCTTCAGTCAACAAACGGATAGCGGAAAGGTTTCATCAGTCGAAACCGTCGTTATCCTTTGGAAAAACGCCTCTGGATGACTATCTGTCATTGCCCCGAGGCGGGTGGGTGAGGGAAAATGCTCGCCTTTTTTCCGTTTCGTTTTATTCACTCTCGATACAGAACCCGCAGGAGAACAGCGATGCCCAGCCGTCGTGAGCGTGCCAACGCCATTCGTGCCCTCAGCATGGATGCCGTGCAAAAAGCCAACAGCGGCCATCCCGGTGCCCCGATGGGTATGGCGGATATCGCCGAAGTACTTTGGCGTGACTACCTGAAGCACAACCCGAGCAATCCATCGTTCGCCGACCGTGACCGCTTCGTGCTGTCCAACGGTCACGGCTCGATGTTGATCTACTCGCTGCTGCACCTGACCGGCTACGACCTGTCGATCGATGACCTGAAAAACTTCCGCCAGCTGCACAGCCGCACCCCGGGTCACCCGGAATTCGGCTACACCCCGGGCGTTGAAACCACCACCGGTCCACTGGGCCAAGGCCTGGCCAACGCGGTGGGTTTCGCCCTGGCTGAAAAAGTCCTGGCGGCGCAGTTCAACCGTCCTGGCCACAACGTTGTCGATCACCACACCTACGTGTTCCTGGGTGATGGCTGCATGATGGAAGGCATTTCCCACGAAGTCGGCTCCCTGGCCGGTACTTTGGGTCTGGGCAAACTGATCGCCTTCTACGATGACAACGGCATTTCCATCGACGGCGAAGTCGAAGGCTGGTTCACCGATGACACCCCTAAGCGCTTCGAAGCCTACAACTGGCAAGTGATCCGCAACGTCGACGGTCACGATCCGGAAGAGATCAAGATCGCGATCGAAACCGCGCGTAAAAGCGATCAGCCAACCCTGATCTGCTGCAAGACCACCATCGGTTTCGGTTCGCCGAACAAGCAAGGCAAAGAAGACTGCCACGGCGCCCCATTGGGTGACGCGGAAATCGCTCTGACCCGTGCTGCACTGAAATGGAACTACGGCCCGTTCGAAATCCCGGCTGACATTTATGCCGAGTGGGACGCCAAGGAAGCCGGCCGCGCAGCCGAAGCCGAGTGGGACCAGCGTTTCGCTGCCTACTCCGCCGCTTTCCCTGAGCTGGCCAACGAACTGGTTCGTCGCCTGGGTGGCGATCTGCCGGAAGACTTCGCTGAAAAAGCTTCGGCTTACATTGCTGAAGTCGCGGCCAAGGGCGAAACCATCGCCAGCCGTAAAGCCAGCCAGAACGCACTCAATGCCTATGGCCCGCTGTTGCCTGAACTGCTGGGCGGCTCCGCTGACCTGGCCGGTTCCAACCTGACCCTGTGGAAAGGTTGCAAAGGTGTTTCGGCTGAAGACGCCAGCGGCAACTACATGTACTACGGCGTTCGCGAATTCGGCATGAGCGCGATCATGAACGGCGTGGCTTTGCATGGTGGTCTGGTGCCTTACGGCGCGACCTTCCTGATGTTCATGGAATACGCCCGCAACGCTGTGCGCATGGCTTCGCTGATGAAAAAGCGCGTGGTGTTCGTTTACACCCACGACTCCATCGGCCTGGGCGAAGACGGCCCGACTCACCAACCGGTCGAGCAACTGACCAGCCTGCGCAGCACGCCGAACCTCGACACCTGGCGTCCAGCCGATGCCGTTGAATCGGCCGTTTGCTGGAAAGCAGCCATCGAGCGCAAGGACGGCCCTTCGGCGCTGATCTTCTCGCGTCAGAACCTGCAGCATCAGGAACGCAGCGCGCTGCAGATCGCCGACATCGCCCGTGGCGGTTACGTGTTGAAGGACTGCGCAGGCGAGCCTGAGCTGATCCTGATCTCTACCGGTTCGGAAGTGGGCCTGGCGGTTCAGGCTTACGACAAGCTCACCGAGCAAGGCCGCAAGGTTCGCGTCGTTTCGATGCCGTGCACCAGCGTGTTCGATGCCCAGGATGCCGGCTACAAGCAAGCCGTTCTGCCGTTGCAAGTCAGCGCCCGTATCGCCATCGAAGCCGCTCACGCGGACTACTGGTACAAATACGTGGGCCTGGAAGGCCGCGTGATCGGCATGACCACCTACGGCGAGTCGGCGCCAGCGCCAGCCTTGTTCGAAGAGTTCGGCTTCACCCTGGAAAACATCCTGGGTCAGGCTGAAGAGCTGCTGGAAGACTAAGTCCGACAGCTGCGTTGTCCGGGCTGACGCCATCGCGAGCAAGCTCGCTCCCACAGGGGATTTGTTGTGTGACACGAGCAGTGTTCACAACACAAACCCAATGTGGGAGCGGGCTTGCTCGCGATAGCGTTGGTCCAGTCAGCACAACACTGACAGATTCACCACGGTAATCGAGAACCCCATGCCTCAACCGCGTCCCTACAAAGTTGCACTCAACGGCTACGGCCGGATCGGTCGTTGTGTCTTGCGTGCTTTGTTCGAGCGAGGAGCGAAGGCCGGGTTTGAAATTGTCGCGATCAACGATCTGGCTGACATGGCCAGCATCGAATACCTGACACGCTTCGACTCCACTCACGGGCGTTTTCCCGGTGAAGTGAGGGTTGAGGGCGATTGTCTGCATATTAATGGCGACTGCGTGAAGGTCCTTCGCAGTGCCACCCCTGAAGGTATCGATTGGGCGTCTCTGGGCGTCGATCTGGTGCTGGAGTGCTCCGGCGCCTACCACACGCGGGCCGATGGCCAGCGCTTCCTCGATGCCGGTGCGCCACGTGTATTGTTTTCCCAGCCGATGGCCAGCGAGGCGGATGTCGACGCCACCATCGTCTTCGGCGTGAACCAGGATTGCCTGACCGGCGACGAGCTGCTGGTGTCCAACGCGTCCTGCACCACCAACTGCGGCGTGCCGCTGTTGCGCCTGCTGGATCAGGCCATTGGTCTGGAATACGTGTCGATCACCACCATTCACTCGGCAATGAACGATCAGCCAGTCATCGATGCCTATCATCATGAAGACCTGCGCCGCACGCGTTCAGCGTTCCAGTCGGTGATTCCGGTGTCCACTGGTCTGGCGCGAGGCATTGAGCGCCTGCTGCCGGAACTTGCCGGGCGAATTCAGGCCAAAGCCGTGCGGGTGCCGACCGTTAACGTGTCTTGCCTCGATATCACGATGCAGACCGTAAGCGACACCGACGCCACCGAGGTCAACCGGATTCTGCGCGAGGCCGCCACCAGCGGCCCGCTCAAAGGCCTTCTGGCCTATACCGAGCTTCCCCATGCAAGCTGTGATTTCAATCATGACCCACATTCGGCGATTGTCGATGCCAGTCAGACCCGAGTTTCCGGCCCACGGCTGGTGAACATCCTGGCCTGGTTCGACAACGAATGGGGTTTTGCCAACCGAATGCTGGACGTAGCAGAACACTATCTGCAAATAGCCTCTCCACTCCCTGTTTCTCAGAAACTGTAACTCAGGAAATGCGACCCATGACCGTGTTGAAGATGTCCGACCTCGATCTGCAAGGTAAGCGCGTACTGATTCGCGAAGACCTCAACGTCCCAGTCAAGGACGGTGTTGTCACCAGCGATGCGCGAATCCTGGCCTCGCTGCCGACCATCAAGCTGGCCCTGGAAAAAGGCGCGGCCGTGATGGTCTGCTCGCACCTTGGCCGTCCGACCGAAGGCGAGTTCTCGGCCGAGAACAGCCTCAAGCCTGTTGCTGACTACCTGAGCAAGGCCCTGGGCCGCGAAGTGCCGCTGGTGGCTGACTACCTGGGCGGCGTTGACGTCAAGGCCGGCGACATCGTGCTGTTCGAAAACGTGCGCTTCAACAAGGGCGAGAAAAAGAACGCCGACGAACTGGCCCAGCAATACGCTGCCCTGTGCGACGTGTTCGTGATGGACGCCTTCGGCACCGCCCACCGCGCCGAGGGTTCGACCCACGGCGTGGCCAAGTTCGCCAAAGTCGCCGCCGCAGGTCCGCTGCTGGCCGCTGAACTGGACGCCTTGGGCAAAGCCCTGGGTTCGCCGGCCCAGCCAATGGCAGCAATCGTTGCCGGTTCCAAGGTGTCGACCAAACTCGACGTGCTCAACAGCCTGAGCCAGATCTGCAACCAGCTGATCGTCGGTGGCGGCATTGCCAACACCTTCCTCGCCGCTGCCGGTCACCCGGTCGGCAAGTCCCTGTACGAACCGGACCTGCTGGACACCGCTCGCGAAATCGCCGCCAAAGTCAGCGTGCCGTTGCCGGTGGACGTGGTGGTCGCCAAGGAATTCGCTGAAAGCGCGACGGCCACCGTCAAGCTGATCGCCGACGTGGCTGCCGACGACATGATCCTGGACATCGGCCCGCAGACCGCGGCGAATTTCGCCGAGCTGCTGAAGTCGTCCAAGACCATCCTGTGGAACGGCCCGGTGGGCGTGTTCGAATTCGACCAGTTCGGTAACGGCACCAAAGTCCTGGCCGAGGCCATCGCACAAAGTTCGGCATTCTCCATCGCTGGCGGCGGCGACACCCTGGCAGCCATCGATAAGTATGGCGTTGCTGACCAGATCTCCTACATTTCTACCGGTGGCGGCGCGTTCCTCGAATTCGTCGAGGGCAAAGTGTTGCCAGCCGTTGAAGTCCTGGAAAGCCGGGCCAAGGCCTGAGGCCGCCCATTTGACCAGGCAAGGGAGTGTTCACATGGTCAAGACCTTAGCGCTGTTGATCGCTGCGGGTATGCTGGCGGCTTGCGGGAGTAACCCCAAAGCCACGCCGGAACCCGCGCCGCAATCGGTGGAAAAAGGCTGCTACCAGGCTGACTGGCAAGCGGAAACCAACCCGGTGATCAATAAGCGCGCGGGGCCTGATGGCCTGGATAAATACGAGACACAGACACCCTCCAAGGAACATGGTTGCCCTTGACGGGTCTGACTCATTACTCAGGGCTGGCAGCGTGCGCCGTCAGTCGAGGAACATGGATGAAAGGTTTTATCGCCGTTACGGCGTTGGCATTGCTGGCAGGTTGTGCAAATTTCAACCTGTTCAAGCCTGCCGAATCGACGGACAACTGGACCACCTGGACCTGTGACAGCCAGGCCAAAGTGCTTTGGCGCTACACCGACGACAGCCGCAAGGAAGTCGACGTGCGCCTGGGTGGAGCCGATCAGGTCTACCGCTTGAAGCAGGAGCCGGGCGCGTCGGGTTCGCTGTACAGCAACGACATGCTGGCGTTTCACCAAAAAGGTGAGGAAGGCCTGGTTTACTGGGTCGCCACCAATGATTTGATCGGCCGCGGTTGTAAAGCGCAGTAATTGACACACCACAGGCCTAATGTGGAAACAGATCCAAATGTGGGAGCGGGCTTGCTCGCGAAAGCTGTAGGTCAGCTTGCAGCAATATTGAATGTAAGACCGCATTCGCGAGCAAGCCCGCTCCCACAATGGATCTGTGTAGGTACTCAAGATTCAGGCAACACCGAATTCGCAGCCCGGGCCAACCCCCGATCTGCAATAACTTGAATAGCCGCCGCCGCTACGGCAGGCTGGCACGATTAACGACCCAAACCGGGAGAGACATACACAATGGCACTTATCAGCATGCGCCAGATGTTGGACCACGCAGCCGAGTTCGGCTACGGCGTTCCAGCCTTCAACGTCAACAACCTTGAGCAGATGCGCGCCATCATGGAAGCCGCTGACAAGACTGACTCCCCGGTGATCGTCCAGGCCTCGGCCGGTGCTCGCAAATACGCCGGCGCTCCGTTCCTGCGTCACCTGATCCTGGCGGCAATCGAAGAATTCCCGCACATCCCGGTGTGCATGCACCAGGACCACGGCACCAGCCCTGACGTCTGCCAGCGCTCCATCCAACTGGGCTTCAGCTCGGTGATGATGGACGGTTCCCTGGGCGAAGACGGCAAGACCCCGACCGACTACGACTACAACATCCGCGTCACCCAACAAACCGTGGCCATGGCTCACGCCTGCGGCGTATCGGTAGAAGGCGAGCTGGGCTGCCTGGGTTCGCTGGAAACCGGCATGGCCGGTGAAGAAGACGGCATCGGCGCCGAAGGCGTTCTGGATCACAGCCAAATGCTGACCGACCCGGAAGAAGCCGCTGACTTCGTCAAACGCACCCAGGTCGATGCCCTGGCCATCGCCATCGGCACCAGCCACGGCGCCTACAAGTTCACCAAGCCACCTACCGGCGACGTGCTGGCCATCGACCGCATCAAAGAAATCCACAAACGCATCCCGAACACCCACCTGGTGATGCACGGTTCGTCTTCGGTTCCACAAGACTGGCTGGCGATCATCAACCAGTACGGCGGCGACATCAAAGAAACCTACGGCGTGCCGGTTGAAGAAATCGTCGAAGGCATCAAGCACGGCGTGCGTAAGGTCAACATCGACACTGACCTGCGTCTGGCATCCACCGGTGCGATGCGTCGCCTGATGGCCACCAACCCGAGCGAGTTCGATCCGCGTAAGTTCTTCGGCGCGACGGTGACTGCGATGCGTGATGTTTGTATTGCTCGTTATGAGGCTTTTGGTACTGCCGGTAATGCTTCGAAGATCAAACCGATCTCGTTGGAAGGGATGTATCAGCGGTATTTGAAGGGTGAGTTGAACGCTAAGGTGAACTAAGTTTTTAGCGTTTAGCTGTATGAAAAACCCGCCGTGAGGCGGGTTTTTTTAGGCGTGCATATTCTTAAGTGAACAACTAGTGTTTCAGTAAAACGCCGTTATTGAGTGCTGATTGTGATCGGAGTTGACCATGCCCCTGTCCCGCCCGGCACGTCGGTTAGCTGTGCGTTGTAAGTGCCGGCAGGGGCAGAAATATTAATAGTAAATTTCCCTTCGCTATCAGCCATGGCGGATCCAAGCAGACCTCCATGACCTGCTATACATGCATAAACTGGGTCGTGCGGTCTGCTAAGTGTGCCGGAAACCACAGCGCTTCCTGGCGCAGAACAGTAGTTTAAACGGATGCTTGTAACTGCCATGATTAACCATCTCCATTGTTTAATTGAGGCAGAAAAGTGGAAGTATTCATTGTTTGATATCCATTTTTCTGCTTTGCATGTTGCATGGACAAGATTAGGTGCCGGCTCCTCTGATCGCACCTGTAATAAATGACAGTTTTTAATATTTTTTTGCGATAAGAAAACGGTTCTGAGTCGTTGATGCACAGAAAAAAAGCTTTCTAAGAAAAGTAAGAAAAGGGGACGGATTTAATTAATTGGATTTATTTAATTGTCCCCTGGCTTTGGTGCCTCTATTCGGTTTGCTTCGTAGGCCTGCCTCGCGCGCGATGTGATATTCGCGTTCCAGTGATACTTTCTATCTCGTCTGTGAATCGAGGGTTGCCCGTCAATTGTCCGCGCTGAAGGGCGCCTCTGATTAACTGCAACTCCGAGGGAGGAATCGTCTGTTCCATAAAGGAGGTGTAGCGGGCAAGACGTTCGGTATGGGTTGCGCCGAGTTCGGTGAAGCAAAGATCCTCATCCAGCCAATGATTTTCAGCCGTTTCATTGAGGCGCAGGTGCAGACTCGACCAAGGGTAATCCTGTGCATGCTGAACCATTTGCGCTCGCACCGGGTTCAGTTCGATGTATCGACTACAAACCAGCAAATAGGTGTTGGTTTGAACCACGCTGGATTTGTACCGACTTTCCCACAAGGTGCCGGAGCGTCCCTCCAGCTTGTTGCGATAGCGTGTCATTCGGCCTGCCAGGCCTTTCATCAATTGTCCGAGGCTCGCTGCGGAATTTCCTGGTGCGAGCAGTAGATGGACATGATTGGTCATCAAGCAGAATGCATAAACTTTAACGTTGTATAGCGCTTTGAGCTCTCGCAGGTCCTCGAGGTAGCGCTGGAAGTCCCCCGGCTCGGCGAACACGACCTGCTTATTGTGGCCTCGTTGCACGACATGATGCGGATAATTAGGTAACACAACACGTCCCATTCTGGGCATATAGCCTCCTACGTCCTTGTAGTGATGGTTGAAGCATAGCAGCAGACAATCGATTAAATAATATAAATAATAAATCTGTCCCCTTTGTTTCGAGGTAGCGCTGGAAGTCCCCCGGCTCGGCGAACACAACCTGCTTATTGTTGCCTCGTTGCACGACATGATGCGGATAATTAGGTAACACAACACGTCCCATTCTGGGCATATAGCCTCCTACGTCCTTGTAGTGATGGTTGAAGCATAGCAGCAGACAATCGATTAAATAATAAATCTGTCCCCTTTGTTCCGTCCCTTTGTTCCGTCCCCTTTGTTCCTTTGTTTTTGGATGAGATCCTATCGCTGATTCTTCTAAAAAACTGTTAGTTCTTACAGGTGCCGAAATGGTAGTACAGTTATATCCTCTAACTGGTCGTAAGAGGTAATCGGAAAATAAACCCTCCCACTTATTTCATGTTTCTACATTTTTATAAGGAAACGCATCATGGATGAACAAAAAAAACCAAAAATGCAGGCGCGCGGTCCGGCGCCGGTAACGCTCCCCGTCTGGCAACAAATTAAAAATAACGTAACTCCTGGCGATCTTATTAAATATACCGTTGGCGAAGGGGGCGGCCTTTCAGTTGAGGAGGTTGGTATTTTAGTTGAAGTTGACTCCGATGATCTGGTCGTTAGATTGCAGGGTGGGGATGAGCAAAAAATTACTGCCGCTGTAAAACTCGTAAGCTATTCGAAAATTGGTTTTAACTCGAAAGTGGTATAAGGCTCGCACATTAAAAAACCCGCTAAACGCGGGTTTTTTATGATCTGAAAGTCGGCTACTGGCCCCTAGGCGCTTCAAACCCTCGCTGCTCAATCACCCCAAACACATCAGCAATATCCTGAACAAGGATCCGCGCGATATTGGTAACGGTGTTGATGTCGTTCTCGGCGTAGTCCGGCAGGCTGGTGCAGGCCATAAGATTCAAGTATTTGAGTACGGCATTGAGACGTTCGCTGACGCAGTTATGGAGTTCGCGTAGCGGGGCGTCGCTGTCGATGAGAAGGACGGGATAGTCGGTGGCCAGTTGGGACATTGGGGTGAAGCGGCGTGGCGGATTGTTCATTGGCATAAGTAAATCTTCCTCGTATCTGAAAGAAGAGCTACTACCGTTCGCTGCGAAACGATTGAGGTGGTAGCTATGTGCGGGTTCGCAGACCAGGGATACGGGAACCCGGCAGACCCGAAGGTCTCCCACACACAGCCACCATAAAGAAGGGGAGCGAGTGTTGACGCGCCCCTTTTTTCGAGGCGCTAGGTTACTACACGTATCGTTAGGGCTGCGAAACCCTGTCGCCAACAATGGTCAGCGACGGGCCAACTTTAGGCAGCGATTCGGGTAGCCGCAACCGGGCTGTAGGACCTGTATGCGGTCATTGTGGCGAGGGAGCTTGCTCCCGTTCGGCGGCGCAGGCGCCGTAAATCGGGGGCGTGGCGTGTCTGTGGGAATCAGGTGGCAAGGTTTGGGGCTGCTTCGCCGCTCAGCGGAAGCAAGCTCCCTCGCCACAGTCGGAGACGTCCTACGCGTTTTTCGGACGCTGTAGCAGCCGCTCGGCAGCTGCTACAGGGATTACGAGCTGCGGGGCTTACTTATCGTGATCAATATCCAGCTTGCTGAACGTCACTTGCGCGCCTTCGCTGGTGTAACCGGTGTGGTCCTGCACATAAACCCCAGCCTTGAAATACAGCGGTTTTACGCTCCAGGTCTTGCTGATGTCGGTGTCCCATTGATTGCCCGCAGCGCTGATGCCGAGCGCACCGCGATGGCTCAAGTGAATGAGGTAGGAGAATTCCTGATCCAGCCTCACGCCAGTAGCAATGGTGATCACCCTGCCTTCGCCGTCATCCGGGTGCATGCGCACTTTGGCGACGATGTTGCCGGTCGAGGTGCTGGTCTTGTACTGATACTCAAGCTTGATCAAAGGCTTCTGGCTTTCATAGGCATGGATCTGGCCGATGACGACTTTGCCCGAACTCGGCACCTGGTTCACCGCCAGGGTGGCGTGCAGTAAGTTGTCGGCGTCCGGGTAGAGCCAGTTTTTCAGGGTGCCATTACTGTAGGTTTCGCGAAGTTCGGTACGGGGGTATTTGGCATTTTCAGTTTTTGAGCCGGTGACGGGGGCCCAGAAAAACAGTGTGCCGGTGTTGGAGTGGAAGTATTGATCCTTGAAGCCTTTAACCAGTTTCGGCGTGTCAACGGTGTACGGCGGGTTGCCGACAGGAACGCTGAGGTTCCAGGTTGCGAGATCGATCATAGGAAAAGCTTCCACAAATTTTACTGCACGCGCGTACCAGAAGCTCTAGCACAAGCATTGGGGGGGGGTCTTTATAATCGTAGAAGTTCAATTTGTTAACAGCGGATCGACAGGTGGCTGACGCCAAAATCCTGTCAAAAGGCCATCTTTCCCGGTTTCAGGGGCTTTTAGCGGTGACCGTTAGTCGGCAAATGAACCTGATGGTTAAATGATGGCGCACTGACAGCTTCTGCTTTTGCGGATCCCGGTCTAGAGTGAAGTCTCAGTATTTGTCCGGTTTTCACGAGAAACCGGCCTGACGCCCCGAACAAGAGAAGCAGCATGGAATGCGCGCACCCCACGCCAGCTGAAGGCAACTCGATCCTTTTAATTGTCGATGACTACCCTGAAAACCTGATCAGCATGCGGGCGTTACTTCAACGCCAGGATTGGCAGGTCATCACCGCGGCTTCCGGCTTTGAAGCCCTGAGTCTTTTACTCGAACATGACGTCGACCTGGTGCTGCTGGATGTGCAGATGCCGGGCATGGACGGTTTTGAAGTCGCGCGTCTGATGCGCGGCAGTCAGCGAACCCGCCTCACTCCGATTATTTTTCTCACCGCCAACGAACAGTCTCAGGACGCCGTGATCAAGGGCTATGCCAGTGGTGCGGTGGATTACCTGTTCAAACCGTTTGACCCGCAAATTCTCAAGCCCAAAGTCCAGGCGTTGCTCGAGCACCAGCGCAACCGCCGTGCGTTGCAGCGCCTGAGCCGCGATCTGGAGGTCGCTCGCGCGTTTAATGCTTCAGTGCTGGACAACGCCGCCGAGGGCATCCTGGTGGTGGGGGAAGACGGTTTGATCCGCTTTGCCAATCCGGCGATGTCACGGCTGCTTAACGCCACGGTGCAGGATCTGCAAGGCAAGGAATTCCTCGATTTCCTGCAGAAACCGCATATCCCGGTGTGGGCCGATTCTGAGCTTTATACCGGTTACAAGCGCGGTGAAACCTTGCGCCTGCACGACGCGCTGTTGCGCACCGCGCCTGGCCAGCAGGTGCCGGTGGCGCTGTCTTGCGCGCCGTTGCCCAGCGAACAGCATGCGATGGTCGTCACGGTGCTGGACATGTCGGTGGTGCGCCATCTGCATCAGCAGCTGGAATTCCAGGCGGTGACCGATCCATTGACCGGGCTGCTCAATCGTCGCGGCTTCTATCAGACCGTCGAAAACCTGCTGTTGCGTGGCGAACGGTCCGACAGCGCATGGGTGCTGTTGTACCTGGACCTCGACGGCTTCAAGCGCGTCAACGACTCCCTCGGCCACGATGCCGGGGACCGGGTGTTGCGCTGGGTGTCCGAGCAATTGAAGGCGTGTCTGCGGCCCTTCGACATTCTGGCGCGCATGGGCGGCGACGAGTTCACCGCGTTGCTGGACCTGGAATTCCCGGAACAAGCGGCGAAGATTGCCGAGAAGCTCATCGAGCGGGTGTCGATCTGTCAGCAGATCGATGGGCTGGATATCGCCTTGGGCGCCAGCATCGGCATCGCTACTTTTCCGGATTGCGGGGCCAATCTCGATGGCTTGTTGCGTGCGTCGGACATCGCGATGTATGAGGCCAAGCGCGCTGGCCGCCAGCAATACCGGTTTTACGATCACGAAATGAATGGACGGGCGCGCTCGCGATTGATGCTTGAAGAGAGTGTGCGCACGGCCATCGAAAACCGTGATTTCAATCTGGTGTATCAGCCGCAAGTGGCCATCGATGGCGGGCAGATTCGCGGGTTTGAGGCCTTGTTGCGTTGGCAGCATCCAAGCGTGGGCGACGTACCGCCGGGGCTGTTTTTGCCGTTGCTGGAAGAGGCGCGCCTTATCAGTCGTCTTGGCAGCTGGATCTATCATCGCGGTGCCGGACAGCGCAAAGCCTGGGAAACCCTGTTTGCCGAGGATCTGGTGCTGGGCGTCAGTTTGAGCAGCACCCAGTTCGGCATGCCCAACCTGGTCACCGAATTGCGCCAGGTGATTGAACGTCATGGCTTGCAGCCGCGATGTCTGGAAGTCGAAGTGACGGAAGACGCGTTGATGCAAAATCCCGAGGAAACCCGCAAAACGCTGCGTCTGCTGCGCAATCTTGGGGTGCGGGTGGCACTGGACGACTTCGGCTCCGGGCCGTGCTCGCTGGCTCATCTGCGCGACCTGGAACTGGACACGCTCAAGTTCGACCGGCATTTGATTGCCCGGCTGCCGGAGTCCGAGCGGGACGCGGCGTTGGTGCGCAATGTGATCGACCTGTGTAAGCAATACGGGATGCTGGTGATTGCCGAAGGGGTTGAAACCGTTACGCAATATGAATGGCTGCAAGCCAATGGTTGCCAGTATGTGCAGGGTTTTCTGGTGGGGCGGCCGATGATGGCCGAGGACGCCGGCGACTTTGTGCAGCCGTTTGACTGGAGCGCGCTGCCCCGTTGAATTCGCTACACTGGCGATCTTTTCGTGATCGTGTGTTGCCGACCTCAATGACTGCGTTGAAATACCTCCAGGCCTATCCCGCTGCGTTGCAGGATCAGGTGCGCCAGCTGATCGCCGAAGGTCGGCTGGGCGATTACCTGAGCAATCGCTACCCGGAACAACACGCTGTACAGAGCGACAAGGCGCTGTACACCTATGCGCTGGAGCTCAAACAGGAATACCTGCGTAACGCGCCGGCCATCGATAAGGTGTTGTTCGACAACCGCCTGGACCTGACCCATCGCGCCCTCGGCCTGCACACCACGATTTCGAGGGTGCAGGGCGGCAAGCTCAAGGCCAAGAAGGAAATCCGGGTGGCCTCGTTGTTCAAGGAAGCGCCCTCCGAATTTCTGAAAATGATCGTGGTGCATGAACTGGCGCACTTCAAGGAGTCGGATCACAACAAGGCGTTCTACAAACTCTGCGAACACATGTTGCCGGGGTATCACCAGGTGGAGTTCGATCTGCGGGTGTACCTGACCTGGCGGGATATGCAGTAAAAGATCAAAAGATCTCAGCCTGGAGTGTTTGAATGGATGTCAGCAAGACCAAGAGCAGCTTCTACCGCCGTTTATACGTGGCGTACCTGATCGACAGCGGGCTGGCGAGCAGCGTCCCGGCGCTGACCGAAGTGACCGGCATGCCCCGGCGCACGGCGCAGGACACCATCGCCGCATTGGCGGACCTGGACATCATTTGCGAATTTGAACAGGAAGAGGGCGCACGCAATCATGCGGGGCGCTATCGGATTCGCGAGTGGGGAGCGATTGATCGCGGATGGATCGAGCGCAATCTTCGGCAGATCAAAGCGGTGCTCGAATATCCCTGAGGATCGTTCCCACGCTCTGCGTGGGAATGCCTCAATGGACGCTCTGCGTCCGCTCTTGGGACGCAGAGCGTCCCGGGCTGCATTCCCACGCAGACGGTTCGACGCCTCGACGTGGGAACGATCATTACGGGCGACGCATCCCGATATGCGGAATATCATCCTCAAGAAACTCCTCCCCCGACACCACAAACCCGTACCGCCCGTAATACCCCTGTAAATGCGCCTGGGCCGAGAGATAGATCGGCACATCAGGCCAATGCTTTTGCGCCTGCTTCATCGCCTGCTCCATCAATGCATGCCCAAGCCCGGTGCCACGCGCCTGAGGCGCAATGATCACGCGGCCGATCACCACGTCGCCGCCCTGGGTTTGCGGATCGAGCAATCGCAGATACCCCACCAGTTGATCCTCGTCCCACGCCATCAAATGGCAGGTGTCACCTTCCAGATCCTGTCCATCGACATCCTGATAAGCGCATCGCTGTTCGACGACGAACACTTGCGCACGCAACTGCAAAATCGCATACAGCTGTTCCTTGCCCAGATCGCTGTGGTGTTTGCAGACCCAATCAATTGTCATCTTCACATTCCTTGAGCAATGTCGCTCCGATACTAAGCGTCCTGTCGATGGATGTCTTTATGGCGGCTAAATCTGTGACAAAGGCCAAAATGCCATCATTCATTTCGCGCGGCGTTGTCTTCTTTGTGTAATCTGCGATTGAGCGCTGTGCAGTGGCTCCAATGAGCTAACGTAGAGTACCTGGCTTGTCGGTACATGGATCTTGGAGTTTGGCTGAAAAATACGCCGGGCAATCCGCCCGCTAAGGATTTTCAAGCATGCCGCGATTGCATCGAGCGTTTGCTTTGATCGGATTGCTGTTGCTGGCACAGAGCGCGGCAGCGGAAAAATTGCGCCTGGTGGCCGACGCCTGGCCGCCCTTTACCGATGCCACGCTGGTCAATGGCGGCTTGGCCACGGATATCGTCAGCACCGCGCTGGCCCGGGCCGGCTATGCCAGTGATTTCGAGCAGGTGCCCTGGGCGCGAGCCTTGTTGGGCCTTGGTGAAGGACGTTACGACGTGTTGGTCAACGCCTGGTACACCGAGGATCGCACCAAGCTGGGGCAGTTTTCGGGAGAGTACCTGCTCAACCGCGTGCGCTTCCTGAAGCGCAAGGATGCACCGATCGAGTTCAACAACCTGCAGCAACTGCACACCTATCCGATTGCGGTGGTGCGCGGTTATGCCTACTCGGCGGCATTCGATGAAGACGTGTCGCTGCAGAAAGTCCCGGTGCATAACTTCGCGATGGCCGTGCGCATGGTGGCGGCGGACCGGGTCAAGTTGACGCTGGAAGACGAATACGTCGCCCGTTATTACCTGGCTCGGGAATCATCCAAGGTGCGCAATGCCGTGGAATTCCTGCCCAAGCCATTGAGCGAGAACAGCCTGCACATACTGGTCAGCCTGAAAAATCCGCAGCATGAACAGATTGTCGCCAACTTCGACCGCGAGATTGCCGAGATGAAGGCGGATGGGAGTTATGAGCGGTTGATCAAGCAGCACGGGATGTGAGATCTCAGGTTTCGCTGGTGTCCTTGATCAGGTGCGCCGCCAGCGTGCGCAAGGGTCCCAACTGTCGGCAAATCAACGCCAACTGCGTCTGCACCAATCGCTGGCCTTCATCGATTTCATCCGGCATCTGTTCCAGTTCATTGGCCAGCGCTTCTTCCGCATCACTCTGAATCGCTATCGGGAGTTTGTTTGTCAGGCCCTGGGCGATCTCGTCGATGCTGGCGGCCAGGCTCACGCCCGCACCGTCGATCAGGTGCTCGCGCACATCCGCCGGTAGTTGGGTTTCGCGGTGCGCACCCAAGCCTGACAAGTAACTGAGCAAGGTGTGCGACAGCACCAGGAAGCGAAACCCGACATCCGCTTCCTTACGAAAATGCCCCGGTTCCATCAACATGTTCGCCAGCGTGGTCGACAGCGCCGCGTCTGCGTTGTGCGCGTTGCGTCGGGCCAGGCGATACGCCAGGTCATCGCTTTTTCCGGCGGCGTATTGCTGCATGATCTGGCGCAGGTAAATGCTGTTGCAGGTCAGGGTGTTGGCCAGCACTTTGTTCAGGCGTCGGCCCTGCCAGTCCGGCAGGAACAGGAACACCGCGAGCCCGGCGATGAGGCTGCCGAGCAAGGTGTCGAACAGTCGCGGCAGGAACAGCCCGTAACCGTCCCCGACCTGGTTGAAGCAGAACAGCACCATCAGGGTGATTGCGGCCGTGGCCAGGGTGTAGCGGGTGGTGCGGTTGATAAAGAACACCACCCCGGCGGCAATCGCGAAGCACGACTGAATCAACGGGTTGGGGAACAGATCGAACAGTGCCCAGGCCAAGGTCAGGCCAATCGCCGTGCCGATGATTCGCTGACCGAGTTTGCGCCGGGTCGCGCCATAGTTCGGCTGACAGACAAACAGCGTGGTGAGGATGATCCAGTAACCCTGCGACGGGTGAATCAAATGCACCATGCCGTAGCCGATGCTCAAGGCCAGGGGCAGGCGCAATGCATGGCGAAACAGCAGCGAGGTCGGCGTCAGCTGCGTGCGCAAGCGAATCCACACATCCTTGAGGTTGCGCGGCGAACGGTCGAGCAGGCTGCTGTCGGTGGCGTCGGCCAAGGCGTCGGGGTTGCTGGCATCGCTGAGCAAACGGTCGAGGGTGCCAAGGTTGGCGGCCAGTGCGCGCAATGAACGCAACAGACCCCGCCAGGCCGGATTGCTCTGGATGCGCAGGTGCTCGAGCGAGGCGTGCAGATCGCTCAGGGCTTCGGCGAAGCTGGCGTCATAGACGAAGGGCTGGCGCATCTGGATCGATTCGGCCAAGGCGCGGCAGGCTTTGCCTTGCTGGCGCAGCAGGCGCTGACAGCGGAACAGCACGTCGCTGTGGAAGAACGCCTCGGCCAGTGCGTTGTAAGGATAATGCGAGGAACTGGCGCGCTCATGGATGTCTTGAGCGAGGAAGTACAGCTTGAGGTAGCGGCTGACCTTCGACCCCGGCCGACCATTGCCGACCCGATGCAGGATGATTTCCTTGGCAGCGTTGAGCGCCGCCACCACCCGACCGTTTTGCTGGGCCAGTTCCAGTCGACGCGCCTCTACGTCCAGTTGCCGGATCGGCTCGAACAATGAAGCCTTGAGCTTCAGGTAATAGCCTAATTCGCGGAACAGTCGCGCCAGGCTTTGCTGCACCGGCTGATTGGAGAACAGCGCCTGCCACAGCACCGACAGCAAACCGTACCAGGCCGCGCCGGCCACCAGCAGCACCGGCTCGTGCCAGAAATCGGTGACCGCGCCGCCGCGTTGGTCCACGCCGATCATGGTGTAGACCGACAGAATCAACGTTGCCGAGGCAATCGCGCCATAGCGTTCGCCGAGGGCGCCGAGCATGGTCAGGCCGAAACTGGCCAGCGCCAGGGCGATGACGAAAACGATCGGGTAGGGGAACAGCAATTCGACGGAGAAGGCAGCAACGCTGAAACACACCAGCGTCACGGCCAGCGCGTTGAGGCGGCCCTGCCAACTGTCGTCGGTCTCGGCCAGGGCGCTGGCGATGATCCCCAGGAACAACGGAATCAGCAGCCCCATTTCATCCTGATACCAACAGACAGCCATGCTGCCGGTCAGGGCGATGAACACCCGCACGCTGTAGCTGAATTTATCCAACGCCCAGAGGCGGCGCAGAGACTGACTAAAAGGGGTCGATGACATGAAGTGCGAGGGCCTTCCGAGGCGATGACGCTAAATTGAGCCAGTAATGACGCCGACGCAATGGCGCCGATCACATCTGACAGCAAAATCTGTTCCTTACCTATCAGTGCATAACAAATGTGGGAGCGAGCCTGCTCGCGATGAGGCCAGCACATGCAGCATCGATGTTGCCTGTCAGACCGCTATCGCGAGCAGGCTCGCTCCCACAGTTTTGTTTTTTGCAGGTCAGACGAACTGCGCGGCGGCGTAGCCCGAGGCCCAGGCCCACTGGAAGTTGAACCCGCCCAGATGCCCGGTGACGTCGAGCACTTCGCCGATGAAATACAAGCCGGGGCTTTTCAGCGATTCCATGGTCTTGGACGAGACTTCGCGGGTATCCACGCCGCCCAGGGTCACTTCGGCCGTGCGATAACCTTCGGTGCCGGCCGGCACCACTTTCCAGCTCGCCAGTTTTTCGCCGATGTCGGCAATTTCCGCATGGGTGTATTGCTTCATCGGTTTGGACACGAACCAGTTGTCCGCCAGCAGGTTGGCCATTTTCTTGGTGAAGATTTCACCGAGCAAGGTCTTCAACTCACTGTTCGGGCGTTCAGCTTGCTGCTGTTGCAGCCAGCTCGGCACGTCGTGGTCCGGCATCAGGTTGATTTCGACCGTGTCGCCGGATTCCCAGAACGAGGAAATCTGCAAAATCGCCGGGCCGCTGAGACCTCGGTGGGTGAACAGGATGTTCTCGCGAAAGCTCTGGTCATTGCAGCTGACCAGGCAATCCACTGATGTACCGGACAACTCGGTGCACAGCTCTTTGAGCTGATCGGTGATGGTGAACGGCACCAGGCCAGCGCGGGTCGGCAGCAGATCGTGACCGAACTGCTTGGCCACCTGATAACCGAAACCGGTCGCACCCAGCGTCGGGATCGACAGTCCGCCCGTGGCGATGACCAACGATTCACAGGTGATCTGGCCTAGCGTGGTGTCCAGCAGATAACCGCTTTCGAGCTTCTCGATGGTCTGGATCGAGGTGTCCAGGTGCAAGCTCACGCCGACCTGATCGCACTCATTGAGCAGCATCTCGAGGATGTCGCTGGATTTGTTATCGCAGAACAGCTGGCCGAGTTTTTTCTCGTGGTACGGCACGCCGTGCTTGGCGACCATGCCGATGAAATCCCACTGGGTGTAGCGCGCCAGTGCGGATTTGCAGAAGTGCTCGTTCTGCGAGAGAAAATTGCCCGGTTCGGTGTACATGTTGGTGAAATTGCAGCGGCCACCGCCCGACATCAGGATTTTCTTGCCGGCCTTGTTCGCATGGTCGAGCAACAGCACCTTGCGCCCACGCCCGGCGGCGGTCAGCGCGCACATCAACCCTGCGGCGCCAGCGCCAATGATCACGACTTCGGTAGAGCGCAAAACGGTGTCCTCACACAAGAGCTGATCTGGAATGCAATCAAATGTGGGAGCTGGCCTGCCAGCGATAGCATCGACTCGGTTTACCAGTCGGACCGAGTCGATGCCATCGCTGGCAGGCCAGCTCCCACAGGGGCCGTAGCGTTCTTAGAGGATACGCACGCGCAGCGAACGGCCTTTGATCTTGCCATCGTTCAGGCGCTGCAAGGCCTGCTTGGCGATCCCGCGTTCCACGGCCACATAGGCCTGGAAATCGAAAATCGCGATCTTGCCGACCTGAGCGCCCGGAATGCCGGCATCGCCCGTCAATGCACCCAGAATGTCACCCGGACGCACTTTGTCTTTACGGCCCGCGCCAATCACCAGCGTGCTCATTACCGGCAGCAGCGGTGAGCCGCCCTGGGATTTGAGGTTGTCCAGCTGATCCCAGCTCAATGGCGACTTCTGCAGTTGCTCGATGGCCTGTGCGCGGTGCGCTTCGGACGGCGCGACCAGGCTGATCGCAATACCTTTCTCGCCAGCACGACCGGTACGGCCGACGCGGTGAATGTGGATTTCCGAATCACGCGCCAGTTCGACGTTGATCACCATGTCCAGCGCATCGATGTCGAGGCCACGGGCGGCGACGTCGGTAGCGACCAGTACCGAAGTGCTGCGGTTGGCGAACATGGCCAATACCTGGTCACGGTCACGCTGTTCCAGATCGCCATGCAGGCCGACGGCAGAAATGCCTTTGGAGGTCAGGTGATCGACGGTTTCCTGAACCTGCTGCTTGGTGAAGCAGAACGCAACGCAGGAGGCCGGACGGTGATGCGCGAGGACTTTGACCACCGCGTCCATGCGCTCATCCGGGGAGATCTCGTAGAAGCGCTGCTCGATCTGCGTGTCGTCGTGGAACGCCTCGGCCTTCACTTGCTGCGGGTTACGCATGAACTTCGACGCCAGCTGCTTGATGCCCACCGGGTAAGTGGCGGAGAACAGCAGGGTCTGGCGGCGTTCCGGGCACTGGGCGATGATTTCTTCGATGGAATCGTAGAAGCCCATGTCGAGCATGCGGTCGGCTTCGTCGAGGATCAGCGTGTTCAGGCCATGAAGTACCAGCGAACCCTTGCGCAGGTGCTGCTGGATCCGGCCCGGGGTGCCGACGATGATGTGCGCGCCGTGCTCAAGCGAACCGATCTGCGGGCCGAACGACACGCCGCCACAGAGGGTCAGGACCTTGATGTTGTCTTCGGAGCGGGCCAGGCGACGGATTTCCTTGGCGACCTGGTCAGCCAGTTCGCGCGTTGGGCAGATGACCAGCGCCTGGCAACCGAAGAAGCGCGGATTGATCGGGTTCAGCAGACCGATACCGAAGGCGGCGGTCTTGCCGCTGCCGGTCTTGGCCTGGGCGATCAGATCCATCCCCTTGAGGATCACCGGCAAGCTTTGCGCCTGGATCGGCGTCATCTGGGTATAACCGAGCGAGTCGAGGTTAGCCAGCATGGCGGCGGACAGCGGCAAAGTATTAAAAGCGGTGGCGATGGTGGTCACGGGACTGGCCTGCAAAACAAAATGTCGCGCAGTGTATCAGTCCCGTGGCCATTGGCCCGTAGTTTCCGGACGAGAAGTCGCCGAGCGATGACCAGGCAAGGCGAAAATAGACGAGAAAGCGGAGTTGGCTTTAGCCAATGAGCATTTCGAGTCTGTTTTCAACGCAGCATGGTCGAGCGCAGGCACTTCTCGTCCAGAAACTAAGGTTCGATGTGCTCCTCTGGACGTTTGACGCGCCGTCCGTCTTCCTTTGACAGCTGGGAGAAGATCGTCGCCGCCAGCATTGCCATGATTCCGACGGTCACAAAGGTCAGCTGGAAGGCACCCAGCACCGTGTCGACACCATCGTTGCCGATTTCTGCGGTGAAGCCACCGAGCAGCGCACCGGCGCAGGCAACCCCCAGGCTCAGGGACAATTGCGCGACCACCGACAGCAGGCTGTTGCCGCTGCTGGCGCTGGCATCGTCGAGGTCGATCAGGGTCACGGTGTTCATCGCGGTGAACTGCAACGAGTTGATCGCGCCGAGAATGGCCAGCATCCCCAGCAATAACCAGTACGGCGTGTGCTCACTGACCAGGCCCATGCTCGCCAGCATCAGCCCCAGCGCCAAGGTGTTGCCGGTCAGTACGATGCGATAGCCCAAGCGTTCGATCAGCGGTCGCGCCACCGACTTGGCGACCATCGCCGCAGCGGCCAGCGGCAGCATGCTCATCCCCGCCTGGGACGGCGAATAACCCAGCGCCACTTGCAGCAACAACGGTACGAGGAACGGCAACGCGCCGCTGCCCAAGCGGGCGAACAGGTTGCCGAGAATGCCCACGGCAAAGGTCCGGGTCTTGAACAGTGACGGCGCGAACAACGGATTCTCGGTGTGCCCGGCCCGCAACCAATACGCCGCCAGGCACGCCATGCCGCCGAACAGCAGCAACATCACGCGCAAGTGCGGCAGGTGCAGTTCACCCAGGCCTTCCATGGCGATGGTGATCAGCACCATCGCCGCGCCAAACAGCAAAAAGCCCAGGCTGTCGAAACGCGTGCGTTCGGTGCCGCGCAGGTCAGGGATGAATTTCCATACGGCGTAGCAGCCGACGGCACCCACTGGCAGGTTGATCAGGAAGATCCAGTGCCAGGTCAGGTATTCCACCATCCAGCCGCCCATGGTCGGGCCGATCAACGGGCCGAGCAGTCCGGGAATGGTGATGAATCCCATGATCCGCACCAGTTCCGAGCGCGGGTAGGCGCGCAGGACCACCAGCCGCCCGACCGGCAGCATCAGCGCACCGCCCAGGCCCTGAATCACCCGGGCACCGATCAGCATGCTCAAGGTGCTCGACAACGCGCAAAGCAGTGAGCCGAGGCTGAACAGCAGGATGGCGCCGAAGAAGATTTTCTTGGTGCCGAAGCGGTCAGCGATCCAGCCGGAGGCGGGGATCAGCAAGGCGACGGTGAGCATGTAGGCGATGATCACGCCTTGCATGCGCAGCGGATCCTCGGCCAGATCGCGAGCCATGGCGGGTAGGGCGGTGTTGAGAATGGTCCCGTCGAGGGATTGCATGAAGAAAGCGATGGCGACGACCCACGGCACCCAGCGGGCGGTGACAGCGTCGAGAGGTTGGCGGTTGGGCATGGGACCTCATTTGATTTGAACGTTGATCGTTCCCACGCTCTGCGTGGGAATGCCTCAATGGACGCTCCGCGTCCGCTTCGGCAGGGACGCAAAGCGTCCCGGGCTGCATTCCCACGCGGAGCGTGGGAACGATCGGTATCAGAGGGTCAAGGTCAACCGGCTGACCAGCGCACCCGGCAACAACGACGAAGCCGTGGCTCGCTGGCTGTAAGTACTGGCGGATAACATCAGCTCCCGCTCCTCGGTCAATGCTTCCAGGTGCGAACCGAGCAAGCTGTAAGCACTGTCATCAAAGCGCATCGTACTCACCGGCGCCTGGATCTCGCCGTTCTCGACCCAGAAGGTCGCAAACCGCGTCATGCCGGTCAGGCGCGCCGCCGGTTGGTCGGAGTAGTTCAGGTACCAGAGGTTGCTGATGTACAGCCCGGTGCCCAGTTGCTTGAGAATCTCGGCGTCAGGCAATGTGCCCGCCGCCATGTTCAGTGCGCTCGGCATTTCACCGCCACCGGCGCCATTGGCCGTCAGGCCGTACTCGGCTGCGCTGCGTGAATTGACCATCTGCGCCCCAGCCTTGCCTTCGACAATCAAGCCAAGATCGCTGCGCGGATAACCTTCGCCGGAAAACGCCGGGCTCAACGAGCCGCTGACCTTTTCATCGACCGACACCAGCGGGCTGAACGAACTGTCTCCCGCGTACAGTTTCTGCAGCGGACTGTGTTTGCTGGCAATCGACTGCGCCGAGAAACCGCCCCAGCCGAGCATGTCCATGATTTCTCCCAGGGCAGCGGGCGCCAGGTAGGCGCGATACTGACCGGGCGCGAGGGTGCGTTGCGGCCTGCCCAGAAACGCCAACTGTTCGCGCGCCTGGGCAAAGCGCCTGGCAAACCCTTCGCTGCTCCAGTCGTGCCCGGCGTAGCTGGCTTTCACCGCTTGGCCATTGTCATGGAACAGGCTGAAGTCAAAGTTGAAGCTGTTAGCCTGATGCCAGCCGAACGCACCTGCCGAACTGGCGAAGCCACGACTGATCGGCCCGGCGGCATAGAAACCCACCAGGTCCAGCCCTTCGGCCGCCCGGGTGATTTCAGCGACCACGTGTTCAGTGTCCGGCAGCGGGCGCTCCTGCACGTTCTTGCTCTGCCAGCCGTTGTGATTGAGCAGCAGGTACGGATCCTTCGGCAGCAGCGGCAGTGTTTCACGTAACTGTTGCAACCCTTCCGCCAGTCGCTGACGGTCGACTTCAGCGTCGCCGGCCAGGGTGATGTGGAGGTCGGCATGCCGGCCTTCGTTGATCAGTTTGAAACCGACGCTCGCTTGCTGCACCTGTCCGGCCTGACGCACCTTGGCGTGGTTGAAGCGCACGAAGGCCGAGGATTCGGCGGCGTAGCTGAGGGTGAATTGCTCCGGCTCGCGAATCGCATCGCGCAGCCAGGTCACCAAGGCCTTGAACGAGGCGGCCTGATTGTTGGACGTACTCATCAGGCGTCTCCCCCAAACACATCAACGTTGCTGAACACGCAGGCCGGCGAGGCATGACCGACGCGGATCACCTGGTTCGGTTCACCCTTGCCGCAGTTCGGTGTGCCCAGGACCTTGAAGGTGCTGGCGTCGCCGACGGCGCTGAGACTCTTCCAGAATTGCGCGGAAATCGCCCGATAGTTCGGGTTCTTCACCACGCCTTTGAGCTCACCGTTTTCGATCAACTGCGCCCATTCGCAACCGAACTGGAATTTATTGCGTGCATCGTCGATCGACCATGAGCGGTTGGTCGACATCATGATGCCGTGCTCGATGTTGCCGATCAGTTGCTCCAGCGGTTGATCGCCGGGCTCGATGTTCAGGTTGGCCATGCGGTCGATGGGCGGGCGATTCCACCCGCAGGCGCGGCTGTTGGCGACGCCGTCCATGCCGGCACGGAATTGCGAAAGCGCGCCGCCCAATGGACGCAGCAGCAAGCCTTCCTTGATCAGAAACTGTTTGCTCGCGGCCGTGCCGTCGTCGTCATGGCCGTAGCTGGCGAGCTGTTCGGGAATGTCCGGATCGAAGGTCACGTTGAGCAGTTTCGAGCCGTATTGCAGATGACCGAAATCTTCTGCCTTGACGAAACTTGTGCCGGCGTAATTGCGTTCATCGCCGAGGATGCGATCCAGCTCCAGCGGATGGCCGATGGATTCGTGGATCTGCAGCATCATCTGGTCGGGCATCAGCAGCAGGTCGCGCGGACCTTGCGGAGTGTTGGGCGCCAGCAGCAATTGCAACGCCTGGTCGGCGACTTTCGGGCCGGCACCGATCAGCCCGCAACGGCTGATCACATCAGCGCTGCCTTGCTGGCCGAAGTTCTCGCGACCAAGGCTGCGGGTCTGGCTGTCGCTGCCGTCGTAGGCGGTGACATCCAGGCCCGGGTAGACGAACCGTTGCGCCTGACGCAGTTCGGCGCCGGCGCTGTTGAGGTAGATCTGCTCGACGTGGGTGATGCCGATGCTCACCTGCCAGTTCACCAGTCGCTCGTCCTTGGGCACGGACGCGGATTCGGCGCCGAGCAATTGGTAGCAATCGCTCAGGGACGGGATGGGCTGGTCGAGGTTCGGCGAGAAATAGTCGGCGCGGTCGCTGGAAACGGCTTGTTCGCGCAAGTCCAGCAAGGCGTGGGGCTTGAGGCGTCGCGCTTGTTGCTCGGCCTTCTCCAGTGCGGCTTGCAGGCCTTGTTGGGACAGGTCGTTGGTCGCGGCGTAGGCTTCGACACCGTTGACGCGTACGGTCAGCATCGCGCCTTCGTCACGGCTCAGGCTCGGAGGTTCGGCGACATTCTTGCGCACCGACAGGTACTGGCCGGATTCGCGCACATAACGCAGCGAAAAGAATTCAGCGCCCGTGCGCAAGGCAGCGAAACGCTGCTTGAGCTGGGGGTGGAAATCGAACATTCGGGAACCTCCTTGGTATGGAGTGGCGGTGTAGCGGTGTTGCGAAGGGGGGTGAAACGTTTGCGTGGCGCTAGATTAGGCCTGTGCGGGGAGCGATATCAAGAGTGGAGCGGTGTAGGAAAGGATTACCTGGGGGTGTCGGATGGGGATGTGTTGTTTGGTAGGACCCCTTCGCGAGCAAGCCCGCTCCCACACTGGATTTTCAGTGAACACAAAATTTGTGCTCACCCGAGATCCAGTGTGGGAGCGGGCTTGCTCGCGAAGGCAGCACCGCGGTGTTACGAATTACTGCGCAGTCGGGCTCACATCACGCAACGGCTTGCCACGCACTGGCGTATCGCCGGCCACGAAGTAAGCTGCCTTGCTACGCGGCAATGGCTTGCGACCACGGATCTTGTCGGCGATTTTCTCGGCAATCATGATCGTTGGCGCGTTCAGGTTGCCGGTGGTGATGATCGGCATGATCGAAGCATCGACCACGCGCAGGGCTTGCATGCCATGCACACGACCTTCGCCATCGACCACAGCCATTTCGTCGGTGCCCATCTTGCACGAGCAGGACGGGTGGAACGCGGTTTCGGCGTGTTCGCGGATGAACTTGTCGAGCTGCTCATCGGTTTGCACGTCGATGCCCGGGCTGATTTCGCGGCCACGGAATGCGTCCAGTGCAGGCTGCTGCATGATTTCACGGGTCAGGCGGATGCCGTCACGGAACTCCTGCCAGTCCTGCTCGGTGGCCATGTAGTTGAACAGGATGCTCGGGTACTCGCGCGGATCCTTGGACTTGGCCTGGATGCGACCCCTGCTCGGCGAACGCATGGAGCCCATATGCGCCTGGAAGCCGTGTTCTTTCACGCCGTTGCTGCCGTTGTAGTTAATTGCGACCGGCAGGAAGTGGTACTGGATGTTCGGCCAATCGAATTCCGGACGGGTGCGGATGAAACCGCCGGCTTCGAACTGGTTGCTGGCGCCGATGCCGGTGCCGTTGAACAGCCACTCTGCCCCGATAGCTGGCTGGTTGTACCAGAGCAGCGACGGGTACAGCGAGACCGGTTGGGTGCAGGCGTATTGCAGGTACAGCTCGAGGTGATCCTGCAGGTTTTCGCCAACGCCCGGCAGGTCGTGGACCACCGGGATGTCGAGTTTTTTCAGCAGTTCGGCCGGGCCGACACCGGAGCGTTGCAGGATCTGCGGCGAAGCGATGGCGCCGGAGCACAGCAGCACTTCTTTGCGGGCGCGGGCTTCAACACGCTCTTCAGCCGCACCGATCAGGTAACGCACGCCGACGGCACGCTTGCCTTCGAACAGGATCTTGTCGGTCAGGGCGTGGGTGATGATGGTCAGCGTCGAACGCTTTTTGGCGATGTCCAGGTAACCGCGAGCGGTGCTGGCGCGACGGCCGTTCGGCGTCACGGTGCGGTCCATCGGACCGAAGCCTTCCTGCTGGTAACCGTTGAGGTCTTCGGTGCGCGGGTAACCGGCCTGCACGCCTGCTTCAACCATCGCATGGAACAGCGGGTTGTTGCCGGCTTTGGGCGTGGTCACGCTGACCGGGCCGTCGCCACCGTGGTAGTCGTTCGGACCGATGTCACGGGTCTCGGCCTTGCGGAAATACGGCAGGCAATCGAGGTACGACCAGTCTTCCAGACCCGGCAGTTTCGACCAGTTGTCGTAGTCCATCGCGTTGCCGCGGATGTAGCACATGCCGTTGATCAGCGAAGATCCACCCAGGCCCTTGCCGCGACCGCATTCCATCCGGCGACCATCCATATGTGGCTCTGGATCGGTTTCGTAGGCCCAGTTGTAGCGACGGCCTTGCAACGGGAACGCCAGGGCCGCCGGCATTTGCGTGCGAAAATCCATGCGGTAGTCCGGCCCGCCCGCTTCGAGCAGCAGGACGGTGACGCCTTCGTCTTCAGTCAGACGGGTCGCCAGGGTGTTACCGGCCGAGCCGGCACCGATAATGATGTAATCGAATTCTTGGGACATTGAATGCACCCTCTTTGAAGTTGGTCAGGTCTGGCCACGGCGAGTGCTGCGCACTCGATCGCCAGCAGGCTGGCTCCCACAGGGGGATGTGTAATCCTGTGGGAGCCAGCCTGCTGGCGATGACGGCCTGGCAGGCGAATCAGTTGCCTGCTTAGAAAACCGAGGCGTAATCGCCCAGTTCGACCTGTACCGATTTAATGCGCGTGAAGTTGTTGAGAGAGCTGATCCCGTTTTCACGGCCCACGCCCGACTGCTTGTAGCCACCAACCGGCATCTTGGCGTCGGATTCGCCCCAGGCGTTGATCCAGCAGATACCGGCTTCCAGTTGATGAATCACGCGGTGGGCGCGGTTCAGGTCCTTGGTGACGACACCGGCGGCGAGACCGAAGTCGGTGTCGTTGGCACGACGGATCACTTCTTCTTCGGTTTCGTAAGTCAGGATGCTCATCACCGGGCCGAAGATTTCTTCGCGAACGATGGTCATCTCATCGGTGCAGTCGGTGAACACGGTCGGTGCCACGAACGCGCCTTTGGCGAATTCGCCTTCGGTCAGACGGTCGCCGCCGCACAGTACGCGAGCGCCTTCTTCCTTACCTTTGGCGATGTAGCCCAGCACGCTTTCCATGTGGGCGAAGCTCACCAGCGGACCGAAGTTGGTGTTCTCGTCTTCCGGGTTGCCGACGCGGATGCGCGCAACGCGTTCAACGATCTTGGCTTCGAAGGCAGCCTTCAGGTGGCTTGGTACGAACACGCGAGTGCCGTTGGTGCAGACCTGGCCCGAGCTGTAGAAGTTGGCCATCATCGCGGTGTCGGCGGCGCGGTCGAGGTCGGCGTCGTCGAAAATGATCAGCGGAGATTTGCCGCCCAGCTCCATGGTCACGTCTTTGAGCGACGAAGCGGAAGCGCTGGCCATGACCTTCTTGCCGGTGTCGGTGCCGCCGGTGAAGGAGATTTTTTCGATGCGTGGATGCTCGGTCAGCCAGGTGCCGACTTCACGACCGCTGCCGGTCAAGACGTTGAACACGCCAGCCGGAAGGCCTGCTTCGGTGTAGATCTCGGCCAGTTTCAGCGTGGTCAGCGAGGTGACTTCGCTTGGCTTGAAGATCATTGCGTTACCGGCTGCCAGGGCAGGCGCGGATTTCCACAGGGCGATCTGGATCGGGTAGTTCCACGCGCCGATACCGGCGACGACGCCCAGCGGCTCGCGACGGGTGTAGACGAACGAAGTGGTGCGCAGCGGGATCTGCTCGCCTTCGATGGCGGGCACCAGGCCTGCGTAGTATTCCAGCACGTCGGCACCGGTAACGATGTCGACATACTTGGTTTCGGAGAACGATTTGCCGGTGTCCAGGGTTTCCAGGGCGGCCAGTTCATCGTTGCGCTCGCGCAGGATGTCGACGGCACGGCGCAGGATGCGCGAACGCTCCATGGCGGTCATCGCAGCCCAGATTTTCTGGCCCTTTTCGGCGCTGACCACAGCGCGCTCGACGTCTTCCTTGGTCGCACGCTGAACGATTGCGAGGACTTCACCGTTAGCCGGGTTGATGGCTTCGAAGGTGGCGTCGCTGCTGGCGTCACTGTAGCCGCCATCGATGTAGAGTTTTTGCAGTTCGAAACGGGCCATAAAGTCCTCGCAAGTGCATAAGTGGTTGGCGTTGACCACTGGGCGTGCCGTGTAGCCTGGGCATCGCTGATCAGTGGCGGTTCAGGTGGTTGAGCGTTTTATGTGTGCTCTAACTCACCTGCTTGGCCAATTGGATATCCATGTATTCGTAAGCGATCCGTTGCGCCTGCTCGGTGTCGAAAGCATCTCCCGACAGCGCGCCGCGCAACCACAAACCGTCAATGAGGGCTGCCAGGCCCCGGGCGGCGCTGCGCGCTTGATCAAGCGGCAACGCACGGCGGAACTGGCAGCACAGGTTGGAATACAGACGGTGATCGTTGATCCGCTGCAACCTGTGCAAAGACGGCTGGTGCATGCTGGTGGCCCAGAAGGCCAACCAGGTTTTCATTGCCGGGCCATTGACCTGGCTGGCGTCGAAGTTGCCTTCGATAATCACCTGCAGATGCGCCCGCGGGCTGTCATCTGTCAGCGCCTGACGGCGCGCGGTGACGTTCTCGCTGAGGACACTCATCAGATACCGCATCGTGGCGGCGATCAGGCCATTCTTGTCCTGAAAATAGTGACTGATGATGCCGTTCGAGACACCGGCCAAACGGGCGATCAGCGCAATGCTGGCGTCCCCCATTCCGACCTGATCGACGGCCAGTAGCGTGGCTTCGATCAATTGCTGGCGACGGATGGGTTGCATACCGACCTTGGGCATCTTGCACATCTCCTTAGGCCTCTCGGTGGACGAATACGCCTACCGGATTGAGGGCCAGTCTATTTTGTTTTGATTGAACGTTCAATCAACAAAGAATAAGATCTGCGACAATTCGTCGCTGCCTACAGGTTTTTCCTGCTCGTAGTTAGCGGAAAACCGACATCACAAAATGCTCGAAACCCGTGCGCACTGGCGCTCACGGGCTTCGGGCTTTTTTCGGGGTGTCTTTATATCACCCGCCGGTCGGCTGCCAACTAACCGATTGGTCGGGTAACGCGTTGCCTTGTGTTCTTCTCTCGCACTGCCTGGAGCATCTGTGCCATGAGTTCTGCCTCTCTTATAAAGACCCCGCCCGAGAAGGTGACGGTCAACGGTTGGGTGTTCTACACCTCTACCGCGCTGATCCTGTTGTTGACCGCCATTCTGATCATCGCCCCGCAAGAGGCTGGCAGATTGCTCGGTATTGCCCAGGCCTGGTTGTCCCGCAGCTTCGGCTGGTACTACATGGTGGTGATTGCCGCTTATCTGGTATTCGTCGTCGGCCTGGCGTTTTCGTCCTACGGCAAACTCAAACTGGGCAGCAAGGATGACACCCCGGACTTCAGCTACGGCGCCTGGGCGGGGATGCTGTTCTCGTCGGGTATCGGCATCTCGCTCTTGTACTTCGGTGCTTCGGAGCCGCTGGACCACTACTTCAATCCGCCGGAAGGCGTTTCGGCCAGCAACATGGCCGCGCGTCAGGCCGTGCAACTGACGTTCCTGCACTGGGGCCTGCATGGCTGGGCGATTTACGCCCTGGTCGGCTTGGCCGTGGCGTACTTTGCGTACCGTCACAACCAGCCGCTGGCGTTGCGTTCGGCGCTGTATCCGCTGGTGGGCGAGCGCTGGGTCAAAGGCGCGGCCGGTCATGCCGTGGACGGCTTCGGCATGTTCGTGACCCTGCTGGGGCTGGTGACGAACCTGGGGATTGGTTCGCTGCAAGTGTCCTCGGGCCTGGAAAACCTGTTCGGCATGGCACACAGCAACACCAACCTGCTGATCGTGATCATCGTGATGAGCACCGTGGCGACCATCGCCGCCGTGTCGGGCGTGGAAAACGGCATTCGCCGTCTGTCCAACCTGAACATCGTGCTGTTCAGCGGTTTGCTGATTTTCGTGCTGCTGTTCGGCCCGACCCTGCACCTGCTCAATGGCTTCGTGCAAAACATCGGTGACTACCTGAACGGTGTGGTGCTGAAAACCTTCGATCTCTACGTGTACGAAGGCGACAGTGAGAAGTCCGACCGCTGGTTGGGCCTGTGGACCTTGTTCTACTGGGCCTGGTGGATTTCCTGGGCCCCATTCGTCGGCATGTTCATCGCGCGTATTTCCCGTGGTCGTACGGTGCGTGAGCTGGTGGCTGGCGTACTGCTGATCCCGCTGGGTTTCACCCTGGCGTGGCTGTCGATCTTCGGTAACTCGGCCCTGGACCTGGTGATGAACCATGGGGCGGTGGAGCTTGGGAAGACGGCGCTCGAACAGCCGTCCATGGCGATCTACCAACTGCTTGAGCATTACCCGGCGTCGAAGATTGTGATCGGCGTGTCGATCTTTGTCGGTTTCGTGCTGTTCCTGACCCCGGCGGATTCCGGCGCGGTGATGATGGCCAACCTTTCCTGCAAGGGCGGCAATGTCGACGAAGATGCGCCGCACTGGCTGCGGATTTTCTGGTCGGCGGTGATTACTCTGGTGACCATCGGCCTGCTGTTCGCCGGTAACTTCGAAGCCATGCAAACCATGGTGGTGCTGGCCGGTCTGCCGTTCTCGGTGGTGCTGGTGTTCTTCATGTTCGGCTTGCACAAGGCGATGCGCCAGGACGTGCAGATCGAACAGGAGCAGGCGGAACTGGCTGCGCGCGGTCGTCGTGGTTTCAGCGAGCGTTTGACCCAATTGGATCTGCAACCGAACCAGTCGATCGTTCAGCGCTTCATGGATAAGCAGGTCAGCCCGGCGCTGGAAGATGCGGCGGTGCAATTGCGTGCCCAAGGGCTGGATGTGCAAACGCTGCTGGGCAAGTCCAAGCGTTGCATGGGCGTGCGGATCGAGATGGAAGAGGGCAACCCTTTTGTCTACGAAGTGAGCCTGGATGGCTATCTGGCAGCGGCGAGCGATACGGTGTCGGCGGAAAGTGCCGATGAACCGCGTGCGCGCTATTACCGCGCCGAGGTCTACCTGCACAACGGCAGCCAGGACTATGACCTGATGGGCTTTACTGCGGATCAAATCACCCGTGACGTGCTCGATCAGTTTGAAAGCCATCGGCAGCTCCTTGGCCGGGTTTATAGCTGAGTAGCGAGATGATCGTTCCTGCGCTTGGCGCAGGAACACAAAGGGGCTCAAGTTGAGCCCCTTTTTTGTGCCTGATCGTTCCCACGCTCTGCGTGGGAATGCCGCCACGGACGCTCTGCGTCCGCTTTTGAATCGTGACGCGGAGCGTCACAGGATGCATTCCCACGCGGAGCGTGGGAACGATCACGCCGCGATCCTCTCGCGGCGTTTTTGTGTCTGCTGCCTTACCCCAGGTTCTTGCCGAGCAGCGCGTGATACAGCTCGCTGTCGCCGAGAATCCCGACCACTTTGTTGTTGTCGTGCAGCACCAGTTTGTTGCCGGTCTGATAACGAATCTGCAATGCATCACGCATGCCGATGTTCGAGTCCACCAGCGTTGGGCGACGGCCCAGGCCTTCAACCGCTTGCCCTGGAATCCAGTTCTGCAGATCCAGGCTCGCACCGTTCTGACGGGCACCCTTGATGGTGTTGCCTTCGGCCAGGTCCAGCCACGAATCGCCGCCCGGATCGAGGCAGACGGAGCCGTTGATGCGTTTGCAGTTGTCCAGGGTGCGCATCAGGCTGCGACCGCACAGAACGTTCAGCGGGTTGGTGTGGGCCACGAAGGTCCGCACGTAGTCGTCCGCCGGGTTCAAGACGATCTCTTCCGGCTTGCTGTACTGGATGATCCGACCGTCTTTCATGATCGCGATACGGCTGCCGAGCTTCAGGGCCTCATCGAGGTCGTGACTCACGAACACGATGGTTTTGTGCAGCTTGCGTTGCAGTTCCAGCAGTTCGTCTTGCAGGCCTTGGCGGATCAGTGGGTCGAGTGCCGAGAACGGTTCGTCCATCAGCAGGATGTCGGCGTCCATCGCCAAGGCGCGGGCCAGGCCCACACGTTGTTGCATACCGCCGGACAGCTCGTTGGGTTTCTTGTTGCGCCATTGGGTCAGGCCCACCAGCTCAAGCTTGTCGTCCACCAGTTTGCGCCGCTCTTTTTCAGGGCGCCCCTGCATTTCCAGACCGAAGCTGATGTTCTCGCGAACGGTCAGCCAAGGCATCAGGGCGAACTTCTGAAACACCATCGCAATGCGCTTGGTGCGCATCATTTTCAGTTCCGCCGGGGTGCAGGAGGCAATGTCTATCTGCCTGCCTTCGTGCTCGACGAACAGCTTGCCACGGCTGACCGTGTTGAGGCCGTTGATGCAGCGCAGCAAACTGGACTTGCCGGAGCCGGACAGGCCCATCAGTACGCAGATTTCACCTTTTTCGACATCCAGGCTGGCTTTTTCCACGCCTACGATCTGCCCGGTCTTTTTCAGGATCTCGTTACGGGTCATGCCTTGATCCAGCAGCTTGAGAGCCTCGCGTGGATCCTTGGAGAAGATAACGTCGACGTTATCGAAGCGAATAATGCTCATGCGTCACCCCCTACTTTGGCGTCGGGTTGTTTGCAGATACGGTCGAGCATGATCGCCAGCAGTACGATCGCCAGGCCTGCTTCGAAGCCCAGGGCGATATCAGCAGTGTTCAGTGCGTTGACCACGGGTTTGCCCAGGCCGTCGGCGCCCACCAGTGCCGCGATCACCACCATCGACAACGACAGCATGATGCACTGGGTGATACCGGCCGCGATGCTTGGCATGGCGTGGGGCAGTTCGATTCGCGAGAGCAGCTGACGTCGCGAGCAGCCAAAGGCCTTGCCGGCGTCCATCAGTTCTTCCGGAACATCGCGAATACCCAGGTAAGTCAGGCGGATAGGCGCGGCAATCGCGAACACTACCGTTGAGATCAGGCCCGGGACCACACCCAGACCGAAGAGGGTCAGGGTAGGAATGAGGTACACGAAGGTCGGCACGGTCTGCATGAGATCGAGCACCGGACGCATCAATGTGTAGAACATCGGTTTATGCGCAGCGACGATGCCCAACGGCACGCCGATGACTACGCAGACCAGGGTAGCGAAGAGCACCTGGGCGAGGGTTTCCATGGTTTCCTGCCAGTACCCCAGATTGAGGATCAGCAAGAAGGAGGCGATGACGAATACGGTCAGCCCCCACTTTCGTTGAATGAAGTGTGCCAGTAGCGCGATGAGGCCGATCAATGCCAGCGGGTTGAACCAGGTCAGCGCAAAAGTCACGCCGTGGATCATCGTTTCCAGTGACACGGCGATTGCGTCGAACGTGCTGGCGCCGTGTTGCGTCAACCATTCAACGAAGCCCGCGATGTACTGGCCTAAAGGGATTTTCTGATCAATCAGCATGGTAGTGAACGTCCGCATGCAAGGAAATAAACAGCCCGGGCGAGCGAACCCGCCCGGCGTAAGCGATTACTGCGCGAGCTTGGCTTTAACGGCCTCCAGGCCTGGTTTACCGTCAATGGTGGTCACGCCAGCGAGCCAGGTATCGAGGACCTGTGGGTTCTTTTTCAGCCAGGCCTTGGCGGCCGCGTCAGGCTTCATTTTGTCATCCAGGATGTTGCCCATCAGCGAGCTCTCCATGTCGACGGTGAACTCCAGGTTTTTCAGCAACTGTCCAACGTTGCTGCATTCCTGGACGTACCCCTTGCGGGTGTTGGTCGCCACGGTGGCGGCACCGAAGTCCGGTCCGAAGAAATCGTCACCACCGGTGAGGTATTGGATCTTGAAGCGTTTGTTCATCGGGTGCGGCGCCCAGCCGAGGAACACCACGGCGGTGTCGCGTTTTTGGGCGCGGTCAACCTGCGACAACATGCCGGCTTCACTGGACTCGACCACTTTGAAACCAGCGTCTTTAAGGCCGAAGGCGTTCTTGTCGATCATACTCTGGATCAGGCGGTTACCGTCGTTTCCAGGTTCGATGCCATAGATCTTGCCGTCGAGCTCTTTCTTGAATTTGGCGATGTCGGCGAAGTCATGCAGCCCTTTGTCGTACAGCGCTTGCGGCACGGCGAGGGTGTACTTGGCGCCGGTCAGGTTGGTGCGCACGACATCGACGGTGCCGGCATCACGGTAAGCCTTGATGTCGTTTTCCATGGTCGGCATCCAGTTACCGAGGAACACGTCCATGTTCTTGCCGTCGGCCAGGGACTTGTAGGTCACCGGCACGGAAATCATCGTGGTTTTGGTCTTGTAGCCGAGGGCGTCGAGCACGACGCTGGTGGTGGCGGTTGTTGCGGTAATGTCGGTCCAGCCGACATCAGAGAAGTTTACGGTACTGCACTGAGCGGGTTCTGCAGCTTGAGCCAGTAACGGCAGACTCAGCATGGCGGCCAACAACAACGACGGGGAACCTTTCATGGATGGACTCCTTGGTGTTTTTTTTGGCAGTGTTCCGACTGGACCACCGCACTTATAGGTTGCGGTTGGATGGCGTTTTGGAGACAGCTCTACCACGGCGCCTTGCAATCGAGTCGATACGATCATGTACCAGTGAAAATCTGACGCCTACAGGGGGCGTCGTAACCAGTACAGGGATGGTCGCATCCAGTGTCGGTGACGTCGTTTACAGCTTTTTTCAGCCCTTTTTCCCCCTCTGATCCGCTAAAAAACGGCGAAAACATTGCGTCGCCGCCTCGCGGCGTTAGTGGGCATGAGTGCGTCGGTGTGAGACGTCGAACGACATGACAAAAGCCTGATGATGCGGCCATCTCGGCGGATTGCAGCTTGAGCGTAGCAGCTCCGCCACTGGGCGCCTTTGCGTCTGGAGTCGGCACATCCAGGAGTTCGGCAGTAATGGCTATCAGTGTTTTCGACCTGTTCAAAATCGGCATCGGCCCTTCCAGTTCGCACACCGTGGGGCCTATGCGGGCCGCCGCGCTGTTCGTGCAAGGTTTGCGTGAGCAGGGTCTTTTGGAACAAGTACGGCGCGTCGAAGTTCAGCTTTACGGGTCGTTGTCGGCTACCGGCATCGGTCACGGCAGCGACAACGCCGTGATCATGGGCCTGATGGGCGAGTGGCCGGATGCGATCGATCCGTCGCAAATCGGCATTCGTATCGAAACCCTGCGCGAAACCCACACCTTGTTGCTAGACGGTCGCTTGTCGGTCCCGTTCATCTGGGCCCGGGACATGCGCCTGATCGACGAAAACCTGCCATTCCATCCCAACGCCATGACCCTGATTGTCGAAGGCGATGACGGCGAACTGCATCGCGACACCTACTATTCCATCGGCGGCGGTTTTGTCGTCGATGAAGCGCAGGCGTCCAGCGGCGTGGTCGATCTGGACAGCACAGTATTGCCGTACGATTTCTCCAGCGCCGTCGAACTGCTCAGTCTTTGCAAGCAGCACAACCTGCGCGTGGCTGAATTGATGATGGCCAACGAAAAGGTCTGGCGCAGCGAAGAAGAAATCCGCAGCGGCCTGATGAAACTCTGGCGCGCCATGCAGGATTGCGTTGACCAGGGCCTCAAGCACGAAGGCATCCTGCCCGGCGGATTGAATGTGCGTCGTCGTGCGGCCAAATTGCATCGCAGTCTTCAAGAGTTGGGTAAACCCAATGTCATTGGCTCGACCTTGAGCGCCATGGAGTGGGTCAATCTTTTCGCCCTCGCGGTCAACGAAGAAAACGCCGCCGGCGGGCGCATGGTGACAGCACCGACCAACGGCGCGGCGGGGATTATTCCGGCGGTTCTGCATTACTTCATGAAGTTCAGTGAAGCGGTGACGGACGCCAACGTGGTCGACTATTTCCTCAGTGCCGCCGCGGTGGGGATTCTTTGCAAGAAAAACGCTTCGATCTCCGGTGCCGAAGTCGGTTGCCAGGGTGAAGTCGGTTCGGCCTGTGCGATGGCGGCGGCGGGGTTGGCGGAGATTCTCGGCGCCACGCCGGAGCAGCTGTGCAACGCGGCGGAGATCGGTCTGGAACATAACCTCGGTTTGACCTGCGATCCGGTGGGCGGGCTGGTTCAGGTGCCGTGCATCGAGCGCAATGCGATTGCGGCCGTAAAAGCGATCAACGCGGCGCAGATGGCGTTGCGCGGTGATGGTCAGCACTTTATCTCGCTGGATCGGGTGATCCGGACCATGCGTGATACCGGTGCGGACATGCATGACAAATACAAAGAGACATCGCGCGGTGGATTGGCGGTCAGCGCGGTCGAGTGTTGAGATTGAGTTGACCCCATCGCGAGCAAGCCCGCTCCCACAGGATTTGTTGTGTGGCCGAGAACTAAGGCACACCAAAAATCCTTGTGGGAGCGGGCTTGCCTGCGATAGCGCCAGACCAGTCAAAACTGCGCGCTAAGTGAACACCGAATTCAAAACGCGCCACGTTTTGGCGCGTCGCTTACAGATAAGTGACTCATCCATGGCCAGGGATCCAAAATGGCCATTACCGCCTGTCACCTGTGCTTGCGGTGACACTCTCCCTCAGGTCGCTGTAGCCCTGTTCCCACAAGTGCTACCGATTTGCTCAAGCCCAACGGGGCAGAGCGCTTCCCGCCGATAATGGCACTTATAACCCCCACTCTGCGCACGGCTTATATAGACACGCCGCGACGTCGTTTTCAGGAGTTATTGAATGCCCATTCAACTTTAGGCATGGCAATTGCTCTGTCATTACAAAGCCCGTCTCCCACGCGAGAACGATGGCAATAACAAGAGCCTCCGCCTGAGGCCATCACCCGCTTTGTGTGAGGAGATACCGCGATGACGACGTTCAACTCAGGGGCCCAACCCCAGAACCGTGCGCCTCAATCCATCGGCTTTCTGCTGCTGGACAATTTCACGCTTATTTCTCTGGCTTCCGCAGTAGAACCACTGCGCATGGCCAACCAATTGTCCGGTCGCGAGTTGTATCGCTGGTCGACGCTCACCGTCGATGGCGGTCAGGTCTGGGCCAGTGACGGTCTGCAGATCACCCCCGATTGCTCCATGCACAAAGCGCCACCCCTGGACACCATCATTGTCTGCGGCGGTATCGGCATTCAGCGCACCGTGACCCGCGAACACGTGTCATGGTTGCAAAGCCAGGCTCGCCAGTCGCGCCGTCTTGGTGCGGTCTGCACCGGCAGCTGGGCCCTGGCGTGCGCCGGCCTGCTGGACGGATTCGATTGCAGCGTGCACTGGGAATGCCTGGCCTCGATGCAGGAAGCCTTCCCCCGTGTGGCCATGAGCACCCGCTTGTTCACCCTCGACCGTAACCGTTTCACTAGTTCCGGCGGCACCGCGCCACTGGACATGATGCTGCACCTGATCAGCCGCGATCACGGTCGTGAACTGTCCGCCGCGATCTCGGAAATGTTCGTCTACGAGCGCATCCGCAACGAGCAGGATCACCAGCGCGTGCCGCTCAAGCACATGCTGGGGACCAATCAGCCGAAATTGCAGGAAATCGTCGCGCTGATGGAAGCCAATCTGGAAGAGCCGATCGACCTCGATGAACTGGCGGTGTATGTCGCTGTTTCGCGTCGTCAGCTGGAGCGTCTGTTCCAGAAATACCTGCACTGCTCGCCGTCGCGTTACTACCTGAAACTGCGCCTGATCCGGGCTCGGCAACTGCTCAAGCAAACGCCGATGTCGATCATCGAAGTGGCGTCGGTCTGTGGCTTCGTGTCCACGCCGCACTTCTCCAAGTGCTACCGCGAATACTTCGGCATTCCGCCACGTGACGAGCGCGTAGGTTCGAACACCACGCAACAGGTGGCGATGATGCCGCTGCCACAAGCCTTGGTACTGTCGCCGTTGTCCGGGCCGTTGTCGGCGTTGAGTCAGGCGCGTAATGAGTCGACGTTCGCCAGCGTAAGGCTCTGATGCTCTGATCGTTCCCACGCTCTGCGTGGAAATGCCTCAATGGACGCTCTGCGTCCGCTTCGGCAGGGACGCGGAGCGTCCCGGGCTGCATTCCCACGCAGAGCGTGGGAACGATCAGTGGAGGAAGTATTCAGGCGCTACGGCTCTGCTGGTAGGCCGCCAACGCTGGCAACAATTGCTTGTCGATCGCCTGGCGCACGGCTGGCAGGATGGTCGCGCTGCTGGTGTACATCTGCTTGACCATCGTACGCAGTGTCATTGCCCGTTCATCGTTCAAGCCTCGCACTGCGCACTCGCAAGCCTGCTCGGCCGTGGCCCCGCTCGGCACTTGAAAACCCAATGATTTCAGCTGGCCCAACAGGTCTTCCTGGTCTATCAAATCGGCGTGCATCATGACGCAATCCTTCTTTAGGGAACGGTGTCTTGGTTCGATTCTCATAGGGGTGCGAAGTGGCGGCAAGGACGATTTGTCGCAATGGCCGCAATACCTATGAACAGGTCGTTTTCGGCTAACTTGTGATTCAAGGGAGTGGGCACACTGGATTCAGCTGGCTACACGAAGGTTTGGTCACCCTCGCGCAACGGCTCCTCAACAGTACCCTCCTCAGCTCCGATCTTGTCACGGCTTGATCGGGGTTTTTTTTGCCTGTGAATCAGGGAGATATGGTGTATGGACTAACGCCATCGCGAGCAAGCTCGCTCCCACATTGGAACTGTGTCGTGCACAAATACTGTGTCCGATGCAAATCCCTGTGGGAGCGAGCTTGCTCGCGATGAACGGTGACGCGGTCTAACGTTGCAACACCAATATCCGCGACAGCAATTCATCACGATCGATGTAGCAACCCTGGAAATGCCGGGCGCCGGTGGCGGGGTCGAAGGCGTTGCGGGCGTGCAGCGTGCGGCGGTTATCGAAGCACCACAATTCGCCGGGGTTGAGCCGCGTCATCACCCGGAAACGCGCTTCGCGGGTCATGGCAATAAAGCGCCGATAAGCGCGATAGAGCTTGGGCATGTCTTCCATCGACGCATCAAACGGCCCGCGCAAAAAGTTCGCCATGCGGATCTCCGAAACCTGCCCCAATGCATCCAGAGCGATGATCGGCGCCAGGCAGCGATAGTCGCTGTGGCGGTCCTTGTTGCGAAACTCCACGGGGATTTCACACAAGGCGTTGAACGACTCGGGATCTTCCTCGCGCAAGGCGTGGGCAATGGCGAAACCGTCGACGAAAATGCTCTCGCCGCCCTCGGCGTCATTGACCAGGCAATGCAGAAATTGCAGCCCCGGTTGCAACTCCCGGGTCGGCAAGTCGCTGTGCAATGGCAGGTTGAAAGCGGTGTAGGCGTTACTGTCGGCATCGGCCTTGGATTGCACGTTGAACAGCACGCCGAAATTGCTCTCGCGGATGAAGGAAATCCGCTGGGCGATCAGCTTCAACGAGCCGGGTTCGGTGGGTACGCCGCGCACTTGGGTCAGGCCGATGTCGCGCACCGCCAACAGCCATTGCAGCAAGGCGTCGTTGTCGTTCATCAGCGCCTGGTAGTCGAATACCGGCAGCTTCAGGTTGCTGTTCCACAGCTGGCTTTTGGGCTTGGCTGCGCGACGTTCGGCGCGGGACTCGTCGTCATAGGCGTGAGCGCGTAACCAGCCGGGATCGAAGCGGCTGAGGTGGCCGTCTTGCCACTCGATGTTGAGGCAACCTTCGGCATCGACATCAGCCTTTGAAGGCGTCAGGTCTTGCGCGACGTCGACGATTTCCAGCACCTGTTCGCGCGTTACGGTGTAGACGCACAGCGGGCACGGGCAGTTGTCGCGCAACCATTGGTGATGGAAAGGGCTGAGACGACCGTCAGCCCATTGCACGTGAATACGGTCCGCCAGGGTTTGCACGGCGGTCAACGCGCTGATCAACGGGTAAGTACGGAAGTCGGCAAAAGCGGCGGCGGTGTTCAATGGCGATCTCCTTGTTATTTTTTAGTCGGTAACGCGATCACTCGGCCAATGTAGTCGGGGGCGGGAAGGTCGGTTTGCTCGGCGACGATGGCTTGCAGCTTGCTCAGCGTTACTTCGCTGAACGGTGCTGAGCGCGGGCCGGCGAGATCAACGTGGAGCAGCATTTGCTCGTTGCCGGCCAGTTCCTTGTCATCTCCCACCAGATACAGGCTGTGATAGAGGTGCAGGCGTTTGCTGTCGTGGCCAATGATCTGGGTTCGCACTTCGACGTCGGCGTCGAGCTTCACTTCGTGCAGGTAGTTGAGGTGCAGTTCGAGGGTGAACAGCGAGTTGCCGCTGGCTTCGCGATTGTTGCTGTCCATGCCCAGCCGATCCATCAGGGCATCGGTGGCGTAGCTGAAAATCAGCAGGTAGAAGGCGTCGCGCAGGTGGCCGTTGTAGTCGACCCAGTCGGGGATGATTTTGGTTTGGTAGGTGGTGAGGGTGGGCATGATGAGTGATCCCGCATGTGTGGTGACTGGACAGCCGCTATCGCGAGCAGGCTCGCTCCCACAGTGGTTCTGTGAACGACGCAGATCCCTTGTGGGAGCGAGCCTGCTCGCGATGGGGCCGGCCCTGTTGGCTCATTACTCGCTAAACGCCATCCCGTGCTTCTCTTTGGTGGTCTTCACCGCTTCGAGCACCGCCAGCAAGCAATCATCACGATAGCGCTCCAGCGCCGAAATGCTGTGTTTGCCTAACTGATCGCTGGTGCCGTCGACCACGTCATCAATCAACTTGTCGGTCAGTTCCGGTGCGGGCAGATACGTCCATGGCAACTGCAATGCCGGACCGAACTGCGCCATGAAGTGCCGCATGCCCGCATCGCCGCCGGCCAGAGTGTAGGTCAGGAAAGTGCCCATGAACGACCAGCGCAGGCCCGCGCCAAAGCGGATCGCATCGTCGATTTCACCAGTGGTCGCGACACCGTCGTTGACCAGGTGCAGCGCCTCGCGCCAGAGCGCTTCGAGCAAACGGTCGGCAATAAAGCCGGGCACTTCCTTGCGCACATGCAGTGGACGCATGCCTAGGGATTCATACACTTTCATCGCCGCTTGAACGGCTTCCGGCGCGGTATTTTTGCCTCCGACCACTTCCACCAACGGCAGCAGGTAAACCGGGTTGAACGGGTGGCCGACCACGCAGCGTTCCGGGTGCGTCGAGCTCTCGTAAAACTCGCTCGGCAACAGGCCCGACGTGCTCGAACCGATCAGGGCATTGGGCTTGGCCGCCGCGCTGATTTTGCTGTGCAGTTCCAGTTTCAGGTCCAGACGCTCGGGGGCGCTTTCCTGAATGAAATCCGCATCGCGAACACACTCTTCGATGGTCGCGACAAAGCGCAGACGGTCCTGCGAGGCACCCGGTGCCAGGCCTTGTTTCTCCAGCGCGCCCCAAGCATTGGCGACGCGTTTACGCAGTGCGGCTTCGGCACCGGGCGCCGGGTCCCAAGCCACTACGTCGAGGCCGTGGGCGAGGGCGCGGGATACCCAGCCGCTGCCGATGACACCGCTGCCCAGGGCGGCGAAGGTTTTGATTTCGGTGATGAAGGTCATGGCGACGTCCTAAAAGAATTCGGTGATCCAATGTGGGAGCGGGCTTGCTCGCGAAAGCGGAGTGTCAGTCGACAGAGATGTCGGATGTAACGGCCTCTTCGCGAGCAAGCCCGCTCCCACAGTTGGAAAGAGTTGTCAGCAGTTAGCCGCGCTTGGTCAGGCCCATTTTTGCCCGGCCTTCAGCCGGTGTCAGAACACGGGCGCCGAGACGGCTGAGGATTTCCGAGGCGCGTTCGACCAGTTGGCCGTTGGTCGCCAGTACGCCCTTGTCCAGCCAGATGTTGTCTTCCAGCCCGACTCGCACGTTGCCACCGAGCAGCACGGCTTGCGCCGCCATCGGCATCTGCATGCGGCCAATGCCGAAGCCGGCCCACACCGCGTTGGCGGGCAGGTTGTCGACCATGGCTTTCATGGTGGTGGTGTCGGCCGGCGCGCCCCACGGGATGCCCAGGCAGAGCTGGAACAGCGGGTCGTCGAGCAGGCCTTCCTTGATCAACTGTTTGGCGAACCACAGGTGACCGGTGTCGAAAATTTCCAGCTCGGCTTTTACGCCCAGCTCTTGAATGCGTTTGGCGCCAGCACGCAGCTGGGCAGGGGTGGACACGTAGATGGTGTCGCCGTCACCGAAGTTCAGGGTGCCGCAGTCCAGGGTGCAGATTTCCGGCAGCAATTCTTCGACGTGCGCCAGACGGGTCAGCGGGCCGACCAGATCGGTGTTCGGGCCGAACTCCATCGGGTTCTCGCCAGCGCCGATTTCCAGGTCGCCGCCCATGCCGGCGGTGAGGTTGACGATGATGTCGACGTCCGCCTCGCGGATACGCTCCATCACTTCACGGTACAGCGCCACGTCACGGCTGAATTTGCCGGTTTCGGGGTTGCGTACGTGGCAGTGGACCACCGTGGCGCCGGCCTTGGCCGCTTCAACGGCGGCAGCGGCGATTTGTTTCGGAGTGACCGGCACGTGTGGGCTCTTGCTGGTCGTGTCGCCAGCACCGGTGAGTGCGCAGGTGATGATGACGTCGTGGTTCATTTGATGGTTCCTTGCAGGCGTGGTGGTCCCGTTCGCAGCCCGGTCGGGCTGCGAATCGGTGGTTCGGTTCGGTTTATTTACTGGTCAGTTGCAGGTTTTCAGCCGCCGGTTTGCCATCGAAGGTGGTCACACCTTCCAGCCAGCGTTGCTTGTCTTGCGGATGATCCTTGAGCCATTGCTTGGCCGATTCGAAGGCGTCCTTGTGATCCAGCAATGGCTGCATCATCCGGCTCTCGTCTTCGGCGGTGTACGTCAGGTTGCTCAGCAACTTGCCGATGTTCGGGCATTGCTGCGCGTAGTTCGGCGAGGTGACGGTCCAGACGGTGGCCATGCCTTCGTTCGGGCCCAGGGCATCTTCGCTGCCGGTGAGGTAAGTCATCTTCACGTTGACGTTCATCGGGTGCGGCGCCCAGCCGAAGAACACAATGGCTTCGTTGCGTTTGGTGGCGCGGGTAACCGCCGACAGCATCCCGGCTTCACTGGATTCGACGAGTTGGAATTTGCCGAGGCCAAACTGGTTCTTGGCGATCATTTCCTTGATCTGGGTGTTGGCGCCCGAACCTGGCTCGATGCCGTAGATCTTGCCGCCCAGCTCTTTCTCGAACTTGGCGATGTCGGCGAAGGTTTTCAGGCCCTTGTCGGCAAGGTAAGTCGGAACGGCGAGGGTGGCGCGGGCGTCTTTGAGGCTAGGCGCTTCAAGCACTTTGACCTGCTTGCCATCGACGAACGGGGAGATGGTCTGGGTCATCAGCGGGTTCCAGTAGCCCAGGAACAGATCCAGGCGCTGGTCGCGGATCCCGGCGAAGATGATTTGCTGGGAGGCGCTGGTTTGTTTGGTGTTGTAGCCGAGGCCGTCGAGCAGTACCTGGGTCATGGCGCTGGTGGCGATCACATCGGTCCAGTTCACGACGCCCATGCGTACGTTCTGGCATGAAGCAGGTTCGGCCGCCATGACACTGGCGCTCAGGAAAGCGGTACCGCTGAGTGCAAGAACACAGCTGCTGATCAGTCGTTTCATCTCAGGTTTCCTCGGCAGTCGTTATTGTGGGTCCCGGCATCTTCGTGCGCCGGTGATGCCAAGTTACGCAGCTACGCCCCCGTGAAAGCGCACTGCGGCGACCAGCTCTTGCACTGCAGCGACCTGTGCTCTTGATTGCCGCTTGCAAGTGGCGTATCAACGTCAACACGCTACCCGCCCTGACATTACCCGCCTATCGAGTGCGCTCCATGTCCCAGGATTTCTACTTCTTGTTGATGCCGGGTTTCTCGGCGATTGGATTTATCTCGGCCATCGAGCCGCTGCGGGTCGCCAATCGCTTTCGCGGCGAGCTGTATCGCTGGCATGTATTGAGCGCGGACGGCGGGGCGGTGCTGGCCAGCAACGGCATGTCGGTCAACGCCGACGCGGCGCTGGAACCGCTAAAGAAAGGTGCGACGCTCTTGGTGGTCGCCGGTTTCGAACCCTTGAAGTTCGCAACCCCGGCGCTGGAGCACTGGTTGCGTCGGCTGGACAACGAAGGCGTGACGCTTGGCGCCATCGACACCGGCAGTTTCATCCTCGCCGAAGCAGGGCTGCTCGACGGCCATCGCCTGACCCTGCACTGGGAAGCCATCGACGCCTTCAAGGAGTCGTATCCGCAGCTCAGCGTCACCCAGGAGCTGTTCGAGATCGATCGCCGGCGCATCACCTCGGCGGGCGGCACCGCGTCCATCGACCTGATGCTCGACCTCATCGCCCAGGCCCATGGCCCGCAACTGGCGATCCAGGTCAGCGAACAATTCGTACTCGGGCGCATCCGCCCGCGCAAAGACCACCAGCGCATGGAAGTCGCCACGCGCTATGGCATCAGCAACAAGAAGCTGGTGCATGTGATTGGCGAGATGGAACAGCACAGCGAACCGCCGCTGAGCACGCTTGAGCTGGCCGAATCGATCAAGGTAACGCGCCGGCAACTGGAGCGCCTGTTTCGGCTGCACTTGAACGACACGCCGAGCAATTTCTACCTGCGGTTGAGGCTGGAGAAGGCGCGGCAGTTGCTGCGCCAGACCGACATGAGCGTGCTGGAAGTGAGCATTGCGTGCGGGTTTGAATCGCCGTCGTATTTCACCCGCAGTTATCGGGCGAAGTTTGAGCGGTGCCCGCGGGAGGATCGCCGACGGTTGGGGGATGGGCGAGAGCTGGTTTGAGCCAAGCGCAAAACGAAATGTGGGAGCGGGCTTGCTCGCGAAAGCAGTCCGTCATCCAACATTGATGTTGGCTGGTACACCGTCTTCGCGAGCAAGCCCGCTCCCACATTTGATTTGCGTTTATCTTACTTCTTCATTAAGGCTGAGCACGCGGCCTTGTAAGCCTCATGCTGATACTTGTTCAGCGTCGCCGGCAGTTCGAAATTGTGTTTTTTTGCCTGCGCATTGATCGTCTGCGGTGACAGCAGCGTCACCTCGCAACTCTCCAGCAACTGGAAAATGCCCTCGATCTTGAACGTGGTCGGCCCACCGGCGAACTCGCCTTTCTTGCTGCGCTTCTTGATCGCAATCCGATCAATGGAATTCTCACGTACAAACGAGGCCACCTGAGCGGCAAAGACTTTGACGTTGGCGGCTTCGTCATCATCGTCGAGGGCGATTTTCTTGGTAGCCAGGGCGACGTGGCTCAGTGCCTGACCGTCGAGGGAGGCCACGGCGATGATCGCTTCGCTGCCTTTGATTTCGATGCCGCAGATTTTCATTTATGTGTTTCCCGGTAGGTAGACGCGGAGCTTATAGCTCAAATGACAAATGTAGCGTGTACGCAAAATATTCGAAGGGTAATTATCGTAGCTATTTAATGGGTAAAATAATGTCTATTAATAGCTTTTTATCTTCATAAAAGATTAAATGTTGTCCGTTAAATACTCTCTACCTGTCTCGCTGCTACACTTGCTCACATCCTTCTTGAGGTCAACTCGTGGCCCTTACCCATATCCTTTACTCCCCTGGCGAAATCGCTTTACAGATCGCCGGAAATGCCAAACGGCTGAGGCTTAGTAAAAACCTTTCGCGGCGCACGCTGGCGCAAAAGTCAGGTGTCCCCGAGTCGAATATCAAGCGCTTTGAAACCACCGGCAAAATCTCTTTGGATGGCCTGTTACTGATCGCTATCTGCCTCGGAGCAGAAGAACCCCTGACAAATTTGTTCGCATCGGCTCAATCGCTGACGCTTCAGGAACTGAAAAACTACGAAAGGGCTCGTGGCCGACAATGAAATCCGTCAACGCAATCAGCGTCATGCTCCAAGGATCACGCGTCGGCGAGATGGTCGCGATTCCTCGTCAGGGCGTGTTTTTTTCTTATGACCCAGGCTGGCTGGCGAAAGGGTTCAACCTCGCGCCGTTTCATATGGATTTTTCGATCAAGCCCCAGGGCGCAGCTGATCCGCTGCTGTTCGACGGTCTGCACGGCGCGTTCAGCGATTCGTTGCCCGATTGTTGGGGACTGCTGCTAATGGATCGATTCTTGCGCAGTCAATTGGGTGTCGAGCGCCACGCAATCGGTCCGCTGGATCGTCTGGCCTACATGGGCAATCGCAGCATGGGCGCGCTGGAATACGTGCCGATGTCCGAAACCGTTGAGGCAGACGAAGACCTCGACTTGGCTGCCCTCTACGAGGCTTCACAAACGATACTTTCAGGCAGCACGGACGAGGTCATCAAATCTCTGCGACTGGCAGGCGGTTCCCCCGGTGGTGCACGTCCTAAAGCGGTAATTGGTCTTTCCCCGGACAAACAGCGTGCCGTTTCGTCATTTGGCAAAATGCCCGAGGGTTTTGAGCATTGGTTAATCAAGTTTCGCTGTGAAGAGGAACATCGAGACAGCGGCGCCATTGAGCAGGTTTATGCTCTGATGGCCCGTCGAGCAGGGATCGAAATTTCCGAGTCGAAACTGTTTCAGGTAGAAACCACAAAGGGTGCAGAGCAATTCTTCGCCACGAAACGCTTCGATCGGAAGGACGGTGCCAAGCGCCACATGCTTACCGCCGCAGCGATTCTATACGCCGACTTCCGGACACCAAGCCTCGATTACAGTGATTTACTGCGAGCGACCTGGGCAATGACCAAGGACGCGGCAGAGGTCGAGAAAATGGCCCGATTGATGGTGTTCAACGCTCTCGCTCACAACCACGACGATCACGCGAAGAACTTCTCGTTTTTTGGCGATAAGGATGGCTGGAAAATGGCGCCGGCCTACGACCTGACCTTTTCCAACACCGCTGGGCGCGGCAACGAACACACCACAGCATTCGCGGGAAGAGGCAAACCCTCACGCAAGGCGCTCATCGAAGTGTGCAAACCGTTCAGTTTCCTTGCGCCCGAGCGCTACATGGAACAAACGCTGGATGCTTTTTCCGGGTGGAATGCCTGTTGCGTCGATCTGGGCATCGATAAAACGACGAACCAAACACTGCTGACCTCGCTTGAGTCTGTGTGGCAGGCGCTCTAATGCATCACTCCTGCCCAATCGACTCCAAAAACTCCGACCGCTCATCGCTCATCCGCGCCACGCAATCATTTTGCGCGATGGTAAATGCCTTGCTACCGCTGGTCGCCGGGAACGCTTCAACTGCGCAGTCTGCGTCCCGGGTCTTGATCCATTGCTGTTGTGCGGTCTTGAGCTTGGCGGTGATGTCGGCCAGTTGCGCCGGGTTCTTGCTGTATGTCGTTTGCATGCGTTCGTTCAGGCTTTTGTAGTTGTCTTTCAGCAGATCTTCCGCGGTGGTTCTGCTGTAGGCCGAGCATTCCAGGGTCTGGACGTCGTTTTCGACCGCATCGCACGGGTTAATGTCGGACTCTTCAGCCGCCTGTACGCCGGTCGCTATCAGTGCCAAAGCCAGGAAGATTGATTTCATTGCGCCGCCGCCCCTTTTTCCAATGCATATTCAGTGATGCGGCGAATTCTGGCCCATGCGCAGGCCCTTGAACAGGTGCGTGATCATGCCCGGCGACGACCCTTTGTCGCGGATTGACGCTTTCGGCAAACCCCCTGTCGTTTTTGCACCCGGCTGCCCCGTCCCTCAGGCATATGCTGGCCCCAAAGCGCCGGCACACGATTCGGCGCATGAATCGCTAATAGGGGACAGCCTGATGAGCCCAGCCGAATTGCACGCCGACAGCATCGTTATCGACGGGCTGATTATTGCCAAGTGGAACCGCGAGCTGTTTGAAGACATGCGCAAGGGCGGTCTGACTGCTGCCAACTGCACCGTGTCGGTGTGGGAGGGCTTCCAGGCCACCGTCAACAACATCGCCGCCAGCCAGAAGCTGATCCGCGAGAACAGCGACCTGGTGATTCCGGTGCGTACCACCGCCGATATCCGCAAGGCCAAGGAGCAAGGCAAGACCGGCATCCTGTTCGGGTTCCAGAATGCTCACGCCTTTGAAGACCAGATCGGCTATGTCGAGGTGTTCAAGCAGCTGGGCGTCGGTATCGTGCAGATGTGCTACAACACCCAGAACCTGGTCGGCACCGGCTGCTACGAGCGCGATGGCGGCCTGTCGGGCTTCGGTCGTGAGATCGTTGCCGAGATGAACCGCGTTGGCGTCATGTGCGACCTGTCCCACGTCGGTTCGAAAACCTCCGAAGAAGTCATCCTCGAATCCAAGAAGCCGGTCTGCTACTCCCATTGCCTGCCGTCGGGTCTGAAAATCCACCCGCGCAACAAATCCGATGAAGAACTGAAGTTCATCGCCGACCACGGCGGTTTCGTCGGTGTGACCATGTTTGCGCCATTCCTGGCCAAAGGCATCGATTCGACCATCGACGACTACGCCGAGGCCATCGAATACACCATGAACATCGTCGGCGAAGACGCCATCGGCATCGGCACCGACTTCACCCAGGGCCATGGCCAGGACTTCTTCGAATACCTGACCCATGACAAGGGCTACGCCCGCCGTCTGACCAGTTTCGGCAAGATCATCAACCCGCTGGGCATCCGCACCGTCGGCGAGTTCCCGAACCTGACCGAAACCCTGCTCAAGCGCGGCCATTCCGAGCGCGTGGTCCGCAAGATCATGGGCGAGAACTGGGTCAACGTCTTGAAAGATGTCTGGGGCGAATAAGCCACCGCCCCCCCCTCTGAATCCTTTCCCCCGGCCGTCCGCGCCGGGGGCAACACCAAAATTTTTCTGGAGTTAAGTTTCCATGGCCAAGATCGCCCCGCAATTGCCAATCGAAGTCGACAGCGAAACTGGTGTCTGGACCTCCGACGCCCTGCCCATGCTGTACGTGCCGCGTCACTTCTTCGTCAATAACCACATGGGCATCGAGGAAGTGCTGGGCGCCGAAGCCTACGCTGAAATCCTCTACAAGGCCGGCTACAAGTCCGCCTGGCACTGGTGTGAAAAAGAAGCTGAATGCCACGGCCTGGAAGGCGTCGCGGTGTTCGAGCACTACATGAAGCGCCTGTCGCAACGCGGTTGGGGCCTGTTCAAAATTCAGGACATCGACCTCGACAAAGGCACCGCCAGCGTCAAGCTCGAACACTCGGCATTTGTCTACGTGTACGGCAAGGTCGGACGCAAGGTCGACTACATGTTCACTGGCTGGTTTGCCGGTGCCATGGACCAGATCCTGCAGGCCCGCGGCAGCAAGATCCGCACCGTTGCCGAACAGGTTTACGGTGGCTCCGAAGAAGGCCACGACGACGGCCTGTTCACCGTCAAGCCGTTGTAAGTCGAGGAACCCGCCATGGCTTTCGAAGCAATGTTCCAGCCGATCCAGATCGGCAAACTGACCATCCGCAACCGCGTGCTCAGCACCGCGCACGCCGAGGTTTATGCCACCGACGGCGGCATGACCACCGACCGGTACGTCAAGTATTACGAAGAGAAAGCCAAGGGCGGGATCGGCCTGGCGATTTGCGGCGGTTCTTCCAGTGTGGCCATCGACAGCCCGCAAGGCTGGTGGAAGTCGGTCAACCTGGCCGACGACCGGATCATCCCGCACTTCCAAAACCTGGCCGATGCCATGCACAAGCATGGCGCCAAGATCATGATCCAGATTACCCACATGGGCCGACGCTCGCGTTGGGATGGCGAGCATTGGCCAACCCTGCTGTCACCATCGGGTATCCGTGAACCGGTGCACCGTGCGACCTGCAAAACCATCGAGCCGGAAGAAATCTGGCGGGTGATCGGCAACTACGCCAGCGCTGCGGCGCGGGCCAAGGCCGGTGGCCTGGACGGCGTCGAACTGTCTGCTGTGCACCAGCACATGATCGACCAGTTCTGGAGCCCGCGAGTCAACAAGCGTACCGACGAGTGGGGTGGCAGCTTCGAGAACCGCATGCGTTTTGGCCTGGAAGTCCTGAAGGCTGTTCGCAAGGAAGTCGGTCCGGATTTCTGTGTCGGCATCCGTCTGTGTGGTGACGAGTTCCACCCGGACGGCTTGTCCCACGAAGACATGAAGCAGATCGCCAAGTATTACGACGACACCGGCATGATCGACTTCATCGGCGTGGTGGGTTCGGGTTGCGACACCCACAACACCCTGGCCAACGTTATTCCGAACATGAGTTATCCGCCGGAGCCGTTCCTGCACTTGGCGGCCGGTATCAAGGAAGTGGTGAAGGCTCCGGTGCTGCACGCGCAGAACATCAAAGACCCGAACCAGGCGACCCGTATTCTGGAAGGCGGCTACGTGGACATGGTCGGCATGACCCGTGCTCACATTGCCGACCCGCACTTGATCGCCAAGATCAAGATGGGTCAGGTCGACCAGATCAAGCAGTGTGTCGGCGCCAACTATTGCATCGACCGTCAATACCAAGGCCTGGACGTGCTGTGCATCCAGAACGCCGCGACCTCCCGTGAATACATGGGCGTGCCGCACATCATCGAGAAGTCGACCGGTGTAAAGCGCAAGGTTGTGGTGGTCGGTGCCGGTCCTGCCGGGATGGAAGCAGCGCGCGTCTCCGCTGAACGTGGCCACGACGTGACCCTGTTCGAGAAGAAAGAATTCATCGGCGGGCAGATCACCACTGCCTCGAAAGCCCCGCAACGGGACCAGATCGCCGGCATCACTCGCTGGTTCCAGCTGGAACTGGCGCGTTTGAAAGTCGACCTGCGCCTGGGCGTGGCCGCCGATGCGGCGACCATTCTCGACCTGCGTCCTGACGTGGTGGTGCTCGCCGTTGGCGGTCATCCATTCCTGGAGCAGAACGAGCATTGGGGCGCGGCCGAAGGCCTGGTGGTCAGCAGCTGGGACATCCTCGATGGCAAGGTTGCACCGGGCAAGAACGTGCTGGTCTACGACACCATTTGCGAGTTCACCGGGATGTCGACTGCCGACTTCCTCGCCGACAAGGGCAGCCAGGTCGAGATCGTCACTGACGACATCAAGCCGGGCGTAGCGATTGGCGGCACCTCGTTCCCGACTTACTACCGCAGCATGTACCCCAAAGAAGTGATCATGACCGGGGACATGATGCTGGAGAAGGTCTACCGCGAAGGCGACAAGCTGGTAGCGGTGCTGGAAAACGAATACACCGGCGCCAAAGAGGAGCGGGTGGTGGACCAGGTTGTCGTCGAAAACGGCGTGCGTCCGGACGAAGAAATCTACTACGCGCTGAAGGAAGGCTCGCGCAACAAAGGCCAGATGGACATCGAAGCCCTGTTCGCGATCAAGCCACAACCTTCGCTGAGCCAGGCGGGCGACGGCTACTTGCTGTTCCGCATCGGCGACTGCGTGGCGCAGCGCAACACCCACGCCGCCATTTATGACGCGCTGCGGTTGTGCAAGGATTTCTAAGCCACGAACTGATCGTTCCCACGCTCTGCGTGGGAATGCCTCAATGGACGCTCTGCGTCCGCTCTTGGGACGCAGAGCGTCCCGGGCTGCATTCCCACGCAGAGCGTGGGAACGATCATTGACCCTGCGGTCTTTGGGAGCTCCACCATGTTGAACACCCTTCTTCCAATCCTGTTGTTCGCTGCCCTGGGCCTTGCGGTTCTGGGCGCGTTGCGGCGGGTGGCTATGTGGCGCCGAGGCCGGGCTTCGAAAGTCGACCTGATTGGCGGCCTGTTCGCCATGCCCAAGCGCTACATGGTCGACTTGCACCACGTCGTCGCGCGGGACAAATACATCGCCAACACCCACGTCGCCACGGCCGGTGGCGCGGTGGCATCCATCGTGCTGGCGATTCTGGTTCACGGCTTCGGCCTGCATAACCGCATCCTCGGTTATGCCCTGTTGCTGATGACGGCCGTGATGTTCGTCGGTGCGATCTTCGTTTACCTGCGTCGACGCAACCCGCCGGCCCGTCTGTCCAAAGGCCCGTGGATGCGCCTGCCGAAAAGCCTGCTGGCGTTCTCGGCGAGCTTCTTCCTGTTGACCCTGCCGGTCGCTGGCATCCTCCCGGAAAACTTTGGCGGTTGGGTCTTGGCTGCGATTCTCGGTGTGGGCGTGCTGTGGGGCGTTTCGGAACTGTTCTTCGGCATGACCTGGGGCGGGCCGATGAAGCACGCCTTCGCCGGCGCCCTTCACCTGGCTTGGCACCGTCGCGCCGAACGCTTTGGCGGCGGCCGTTCCACCGGTTTGAAACCGCTGGACCTCAACGATCCGAACGCGCCGCTGGGCGTGGAAAAACCCAAGGATTTCACCTGGAACCAATTGCTCGGCTTCGACGCTTGCGTGCAGTGCGGTAAATGCGAGGCCGCGTGCCCGGCGTTCGCTGCTGGCCAGCCGCTGAACCCGAAAAAACTGATTCAGGACATGGTCGTCGGCCTCGCTGGCGGCACCGACGCCAAGTTCGCTGGCAGTCCGTATCCTGGCAAAGCGATTGGCGAGCACGCCGGCAATCCGCATCAACCGATAGTCAACGGCCTGGTGGACGCTGAAACCCTGTGGTCCTGCACCACTTGCCGCGCCTGCGTCGAGGAATGCCCGATGATGATCGAGCACGTCGACGCCATCGTCGACATGCGCCGTCACCTGACCCTGGAAAAAGGCGCGACGCCGAACAAGGGCGCCGAAGTCCTGGAAAACCTGATCGCCACCGACAACCCGGGCGGCTTCGCTCCGGGCGGGCGGATGAACTGGGCGGCGGACCTGAACCTCAATCTGATGAGCGAGAAGAAGTCGGTCGACGTGCTGTTCTGGGTTGGCGACGGTGCGTTCGACATGCGCAACCAGCGCACCCTGCGTGCCTTCGTCAAAGTGCTGAAAGCGGCCAAGGTCGACTTCGCGGTGCTCGGTCTTGAAGAACGCGACAGCGGTGACGTAGCCCGACGTCTGGGCGACGAAGCGACCTTCCAGCTGTTGGCCAAGCGCAACATCCAGACCCTGGCCAAGTACAACTTCAACCGTATCGTCACCTGCGACCCGCACAGCTTTCACGTGCTGAAAAACGAGTACGGCGCCTTCGATGGCAACTATCTCGTGCAGCATCACAGCACCTACATGGCCGAAATCATTGGCGCTGGCGCCCTGAACCTCGGCCAGCACAAAGGCAGCAGCGTCACCTATCACGACCCGTGCTACCTCGGCCGCTACAACGGTGAATACGAGGCACCGCGTGAAGTGCTGCGCGCCCTAGGGATTGAAGTCAAAGAGATGCAACGCTCCGGTTTCCGTTCGCGCTGCTGCGGCGGTGGCGGCGGTGCGCCGATCACCGACATCCCGGGCAAGCAACGGATCCCCGACATGCGCATGGAAGACATCCGCGAGACGGGCGCTGAGCTGGTGGCCGTGGGTTGCCCACAGTGCACCGCAATGCTTGAAGGCGTGGTCGAACCGCGACCGCTGATCAAGGACATTGCTGAACTGGTCGCCGATGCGCTGCTCGAAGACGCAGCGCCGGGAAAGCCTTCGGCACCGGCCAAACGTGAACCTGCGGAGGTGCATTGATGAGCGACATTATCCGCCGCGATCCTCGCGCTGAATGGATCGCCCGCAACCGTCTGCACCCGCTCCACGCGGCCATGCAACCGGCGCAACACAGCTGGATGGGCCCTAACGGAGTCATCCGTAAAAATCTGCATGGCATCGGGTTTATCGGCCCCAACGGCATCAAGCGCATCGACCGCAGTGGCGCACAACAGGGCGGGGCGACTAAGCGCTCGGCCGCGGTTGAAGTGCAATTGCCGCTGCATCAAGTGGCTGCACCCGCGTTCTACATCAGCGTGGTGCCGGACATGGTCGGCGGCCGCTTGAGCAGCCACGATCGCGACTTGCTCGGCCTGGCGCATCAACTGGCCGGCAAGGATGGCGCGGTGTTGGCCGTGGTTTTCGGTGAACACAAAGAAAATGCCTTTGCCACGGCTGGCGTCGATCGCTTGCTGGTACTGGAAGGCGACGAATTCAGCGGTTATGCACCAGAACAACGGGTCCAGGGTCTGCGGGCTGTGGATAACCAGTTCAGTCCGCGTCACTGGTTGCTGCCGGACAGTCGCAGCGGTGGTGGTGAACTGGGTCGACGCTTCGCCGCGGCACTGGGCGAACGCCCGGCCACGCGGGTCTGGCAGGTCAAGGATCAGGAATGCATCGGCCGCGCCGGCGCTGGTTTGCAGGACCTTGCGCGCCCGGTGGCACGCTTGATTCTGGCGGCTGCCGAGTGCGCCGAACCGGTCAGTGAAACTCGTCATGAAGCGTTGCCGGTGGAGTTATCCACAGCCGTCGCACGCAGCCTGTCGCGCATCGAAGATTTGGGCGCGGTGGCGGTGGATCCGGCGGCGATTCCGATGGCCGAAGCCGAGTTCATCTTCTCCGGCGGCAACGGGGTCAAGGACTGGGGACTTTTCCACAGGACTGCCCAAGCCTTGGGCGCCACCGAAGGCGCCTCCCGAGTGGCGGTGGACGATGGCTTCATGGCGCGAGACCGTCAGGTCGGCGCGTCGGGCACCTGGGTAACCGCGCGGGTCTACGTGGCGGTGGGAATTTCCGGAGCGATCCAGCACCTGCAAGGCATCGGAGCCTGCGACAAGGTGGTGGCGATCAACCTCGACCCTGGCTGCGACATGATCAAACGGGCCGACCTGTCGGTGATCGGCGAAAGTGCCGAGATTCTTCAAGCCTTGATCGCGGCGGTAGAGGCTTACCGCAACGAAGCCAAGCGCGATGCGGCTTAAGGAAAGGAAAGGGTTATGAGCACGAAAATCATCAGCCTGGTGTCCATCGGTGCCCACCCGACCTCCGGCCGGCCACGCCGCGCCGAGCAGGACGCCCGCGCCGTGGAACTGGGTCTGCAACTGGCTGGGGATAACCTGCAAGTGTTGCATGCCGGCGACGTCGCCGAGCCTGCATTGCGCGCTTATCTGGGCATGGGCCTGGAGCAGCTGCATGTGCTTGAACAACCTGCTGGCGCCGATGCATTGCCGGCCTTGACCGCGTATTTACGCGACGCCGGGGCGCAGGTGGTGCTGACCGGCAGTCAGGCGGAAACCGGTGAAGGCTCGGGCATGCTGCCGTTCCTGCTCGCGGAAAGCCTCGGCTGGCCGTTGGTGGTGGGGTTGGCGCAAGTGGAATCCATCGACGGCAGTTCGGCCCTGGTGCTGCAAGCCTTGCCCCGTGGTCAGCGCCGTCGCTTGAAAGTGCGCCTGCCGTTTCTGGCCACTGTGGATAACGCCGCGCCGAAGCCTCGGCAGAGCGCCTATGGGCCGGCCCGGCGTGGTGTGTTGCAGGCGGACGAAGTGGAAGTCATCGACGATGAACTGCTCGCGGTCGCAACGCTGCAACCGGCCAAGCCACGGCCAAAGCGCTTGAAGGTGATCAAGGCCAAGAGCGGCGCGGACCGGATGAAAGCGGCAACGGCCAAGGCCAGTGGCGGCGGCGGGCAAGTGCTCAAAGGGTTGAGTGCCGAGGCGGGGGCCGAGGCGATTCTCAAGTTGCTGATCGAAGAAGGCGTGGTTCGCTAGCGGTCTTGTTGGGGGCAGGAAAATGGCAGTTGAGTTTCGTTCGGCGCGGCGCAGCGATGCGCGAGAGATTGCGCGTTTGTTCCAGATTTCATCAGAAGGCGCTGCGGATTACATCTGGAGCCAGATAGCAGAGCCGGGCCAGGATCTGCTTGACGTCGGTGCTCTGCGTTATGCCCGTGACGACGTGGACTTTTCTTATCAGAACTGCCTGATTGCCGAAGCCAACGGGCAGGTCATCGGCATGATGCACAGCTACATCATGCGTCACGATCCGATGGCGGCTCCCGTGACCGATCCGGTCCTGGCGCCCTACGCCACGATGGAGATTCCCGACACCCTCTACATTTCCAGCCTGGCGCTGCATGAAGAGTGGCGCAATCAGGGCCTGGGCAAGCAGTTTCTGGCTTACGCTTACGACCGTGCCAATCAGTTGGGGCTCAATGGCTTGAGCCTGATCGACTACGCCGCAAACACCGGCGCCCGACGCTTTTACGAGCGGCATGGCTTTCGTGTCGTTGATACCTGCCAGATCACGCCGCATCCGATGATTCGGGTCACGGGTGAGGCCTATCTGATGTATCGGCCGTAGTGAGCTACATTTCACTATGAGCTGCCCGGGTTCGCAGCAGCGCTAATTCATAAAACTCGTTTTCAAGAATGGGTTGACGATGGCAGCGGTCGGTCGGCGTCAGACAGGTCGGATCGGCGGCATCTCCCTAACGTCGTCTCTGCTGCTGTTTGCGTTTTGCCTGTGCGCAGCGCCGTGTGCGATGGCGCAGGCCGGCAAGGCATCGGTAGATTTCTACACCTGGCTGGCGTCTGAGCAGGGAAAAAAAGCTTCGCTGGCGCAAATGAGGCAGCAATGCGACGACGTGTCGGATGCTGGAAAAAACCTCGATTGCTCAGTGTCGGTTTTCGCCCGCATGTTCGAGGCGAAAGCGGCAAACCAGATTCCCGACTACTACTTGGCGATCAAGCGACGTCACGCCCAGACCATCGCTAAAGATCCCGAGCTCAACGCCCTGTTTTCCATGTTTGGTAACGAGTCCATCGCGGCGCTGCGCTCGGTCGGTGATTTTTCGGTGACCAGGTCCAGGCATCGCGAAGAGCTGGCGATTCATCCTTATCCCCGTGACGGTGATGTGACCGATGAGGTGTTTCCCTACATTGATGTCAGCGCGGCCAATGGCGCCTCGTCACGCTTCATTGTGGACACGGGAGCGCCGCAAACCCGCGTCAATATCGACACCGCCAAGCGGATGGGGATCACCTTGTTGGGCGACTCCCATTATGGCTACAGCACCTTTTACGGAGAGCACGGACTGTCTGCCAAGCTCGGGATTTTCAAGTCCCTGAAGATCGGCGGAAGCGAGTTCAGGAATGTGCTGGTGTTCGTCAGCGACCGGGACAACTTATTAGGGCTCGATTTGATCGGTAAGCTGGGGCGCCTGAAAGTCACGAAAAAGACCTTGGTGCTCAATGCCGAGCCGCCAGAACGCTGTGACTCGCACATTACGTATGAGCGTATGGATATCAACCAGTGGCTGACCATCGCGGCACGCCTGGACCGCAAGGCCACATTGGCAATTATTGACACTGGCAATGTTGATTACCTGACGTCGGCCGCTCCGGGCAACAAGCCCATCAGCGTCGTCAATAACCCGCTCTATCAAACCTACAGGGGCGAATTGAGCCTGTCAGGGCACACCCGGCTGATCACTTACAAATTCTACCCGGACTTCACGATTCCGCCGTCCATGCTGCGCGGCAAGTACGTACCGTCGATTTTGTTCGGGTGGCGCGCATTCGATGACTATGAGTTGAATCTGGATCTCGACGCGGGTCGGTCATGTTTCAACAGGATCTGATCGCGCTTACCCACAATCCCTGTTAGCGCTTCTGTGGATAACATGTTTGCCCCTTGCTGCACCCCAGGTAAATAGGGGCGTGCAAGCCTTCGTACAAAAAATAACCAGGCTAACTTACGGTTTTTACTGGTTTTTTCCTGAGGATAAGTTTGCTCGCGCAAGCATAGTTGCCCCCAATCTCTGTTGGCGCTTCTGTGGATAAGATGTTCGCTAACCGCTACAGGCCTTATAAAACGGTCTTATCAGGGTTCTGATTAAAAAACGATCAAATCATCGGTTTGCACCGTTAAATACAACGCAAACCCCGATTAATCGCGGCTTTCAGTGGTTTTCCACAGATGCTCTGGAGTTGCCCCCAAAGTCTGTTGGCGCTTCTGTGGATAAGGTGTTTGCCATCCTCTACAGGCCACGTAGTCCGTGCCTTTCAAGGCTTAGATCAAAAAACAACCAATCGCTGGTCAAAACCCGGGTTCTGGATAAGTCACGGATTTTCTTCGGTTTCTGTGGAGAAAGTTTGCACTAAAACCACACTTGTCCCCATTTGCTGTGGGTGGAGGTGTGGATAACTTGTTTGCGGAAGGCTGGGAGCCACGTGCGGTATAGGCCTGAACGGAATAGGTCATATTTCGTACAGTTCTAAATCAGGAAAGGGGGTGTTGCAGGAGAGAAGGTGTGACAGGGAAGCCGCCATCGCGAGCAGGCTCGCTCCCACATGGGACTGATGGTGTTCACATATGTTAGTGAATGACATCAAAACTGTGGGAGCGGGCTTGCCCGCGATGCTGTTGAGGTTTTAGCCTTGAACCGGAACGCCTTTGAGGTACGGCGCAGGCTCAGCGCCGAGGTTGTTCAGCAGGCGCTCGCTGTACCAGTCCACAAAGTTCACCACGCCAAATTCATAGGTCTTGGAGTAAGGCCCTGGCTGGTAAGCGGTGGAGTTGATGCCGCGCTGGTTCTCTTCGGCCAGGCGACGGTCCTCGTTGTTGGTTTCATCCCAAACCTTACGCATGCGTTCTACATCGTAATCCACGCCTTCGACCGCGTCCTTGTGCACGATCCACTTGGTGGTGACCATGGTTTCCTGCGCACTGATCGGCCACACGGTAAAGACGATGACGTGGTCGCCCATGCAATGGTTCCACGAGTGCGGCAGGTGCAGGATGCGCATAGAGCCCAGGTCAGGGTTCTGGATCCGGCCCATCAGTTTGTTGCAGGCTTGCTTGCCGTCCAGGGTCATCGACACGGTGCCCTTTAGCAGCGGCATGCGCACGATGCGGTTACGCAGGCCGAAGCTGGCGTGAGCGTATGGAATCTTCTCGGCTTCCCAGGCAGCGGCAGAGGCCGCGACGTGGTCTTTGAACGCCTGGTCGGCGCGTGGGTCGGTAACGTCGTCCCATTCAAGCAGGGTTTTCAGCAGTGCCGGGTGCGACGCGTTGCAGTGGTAGCACTCGCGGTTGTTTTCCAGCACCAGTTTCCAGTTGGCTTTTTCGAACAAGGTGGTCTGGATGGCCACCTTGGTGTTTTCCATGTCGTACGGTTCCATGTAATGGCTCAGCGTCGACAGGAAGTCATCAATGGCGGGTGGGTTCTCCGACAGGCTGATGAAGATGTAGCCACCGGCAGTCTTGACGTTGACCGGTTTGAGGCCGTACTGCTTCATGTCGAAGTCGTCGCCCATTTCGGTGCCGGCGAACAGCAGGCGACCGTCCAGTTCGTAGGTCCACTGGTGGTAGTGGCAAACCAGTTTGGCGACCTTGCCTTTTTCAGTGGTGCACAGCCGCGAACCGCGATGGCGGCAGACGTTGTGGAATGCGTGCACCACGCCGTCGGCGCCACGAATCACGATGATCGGGTTCTTGCCGACTTCCAGGGTCAGGAAGTTGCCCTTGGTCGGGATCTCGCAGGTCATGCCAGCGATCAACCACTCTTTCTGGAAGATTTCCTGCATGTCGATATCAAACAGCCGCTCGTCAGAGTAGAACGGTTGCGGCAGGGAAAAAGTACGCTCGCGCTCTTGTAGCATCTGCGCGGTGGCCTTGCGTGCGGGTTCCAGTGGATCGCCCAGGCTCAGGGTAGTGGTGACGTCCATCGTGTATTTCCTCAAGGCCATCTGCGTGGCCGCGAAAGTGGCTGATCAGGGTTGCTACGCAAGGTGTAAAGGTTGTGTCTTGGTATGGGGCGAGTGTGGGGCCGGCGCTGGGCAGAACCTTATCCATGGGCGACATGGCCCAATCTGTTCCCGACGCGCAACCCCCGGTAGTTGCAGGCTGGTCGCGATAAGTATGTGAATGTCGCAGATAGGTAAATGGGTGATTCGCGCTATACGCAGAATCGCCAACATAAGGCCGACCATCGGCGGTGGAGAACAGCATGTCCAACAGCTTCCTGAATCCGGTAACTACCCAGACCTGGGCCAATGGCCGCCACATTGTCCGTTGCGTCAAAGTCATCCAGGAAACCTGGGATGTGCGCACCTTCTGCTTTATGGCCGACCAACCGATCCTGTTCTTCTTCAAGCCGGGGCAGTTTGTCACCCTGGAGCTGGAAATCGAAGGCGTGCCGATCATGCGCTCCTACACCATTTCCAGTTCGCCATCGGTGCCGTACAGCTTTTCGGTAACGATCAAGCGCGTGCCGGGCGGCAAGGTTTCGAACTGGCTGCACGACACCCTGCATGAAGGCCAGGAGCTGGCCGTGCACGGACCGGTCGGGCTGTTCAACGCCATGGATTTCACCGCGCCGAAGGTTTTGTACCTCAGCGGCGGTGTCGGTATCACGCCGGTCATGTCGATGGCGCGCTGGTTCTACGACACCAACGGCAATGTCGACATGGTGTTTATCCACAGCGCCCGTTCGCCAAAAGACATCATTTATCACCGCGAGCTGGAACACATGGCGTCGCGGATCGATAACTTCAGCCTGCACCTGATCTGCGAGAAGCATGGTCTGGGCGAGCCGTGGGCCGGTTATCGCGGTTACCTGAACCATAAGATGCTCGAGTTGATGGCGCCGGACTTCATGGAGCGCGAAGTGTTCTGCTGCGGCCCGACGCCGTACATGAACGCGGTCAAGCGCATGCTCGAAGCGGCTGGCTTCGACATGAAGCGCTATCACGAGGAATCTTTCGGCGCGACGCCACCGGAAGCCCGTGCCGATGCGGTGGAGCAAGCCGAACAAGCGGCGGACGCACCGGAAGTCGATTTGGCGGACCTGCATCAAGTCGAATTTATCTCCTCTGGCAAGAGCATTCGCGTGGCCCCGGGTGAAACCGTGCATGCGGCGGCGGCCAAGCTCGGCCTGCTGATTCCGAAGGCCTGCGGGATGGGCATCTGTGGCACTTGCAAGGTGCTGAAGCTGGGGGGCGAGGTCGAAATGGACCACAACGGCGGGATTACCGAGGAAGACGAAGCCGAGGGTTACATCCTGTCGTGCTGCAGCGTGCCGAAGGGCGATGTGCGCATCGAGTTTTAAGCAACACCCTCTATCCTCTTGTGGGAGCGGGCTTGCTCGCGAAGGCGTCATTTCAGTCGACAAATATGTTGAATGAATAATCGCTTTCGCGAGCAAGCCCGCTCCCACAGAGGTGGTGTTTTCAGTCGACAAACAGGTCTGGCATCAGCGTGTCCGTCGAGTCCGGCTCAAACCGATACCCCTCAAACTCCGTCACTCCATGTTCCCGCAAAATCTCTTCATCAATCAGCAACCGCCCGGTAATGCTGCGACTGCTGCTGTCCAGAATCACATGCGCCGCATCCGCCATGATCGCCGGCGTTCGCGCGTGCTTGAAGGATTCGCGTGAACCCAGCTGGAATTCGATGGCGGCGGTCGCAATCATCGTTTGCGGCCACAGCGAATTGACGCTGATGCCGTAGTTCTCGAACTCCTCGCTCATGCCCAGCGTCAGCATGCTCATGCCATATTTGGTCACGGTATAAGGGCTGTACTGGGCGAACCATTTGCTTGCCAGGTTCAGTGGCGGGGAAATGCTGAGGATGTGTCCGTGGCTCTTCTTCAAGTAGGGCAGAGCGGCCTGGCTGCACAGCAGCACGGCGCGGGTGTTGATCTGGTGCATCAGGTCGAAGCGCTTGAGTTCGATGTGTTGAACTCCGGTCAGCTTGATCGCGCCGGCGTTGTTGATCAGCGCATCAATGCCGCCGAAATGTTCGTTGGCCTTGGCCAGGGCTTCACGCACCGCGATTTCATCGCGTACATCCACTTGCAGGGCCAGCGCCTTGCCACCGGCGGCTTCGACTTCCTTGGCCACACTGAAAATCGTGCCCGGCAATTTGGGATGCGGTTCGGCGCTCTTGGCGGCAATCACAATGTTGGCCCCGTCCCGCGCGGCCCGCAGCGCAATCTCACGACCAATCCCGCGACTGGCGCCGGTAATGAACAGGGTTTTGCCTTTCAATGACATGCGTACGCTCCTGATTATTGTTATGTGAGCGGATTAATGTAGACCAAGGCGTACGCCACGACTGATCGTTCCCACGCTCCGCGTGGGAATGCAGCCCGTGACGCTCTGCGTCACAACGGTGTCCGGCTCTGCGCAGGTGGTGAGGCTGGAACGCGGAGCGTCCCGAGAGGCATTCCCACGCGGAGCGTGGGAACGATCACGCCTCAAAACCAGCGCTGAATCTCGATCAGGCCATCCATCCCCGCGTAATTCCTCGCGCTGGAATAACGCCATTGCTCCGGCAAATCCACATACCCACGCTTCACCGGGTTGTAATGGATGTAATCGAGCTTTTGGCGCATCACCGGTTCGCTGTACACCATCTCTGCGTGTGAACCTTCCTGCCAAAGCTGATAAACCCTGTCCTGTTTGTGCGCGCGTTTGCTGAAGCGCAGACGCTGCAATGCACGTTCGGCACCTTTGCATTGCAGGTCGTCGATGATTTGTCGGGCAGTAAAGGACTTGAATTGGCTGAGGCATTTGCCCAGGTCTGGGGCCTCGGCAATGAAGTGCAGATGGTTCTCCAGGACCACATAGCCATACAGCTTTAGATCTTGATGAGTTTGTTGATAGCGCCAGCAATTGAGCAGGTGATCGACGATGTAGGGGCGGATGAACAGCGGCAGCCATTCCATGAGAGTGCAGGTGAGGAAGTGGGGTTTGTCGGGTTCGGTGATGGTGTAGCGGCTTCGGCCCATTAGTGCATTCCTTTGCGCGGGAATGGCTAGGGTGAGCGCCTTGGTGTGATGGGTCTAGCAGACAGCGACGCGAAGCAAGTGGGAAATTGCGACACGCCCGTAATGATCGTTCCCACGCTCTGCGTGGGAATGCAGCCCGTGACGCTCTGCGTCACAACGGTGTCCCGCTCTGCGCAGGTGGTGAGGCAGGAACGCGGAGCGTCCCGAGAGGCATTCCCACGCGGAGCGTGGGAACGATCAGGCAACGATCAGGTGTGGAGTTAGTGGGACATCACTTCCCGGATGTCGGCCGCCAATTCGCGCACGCGTTCTTCTTCGGTGTCCCAGGAGCACATGAAGCGTGCGCCGCCGTTGCCGATGAAGGTGTAGAAGCGCCAGCCCTTGGCGGTCAGTGCGGCGATGGCCGGTTCCGAGAGTTGCAGGAACACGCCGTTGGCCTGCACCGGGAACATCAGTTCCACGCCGGGAATGTCGCTGACCAGTTCCGCCAGCAGTTGCGCGCAATGGTTGGCGTGGCGGGCGTATTTGAGCCAGGCGTCGTTTTCCAGAATCCCGACCCACGGCGCCGAGAGGAAGCGCATCTTCGAGGCCAGTTGCCCGGCCTGTTTGCAGCGGTAGTCGAAGTCTTCGGCCAGTTTGTGGTTGAAGAACAGAATCGCCTCACCCACCGCCATGCCGTTTTTCGTGCCGCCGAAGCACAACACGTCGACGCCGGCCTTCCAGGTCAGGTCCGCTGGCGAACAACCGAGGAAGGCGCAGGCGTTGGAGAAACGCGCGCCGTCCATGTGCAGGTTCAGGCCCAGTTCTTTGCAGGTCGCGCTGATGGCGCGGATTTCTTCCGGGGTATAGACGCTGCCGACTTCGGTGGCCTGGGTCAGGGTCACTACGCGGGGTTTGGGGTAGTGAATGTCCTGGCGCTTGAGGGCGACCTCGCGGATCGATTCCGGGGTCAGCTTGCCGTTTTCGGTGCGGGCGATCAGCAGCTTGGAGCCGTTGGAGAAGAATTCCGGTGCGCCGCATTCGTCGGTTTCGACGTGAGCGGTTTCCGAGCAGATCACGCTGTGGTAACTCTGGCACAGCGACGACAGGGCCAGGGAGTTGGCGGCGGTGCCGTTGAAGGCGAAGAACACTTCGCAGTCGGTTTCGAACAATTTGCGGAAATCATCGGACGCGCGAGCGGTCCATTCATCGTCGCCGTAAGCGCGCTGGTGGCCGTGGTTGGCCTGTTCCATGGCAGCCCAGGCTTCAGGGCAGATACCGGAATAGTTGTCGCTGGCGAATTGTTGGCTCTTATCGGTCATGGCCCTGCTTTCCGTGATCGAGACGCTTATGGTGAAGCGTGTCGTGGTCAATGATGGTGCGCACTTTACCGAAGATCATCCGGCGAGCACACGGGATGCGTCTGACAGAACAATACAAAGACGACGGGCAATTATGCACATGACGCAAAGGGATAGGGCACTGGATCTGCTCAAGTGGATGGCGCTGTTGTGCATGGTGCTCGATCACCTGCGATATGTCGGTTATTCCGTCGATATCCTGTATGTGCCGGGCAGGTTGGCATTCCCGTGGTTTTGCCTGGCGATGGCGGCCAATCTGTCCCGTGCCCGGAGCCAGGCAACTGAAGGCCAGTGGCGTTATCTGGGTTGGTTGCTGCTGTTTAGTGCCATCAGCGAAATTCCCTACCGGATGTTCATACCTGATCCCGACACGTTGAACGTGATGCCCACTTTGGCGCTGGGTTTGCTGGTGGCACGTGGCTGGCAGGACCGAACCCTGCAAACGCGTCTGTTTGCAGCTGGCGCGTTACTGCTGGCGGCGCTGTTTTCCGAGCACCTGATGTTTGGTCTGTTCGGCGTGCTGTTGCCGTTGGCGATGTTATGGGTGATCAAGCAGCCCTGGTATTTCAGCCTGTTGCCCGGGCTGGTGTGTCTGGCGGCTAATCAATGGGAGGTGTTGTATCAGGCCGCCCTGTTCGGTAACACGGCCGCCGCTCTCGGGATTGTCGCTTGTCTGATTGCGCCATTGCTGGGATTGGTCGTGTTGCGACATGCCAAGCATCTCAAGCCGCCACCGATGCGCCGTTGGGCGTATGCCTTGTATCCGCTGCATTTTCTACTGCTGTTACTCGTCCGGCATATCGCCGCCTAACCCTTGTGGGAGCGGGCTTGCCCGCGATAGCGGTGGGTCAGCCGACATCAATGGCGGATGTGACCCCGCCATCGCGGGCAAGCCCACTCCCACAGGGGATCTTCGCTGAATCGAAGATTGAGTCCGGTCAGCCATTTCAGCCCATGTCGTAAACGCACCTTTGCGTGGCGTCCGTAGGCATTTGGCCTGTCTGCGCCGGTCATACCATCGCATTCAAAGGGCACTGTCGAAACACCGGTGCCTTACCGAGACGAATGGCGCATAGATGCCGCTGGGAGAGACGCGATGTTCAGCAAGCAAGACCAGATCCAGGGTTACGACGATGCACTGCTGGCGGCGATGAATGCCGAGGAGCAACGCCAGGAAGATCACATCGAGCTGATCGCGTCAGAGAACTACACCAGCAAACGCGTGATGGAAGCGCAAGGCAGCGGCCTGACCAACAAATACGCCGAAGGTTATCCGGGCAAGCGCTACTACGGTGGCTGCGAGCACGTCGACAAGGTTGAAGCCCTGGCCATCGAACGCGCCAAGCAACTGTTCGGTGCCGACTACGCCAACGTGCAGCCGCACTCCGGCTCTTCGGCCAACAGCGCTGTGTATCTGGCCCTGATCCAGCCAGGCGATACCATTCTCGGCATGAGCCTGGCCCACGGTGGTCACCTGACCCACGGCGCCAAAGTGTCGTCCTCGGGCAAACTGTACAACGCCGTTCAGTACGGCATCGACACCAAAACCGGGTTGATCGATTACGACGAAGTCGAGCGTCTGGCGGTTGAATGCAAGCCGAAGATGATCGTTGCCGGCTTCTCTGCTTACTCCAAGACCCTCGACTTCCCGCGTTTCCGTCAGATCGCCGATAAGGTCGGTGCGCTGCTGTTCGTCGACATGGCTCACGTCGCCGGTCTGGTTGCTGCCGGTCTGTACCCGAACCCGCTGCCGTACGCCGATGTGGTCACCACCACTACCCACAAGACCCTGCGCGGTCCACGTGGCGGCCTGATCCTGTGCAAGGCCAACGAAGAAATCGAGAAAAAGCTCAACGCCGCCGTATTCCCGGGTGCCCAGGGTGGCCCGCTGATGCACGTCATCGCTGGTAAAGCGGTGTGCTTCAAGGAAGCGCTGGAGCCGAGCTTCAAGGCTTACCAGCAACAAGTGATCGACAACGCCCAGGCCATGGCCGGCGTGTTTATGAAACGCGGCTACGATGTAGTGTCCGGCGGCACCGATAACCACCTGTTCCTGGTCAGCCTGATCCGTCAGGGCCTCACCGGCAAAGAGGCGGATGCAGCACTCGGTCGCGCCCACATCACTGTGAACAAGAACGCTGTCCCGAACGATCCACAGTCACCGTTCGTGACCTCCGGCCTGCGTATCGGCACCCCGGCTGTGACCACTCGCGGCTTCAAGGTGACCCAGTGCGTTCAACTGGCCGGCTGGATCTGCGACATCCTCGACAACCTCGGTGACGCCGACGTGGAAGCGAATGTCGCGCAGCAAGTGTCGGCCCTGTGCGCAGACTTCCCGGTTTATCGCTGAGCGCGGTTTTGGAGTAAATGACTATGCAACGCTACTCGGGCTTCGGCCTCTTCAAACACTCCCTCAGCCATCACGAAAACTGGCAGAAGATGTGGCGCACGCCGACCCCTAAAAAGGTCTATGACGTGGTCATCGTCGGCGGTGGCGGGCATGGTCTGGCGACCGCCTACTACCTGGCCAAGGAACACGGCATCACCAACGTGGCCGTGGTCGAGAAAGGCTGGCTGGGCGGCGGTAACACCGCGCGCAACACCACCATCGTTCGCTCCAACTACCTGTGGGACGAGTCGGCGCACCTGTACGAACACGCGATGAAACTGTGGGAAGGCCTGTCCCAGGACCTGAACTACAACGTGATGTTCTCCCAGCGTGGCGTTTACAACCTGTGCCACACCCTGCAGGACATTCGTGATTCCGAGCGTCGGGTCAGCGCCAACCGCCTCAACGGCGTTGACGGTGAGCTGCTCGATGCCAAACAAGTGGCCGACGAGATTCCGTACCTCGACTGCTCCAAGAACACCCGCTACCCGGTGATGGGCGCAACCGTCCAGCGCCGCGGCGGCGTGGCCCGTCACGATGCCGTGGCGTGGGGCTTTGCCCGTGCCGCCGATGCCTTGGGCGTGGACCTGATCCAGCAGACCGAAGTGATCGGTTTCCGTAAGGAAAACGGCGTGTGCATCGGTGTTGAAACCAACAAGGGCTTCATCGGCGCCAAGCGCGTCGGTGTGGTGACTGCCGGTAACTCCGGGCACATGGCCAAACTCGCCGGTTTCCGCCTGCCGATCGAATCCCATCCGTTGCAAGCGCTGGTGTCCGAGCCGATCAAGCCGATTATCGACAGCGTGATCATGTCCAACGCAGTACACGGTTATATCAGCCAGTCCGACAAGGGCGACCTGGTGATCGGTGCCGGCATCGACGGCTACAACGGCTACGGCCAGCGTGGTTCGTACCCGGTGATCGAGCACACCATCCAGGCCATCGTCGAGATGTTCCCGGTATTGTCCCGCGTACGCATGAACCGTCAGTGGGGCGGCATCGTCGACACCACGCCGGATGCGTGCCCGATCATTTCGAAAACCCCGGTTCCGAACATGTTCTTCAACTGCGGTTGGGGCACCGGTGGCTTCAAGGCAACACCTGGCTCGGGCAACGTATTTGCCGCGAGTCTGGCCAAGGGTGAAATGCACCCATTGGCTGCACCTTTCTCCATCGACCGTTTCCACAACGGTGCGTTGATCGATGAACACGGCGCTGCTGCGGTTGCCCACTAACAGGAGAAATCCCCATGTTGCATATCTTCTGTCCTCACTGCGGCGAGCTGCGCTCTGAAGAGGAATTCCACGCATCCGGCCAGGCGCACATCCCGCGTCCACTGGATCCGAACAGCTGCACCGACGAGGAGTGGGGCGACTACATGTTCTTCCGCGACAACCCTCGCGGTCTGCACCACGAACTGTGGGACCACGTTGCCGGTTGCCGTCAGTACTTCAACGCCACCCGTGACACCGTGACCTACGAGATTCTGGAAACGTACAAAATCGGCGCCAAGCCACAGTTCACCGACAAGACCGATAGCCCGAAAGCGGCCGCCACGGCTCTGGGAGAGAAGGTATGAGCCAGATCAATCGCCTGTCCAATGGCGGACGGATCGACCGCAACAAAGTGCTGAGCTTCACCTTCAACGGCCAGGTCTACAAAGGCTTTGAAGGCGACTCGCTGGCCGCTGCACTGCTGGCCAACGGCGTCGACATTATCGGTCGCAGCTTCAAGTACTCCCGTCCGCGCGGCATTTTCGCTGCAGGCGCCGAAGAGCCGAACGCCGTGCTGCAGATCGGCGCGACCGAAGCCACGCAGATCCCTAACGTACGCGCCACGCAACAAGCGTTGTATCAAGGCCTGGTCGCCACCAGCACCAACGGCTGGCCGAGCGTGAACAACGACATGATGGGGATTCTCGGCAAGGTCGGCGGCAAGCTGATGCCACCGGGCTTCTACTACAAAACTTTCATGTATCCGCAATCGTTCTGGATGACTTACGAGAAGTACATTCGTAAGGCCGCAGGTCTTGGCCGTTCGCCGACCGAAAACGATCCGGACACCTACGACTACATGAACCAGCACTGCGACGTGCTGATCGTCGGCGCTGGTCCTGCGGGTCTGGCTGCTGCACTGGCGGCTGCCCGCAGCGGCGCTCGCGTCATTCTGGCCGATGAGCAGGAAGAGTTCGGCGGCAGCCTGCTCGACTCCCGCGAAAGCCTCGACGGCAAGCCGGCTACCGAATGGGTCGCCAGCGTCATCGCCGAGCTGAAGAACACCCCGGACGTGCTGCTGTTGCCGCGCGCCACGGTCAACGGTTACCACGACCACAACTTCCTGACCATTCACGAGCGCCTGACCGATCACCTCGGCGACCGCGCTCCGATTGGCCAGGTGCGTCAGCGCATCCACCGTGTTCGCGCCAAGCGCGTGGTGCTGGCGACCGGCGCTCACGAGCGTCCACTGGTCTACGGCAACAACGACGTGCCGGGCAACATGCTCGCCGGCGCTGTGTCGACTTATGTGCGTCGTTACGGTGTGGCTCCAGGCAAGAAACTGGTGCTGTCGACCAACAACGACCATGCCTACCGCGTGGCCCTGGATTGGCTCGACGCCAGCCTGCAAGTCGTGGCCATCGCCGATGCGCGCAGCAACCCGCGCGGTGCGCTGGTTGAAGAAGCGCGCGCCAAAGGCATCCGCATCCTGACCGGCAGCGCTGTGATCGAGGCCCGTGGCAGCAAGCATGTGACCGCCGCTCGCGTGGCCGCCATCGATGTCAAAGGACACAAAGTCACCAGCCCTGGCGAATGGCTTGAGTGCGACCTGGTGGCCAGCTCCGGCGGCTACAGCCCGGTCGTTCACCTGGCTTCGCACTTGGGTGGCAAGCCGATCTGGCGTGAAGACATCCTCGGTTTCGTACCGGGCGAAGCACCACAGAAACGCGTGTGCGTTGGTGGCATCAACGGCGTCTATGGTCTGGGCGATTCCCTGGCCGATGGTTTTGAAGGCGGCGCTCGCGCAGCCAGCGAAGCCGGTTTCAGTGTGGTCGAAGGCACCTTGCCAAAAGCCCTGAGCCGTCTGGAAGAGCCGACCCTGGCGCTGTTCCAGGTACCGCACGAAAAGAACACCGCACGTGCGCCGAAGCAATTCGTCGACCTGCAAAACGACGTCACCGCCGCCGCCATCGAACTGGCGACCCGCGAAGGCTTCGAGTCGGTCGAGCACGTTAAACGCTATACCGCACTGGGCTTCGGCACTGACCAGGGAAAACTCGGCAACGTCAACGGCCTGGCCATCGCCGCCCGTTCGTTGAACGTGACCATCCCGCAGATGGGCACCACCATGTTCCGTCCGAACTACACACCGGTAACTTTCGGGGCTGTGGCCGGCCGTCACTGTGGGCACATTTTCGAACCTGTCCGTCACACCGCGCTGCATCACTGGCACGTGAAGAACGGCGCCGAGTTTGAAGATGTCGGCCAGTGGAAACGTCCGTGGTACTTCCCGAAAAGCGGTGAAGACATGCATGCCGCGGTGAAACGCGAATGCAAAGCCGTGCGCGACAGCGTTGGCCTGCTGGACGCTTCGACCCTGGGCAAGATCGACATCCAGGGCCCGGACACCCGCGAGTTCCTGAACCGCGTCTACACCAACGCCTGGACCAAGCTCGACGTGGGCAAGGCGCGTTACGGCCTGATGTGTAAAGAAGACGGCATGGTGTTCGACGACGGCGTAACTGCCTGCTTGGCCGACAACCATTTCGTGATGACCACCACCACCGGCGGCGCTGCACGCGTGCTGCAATGGCTGGAAATCTACCACCAGACCGAATGGCCGGACCTGAAGGTGTACTTCACTTCCGTGACGGATCACTGGGCAACCATGACCCTGTCCGGGCCGAACAGCCGCAAGCTGCTCAGCGAAGTCACCGACGCCGATTTGAGCAACGAAGCCTTCCCGTTCATGACCTGGAAAGAAGCCCTGGTCGGCGGTGTGCCGGCGCGGATTTTCCGGATTTCGTTTACCGGTGAGCTGTCGTTCGAAGTCAACGTACAGGCCGACTACGCCATGGGCGTGCTCGAGAAAATCGCCGAGGCTGGCAAGAAGTACAACCTGACCCCGTATGGCACTGAAACCATGCACATCCTGCGGGCCGAGAAGGGTTTCATCATCGTAGGTCAGGACACTGACAGCTCGATGACCCCGGACGACCTGAACATGGGCTGGTGTGTGGGTCGCACCAAACCGTTCTCGTGGATTGGCCAGCGCGGCATGAACCGTGAAGACTGCGTACGTGATCAGCGCAAACAGTTGGTGGGGCTGAAGCCGATCGATCCGAACGTATGGCTGCCGGAAGGTGCGCAACTGGTGTTCAACGCCAAGCAGGCGATCCCGATGACCATGGTCGGTCACGTCACCTCCAGCTACTTGCACAACTCCCTCGGCTATTCGTTTGCCATGGGCGTGGTCAAGGGCGGCTTGAAGCGCATCGGTGAGCGTGTGTTCGCACCGCTGGCCGACGGCAGCGTGATCGAGGCGGAAATCGTTTCTTCGGTGTTCTTCGATCCAAAAGGTGATCGCCAGAACGTGTAAGTCGATCGTTCCCACGCTCTGCGTGGGAATGCATCCCGGGACGCTCCGCGTCCCAAGAGCGGACGCAGAGCGTCCATGGCGGCATTCCCACGCAGAGCGTGGGAACGATCAACAAAAGAAAGGTGCTTTATGACCGCAGCCAATGTTTACCAACAACGCCCAACCAACGGGGCCAAGGCCGAGTCGTCGCTGCATCACGCAGGCCTGCAAAGCCTGGTGGGCAAGGGCCGCAAGAACGCCGGCGTGATCGTGCGTGAGAAAAAACTCCTCGGCCACCTGACCATTCGTGGCGATGGCCACGATGCGGCTTTCGCAGCAGGCGTGCACAAAGCCCTCGGCATCGAACTGCCCGCTGCGCTGACCGTCGTCGTCAAAGGCGAAACCAGCCTGCAATGGATGGGGCCGGATGAATGGCTGCTGATCGTGCCGACCGGTGAAGAGTTCGCCGCCGAGAAAAAACTGCGTGAAGCGCTGGGCGACCTGCACATCGCAATCACCAACGTCAGCGGTGGTCAGCAGATCCTCGAACTGAGCGGCCCGAACGTGCGCCAGGTGCTGATGAAGTCCACCAGCTACGACGTGCACCCCAACAGTTTCCCGGTCGGCAAGGCTGTGGGCACCGTGTTTGCCAAGTCGCAACTGGTGATCCGCCATACCGCCGAAGACACCTGGGAACTGCTGATTCGTCGCAGCTTCTCGGACTACTGGTGGTTGTGGTTGCAGGATGCTGCCGCCGAATACGGGCTTAGCGTTCAGGCCTGATCAGAGTCAGTCATGGAGGCGATCAACTGTGGGAGCGAGCCTGCTCGCGATGGACTTTAGGGCAGCGCGTTGATTCAGGAAGTACGCGTTATCGTTAACCTCCATCGCGAGCAGGCTCGCTCCCACAAGATGCAGCTTTCGTTTATCGATGCCTCAGGAGTCACCGCACTATGAGCCGCGCCCCAGACACATGGATTCTGACCGCCGACTGCCCAAGCGTTCTCGGCACCGTGGACGCGGTGACGCGCTTTCTGTTCGAGCAGGGCTGCTACGTCACCGAGCACCACTCTTTTGATGACCGGCTCTCGGGCCGTTTCTTCATTCGCGTGGAATTCCGCCAGCCCGACGGCTTTGATGAACAGGCATTTCGTCTCGGGTTGGAAGAACGTGGCAAAGCCTTCGGCATGGTCTTCGAGCTGACTGCGCCGAATTACCGGCCAAAAGTGGTGATCATGGTCTCCAAGGCCGACCACTGCCTAAACGACTTGCTCTACCGCCAGCGCATCGGCCAGTTGTCGATGGACGTGGCCGCCGTGGTCTCCAACCACCCCGACCTCAAGCCGCTGGCCGACTGGCACCAGATTCCGTATTACCACTTCCCCCTGGACCCGAACGACAAGCCGTCGCAAGAGCGCCAGGTGTGGCAGGTCATCGAAGAGTCCGGCGCGGAACTGGTGATTCTTGCCCGCTACATGCAAGTGCTGTCGCCGGAGCTGTGCCGCAAACTCGACGGCAAGGCGATCAATATTCACCACTCCCTGCTGCCCGGTTTCAAAGGCGCCAAGCCTTATCACCAGGCCTACAACAAGGGCGTGAAACTGGTTGGCGCCACGGCGCATTACATCAATAACGACCTGGACGAAGGCCCGATCATCGCCCAGGGCGTAGAGGCCGTGGACCACAGTCATTACCCGGAAGATCTGATCGCCAAGGGGCGGGATATCGAAGGGCTGACCCTGGCGCGGGCTGTGGGTTATCACATTGAACGACGAGTGTTTTTGAACGCCAATCGCACGGTCGTTCTCTAGATTTTTGGGGCCGCTTCGCGACCCATCGCGAGCAGGCTCGCTCCCACAGGAGGTTGTGACAGTACATAGATCCCGGGCACAACAAAGATCCACTGTGGGAGCGAGCCTGCTCGCGATGAGGCCCTAAAGGACAACGCAAGACACAGGCAACAAACCAGAGCAATCAACGCGCCGCCGATCCATGGCGACGCGACCGCTACATAAAAACAACAGCGAGGTGAAAGCATGTCTGGCAATCGTGGTGTGGTGTATCTCGGCAGTGGCAAAGTCGAAGTACAGAAAATCGACTATCCAAAAATGCAGGACCCGCGCGGCAGGAAGATCAACCATGCTGTCATCCTGCGTGTGGTTTCCACCAACATCTGTGGTTCCGACCAGCACATGGTGCGCGGTCGTACCACCGCTCAGACCGGTCTGGTGCTGGGTCACGAGATCACCGGTGAAGTGATCGAGAAGGGCAGCGACGTCGAGAACCTGCAGATCGGCGACCTGGTTTCCGTACCGTTCAACGTGGCTTGCGGGCGCTGCCGTTCCTGCAAGGAAATGCATACCGGTGTTTGCCTCAGCGTTAACCCGGCGCGTCCGGGCGGTGCCTACGGTTATGTCGACATGGGCGACTGGACCGGCGGCCAGGCGGAGTACGCGATGGTGCCGTACGCCGACTTCAACCTGCTGAAACTGCCTGATCGCGATCGCGCGATGGAAAAAATCCGCGACCTGACCTGCCTCTCCGACATCCTGCCGACCGGTTACCACGGCGCAGTGACCGCCGGCGTTGGCCCTGGCAGCACCGTATACATCGCCGGTGCCGGTCCGGTCGGCTTGGCGGCTGCCGCTTCCGCACGCCTGCTGGGCGCGGCGGTAGTGATCATCGGTGACGTCAATACCGTTCGCCTGGCACACGCCAAGGCGCAGGGTTTTGAAATCGCCGACCTGTCCCTGGACACCCCGCTGCACGAGCAAATCGCTGCACTGTTGGGCGAGCCAGAAGTGGATTGCGCCGTCGACGCCGTAGGCTTCGAAGCGCGCGGTCACGGCCATGACGGCGTGAAACACGAGGCTCCGGCCACCGTGCTCAACTCGTTGATGGGCGTGGTGCGTGTGGCGGGCAAAATCGGTATCCCGGGCCTGTACGTGACCGAAGATCCAGGTGCAGTGGATGCCGCCGCGAAAATGGGCAGCCTGAGCATTCGCTTCGGTCTGGGCTGGGCAAAATCCCACAGCTTCCACACCGGCCAGACGCCTGTGATGAAGTACAACCGTCAGCTGATGCAGGCGATCATGTGGGACCGCATTCACATCGCCGACATCGTTGGCGTGGAAGTCATCAGCCTGGATGACGCACCACGTGGTTACGGTGAGTTCGATGCGGGCGTGCCGAAGAAGTTTGTGATCGATCCACACAAACTGTTCAGCGCGGCGTAAGACTTCACGCAATACAAAACGGCGACCCTCGGGTCGCCGTTTTTTTGTTCGATAATGATCGTTCCCACGCTCTGCGTGGTAACGCCTCCTGTGACGCTCTGCATTCCCACGCAGAGCGTGGGAACGATCATTAGAGGACCACCAACGCTCCTTGATATAGAACGGGTCCTGTCGGTTGCCCCGTCGGCGAACCCCCTTTGGGCTCAAGACTCACCGCCAACGTAATCGGTTTGGCGATCAACGCTTTCTGCGCATCGTTCAGCGCTACGCGACCTTTGCCGTCAGCCGGAATCACGCCGAGGGAAACGGGTTTTCCATCCGCAATTGCCCACAGCTCCAGACTGCGCCCCGGTTCGACGGCGGCGAGGGTGAGCGGTTCGACGTTCAGGTAGTTCTTGTGGGCTTCGACCTTCAGCGCAGGCTGTGCGTCGGCGGTCAGCAACGTGGCGCTGTAACGCGCGCTGTCACGGTTGTAGATCACGCCCAGCGTCACGGCAATCACCAGCGAACACACTGCCGCCGTCACCCGCAGCCAGTTCCAGAACGGACGCTTCTCTGGCACATGAAGCACCTGCGGTTCGATTCTCGCGGTGATGCCTTTCCAAACGCGATCTGGCACCGGCTGCTCTGGCAACGCGTCGGTCAGACTGGCGAGGCTTTCCTGCCATTGCGCCAGTTCCACGCGCAATGCCGCATCCTCCAGCAATAACTGTTCGAAACGCCGACGAGCGGCGGCAGGCATCAAGCCGATGGCGTAATCGGCGGCGAGGGCGCGGCGCAGGGTCGGAGTTTGATAGTTCATGATTCAAGGCACCTGCGCAGTCGCTCCATACCGCGGCGGATCCAGGATTTCACCGAGCCCAGCGGCGCGGCCAGATGTTCGGCAAGCTCAGAGCAGGACAAACCCTGGAAGTAAGCGACAGTGATCGATTGGCGCTGCATGCCTTCGAGGCTTTCCAGGCAGCGCTTCAAAGCACCGGCTTCACGTGCGCTGGCTAACTGTTCGTGGGCCGACGGGCTTTCATCCACCAGCGCTTGTTCTTCGAGTTCGCTCAATGGCCGGTCACGGTGTTTGCGTAACTGGTCGATGGCCTGGTTGCGGGTGATGTTGATCATCCAGGTCAACGGCGCGGACAGGTGCGCCTCATAGCGCGAGGCATTGTTCCAGATGCGCACGAAGCTTTCCTGCAGCACTTCTTCGGCCAGATCCGCACGCCCCATGAAACGCAGGGCAACACCGTGCAAGCGTGGGCCGACGCTACGGTAAAGCGTCTCGAACGCGCGACGGTCACCCAGTGAACACTGGGCCAGGAGTTGCCTGAGTTGATCGGTGTCGGCGGTGGAAATAGTGATTCTCCGGACAATCGGCGCGGACTGCGCATGGTTCTTGTTGCAGGCAGAGGTTAGTTGACGGCGCGCAGTTGTTCCATTCACGGCAGACACCTCGGGAAACCGCCGACCCTGATGTTCAAGGTCGGCGGTTGGGCTCAGCTTTTTGGCATCAGCACTTTGTCGATGACCTGAATCACGCCGTTGGATTGATACACGTCATAGGTGGTGATGTCGGCGACGTCACCTTTTTCATCCTTGATGGTGATGTTGTGCGGGCCGTTCATCATCGCCCACAGTTTGCCGCCGGCGACGGTGGTCAGCTCGGCTTTGCCGCCACCGGCCTTGATCTTCTCGGCGAGGGTCATCATGTCGAGTTTTCCGGCGACGACGTGATAGGTGAGAACGTGAGTCAGGGTTGCCTTGTTGGCGGGCTTGAGCAGAGTATCGACGGTGCCGGCAGGCAGCGCTGCGAACGCCGAGTTGACCGGCGCGAATACGGTGAACGGGCCTTTGCCCTTGAGGGTATCGACCAGGCCTGCGGCTTTGACGGCGGCCACCAGCGTGGTGTGGTCGGCGGAGTTGACGGCATTATCGATGATGTCCTTGCCCGGCATCATGCTCTGGCCACCGACGATGACTGAATCGTGGCTCATGTCTGCGGCTTGCACGGTGTTCAGTGCGAGTGCCCCGCCAAGGGCGAAGGTCAGCAGGCTGGCAATCAGGGGTGTTTTGATCGAAGTGCGTTTCATGGTGATGATCCTTTGTGGGGAGAATCGGCCAGGAGTGTCTGTCCGTGCTTGATATACGTGGGCAGGGTCATACTGGATGCAGCGACGAAACATTCTTTTTTAACGGTTCGTCAGACGCTCGCCAGGACTGGGAACAATCCCCCGGGATGCCAGTCAAACAGGCAGTTTTTCGCCGCCCGCTTGCCGGGCGGTTTTCTTGGCACAAGAGGATGTCTGGATGAAGATTTCACGCGGTTTTGCATTGGTTTCGCTGATGACTCTGGCCGCCAGCCCGGTCTTTGCTCAGTTCAACCTCAGTGATGCGGCCAGTGCCATTTCCGGTATGAAGGGTGATAACACCGCAGCCTCAGCCGCGCAGACTCCACAAACGGCTGACCTGCTGAGTGCTCTCAGCGAATTGAATGTCACGCCAGAACAAGCCATTGGGGGCGCCGGGGCGATGCTGGGGCTGGCAAAAAATCAACTGAGCTCCACCGATTACTCGGAACTTGCCAAAAGCGTTCCGGGGATCGACATATTGTCCGGCGGCGGTGAGCTGGGTGCGCTGGCAGGTTTGCTCGGGTCTTCCGGCAACGCGGCCGGTCTGGGCAACGCCTTGGGCTCCGTGAAGAACACCACGGATTTGAGTAGCGCGTTCAGCGCATTGGGGATGGACGCCGGCATGATCGGCCAGTTTGCCCCGGTGCTGTTGCAATACTTCGGTCAGCAGGGCGTAGGCGGTTCGCTGCTGAACAGTCTGGGCGGGATCTGGGGCGCCGGCTCCGGCATCTGATCTAACGGTTCTCGGCGCGCAAAGCGTCGATGCGCCGATCCTTTTCGATCCAGAGGTGGTTGACCCAATTCTGGATCGTCTGGCGAAACACCGGGTCGTTCTCGTAATCGCCCTGCCACAGTGCCGGGTCGAGTTCGCGGGTCTTGATGTCGATGATGACCCGCGGCACGTTGCCACTGATCAAGTCCCAGAAACCCGGAATCTTTTGCTGCGGATACACCACCGTCACATCAAGAATGGCGTCCAGCTGTTCGCCCATCGCTGCCAGCACAAACGCCACGCCGCCCGCCTTGGGCTTGAGCAAATGGGTGAACGGTGATTGCTGCTGGGTGCTTTTCGCTGCGGTGTAGCGGGTGCCTTCCAGATAATTGACCACCGTCACTGGCTGGCGCTTGTACAGCTCGCAGGCTTGTTTGGTGATCTCCAGGTCCTTGCCGGCCAGCTCCGGGTTTTTCGCCAGAAACGCCTTGCTGTAGCGCTTCATGAACGGATAATCCAGCGCCCACCACGCCAGCCCCAGGAACGGTACCCAGATCAGCTCTTTCTTGAGGAAGAACTTGAAGAACGGCGTACGCCGGTTGAGGGTCTGGATCAGCGCCGGGATATCGACCCAGGATTGATGGTTACTGATCACCAGATATGACGTATCGCGGCGCAGCTCATCGCCACCCCTGATGTCCCATTGGGTGGGGATGCACAGGCGGAAGATCAGCTTGTCGATTTCGGCCCAGGTCTCGGCGATCCACATCACTGCCCATGAGGCATAGTCGCGAAAGCGCCCGGGCAGGACCAGTTTGAGCAGTGCGAACACCATCAGCGGTCCGAACAGGACCAGGGTGTTGAGCAACAGCAGCAAGGTAACGAAACAGCCGGTGAGCAGGCGGCGCATAAGAGACTCTTGTAAGCATTTGGGCGCGCCATGATATGCAGCTTCGGGCGTCAGGCCAAATCGGCGGTGACGAATGTTTCACCTTTGAACCTTTAGTCTGGCTACACAAATCATTCCCCGCAGCGCGTGGGAACGATCTATCCAATCAAGGTCTAAAATCCCGCTGCCCACTCCTTATGGATGCCCAATACGTGAAATCCCTCCTAGCACTGCTTTCCCTCGTGGCCCTGCCAGTCCTGGCCGCTGAGCCGACCCTGTACGGGCGCTACGAATACATTGCGCTGCCGGAAATCGGTGGCCAGGTCTTAAAGGCCAAGATGGACACCGGCGCCCTGACCGCCTCGCTGTCGGCCAAGGACATCGAAACCTTCACTCGCGACGGCGAAGAGTGGGTGCGTTTTCGCCTCGCCACCAAAGACGCGAGCAACAAGGTCTACGAACACAAAGTCGCGCGGATCAGCAAGATCAAGACCCGCTCCGAAGAAGAAGACGATGACGCGAACGTGAGCGCACCGACCAAGCGTCCAGTGGTCGATCTCGAACTTTGCCTGGGCAACGTCAAGCGCACCGTCGAGGTCAACCTCACCGACCGCAGCAGCTTCAATTATCCACTGTTGATCGGCGCCAAGGCCTTGCGTGAATTCGGCGCAGCGGTCAATCCGGCACGACGTTTCACAGCCGACAAACCCGACTGCTGAGGCAGGACAGCCAGTGAAGCTCTAAACCTTCGGCATCGTCGCCAACATCGAAGGCCGCTGACTCACCTCAAAATACCAGGCCGCCAACTGCGGATTCGTCTCGCGCCACGCCAGGTCCGGGTGGCGCAAGTCGAGGTAACCCAACGCACACGCCACGCTGATTGCCGCCACATCGAAATGGCTGGTCAGTTCGGCAATCGCCTCTTTCTCCAGCAATGCCAAGGCACGCCTGATCTTGTCGCGCTGGCCATCGAGCCACGCATCCCAGTGTTTCTCCGGCGGGCGCAGGGCGACTTCGTAACGAACCATCACCGAAGCGTCCATGATCCCGTCGGCCATGGAGGCCAGGGTCAGGCGCCGCCAGCGGGCCGATCCGTCGCGAGGAATCAGCGGATTGCCGACGTGTTGGTGATCGAGGTAATCGAGGATGACCCGGCTGTCATGGATGACGTTGCCGTCGGCCAGACGCAGGGCCGGAATCTTGCCCAGCGGGTTGTCTTCATTGAGGGCCGGATCCGGGCTCACCGGTGTCAGCACGCAGTCTTGCAACGCCACGCGGTCGGTCTGACCGGTTTCGTGCAGCAGCACCATGACTTTGCGAACGAAGGGCGATAAGGAATTGTGGAACAGGGTCATGCTGGGGGCGGACATGGCAGCATCTCGGTGTGGGGCAGTGCCGGGCAGCATAGCGCGTTAAAGCGATAGCTCAAGATGAGCAGCGAACACAAAATCCCTGTGGGAGTGAGCCTGCTCGCGATGGCGGTATGACAGGCAACAGAAATGTCGACTGATACACCGCTATCGCGAGCAGGCTTGCTCCCACACAGGGTTATGTTCAGGTTGCCGGTTGCAAGGTGGCTTGTGGACCCGAAGCAGTCTGCTGTGGCTTCAGTTCGCGGGCGACGGTCCAGACGATGAACGCGGCCACGATGTCGAAAATCGCCAGCACCACGAAGAGTGGGCTGTAACCGATCTTGGTCACCATGACGCCGAACACCATGGTGAAGGCCGCAGCGCCCAGGTAGCCGAACATCCCGCCCATGCCGGTGGCGGTGGCCACTTCATTCTTGCCGAACGAGTCGGAGGTGATCGCATACAGCGCGCCGGACAATGTCTGGTGAGCGAAGCCGCCGACGCACAGCAGCGCGATCGCGGTGTAGGGGCTGGCCACCAGGCCGATGCAGGCCGGGCCGATCATGCACGAGGCACCGAACAGCAGGACCATTTTGCGCGAGGTGAACAACGATACTTTGCAGTGCTTGTGGAACAACGGGCTCAGGTAACCGCCAAGGACGCAGCCAAGGTCGGCGGCCAGAAACGGCAGCCAGGCGAACATCGCGATCTCTTTGATGTTCATGTGCCGTTCGGTCATCAGGTACAGCGGGATCCAGGCGTTGAACGTCTGCCAGGCGGGCTCTGAGAGCATCCGCGCACTGGCGATGGCGTAGAAGTTGCGGCTGCCGATGATCTTCTTCCAGCTGCCCTTTTTCGTGGTGGGGTCTTTGAAGTGATCTTCCTGGCCGCTGAGGATGTAATCGCGTTCTTCATCGCTCAGGCGTTTTTGATCGCGTGGATGTTTGTAGAGGATCAGCCAGAGGAAGCTCCAGACAATGCCCAGCCCCCCGACGATCAGGAATGCCAGTTCCCAGCCACTGTGCAGAATCGCCCAAACCACCAGCGGCGGCGCCAGCAGTGCGCCGATCGAGGAGCCGATGTTGAACCAGCCAATCGCGACCGAACGCTCCTTGGCCGGAAACCATTCGGTCGAGGCTTTGACCGCTGCCGGCAAACCGGCCGCTTCCGTCAGGCCCAACAGGCCCCGAACGAATGCCAGCCCTTGCCAGCCTGACGCCATTGCCGCTGCCGCACAGGCAATCGACCAGGCGAAGGCGAAGATCGCAAAGCCCATTTTGGTGCCGATGGCATCGATGATGTAGCCCGCCACCGGTTGCATCAGCGCATAGCAAACTTGCCATGCAACCACGATGTGCGAGTACTGCTCGGTGGAGATGTTCATTTCGCTCATCAGGGTCGGAGCGGCCACTGAGAGGGTATTGCGAGCCAGGTAGTTGACCATCAGGCCGGCTGTCACCAGGCCGACCATCCACCAGCGGATGCCTTTGACTTTCATTGCTTCACCATGATTATTTTTGGATTTTGGTGTTAAACAAGGTTTGTTGTAGGTTGTCGTACAACATGCGCCTTTATAGAAGTGCAAGGGCGAAACTGTCAATAAATATGTCAAAGAATTTGCGGGTTCAGGCGACGGGCGGGGGAATGATGTCGTCGTATGACCGAAGGGTTTATACCGACTGTGGGAGCGAGCTTGCTCGCGATGGCGGAATTCCATTCAACATCGATGCTGAATGTGAAGGCCTCATCGCGAGCAAGCTCGCTCCCACAAGGATCAGCGGCGTTGCAGCAGGCCGCGCAGGGCGAGGACAGCGGGGATGCCCAGGCCAAGCCAGCTCAAGGCGTCCCACACGCCATCCCCCAGCAGCGCGGCGAATAACCCCGCGGCGCTGAGCAGGGCGATGACGGTGGGTGTGGCAAACACCTTCCAGAAGTTCGACTGCCTTGGCCTCATGATTGAGCCTGCGCGTATTTCACCACCGGTTTCGCCGTCTTGCGCCGCACCACCCACAGATAAACCCCGCTGCCCAGGACAATAATTGTCAGCACATCCAGGGTCGCCCAGAGGATTTTCATCGGCATGCCGCCGTAATCACCGAAATGCAGCGGTTGCGACATGCCCATGGCGTCCATGTACCACGGTCGTTCGGCCACTGCCGTGACTTGCAGGGTGCTGGCGTCGATCAGCACCGGGGTCAGCAGGTGCGATGTCAGCTGGGTGCTGCCTTTCATGAACACCGCGTAATGGTGCTCGCTGGAAAATCGGGTGCCGGGGAAGGCGATGAAATCAGGCGTCATGCCCGGTGCGACTTCCTTGGCGATGTCGAGCAAACGGGTCGCGGGGGCCAATTGCGTCAGCGGCGGCGCGTCCCGATACGGCGCGACCATCGCACTCAGGCTGTCGTTGCGCCAGGCGGCGATCAGCAGGTCGGCGCAGGCACTGATCACCCCGGTCACACCCACGACCAACGCCCACGTCAGGGTGACCACGCCGATCAGGTTGTGCAGGTCGAGCCAGCGCAGGCGAGTCGACTTGTCCTGGCGCACGGTGGCGAATTTCAAGCGGCGCATGAACGGCAGGTACAGCACCGTTCCGGAAACAATGGCCGCGACAAACATCAATCCCATGAACGCCAGCAGTAACTTGCCCGGCAGCCCGGCAAACATGTCCACGTGCAGGCGCAACATCACCATCATGAAACCGCCATTGGCCGACGGCATCTCCAGCGCTTCACCGGTACGGGCGTCGAGCATGAAGGTGTGCGACGAGTTCGGCTCGGTGCCGGCAGTGGCTGCCATGATGGTGATTGCAGCGTTGGGCTCGTCTTCGTCAAAGCCGAAATATTGCAGGACGTCGCCAGGGCGATGTTTTTCAGCCGCCAGCACCAACTGCTGCAAATTCAGCTGCGGCGTGTCTGCCGGCATCTGCTTCAACTGCGCAGCATCGCCCAGCAGGTGGTCGATCTCATGGTGAAAGATCAACGGCAGGCCGGTCAGCGCCAGCATCAGCAGAAATACCGTGCAGATCAGGCTGGTCCAGGTGTGGACGCAGGACCAGCGTCGAATCGTTTTGCTTTTCATCTCATAGCCTTCAGAAATACCAAAGCCGTCCTTGTTGGACGGCTCGGTCTTGGGCGTGACAAATCAGGCCATTACCACTTGTAAGTCGCACTGGCGACGACACTGCGCTGGTCGCCGTAGTAGCAGTAGAAACTGTCGCAGGTGGAGATGTAGTCCTTGTCCAACAGGTTGGTCGCGTTGAGAGCCAGCGATGCGCCTTTCAGGCTGTTGTCCAGACGACCGAGGTCGTAATGCACCGCCGCGTCGAACACGGTGTAGGCGTCGGCCTTGCCCAGAAAGGTGTTGGCCTGGTCGCCATACGTGTTGCCGGTATAGCGGGCGCCGGCGCCGAGGCCGAAGCCGTCGAGCACGCCGTTGTGCCAGGTGTAATCGGCCCACAGCGACGCTTGCTGGTTAGGTATCAGTTGCAGGCGATTGCCTTTGAAATCGCCTTTTTGTACTTCGGACTTGGCCAGGGTGTAGGCGGCGATGATTTTCAGGTTGTCGGTCACGTCGGACACCGCTTCCAGTTCCAGGCCCTTGACCTTCACTTCGCCGGTCTGGCTGGTGATCGGCGTGGAGCCGACGGTGGTGGTGACGGAAACGTTTTTCTGGGTCAGGTCATACACCGCCGCGCTGAGCAGGGTTTTACTGCCCGGCGGCTGGTATTTCACGCCCAGCTCCCACTGCTTGCCTTCGGTTGGCTTGAACGATTCGGTGGCCGAGGCCAGGGCGCCGGTGGTTGGCTGGAAGGATTCGGCATAGGACAGGTACGGCACAAACCCCGAATCAAACACATAGCTGAGCGCCGCGTTGCCGCTGAACGCCTTGTCGCGCTCGGTGTTGGTGGCATCGCCCTTGTTGAAGAATGTTGTGCCGGTGTGCACCCAGTCTTCACGGCCGCCGAGGGTCAGGCGCCATTGATCGAGGGCCATCTGGTCCTGCACGTACACGCCGGTCTGGTGGGTTTTTTGGTCGTAGTCGTAGAACGCGGAGGAGCGCGGCGGACGAACGATGGGCTGGCCATAGATCGGGTTGTTGACGTTGGTGGTCAGCCCGTCACCGAAAATCGAGGTGTAGTTGGTGTTGCTGCGCTGGTGGTCGAGACCGAGCAGCAGGGTGTGGCGCACATCGCCGGTGGCGAAGTCAGCCTGGAAGTTGTTATCCACGGCGAACTGGCTGATGTCTTCGTCGACGGTGGTGCTGGTGCGCCCGACGTTTCCTTGGTTATCCACCTGCGTAAACGGGTAAGAGCCGACCGTGAGAGCCTGGAACGACAGGTCCGATTTGGTGTAACGCAGGTTCTGCCTGAATTGCCAGACATCGTTCAGGCGATGCTCAAACGCATAACCCAGCGCGTAATAGGTGCGGTCGTAGAATTCCCAATCCGGATCGCCCAGGTTCTTGTGATGGGACACCTTGCCAAACGGCATGTCGATCTTGGTGCCCTGCACCGGCAGGAACTGGCTGGTGATACCGGTATCGTCGCGGGTGAATTGCGTGAGCAGGGTGAACGAGGTGTCGTCGTCGATGTTCCAGGTCAGGCTTGGCGCAATGTTGTAGCGCTTGTTGTCGACGTGGTCGATCTGTGTGCCGCTGTCGCGCACCACACCGCTCAGGCTGTAGAGAAACTGGCCTGCGTCGTCGATCTTGCCGGTGCTGGCGAAGTTGATCTGGCGCTGGTTGTCGCTGCCGTATTGCAGCTCGATCTCATGGCTGTCTTGCGCAGTGGGACGACGACTGATCATGTCCAGCAGGCCGCCCGGCGGGGTCTGGCCGTACACCGATGAAGCCGGGCCACGCAGCAGGGCGAGGCGCTCGAGGTTCCAGGTTTCCTGTTTCGGGTTGGCATACACGCCTTTGGGCAGCGGCAAGCCGTCCAGGAACTGGGTCGGTTCGAAACCGCGCACGCGCAACCAGTCGGCGCGGGTGTCACTGCCGTAGCTGCTGGCGACGATGCCGGGCATGTAGCGCACGGCATCATCGAGGTTCTGCACGTTGCGATCGTCCATCTGCTGGCGGGTGGCAATCGAAATCGAGCGCGGCGCTTCGACCAGCGCGGTGTCGGTCTTGGTGCCAGCGGCGGTGCGGGTCGCCAGGTAGCCGTCGACCGGCCCCCAGGCACTTTCGGTATTTTCGACGCCGATGACGGCGGTTTCCGGCAGGGCCAGCACGCCCTCGGGAATGGCGACCAGACTGTAGGTGCCAGCGCTGCTTTGTTCCAGTTGCAGACCGCTGCCACGCAAGGCTTCACGCAGCGCGCCGGCAGCGTCGAACTGACCCTTCACCGGTGCCGAGGTCTTGCCCGCCGCCAACGACGGATTCAACGACAGCGCCAGGCCGGCCTGGCTGGCGATCTGATTCAGGGTGCTGGCCAATGGCGCGGCCGGCAGGTCGTAGGCGCGAACGCTGGACGCCTGTTCAGCGGCGATCAGCGGGCTGCTGGCCAGAGGGGCACAAAAGGCAATGGCGACTGCCAGCAAGCTGGGACGCAACAGGGTGTCGAGCGAACGGGACATACAGCGGCTCCTGAATGGAAATATTTCTCAATTGCCTAGGTGCCGCACGAGATTCCAAAAGTGATAGGGCTGGATGAAAATAATTTGTATTTAGATAGCGAGCCGTTACACATAACATGATCGTTCCCACGCTCTGCGTGGGAATGCATCCATGGACGCTCTGCGTCCGCTTCGGCATGTGACGCGGAGCGTCACGGGCTGCATTCCCACGCAGAGCGTGGGAACGATCCTCAGGGGTTGGTTTGAACCTTCGCCACCGTCACCCACCACGGCGTGTGCTGTTCGATCTGCACCGGCAAGGTCGGCAGCAGCGCGTTGAGGGCCTTGTCGGTGTCGTGCAGCGGGAAGCTGCCGGTGATTCGCAGGTCGGCGATCTCGGGCGCAATCCCCAGGTGCCCGCGACGGTAGCGGGCGAGTTCATGCACCAGATCTTCCAGTCGCGCGTTGTCCACCACCAGCATGCCGCGGGTCCAGGCATCGGCGCCGAGGTTGAGCGTGGTGATCGGTCCCAGGCCATTGCCGCGCATCAGCACTTGCTGGCCTTCATGCAGAATCTGTTCTTCAGGACTTGATTGCGGATGCGCGGCCACCGCTGACTGCAACACGCTCAGGCGCGTGCCGTCGTCTTCGCGCCGGACGAGGAAGCGGGTGCCGAGTGCGCGCAGGCTGCCTTCGCGGGTCTCGACGATAAATGGCCGGGCATCACCATGACCGGTCTCGACGAGAATTTCCCCTTCCTGAAGGACGATCAGCCGCTCCTTTTCATCGAAGCGCACGTCGATGGCGCTGTGGGTGTTGAGGTTGATCAGCGTGCCGTCAGTCAGTCGCAGGGTGCGTTGCTCGCCGGTGGCGGTGCGTTGGTCGGCCAGCCAATAGTCGATGGGCAGAAAACGATCACCGGCGAATAGCGCCAATCCGATCACTGCAACAAGGCTGGCCACGCCGCTGCCCAGTTTGCGCACCCGGCGGCGAATGCTTTCGCGCGACTGCAACAGTGCCGTGCGGGCCGGGCCGCTGGCGACGCTGAAACGCTGGTCGAGCATGCCCAGTTGGTGCCAGGCACGAGCATGTTCTTCGTGGGCAGCGTGCCATTTGGCGAATTCTTCGCGCTCCACCGGGTTGCCGGAATCGAGGGACAATTGCCAGGCAATCGCCGCGTCCAGCACATGGGCGGACACCGGTTTGGAACTGACCGGATTCATACCGGTTCACCGTACAACGCGATGTAGCACTGACGAATGCCTTGGGCCAGGTACTGGCGAACCCGAGGCACCGACACGCCCAGGCGTTCGGCGATGTCGGCATGGCCAAGGCCGTCGAGACGGTTAAACAGAAACGCTGCCCGCGCCTTGCTCGACAGTTTGCCGAGCAGGCGGTCGATGTTTTTCAGGTCTTCGAGAATCAACAGCTGTTCTTCCACTGACGGTTGTTCGCCTTCGGGGATCAGCATCAATTCGGTGAGGTAGGCCTGTTCCAGCGCTGCGCGGCGGAAATAGTCGAACAGCAAGCCTTTGGCGATCGCCACCAGAAACGCCCGTGGTTCGCGAGGTTCCTTCAGCTCGTCGCGGCCCAGCAACCGCACGAAGGTGTCCTGACTCAGGTCTTCGGCCCGTTGCGGACAGGCCACGTTGCGTCGTAGCCAGGCCAAGAGCCAACCGCGATGGTCGCGATATAACGCACCAACGAGCTCACTCTGAGGGCTTTGGACTGACGACACGCGGCATCACCGATTGGGAAGTATTAACTAACGAGAATTATTCGCGATTGTGGCAGAGGCGAGGAAGGTAAGCAATTGGCCACTGGTCAGGTCAGGTGGGAGAAGCCCGTAGGATTTGTGCAGGAGCTGTGTAGGAGCTGTCGAGTGAAACGAGGCTGCGATCTTTTGATCTTGTTTTTAAAAAATAAAAGTCAAAAGATCGCAGCCTCGTTTCACTCGACAGCTCCTACCGGGGGACGGGATATCAGAACGACGGTGCGCGCTGCCGGCGTTTCCACTGATTCACCCGCTGCTGCAAATTCAGCGGGCTGTGAATCTGCTGCTGCCGTGCGCGGCTGAACAGAATCAACGCCAACTCGGCAGTGGCCAGCGCATCGGCACTGGCGTTGTGGCGTTCGAAGACTTCAAGCTTGAACCAGTCGATCCAGTTATCCAGCCCGGCGTCGCGAATGTGCGCCTGAGGACACAGCAGCGGTGCGATGTCCGCCACATCCAGAAACGGATGTTGCAACTTGTAGCCCAGGTGGTCTTTGAGCGCGCGCCCGAGCATGTGTTGATCGAAGGGTGCATGAAATGCCAGCACCGGACTGTCACCGACAAACTCCATGAAATCGAGCAGCGCCTGCGCCGGATCGCTGCCAGCGGCAATCGCGCTGGGCCCCAGGCCATGAATCAACACGCTGGGGGCCAGTTTCAGGTCGGCGCATTGCAGCGTGCGTTCGAACTGCTGGCTGAAATCAATCGCCCCGTCCTCAATCACCACTGCACCGATGGACAGCACTCGATCCCTGTTCAGGTTCAGCCCGGTGGTTTCCAGATCCAGCACTACCCAGCGTTGCTCGCGCAGGCTGCATTCACTCAGCTCCGGGGCCGAAGGCAACCGTTGCAGACGTTGCTGGAGTTCTCCGGGAAGGCTTGGACCCGCCGGACGCAGCCATGAAAACAGGCTCATAGCTGATACCGCAGGGCCAGGCTGCTTTGCAGGCGTTGAGCCTGACGCAGGGATTCACGCAGGATCCGCCGATCCAGATGATTGAGGCTGTCCGGATCGACCCGGTTGGAGTAGGGCAAGTTCTCCCGGGTTTGCAGCTGATGCTGTTGCATACGGGTTTGCTGGATGAAGTGGTAGGCCTCTTCATAGGCCGCGCCGTCCAGTCGTTCGATCACTTCCTTGGCGACCAATTGACGAAAACGCTCCAGGGTATTGTTCGCTTCGATTCCGTGGGCCAATGCCAGCAGTCGGGCGGCATCAACGAAGGGCGTCAGCCCCTGGACTTTCAAATCCAGCGTGGCTTTTTCGCCATTCTTGCGCGCCAGCACAAACTCGCGGAAACGTCCTACCGGCGGCCGGTTGCGCAACGCATTCTCGGCCATCATTCGCTGGAACAATCGATTGTCGCCGACCTGATCGAGAATCCCTTTGCGCAACTGCTCGCAACCTTGCTCATCGCCCCAGACCACGCGCAGGTCGAAATAAATGCTCGATCCCAGCAGGTTCTCCGGTGTCGCCTCGCGGATAAAGGCTGCAAAACGCCGCGCCCATTCAGCACGCGACAAACACAACTCGGGGTTGCCGGCCATGATGTTGCCTTTGCACAGCGTGAAGCCACACAGCGCCAGGCTTTGGTTGATCTGCTGGGCGATGGGCAGCAACTTGCCACGAATCTCCGCCGCATGAGCCGCGTCCCGGGCTTCGAACAGGATGCCGTTGTCCTGATCGGTGTGTAGCGTCTGTTCGCGGCGGCCTTCACTGCCGAAGCACAGCCAACTGAACGGCACGCCAGGGTCGCCTTTTTCGGCGAGGGTCAGTTCGATCACCCGGCACACGGTATGGTCGTTGAGCAGGGTGATGATGTGAGTGATCTGGGTCGACGACGCGCCGTGCGCCAGCATGCGTTCGACCAGTTGGCCGATCTCGCCGCGCAGCGCCACCAGGTTTTCCACTTTCTGCGCACTGCGAATGGTCCGTGCCAAGTGCACGAGGTCCACCCGTTGCAGGGAAAACAGATCCCGCTCGGACACCACGCCGCACAGACGATGGTCCTTCACCAGGCAGACGTGGGCGATGTGCCGTTCGGTCATGGCGATCGCCGCATCGAAGGCGCTGTGGTCCGGCGTCAGGAAAAACGGCGCGCGGGTCATGTGGTGCTCGATGGCCTCGTTGAAATCATTGATGCCGTCGGCCACCACATGACGCAGGTCGCGCAAGGTGAAAATCCCCAGCGGCGCTTTATGCTCGTCGACGATCACGATGCTGCCGACCTGTTGCTCATGCATCAGGCTCACGGCTTCACGCAACGGGGTGGCGCAGCTGCAGGTTACCGGGTGACGCATGGCCAGTTCGCCCAGGCGTGTGTTCAGCGAGTATTGAGTGCCGAGGGTTTCCACGGCCTTTTGCTGGACTTGCTGGTTGACCTGATCGAGCAGGCTGCTGACGCCGCGCAGGGCAAAGTCGCGGAAGGCGTTGGACAGCGCGAACAGTTTGATGAACGCCAGCTTGTTCAGCTGCAGGCAAAAGGTGTCTTCGGCGGCCAGGTGTTCGGTGCGGGTCGCACGCTCACCCAGCAGCGCCGCGAGGGGGAAGCACTCGCCGGTGGTGATTTCAAACGTAGTCTCGGTCCCACCCTTGGCCGTGTGCGGGCGCTCACCCACGACCCGGCCTTGCTTGACGATGTAGAAATGCTCGACCGGCCCGTCGGCGGGTTTGATGATGCTTTCGCCCGGGGCATAAAAACGTAGCTGACATTGTTCAACCAGGTACGCCAGGTGAGCGTGTTCCATTTGATTGAAGGGCGGGAAGCGCTGGAGAAATTGCAAGGTGCCCTGGATGTTCTGCAACACCGCGGTTTTCCCTGCCTGGGTGAAGGCGTCCGCTTTACTCATAACCTATTACCGCAGTCTTTTTTTTGAATTGTTGTGGTCGGGTGACTCCGTCATGGTCGGCCCCTGCGCGTAGGGTGCCCATTGGACGTAAGTCTAGGTAGGGCGTGCGAGTGTCGGAAGTTAGGAAATGTCTGACGCAAATACGGGAAAAACCCCCTACATTGGCTATAGGAATAGTTTCCGACGAAGTGCACATTGAAGGTCTGCTTAGCGATGTCTGACGATTGTGCTAGGGGATTGAATTGAAACCGTAGAGAAAGCCATGTCCGACCACGATATTTTGAGTGACGCCGAGCGCGAGGCGCTGAGTGCAGTCATGCTCGAACCCGATTTGCCACCACAGCGAGTACTGATCGTCGATGACGACAAGGACGCGCGAGAGTTGCTTTCGGAGATTCTCGGACTCAATGGCGTCCGCTGCATGATTGCTGCCAGTGGCGAAACCGCCCTCAAGATGCTGGAAGAGAAGCCTTCGATCGGTTTGGTGATTACCGACCTGCGCATGGGGCATGTCGATGGCCTGGACCTGATCCGCCAGGTTCGTGAATCGGTTCGGGCGGCAATGCCGTTCATCATCGTTTCCGGTGACGCCGACGTAAAAGATGCAATCGCCGCGATGCACTTGAGCGTGGTCGACTTCCTGCTCAAACCTGTCGATACCGGCAAGCTGTTGGAGCTGGTCAAGCATGAGTTGGGATTGGAAATGGATGTACCGGATTGAAACAAAAAGGCCCTGATCTTTCGATCAGGGCCTTTTTTTGTCCGGCGTCAGGGTTCAGTTACAGGCCGTTGGCAGCCTTGAACTCGCGACGACGACGGTGCAGAACCGGCTCGGTGTAGCCGTTCGGCTGTTTGGTGCCTTCGACCACCAATTCGACCGCTGCCTGGAAGGCAATATTGCTGTCGAAGTTCGGTGCCAGCGGACGGTACAGCGCGTCATTGGCGTTCTGACGATCAACCACCGGCGCCATGCGCTTGAGGCTTTCCATCACTTGCGCTTCGGTGACGATGCCGTGACGCAGCCAGTTGGCGATGTGCTGGCTGGAAATACGCAGCGTCGCACGGTCTTCCATCAGGCCGACGTCGTTGATGTCCGGCACTTTCGAGCAACCCACGCCCTGATCGATCCAGCGCACCACGTAACCGAGAATGCCCTGGGCGTTGTTGTCCAGTTCGTTCTTGATCTGCTCTGGCGTCCAGTTCGGGTTGACGGCCAGCGGGATGGTCAGGATGTCGTCCACCGAAGCGCGCGCACGTTTGGCCAGTTCGGCCTGACGGGCGAACACGTCGACCTTGTGGTAATGCAGCGCGTGCAACGCAGCGGCGGTCGGCGATGGAACCCATGCAGTGTTGGCGCCGGCCAGCGGGTGGGCGATTTTCTGTTCGAGCATCGCCGCCATCAGGTCGGGCATTGCCCACATGCCTTTACCGATCTGGGCGCGACCTTGCAGGCCGGTGCTCAAGCCGATATCGACGTTCCAGTTCTCGTAGGCGCCGATCCACTTCTCGGCCTTCATGTCGGCCTTGCGCACCATCGGGCCGGCCTCCATGGAGGTGTGGATTTCATCGCCCGTGCGGTCGAGGAAACCGGTGTTGATGAACACCACACGCTCGCTCGCTGCCTTGATGCACGCCTTGAGGTTGACCGTGGTGCGGCGCTCCTCGTCCATGATCCCGACTTTCAGCGTGTTGCGTGCCAGGCCCAGGACTTCTTCGATGCGACCGAACAGCTCGTTGGTGAACGCGGCTTCTTCCGGACCGTGCATCTTCGGTTTGACGATGTAGACCGAGCCGGTACGGCTGTTCTTGCGCGAGCTGTTGCCATTGAGGCTGTGAATCGCCGCCAGGCTGGTGATCAGGCCGTCGAGAATGCCTTCCGGCACTTCGTTGCCGTCTTTATCGAGAATCGCATCGATGGTCATCAGGTGACCGACGTTGCGCACGAACAGCAGCGAACGACCGTGCAGGCTCAGTTCCTTGCCGTCGACACCGGTGTAGGTGCGGTCGGCGTTCATCGTGCGGGTAAAGGTCTGGCCACCCTTGGAGACTTCTTCCGCCAGGTCGCCCTTCATCAGGCCGAGCCAGTTGCGGTAGATCACCACTTTGTCATCGGCATCGACAGCGGCAACGGAGTCTTCGCAGTCCATGATGGTGGTCAGCGCAGCTTCCATCAGGATGTCTTTGACGCCGGCAGCGTCGGTCTGGCCGACCGGAGTGCTGGCATCGATCTGGATTTCGAAGTGCAGGCCGTTGTTTTTCAGCAGGATCGCAGTCGGTGCCGAGGCATCGCCATGGAAACCGATCAGCTGGGCATCGTTGCGCAGGCCGCTGTTGCTGCCGCCTTTAAGGGCAACGACCAGTTTGCCGTCAACGATCTTGTAGCCGGTGGAGTCGACATGGGAGCCGGCCGCCAAGGGCGCCGCTTCGTCGAGGAAGGCGCGGGCGAAGGCGATAACCTTGTCGCCGCGAACCTTGTTGTAGCCTTTGCCTTTTTCCGCGCCGTTGGCTTCGCTGATGGCGTCGGTGCCGTAGAGCGCGTCATACAGCGAACCCCAGCGGGCGTTCGAGGCATTGAGTGCGAAACGGGCATTCATGACCGGCACCACGAGTTGCGGGCCAGCCATGCGGGCGATTTCGTCGTCGACGTTTTGCGTCGTGACCTGGAAATCGGCCGCTTCTGGCAGCAGATAACCGATGTCTTGCAAGAAGGCTTTATAGGCCACGGCGTCGTGTGGTTGACCGGCACGGGATTGGTGCCAGCCATCGATACGAGCCTGGATATCATCGCGTTTGGCGAGTAGGGCTTTGTTCTTCGGGGCCAGGTCATGAATGACCTTGTCGGCACCGGCCCAGAACTTATCGGCGGTGAGGCCGGTACCGGGAATGGCTTCGTTGTTCACGAAGTCGAACAGGACTTTGGCGACCTGCAGGCCACCGACTTGAACGTGTTCAGTCATTGCTTGCCTCACTCTGCTCAGCTATTTCGCTTTTCAGCTCTTCAAATTAACAATGAAGCCTCGGGCTATTTAAACCACAAACCCCTTCCACCAGTACATGCCATTTCGGGCGGCTGGGATGGAACCGATCAACGGCTTTGAGGCCTTGCTGATAGGGCTTTCAGGGATGCGACTGTGCCTGTGGCAGACATCGATCCAACGTTATGTAGTGCGCGCTGCGGCATACTACATGATGAATTGCGGTTGTGAAAATTAGACTAATTACGTCGTTCTGCGACCCCATGACGCATTGCAGTCACGACGGGGCACGGGATGTTCTCAAAAAACTATCGGATTGTTCCAGTTAAATATAAAAACTTGTACACGATTTGTGGTCGGCAGGTTTGTCGGCGGCGCTCCAATCTCGAGCAAGCTCGCTCCCACAGGTACAGCACAGAACCTGTAGGAGTGAGCCTGCTCGCGATGGCGTCAGTTGATTCAGCGCAGGATCAAGCCTTGCCTATACTTCTGTTTCTATAACAAAAGAGGGCTGCGCCATGGACCACCTCGTACTCACTGTTTTCGCTCCGGACAAGCCTGGGCAGGTCGAGCGCATTGCCCAATGCATTGCCGAGCACGGCGGCAACTGGCTGGAGAGCCGCATGTCGCGCATGGCCGGCCAGTTCGCCGGAATTCTTCGCGTGGGCGTGCCGGCCGAGGCCTACGATGAATTGGTCGATGCCCTGAAGGCGCTGTCAGCTCAAGGCATTCGCGTAATGATCGCCGAAAGCAGCATCGAGCAATCCTGCACCTGGAAACCGATCGCCATGGAACTGGTGGGCAATGATCGTCCGGGGATCGTCCGCGACATTACCCGTCTGTTGAGCGAGCAAGGGGTGAACCTGGAGCGTCTGGTGACTGAAGTCCGCCCGGCGCCGATGAGCAGCGAGCCGCTGTTCCACGCCGAAGCGATTCTTGCGGTGCCGCTGACCTTGTCTCTGGACGTATTGCAGTCGCGTCTGGAAACCCTGGCCGACGATCTGATGGTGGAATTGGTACTGCGCAGCGAAGTTTGAGCAGGTTATCCAAGTTATACGTGCACCTGCCTGTGGATAACCTGTAGAGACAGCCCGCCAGGCCACACGGGCCGGGGTTCTTCAGGAATTGATCAAAAAACCAGCAGTTTCAATAAGTTGCACACAAACGCCGGGGATCACGCTGTGGATAACCTTGGGAAGGAATGATGCAGGCCACGGACAACGTGGCCTGCAGAGGTTTGTACGTTTTCTGATCAGCTACGGCGGCGCATGCTGATCACGGCATCGACGGTGTAAACCGCCAGGCCGGTCCAGATAAAGATGAACGTCACCAAGGTGCTCGGCGACATTTGTTCACCAAACAGCAAGACGGCCAGCAGCAGCACCAATGTCGGCGCCACATACTGGAGAAATCCCAGCGTGGTGTAGGGCAAATGCCGTGCGGCGGCGTTGAAACACACCAGCGGCACCAGCGTCACGGGACCTGCCGCCACTAGCCACCAGGCTTGGGAGGTCGTCCAGAACTCAGGCTGCGCGCTGGTAGCTGTCTGATTGAACAGCAACCAGGCGATGGCAATCGGCACCAGCATCCAGGTTTCCACCACCAGCCCCGGCAACGCCTTGACCGGTGCTTGCTTGCGGATCAATCCGTAGAAACCAAAGGTCAGTGCCAACACCAGTGACACCCACGGCAGAGTGCCGACCTGCCACACCTGTTGCGCCACGCCAATGGCGGCGAGTGCTACCGCCAGCCACTGCATGCGCCGTAGCCGTTCACCGAGAATCAACATCCCCAGCAGCACGTTCACCAGCGGGTTGATGTAGTAACCGAGGCTGGCTTCGAGCATCCGTCCGTTGTTCACCGACCAGACGTAAGTCAGCCAGTTGGCGGCGATCAGCGTGCCGCTCAGGGCCAGGATCGCCAGGCGTTTAGGGTTCTCGCGCAGCTCGCGCCACCAGCCGGGGTGTTTCCAGACCATCAGCAACAAGGTACCGAACAGCGCGGACCAGAGTACGCGGTGGATGATGATTTCTACGGCCGGCACCGAGGCGATGGCTTTGAAGTAAATCGGGAAAAGTCCCCAGATGATGTAGGCACTCAGGCCCAGGATGTACCCGCGACGCGGGTTGGCAGCTTGCATGCAGAATCCTTGCTTAGGCAGCTAACAAAGGGGGGATTGTAAGGAGATTTGTCGGCGAATGTCCTGCCTGAATAGGTTGGGCAATTGTGAACACAATACCTGTAGGAGTGAGCCTGCTCGCGATAGCGTCGAGTCAGTCGACATCGATGTTGATTGATCAACCGCTATCGCGAGCAGGCTCGCTCCCACAGGGGGTCAGGGTGAGTCAGAAGAGTTTAAGTGGCTCTTCATTCAGTGCAGCGAGTTGCTCGCGCAACGCCAACACCTGATCGCCCCAATACCGTTCACTGCCGAACCACGGGAAACTGTGCGGGAACGCCGGGTCATCCCAGCGGCGTGCGAGCCAGGCGCTGTAATGCATCAGGCGCAACGCCCGCAGCGGCTCGATCAGCGCCAATTCGCGCGGGTCGAAGTCATGAAACTCGTTGTAGCCGTCCATCAATTCCGACAACTGACCGAGACATTCCTGACGATCACCCGCCAGCATCATCCAGATGTCTTGTACCGCCGGGCCCATGCGGCAGTCGTCGAGGTCGACGATGTGGAACATCTCGTCGCGGCACATCATGTTGCCGGGATGGCAGTCGCCGTGCATGCGGATGTTCTGGTGCGGCGTGGCCTTGTAGACCTCTTCGACTCGCTTGAGCAGGTCGCGGGCTACGGACTCGTAGGCCGGCAGCAGGCTTTTGGGGATGAAATTGCCTTCGAGCAAGGTGGTCAGGGAATCATGACCGAAGTTTTTTACCCCGAGCGCCTCACGGTGCTCGAACGGCTTGGTCGCACCGACCGCGTGCAGTCGTCCGAGCAATTGGCCCAGGCGATACAGCTGATCGAGGTTGCCCGGCTCCGGCGCACGGCCGCCACGGCGGGGGAACAGGGTGAAGCGGAAACCGGCGTGTTCGTGCAGGCTGGCACCGTTGTGAATCATCGGCGCGACCACCGGCACATCGCACTCGGCGAGTTCGAAGGTGAACTGGTGCTCTTCGAGAATCGCTTCGTTGGTCCAGCGCTGCGGACGGTAGAACTTGGCGATCAGCGGCTCGGAGTCTTCGATGCCGACTTGATAGACGCGGTTCTCATAGCTGTTGAGCGCCAGGATGCGCGCGTCGCTGAGAAAGCCGATGCTTTCGACGGCATCGAGCACGAGGTCTGGGGTGAGGGTTGCAAACGGGTGGGCCATGCTGACTCCTGCGCGCAGCAGGCTGCCGCGTCCGGCCAAGCATGGTAGCGCAGACGGGGCTTCTTTAGGGGGTGGGTTGAGATGTGCGGTGTTTGGACTGACGCCATCGCGGGCAAGCCCGCTCCCACAGGGATCTGCTTTGTGGCACAAATCGTGTGCACAACACAGGCCCATGTGGGAGCGGGCTTGCCCGCGATAAGGCCTGATCAGGCGCCGACGACTCCGCCATCTTCACGCGTAATCGCCATCACCGACGACCGCGGCTTGCCGTCAGGCAGGTGCTCAGGGAATGTCGATCCGCCGTTTTCCCCCGGATGCTGAATCCCGACGAACAGCGTTTTCTGATCCGGCGAAAAACTGATCCCCGTGACCTCGCAGCCGATCGGCCCGACCATGAAGCGGCGTATTTCCCCGGTTACCGGGTCGGCACACAGCATCTGATTGTTACCCATGCCGGCAAAGTCACCGGCGTTGCTCGAATCGCCATCGGTGAGAATCCACAAACGTCCGGCCTTGTCGAAGCCCAGACCGTCCGGGCTGTTGAACATGTTCTGCGGTGTGATATTCGAGGAACCGCCCTTCGGCGTACCTGCGTGGACGCCCGGGTTGCCGGCGACCACAAACAGGTCCCAAGCAAAGCTTTTAGAGCCGTGATCGTCCCGGTCAGTGCGCCAGCGCAGAATCTGTCCGTAAACGTTTTTCTCACGAGGGTTCGGCCCGCCCACCGGCTGACCGTCCTCGCCGCGTTTGGCGTTGTTGGTCAGCGTGCAATAGACCTGGCCATCCTTGGGGCTGACGACGATCCATTCCGGGCGGTCCATGCGCGTGGCTTTCACCACGCTGGCAGCGAGGCGCGCGTGAATCAGTACTTCGGCCTGATCGGCAAAACCACTGCTGGCGTCGATGCCGTTTTTGCCGTGGCTCAGTTCAATCCACTCGCCCTGGCCTTTCGGATGGTCGGCGTTGCCGTCGCCCGCGTCGAAACGCGCCACGTACAAGGTGCCGTGGTCCAGCAGGTCGCGGTTGGCCTTGGGGTTTTTGTGGTTGATCTTGTCGCGGCTGACGAATTTGTAGATGAACTCGCCACGTTCGTCGTCGCCCATGTACACCACGGCGCGGCCGTCATGGGTTTCGGCCAGGGCCGCGTTTTCATGTTTGAAGCGACCCAGGGCGGTGCGTTTGACCGGGGTGGATTGCGGATCGAACGGGTCGATTTCCACGACCCAGCCGTGACGGTTGAGTTCGTTGGGGTTTTTCGCCAGGTCGAAGCGATCGTCGTGTGGGTGCCAGTTGATCTCTTTGCTGGCGGCCACGGCGCCGTAGCGCTTTTGCGCGGCGTCGAATTTCTGCTCGGCACTGCTGCTGCCGAAGCAGTCGGTGAAGTTCTCTTCGCAAGTCAGGTAAGTGCCCCATGGCGTCTTGCCGTTGGCGCAGTTCTGGAACGTGCCGAGGACATTTTTGCCGTGAGGGTCGGCGCTGGTTTTAAGCAGTTCGTGGCCGGCGGCCGGGCCGCTGAGGCTGATCGGCGCGTTGCCGTGAATACGTCGGTTGTAGCGCGAGCCCTGGACGAATTGCCACTGACCGTTCTTGCGCTGCACTTCAATCACCGACACGCCTTCGCAGGCCAGCGCCTTGCGCACTTCTTCGGCCGATTGCGGCATGCCGCCATGCGGGTAGAGGTAGCGGTAGTTGGTGTATTCGTTGTTGATTGCCATCAGCGCCCGGTTTTTATCATCGGGAAACTCGAACAGGCTCATGCCGTCGTTGTTGTCGCCGAACTGGACTTCCTGCTGCTCCGCGGTGCCGTTGCCGCTGGGGTCGAACGCCGGACCGTCTTTTTGCAGCGGCTGGCCCCAACTGATCAACACCGAAGACTTGTAACCCGGTGGCAGGCTGATGGCGTCGCTGGTGGCGGCAGGGATGCTGTCAAAGCCCAACAGTTTGCTTGTGCCGGCGCTGACGCTCGCGGCCAGCACGCTGCGGCTCAGCAGGTTGCCCCCCAAAAACATGGCCGCACCGCAGAGGGCGCCGGCGCTGATGAAGCCGCGGCGGCTGAGACCGACCATTTTTTCGAGGTCGGTGGACTGGTCTTCTTCTAATAGGCTCACATCAGGCTCCCTGCTGGTTTTTGCAGCCACCTTAAAGAGCCTTAATGAAGCTTTTGTTTCAGAGCGGTGTCCCGAGCAACACGTTGGAGGGCGCGAACTGCACCAGCACCGGCTTGTCAGGGGCCAGCCCAAGTGCCTTCAAGTGCAGCGGTGCTGCCAGCGCGCAGAGTGTCTGGCCATTGGGCAGGCCGATGCGCACTTCGCTGGGCCCGTCCTGGGCATCGAGAATGGCTTCGATGGTGCCGTGCAGAATATTGTTGCCAGGTGTTGCCTGGTGATCATTAGCCAGCAACTCCAGCCATCCTGCCTTGATCAATGCGACGACTTCAGTGCCGGTTTCCAGCTCCAGACGCACCGTGCTGTCGTGCGTGATCTGCGCATCGAGGGTCAAGCCTTCGGCCAGTTCAAGACGGATTCGATCGTTGTGCCCCTGGCTTTCAATTGCCAGGACCTTGCCATGCAACTGATTACGCGCGCTGGTCCTGAGCATCAGCCGACCGAGGAGGTCCAGATCGCTGGCTTCCTCGGCGGCCTCCAGTACCTGGGCCTGCAAGGCTTGGAGCTTTTGATAAAGGCGCAATACGCGCTCACCTTCACTGGAAAGTCTGGCGCCACCGCCGCCCTTACCGCCGACGCTGCGCTCCACCAGCGGTTTTTGTGCGAGGTTGTTCAGCTCGTCGATGGCATCCCACGCCGCCTTGTAACTCAGCCCCGCGCTTTTCGCCGCGCGGGTGATCGAACCCTGTTCGGCAATGTGTTGCAGCAACGCGATGCGCTGGGGACGGCGGACAATGTGTTGGGACAACAACGTAGGCAGGGACATGGCGAGGTGCTTTGGGTCGTGGCGATGAGAGGACGTTCGCCGCTTGGGTGCCGGGAGTCAAGTAAGGCCGCGCTTCTTGTAGGAGCGGATTAAATTGTGTCACCGGGTTTGGGTGTGCGGGCCAGGCAATAGACATCAACTCGTGCCGCGCCAGCATCCATTAGCAATCGGGCCAGAGCCTGCGCCGTAGCACCGGTGGTCAGCACGTCATCGACCAATGCCAGATGCCGGCCCTTGATTGACGCATCTGGCACCAAGGCAAAGGCATTGCGCAGGTTCTTTTTGCGAGCGTCGGCAGTCAGGTCCTGTTGCGCACTGGTGTCCTGGACTCTCAGCAGCATCCGTTCGTCACACGGTAGGTCAAGGCGGGTGCCAAGCCAGCGGGCGAGCATCGCCGCTTGATTGAAACCACGCTGGCGCAAGCGCTTGGAGGCCAGCGGCACTGGGACCAGTGCATCTGGCCGGTTCAGGTCCTCATCGAAGCGATGTTGCAGGAATTGGGCAAGAAGTTCGGCCAGCAGGTGGCCAAGTGGCCACTTCGCTGAGTGTTTGAAACGGGTAATCAAGGTGTCCACCGGAAAGCTGTAAGTCCACGGCACGGCGACTTGCTCGAAGGCGGGCGGTTGATTCAGGCACTGGCCACAGGTCAGGCCGGCGGAGGGTAACGGCAGCGCGCAGGTTCGGCACTGATCACCCAGCCAGGGCAACTCGGTTTCACAGGCGATGCAGATGGGCGTTGCCTCATCGGCCTCTTCCGAGCAAAGCAAACAGAATTGTTTGTTTTTTAACCAGATGTAAACCGGTCCTTCGTATCGTGGTTGACAGCGCATCGCTCTTCCTTAAATATGCCGAACATCCGTGTCGCGTCTGTGGGTATTCCATCCCTCAGCCGCTTGCCAAGCATAAAACAAAGGAAGCACCCATGAGCGCCAGCACCACTGCAACCCTGCGTCATGACTGGTCTTTGGCCGAAGTCAAAGCACTCTTCGTCCAGCCATTCAACGACCTGTTGTTCCAGGCGCAGACGGTGCACCGCGCGCACTTCGACGCCAACCGCGTCCAGGTGTCGACGCTGCTGTCGATCAAAACCGGCGCATGCCCGGAAGATTGCAAATATTGCCCACAGTCCGGCCACTACAACACCGGTCTTGAAAAAGAAAAACTGATGGAAGTGCAGAAGGTCCTCGAAGAGGCCGCTCGCGCCAAGGCCATCGGTTCGACTCGTTTCTGCATGGGTGCGGCGTGGAAACACCCGTCGGCCAAAGACATGCCGTACGTGCTGGAGATGGTCAAGGGCGTGAAGGCCATGGGCCTGGAAACCTGCATGACCCTCGGTCGCCTGGATCAGGACCAGACCGCAGCGCTGGCCCAGGCCGGCCTCGACTACTACAACCACAACCTCGACACCTCGCCTGAGTTCTACGGCAGCATCATCACCACCCGCACCTACAGCGAGCGCCTGCAAACCCTGGCCTATGTGCGTGAATCGGGGATGAAGATCTGCTCCGGCGGGATCCTTGGCATGGGCGAGTCGCTTGATGACCGCGCCAACCTGCTGATCCAGCTGGCCAACCTGCCAGAGCATCCGGAGTCGGTGCCGATCAACATGCTGGTGAAAGTCGCGGGTACACCCCTGGAAAATGCCGACGATATCGACCCGTTCGACTTCATCCGCATGCTCGCTGTCGCACGCATCCTGATGCCGCAATCCCACGTGCGCCTGTCCGCCGGCCGCGAAGCGATGAACGAGCAGATGCAAGCCCTGGCTTTCTTTGCTGGCGCCAACTCGATTTTCTACGGCGACAAACTGCTGACCACCGCCAACCCGCAGGCCGACAAGGACATGCAACTGTTCGGTCGCCTGGGCATCCTGCCGGAAGCACGCGAAGAGCATGCAGACGAGGTGCATCAGGCCGCGATCGAACAGGCACTGGTTGAGCAGAAGAGCAGCGAGCAGTTTTACAACGCTGCTGTTTGAAGCTTTCCCGACCTTTCTGAATAAATGCAAAACCCTGTGGGAGCGGGCTTGCCCGCGATGACGGCGTCACTATCACCATAAATATCGGCTGATAGATCGCTATCGCGGGCAAGCCCGCTCCCACATTGAGTTTGTGATCTGACCGCCGAGGCCTGCATGTCATTTGATCTCGCCGCACGCCTTGCTGCCCGTCGTGCCGAAAACCTTTATCGCCAGCGCCCGCTGCTCGAAAGCCCCCAAGGCCCGGAAGTGGTGGTCGACGGCCAGCCGTTGCTGGCGTTCTGCAACAACGATTACCTGGGCCTGGCCAATCACCCGCAGGTGATTGAGGCCTGGCGCGACGGTGCGTCTCGTTGGGGTGTTGGCGGAGGGGCTTCGCACCTGGTCATCGGTCATAGCAGTCCGCATCACGCGCTGGAAGAAGCCTTGGCCGATCTGACCGGTCGACCGCGTGCGTTGCTGTTCACCACCGGGTACATGGCCAATCTCGGTGCGGTCACTGCGCTGGTCGGGCAGGGCGATACGGTGCTGGAAGACCGTCTCAATCATGCGTCTTTGCTCGATGCCGGTTTGTTGTCGGGGGCGCGTTTCAATCGCTATCTGCACAACGACGCGGCGAGCCTTGCCAAACGTCTTGAGAAAGCGACCGGCAATACGCTGGTGGTCACCGACGGCGTGTTCAGCATGGACGGCGATATCGCCGACCTGCCGGCGCTGGCCCGGGAAGCCAAGGCCAAGGGGGCGTGGCTGATGGTCGATGACGCTCACGGGTTTGGTCCGCTGGGTGCCAATGGCGGCGGGATCGTCGAGCATTTCGGTTTGAGCCAGGAAGACGTGCCGGTGCTGGTCGGGACCCTCGGCAAGGCTTTCGGTACGGCCGGGGCGTTTGTCGCTGGCAGCGAAGAGCTGATCGAAAGCCTGATCCAGTTTGCCCGTCCCTACATCTACACCACCAGCCAACCGCCGGCGCTGGCCTGCGCGACGCTCAAGAGTCTCGAGTTGCTGCGCACAGAGCACTGGCGGCGTGAGCATCTGAAAACGCTGATCCGCCAGTTCCGCCATGGCGCCGAGCAGATTGGCCTGGAACTCATGGACAGCTTCACGCCGATCCAGCCAATCATGATCGGCGACGCCGGGCGTGCGGTTCGGTTGTCGCAGATGCTGCGTGAGCGCGGTCTGATGGTAACGGCGATACGTCCGCCCACCGTGCCTGCCGGCAGCGCCCGTCTTCGTGTGACGCTGACCGCCGCCCACAGCGAGGCGCAGGTACAGCTATTGTTGAATGGACTGGCCGATTGTTTTCAACAACTTGGACCGGAGCCAAGCCATGCGTGATCGACTGATTCTGCTTCCCGGCTGGGGTCTCGGCATTTCGCCGCTGGAGCCTTTGGCGGCAGCGCTGCAAGGGCTGGATGAACACCTGCGGGTCGAGATCGAGCCGTTGCCGGAACTGCAATCAAGCGATCTTGACGAATGGCTCGATGAACTCGATTCAACGGTGCCGCAGGATACGTGGCTCGGCGGCTGGTCGCTTGGCGGCATGCTCGCGTCCGAGTTGGCGGCGCGGCGTGGTGATCGTTGCTGCGGTTTGCTGACGCTGGCGAGCAACCCTTCTTTTGTCGCCCATGAGCAATGGCCGAGCGCGATGGCCGGCGAGACCTTTGACGCGTTTCTGGCCGGCTGCAAGGCTGATCCGCGCCTGACGTTGAAACGCTTTTCGCTGCTTTGCGCTCAGGGCTCGGAAGACCCGCGCGGACTGTCGCGATTGTTGCTCGGTGGTGCGCCGAATACGTCTGCATCGATTCTCATGAACGGTCTGGAGCTGCTTGCACAACTGGATACGCGTCAGGCGTTGCAGGCGTTCCGTGGTCCACAACTGCATTTGTTCGCCGGCCTCGACGGGCTGGTCCCGGCAGAAGCGGCGGGGGACTTGCTGGCGTTGCTGCCGGATGTCGAAATCGGCCTGATCGAACAGGCCAGCCATGCGTTTCTTCTGGAAGACCCCCACGGCGTGGCCGGGGCGATCCAGGCCTTTTTGCACGAGTCCGGTGATGACTGATTTATCTTTTCCCCATCTGCCCGGCGACTTGCCCGACAAGCGCCAGGTAGCGGCCTCCTTTTCCCGTGCGGCGGCGAGCTACGACAGCGTCGCTCAATTGCAGCGCGATGTCGGCAACCAATTGTTGAGCCTTTTGCCGGGCGAGTTTGTTCCGCGTGTCTGGCTGGATCTGGGCTGCGGCACCGGGTATTTCAGCCGGGCCTTGGGCGAGCGATTCCCCTCGGGTAACGGCTTGGCGATGGACATTGCCGAAGGCATGCTCAACCACGCCCGACCATTGGGTGGCGCCAGCCATTTCATCGCCGGCGATGCGGAGCGATTGCCGCTGCGGGACTCGACCTGCGACTTGATCTTCTCCAGCCTTGCGGTGCAGTGGTGTGCGGACTTCGAATCGGTGCTCAGCGAGGCGTACCGGGTACTCAAACCGGGCGGGATTTTCGCGTTTGCTAGTCTTTGTGTAGGGACGTTGTTCGAGTTGCGTGACAGCTGGCGTGTGGTGGATGGCATGGTGCATGTCAATCGCTTCCGCGAGTTGGACGTTTATCAACAGCTGTGTGCGGCCAGTGGCCTGGGCATTACAAGTCTGCAGGCCCTTCCTCACGTGTTGTATTACCCGGACGTGCGCAGCCTGACCCATGAGCTCAAGGCGTTGGGTGCGCACAACCTGAACCCCGGTCGACCGGGTGGTTTGACCGGTCGGGCGCGTATCCTCGGCTTGATCGAGGCTTATGAGCAGTTTCGTGAGGCCAAAGGACTGCCAGCGACTTATCAGGTGGTCTACGCCGTGTTGGAGAAACCCGTATGAGCGCAGCCTATTTCATCACCGGCACTGACACTGATGTCGGCAAGACCACCGTTGCTGCAGGCTTGTTACATGCTGCGCGATCGGCGGGCATGAGTACGGCGGCGGGCAAGCCGGTCGCCTCGGGCTGCGACGTGACGCCCAAGGGATTGCGCAACGCCGATGCGCTGGCGCTGCTGGCCGAGTGCTCATTGCCTTTGACTTATGCACAGGTCAATCCGGTTGCATTCGAGCCAGCGATCGCTCCGCATCTGGCGGCGCGGGAGGCCGGGGTGGCACTGACGGTGCAATCACTGTTGACCCCCATGCTCGAGATTCTCGACATGCAGGCCGATTTCACCTTGATCGAAGGCGCTGGCGGCTGGCGCGTGCCGTTGGCCGATCAGGACAATCTGTCCGACCTTGCGAAGGCGCTGGGCTTGCCGGTGATTCTGGTGGTCGGCGTGCGATTGGGTTGCATCAATCATGCGCTGCTGACGGCCGAAGCGATTGCCCAGGACGGTTTGCAGCTGGCAGGTTGGGTGGCGAATATCATCGATCCGAAGACCTCGCGGCTGGAGGAGAACCTCGCGACCCTCGCCGAGCGGATTCCTGCGCCTTGTCTTGGGCGCGTGCCGAAACTCAAATCGGTGACGGCCGAAGCGGTGGCGGAGCATCTTCAGCTGGATTTGCTCGACTGACGTCGGTTCTCTCTATGACAAGGCACTGTGCCATTAGTGTTTTTGTCGGGTCTTTTGTCAGTGGGTCTGTTTCAATGGCCACTGTTGATCCTTTGCAGGACGAGGTCCTTTATGGAAATCTCAGGAAACAGCGCTTTTTATGCCGGTCTGAACGCTATTCAGGCAGGGCAGAACCGTGTCGATCAGGCCTCGAGCCAGATCGCCGGCAATACCGTCGAACGTTCGGTGACGAGCCAGTCTTCCGAAGCTCAGGTCGATCGTTTGCGTTCGGTAGACCGCAGTCAGCAATCGGACCTGGCCAGCAACATGGTCGAGATGGCACAAGGCAAGTTCCAGGTCGAGGCCGGTGCAAAGGTCGCCAAGGCTTCCGATGAAATGCTGGGAACGTTGATCGATACCTTCGCTTGATCCCTCGCTGAATCCGTCTCTCAAAACGCCGCGACTGTTCGCGGCGTTTTTGTGCGTAAGTCCTTCTCTCTCAACTAATCTTCCCTACATAACGTGTTGCTCGTTCAACGGCGGTGCGCGGTCGCGCGCCGAGCATTTGTCTGGCGTGATGACGAACGGCAAAAGATCGGCGCTTGACAAGATTTGGGCGTAAACGTATGTTTCAAACAACTGTTTGACCGTCACAACAAATCAACACGGTCGTTCATTCCCGGTTACATCAGCAGAGGTTTATCGCTATGCCTGACTACAAGGCCCCCTTGCGTGATATTCGCTTCGTTCGTGACGAACTGCTCGGCTACGAAGCGCACTATCAGAGCCTTCCGGCTTGTGCAGACGCAACTCCAGACATGGTTAGCGCCATTCTCGAAGAAGGCGCCAAGTTTTGTGAGCAGGTGCTGGCTCCGCTGAACCGCGTGGGTGACACCGAAGGCTGCACCTGGAGCGAGTCCGGCGTAAAAACTCCAACGGGCTTCAAAGAAGCCTACAAGCAATTCGTTGAAGGCGGCTGGCCAAGCCTGGCTCACGACGTAGAGCACGGCGGCCAAGGCCTGCCGGAATCTTTGGGTCTGGCTGTCAGCGAAATGGTTGGCGAAGCCAACTGGTCGTGGGGCATGTACCCAGGCCTGTCGCATGGCGCGATGAACACCATTTCCGAACACGGCACGCCTGAGCAGCAAGAGGCTTACCTGACCAAGCTGGTGTCCGGCGAATGGACCGGCACCATGTGCCTGACCGAACCGCACTGCGGCACTGACCTGGGCATGCTGCGTACCAAGGCTGAACCTCAGGCCGACGGTTCCTACAAAGTCAGCGGCACCAAGATCTTCATCTCGGCCGGTGAACACGACATGGCCGACAACATCGTCCACATCGTGCTGGCACGTCTGCCGGATGCACCGGCTGGCACCAAAGGCATCTCGCTGTTCATCGTTCCCAAGTTCATGCCAAACGCAGACGGTTCGATCGGCGCTCGCAACGCTGTGACCTGCGGTTCCCTGGAACACAAGATGGGCATCCACGGCAACGCCACCTGCGTGATGAACTTCGACGCGGCCACCGGTTTCCTGATCGGCCCAGCGAACAAAGGCCTGAACTGCATGTTCACCTTTATGAACACCGCACGTCTGGGCACCGCGCTGCAAGGTCTGGCTCACGCCGAGATCGGCTTCCAGGGCGGCCTGAAATACGCTCGCGATCGTCTGCAAATGCGTTCCCTGACTGGCCCGAAAGCGCCGGAAAAAGCCGCTGACCCGATCATCGTGCACCCTGATGTACGTCGCATGCTGTTGACCATGAAGGCGTTCGCCGAAGGCAACCGTGCAATGGTTTACTTCACTGCCAAACAAGTCGATATCGTCAAATACGGCGTGGACGAAGAAGAGAAGAAGAAAGCCGACGCACTGCTGGCCTTCATGACGCCAATCGCCAAAGCCTTCATGACCGAAGTCGGCTTCGAATCCGCCAACCACGGCGTGCAAATCTACGGCGGTCACGGCTTCATCGCCGAGTGGGGCATGGAGCAGAACGTTCGCGACAGCCGCATTTCGATGCTGTACGAAGGCACCACGGGTATCCAGGCACTCGACCTGCTGGGCCGTAAAGTGCTGATGACTCAAGGCGAAGCTCTGAAAGGCTTCACCAAGATCGTCCACAAGTTCTGCCAGACCAACGAAGGCAACGAAGCTGTCAAAGAGTTCGTCGAGCCCTTGGCAGCGCTGAACAAAGAGTGGGGCGAGCTGACCATGAAGGTCGGTATGGCTGCCATGAAAGACCGCGAAGAAGTCGGCGCGGCATCGGTGGATTACCTGATGTACTCCGGTTACGCCTGCCTGGCCTACTTCTGGGCTGACATGGCGCGCCTGGCTGCCGAGAAACTGGCTGCCGGCACTTCCGAAGAGGCGTTCTACACCGCCAAGCTGCAGACTGCGCGCTTCTACTTCCAGCGCATCCTGCCGCGTACCCGCACTCACGTTGCAACCATGCTGTCGGGCGCCAATAACCTGATGGACATGAAAGAAGAAGACTTCGCGCTGGGCTACTAAGCCTTAACGCGGTCCTTAAAAAACCGCCGCTTCCTCCGGGAGCGGCGGTTTTTTTTGCGCCGAGGTCAGGCCTTGATCACCATGGCGTCGGATCCAGCGGGCCAACGCCAGTCGGGGTGCTCACGCCTTCGCCATTACGTATGAACGGCAGATGCCAGAAGTCGTTAGGCACTACAGGATCGCCAGGCTTGACGCCTTCCGGAAAGATGAACTCAAACACCGGTGCCACATACTGTCCGGCAATCAGTCCATTGGCGACGGTCAGCCTGCCCGCATTCTGGAGGCAACTGTCCACGGCGGTCTGGGATAAGCTTTGCTGTGGCACGCAAAGTGACCGCGCAACGACGCGCAAGGTACGTGTCGGCTGGCTAAGAAGCCCGGCTGGCGCTTTGGTCGCACGTAATCTGGCGCGTTGTGGCTGAGGACCCGTGTTCTGTGTGGTAATGCCCCCCGACGCTCCCAGGCAACCGGTCGCAAGGCCCAGCGCAGGGTTGCATTCACCCGTCATCTCAAAGGGTGTAACCCAGCGATTGGTTTGCACACCTGTCGATGGATTGACATCTATCAGATAGATGTCGACCGGGGTCTTGATGTCGGTGGTCGAGGCTTCAAGGAAGATCCGGTCCTGCGTCTCTTGGGCTACCCCGTTGATGGCCGTTGCGGCGGGGTCGGCCGTACCGATGCCAAATTCCCCGATTGCCAGGTAGCTGGGCTGCGAACCAGGCTGAGTGTAGATCCCGACATTCGCCTCGATCGTGTGTGCTGAGATGAAGTCCGGGGCTCCCGATGTTGACGACTTGAACAGCGTACCAGACCAACTGATGAAGTCGCCGACTTCAAAGGGTGCCTGTTGTGTCGGGTCGGGGTCCGTCGCCGTGCGTGTAGCATCGCTGAATCTCTTCATGACGTACTGGCTGCAATAGACCTGGCCCACTGCGGGCGCCGAGAGTTCCCCACTGGCTGGAAGTGTGACACCGGCCTGGCTGAAATTGCGGCAGTTGTTGGTCGTGGTCGGGGTGACCACTTTTGGGCGGTTTTTCTGTGGGCAGAGCGCATCGTCCCCGGAAATCGTGCGTGGCACGCACATCGGGTAGCCGGTGGCTGCATGGATGGTCGGGTTGGCATCATCGACGGAGAAGCGTGGGTCGGGGCTTTGGGGACGGCCAAAACGTCCGCTAGGGTCGTTGATCTGAATAATCGTGGGTTGCGTCGGGTTCCCGCTGTCAACTTCAAGGTTGCCGTTGGTGTAGTCGATCCGGGTAATGAAACCGCTTCCCGCGTTGACTGATTGCTGGGAGACAAAGATCAGCCCGGCAATCTGCTTGTTGGAGACGCTATTGCCCACCACATGAATCTCGAACGAGGGGTAGGCCGCCGCAGATTTTCCGAGCGCCAGGGTTCCACCCCTGACGAAGTCGGCCCAGGTCAGGGTGTTGGCCGGCATCTGTATAACGGTGTTGCAAGGAACAGTAATCGTGACGCCGTTTAATTGAACGGTCCCCCCATAGCGGCCCGGGTCGCTGGTATTGGGGCAATTCGCATTAGAGGTGTCCAGCGTCATGTTCTGGATAAAGCCTGTAACGTCAAACCCATGTATCGCAGTCGGGTTTGTAAAAACCGGGTCTGGCAGTGTGGGAGTCGTGAACGGCGAGGGCGTTCCCGGGGGCTTGGCAGTCCCGCCGCCACCACCGCCGCCAGCTCCGTTTTTGGCAAATGCAACTCCGCCACCACCCATGGTCAGTGCGACAGCGACGGCACTGGCGAGCAATGCTCGGCGACTGAAGATGCCGTTGAGTCGTTTGTTGGGCAGCAGCGGTATGCCGAGCGTTTTTTCGTACAAAGATAAGCTCATGGCTCACTCCAGTATCTTGCAAGACCAATTGCCGGCCAATCGAGCCCTTGGATTTGCTGATGCGCTGAATCCTGCGCAGGAAAAACGCAAAGCCGTGAGTGTCGAATTTTGGCCCGATCCAGCGGTGTAAGTGCCTGCGTGAGGTTGACACTTGCCGTTCGGATGCTTTCACCTGCGTTGCGTCGGCCGGTTATGGACGCAAACGCGAGAGACATTTCCTTGAGCCTGAAACGTACAAAGCAGTTGTCGTGCCTGTTTTGAAACAATTAGACACAAACAACCGCCGACACACTCAAACTGCGGGCTGCGCGGCCAAGGATGATGTTGCGCCATGACACTATCGAATTAATACCCACCAACATAGGGGGGGATATATACCCAGGATTGGGAGTGTGCGAAGTGAGATTTAGGTATTCGCTGTATCAGTCTGGCACTAAGTAGTGAATGAGAAAGGTTGTCTATATCTACTCCGGGCGAAATGATGTTTCAAGTAAAATGTATTGGCGTATTAACCAAAAATTTTTGTCGCGATGTTAAATAAAAGCCATAGCTCGCGCAGTGCAACTAGTGCACGCGCGGAATGTTTGATTCTTATAAAAGGCTATTCCCCTGATAACCAGGCTTGTATACGGTTCGGTAAATTAATTTAGTTTCCATGAAGAGTGATTGAGCATTTGCTATGCCAAACCGTAAAATAAATCTTAAAAAATATTTTCCTTTAAAATCATATGGTTTTGGTTCATGTGCAATCCGGTGTTTGCTCGCATTGGGGTTTGTTACCCAGTATTGGGGGGAAGTTCACCAAATTTGAGGGGGAGGCGTTTGTAGTTTTTTTGTTATGTGTGTGGGGTGTGTTTGCAAGGCATTTTTATTTGAATCGATTCAGAAAAATTTTTTGATTTTTTTCGGTTGAAATCTTTTGTTACAGCTAAAGTTCGGTTAAGCGCACCGTCGGTGTGACAGAGCAGTGTCTTAATCAAGCCTGAGCCAAGAGAGTACTTTGCCAGTTAAGCGTTGCCTTGCCCGAGCCATTTCGAGTGGTGTAACTACTGGTGCAAGCGGCAAGCATTGTGGCGATGAGTTCATCTCGCAACAGGACAATCCCGGAGCCTGGCTACTCCGCATTGAATAGAGAATGTCATGATGTTTAAGTACTTGGACCTCTATCGAATTACCCGTTTAGCCGGTGCGATGGCGGGCGTTCTATTGACCATCGGTTTACCGGCCGCGAGTGCCTGGGCCGCCGACCCAGTAGCGGTCGATCCGCCTGTACCGGACGTGCCCACTCTGCAATCGCTGCGTGGGATGGTACCGCCCGACCCGTCGGGAACCGAAGGCGGGCGCAAAGTCGACCTCATGACTGACTACGTGCTTAATCGCTCTGCGGCGGTTCTCTTGGGCAAAGCACTGTTCTGGGACATGGAGATCGGCAGTGACGGTTCGACGGCTTGCGCCTCCTGCCACTTCCACGCGGGTGTTGATCACCGCACCACCAACCAGATCAATCCAGGTCAGGCGAACACCAACGCGAACGTCTCGTCGATCTTCAACAAGCCGTTCACCGCCTCGGGCATTCCAGGCGACGTGCCAAGCTACACCACCAAATCAGGAGGTAAGGGCGGCCCAAACTACCTGCTGAAGAAAGATGACTTCCCGACCCATGTGTTGGCTGATCCGATGGATCGAAATTCGGCAATTGTCTATTCGACTGACGATGTGATTGGGTCCCAAGGCGTATTCGACGCCAACTTCGTCAAACCTCATCAGGCTCGTTTCGACAAGTGCATTCAGCAACCGGACGGCATCTTCCAGGTCGGTGGCATCAATGTTCGCCGCAGCACCGGGCGCAACGCACCCACGGTGATCAATGCCGCGTTCAACGTGCGTAATTTTTGGGATGGCCGCGCCAATAACGTCTTCAACGGCTTCTCTCCATTTGGTAATCGCGATCCTGACGCCGGGATTTTCGTGACCAGCGATCGCAGTGGCGTGGCGACCAAAGTCAGGTTGGCACTCAAGGATGCTTCCGCCGCTTCACAAGCGGTAGGGCCTCCCGGGAGTCCGGTGGAAATGTCCTGCGGCGGTCGTACCTTCGCCGACATTGGCCGGCGCATGCTCGACACCTTGATGCTCAAGCAGCAGCGGATTTCGTCTACCGATTCGGTACTGGGCCCAGTGTCCGGCGCCCGCCGGCCGACCTACCGTGAGCTGATCAAGAACGCGTTCCAGCCGCGCTTGTGGAATGCGACGCAGCAGGTCTCGCTGGGTGGTGCGCCCTACACCCAGATGGAAGCGAATTTCCCGCTGTTCTTCGGGCTGGCGATTCAGATGTATGAATCCACGCTGATCTCGGATCAGGCGCCGTTGGATGCCTATTTGCAGGGCGATCATACTGCCATGAACGACCAGCAGGTCAAGGGCATGAATCTGTTCCTGGGCAAGGGCAAGTGCATCAGTTGCCACGGCGGTGCGGAGTTGACCAACGCCGGCAGCCGGTTGCTGTTCCATCCCCGGGAACGGATCGAGCGCATGGTTATGGCCGACAACCTGACCACGCTGTATGACAACGGCTTCTACAACACCGGGGTGCGTCCAACGTCGGAAGACCTGGCCCTCGGTGGCTCGGATGCCTGGGGCAATCCATTGTCCTTCACTCGCGAGTACAACACCCTACTCCAGGGCGGCCAGATCCCTGACCCGCTGGAGGTCGATGTATGCACCTTCGAAGCGCGTTTGAGCTCGGCGATCCCTTGTGATGCGACGCTCAAGCCGAATGTCGGTTTCCGCGACGCGGTCGATGGCGCCTTCAAGACGCCGACCCTGCGTAACATCGCGTTGACCGGACCGTATTTCCACAACGGCAGTCGCGCGACGCTGCGTCAGGTCATGGAGTTCTACAACCGTGGCGGCGACCGGCGTGGTGAAGATGCCAGCAATACCAGTGGCTTTGACCACCCTACGGTTAATCAGCACAACGGCTCAAACCTCGATCCGGACATGACTCGGCTGAACCTCACCCCGGATGAAGTGGATGCACTGGTCAAATTCATGGAAGTCGGACTGACCGATCCTCGGGTCGCATGGGAACGGGCACCGTTTGATCATCCTTCGCTGGTGCTGCCACAGGGCGAAAAGGGTGATGAAAACTCCGTCGGGCAAAAGCCGGCGAGTCCGAAGATCACTACCCGGCAAGCGCAGGATGCCGAAATCCAGCTCAAACCGGTCGGTGCTGAAGGTCGCCCAAGTCTGGAGGGGCCACTGCAACCGTTCAACAACGACCTGTAATCCTGATCCCCTTTGCGTCACTGGCGGTTGATGGACGCCAGTGACGCCCTTTGTAAATTCCGCAGTATTTCACTCAGCAAATCGGGGTTTCTGCCGTTACAGTGCGTGGGCACAATGCCATCTATTGCTATGACGGTCGGAGCTTTACCCTTGCCGCGTTCTTCAGCTGTACGTTTCAGCCATTTTTTACCGTCTTTGCTGCTATTGCTTGCGGGGCTGGCGGCTGCCTACGTCAAGGATCTCAACGTCTTCTTTACCTCGCTGTTCAACGTTTTGCCCACGTTGGTGCTGTTGCTCGGCGGTGCGTATTGCGCGGTTTACCGACGTCAGCGAGAGCTGTTTCTGATGGTCACGGTGTACATCGCCTACTTCCTGCTCGATACGCAGACCGACTATTACCGCGACAACGGCAAAGTCCGCGATGACGCCGCCGTGGTGTTTCACCTGTGTTGCCTTTTGTTGCCGTTGATGTTCGGTGTGTTCGGTGCCTGGCAGGAACGCACCCACTTGTTTCAGGACATGGTGGCGCGCTTCGCTGTCTTGCTGGCCGTCGGCAGTATCGCGTTGGGCCTGGAGCAAAGTTACCCACAGGCTCTGCTGCTGTGGCTGTCGGAAATTCGCTGGCCAGCCCTGCATGGTGCGTGGATGAGCCTGATCCAGCTGTCCTATCCGGTGTTCATCGCATCGTTCCTGCTGCTGAGCTGGCAATACTGGCGCAACCCGAGACCCTTGCACGCCGCGCAATTGGTGGGTTTGCTGGGTTTGTTCTGGGCGCTGCCGAAAACGTTCATCCTGCCGTTCACCCTGAACATCATGTGCAGTCAGGTGATGCTGATGATTGCGGCAGCGGTCGCCCACGAGGCCTATCAAATGGCCTTTCGCGATGAACTGACCGGTTTGCCGGGGCGTCGAGCCTTGAATGAACGGATGCAGCGGTTGGGGCGCAATTATGTGCTGGCCATGAGCGACGTCGATCACTTCAAGAAATTCAACGACACCCACGGTCACGACGTCGGCGACCAGGTATTGCGACTTGTTGCCAGCAAGCTGTCGAAAATCGGTGGGGGCGGTAGGGCGTATCGCTATGGCGGTGAGGAATTTGCGCTGGTGTTCGCGGGCAAGACGCTTGAAGAGTGCATGCCGCACCTGGAAGTCATTCGCGAATCCATCGCCACGTACAACATTCAGCTGCGCAACCAGGACAGTCGCCCTCAGGACGACCAGCAAGGTCGCCAGCGGCGCGCGGGCCCGGGTGCTGCCAGTGTTTCGGTCACCGTCAGCATTGGCGTCGCCGAACGAGTGGATCAGCGCACCCCTGAAAAAGTGCTCAAGTCCGCGGATGAAGCGCTCTACAGCGCCAAGGGTGCCGGGCGAAACTGTGTGGTGGCGTTCGGTCAGAGCCGCCGTGGCGCGGTACGCATGGACACCGCTGCGGGTTGAGTGATGATGGCGCATTCAGCGTCTGGACTGTGATTGTGAGGCGTGGTGGGCGGCAGTAGGTTTGAATGATCTGCTGACGGAGAAATGACCATGCCCGAGTACAAAGCCCCCTTGCGCGACATGCGCTTTCTGATCGACCACGTCTTCGACTTCCACACCAACTACGCAGCGCTGGGCGCCACCGACGCCAGCCCGGACATGGTCAATGCGATCCTCGAAGAAGGCGCGAAGTTTTGCGAGAACGTTCTTGCGCCGCTCAATCGCAGCGGCGACGAAGAAGGCTGCCATTTCGACAATGGCGTGGTAACGACGCCTACAGGCTTCAAGCAGGCATTCGCACAATACGTGGAAGGCGGCTGGCATGGACTGGCGGCTGATCCGGCGTATGGCGGTCAGGGTCTGCCGAGTTCGCTGGGGCTGGTTATCAGCGAGATGGTCGGCTCCAGCAACACCTCCTGGGGCATGTACCCCGGCCTGACCCACGGCGCGATGTCAGCCATCCACGCCCACGGCACCGAAGAACAGAAAAACAATTACCTGAGCAAACTCACCGCAGGCCAGTGGACCGGCACCATGTGCCTGACCGAAGCCCACTGCGGCACCGACCTGGGCATCATCAAGACCCGTGCGGTGCCCGCGGCCGACGGCAGCTATGCGATCTCCGGCAGCAAGATTTTCATCTCTGCCGGCGAGCACGACATGAGCGACAACATCATTCACCTGGTGTTGGCGAAACTGCCGGACGCTCCGGCGGGCACCAAGGGTATTTCGTTGTTCATCGTTCCCAAATTCCTGCCCGATGCCGAGGGTGAAGCGGGCGAGCGCAATGGTGTTTCCTGCGGGTCCATCGAGCACAAAATGGGCATCAAGGCGTCGGCCACCTGCGTGCTGAACTTCGATGAGGCCAAAGGCTTCTTGATCGGTGAGCCGAACAAGGGCTTGAACTGCATGTTCACCATGATGAACCATGCGCGGCTTGGCACCGGGATGCAGGGCTTGTGTCTCGGCGAGGCCAGTTTCCAGGGGGCGATCAAGTACGCCAATGATCGCCTGCAAATGCGTTCGCTCACCGGTCCGAAAGCACCCGAAAAAGCCGCCGACCCGATCATCGTTCATCCCGATGTGCGGCGGATGCTGCTGACTATGAAAGCCTTCAACGAAGGCAACCGCGCACTGACGTACTTCACCGCGCAGCTGCTGGACGCGGCGCACCTGAGTCCGGATGAATCCGCGCGCCAGGATGCCGAAGACCTGCTGGCGTTCCTCACGCCAATCTGCAAAGCCTTCATGACCGACACCGGGCTGGAGGTGACAAACCTGGGCATGCAGGTGTTCGGCGGTCACGGCTTCATTCGCGAATGGGGCATGGAGCAGTTGGTTCGCGACTGCCGGATTGCGCCGATCTATGAAGGCACCAACGGCATTCAGGCGCTGGATTTGCTCGGGCGCAAAGTGCTTGGCAGCCAGGGCAAACTGTTGCGCGGCTTCACCAAAATCGTCCACAAATTCTGCGCAGCGAACGCTGAACATCCGCAGCTGGCCAGCTACGTGGCACAGCTCAACGAGCTGAACCAGCAGTGGGGCGAGTTGACCACCAAGGTCGGCATGGCCGCGATGAAAAATCCGGACGAAGTCGGTGCTGCGTCGGTGGATTACCTGATGTACAGCGGTTACATCATCCTCGGCTATCTGTGGCTGCGCATGGCGCTGGTGGCCCAGACCCAACTCGATGCTGGCAGCGGCGATGCCGATTACTGCAAGGGCAAACTGGCGACCAGCGAGTTTTACTTCAAGCGATTGCTGCCGCGCACCGCCGCTCATCGTGCCGCCATTGAGGCGGGCAGTGATTGCCTGATGAAGCTGCCGGCGGAGTTGTTTGCGCTTTAATCTTTAAAACCAGTGACAAAGGAAGCCCGCGCTAATGCGGGCTTTTTCATGACTGTTTAGTCAGTGACTAAACATTACAAAACGGTCACTGGCTGACCCTATGTGTCGCAAAAGTTGTTGGGGTACACTCCGACCCAACGAAAGCACTATTCCTACGAATCACCTGTAAAGATCTTGCGAGGTTTGCCATGGCTGACTACAAAGCGCCCCTGCGCGATATGCGCTTCGTCCTCAATGAAGTATTCGAGGTCGCCAAACTCTGGGCCGAACTGCCTGCGCTGGCCGATACCGTCGATGCGGAAACCGTCGAGGCCATTCTCGAAGAAGCCGGCAAAGTCACCAGCAAAAGCATCGCGCCGCTGAGCCGTGCGGCTGACGAAGAAGGTTGCCATTGGGCGGACGGTGCCGTCACCACGCCGGCAGGTTTCCCACAGGCTTATCAGACTTACGCTGAAGGCGGCTGGGTCGGTGTCGGTGGCGATCCGACCTACGGCGGCATGGGCATGCCCAAGGCGGTTTCGGCGCAAGTCGAAGAGATGGTCAACTCCGCGAGTCTGTCGTTCGGTCTATACCCGATGTTGACCGCCGGCGCCTGCCTGTCGATCAACGCCCACGCCAGCGACGAGCTGAAAGCCGCTTACCTGCCGAACATGTACGCGGGCGTCTGGGCCGGTTCCATGTGCCTGACCGAGCCGCACGCCGGCACGGACCTTGGGATCATCCGCACCAAGGCCGAACCTCAGGCCGACGGTTCCTACAAAGTCAGCGGCACCAAGATCTTCATCACCGGTGGTGAACACGACCTCACCGAAAACATCATCCACCTGGTGCTGGCCAAGCTGCCGGATGCACCGGCTGGGCCGAAAGGCATTTCGCTGTTCCTGGTGCCGAAGTTCATGGTCAATGCCGATGGCAGCCTGGGCGCGCGCAACCCGGCGAACTGCGGTTCGATCGAACACAAGATGGGCATCCAGGCGTCTGCGACCTGTGTGATGAACTTCGACGAAGCCGTGGGCTATCTGGTCGGTGAGCCGAACAAAGGCCTGGCGGCCATGTTCACCATGATGAACTACGAGCGTCTGGGCGTCGGTATCCAGGGCCTGGCCACGGGCGAGCGCTCCTACCAGAACGCCATCGAGTACGCCCGCGACCGTCTGCAAAGTCGTTCGCCAACCGGCGCGCAGAACAAGGACAAAGTCGCTGACCCGATCATCGTCCACCCGGACGTGCGTCGCATGTTGCTGACCATGAAAGCCTCGAACGAAGGCGGCCGTGCCTTTTCGACTTACGTGGCGATGCAACTGGACACCGCCAAGTTCAGCGAAGACGCGACCACCCGCAAGCGTGCTGAAGACCTGGTGGCATTGCTGACCCCGGTGGCCAAGGCGTTCCTCACCGATCTGGGCCTGGAAACCACGGTTCATGGCCAACAGATCTTTGGCGGCCACGGTTACATCCGTGAGTGGGGCCAGGAGCAACTGGTGCGCGACGTGCGTATCACCCAGATCTACGAAGGCACCAACGGCATTCAGGCGCTGGACCTCGTCGGACGCAAGATCGTCGGCACCGGCGGTGCGTTCTACAACCTGTTTGCCGACGAGATTCGTCATTTCACCGCCACGGCCAGCGCTGACCTGGCGGAGTTCACCAAGCCGCTGAACGATGCCGTGACCACCCTCGACGAACTGACCGCCTGGCTGCTGGACCGCGCGAAAAGCAACCCGAACGAAATCGGCGCTGCGTCGGTCGAGTACCTGCAAACCTTCGGTTACGTAGCCTACGCCTATATGTGGGCATTGATGGCCAAGGCAGCCTTGGGCAAAGAAGCGCAGGACGATTTCTACGCGAGCAAGTTGGGCACGGCGCGGTTCTACTTCGCCCGCCTGCTGCCGCGCATTCACTCGTTGAGCGCGTCGGTGAAGGCCGGCAGCGAATCGCTGTTCCTGCTGGACGCCGCACAGTTCTAACTATGTAGCGTCATGTAAGCATTCTCTTACATGACGTACTGCTGTTTTCCCATATGCGAAGATTGGATCCAGAGCTAATCTACTTCACATGGACGTCGCGCAGGAAGCGCAAAGCAACAACACGGACACGTAGGATTCTGCCAGGACGGCGGAGTGAAATGGATGTCAGGGAAACAGTCTGCAAAGCCCCGCTTCGGCGGGGTTTTCTTTTGCCTGCAGAAAAGTACTCAGCTCAGTGCATCGAGAGTTGGCGCGCTGTTCAAGCGGTCATCCGGCCCATTCATGACTTCCTCCAGCAATGTCCGCAACAAGGCCAGCGAAGCTTGTTGCCGTTGCACATCGCGGCACACCAACCCGACCTTCAGCGGCACCCGCGGCTCGGTCAGCGGTTTCCAAAGCAGTTCATTATTGTCGAGCGCCTTTTGCGAGCGCCCCGGCAGGACCGTTGCCAGCCGTGTGTGGGGCAAGCTGTCGAGTATCCCCGCCATGTTGTTCAGCTCCGCCTGCACCTGCGAACGCCGTCCCAGATTGGCCAGCTGTGTTTGCCAGATCTGCCGTACCTGAAACTCTTCCCCCAGCAACAGCATCGGCAATTCGGCGGCCTGACTCATCGAGACTTTCTTGAATTCACGCAAGGGGTGGTCCGCCGGGATCACCAGCGTCAGTTCATCTTCGTACAGCATCACGCCGTGCAGACCCGGCTGACGAGGCGGCAGGTAGCTAATACCGATATCGAGTGAGCCATTGAGCAGCCGGCGTTCGATCTCCAGCCCGGTCAATTCATAAATTTGCACCACCAGGTGCGGCTGCGCCTTGCGCACGCGTTCAAGCATCTGGGGCACCAGGCTGCTGTGAACCGTTTGCAGCACGCCGATGGCCAAGGTACGTAACGCCTGGCCCTTGAAATTGCCCAACGCCTCGCGAGCCCTTTGCAAACCATCGAGCAAAGGCAGGGCGTGGTTGTACAGCGTGTGTGCGGCCAACGTGGGCAACAACCGTTTGCTGCTGCGCTCGAACAGGCTCACATCAAGGTTTTGTTCCAGCTGACGGATCTGCTGGGACAGTGCCGGCTGGGAGATGGAAAGTCGCTCGGCGGCCCGGCCCACGTGGCCTTCTTCGTAGACCGCGACGAAATAACGCAGTTGCTTGAAATCCATAAGGTGTACTTATCGAAAATGCTGGGAAATCGAAATGGCTCAACGCCTCGCCTGGGCCTAGTCTAACCGCATTCACAAGGCTTACAGGGCCATAGAACGCGATGAATACCGTTTACTTCGATGGTGTTTGCATAGGTAAGACAAAAAACCTCTCACGAGGCTTTTTTGCATGAATTTGTTCAGTTTGCGGCGCAATCCGCCAAGTCTTGATGACCTGGCCGTCGATACTTTCCGGCCATCGCGTAGCGACAACCTTTCCAGTGAGTTCCTGATGCCCAGTGTCGAGCGGCCGAGCCAGATTTTCGTCCGGGGCCAGGGCTCATGGTTGTGGGACATCGATGACCGCGCGTACCTGGATTTCTCACAGGGCGGCGGCGCCAATAGCCTGGGGCACAGCCCGTCGGTGCTGGTCAACGCGATTTCGGAGCAGGCCCGGTCGCTGATCAATCCGGGATTCGGCTTGCATAACCGCGGCATGCTCAGCCTTGCCGAGCAGCTTTGCGCCCATACCGGCAGTGATCAGGCCTACCTGCTCAACAGCGGCAGCGAGGCGTGTGACGCAGCGATTCAACTGGCGCGTAAATGGGGTCAACGTCATCGCGGTGGAGCTTCTCGGATTATTGTGGCCAGTAATGGCCAACGTCCGGGGATGACTTCTGCTGGAGACTTCCAGCACGTTCCTTTCAATGACCTTATGGCGATGCACGCGGCGGTCGATGCCCGGACCGTGGCAATCATGCTTGAACCGATTCAGAGCGAAGCCGGAGTGATTCCAGCCACCGAGTCTTACCTCAAAGGTGTCGAACGCCTGTGCCGGGAACTGGGTATTTTGTTGATCCTCGACGAAGTACAAACCGGCATTGGCCGCTGTGGCGCCTTGCTTGCCGAAGAGTCCTGCGGCGTTCGGGCTGACATCATCGTCCTCGGTGACGGGCTCGGTGGTGGCGTGCCATTGGCGGCGTTGCTGGCGCGAGGCAAGGCGTGCTGTTTCGACATCGGCGACCTGGCGGGCACCCATCACGGCAACGCACTGATGACGGTCGCCGGGCTGGTGGTCCTCGACAGTGTGCAAGACCAGGGCTTTCTCGATCATGTCGGGCAAACCGGCCAGCACCTGCGCGAAGGCTTGCAGCGTTTGTCCCATCGTTATGGTCACGGCGAGTTACGCGGGCGAGGATTACTTTGGGGGCTAAGCCTGTCCGACGATTCGGCTGATGCCGTCGTCAAATCAGCGTTGTACGAAGGCTTGCTGCTCACCGCCCCGCAACCTGACTGCCTGCGCTTTACCCCGGCGCTCACCGTCAGCAAAGCCAACATCGACGAAATGCTCCTGCGACTGGCCCGTGCCTTCTCCCGAGTGCGCACCGCGCAACTGCAATGCCGCAAAGGGATCGCAGTCTGATCAGACCCGACCTACACGAATTTCCGAACCGTCTCGCGGTAATAACGCATCGCCCCACGTTGGATCTTTTCGCGTGGGGCGTTTTTTTGTGTGCAAATTCATTAGGTTCCAGTGGTCTACAGGCTTCCAAATGAACCCTGACGAATGACGCTGGTCGATTGACTGTGTGGCTCACACGAGCCAACTTCAATCAGGAGCTACCCCATGGACTTTATTCGAATCATCATTGCCATCCTGTTGCCGCCATTGGGTGTGTTTCTGCAAGTCGGTTTCGCCGGCGCGTTCTGGCTGAACATTCTGCTGACGTTGTGCGGTTACATTCCGGGGATCGTGCATGCGGTGTATATCATCGCCAAGCGCTGAGTTTAGCGACCTTAGATAGACCGCTATCGCGAGCAGGCTCACTCCTACAGGGATTTCTGCAACACCGCAGATCCAATGTGGGAGCGAGCCTGCTCGCGATGGCCGCGCCGCTAATCAGGCATTGCCCCCAAGCGCCATCACCCGCCGATAAAACGACCCTTCCTGCTCGAGCGCATGGGCCTGGTTCCGCGCCTTGCGAAAACCGTGGCGTTCGTCCGCGTAGTAATGCGCTTCCACCAGAATTCCGTTGTCCTGCAGCGCGGTGACCATGTCACGGGTCTGTTGCGGCACCACCACGGCGTCCAGTTCGCCCTGAAAGAAAATCACGGGTACGCTGATGTTCTGCGCATGCAGCAGCGGCGTTCGCGCAGCGTAGCGCTCGGCATCCAGCAGCGGATCGCCGATCAGCCAATCCAGATAATCGCCTTCGAATTTGTGAGTCGCGCGCCCCAGTGCAACCGGATCGCTGACCCCGTAGAGGCTGGCGCCAGCGCGGAAAACCTTGTGAAAGGCCAGTGCGCAAAGAGTGGTGTAGCCGCCGGCACTGCCACCGCGAATAAATGCCTTGTCGCCGTCGATCAAACCGCGTCCGGCGAGATGGGCGACGACAGCGCAGGCGTCCTCTACATCTACCTCACCCCAACTTAAATGCAGGGCCTGGCGATACTCCCGGCCATAGCCGCTGCTGCCACGGTAGTTGAGGTCGGCCACGGCGAAGCCGCGTTGCGTCCAGTACTGGATGCGTGGATCAAGCATCGGGTAGCAGGCCGAAGTCGGGCCGCCGTGGATGAACACCACCAGCGGCGGCTTTGCGTCTGCGGTCATCGCCGGATAGAAGAAACCGTGGGCTTCTCCCGCGCCGCTGGGGTAGCGCAGGGTTTGCGGGACGCTGATCTGATCAGCGGGCAACGGAGCAATGCCTCCGGCCAATACGTTGACCTGCCGGGTAGTGCGGTCGATAGCAATGACCGCTGCAGGGCTGACCGGCGATGCGGCGATGCAGTAAATCAATTGCTCATCCAGGGCGAGATGGCGAAAGCGGCTGTAGTCACCAGTGAAATCCTCACTGACGTCGCCGCATAAACCCAAGCGACCAAACCCGCCTTCCGTCCAGCTTGCCAGGTAGTTGCTGTCGCCCAGCGGCAACCAAGTGCTGCCACCCAACTGCCACGGCGCCGGTCCATGATCGGCGGTGGCGCTCGGCAGTGGGCTCAGGCCGTCCGCCGACTCCACCCAAGGCTGCCAATAACCGCCGCGATCAGTCAGGCAAAACAGACGGCCGTCGCTATCGAAACGGGGTTGTTGCAACGACTCCTGAACGCCATCGCCCGCTACGCAACGCGATTGAGCGAAACCACCCTCGCTTTTACGTTCGGCAACCATCAGGCGGGTCGCGGTCCATGGCTGATCCGGACGGCTCCATTCGATCCACGCCAATCGTTGCGCGTCGGGACTCAGTGTCGGCGCGGCGTAGAAATCGGCGCCTTCGGCCAGAAGGTGTCGCCGGCCGTCTGTTACATCGATCGCCACCAGTCGATGTCGATCGCGATGCTCTTCAACCGCCAGCACCTGCCCGCTGGCGAACTGCAGGTCACCATAACGGCACTCCCCCGACGTCAGCACTTCAGGTGCCTCGCCAGCCATTGATTGCTGATACAGCTGCTGGTCGGCCTCGTTGACGAAAACAATCCCGTCATCGGTCAGGCAAAACGCGCCACCGCCGTATTCGTACACGCGACTGCGCACGCTGAAGCCTGTCGGCGTCAGGCACTGCGCCTGGCCATCGCGCCAATGCCAGATCCGGCAGGCGGCATCCTGGGGACGGTACTCGTTCCAGAACAGGCCATGCTTGCCGACCTGCAACTCGGCGAAGTCGATACCGGCCGCGACGGCCCGGGCTGCGCTGAAGGGTTCAGCTCTTGGCGATGAGTCGTGAGTTTCGTTCATTGCGAAAGGCCAGTTGTTCGATGGTCTGAGTCGCGTGCTCGGCTTCTTCGCGGGCCTTGAGGATCACGCCGTGATGTTCGGACTTGCTGCATACCGGGTCGGCATTGCTTGCGTCACCCGTGAGCATGAACGCCTGGCAGCGACAGCCGCCGAAGTCCTTTTCTTTCTCGTCGCAGGAGCGGCACGGCTCGGGCATCCAGTCGTAACCGCGAAAGCGATTGAAGCCGAACGAGTCGTACCAAATGTGCTGCATGCTGTGATCGCGCACATTGGGAAACTGCACCGGCAGTTGTCGGGCGCCGTGACACGGCAGTGCGGTTCCATCTGGCGTGACTGTCAGAAAGATACTGCCCCAGCCGTTCATGCAGGCTTTCGGGCGCTCTTCGTAATAGTCCGGCGTGACGAAAATCAGCTTGCACGGATGCCCTTCGGCTTCGAGTTTGGCGCGGTATTCGTTGGTGATGCGTTCGGCGCGGACCAGCTGTTCCTTGGTCGGCAACAGGCCGACCCGATTGAGCTGTGCCCAACCGTAGAACTGGCACGTGGCGAGTTCGACGAAGTCGGCCTCAAGGGCGATGCATAGCTCGATGATCCGGTCGATCTTGTCGATATTGTGCCGATGGGTCACGAAGTTCAGCACCATCGGATAGCCGTGGGCCTTCACTGCGCGAGCCATTTCCAGTTTCTGTGCGAAGGCTTTTTTCGAGCCGGCCAACAAGTTGTTCACTTGTTCGTCGCTGGCCTGGAAGCTGATCTGGATATGGTCCAGGCCGGCCTTCTTGAAGTCGCTGATTTTCTGCTCGGTGAGGCCGATGCCGGAGGTGATCAGGTTGGTGTAGAAACCCAGGTTGCGCGCCTCGGCGATCAGTTCGGCGAGGTCCTGGCGCACCAGCGGTTCGCCGCCGGAAAAGCCCAGTTGCGCGGCGCCCATCTCCCGCGCTTCGCGGAACACCTTGATCCACTGCTCGGTGCTCAACTCTTTGCCTTGCTCGGCGAAGTCCAGCGGATTGGAGCAGTAGGGACATTGCAGCGGGCAACGATATGTCAGTTCGGCGAGCAGCCAGAGCGGCAAGCCGATTTCAGGTTTAGGCGGTAACGTGTCTGACACGGAATCAGACAAGTTCGATCCAGTGCTGAGCACGGGCGACCTCCATGAATTGCTCGATGTCTTCACCGAGTTCGGGCACGCCGGGGAACTGCTCGTCGAGTTTGGCGATGATCGCCGCAACATCGCGTTCACCGTCGATCAAGCCGCCGATCAGCGCGGCGCTCTCGTTGAGTTTGATCATGCCTTCCGGGTAGAGAAGGACATGGCCTTTCTGCGCCGGTTCGTATTGATAGCGGTAACCCTGGCGCCAGGTCGGGATCTTGCTGCGATCGAAACTCATAAGGTGATTCCTTTATGCCAGACCCGTTGCCCGGTCACGCTGTGATACGGCGGGCGGTTCAGTTCGTAAGCCATGCTCATGGCATCGAGCATGCTCCAAAGAATGTCCAGTTTGAACTGGAGAATTTCCAGCATGCGTTCCTGGCCTTCGCGTGTGGTGTAGTGCTGCAAGGTGATTGCCAGACCGTGCTCGACATCGCGGCGCGCCTGGCCCAGGCGGGTACGGAAATACTCGTAGCCGGCCGGATCGATCCACGGGTAGTGCTGCGGCCAGCTGTCCAGACGTGACTGGTGAATCTGCGGGGCGAACAGCTCGGTCAGCGAACTGCTGGCGGCTTCCTGCCAACAGGCCCGGCGGGCGAAGTTGACGTAGGCGTCCACGGCAAAACGCACGCCGGGCAGGACCAGTTCCTGGGAGCGCAACTGATCCGGGTCGAGGCCGACGGCCTGGCCCAGGCGCAGCCAGGCTTCGATGCCGCCGTCTTCGCCGGGCGCGCCGTCATGATCGAGCAGACGCTGAATCCACTCGCGACGGATCTCGCGATCCGGGCAATTGGCGAGGATGGCAGCGTCTTTCAGGGGGATGTTCACCTGATAGTAGAACCGGTTGGCGACCCAGCCCTGGATCTGCTCGCGGGTCGCCCGGCCTTCATACATCGCCACGTGATACGGGTGATAAATGTGGTAATACGCGCCCTTGGCGCGCAGGGCCGCTTCGAATTCGGCGGGGGACATCGGGGTGTCAGTCATTGCGGTTCTCCGGGTACGACCGGTGGATTCTTTGGTGTCAGGACCGGCCTTATCGCCAGCAGGCTGGCTCCCACAGTTGATCGCATTCCCCTGTGGGAGCCAGCCTGCTGGCGATAGACTGCGCCGCGGTCTTGATGTCCTACAACACAATACTCATGCCGTCATACGCCACTTCAACCTTGCGCCGAGCCAACTCCGCGCGCTCCGGCGAATCCTCATCGAGAATCGGGTTGGTGTTGTTGATGTGGATAAGCACCTTGCGCTGCTTGGGCAATTGCTCCAGCACTTCGAGCATGCCTCCAGGGCCGTTTTGCGCCAGGTGACCCATTTCCCGACCGGTGCGAGTGCCGACGCCACGGCGTTGCATTTCGTCGTCATCCCACATCGTGCCGTCCACCAGCAGGCAATCGCTGGCGGCCATGATCTCCAGCAGTGGCGCGTCGACTTTGCCCAGGCCCGGGGCGTAGAACAGTTTGCCGCCGGTGTTGAGGTCTTCGACGATCAGGCCGATGTTGTCGCCCGGGTGCGGATCGAAGCGATGCGGCGAATAGGGTGGCGCAGCACTGCGCAAGGGCAGCGGGGTAAAGCGCAAACTCGGGCAGGCCGGGATGGTGAAACTGTGATCGAGTTCGATGCGGTTCCAGTCCAGCCCGCCATTCCAGTGGGTCAGCATGGTGAACAGCGGGAAACCGGTGCTCAGGTCTTCGTGGACCATGTCGGTGCACCAGACCTGGTGCGGGCAACCTTCGCGCAGGCTGAGCAGGCCGGTGGTGTGGTCGATCTGGCTGTCCATCAGAATGATCGCGCCGATGCCGGTATCGCGCAGGGCGCGGCCCGGTTGCATCGGGGTGAAGCTTTGAAGCTGGGCGCGGATGTCCGGTGATGCGTTGCACAGGATCCAGTTCACGCCGTCATCGGAAATCGCGATGGACGACTGGGTTCGCGCCTTGGCCCTGAGGGTGCCGTTGCGAAAACCTGCACAGTTCACGCAGTTGCAGTTCCACTGCGGGAAACCACCGCCAGCGGCGGAACCTAGAATCTGGACAAACATGGCCGCTCCATCATTTCAACACTGAAAATAAAAACGCCTCGGCAATACCGAGGCGCTGAACCACACGACAATCTTAGCGGCTTGCGAAGTACATGGTGACTTCAAAGCCGATACGCAGGTCGGTGTAAGCAGGTTTGGACCAGGACATGGGAGCGCTCCTCAGGGTGATGGGACGGTTGAGATCTATACATATAGTCCACCTCCAGCCGGAGATGTTCAGATAGTTAGGTGGCTATGTTACTCAAAATTACCGATTGATTGGCCTGCTATCTCGGAAAAAGCTAATTGCGCCAGCGGTAATGATCATTTTGTCACTTGCCACGGCGCTTGCGGTTCCGAGCTGCTGGCCAGGCAGCGCCAGCCACCTTCGGCGTTGCTCAGTCTATGCGCGGCGGCGACCAAGGCGTCGCGATCGATGGCCAGAATCGACAAGGGCAGCTGCGTCAGGTAATCCGACGAACGGCCAGCCTGCTTGCCCTGCCAGAGCAGTTCGGCGGCTTGGGCCAAAGGTAATGCTGCCTCCTTGAATTGATCGGACAACGCCTGACGCTGTGCGATGAACGTCGCCTCCTCGATTCCGCTGATCATGGCGGGCAAGTCGCGCAGGAAACGTTCCATGTGCTCCAGCAACTTCAATGGTGCGGTGCCCGGAGATTGCACACCAAACACAATACCGGTCTGCCCATGGATCTGGCGCAATGCGCTGAACACCGCGTAACCCAGTTGCAGTTCCACGCGCAGGCGCTGATAGATCGGGGTCTGACAGACGAGCGCCAACAAGCGCCAGACGGCTTCTTCGCAGATGTCCTGCGTTGCCGCCGGGCAGAAGAGCAGCAATGCATGTTCGCTGGAACCGGTGTCGAGCGTTGTCCACAGACGCTGCGAGTTGATCGAGGGTGGCGTAGACGGTTGGGTGTCGGCAACGCCGGGCACGCGGCTCAGAGTCAAACCTAAGGCCGCTTGCGTGTGTGCTGACAAGCCGACCGCCAGGCCTTCCCAGCGCGCACTCGACCACAGTTGCTGCAAGTCGCCAGAGCTTGCCGAAGGCTCGAGGCAAAGATCGGGCAGTGCCTTGAGCAGGTGTTTAATCGGTATCAGTGCAGGGCTTTTCGGCTCTTCCTGTGAGAAATCCCTGTCAGGCGTTGTCAGTGCTTTCAGCGCATGTTCGAGGACCGTCGGCATCGGCGCCTGCAGCCCCGTCATCTTCAGCAACCATTCATTGCCTGAGACGCTGAAAGACACGTCAACGCCAGCCTGACGTGCATCTTCGCGCAACGACTGCAGGCCATTTTCCAGATGGTATTGAAGGCGGGTGTGTGGTTTGGACTCGAGGCGCCAGCGCAGATAAATCGCACCTTGTGCCGTGTTGTCCGGCAAGGCCTGGCTGAACTGCATCGGAGAGTTTTCCCGGCGACTACGCGAGCGGTCCTGGGCAAACGTCCTCAGGCCCCGGTGTTTACTGGTTTGCCCGCGAATCAGCCCGGCATTTTGCGCCGGTGCCTCGACGTGTAAAAACGGGTTGGGCGCTGGCAGTTGCCAGTCGCCAATGAAGTTATCCACAGCGCCGATTTTCTTCAGGATGTCCTTGAGTGCTACAACGCCTTGCTCGGTTAACCCGTCTTCAAGCTGTTCGCTGTCGCGCCGGGCCAATTCCAGAGCACTACTGACTTGTTGCTGGCGCTCAAGCACCGTGGCGTACTCTTCGCGCAGACGAGCCCAGTCTAGCTGCGAGGCAAAAAAGCCCAGCCAATCCAGGAGTTTCTCGCGAATCGCGCTCGCCGGCGCCGCCTGTGTCAACTCGATGTGCAGTACGGCTTGTCCGGCAAACTGATACAGCAGTGTGGCGTTCAAATGTTCAGCCAAACCGCGCGAGCGCAATTCAGCCAGCAACCCACCGGGTTTCGCGGCGTTCAACCAATGGCACAGGAACGCCAACGCTTGGGCCGATGAAGGCAGTAGCGATTCGAAAGCAAACAGCAGATCGAGCCTGGGTCCGTTGACCTGTTGATAACTTGTCTGTGAAGACTCCATCAGCGTCACAGGGGCCACTTGTGGGATGTTTGCTCCCGCAGGAATGGCCGCGCCGAAGCTCTGCGCCATTTGCTTGAACTCTTCAATACTTTGCGGGCCGGCCATGCTCAGCGTCATCTGTCCGGTTCGATAAAACTGCTGATGGAAATCCTTCAGCGCTTGCTGAAACGGCAGTTGCTGCACGGGAAGGCTGTCGCGGTTACCGGCATGAAAACCACGCAACGGGTGACTCGGCGACAGTCCGTCGAACAGCGCCAATTGCTGTTGCGCTTTCTCGTCCTGCGACCAGGCAACAAACTCTGCATGCAGCACTTCCCGTTCTCGCTGCTGATCGTGCAGATTCATACGCGGGTGAGCGAGCATGTCTGACAGACGCTCAAGGCCAGCGGCAAATGCGTGCGGTGGCAATTCGAAAAAGAAGTCGGTGGTGCGCTCGCTGGTCCGAGCATTCACCTGCCCGCCATGACCCTGGACGTAAGCCATCAGCCCTTGTTCCGCAGGAAAACGCTCGGTGCCAAGAAACAACAGGTGCTCGAGAAAGTGTGCCAGGCCTGGCCATGCCAATGGCACGTCGTGACTGCCCGCAGAAACCCGCAACGCAGCAGCGCAGCGCTTCAAATCTGGAGCATGACGCAGCGTCACCCGCAGGCCGTTGGCCAGGGTTTCAGTGTGGGGGCGAGGGGGGTTCAGCGCAGGCATGAGCACTTCCAGAACAGAGAAGCGCTAATGCTAGCGGATAACGCGGGCTCAGCGCTTGTTCAGTGCACCGTAGAGTTCGGGACGACGATCGATCAAATAGCGGTTGGCCGCGCGGGAATCGATCATTAACTGACGGTCCAACTCGCCGACAATCAACGCTTCATCCAGGCCCGCCTGGGCGATACGGTTGCCATCCGGCGCGGCGATGCTGCTCTGGCCGCAGTAGTGGATCTCGCCTTCCTGCCCGCAATAGTTGGCATACGCCACATAACACTGGTTTTCGAAGGCGCGGGAACGCACGGTGACGTCGGCCACGAAGTCGAAGGGAATCATGTTCGCCGTCGGCACCAGAATCAGCTCGGCGCCGGCCAAGGCCAGGCGGCGAGCATTTTCCGGGAACTCCAGGTCGTAGCAGATCAGAAAGCCGAGCTTCCAGCCGTTAAGTTCAACCAGCGGAAACTCGTCTTGCCCGGCGCTGAACATCGAGTGATCGAGGTCGCCGAACAGGTGAGTCTTGCGGTAGTTGCACAGGCGCTCGCCGTTGGCGTCGATCAGCTGCACGGCGTTGTAGATCTGCCCGTCTTCGGTGCGCTCGGGGTAGCCATACAAAATGGCGATGCCCGCCGTCTTGGCAATGCGCGCGATCTGCTGCGCCGATTCACCGTTGTGCACTTCGGCCAGCACGTTGACCGCATCTAGGCCGATGTTGTAGCCGGTCAGGAACATCTCCGGCAGCACCAGCAAGTCTGCGCCCTTGGCCTCCAGCGCCAGTTGATGCAAACGTTGCAGATTACCGGCGACATCCAGGGGTAACGGTGGACATTGGTACAGGGCTACGCGCATTTCTCGATTCCTTTTACTCGGGCAGGGCGATCGGACCGATCTCGTTGAACACATCACCTGGACCCGGGTTCTCGGCGTGAGTTTCACCGCCGAAGTGTTTCATGATGCCCCACACCGCGTTGAGCGAGGTCTGCACCGCGCCTTCGACCCACGCCGGCGTCCACGAAACGTCGTCACCGGCAATGAAAATCCCGCGCTGCTCGGCCGGCATGTCGTCCTGCATGAAGTGCGCGTACATGCGCTGGTTGTAGCGGTAGTGACCGGGCAGGGCGCCTTTGAAAGCCCCGAGGAAATGCGGGTCGGCTTCCCACGACACGGTGATCGGATCGCCGATGATGCGCGCGGCGATGTCGACTTTCGGGTAGATCTTCTTCAACGCGTCCAGCGCCAGTTTCACGCGTTTCTCAACCGGATGCGGGAGCATTTTCAGCGCGTCGCTCATCCACGAGTACGACAGGCAAATAACGCCCGGCTTGTCGTCGCCGTTGTCGAACAGGTACGTGCCGCGGGTCAGGCGATCGGTCAGGGTCATGCTCATCAGGTCGCGGCCGGTTTCAGGGTCCTTGTCCTTCCAGAACGGGCGGTCGACCATCACGAAGGTTTTCGACGATTGCATGTAGCGGGTGCGGTCCAGGGCCATCCACATTTTTTGCGAAAACAGCGTTTCATCGCATTCGATCTGCGTGGTCAGCAGCCAGCTCTGGCAGGTGGTCAGCACCGCTGCGTATTCGCGGGTGTCGCCATAGGTGTCGGTGACGGCAAAACGGCCGCCAGGCGCGTGGGCAATTTTCTTCACCCCGGAGCGTGGCGCGCCCCGGTGCAACGAACTGAGGCTGGTGCCTTCAGGCCAGTGCACGCAACGCTCCGGCACATGGCGCCAGATGCCCAGCGGCACTTGTTCCACGCCGCCGACCACCAAGTGCTGGTGATCGTCGCAGTTGGTCATCACCACACGGAAGATTTCCAGCATCGAGTTCGGGAAATCGGAGTCCCAGCCGCCGGTGCCGAAACCGACCTGGCCGAACACTTCGCGGTGATGGAACGACAGCTTGGCAAAGGCTTTGGAGGTGGCGACGAAGTCGTAGAAAGTGCGGTCGTCCCACAGCGGAACCAGGGTGTTCCACAGCTCTTTGAGGCGCGGCACATCGCGGTCGCGGATGGCTTGCTGGATATCGGAGAACTGCGAGCCGGCTTCCAGCGCGTCCGCCCAAGCGTCAGCCACTTCCTGGAACAGTGCAGGAAGATCCGCCAGTTTCTGCGCGTAATGGGTTTTGCCTTCGATGTCGATCACCGTGCTGCCCGACGCGGGCGTCAGCGGGTTCGGGAAGGGCTTGGTTTGCAGGCCGAGCTTGTCGACATAGTGATAAAACGCGGTGGACGATACCGGGAAACGCATGCCGCCCAGTTCGGCGATGATGCCTTCTGCGCCATTGAATGCCTGCGAGCGCAGGCGGCCGCCCATTTTCGAGGCTTCGTAGACGACGGGTTTGAGACCCAGCTTCATCAACTCGTAAGCCGCTACCAGGCCGGCGATACCGGCGCCGACAATCGCCACTTCGGCGCCGTGGTTGTGCGCAGGAATAGTGCCCAGGCCAGCCGGGTGTTCGATCCAGTCGTCAAAGCCGAACGGAAAGTCCGGGCCGAAAATAGTGACTGGTTTTTTACCGTCTGCAGGATGGCGATTGTTCTTGTTCATGGCTGACCTTGCTGGCGACCCGACGCGGAATGCGCATCTGAGTATAGGAAAAGATGGCAGCCATTCTAGAGAGCGTAGAACACGTTAATAAGACGCAATGTGTCGTCGTTTTGCCGAATACTTGATCAATATGACGATCAGATACTACATACCGACTAATGTGGGAGCGAGCCTGCTCGCGATGAGGCCCTCAAAGACGCTGCAAATCAAACCGGCTGCCCCCGATCAATCTTGCTGCTCAGGATGATCGAAGTCGTCGTCTTCTCCACCCCGTCCACGCTGCCGATCTGATCGAGCAACTGATCCAGCTGCTCCGGCGAATCGGTGCGCAACCACGCCACATAATCAAATTCGCCACTCACCGCACACAGCTGCTGCACCTGTGCCATGGCGCTGAGCCGGCGCAGCACTTCCTTGCCTGAGCGCGGTTGCACCGTGATCCCGACATACGCTTGCAAGCCGCCATCGACCACCCGCTGACCCAACCGCACGCCATAACCGGTGATAACTTTGGTTTTCTCCAGTCGCGCCAGGCGCGAGGTCACCGTGGTGCGGGCGATGCCCAATTGGCGAGCGAGCATGGCCACGCTTTCGCGAGCGTTGATCTGCAAGGCCGCGATCAATTGGCGGTCGATTTCGTCAAGAACAGGCGGGCGGGTGTCAGGCAAGGGTCGTCTCCAGCAACACAAAACATTGATTTGGCATGTTACAGCACGGCTCGCACAACGCAGGTTTGATCTGGCCTCAGTACCGTTCGGGACATTTTTATCTGCGACAAATTGCCATAAGTAACTAGGTAGTACATCATTTCGCGCTTGTCACAAATGGGGATAATTTCCGACATGAATAATTCTGGGGCTGCCGGCGGCGGCAAATGGTTGCTGTTGGGGCTGGGTGTCCTGATCGCGTTGATCGGACTCGGCCTGGCCGGCGGCGGTGGTTATCTGATGTCGCTCGGCGGGAGCGCGTACTTCTTGCTGATGGGCCTGGCGATGCTGGTTTCGGGCCTGATGATCGCCCGTTGCAAGCCGCAAGGCGCGTGGCTGTATGGCGTGGCGTTGATCCTGACAGCGATCTGGGCGGTCTGGGACGGCGGTTTTGAATACTGGCCGCTGGTCTCGCGCGTGCTGACCTTTGCCGTGATCGGCCTGGTCGTGGCGCTGGTCTATCCGACGCTGGTACGTGCTTCGGGCGCGACGGCGGGCCGTGGTGCTTATGGTTTGGCCGGTATCCTCGGCGTCGGCGTTGTTGCCACGATGGCGTACATGTTCGTGCCGACTCACGTCGTCAAAGCCAGCACGGAACCGGCTGTAACGCCGGTCACACCCGGCTCCGAGCAGAAGGACTGGGCCCACTGGGGCAACACCACGGCCGGTAACCGTTTTGCCGCGCTGGATCAGATCAACAAAGGCAATATCGACAAGTTGCAGGTGGCGTGGACCTTCCGCACCGGCGACATCCCGCAAAGCACCGGGGCCGGTGCCGAAGACCAGAACACGCCGCTGCAAATCGGCGACACGGTCTACACCTGCACTGCCTATGGCAAAGTCTTCGCCCTGGACGCCGACACCGGCACTCAGCGCTGGAAATTCGACCCGCAAGGCACCGCGCCTAACTGGCAACGCTGCCGGGGCCTGGGCTATTCCGAAACCCCTGCATCGTCGGACACCCAGCCTACTGCCTGTACGAAACGCCTGTTTCTGCCGACCGGCGATGCGCGTCTGATCGCGATCAATGCCGACACCGGCAAGCCCTGCGAAGAGTTCGGCAACAAAGGCACGGTCGATCTGACCACCGACATGGGCGAAGTGAAGCCCGGTTACTATCAGCAGACCTCGACCCCATTGGTAGCGGGTGATGTGGTGATTGTCGGCGGTCGTGTTGCCGATAACTATTCCACCGGCGAACCGCCAGGCGTTGTCCGCGCATACGACGTACGCAGTGGTGAACTGGTGTGGGCCTGGGATCCGGGTAACCCGAACACAACCAAACGTCCGCCGGCCGGTGAGACCTACACCCGTGGCACGCCGAATGTCTGGTCAGCAATGTCCTACGACGCCAAACTTGGTCTCGTGTACCTGCCAACCGGCAACGCCACACCGGACTTTTTCGGCGGCCAGCGCACGGCATTCGATGACAAGTGGAACTCGTCCATCGTTGCCATCGACGTGAAGACCGGTCAGGTGCGTTGGCACTTCCAGACCACTCACCACGATTTGTGGGACTTCGATCTGCCGGCGCAGCCACTGCTGTACGACGTGCCGGACGAAAAAGGCGGCATGCAGCCGGCCTTGGCGCAAGTCACCAAACAGGGCGAGATCTTCCTGCTCAACCGCGAAACCGGCGTGCCAATCGCCCGCGTCGAGGAGCGTCCGGTGCCACAGGGTAATGTGCCCGGCGAACGCTATTCGCCGACCCAGCCGTTCTCGGTGGACATGCCGTCAATCGGCAACAAAACCCTGACCGAGTCGGACATGTGGGGGGCCACGCCGTTTGATCAGTTGATGTGCCGCATCCAGTTCAAAGGCATGCGCCACGAAGGCGTCTACACCCCGCCGGGCCTTGATCGAGCGTTGCAATTCCCGGGCTCGCTGGGAGGCATGAACTGGGGCAGCGTTTCGGTGGACCCGAACACGAACTACATGTTCGTCAACGACATGCGCCTGGGCCTGGCCAACTACATGATCCCGCGCAACAAAATTGCCGCCGGGGCCAGTGGTATCGAAATGGGCGTAGTGCCGCAGGAAGGCACGCCGTTCGGTGCCATGCGCGAACGCTTCCTGTCGGCGGCCGGCATTCCGTGCCAGAAACCGCCGTTCGGCACGATGTCCGCCATCGATCTCAAGACCCACAAACTGATGTGGCAAGTTCCGGTCGGCACCGTACAAGACACCGGTCCGTTGGGCATCCGCATGCACCTGCCGATCCCGATCGGCATGCCGACCCTTGGCGCTTCGCTGGCCACCCAGTCGGGCCTGTTGTTCTTCGCCGGTACTCAGGATTTCTACCTGCGTGCTTTCGATACCGGCAACGGTAATGAGATCTGGAAGTCGCGTTTGCCCGTCGGTAGCCAGTCGGGGCCGATGACCTACGTTTCGCCTAAAACCGGCAAGCAGTACATCCTGCTGACAGTTGGTGGCGCTCGTCAGTCGCCGGATCGCGGCGACTACGTGATTGCCTACGCGTTGCCCAAGTAAGGTCTGAATCGCAGGTACGAAAAAGCCGCGCCATTGCGCGGCTTTTTCTATTGTGGAGTCCACCCGGGTGGGGCAAGGATGCCGGGATGGACACGAACAGACAGTCATAGTCGAATGCGATATCGAGGGATGCGAGGTGATGAACATGACGCAGAAAATGCCTTCCGCTGTACGGGATCATGCGGTGCAGATTGCCCATCACGAAATGGGGCACTACGTCGTCGCCCGCGCCTTGGGGTTCGAAACGGGTGGCGTAACCCTGACAGTCACCATGGACTTGAGGCATCAAGCAGGCGCGTCCATTACCCTGGCGCGGTCAATGTCGTCGATAGACGCCATCAAGGACTATCTCGAAGCCCGGATGATGGTGCTCTTCGCTGGCGCGATGGGGCAGTCATTGGCCTCGGAACAGTCTTCCGGCAAACGCGTCGATAAGCTCAAGGCGGCCACGATCCTGAAAGGGGAGCAGGGGGCGGAACAGGATTACGCAAAAATAAGAGAGCTAGGACACTTGCTGCGCAACATCACTTACCCCGATACGGATGCGGCTTCATCTGACCGTACAGCGGCTGAGCTGAAAGAGATAACGGATCGCCTGTGGTTTCGGACTCAAACCATCGTGGAAAAACTGGCCGATACGATTACCAAATTGGCGCGGATGCTGGTAGACGGCATGGACATTGTGGAGCAATGGGGCAGGGCGGCGGATACGTATGAGGGGGTGTTGACGAGGGAAGTGCTTGATGGGCTGCGGTTAGTGCAGGCAATCCCTGCGTCAGGTGTCAGAACTTATTAACCCCGGCATTTCTGCCGGGGCTGTCAGCAACGTAGTCAGGCTCATGCGCATACTTTCGCCTGATTGTGCCATTCGCCTTCGAACTCCAGATTCAGTTTATAAAGGTCATGGTCCAGTTTGTTGATTGTATTGATAGCAGCCATCAGATCCGCTTCGCCAGTTTTGGCTTCAAGATAAAGACCACGCAAATACCGGTCATTTACGATTGGGATTTTGTCGGTTTTTTCCCAAATCGCTACGGCTTGACTCGTCAAACCGACGATCTCGGCGAGGCTTTCCTGAGACAGCCCAAGCTCTTTTCTTAAAAATCTAAACTCAGCCCCCGTCAGCACTGAAGGCTTCTCAGCGATGGCCTTGCCGATAACGTCATGCAGTCCCTTCACATCCGTGATGGCGACAGACTCGCCATATGCGGTCTGTTTCACCACGAAGCCATTGCTAAGCCATACGTTTGGTAGGCCGCTTTCTACGTAGTGGTACATAAAATCCACCTTTTATTTTGACCCTCGACTTTAGTTTGCTGGCAAGTCGAGGTGAATTCGTTTTGGGTAATTCAGATGTTTCTGACGGAAAAATCGCTTTGGAAACTTGAGCGCTAGAAACGGAAAAGCCGCGCATTAGCGCGGCGCCGGATAAGCGGGGAACCGTGAAAGGAAGGCAGATATACAGATTTGCTAGAAGCCTCTAGCAGCCATCCCAATCGTGATGACCCGCTCAAATATTGGGGAGCCCCATCAGAGATGGCTCGTTACTGTTCTTCGGATTCCGTTTCGGTCCGGGGAGGCCGAGGTGTCAACACCTTCACCACATCATCAATAACCGCCTTACCCATCGCTGTCAGATAGTGCGCGGCCCATGCGTGGCGGTCGGTGTCTTTTGCGTAGGCTGCGTCCTCGGCAAAAGATTTGGCGAGGAACAGCAAATCGGAGGCTTGTGACAACGCTTCGACGATGGGGACACCAGCGCGGACGTTGAACAACGCCTGATCCGAGCAGTAGATGAGTGGGGTGAAACCGATGGTTTTTAGGTCTGAGGGTGTGGACGGATTTGTTTTGCTCATTGTTTCGCTCCTTAAAACGAGGAGCTGCCGCATTCGTTACCACACGAATGGGTGGCAGCTGTACGCAGGGTGGTAAACCGGAGAGCAAAGGAACCGGCAGACCCGAAGGTCTCCCACGCACAGCCGCCATAACGAAGGATTACAGGCGTAAAAACGCATGAAATCGTGATGGGAGCACTGTTGCACTTTGCCTAGCCGGGTTACCACACCCGATCACTGCATTTGCAGCGACGTCCGGAGAGTATCCCGTCGAAGAGAACGCCAACAAGGCGGCAAAGTGCCCAAACGCACCCATTACGCAATTCTCGGAGTTTGCCTACAACCTTAGAGGACGTCATCCGATAACCCGACGAATGCGTAAAATATAACCTAAGGGCAGAAAGGAAAATGACTCACGTTCCGCCGCGGAGCAGCGCACAGGACGCGACCCGAGCCCCGATAGGATGACTGATGTTGCAAAATGACCGCGATAATCTGGAGCTCGATAAGCTTCAAGTCGAAATCCGGAAATTCATGGCCGAAACCCGCAAGTTTATGGCAGAAGAAAGCAAACTTAGGCAGGAGGCTTTTTGGTATCCGTTCGCAGTGGGCGCTGGTCTGGTGACCGCCGTTGTCGCCGCCGTCGGACTGTGGTCCAAACTTTAAAATTCCAACGCATGGAAGCGACCAATCATCGGGGATGCTTGAGTTTTACCGCTTAGCAGCCCACCTTACCTAACAAGGGTTAGCGTATTAGGCGCGACCCGTGATCTCTGCAGGAAGACGCAGTATGTCCACACCTCCAACGACTCAGGCCAGCATTGAACAGTTACACCGTGACGTGGCCGCTTTGGCTGAAGACATGCGTAGCCCAACCCCAACCGCAACCCGAGCGATCCTTCTGCCGTTTGGCCTCGGTGCCGCGTTGGCTCTTGTAACTTTTGTTGCTGTCGCCTTTTTAGCTCGACTGGTCTGATCTCTTAGGCCAATCGTTAAGCTCAGAAAAACAGAAAGCCGCGCATTTGCGCGGCTTTCTTGTTTGGTGGGCCCACACGGACTTGAACCGTGGACCAAAGGATTATGAGTCCTCTGCTCTAACCAACTGAGCTATAGGCCCTCAGTAGGCCGCGGATTATAGCGATGGTTTCTCGGCTGTGCTATCCGAAAAATCCGATACGGCTATACGAAGAAACGTCGCGGCGAATTCATCCGGGGGCAGAGGCAGGCTGACGATGTAGCCCTGGATCTGTTCACAGCCTTCTTCGGCAAGGAATTGCTGCTGCGCCAGGGTTTCGACGCCCTCCGCGATGACCGTGAATTGCATGCTGCGACCCAAGGCAATAATGGCCCGAACGATCGCCGCATCGTGCGGATCGTCAGGCAGGCCGCGGACGAAGGACTGGTCGATCTTGAGAATGTCCAGTGGCAGGCGCTTGAGGTAGCTCAGGGACGAGTAGCCCGTACCGAAGTCATCGATCGCCAATTGCACGCCCAGGTGTTTGAGTTGGTGCAGCACTGCCAGCGCTTCTTCGGCCTGGCTCATGATGAAGTTTTCGGTAATTTCCAGTTGCAGAAAACCTGGCGCCAGGCCGTGGTCATTGAGCAGTTGTTCGATTCGTCCAAGCAGGTTCGGCTGACGTAGTTGAGCGCCGGCGAGGTTGACCGACAGTGGCCCGACGCTTTCATACACCTGGTTCCATTCGTACATCTGTCGGCAGGCGGTTTCCAGGACCCAGTCGCCGATTTGCAGGATCATGCCGTTTTCTTCCGCCAACGGAATGAAGTGCTCCGGCGGCACCGCACCGAAGGTCGGGTGATGCCAGCGTATGAGCGCTTCGGCGCCGACCAGTCGATGGTCCTCGAGGCTGATTTTCGGTTGGTAGTAGAGAACCAGCTCATTGCGTTCCATGGCGCGCCGTAATTCATGTTCCAGCGCCACGCGTTCGCTGGCCTGGGCCGTGAGGTCGCGGGTGTAGCTCTCGACCCGGTTACGCCCCTTGGCCTTGGAGCGATACATGGCGGCATCGGCGTTCTTGACCAGCGTGGCGACATCGCAGCCGTCCCTGGGGTACAGGCTGGTGCCAATGCTGGCGCTGATGAAAAATTCGTGTTCGCCGGCCTGGAAAGGGGCGGAGAAGCAATTAAGCAGCTTGGTCGCAATATTGTCTGCGTCGCTGGACTGCTGCAGGCCGGGCAGCAGAATGATGAATTCGTCGCCGCCCAGCCGCGCAACGGTATCGATATCGCGCAACTGTTCCTTGAGGCGAACGGCGATGCCCTTGAGCAATAGGTCGCCGACCGGATGGCCAAGGCTGTCGTTGATGTGTTTGAAACGGTCGAGGTCGAGAAACAGCACTGCGCCCTGGCCGCCATTTTCCTGTTGGGTGTTGAGCGCAGTCAGTAGGCGGCTCTCGAATAGCGTGCGGTTAGGCAGGCCGGTCAGCGGATCGTGGTGCGCCTGGTAATCGAGTTTGGCTTGAGCGTGCTTGAGGCTGGAAATGTCCGCAAACACCGCTACGAAGTGGGTGATGAACTTTTCCCGGTTGCGCACGGCGCTGATGGTCAGCCAGCTTGGGTAGAGCTCGCCATTTTTGCGCCGGTTGGAAATCTCGCCTTGCCAGTGACCTTCGGCCGTCAACTGGTGCCACATTGCCGCATAGAACGCGCTGTCGTGCAGGCCGGAGGCGAGCAGGCGGGGGGTGTGGCCCAGTGCTTCGCTCTCGCTGTAGCCGGTAATCTCGGTAAAGGCGCGGTTGACCGCGCTGATGTGCTGCTGGGTATCGGTGATCAACACGCCTTCGGCGGTGCTCTCGAACACCGTGGCCGCCTGCTGCAGTTTTTCCTGCATCAGGTGCCGCTCGGTGATGTCCCGCGCAATGGTCAGCATGCAGTCTTCATCGCCGATGGGCAAGGGACGGCTGGACACTTCGCAGAGACGAATCTGCCCGTCGCTGCGGCGGATGTGGCAGGTGAAGTCGCGAACGAAACCATCGCGATGCAGCAAGTCGAGCATCTGTTTGCGTTCGTTCAGATTGACCCAAATCCCCAATTCCAGGGCTGAGCGGTCCACAGACATGGCGCTGTTGAAGCCTGTGATGCGGCTGAAGCCTTCGTTAACCTCCAGCAGCAACCCGTCGCTCTGCCGGGACAGTAACAATCCGTCCGGGGAGGCGTGGAAGGCCTTGGCGAATTTTTCTTCGGAGGTTTGCAGTTGTTGCTGGGTTTCCTTGAGCTGGCTGATATCGCGCACCACGACGACCAGGGCAGGCGTCGTATCGAGGTCGAAAGGCTCGGCGGAAATCAGGCCGGTAAACACCTGGCCGTTGTTGCGGCGAAAGGGCATTTCCAGGTTGCGGATGCTGCCAGCCTGCAGGCGCTGCAACAAACCCGGGCCGACACCGGGTATGCCCCAGATATTGAGGTCGGTAGCGGTCTGGCCGATGACGTCTTCGGCCTTGAGGCCTATCTGCTCCTCGAACGCTTTGTTGACCTCCAGCAGGCAGCCGTCGGACAGCCGTGCAATCACCAGGATGTCCGGGCATTGCTTGAACACGGAAGCAAATTTTTGCTCGGAAAGGCGTAATGCCTCTTCAGTGCGCTTGGCTTCGCTGATGTCGATCATCAAGCCGCGCAACACCGGTTCGTGACCATGCTCGATCAGGCTGACGATATCGCGCACCCAAAGGCACCGGCCATCGGCCGTGATGACCCGGTAATCGACGCTGTAATCGCGTCCGGCCAACACTTCGTGATCGCAGAACGTCTGGGCTCGGGTCAGGTCTGCCGGGTGAATGATGTTGCGCCAGAAGCCTGGAATCAGCCAATGGGAAAGGGGATAACCGAGCAGGGCTTCGGCATGGGGCGACACGTAGCTGTAGGTGTAATCGCTCATCCGTGCTTCCCAGGCGATGGCCGAAAGGCTCTCTACCAGGCCACGATAGTGGTATTCGCTGCTGCGCAGTTCCTGTTCGAGGTCGACTCGCCGGGCAATTTCCGAGCTCAGCCGGCGATTAATCCGAATGACGATCGCCAGCATGATGATCAGAAACAGCAGCCCAGGCAGTCCATAAACCAGCAAGTCCGACCAGAAGGTTCGATGATCCAGGACATTACCAACCCAGTGTTCCTGAATGGCATTGACCTCACTGGAGGACATGTCTGCCAGGACTTTATCGAGGATGCCGACCAATAGCTTATTGTCGGGGGGCACGGCCATCGCCAACTGGTAGCGATAGGGCGTTTCGCCGCTGACATACAGGCCCTCGAGCTTGAGTTGACGCAGGCTCCAAACGCTGGAGGCGAGATCGCCAACCACGGCGTCCACCTTATCAGTAGCCAGCGCCTGCAAGGCCGAGCTGACATTGGGCATCGCCACCAGATTCAGGTCTGGGTGGTGCGTGCGCAATAGTTCATGGGGCGCATAGTTTTCCACCACGGCGATCTTCAACCCGTAAAGATCTTCGAGTTTGCGCGGTTGCGGGCCGCCGACATGGGCGAGGATGACAATCGGAAAATCCAGGTAAGGACGGGTGAACGACAGGTACGATTGGCGTTCCGGGGTCGACATGATGCCCGGAAGTACGTCGAGTTTGCCCTGTTTGGCCTGCTGCAAGACTTCGGTCCAGCTGACTGGCTCGATGGGTGTCAGCTTGATTGCCAGCCGTTGACGGATTGCGTCGATGTAATCGGCTGCCAGGCCTTGGTAGCGGCCTTGGTCGTCGCGGAACTCAAACGGCGGCCAGGATGCATCGACACCCAGGCGCAGGTCCGGGTGAGCCTTCAGCCAGCCACGTTCTTCGTCGGTTAGAGTCAGCGCGCCAGCCGTTGCGGTCCAGGTCATTAGCGACAGCAAAAAAAGCACGGACGGCAGTATGGGCATAACCGGTCTCGTTATGGCTCGGGGGTATGTTTCGAGTGTAGACGGGCAATTCGGCGGGGGAGAGGTGCGGGGGATTTAATCTGCATAAAGCAAAACCCCCGGCCTGGGCCGGGGGTTTTGTGATCACTCGTCGAGGAAGGAGCGCAAATGCTCGCTTCTCGTCGGGTGGCGTAGCTTGCGCAACGCCTTGGCTTCGATCTGACGAATCCGTTCACGGGTCACGTCGAACTGTTTACCAACCTCCTCGAGGGTGTGGTCGGTATTCATGTCGATACCGAAGCGCATGCGCAGCACCTTGGCTTCACGGGCAGTGAGGCCGGACAGCACTTCGCGAGTCGCTTCTTTAAGGCTCTCAACGGTGGCGACATCGATTGGCGACTGCATGGTCGAGTCTTCGATGAAGTCACCCAAGTGGGAGTCTTCGTCATCACCGATCGGGGTTTCCATGGAGATCGGCTCTTTAGCGATCTTCAATACCTTGCGGATCTTGTCCTCAGGCATTTCCATGCGTTCGCCCAGCTCTTCCGGGGTCGGTTCGCGACCCATTTCCTGCAACATCTGCCGGGAAATGCGGTTGAGCTTGTTGATCGTCTCGATCATGTGCACCGGAATACGGATGGTGCGGGCCTGGTCGGCGATCGAGCGAGTGATCGCCTGACGGATCCACCAGGTGGCATAAGTCGAGAATTTGTAGCCGCGGCGGTATTCGAACTTGTCTACCGCTTTCATCAAACCAATGTTGCCTTCCTGGATCAGATCGAGGAATTGCAAGCCACGGTTGGTGTACTTCTTGGCGATGGAGATCACCAGACGCAAGTTCGCTTCAACCATCTCTTTCTTCGCGCGGCGGGCCTTGGCCTCACCGATCGACATGCGACGGTTGATGTCCTTGATCTCGGCGATCGTCAAACCGGTTTCGGTTTCCAGTGCTTTCAGCTTCTGCTGGCAACGAATGATGTCCGGTTGCAGGCGACCAATGGCTTCAGCATATTTGCTTTTGCCTTTGGCCAGTGCATCCGTCCAGCTTTCGTCGACTTCGTGGCCCGGGAACTGGCGCAGGAAGTCGGCACGCGGCATGCGGGCATCACGAACACAAAGCTGCATGATCGCGCGCTCTTGCTGACGCAGACGATCAAGGGCACTGCGAACACGCTCGACCAGGCCTTCGAATTGCTTCGGAACCAGTTTGATCGGCATGAACAGCTCAGCCAGAAGCACCAGCTCGGCAATTGCCAGCTTGTTGCCACGACCATGCTTTTTCAGGGCCTTGCGGGTGATTTCCATCTGATCGGAGACAGCGCCAAAGCGCTGGGCTGCGATGATCGGATCCGGACCGCTTTCGGCTTCTTCTTCGTCATCCGTCGCTTCAGCGTCGTCGTCATCGGTGTCGTCGTCCGCTTTCACGGCTTTCGGATCGATTGGCGGCGGCACTTCTGCAGCAGGCGGCGCAATGCCGTCGTCCGGGTCGATATAACCGCTCAGGACGTCGGACAGGCGGCCACCTTCGGTGGTGACGCGAGTGTATTCGGAGAGAATATGGTCAACCGTGCCAGGGAAGTGCGCAATTGCGCCCATCACTTCGCGGATACCCTCTTCAATACGCTTGGCGATTTCGATTTCGCCTTCACGCGTGAGGAGCTCTACCGTACCCATTTCACGCATGTACATGCGCACTGGGTCAGTGGTGCGACCAATGTCGGTCTCGACCGCTGCCAACGCTGCTGCTGCCTCTTCGGCCGCGGCTTCGTCGGTATCGGCGTCGGCCAGCATAAGGGAATCCTTATCTGGCGCAACCTCGAATACGTTGATCCCCATGTCATTGATCATGCGGATGATGTCTTCCACCTGTTCCGGATCTGAAATATCCTCCGGCAGGTGGTCGTTGACCTCCGCGTAAGTCAGGTAGCCCTGCTCACGACCAAGTGTGATCAACTCTTTGATACGAGACTGCTGTTGCGCTTTTCCGGACATAACACCCTATCCACTGAAGGTCTTGGCGGGCAAAAAACAAGCCGAGGATTATACCTGAGCTATGACCTCACGCGCCAGTTGAGGTCGGGGTTGATACAGCCATATTGCGTTTTAATAGGTCGCGCATCTGATTTGCAATCTGATTTGCTTCCTCCGCGGTCAGTCCTGGCTGCCTTGCTTTTCTGATTAGTGCTTCCAGGCTATCCGTGTGTTGAGAGGCCGATAGCCTAGTAATGGTGTCTAAAAACTGTTGTTCAAGGTTGTCGCCCGCAATCAGCCATTCCTTTTCCGCCAATGCCTTGAGCAAACGCCCCTGTTCCGTCCCGTGCCAGCGGGCCATTAACTGGATTGAGTTTAGCTTAGGATTTTTTTGCACCGCCTCGATCAGCGCGACCAGCAGCTGAGCGTAGGTGTTGCTTTCGTTGGCGAAGTGGTTGGCGGTTTCGACCTTACCAGCCAGATCCGGATGATGGATCAGGGTGCGTAGTGCAATCAGGGTCGGGGCTTCTACTGCAATCGGCGTGCGTGGGGCGCTCGGTTGATCGCGATCACCGCCGCGCTTGCCATTCTTGTCCCATGGCTTCTTGTCCCACTTCTTGCCGCCGGCACCGGGTTTTTTCGGTGTCCATTCCTGCTGCGGCACATACATCTCTTGTGCCTGCGGCTGATGGTAGTCGCTGTAATCCGGCATGGCGTCGTAATCGACGCCCGGGTCGTAGGTCGGCGGTGCATCCTGAGGCGCGCTTTGCACCAATTGGCTCACGGCTTCACCGCTGAGCCCGGTAATCTCGGTCAGGCGCTGACGCATGAGGATGCGCAGGTTCGCGCCCGGGACCTTGTCGATAAGCGGTGCGGCTAGGGTGGCCATATGGGCCTTGCCTTCGAGCGAGCGCGGATCGGATTCTTCCGTCAGCTGCTGAAAGAAATAATCCGCCAATGGCTGGGCGTGCTGGTTGATTCGCGCGCGGAAAGCGTCAGTACCTTCGGAACGGACCAGTGTGTCCGGGTCTTCGCCTTCGGGCAGGAAAAGAAAGCGTGCGCGCCGTCCGTCTTGCAGGCACGGCAGTGTGGCCTCCAGCGCTCGCCATGCGGCGTTGCGGCCAGCCTGATCGCCATCGAAGCAGAACAGTACGTTGGGCACGACACGAAACAGTCGTTTCATGTGTTCTTCGCTGGTGGCGGTGCCCAAGGTGGCGACAGCGTTGCGCAGGCCTTGCTGGGCTAGGGCGATGACATCCATATAGCCTTCGACAACGATGATTTCGTCGAGGTTGCGATTATTTTTCCGCGCTTCATACAGGCCGTAGAGCTCCTGGCCTTTATGGAATACCGGCGTTTCCGGCGAGTTCAGGTATTTCGGCTTGTCGTCGCCCAGCACTCGGCCGCCGAAAGCGATGATGCGCCCGCGGCTGTCACGGATCGGGAACATTACCCGATCGCGGAAGCGGTCATAGCGTTTGCCGGTTTCGGCGTTCTCTATCAGCAGGCCGGCATCGACCATGGCTTTCTGTTGCAGGGTGTCGCTGCTCAGATGCTTGAACAGATTGTCCCAGCCGGGCGGGGCGAAGCCGAGGCCGAAGTCCCGGGCGATTTCGCCGGTCAATCCGCGACCTTTCAGGTAATCCACGGCGGCTTTGCGCGATGGATGACTTTTCAGCGCCTGACGGTAAAAGTCGGCAGCGGCGGTGAGCAGCGGATACAGCGGCGAATCGGTCGGCTGGCGCGGTTTGTGCGGCCGGCCGCTTTCTTCGCGGGGTATTTCCATGCCGGCGGCTTTGGCCAGTTCTTCGACAGCCTGGACGAAATCCAGGTTGTCGTGGTCCATCATGAAGCCGAGGGCGTTGCCGCCAGCACCGCAGCCGAAGCAGTAGTAGAACTGCTTGTCGGGGCTGACGCTGAAGGATGGGGTTTTCTCTTTGTGAAACGGGCAGCAGGCGGTGTAGTTCTTGCCGGCCTTTTTCATTTGCAGGCGAGAGCTGACCACATCGACGATGTCGGTGCGGTTCAGAAGGTCGTCAATGAAGCTCTGGGGAATTAGCCCGGCCATGGCGTTCTCGTCAACTGCGCTGAAATGGACCCGAAACGAAGGGCGGCCGAACGCAGGTCGTTGTTTGAGGCGCGCAAAATGTGCGGCTCGACCGGTGTCGTCTGCGTAATCGCTGTCGGGAAGTGTATCTGCCGAAAATCCACTGACGTTAGTACCAATCAGTATTCGACTATGTGAAAGTATTGCGCTGAACTCCGCTGCGGCCAGTCGATAGCCTCGGATAGCTCATAAGCGGGCACACAAGAAGGTGCCTTGGGCTGATCGTCGTGAGAGGAATCAGTGGGTGTGCTCGTCAGTAGCCTTGGAAGGCTCGTCAGAAAAGACGTGCACCGCTGGCAAAAGAGCCAGGTCTGACGCTGTGAAGCAGTTTGTCTCGGTCGCGTCTGCGGCTTTGACGGTGAAGCATCAAGCGTACTCCGCAAATGCCATTAGCCCGGCTGAGGGCCGGGCTTGGCAGAAGCTTGCTACGAACGTCTGTGTATTAGTACAGACGAACGGCGCGGCGCTGTTCGCGCTGTACTTTCTTGGCGTGACGCTTAACAGCGGCTGCTGCTTTACGTTTACGCTCAGAAGTAGGCTTCTCGTAGAATTCGCGGCTACGAACTTCAGCCAGTACACCGGCTTTTTCGCAGGAGCGCTTGAAACGACGCAGAGCTACGTCGAAGGGTTCGTTCTCTTTTACTTTGACGGCTGGCATCCAGAGCTACCTTCATTCATTACCGGGGTCAACATCCTCGTGGCAAAAGAGCACTTGAAGACGTCGGTTTTTAAGGGTTGCGGATGTTAACCCCTCATCGCTCGGAATGCAAAGCCTCTGATCGAAAACCGCTAGTCGGGGCATCACGCGGCGACTATTATGCGCGCCTTCGAATTCAGCCTAAACAAGGCGTAAACCCATGCTAGTACTGGGATTGGAAACCTCTTGCGACGAAACCGGTGTCGCACTTTACGACAGTGAACGTGGCCTGTTGGCCGACGCGCTGTTCAGTCAGATCGACCTGCACCGTGCCTATGGCGGTGTGGTGCCGGAACTGGCTTCTCGCGACCACGTCAAGCGCATGCTGCCCTTGATCCGTCAGGTGTTGGCCGAGGCCGACTGTGTTCCGACCGAGATCGACGCCATTGCTTATACCGCAGGTCCCGGCCTGGTCGGTGCATTGCTGGTGGGGGCGTCCTGTGCCCAGGCGCTGGCGTTTGCCTGGGGCATTCCGGCCCTCGGCGTCCATCATATGGAAGGTCACTTGCTGGCGCCGATGCTGGAGCCGCAACCGCCCGAATTCCCGTTCGTCGCTTTGTTGGTGTCGGGTGGTCATACACAGCTTGTTCAGGTCGATGGTATCGGCCACTACACGTTGTTGGGCGAGACCCTCGACGATGCCGCCGGTGAAGCGTTCGACAAGACTGCGAAGATGATGGGGCTCAATTATCCGGGTGGTCCGGAGATCGCCAAGCTGGCACAGCAGGGCGTTGCCGGACGTTTCACTTTTCCGCGTCCGATGTGCGACCGTCCGGGGCTGGCGTTCAGCTTCAGCGGCTTGAAAACCTTTGCCCTGAACACCTGGCAGCAGAGCGTCAGCGCCGGGGACGACAGCGAGCAAGCCCGTTGCGACATCTCGCTGGCGTTCCAGGAGGCCGTGGTGGAGACTTTGACCATCAAGTGCAAGCGAGCCTTGAAACAGGCGGGTATGAAGCGTCTGGTGATCGCTGGGGGCGTCAGCGCCAACAAGGCACTGCGCGTGTCCCTGGAGAAAATGCTCGGGGACATGAAGGGCGATGTGTTTTATGCCCGTCCGGAATTCTGTACCGACAATGGCGCAATGATTGCGTTTGCCGGTTGCCAGCGCCTACAGGCCGGTCAGCACGAAAGCCTGGCAATCAGCGTGCAGGCGCGCTGGCCGATGGAGCAGTTGTCGGCGCTGTGATGAGCGGCGCTCACGTGCAGGAGTCAAAAATGCCGTTCGCGCCCGGCAAACAGGTCGCGTAGATTGCCGCGATGGCGCCATACAATCAGCCCCGTAAGTGCGGTCATGGGCAGCAGCGCTGCCGGTTCCTGCCAAGCCAGCAGCGGCAGGGTCAGGGGCGTTGCGATCAGAGCGGCCAGTGAGCTGGTGCGGGTCAGGTAAAACGTCAGCAGCCAGGCACAGACCGCCAGCAGGGCTGCGGGCGGATAGAGTCCCAGCAACATGCCGGCCGCGGTGGCGACACCCTTGCCACCGCGAAAGCGGAAGTACAGTGGAAACAGGTGGCCGATGACGGCGCAGATGCCGATCCAGGCCTGCTCCTGCAGCGAAAGCCCGGCAAGACCTGCGATCAGCACCGGCAAAAGGCCTTTGAACAGGTCGCCGAGTAAAGTCAGGGCGGCGAGTTTTTTGCCGACCAGGCGCAACATATTGGTGGCGCCGGCATTGCCCGAGCCACTCATTCGCGGATCGGAGTTACCGGTCAGGCGGCTGAGCAAAATGGCGAAGGACAGCGAGCCGAGCAGGTAGGCGAGAGTCGCCAATAACCAAAACATGCTAACTATTCCGGGCGAGGACGCCCTGATTCTAACGGCGCATTGCGCCCTTGTCGTGCAGCGGAGAAAAGTGCTTGGACAGAGTGTTTATCGAGGGCCTGGAAGTCGACACCGTAATTGGTGCCTACGACTGGGAACGAGGCATCCGACAGTGCTTGCGACTTGATCTGAGTTTCGCCTGGGACAATCGCCCGGCCGCCGCCGGTGATGACCTGACCCTGGCGCTCGACTACGCGAGCGTTTCGTCACGCATCCAGGCCTTTGCCGAGCAGGCACAGTTCCAGTTGGTCGAAACCTTCGCCGAGCGTCTGGTGGAAGTGTTGATGAGCGAATTCAAGATCACCTGGATGCGCCTCAAACTGACCAAGCCAGGCGCTGTCCCGGCGGCCACCGGTGGTGTGGGCGTGGAGATCGAGCGCGGATGTCGCTGACTCAGGTGTACCTAGGGCTCGGTAGCAATATCGAGCGCGAAACCCATTTGCAGGCGGGCCTGGAAGCCTTGGCGGCTTTTCTGGTGGATATACGCTGCTCGGCGGTGTTCGAAAGCCAGCCGGTGGGGATCAAGAGCGGACCGTTCTTCAATTTCGTGGTCTCGGCTTACACCGATCTGCCGTTGATGGAACTGGATCGTCGCCTGAAATTCATCGAGGCGGATAACGGTCGTTATGCCCCGGACCGCAAGGGCTTGCCGCTGGACATTGATGTGCTGCTGTTCGGCGATCTGGTAGGCAATTTCGATGGGCTGACCTTGCCCAGGGCAGAGATTCTGAAAAACGCCTTTGTGCTGTGGCCGTTGTCGCTGATAGCGCCGGATCGGGTCCATCCAGGTGTAGGCAAAAGTTTTTCGACGTTGTGGTGCGAAGCGCAGATTGATCAGGTGTTGGCGCCAGTGGCGTTCGAGTGGCGTGGCCAGCAGTTGACCCCAACGAATTTACTGAGATCTGGCTGACGTAATTGCGGGCAAGTCCGCTCCCATAGGGATTTACATAGAACCTGTGGGGGGCGGGCTTGCTCGCGATGTTTTTCAGGCGGACGCTGCCTCTTTGTAGGCTTTCAGCGCCTTGAGCCGTTCACGTTTGATCGCCTCGCCCAGCTCCGGCCCTTTAAATCCCTTCTCAAGCAGCGGCTGAACCGCCACGCTGCGGGCCGCGGTCGCTGCGCCGCGCAAATAATCCGCCTGTGGATAACTTCGCTGCTCCAGCCCTTTGCGCCCGCGCGCATCCATTTCGCACGCCGCAATAAACTCTTCAAACCGTTGAGGTCGACGGTACACGTCAAAACTCTGCAGCAGTTCCAACAAAGTCGAAGGCTTCAGCTCCAAGGCGCGATGGCCGTGCGTGTGATATTGGCCCACCAGCAATGCCAGTTCCTGGCAATCCTTGGGTGCCTTGAAGCGTTCATTGACCGCTTTGATCAACTTCAGGCCCGTGTGTTCGTGGGCAATGTGACGCGGCCATTCTTCTTCGGGTGTCAATCCTTTGCCCAGATCATGCAGCAGGCAGGCCCAGCGCACGGTCAGTGGTTGTTTGTGCAGCGCCGCTTGTTCAAGCACGCTCAGGGTGTGTACGCCGGTATCGATTTCCGGGTGATGGGCTTCGGGCTGCGGCACGCCGAACAGGGCATCGACTTCCGGCATCAGCACGTTGAGCGCGCCACATTCACGCAATACCTCGATAAATACCTGAGGCTGGTCTTCCATCAGCGCCCGGGAGATTTCTTTCCAGCTGCGTTCGGCGGTCAAGGCTTGCAGTTCGCCGGACTGGCTGAGCTGGCGCATCAGCTCCAGGGTTTCAGGGGCGACGGTAAATCCCAGGCCGTAATAACGAGCGGCAAAACGGGCAACCCGCAGGACTCGGAGTGGATCTTCTGCGAACGCGGGCGAAACGTGGCGAAGTATGCGCGCCTCGAGATCACGCTGGCCATGATAAGGGTCAGTCAGATGCTGTTGATCGTCTTCGGCCATGGCGTTGATTGTCAGGTCGCGACGGATCAGGTCCTCTTCGAGGGTTACTTCAGGGCTGGCGTGAAAGGTGAAACCGCCATAACCGCGACCGCTTTTGCGTTCGGTGCGGGCGAGGGCGTATTCCTCACCGCTTTTAGGGTGAAGGAAGACCGGGAAATCCGCGCCAACCGGGCGATAGCCCTTGGCGAGCATTTCTTCAGTGGTGGCGCCGACCACGACCCAGTCGATATCGGTGACAGGCTTGCCCAGCAGGCGATCGCGTACCGCACCGCCGACTTTATAAATCCGCATAAAAAACCTCCGTTAGCTCGACAGAATAACCTTTGCATCGAGCTTTCGGAGGCGTAAAGACGGTTAAAGATGAATGACGGCGAGGTCCAGGCGCCCGTAATCCCCTTCGCCGTGCTCGCTTCTGGGGGGAACATGATGGGTTTTCATCACCTGATCCCCTTGCAGGGTTTCGAGGTGAATATCGAAACCCCAGAGCCGGTGTAGGTGCTTGAGCACTTCCTCGGTGGACTCGCCCAGCGGTTTGCGGTCGTGTTGCTGATGGCGCAAGGTCAACGAGCGGTCACCACGCCGGTCGATGCTGTAGATCTGCACGTTAGGCTCGCGGTTACCAAGGTTGTACTGCGCGGCCAGGGTTTCGCGGATGATGCGATAGCCACCCTCATCGTGAATCGCCGGGACCAGCAAGTCGTCCTTCTGGTCGTCATCGAGAATGCTGAACAGTTTCAGGTCACGGATCACTTTCGGTGACAGGTATTGCAGGATAAAACTCTCATCCTTGAAGCTGCTCATCGCGAACTTGATGCTCGATAGCCAGTCGGTGCCCGCTATTTCCGGGAACCAGCGGTAGTCCTCCTCGGTAGGGTTTTCACACATGCGGCGGATGTCCCGGTACATGGCAAAACCCAGGGTGTAGGGGTTGATGCCGTTGTAGTAGGGGCTGTCGAAGCCGGGTTGGTAGACCACACTGGTGTGGGACGTCAGGAACTCCATCATGAAGCCGTCAGTCACCAGCCCTTCGTCATACAGGTCGTTCATCAGGGTGTAGTGCCAGAACGTGGCCCAGCCTTCGTTCATCACCTGAGTCTGGCGTTGTGGGTAGAAATACTGGGCAATCTTGCGCACGATCCGCACGATCTCCCGCTGCCAGGGTTCCAGTAGCGGCGCGTGTTTTTCGATGAAATACAGGATGTTTTCCTGAGGTTCGGCGGGGAAGCGTGCGTTGTCCTTGTCACTGAACTTGTCCGCTCCTTTCGGAATGGTGCGCCACAGATCATTGATCTGTTTCTGCAGGTGCTCCTCACGATCTTTCTGACGACGACGTTCCTCTTCCGCCGAGATCGGATAGGGGCGTTTATACCGGTCGACCCCGTAGTTCATCAGCGCATGGCAGGAATCGAGGAGATCCTCTACTGCGTCGATGCCGTGGCGCTCTTCGCACTGCATGATGTACTGCTTGGCGAAGACCAGGTAATCGATGATCGAGCTGGCATCGGTCCAGGTACGGAACAGGTAATTACCTTTGAAAAAGCTGTTGTGCCCGTAGCAGGCGTGGGCGACGACCAGTGCCTGCATGCAGATGGTGTTTTCTTCCATCAAATAGGCGATGCACGGGTCTGAGTTGATCACGATCTCGTAGGCCAGTCCCATCTGCCCGCGGCTGTAGGATTTCTCGGTGCTGAGAAAGTGTTTGCCGTAGGACCAATGGTGATAACCCAGCGGCATGCCGACGGAGGCGTAGGCGTCCATCATTTGCTCGGCGGTGATCACCTCAATCTGGTTGGGGTAGGTATCGAGTGCGTAGCGAGCCGCCAGGCGACTGATTTCTTTGTCGTAGGCCTGGATCAGCTCGAACGTCCATTCGGAGCCGGTGGAAATGGGTTGGCGCTTCTGCTCTTTGGCGGTCATGTCACTAACCTGCGCTGGAAGAGTTCACGAAAGACCGGATAGATATCCCCGGCCGAGACCAGTTGCTGTTGGGCAAAAGTGTCAGAGAAGGCTTCGGCGATGCGTTCGTACTCGAACCACAAAGCCTGGTGTTCGCGCGGGGTAATCTCAACGTAAGTGTAGTACTGCACGAACGGCATGATCTGGTTGATCAGAATGTCGCGGCAGATCGGCGAGTCGTCGTTCCAGTTATCGCCGTCGGACGCTTGGGCGGCGTAGATGTTCCACTCATTGCTCGGATAGCGCTCGGCCATGATCTCCTGCATCAGTTTCAGGGCACTGGAGACGATGGTGCCGCCGGTTTCCCGGGAGTAGAAGAACTCTTCCTCATCCACTTCGCGGGCGCTGGTGTGGTGACGGATGAACACAACGTCGATCTTGTCGTAGTTACGCTTCAGAAACAGGTACAACAGGATGAAGAAGCGCTTGGCGATGTCCTTGGTCGCCTGGGTCATGGAGCCGGACACGTCCATCAGGCAGAACATCACGGCCTTGGAGCTCGGGTTCGGCTGCTTGATCAGCAGGTTGTACTTGAGGTCAAAGGTGTCGAGAAACGGCACGCGATGGATACGCGCACTGAGTTTTTCGATTTCCGCTTCGATTTCCTGAATATCGCCAAAGTTATCCGGTTCATCGCGCTTGAGCCGCAACAGTTCCTCTTTGGCTTCGCGCAATTTAGCCCGGCTGCTGCCAGACAGGGCGATGCGCCGGGCATGGGCCGAACGCAGCGTGCGGATGATGTTGATGCGTGAAGGGTTGCCTTCGTTGCTGATGCCTGCGCGCACGGTCTTGAAGGTGTCGGTGCCGGTCAGGTTGCGCTTGACCAGGTTCGGCAGTTCAAGGTCCTCGAACATGAACTCGAGGAATTCCTCCTGGGTGATCTGGAAGACAAACTCGTCCATCCCTTCGCCCGAGTTGCCAGCCTTGCCGGGGCCTCTGCCGCCCCCCCCTCCAGGTGGACGGGCAATGTGCTCGCCGCTGGTGAATTCCTTGTTGCCGGGGTGCACGACGGTCTGCTTGCCACCACGGCCATGGTGAAGCACCGGCTCGTCGATATCACGTCCGGGAATGCTGATTTGCTCGCCGTGCTCCATATCGGTAATGGAGCGCCGGCTGACGGCCTCTTCGACAGCCTTTTTGATGTGATCACGGTAACGCCGCAGAAACCGCTGGCGGTTCACCGTGCTCTTGTTCTTGCCATTGAGACGTCGGTCGATCACATAGCTCATGACTGCTCCTTAGAAGCTGTCCTGAAAGGGGCGAGCGGTTATGCAGCATCGACCGTGCCAAGGGATGTTCACGCTCCCCCAAGCGCTTTGAATACTGCCTGAACCTCGCACCGACTTTCGAACACCTTCCAGAGGCCTGTGTAACAGAAAAAGCGCACACAGGTCTCTGGCTGACGACAACCGGTCTGACCGGCAGCGGGTTACTGTGATTTTCTGACCCGCAGGTACCACTCGGACAGCAGCCGTACCTGTTTGTCGGTGTAACCCCGCTCGACCATCCGTGTGACGAAGTCGTTGTGCTTCTGCTGGTCCTCTTTGCTGGCCTTGGCATTGAAGCTGATGACCGGCAGGAGGTCCTCGGTGTTGGAGAACATTTTCTTCTCGATGACCACCCGCAGTTTTTCGTAGCTGAGCCAGGTCGGGTTCTTGCCATTGTTGTTGGCCCGCGCGCGCAATACGAAGTTGACGATTTCGTTGCGGAAATCCTTCGGATTGCTGATGCCGGCCGGTTTTTCGATTTTCTCCAGCTCTTCGTTCAGGGCGACGCGGTTGAGAATCTCGCCGGTCTCCGGATCGCGGTATTCCTGATCCTGAATCCAGAAGTCGGCGTACAGCACGTAGCGATCGAAGATGTTCTGGCCGTACTCGCTGTAAGACTCGAGGTAGGCAGTCTGGATCTCCTTGCCGATGAATTCGATATAACGCGGTGCCAGGTATTCCTTGAGGAAGCGCAGATACCGTTCACGAGTCTCGGCCTGGAATTGTTCCTGTTCGATCTGTTGTTCCAGCACATAGAGCAAATGCACCGGGTTGGCGGCAATTTCGTGCGGATCAAAGTTGAATACCTTGGACAGGATCTTGAACGCAAACCGGGTCGACAGACCGTTCATGCCCTCGTCTACGCCGGCGTTGTCGCGGTATTCCTGGATCGACTTGGCTTTCGGATCGGTGTCTTTGAGGTTCTCGCCGTCATATACCCGCATCTTGGAGTAGATGTTGGAGTTTTCCGGCTCCTTGAGACGTGAGAGCACGGTGAACTGGGCGAGCATCTTCAAGGTATCGGGCGCGCAATGAGCCTTGGCCAGGGAGCTGTTGAACAGCAACTTGTCGTAGATCTTCACTTCGTCGCTGACGCGCAGGCAATACGGTACTTTGACGATATAGATCCGGTCGATGAAGGCTTCGTTGTTCTTGTTGTTACGGAAAGTATGCCATTCCGATTCGTTGGAGTGCGCCAGCAGGATCCCGGTGAACGGAATCGCCCCGAGGCCTTCAGTACTGTTGTAGTTGCCTTCCTGAGTGGCGGTCAGCAATGGGTGCAGCACCTTGATTGGCGCCTTGAACATTTCGACGAATTCCATCAGGCCCTGGTTGGCCCGGCACAGCGCGCCCGAGTAGCTGTAGGCGTCGGCGTCGTTCTGTGGGTACTCCTCCAGTTTGCGGATGTCGACCTTGCCCACCAGCGCGGAGATGTCCTGGTTGTTTTCGTCTCCCGGCTCGGTTTTGGCCACCGCGATCTGATTGAGGATCGACGGATAGAGCTTCACCACGCGGAACTGGCTGATGTCGCCGCCGAATTCGGCCAGGCGCTTGGTCGCCCATGGCGACATGATGGTGTTGAGGTAGCGCCGTGGAATGCCGAAATCTTCCTCGAGGATCGCGCCATCTTCGGTGGCGTTGAACAGACCCAGAGGCGACTCGAATACCGGCGAGCCCTTGATCGCGTAGAAGGGCACTTTCTCGATCAGCTGTTTCAGCTTCTCGGCCAGGGACGATTTACCGCCACCGACGGGGCCCAGGAGATAGAGGATTTGTTTCTTCTCTTCCAGTCCCTGAGCGGCATGGCGGAAATACGACACGATCTGGTCAATGCATTCTTCCATCCCGTGGAAGTCTTCAAAGGCCGGATAGCGGCGGATTACCTTGTTGGAGAAGATTCGCGACAGTCTCGAGTTGGTCGAGGTGTCGAGCAGCTCCGGTTCTCCGATGGCCAGCAATAGACGCTCGGCGGCGGAGGCGTAGGCGCTGCGGTCCTGTTTGCACAGTTCAAGATACTCTTGCAGCGTGAGTTCTTCCTGGCGTGTGGACTCGAATCGTTGTTGGAAGTGGCTAAAGATACTCATGACGTCACCTCGCTCGATACGTGGAGCCGACGCCGGATCATTCAGTCGATGCTGGCAGCAACCGGATATGCAGTCGCTGTTTACCCCCCAGAACTCTTTCAGAGCTTACTACCCCGAAAGCTACTCCCGATGACCCGCGCGCCGGTGTACCGGCTCTCCCCTGTTTTGGATGGCCTGCGCTTAAGGATAGTTGGGAATTCGTGAGGTAAAGGCAAGATGCGTAATTAGTTGTGGCAGACCGTTCGTCTGCCACCGCGCTAAGCCACCGGGGCCGGGGCTTGCGCGTTGCAAAAAAATTATTCTGAGGTGCCTTGCGCCGTTTCCGCTGGATAAGTCGTACGCCACAGCTCAAAACCGCCATCCATGCTGTAGACGTCAGAGAAGCCCTGGCTGATCAGGTAAGCGGCGGCGCCCTGGCTGGAGTTACCGTGGTAGCAAACCACGACCGTCGGTGCATCCAGATCGGCAGCCTGAATAAAGGCGTGCAGAGAATGATTGTCCAGATGCTTCGAGCCGCTGATGTGCAGCGCGGCAAAAGTAGCAGGATCGCGGACATCGACCACCACTGCGCCTTGTTCGCGCAGGGCTTGGGCCTGTTCCGGGGGAATACGTTTGAATTCGCTCATGGCGGGCTCCTGTGGCTCGGCTGAAAGCGCAGTCTAGCGCGGCGCGCTGGCTGGCGTTGGTTCGCTGGTTTGTGGGGCGACTGGTGGCTCGGCGGCATGGCCATGCTCATCGCACTTGCAGGACAGGCGTTCCCCGCTATCGACATCCATCAGGGTCAAGGCTCCGCCCCAGACGCAACCTGTGTCGAGGGCTGAAACGCCCGGCTCGTCGCACTGGCCCTCAAGCGCGGCCCAGTGCCCGAAAATGATTTTCACACCCTTGGTCTTGCGTTCCTTGTGCTGGAACCAGGGTTTGTAGCCAGGTGGTGCAGTGTCCGCGCCTTCCTTGGTCTTGAGATCCAGCTTGCCTTCGGCGGTACAGAAACGCATACGGGTGAAATAGTTGGTGATCACCCGAAGGCGCGTGACACCTTTGAGGTCGCTGTCCCATTTCGCCGGATCATTGCCGTACATCCCGTCGAGGTAGGGTGGCAGCAGATTATCGTCGCGCAGGGCCGTCTCGACCTCGGCGGCGCACTTGAGGGCTTTGCGCAGCGACCATTGCGGTGGAATACCGGCATGCACCAGCACGACGTTACGTTGCTCGTCGTAGTGCATGAGCTTTTGCTGGCGCAGCCATTCCAACAGCTCGGCACAATCGGGGGCTTCAATAATCTCGCGAAGGGTGTCGGACTTCTTCAGGCGTTCGATGTTTTTCCCGGCGGCCAACAAGTGCAGGTCATGGTTGCCAAGCACGCACACCAGCGATTCGCGGATGCTATAGAGGAAGCGCAAGGTGGCCAGCGACTGCGGACCACGGTTGACCAGATCTCCCACCAGCCACAGACGATCCTTTGTCGGATCGAAGGCTACTTTTTTGAGCAGGCATTGCAGGGCTTCAAGGCAGCCTTGCAAATCGCCGACCGCATACGTCGCCATCAGTGCAAGGCTCCGGGCACCGCCAGCCGGAAGGGCGCAATGACAGCATCGAAATGCTTACCGTCGTCGGCAAGCATTTGATAAGTGCCTTGCATCGTACCGACCTTGGTGGTCATCACGGTGCCACTGCTGTAGGTGTGTTCTTCACCGGACTGGATCAAAGGTTGCAAACCCACGACGCCGGCACCGCGAACCTCCTCGACATGTCCGTCGCCGTCGGTGATCACCCAGTGCCGTGACAACAGTTTGGCCGGTAGCTCGCCATTGTTGTGCACGGTGATGGTGTAGGCGAAGGCAAAGCGGTTGTGCTCGGGTTGCGATTGTTCTGCCAGATAGCGGGTGACGACGCTGACGTCGACCTGATAACGAGGATCGGACATGCAAGAGGCCTTAAATCAAAGCGGGACGCGGGGCGTAGCTGATACAAATCAGTCTAGGCCAAGTACCGGGTAGTAAACCAGACATCGCGTCTGGCGTCCCACCCGATAACGCTCATCGCCTGTCAGTCGGCGGCAGGCGCCAGCGAGACTTGTTCGCTGAGCTTGTCGGCCAGGCGCACGAAAGCGGCGAGGTCGAGCTGCTCCGGGCGCAGGCTGCCGTCGACACCGGCGGCGGTGATCTCGTCGTTGCTCAGCAGCAGCTTGAGGGTGTTGCGCAGGGTCTTGCGGCGCTGGTTGAAGGCTTCGCGCACCACACGCTCCAGCAGTTTGTGATCCTTGGCCGGGTGCGGCAGCACGGTGTGAGGCACAAGGCGCACGATGGCCGAATCGACTTTCGGTGGTGGATTGAACGCACCGGGGCCGACGTTGAACAGGTGCTCGACCCGGCAGTGGTACTGAACCATGATCGACAGGCGACCCCAGTCACCGCCGCCAGGTCCCGCCGCCATGCGCTCGACCACTTCCTTTTGCAGCATGAAGTGCATGTCGCGAATCAGGCTGGCGTTATGCAGCAGGTGAAAAATCAGTGGCGTCGAGATGTTGTATGGCAGGTTGCCAACGACCCGAAGGCTGCCCGGTGCCGCATTCAGGCTGTTGAAGTCGAACTTCAGTGCGTCGCCTTGATGCAGGTTGAAATTGCTCTTGCTGGCGAACTGTTGGTTCAGGATCGGGATCAGGTCCTTGTCCAGCTCGACTACGTCCAGTTGCGCGCCGCTGCCCAGCAGGCCTTGGGTCAACGCACCCTGGCCCGGGCCGATTTCCAGCAGGCGGTCTTCCGGTTTGGCGTGGATGGATCGCAGGATGCGGTCGATAACGCCGGCATCGTGCAGGAAATTCTGGCCGAAACGCTTGCGCGCCCGGTGTTGGTAATGCTCGGTCATAAACGGGTCTCGGCCATCTGGTAGGCGGTTTCCAGGGCGACTTGCAGGCTGCCGGTATCGATTTTACCGCTGCCGGCCAAGTCCAGGGCGGTGCCGTGGTCGACTGACGTGCGGATGATCGGCAAGCCGAGGGTCACGTTGACTGCCGCGCCGAAACCTTTGTATTTCAGTACGGGCAGGCCCTGGTCGTGGTACATCGCCAGCACCGCGTCGCAGTGCTCCAGATATTTGGGGGTAAACAGAGTGTCGGCGGGCAGGGGGCCGCGAAGGTCCATGCCCTCACCGCGCAGGCGCTCTAATGTAGGTTCGATGATATCGATTTCTTCATGGCCCAGGTGTCCGCCTTCACCGGCATGCGGGTTGAGTCCGCAGACCAGGATGCGTGGCTGGGCGATGCCGAACTTTTCTCGCAGGTCGCTGTGCAGGATCCGCGTGACCCGTTCCAGGCGCTCCGGCGTGATCGCATCGGCAATCTCGCGAAGGGGCAGGTGAGTCGTTACCAGCGCTACACGCAAGCCGCGCGTGGCGAGCATCATCACCACTTGTGCGGTATGGGTCAGATCAGCAAGAAACTCGGTGTGCCCGGAAAAGGCTATCCCGGACTCATTGATCACGCCTTTGTGCACTGGGGCAGTAATCATGCCAGCGAAATGCCCATCGAGGCAGCCTTGGCCCGCACGGGTCAAGGTTTCCAGGACGAAAGCGGCATTGGCTTTGTCCAGTTGCCCGGCGGTGACTGGAGCACTGAGCGGGGTATCCCAGACATACAGGCTATCGGCGGGCGCCGGAGCGTCCGGCCAGCTGTCGGGTGTGACGGGGAGCAAGTCGACAACCACGCCCAACTGCGCGGCCCGCTCAAGGAGCAGGTCACGGCTGGTTATGGCAATCAGGGGGTGGGGCTGGGCTTGCGCGGCGAGCAGCAGGCACAGGTCGGGACCTATGCCGGCCGGTTCGCCGGGCGTCAGCGCGAAACGCTTGGGTTTCACTGCGCTGCCTGGTCTGCACCAGGGAGTTTGATCTCTACATAAGCTTCGTCGCGGATCTGACGCAGCCAGGTTTGCAGCTCTTCGTCGTATTTGCGGTTGCGCAGTACGGTCATTGCTTGCTGCTCACGGGCCTGGGTAGTGCTGTCAGTGGCGCGACGGCCAAGGACTTCCAGAACGTGCCAGCCGTATTGGGTCTGGAACGGCTTGGACAGCTGACCTTGCGGGGTCTTGGCCATTACTTCGCGGAACTCGGGCACCAGCGCGTTCGGGTCGACCCAGTTCAGGTCGCCGCCATTGAGGGCTGAACCCGGATCTTCCGAGAAGCTTTTCGCCAACTCGCCGAAGTCTTCGCCGGCTTCGATGCGGGCGTAGAGCGATTGGGCCAGTGCCTTGGTTTTTGCTTCGTCGCGAATCGGACTCGGTTTGACCAGGATATGACGCACGTGCACTTCATCGCGTGTCTGGGTTGCACCGCCACGCTTTTCGAGGATCTTCAGGATGATGAAGCCGCCCGGTGTGCGCATGGGTTTGGTGATATCACCGACTGCCATGGTGCTCAACATGCGATCGAATGGCGGTGGCAATTGAGCAGCTTTACGCCAGCCCATATCGCCGCCTTCCAGTGCAGTTTCGCTGGCGGATTTGGCAATGGCCAACTGACTGAAGTCAGCGCCTTGCTTAAGCTGCTGGTAGACAGCATCCGCTTGTTTGGCCGCATTCTGAATCGCATCGGAGTTGGCGCTTTCCGGTGTAGGAATCAGGATGTTCGCCAGACGAAATTCTTCGGAGAGCTGCATCTTGCCGAGGTCGGAAGCGAGGAAGTTCTTCACTTCCTGCTCGGACACCTGGATGCGTTCGGCCACACGACGCTGGCGCACACGGCTGATGATCATTTCGCGGCGAATCTGTTCACGGGCGTCGTCGTAAGACAGACCGTCGTGAGTCAGGGCGGCACGGAACTGATCAATCGACATGTTATTGCGCTGGGCAATGGTGCCGACGGCCTGGTTCAGCTCTTCATCAGTAATGCGGATGCCGGAACGTTCGCCAATCTGCAGCTGCAGGTTTTCGACAATAAGGCGTTCCAGCACTTGCTGATCCAGCACGCTGGCAGGCGGTGCCGCAGCACCGCGTTTGGCGATGGTTTGCTGAACTTCGTGGACACGCTGGTCCAGTTGGCTCTGCATGACCACGTCGTTATCGACAATGGCCACCACTTTATCGATGGACTGCACTGCGGCGTTGGCCGCAGTACCCAGGAACATCGCGCCCAGCAATAGCGGGCGCAGACAATCAGAAAGCTTGGTCTTCACGTTCACGATAACCTTGGATGCCTTTGTCGAGGAAGCTCTCTACTTTAGCGCCGGTGAGGCCGCCGAGACCTTTCAGAACGATTTGTAGGAAGACGCCGTGGTCGCCTTTTTGGTTTTGTGGCGCTTGTTGGCTGAACTCGTCGAAATTAATGAAGTAACGGTTGATCACGCGCAGCTTCCAGCAGCAGTTGTCGTATTCGAAACCACCGAAGGCGTCAAGGGTCCGGTTTTGGTTGTAGTCATATTGCCAGCGGCTGATGAGATTCCATTGCGGTACGATCGGCCAGATCACCGAGAAGTCATGCTGTTCGATCTTGTAGTAGTCCTTCACGAAGCCAGGCGTGCCAGGGGTGCCGTAGTCACCGCCGAATTGCCATTGACCGGTGTTCTGGTTGTAGATCACCTGGTCGTTACGATAGCGATAGCCGGCGTTGATGACCTTGTTAGGGTTGTCTTCAGGCTGGTAGTGGAACATCGTGCTGCCCGAGCGAGTGCTGCGGCTGTTCGGGTCCCAGTTGAAGTCGGCGGTGGTATACCAGTCGCGGTTCCAGTGATATTCGTATTCCAGTGCATAAGGCGAATTGCTGGTTTTCGCGTCGGCGCGGGTATTTGGATTGACACCGGGCAACTGGACTGCGCGGTCCTTGAAGTACAAGGCCTGACCTATAGAGAAGCGTTGACGCTCAAAGCCATCTTCTTCGATCCAGCGGTTGGTGATGCCCAGAGACAGTTTGTTCTCGTCGCCGACACGGTCGGAGCCAGAGAAACGGTTGTCCCGGAACAGCGATGCATAGTTGAAGGTGTATTCACTGGTGTCGAACACAGGAATGTCTGTCTGGTCTACCTCTGGTACATAGAGGTAGTACAGACGCGGCTCCAGTGTCTGGCGGTAGTTCTTGCCAAACCATTGGGTGTTGCGATCGAAGTACAGGCCACTGTCAATGCTGGCAATCGGCACGCCACGGTTCTGGTTGCTGCCGAAATTGCCGTTGAAGTTTTTAGTCCCTGCAGCAGCGGCGGCTTGATCCTGAGCCACGATCTGGCCCTTGCCGATGCTGTCGAGGTCCAGTTGGTACTGGGTGTATTGGTACTTGAGCTTCGGCTTCAAGAAGCCATAAGTCCAGTCCAGCGGCAGGCTGACGGCTGGCGCCAGGTTGAGGCGATCGCCGTTGGCACGTGCCAGGCCTTGAACGTTGGTGTCCAGACGTGGGGATACGTTGCCGTCTTCATCGGTGTACGTACCGTTTAGCAGGTCTCGATCGAACCGCACGATTTCGGTGTCGTAGGTGAAATCCAGACCGCCTGGATGATCCGGCAGCTCACCGTTGAAGGTGATCTGCGGCAAGCGATCATACGGCGTGATGGAGGCAACAGTCGCCAGTTGAAACGCTTGGGCGTTGACGCGAGCGGTGTAGTTGTCACCGCGGTAGCTGACGGAACCCTGCTGGTTCACGAAGTCAGCGCTTTTCACACCAATCTGGTCGGTCTGTAGATCCTGGAAATAGTAAGGGTCGCTGAGCTTGGTGTAGTCGACTTGCGTGAAGACGCGCTCATCGAGACCACCCTTGTGCTGCCAGTTATACATGTAGCGTTCTTTCTGGAAGTCGGACTGCTTGTCGCGCTGGGTGTCCTCATCATTGAGGAACGCCGCACCGAACTGGCCTTCACTTGACTTGGTCAGGTAGCGGAATTCGCCTTCCATCAACAAGCCATGCTTTTCCATGTAACGCGGGTACAACGTGGCATCGTAGTTCGGTGCCAGGTTGAAGTAATACGGTGTGACCAGCATGAAGCCGGTATCGGTGCCGGTGCCGAAGCTCGGCGGCAGGAAGCCGGACTGGCGACGGTCGTCGATCGGGAAATAGATGTAGGGCGTGTACAGGACTGGAATGTCCTTGACGCGCAATGTCACGTTGGTTGCGGTACCGAAGCCGGTCGCCGGGTTCAAGGTGATGTTGTTGCCCTTGAGCTGCCAGGCGTTGCTGTTCGGTTCGCACGTGGTGTACGTACCGTCCTTGAGGCGGATGATCGCGTTTTCTGCCCGTTTGGCGTACAGCGCGTTACCGCGGATGCGGGATTTATGCATCACGTATTCGGCGTTATCGACCTTGGCTTCACCGGTGTCGAGCTGCACGTCAGCATGGTCGCCGACAAGTAGCGCGCCGTTGTCGCGAATACGGACGTTGCCGCTCAGTTCGCCACGGCTCTCTGCCTGGTAGAGGTTCGCTTCGTCGGCTTCGACCTGCATGCTGCCCTGGCGCATGACGACATCACCGGCAAGCGTGCCGACCTGATCTTCGGTGTTATAGCGCGAAGCCTTGGCGCCGATAAAGGTCGGTGCGTCACTTTTATTCGTCTTGTCATTCATGCCAGGACGAATCGGTTCGATATAGGAACCAGAGCAGTAAGGACCGGTCTCGGCCAATTGCGCAGCAGTAAGGTTCTCGCGCGGAACCCAGTCGAGGTGACTGTAGTCTGCACTACGCGACTTCAGGCCACGGCCTTTGGCCTCGGTAACCAGCACAGGCTTGGCGCCGGTGTCTTCACGGGTGCCGCCTTCGGGCGAGGCTTCGCCCGTGGCGGAAACTGCGCTGCCCTCATGGACGGGACGCGGAGGCAAGGCCGCCGCTGGCGATTTTGGCGCACAGGCCCAGGCACCCGAAGCAGAGACTGAGCAGTCATACTGTTCCGCGGCGACCACGAATGAAGTGGCTAGGGGTTGCAGGGCCAGCAGACTGCCGGTAACCAACAACGGAAATTTTTTACGAAACGCGGGGGATTTCAATGCCATCTTATTAGTCCGGGCTTCCTGCGTGCCATCTGCCCGCGGTGTGGGCCGCACGCCTCTCGATGGTCTGAAAAAGATGCTGGATAATAAAGCATGACCCGCTTGACGGCTAGCGCCGTCGGAGACCCTTGCAATGCCTGACCAAGATGTACGTTTGCAACACCTGAAAGTTTGGCTCGATGAGCAGTTGGCAGTCCTTTTTGCAGAACAGGATTGGGGCGCCGTACCCCCGGCCACGTTGACCGCAGCCAGTAGTGATGCGAGTTTCCGGCGCTATTTTCGTTGGGAAGGCGCAGGCAGAAGTTTCGTCGTGATGGACGCGCCACCGCCCCAGGAAAACTGCAAACCCTTCGTGGATATCGCTTTTTTGCTGGCGAAATCCGGAATAAATGTGCCGAAAATTTACGCCGAAGACCTCGAACGCGGTTTTCTTTTGCTCAATGACTTGGGCAACAAGACTTATCTGGACGTGATCGACAGCGAAAACGCCGACGATTTGTTCAAGGATGCCCTGGATGCGTTGCTGGCTTTCCAGCAGTTGCCGATGGTTGCGCCGCTGCCAAGTTATGACGTGGCGCTGTTGCGTCGTGAGCTGGAGTTGTTCCCCGAGTGGTACGTGAAGCGCGAGCTGGGCATCGAATTCGATGCTGCGCAACAAATGCTCTGGCAGAACGTCACCGATCTGTTGATCGACAGCGCCCTGGCTCAGCCTAAAGTGTTGGTGCACCGCGACTACATGCCGCGCAACCTGATGCTGAGCGAGCCGAACCCTGGCGTGCTGGACTTCCAGGATGCAGTCTATGGCCCGGTGACCTACGACGTGACCTGCCTGTTCAAGGATGCCTTCCTGAGCTGGCCCGAAGAACGTGTCCGCGGCTGGCTGGAAAACTACTGGCAGCAAGCGGGCGAGCTCGGTATTCCCGTGCAGCCTGACTTCGAAGACTTCCTGCGGGCCAGCGACCTGATGGGCGTGCAGCGCCACCTGAAAGTGATCGGCATTTTCGCGCGCATCTGTCATCGCGACGGCAAACCCCGCTACCTGGCTGATGTGCCACGCTTCTTTGCCTATATAGATGCAGTGATTGCCCGCCGCCCTGAATTGGCCGAGCTGGATGTGTTGCTATTGAGTCTGCGCGCTGGAGTCCCGGCATGAAGGCGATGATTCTGGCGGCCGGCAAAGGCGAGCGCATGCGCCCGTTGACCCTGTCCACGCCAAAGCCGCTGGTTCGTGCCGGCGGCGTGCCCCTGATCGAGTATCACTTGAAGGCCCTGGCGACTGCCGGGTTCACCGAGGTCGTGATCAATCACGCCTGGCTTGGTCAACAACTCGAAAGCTACCTGGGTGACGGTTCGCAATACGGCATGCGTATTGAGTACTCGCGAGAAGGTGAGCCGCTGGAAACCGGCGGCGGTATTTTCCGCGCGTTGCCATTATTGGGTGACGAGGCCTTTGTAGTGGTCAACGGTGACATCTGGACCGACTACGACTTCAGCGTGTTGCATCAACCCATTGCCGGGCTCGCCCACCTGGTGTTGGCGGATAACCCGCCCCATCATCCAGCCGGCGACTTCACGCTGGTTGACGGGCAAGTGCGCGACGCTCAACCGGGCGCCGCGACCCTGACCTACAGCGGCATTGCCGTGCTGCATCCGCAGTTGTTCGACGGTTGCTCGGCGGGGGCCTTCAAACTCGCACCGCTGCTGCGCAAGGCCATGGCCGATGGGCAAGTCACGGGCGAACACCTGCGAGGGCATTGGGTGGATGTCGGCACGCACGAGCGTCTGGCCGAAGTTGAAACCTTGATAGAAGCGAGACGCTGAGATGCTGTGGCCAGGGACTCTGATTGGAGCCGGAGCGGGCTTTGCCATAGCCAGTATTCCGGGGGCCATGCTCGGCGCTTTGTTGGGGCAGGCACTGGATCGGCGCCTGCACTTGCAGAGCTGGGGACAGTTGCGTGAAAAGCTCGGCGGTCGTCCGATGCTGCGCAACGATGAGCTGTTATTCGTGTTGCTGGGGCGCTTGGCCAAGAGCGATGGGCGTGTGGTGGACGGCCATATCCAGCAGGCCCGTCAGGAAATGCGTTCGCTGGAGATGACTGAATCGGCGCAGCGACGTGCCATTGCCGCGTTCAATCGTGGCAAGTCGGGCAATGACCGGTTACGCGGGTATCTGCGCCGCTTGAGTGCGCAGCCCCATGCAGCGGAAGGTGTATTGCGTGCCTGTTGGCGGATGGTCTGGGCCGATGGCCGTGCCGGTAGCCGCGAGCGTGAGCTGATTGCGCAGTGGGGGAAATGGCTAGGCTGGACACCCCATCAGGTTCAGGCACTGGCGGCCGACTATGAACAGCACAAGCGGCCGTTAGTCAGCGGCACCCTGACTTATCAGGATGCGCTGCGGCTATTGGGTGTGTCAGCGACCAGTGAGCCGGCGCAGATCAAGCGTGCCTATCGGCGCCTGCTCAGTCGCCATCACCCGGACAAGATTGCCGGCAGCGGTGCCACCGCGTTGCAGGTGCGTGAAGCGACTGACAAGACACGTGAACTGCATAGCGCCTACACGTTGATTCGTCAGCGGCGGGATTTTCGGTAGCAGGGTAGAAATGTGTCGCCAGTGATACCGCCATCGCGAGCAAGCCCGCTCCCACAGGTTAAATGTCGATAGCAAATATTGCGTGCGACTCAAATCATGTGGGAGCGGGCTTGCTCGCGATGGCGGCGACGCGGTCTTTCAGTCCGACGCTTTTTGCGGATTCAACCAGCCGCGCACTCGACGCACCAATTGCTCTTGCTCCGCCGCGGCATTACCGGGCAGCGCCTTGAGCGAGACCTGGCTGAACGCCGAAGTTTTCAACCGCTTGCTGGCCTGCATCCGCTCCAGCGCCGCGTTGCGATCCAGTGGTTTATCCACATAAAAAATGTCTGCCGTCGGCAGCTTCAGCGTCGGCGTCAACTCAACCAACTCGGGCTTTGCCGCCACCGGCGTCTGCACCGCGATCATCACGAACTTCTCCACTTGCGCAGGTTGCTTTTCGCTCAGATATCGCGCGGCCCAGTAAGCGCCGGTGCCATGTCCCAACACCACAATGCGTCGAGCACTTTGTTGCTCGGCATAGGCAATGGCGGCATCAATACGGGCGAAGATGCGTTCGGCGTCAGCCTTGGCTTGCTCCTCGGTGGTTTCGGCAATGGCCTTGTCGGCCACCTCCGATTCGCCGCCGGCTGCTTGCTCGATGGGGGCTGCCGTGGTCGAGTCCTTGCTGCCGGTTTGCGGCGCCTTGAGCGTTGGCGGCATTTCCACGACGCGTGGCGCAATGGCATCGCTTTGCAGGTCCGGCAGGGTGATACTCAGGCTGCTCCATTGCGCGTCAGGTAATTTGTGCCGCAATGGACCGATTACTTGCGGCCAGTCAACGGTTTCGCCTGCGCCCGGGATAATAATCACCGCACCTTTGGGCTCGGCGGTATTGGCCGGTTTCCACAGTGCGAGGAAAGTGTCGGCACCGGCTTGCAGTTGTTGCTGTTCCTGAGCAGGGATTTTTCGCTCAAGTGCTGTTGCTTCTTCCTGACTACGCTCAAGCAGCGGCTGGCGTTCGACCGGTTTTTCTTCTGCGGGTTTTTCTGCCGCGGCTGGTGCCGGATCGGCCGCTTCGACGGAAAAGGCACAAGGCAGGATCAGCGACAGGCACAATGCTGGCAATGCCAGGCGGTAGACAGGGGGCATCGGATATTCCAGGCCAGAAGTTATTCCGGCAGCCTAAAGGGTTGGTCAGTATTTGTCAGTGTGTGGAACTTCAATGATGCGTTTTCGCTGCCTGTGGGTTATCGGCTGTTTGTGGTTTCCCTTGATCAGTTGGGCGGCCTCCGCGCCAGCGGCGCACGTCGCGCCTTTGTCGGCCTGGCAACAACAGTGGCTGGCAGAGCATGGCGAATTACGTGTGGGGCTGGTGTTGCAGGCGCCTTATGCGCAATACGATCGCCGTTTGCAGCGGTTGTCCGGGGTTAACGTCGAGTTGATGAAATGGCTGGCCAAGGCCCTCAAGGTCGAGCTGAGCTGGCGCAATTTCCCCGACCTTGAACAATTGGAAGCTGCCGCGCGCGAGGGTGAAATCGACATCGCCCCCGGGTTGACCCAAACCCCCGCCAGCCTGAGGCTCTGGCAATTCACCGATCCCTACATGCGCGTGCCGCAACTGGTGGTCAGTGATCAGAAAAGCGCCGGTGTGGTGGAGTTGGAAAAACTCGACAGCCAAATCCGCGTTGCCGTACGCATGCCAAGCCCCACGGCAGATTATCTGCGCAGCAACTACCCGCATCTGAACCTGCAAGGCGTACCGATCGAGCGTCAGGCGTTGCAGCTGTTACTGAGTCAGCAGGCCGGTTACGCGATCGTCGATGAGGCGCAGTTGGGGCGTTTGTCCATTGAGCCGGAGTTCGCCGGGCTGGTCGTGGTGGGGGACATCGGTTTGCCGCAATTGCTGCGCGTGGCCACGCGCCGGGACTTGCCGGAGTTGGCCGGCATCGTCGAAAGCGCGCTGCGGGCGATTCCGGCCAAAGATCTGGAGCAACTGCATAACCAATGGCTGCAACCCAAGTACCCGCGTCTGACCGAATCACCGGGATTCTGGCAAAACCTCTGCCTGCTGATGGCAGTGTTGATGCTGACCAGCATTGCCATCGTGATCTGGCAGCGTCGCCAGCAGCACAGCCTGGAGCAGCGCCTGTTGGCGGCGCGCGAAGACATTGCCCTGCGCGAGGCCAGTGAAGAAGCGTTGCGCCTGACGCAATTTTCCATCGACCAGAGCACCGTCGGCATCCTCTGGGTCAATTGGGACAGCCACGTGCGCTACGCCAACCGTGCCGCCGAAACCATGCTCGGCTACCCGGCGGGCGGGATCATTGATCGGCCGCTGATCGACTTCGAACCCGGTTTGCATATGGACCGTTGGCTGAACCTGTGGAAGCGTGCGCGGGCCAGCGAAGAAGGGCCACAAAGCTTCGAAACCAACTGCGTGCGGGCCGATGGCAGCATTCTACCGACCGATGTTTCGTTGAGTTTCCTGCGCTTTCGCGACGGCGAATACCTGGTGGTCTACCTCAATGACGTCACCGAGCGGCGTCGCGCCCTGGCCGCCTTGCAGGAAAGTGAGGCACGGTTGCAGGGGATTGCCGCCAACGTTCCGGGACTGGTCTTCCGCCTGGAGCGGGCGCCGGTGACAGGGCAGATCGACTTTGCCTACATCAGTGAAGGCAGCGAGAGCCTGGTCGGTTATTCGCCGGCCACCCTGGCGCATCGCGACAAAGGCCTGCGCAGCCTGGTACATCCCGACGACAAGGCCAGCTACCACCAGACCCAGGATCATGCGTTGGACACGGACAGTGACTGGTCATGGCAGGGGCGGATTCTCACGCGTTCCGGCGAACAGCGTTGGGCCGAGATCAAGGCCATTACGCGCCGGCTCGAGGATGGCGCCTATGTCTGGGACGGGATTGTCTGGGACATCAGCGAGAGCAAGCGCATCGAACTGGAACTGGCCAGCTCCCGCGAGCAACTGCGTGAATTGTCGGCACACCTGGAGAGCGTGCGGGAGGAGGAAAAAGGCCGCATCGCAAGGGAAGTTCACGACGAATTGGGTCAGATGTTGACGGTGCTCAAACTGGAAACGTCCATGTGCGAACTGGCCTACGCGCAGCTCGATCCAGGTCTGAATGAACGATTGAACAGCATGAAACGCTTGATCGCTCAGCTGTTCCAGTTGGTGCGTGATGTGGCGACGGCGCTACGGCCACCGATTCTCGATGCTGGCATCGCTTCGGCCATTGAGTGGCAGGCCCGGCGATTCGAGGCGCGCACACAGATTCCGTGCCTGGTGCAGGTGCCGGAAAACCTGCCGGTGCTCAGTGATGCCAAGGCGATTGGCCTGTTTCGGATCCTTCAGGAAGCGCTGACCAATGTCATGCGCCATGCCCAGGCGCATACTGTTGAGCTGACACTGACCCTTGAAGGCGATGAGTTGTGCCTGACCGTCAGCGATGATGGCGTAGGATTTGTTCCGGCTACCGGCAGGCCAACGTCCTTTGGCGTGGTAGGCATGCGCGAACGGGTGTTGATCATGGGCGGGGAACTGTCGCTTGAAAGTGAGCCGGGGGAGGGCACGACGTTGAGCGTGCGTGTTCCATTGGATAACGCCTGATGGTTTTGTGTTGATTGAGCTGACGCGATAGGTCTTGAACCTGGAGAAGAACGTGATCCGTGTACTGGTAGCCGAAGACCACACCATCGTCCGTGAGGGCATCAAGCAGCTGATTGGCCTGGCCAAGGATTTGTTGGTGGTGGGGGAGGCGAGCAATGGTGAACAATTGCTCGAAACCTTGCGTCATGTGCCCTGCGAGGTGGTGTTGCTGGACATCTCGATGCCCGGGGTCAATGGCCTGGAGGCGATTCCACGGATTCGCGCGCTGAACAATCCCCCGGCGATCCTGGTGCTGTCGATGCACGATGAAGCGCAAATGGCTGCCCGGGCGCTGAAGGTCGGCGCTGCGGGTTATGCGACCAAGGACAGCGATCCTGCATTGCTGCTGACCGCGATCCGCAAAGTCGCGGCGGGCGGGCGTTACATCGACCCGGACCTGGCGGACCGGATGGTCTTCGAAGTCGGCCTGACTGATTCGCGACCGTTGCACTCCTTATTGTCGGAGCGCGAGTTTTCAGTATTCGAGCGCCTGGCCCAGGGCGCCAACGTCAACGACATCGCCCAGCAACTGGCCCTGAGCAGCAAGACCATCAGCACCCATAAGGCGCGCCTGATGCAGAAACTCAACATCACTTCACTGGCGGAACTGGTGAAATACGCGATGGAACACAAACTCCTCTAGATTTGCACGCGCCCCCATGTAGGAGCTGTCGAGTGAAACGAGGCTGCGATCTTTTGCTTTCTAAAGATCAACATCAAAAGCTCGCAGCCTCGTTTCACTCGACAGCTCCTACAGGCTTTTAAACGGGCATATCCATTTGCGACACGCCTTGAAGGCGACATTTGCCCTGTCTTGTAGCCTGCAGCTGACCGCCTGCCGCTGCGTTTGCCAAAACGCGCCATCCTTGTAGGGCAATCCCTACCCCCAACCTTCCATATGGCTGAGGCGATTCTCTCCTGCGCCCCGATTTGCGTGCTCCCCAGCGTCCACTAGGCTTAGTCCACAGCAGTCATCAATAACAAAGGTGTGGGTATGAGCCAGGTCGATTCAAGTACAGGGGCCAATGACATTCTGGTCAGCTTTCGTGGAGTGCAGAAGAGCTACGACGGCGAGAACCTGATCGTCAAAGACCTCAACCTGGATATTCGCAAAGGCGAATTCCTCACCTTGCTCGGGCCATCCGGTTCCGGCAAGACCACCAGCCTGATGATGCTCGCCGGTTTTGAAACACCGACCGCCGGCGAAATCCTGCTGGCCGGACGCGCCATCAACAATGTGCCGCCGCACAAACGTGATATCGGCATGGTGTTCCAGAACTACGCCTTGTTCCCCCACATGACCGTGGCCGAGAACCTGGCCTTCCCGCTGACCGTGCGCGGCTTGAACAAGAGCGATGTCAGTGACCGGGTCAAGCGTGTCTTGAGCATGGTGCAGCTGGACACCTTCGCCCAGCGTTATCCGGCCCAACTGTCCGGCGGTCAGCAACAGCGTGTGGCGCTGGCCCGTGCGTTGGTGTTCGAACCGCAACTGGTTCTGATGGACGAACCGCTCGGCGCACTCGACAAACAACTGCGCGAACACATGCAGATGGAGATCAAGCACCTGCACCAGCGTCTCGGCGTGACCGTGGTCTACGTGACCCACGACCAGGGCGAAGCCTTGACCATGTCCGACCGTGTGGCGGTGTTTCATCAGGGCGAAATCCAGCAGATCGCTCCGCCGCGCACCCTCTATGAAGAGCCAAAGAACACCTTCGTCGCCAACTTCATCGGCGAGAACAACCGTCTCAACGGCCGCTTGCACAGCCAGACGGGCGACCGTTGCATCGTTGAGCTCGGTCGCGGTGAAAAAGTTGAAGCGCTGGCGGTCAATGTCGGCAAGACCGGCGAACCGGTCACGCTGTCGATCCGCCCGGAACGCGTGAGCCTCAATGGTTCGAGCGAGTCCTGCGTCAATCGCTTCTCCGGGCGGGTGGCGGAATTCATCTATCTGGGCGACCACGTCCGGGTTCGTCTGGAAGTTTGCGGCAAGACCGACTTCTTTGTGAAACAACCGATTGCCGAGCTCGATCCCGCGCTCGCTGTCGGCGACGTGGTACCGCTTGGCTGGCAGGTCGAACACGTTCGCGCGCTCGACCCACTTCTAGAGGCGCATTAATCGCCCCGGCTACACCAACACCAACCTGCACGTGGAGAGAACAATAAATGTTGAGATCCCTGAAATTAACCGCTTTGGTCATGGGCATGATCGGTGCGGCGCACGCGATGGCGGCGGGCCCGGACCTGACCGTGGTGTCCTTTGGCGGGGCGAACAAGGCCGCGCAGGCCAAAGCGTTCTACGCACCGTGGGAAGCGGCAGGCAACGGCAAGATCGTGGCGGGCGAATACAACGGCGAGATGGCCAAGGTCAAAGCCATGGTCGACACCAAGAGCGTGTCCTGGGACCTGGTAGAAGTTGAATCGCCAGAACTGTCCCGTGGTTGCGACGAAGACATGTTCGAGCAGCTCGATCCGAAGCTGTTCGGCAAATCCGAAGACTATGTCAAAGGCGCTATTCAGCCTTGCGGCGTGGGTTTCTTCGTGTGGTCGACCGTGTTGGCCTACAACGCCGACAAACTGGCCTCCGCACCGACCAGCTGGGTAGATTTCTGGGACACCAAGAAATTCCCGGGTAAACGTGGCCTGCGCAAAGGCGCCAAGTACACCCTGGAATTCGCTTTGATGGCCGACGGCGTCGCGCCTAAAGACGTCTACAAAGTGCTGGCTGGCAAAGACGGCCAGGACCGTGCGTTCAAGAAACTCGATGAACTTAAGCCAAACATCCAGTGGTGGGAAGCCGGCGCACAACCGCCGCAATATCTCGCTTCCGGTGACGTGGTCATGAGCTCGGCCTACAACGGCCGTATCGCTGCCGTGCAGAAAGAAAGCAACCTGAAAGTCGTGTGGAATGGCGGTATCTACGACTTCGACGCATGGGCAATCCCGAAAGGTCTGGACAAGGCACGCGCTGAAGCGGCGAAGAAATTCATCGCCTTCTCGGTGGCGCCGCAGCAGCAGAAGACCTACTCGGAAAACATCGCTTACGGCCCGGCCAACACCCAAGCCGTACCGTTGCTGGCCAAGGATGTCCTGAAAGACATGCCGACCACCCCGGAAAACATCGCCAACCAGGTGCAGATCGACGTCAGCTTCTGGGCTGACAACGGCGAGCAACTGGAGCAGCGCTTCAATTCCTGGGCTGCGAAGTAAGCACGACACACAGGACGACGGTTCACCGGTTGATCGTTCCCACGCTCTGCGTGGGAATGCCGCCCGGGACGCTCCGCGTCCCTGTGACGCAGAGCGTCACTGGATGCGTTCCCACGCAGAGCGTGGGAACGATCAGTACCAAAAGTTCGAGGCGGCGTTTGCTGCCTCAGTAACGATCAAAGATTTCCGGAGTACGCCATGGCCACCGCCATTCCCCTGAACGCGGGCACTGACCCCACCTTGAAGCAGCGGCTCAAGCACGCCGAGCGGATCAACCGCTGGAAGGCACAGGCCTTGATTGCGCCCTTGGTGCTGTTTCTGTTGCTGGTGTTCCTGGTGCCCATCGTGGCGCTGCTCTACAAAAGCGTTGGTAACCCGGAAGTGGTCGGCGGCATGCCGCGCACCGTGGCGGCCATCGCCAGCTGGGACGGCCGCGGCCTGCCCGCTGAACCGGTTTACAAAGCGGCCAGCGAAGACCTCGCTGAAGCCCGCAAGAATCAAACCCTGGGCGATCTGTCGAAGCGCTTGAACATGGAGTTGGCCGGCTACCGCAGCCTGCTGACCAAAACCGCACGCGCCTTGCCGTTCGCTACTGAGCCGGCCTCTTATAAAGAAGCGCTCGAAGGTCTCGACGAGCGTTGGGGTGACCCGGCCTATTGGCAAGCGGTGCGCCGCAACACCAGCAGCATCACGCCGTACTACTTGCTGGCGGCGGTCGATCACCGCATCGACGACCTCGGCGAACTCGCCCCGGCCACGCCGGATCAAGCGATCTACCTCGACATCTTTGCCCGCACCTTCTGGATGGGCCTGGTCATCACCGTGATCTGCCTGTTCCTGGCCTATCCGCTGGCCTACCTGCTGGCGAACCTGCCATCGCGCCAAAGCAACCTGCTGATGATTCTGGTGCTGTTGCCTTTCTGGACCTCGATCCTGGTGCGGGTGGCTGCGTGGATCGTGTTGCTGCAATCGGGGGGCTTGATCAACAGCGGCCTGATGGCGATGGGCATCATCGATAAGCCGCTGGAGCTGGTGTTCAACCGCACCGGGGTCTACATCTCCATGGTGCACATCCTGCTGCCGTTCATGATTCTGCCGATCTACAGCGTGATGAAAGGCATCTCGCCGACCTACATGCGCGCCGCGATTTCCCTCGGTTGCCACCCGTTCGCCAGCTTCTGGCGGGTGTACTTCCCGCAGACCTATGCCGGTGTCGGCGCCGGTTGCCTGTTGGTGTTCATCCTCGCGATTGGCTACTACATCACCCCGGCGTTGCTGGGCAGCCCGAACGATCAGATGGTCAGTTACTTCGTCGCCTTCTACACCAACACCAGTATCAACTGGGGCATGGCGACCGCGCTCGGTGGACTGCTGCTGTTGGCGACCGTGGTGCTTTATCTGATTTACAGCTGGCTGGTGGGCGCCAGTCGCCTGCGCCTGAGCTAAGGGGAGAATGAAATGCTGAGTCCTTATATGTCGCCCATCGAACGGGTGTGGTTCTACGGCTTGCGGATTCTCTGCGGTCTGGTTCTGCTGTTCCTGATTCTGCCGGTGTTGGTGATCATTCCGCTGTCGTTCAACTCCGGCAGCTTCCTGGTGTACCCGCTGCAAGGTTTTTCGCTGCACTGGTACCAGGACTTCTTCGCTTCGGCCGAATGGATGCGTTCGCTGAAGAACAGCATCATCGTCGCCCCGGCGGCAACGGTGCTGGCGATGTTCTTTGGCACATTGGCGGCGATCGGCCTGACCCGCGGCGACTTTCCCGGCAAGGCGCTGGTCATGGCGCTGGTGATTTCGCCGATGGTGGTGCCGGTGGTGATCATCGGTGTGGCGAGTTATCTGTTTTTTGCCCCGCTGGGATTGGGTAACAGCTTCTTCTCGCTGATCGTGGTGCATGCGGTGTTGGGTGTGCCGTTCGTGATCATCACTGTCTCGGCCACGTTGCAGGGCTTTAACCAAAACCTGGTGCGCGCCGCTGCCAGCCTCGGTGCTTCGCCCCTGACGGCGTTCCGCCGGGTGACGTTGCCGCTGATCGCGCCAGGTGTGATCTCGGGTGCGCTGTTTGCCTTCGCAACGTCGTTCGATGAAGTGGTAGTGACGCTGTTCCTCGCAGGTCCCGAACAAGCGACCTTGCCTCGGCAGATGTTCAGCGGCATCCGCGAAAACCTCAGCCCGACCATCGCCGCCGCCGCAACGCTGCTGATCGCTTTCTCGGTGATCCTGCTGCTGACCCTGGAATGGCTGCGTGGCCGCAGCGAGAAACTGCGCACCGCCCAGGTCTGATCCCCCCACAATGATCGTTCCCACGCTCCGCGTGGGAATGCCTCATTGGACGCTCCGCGTCCGCTCTTGGGACGCAGAGCGTCCCAGGCTGCATTCCCACGCGGAGCGTGGGAACGATCGGCAGTCGGGGCTCGGTCATTCACAGGCTGAATAGCAGACAAACGCCAATCCCCAGCTACTCTTGTGCCCAGCTCCCCTATTTATAAGAGGCTGCGCGCATGAGTCTTTCCTCTTTCAAAATCGCTCACAAACTGATCACCGGCGCTGGCGCCATCGAACAACTGGCTGCTGAACTGAACCGCCTGGACATCGACAACCCGCTGATCGTCACCGACGCCGCCCTGGTGAAATCCGGTACGGTCGAGCTGGCGCTGGCGCAGTTGGGCGATCGAACCTACGAAATTTTCGATCGTGTATTGCCGGACCCGGAAATCGCCATCGTCGAAGACTGCATGCGGGTTTACCGCGAAGGCGGGCACGACGGGCTGATTGGCCTGGGCGGCGGCAGCGCCATCGACATTGCCAAAAGTGTCGCGGCCTATGCCGGTTACCACGGTGCGCTGGAGGATTTGTTCGGCATCGATCAGGTGCCGCGCAAAGGCCCACCGCTGATCGCCATCCCGACCACGGCCGGTACTGGATCGGAAGTGACCAACGTTGCCATCCTCTCCGACAAGGTCGCACAGTTGAAGAAAGGCATCGTCAGCGACTATCTATTACCGGACGTCGCGCTGGTCAGTCCGCAAATGACCCTGACTTGCCCGCGCAGTGTCACCGCCGCCAGTGGCGTCGATGCGCTGGTGCATGCCATCGAATCCTACCTGTCACTCAACGCCTCGCCGATTACCGACGCGCTGGCCATCGGCGCGATCAAGCTGATCGCCAAGGCGCTGCCAAAGGCGTACGCCAACCCGTCCAACCTGCAAGCACGCGAGGACATGGCCACCGCCAGCCTGATGGCCGGCATGGCATTCGGCAATGCCGGTGTTGGCGCGGTGCATGCGCTGGCGTATCCGCTGGGCGGGCGGTTCAACATTGCCCACGGCGTGAGCAACGCCTTGCTCCTGCCATACGTCATGACATGGAACAAGATGGCTTGCGTCGAGCGCATGCAGGATATTGCCGAGGCCATGGGCGTGAAGACCGCTCATCTGAGCGCCACTGACGCGGCCGACAAAGCTGTGGAGGCGATGACCGAACTGTGCGCCGCAGTGGAAATCCCGTTGGGCTTGCGCAGCTTCGGCGTTCCCGAGGATGCGATTCCGGCGATGGCCGTGGAAGCGGCGGGGATTGAGCGCTTGATGCGCAACAATCCACGCAAATTGAGCGCGATTGATATCGAGAAGATCTACCGCGCGGCTTACTAGGGCCTGGCCCAATCATCGCGGTCACCGTGCGCGCGCCAAAGCATGAGGTATACAATGCGCGCCATCGTGATTCTGTTCAAAAAAGGTGCGTCATGCAGCCCTTCGTCATTGCTCCATCGATCCTCTCCGCCGACTTCGCCCGCCTGGGTGAAGAAGTGGACAACGTCCTGGCCGCTGGCGCCGACTTCGTGCACTTCGATGTCATGGACAACCACTACGTGCCGAACCTGACCATCGGCCCGATGGTCTGCGCTGCGCTGCGCAAGTACGGCGTGACCGCGCCCATCGATGCACACTTGATGGTCAGCCCGGTGGATCGCATCGTCGGCGACTTCATCGAAGCTGGCGCGACCTACATTACCTTCCACCCGGAAGCCACTCAGCACGTCGACCGTTCCCTGCAGTTGATCCGCGAAGGCGGTTGCAAGTCGGGCCTGGTGTTCAACCCGGCGACGCCGCTGGACGTGCTCAAATACGTGATGGACAAGGTCGACATGATCTTGCTGATGAGCGTCAACCCGGGTTTCGGCGGGCAGAAGTTCATTCCCGGCACCCTCGACAAACTGCGTGAAGCACGCGCGCTGATCGATGCTTCCGGCCGTGATATTCGCCTGGAAATCGACGGCGGCGTCAACGTGAACAACATTCGTGAAATCGCAGCGGCGGGCGCGGACACCTTCGTCGCCGGCTCGGCGATCTTCAATGCACCGAATTACCAAGAGGTAATTGAAAAGATGCGTTCCGAACTGGCGTTGGCTCGTCCATGAGTGGCTTTGAGCAGCTGTTCCCGGGGCGTCTGCCGCGGCTGGTGATGTTCGATCTGGATGGCACGCTGATCGATTCGGTCCCTGACCTCGCGGCGGCTGTGGATTACATGTTGCTCAAACTGGGGCGTGAGCCGGCCGGCATCGAATCGGTGCGTGAGTGGGTCGGCAACGGCGCGCCGGTGCTGGTTCGCCGTGCGCTGGCCGGTGGCATCGACCATTCGACCGTCGATGACGGTGAGGCCGAGGCCGCGCTGGAGATTTTCATGGAGGCTTACAGCCAAAGCCATGATCTGACGGTGGTGTACCCCGGTGTGCGCGACACCCTGAAGTGGCTGAACAAGCAGGGCGTGGAGATGGCGCTGATCACCAACAAGCCGGAGCGCTTCGTTGCGCCGCTGCTGGATCAAATGAAAATCGGCCGCTACTTCAAATGGATCATCGGCGGAGATACCTTGCCGCAGCAGAAACCCGACCCGGCTGCGCTGTTCTTTGTGATGAAAATGGCCAACATCCCGGCCTCGCAATCATTGTTTGTCGGCGACTCACGCAGCGACGTGCAGGCGGCGAAAGCCGCGGGCGTCAAGTGCGTGGCCCTCAGTTATGGCTACAACCATGGCCGGCCGATTGCCGAAGAATCGCCAGCGCTGGTGATCGACGATCTGCGCAAACTAATTCCCGGTTGCCTGGATCCAGCCGCTGAGATAACGTTGCCCGACGTTGCTCAATCCCCTTCTGGAAACGCCATCGTGGTGGTCACTCGCAAACTCTGGATGAAAGTCATCAAGGCCCTGGCCCGCTGGCGTTGGCGCGCCTGACTCGATTCTGGCCGGCTCGCCGGCGCGTTTGCATACCTGACTGTTAGCACCTCAAGCCACGAGGCTACCCCATGATCCGCGAAGAATTCCTGCGTTTGGCCGCTGCCGGCTATAACCGTATCCCGATGGCCTGCGAAACCCTGGCCGACTTCGACACGCCGCTGTCGATCTACTTGAAACTGGCCGACGAGCCCAACTCTTACTTGCTGGAATCGGTGCAGGGCGGGGAGAAGTGGGGCCGTTATTCGATCATCGGCCTGCCATGCCGCACCGTGCTGCGGGTTCACGATCACCACGTGAGCGTGACCCACGATGGTGTCGAGATCGAAAGCCATGATGTCGAAGACCCACTGGCATTCGTCGAAGCCTTCAAGGCCCGCTATAACGTGCCGACGATCCCGGGCCTGCCACGCTTCAACGGCGGGCTGGTGGGTTACTTCGGTTATGACTGTGTGCGTTATGTGGAGAAGCGTCTGGGCAAATGCCCGAACCCGGATCCACTGGGCGTGCCGGACATTCTGCTGATGGTGTCCGACGCGGTGGTGGTGTTCGACAACCTCGCGGGCAAGATGCACGCCATCGTTCTGGCCGACCCGTCGCAGGTCGAGGCTTTCGAGCAAGGTCAGGCGCGTCTCGAAGCGCTGCTGGAAAAACTCCGTCAACCGATCACGCCGCGCCGTGGCCTGGATTTCAGCAAGCAACAATCGGCTGATCCGGTGTTTCGCTCCAGCTTCACCCAGAACGATTACGAAAAAGCCGTCGACACCATCAAGGAATACATCCTGGCCGGTGACTGCATGCAGGTCGTCCCGTCCCAGCGCATGTCGATCGACTTCAAGGCTGCGCCGATCGATCTGTACCGGGCGCTACGTTGCTTCAACCCGACGCCGTATATGTACTTCTTCAACTTCGGCGACTTCCATGTCGTCGGCAGTTCGCCGGAAGTGCTGGTGCGGGTCGAAGACAACCTGATCACCGTACGCCCGATCGCCGGCACCCGCCCACGCGGGGCTAACGAAGAGGCCGACCTGGCGCTGGAAAAAGACCTGCTGTCGGACGACAAGGAAATCGCCGAGCACTTGATGCTGATCGACCTGGGCCGTAACGATACCGGTCGGGTGTCGGAAATCGGTTCGGTGAAGCTCACCGAGAAAATGGTCATCGAGCGTTATTCCAACGTGATGCACATCGTGTCCAATGTCACCGGCCAATTGAAGGCTGGGCTGACGGCGATGGACGCACTGCGGGCCATTCTGCCGGCGGGCACGTTGTCGGGCGCGCCGAAAATTCGTGCGATGGAAATCATCGACGAACTGGAACCGGTAAAGCGTGGCGTCTACGGCGGCGCGGTCGGTTACTTCGCGTGGAACGGCAACATGGACACCGCGATTGCGATCCGCACCGCGGTGATCAAGGACGGCGAACTGCACGTTCAGGCCGGTGGTGGAATCGTCGCCGACTCGGTGCCGGCGCTGGAATGGGAAGAAACCCTGAACAAGCGCCGCGCGATGTTCCGTGCCGTGGCCCTGGCTGAACAGACCCCGGACGCTTGAGTTCACGCAAAACTACCTGAGGGAGCGAGCCTGCTCGCGATGGCGATCTTTCAGTCAACATAGATGTTGAATGTTCCAGCCTCATCGCGAGCAAGCTCGCTCCCACATGGACTTTCATCAGCAAGAAAAAAACGCGGCGTCTGTGAGGGCACCGCGTTTTTTCTTGCCTGCGATCTAGAAGTCCAACGCAACCCCGACATTGATGCCTTGTTGAGTGAAGTCATCATCCTTGCGAATGTCGTAGCTGGCGCGCAATGACAGGTCCTTGGTGAGGTTATGGCTGACGCCCAGGTTCAAGCGGTTCAGGTTCGACTGCGGGGTATAACCGGCCAGGGTGTAGCGGATGTTTGGCAAGCTGTTGAGGTTCATCGTTACATTCTGGGTGTCGTCGTTGTACTCGCGCTCGTGGGCCAGTTCGCCAAACACTTGGGTTTGTGTGGTGATCTGGTATTTGCCCTGGATTCCGAGGCCAAGACGCCGGGAAATGCGTGACTGGTCGTCATAGGTCAGCGCTGTGGAGTCGGCGCCGTTTTCCGAGTAACCATTCACTTCAACTTTCGCGAAGTCCGCGCTCACGAATGGCGACAAGTGCCACGGGCTGCTTGCTTCTGGCGCGATGTCATAACCCAGGCGGCCGCTGATGGCGACCAGGTAACCGTCGGTGTCGCCTTTCTCCCCGCGTTCGTTGACCCCCAACTGGAATTTGCGTTTGAGACTGTCGTAGTCCAGATGCCCGGCCGTCAGCGCCGCGTCACCCCAAATACGATTCTGCTGGTATTGGGCGAAAGCGGTGCCCATGTAGGTGTTGAGCTTGTAATCCGAATCTTTATCGCCGGCTTCGAGTTTCTGGTTATAGAAGCCCGCCGCCAAGCCAACGCGCCATGCGTCGTTGAGTCGATAACTGCCACCGATGTTCACGTTGGCGCCATTACCGTCAGCGCTCGCACCACTGCGCTGGCTGTCGAAATCCTGGTGTTGGCCGCCGGCGGCGACAATCGCCCGCCATTGACCCACGCCTTGCCAATTTTCCCAATCGGCCAGCCACTGGTTGCGCAACTCATCCTGATGAGAACGCAACGTGCCCTGGGCCATTTGTGGCAGCAGGCTTGCTTCCCATGGCGCGGACAGCAGCGAGTAAGCGTAATCGGCAATCAAGCGTTGCCCGGCTTCGGTCGGGTGCACCGAGTCGTTGTAGATCAGTTTGGTCGGGTCCGGGGTAGCACTGTTGATGCCGTATCGGGCGTTCTCGGTGCAACTGTCGCCGCTGAAGCAGGTGGCGCTGAGGTTCTGGTCGGTGGCCAGGCCGAACTGGCCAGGGTTGGCAAACGTCTCTTTGAGCAGTACCGGAATGTTCAGCGGGATGATGTTGGCGTTGATGCCTTGCAGTCGGCTGACCAGTTCAGTGTTGAACTGGGAACTGAGCTGGGACGTGAAGGCCTGCAAGGGTGTGCCGTTGAAAGCCGGGGTAAAGCCAATGTCCGGCAGCAACCAGACCATGATGTAGCGGGCCCCGGCCTGTTGCAGGGTCTGCACGCTGCTGGCCAGGCGATCGGCGGCGGCGCTGGCTTGAGGCAGGCTGGTCACGCGCCCCTGCAGGAAGTCATTGCCGCCTCCCGAGAGGTAATACAGTGCATTCGGGTCGGCGCGGAAATTGTTCGACGGCAGATAGCCCGCACGGGTGCGTTCGCCGGTGTCGGCGGTGCTGGTGATCGAGTCGAGAATCTGGTCGGTGCGATAACCGCCGACGGCCCAGTTGTTGCCATCGGGCAGGCCTTCGCTGGCGCGTACCGCCGAGGATGATGACGCCGTCTGATCCGGCGAGAACCCCAGTTTCCCCCCAAGGACCTGCGTGGCGTTGAGCGAACGGACTTCGCCGCTGCCATCCAGATAAACCGGCCCCGTACGGTTGGTAAAGCGCTCTGTCGCCCCGGCAGGTCCGCCGGTATCGGCAAATGTGCCGGCGTCATTGAGGCTGTCGCCGAAAACGATGAAATTGGTGTAGGGATTAGGCGAGGCATTCGCCTGGGCGCAGGCCATCGCGAGCAGGCATCCTGCGAGTGGTACAAACAACGTCTGTTTGATCATGAGCAAGTCCGTTTTATTTATTGTTTTAGTAAACGAAACGACAGTACCAAAAACTTCCGGCGTTTTGCCATCGGTCGCGAACCCTTCGATTGTTTCGCGAGCTGTCACTCCGGCCATATTGCACGCTCTGCCCAGCTAAGTTACTGTGCCGAGACGTATGAATGAGACCTTCCCCGTGTTGATCATCAGCAAACTCCTGGATCAAGTCATCAAGGCACATGCCCGCTGGCGTTGGCGCGCCTGAATCTTTTCTGCCGGCCTGGCCGGACCTGTACCGCTTTGCCTTCTTCACCCGTTAGACATACCGCTTTGCTGGCGCATCCTGCGACAGACAAAGTGCAGGACGCTGCGGGTAATCGTTCGAAGGCTGTCTTAAAAGTCAGTGAATTCAAGAGGTTCTGAACGCCATGTTGCTGATGATCGATAACTACGACTCTTTTACCTACAACGTTGTGCAGTACCTTGGTGAGCTCGGCTCTCAAGTCAAAGTCGTGCGCAACGATGAACTCACCATTGCCGAAATCGAAGCCCTCAATCCTGAGCGTATCGTCGTGTCCCCCGGTCCGTGCACCCCGACCGAAGCCGGCATCTCGATCGAAGCGATCAAGCATTTCGCCGGCAAGCTGCCGATTCTGGGCGTCTGCCTCGGCCACCAGTCCATCGGCCAGGCGTTTGGCGGTGATGTGGTCCGTGCCCGTCAAGTCATGCACGGTAAGACTAGCCCGGTATTCCATGAGGACAAGGGCGTATTCGAAGGCCTCAATCGTCCGCTGACGGTAACGCGCTATCACTCGCTGATCGTCAAGCGCGAAACCTTGCCCGATTGCCTGGAGCTGACCGCCTGGACCCAGCTCGAAGACGGCTCGATCGACGAGATCATGGGCCTGCGCCACAAGACATTGAACATTGAGGGCGTGCAGTTCCACCCTGAGTCTATCCTCACTGAACAGGGCCACGAACTGTTCGCCAACTTCCTCAAACAAACCGGCGGCACGCGCTAAGGACTTTCCATGAATATCAAGACAGCCCTGAGCCGTATCGTCGATCAGCTCGACCTCAGCACCGATGAGATGCGCGATGTGATGCGCGAAATCATGACCGGGCAATGCACGGATGCGCAGATCGGCGCGTTCATGATGGCCATGCGCATGAAGAGCGAGAGCATCGACGAAATCGTTGGCGCCGTATCGGTCATGCGCGAACTGGCAGACAAGGTAGAACTCAAGACCCTCGACGGTGTAGTTGATGTCGTCGGCACTGGCGGCGATGGTGCGAACATCTTCAACGTGTCGACAGCTTCCTCTTTCGTCGTGGCGGCTGCCGGTTGCACCGTGGCCAAGCACGGTAACCGTGCGGTATCAGGCAAAAGTGGCAGCGCTGATTTACTGGAGGCGGCCGGTATCTACCTGAACCTGACGCCGGTCCAGGTGGCGCGTTGCATCGACAACGTCGGCATCGGTTTCATGTTCGCTCAGACCCATCACAGTGCCATGAAGTACGCTGCCGGTCCGCGCAAGGAGCTTGGCCTGCGTACCCTGTTCAACATGCTCGGCCCGCTTACGAATCCGGCCGGCGTGAAACATCAGGTGGTAGGCGTATTCAGTCAGGCGCTGTGCCGGCCATTGGCCGAAGTCTTGCAGCGTTTGGGCAGCAAGCACGTGCTGGTGGTGCACTCGAAGGATGGCCTGGACGAGTTCAGTCTGGCGGCACCGACGTATGTGGCAGAACTGAAGAATGACCAGATCACCGAATATTGGGTCGAACCTGAAGACCTGGGCATGAAGAGCCAGAGCCTGCATGGCCTGGCGGTAGAAAGCCCGGCGGCCTCCCTTGAGCTGATCCGCGATGCCTTGGGCAAACGCAAGACCGAATTTGGCCAGAAAGCCGCCGAAATGATCGTGCTCAATGCTGGTGCCGCGCTGTATGCCGCTGACCTTGCGACTAGTTTGAAAGAAGGCGTTGCCCTGGCGCACGATGCGCTGCACACAGGCCTCGCCCGAGAAAAACTCGAGGAATTGGGTGCATTTACCGCGGTATTCAAAGTGGAGAATGAGGGATGAGTGTACCGACGGTTCTGGAAAGCATTCTGGCTCGTAAAGTCCAGGAAGTTGCCGAGCGTAGCGCCCGTGTGAGTCTGGCGGAGCTGGAAAGCCTGGCCAAGGCGGCCGATGCACCCCGTGGTTTTGCCAAGGCATTGATTGCTCAGGCCAAGCTGAAACAGCCGGCAGTCATTGCCGAGATCAAAAAAGCATCACCGAGCAAAGGCGTGATTCGTGCGAATTTCGATCCCGCCAGCATTGCCAAGAGTTACGAGAAGGGCGGCGCAACCTGCCTGTCAGTGCTCACCGATGTCGATTTTTTCCAGGGCGCCGATGCTTATCTGCAACAGGCTCGGGCGGCGTGCAAACTGCCAGTGATCCGCAAGGACTTCATGATCGATCCGTACCAGATCGTCGAAGCCCGTGCCCTTGGCGCTGATTGCGTGTTGTTGATCGTCTCTGCACTGGACGATGTGAAGATGGCCGAATTGGCGGCCGTGGCCAAAAGCGTCGGCCTCGACGTGCTGGTGGAAGTGCACGACGGCGACGAGCTGGAGCGGGCCTTGAAAACCCTCAACACGCCGCTGATCGGCGTGAACAACCGTAACCTGCACACCTTCGAGGTCAATCTGGAAACCACCCTCGATCTGTTGCCGCGCATCCCTCGTGATCGTCTGGTGATTACCGAAAGTGGCATTCTCAACCGGGCCGATGTCGAGTTGATGGAAATCAGCGATGTGTATGCGTTCCTGGTCGGCGAGGCGTTCATGCGCGCCGAAAGCCCGGGTACCGAGTTGCAGCGCCTGTTCTTTCCTGAACGTGGTACTGCGGTGAGTGGTTCTACACTCGACTGATTACTCGTAGACCGAGTAGACCCCATCGCGAGCAGGCTCGCTCCTGCAGGATCTGATGTCAGCCACAAATTTTGTGGCTTGCCGGATCTAATGTGGGAGCGAGCCTGCTCGCGATGGCGGAAAAAGATGCGCCACAGAAAGACCGTTCTACGGGAACCTCTATGACTCTACCCACTGCACTGACTGTCGAAGCGGGCCTGCAAGCCGAGCAAGATCTGTTGGCCCATGTCTGCACCGGCGACTCGGACTTTGGCCTGCTGTTCTGGCAACCCAATGATCGAGCGCTGGTGATGCCGCGCCGCTTGAATCGTCTGCCAGGTTTCGAGGCCGCCTGTGAAGTCTCGGCAGCGGCCGGTTGGCCAGTGTTGCTGCGCGAAACCGGTGGTGAGCCAGTGCCGCAATCGGCATCGACCATCAATATCGCACTGGTCTACGCACCCCCGCGTCGTGAGGGCGATCAGAACCGGATCGAAACCGCTTATCGTCGACTCTGCGATCCGATTTGTCAGTTGCTCGATGAACTGGGCGGCGTTTCGTCCCTGGGCGAAGTGGATGGCGCGTTCTGCGATGGCCGTTTCAACGTCAACCTCGATGGTCGCAAGATGGTCGGCACCGCTCAGCGCTGGCGCCAGAGCAAGGGTGGGCAGCGTCCGGTGGGGTTGGTGCACGGCGCTTTGTTGCTCGATAACGAGCGAGAGTCGATGGTCGCAGCGGTCAATCGCTTCAATCAAGCGTGCGGTCTGGAGCAGCGGGTTCGCGCCGAAAGCCACATTGCCCTGCATGAGAAGTTCGCCGCGCCTGACGCATTGGAGCGGCTTGATGCGCTGTATCGCCAGTTGCTGGCAGACATGCTTGAAGCATGAGTTTTCGAGCTAGCGTGTACCGAAGACCACCATGGTCTTGCCTTTGACGTCCACCAGGTTGCGCTCTTCGAGATCCTTGAGTACGCGACCGACCATTTCACGTGAGCAGCCGACAATCCGGCCGATTTCCTGACGGGTCACTTTGATCTGCATGCCGTCCGGGTGAGTCATTGCGTCTGGTTGCTTGCACAATTCCAGCAGGCAGCGTGCGACGCGACCGGTCACATCGAAGAATGCCAGGTCGCCGACTTTGCGCGTGGTATTGCGCAAACGTTGTGCGATTTGTCCGCTGAGTACGTAAAGAATGTCTGGATCTTGCTGGGACAGCTCGCGGAATTTCGCGTAGCTGATTTCCGCCACTTCACATTCGATCTTGGCCCGCACCCAGGCGCTGCGTTCCTGTTCAAGCCCCGCTTGTTCAAACAGCCCCAACTCGCCGAAAAAGTCCCCGGAGTTCAGGTAGGCGATGATCATCTCGCGGCCGTCATCGTCCTCGATCAGGATCGTCACCGAGCCTTTGATGATGAAGAACAGCGTGTCCGAGCGATCGCCTGCACAAATGATGTTGCTCTTGGCCGCATAGCGACGGCGCTGGCAATGCATCAACAGCTTGTCGAGGTTCTTGATTTTGGGGGTTGGGGCAATAGCAACCATGGTTGTATCCCGAAAGGCTTCACGGTGTGTTTGGTTTTTTTATGAGTCGTAGGTTGCTGCAAAGCTGGCTATGCGCCAGCGAATTGGCGCCAGCTTAACAGACACTTCTGGCATTTTTCGAGAAATTACCTACTGCCCGGAAGGTTATGCCCTACAAACCCAGGGCGCTGTCAATCACGGGCCCTGTGCTAAGCTGGCGACCCTTTTTTATACAGTGGAGTCTTGGCGATGAAGGCACGCATCCAATGGGCTGGCGAAGCCATGTTCCTCGGTGAATCCGGTAGCGGTCATGTCGTGGTCATGGACGGTCCGCCCGATGCCGGCGGTCGCAACCTGGGTGTCCGGCCAATGGAAATGCTCCTGCTGGGTGTCGGCGGTTGCAGTAATTTCGACGTGGTCAGCATCCTCAAGAAGTCCCGTCAGGCCGTCGAAAGCTGTGAAGCCTTCCTCGAGGCTGAGCGTGCGACCGAAGACCCGAAGGTCTTCACCAAGATCCACATGCACTTTGTGGTCAAGGGGCGCGGGCTCAAGGAAGCTCAGGTCAAGCGCGCGATCGAGTTGTCTGCGGAGAAGTATTGCTCGGCCTCGATCATGCTCGGCGCGGCCGGCGTAGCCATCACCCACGACTACGAGATCATCGAACTCGGTTGATGTGACATTCAACTATCATAAAGGCAGTGCAGAATCTGACGATCTCAGTTTGACGTCTGCACGATGCGCCACTTTTTTCTGGGGCGTGGCCCGTCACCCGACAGGCCGCGCACCCGAACAGACAACCAAAATCGCCATCGCGAAGAGGTGTTAACCGTCCTACGCAGCTGCGTTGTTCGCATCTGACGGGCATGCTTGATCACGCGGCCCGGGCCGCAATACATAGAGAGTTTTTAACGGTGAAAAGCAAACTCAAGCTCCACGGGTTCAATAACCTGACAAAGACCTTGAGCTTCAATATCTATGACATCTGCTACGCGGAAACCCCGCAAGATCAACAGGCTTACGTCGAGTACATCAATGAAGAGTACAACGCGAAGCGCCTGACGCAGATCCTCACGGAAGTTGTCGATATCATTGGTGCCAACATCCTGAACATTGCCAGTCAGGACTATGACCCACAGGGCGCCAGTGTCACGATCCTGATATCGGAAGAGCCGGTGACCCCGACTGAAAGCCAGATCGAAGAGTCCCCGGGCCCGCTGCCCGAAATCATCCTGGCCCACCTCGACAAGAGCCACATCACAGTGCACACCTACCCGGAAATCCATCCGGTCGACGGTATTGCGACCTTCCGTGTGGACATTGATGTGTCGACCTGTGGCGTCATTTCACCGCTTAAAGCCCTCAACTTCCTGATTCACCAGTTCGATTCGGACATCGTGACCGTGGATTATCGCGTGCGCGGTTTCACCCGTGACGTTGAAGGCAAAAAGCACTTCATCGACCACGAGATCAATTCGATCCAGAACTACCTCTCCCAAGACACCCGCGACGCGTACCAGATGACTGACGTGAACGTGTATCAGGAAAACCTGTTCCACACCAAAATGCTGCTGAAGAACTTCGAACTGGACAACTACCTGTTCGGCGACGCGACCAGCAGCCTGTCCTCTGAGCAGCGCGCTCAGGTGACCGACCGTGTGAAACACGAGATGTTGGAAATCTTCTACGCGCGCAACATGTCGAGCTAAGATTTTCGAGCACAAAAAAAGGCGACTACCTCACGGCAGTCGCCTTTTTCATGGTCGGAATACAGGTCAGATTCGATAAGTGCTCTTGGTCATTACTTTGGCCAACAGACTCATCCCGAATTTCACCGGTGCCGGAAAGCGAAACCCTCCCGCATCCAGTGCGCTTTCTGCGTGATGTTCTTCATCGATACGCATCTGCTCAAGAATGGCCCGGGACTTCTCGTCCTCGGCCGGCAGTTGCTCAAGGTGTTCGTTCAGGTGCTTGCACACCTGATGCTCGGTCGCGGCCACGAAACCCAGGCTGACCTTATCGCTGATCAACCCGGCCACCGCGCCAATCCCGAATGACATGCCATAGAACAGCGGGTTGAGAATACTGGTGTGGCTGCCCAGTTGGTGGATGCGTTGCTCGCACCAGACCAGGTGATCGATTTCTTCTTCGGCAGCATGTTCCATCGCTGCACGCACGTGCGGCAGCTTGGCGGTCAGGGCCTGCCCCTGGTACAGCGCCTGGGCGCAGACTTCGCCGGTATGGTTGATGCGCATCAGACCGGCCACATGCCGGGTGTCTTCGTCGCTCATTTGCGCATCCGGCTGCACAATGGCAGGCGACGGACGGTACGGCTGGCCACTGAAGGGCAGCAAGGTACGCATCGCGGCATCGGCTTGCAGCAGAAGACGGTCAATCGGCGAGTAGTGACGTTGGGTAGTCATGCTGACCTCCGGGAAGAATCTCGGCGGCCAGTTTAACCCAATCGGCCGGGGAAGGTTTGCGCTGGGTCATTGTGAAGCAGGCGCATTGCGTTGAGCCCCTGTGGGAGCGGGGTTGCTCCCACAGGATAACTGCAATCAGCCCGGCGGCCAGTGCATCTGGCGCTGGCCGAGCACATGCATATGAATGTGATAGACAGTCTGCCCACCCAATTCATTGCAGTTCATGACCACGCGGAAACCGTCTTCGCAACCCAGTTCCTTTGCCAGGCGCTGGGCGGTGAACAGAATGTGCCCGGCCAATGCCTTGTCGTCCTCGGTGAGGTCGTTAAGGGTGCGCACCGGCTTTTTCGGAATGACCAGAAAATGCACCGGCGCCTGTGGGGCGATGTCGTGGAAGGCCAGTACCTGGTCGTCCTCGTAAATGATCTTGGCCGGGATTTCCCGGTTGATGATCTTGGTGAACAGAGTATCCACAGCTGTTTTCTCCGTTGTTTGGGCTGGCCTGAGTGTACTCATGGGTTATCCCCGAGCCCAGCCCTGCCTTTTGTCAGCGCGGGCAGTAGGCCTTGTTGACCATGCCGGCAATTGTGCGGTTCAACCAGCGAGAGCCGAGCCGTGGCAGAAACGCGCGCCAGCGGTTGCCTCGACCTGGAATGATGATCGCGCGATCTTTCTCCAGGGCCCGTACGGTATACAACGCTACTTCTTCCGGGCTCATCAGCATTTTACTGTCGGCCAGTTTGCCGGTATCCAGTTGCGCCGTACGGAAGAACCCGGTGCGAGTCGGGCCGGGGCAGAGCACCGAGACCTTCACCGCACATTTCTTCAGCTCGACGCGCAAGCCTTCGGAAAAGTGCAGCACATAGGCTTTGCTGGCGTAGTAAGTGCTCATCCACGGGCCGGGTTGGAATGCTGCCATTGAAGCGACGTTCAGAATCTGCCCGCCACCCTGCAAGGCCATGCTGTTGCCGATCGCATGGCACAAGCGGGTCAGCGCCAGGATGTTCACTTCGATCAGGTCCTGTTCGGTCATCCAGTCCTGGGCCAGGAATGGACCGCAAGTGCCGATGCCGGCGCAGTTGACCAGCAAATCGATCTGCCGGTCACCTTCTTCCAACTCCAGCAGAAACCCCGACAACCGCAAGGGTTCGCCGAGATCGCAGGCGCGAAACAACACTTCCACGCCAAACCGTTGAGTCAGTTCAATCGCAATACTTTCCAGCTGATCACGCTGTCGGGCCACCAGAATCAGGCTGCGGCCGCGCCGGGCCAGCGCTTCGGCCATCGCCAGGCCGATGCCGCTGGAAGCGCCAGTGATCAGAGCGTAACGGGTCATGCAGTTCTCCATCGCAACAGCTCCGCGCCGGCGACGCAGTGTCACGGGCGGGGAGCGCTGTTCATTCTTTTGCAGAGTCTACAGGGGCCGGGGCTTCTTCGGCTTCATCGTCTGCGGAATCGGGTACTTGTTCAGCCTCTGCGGCGGGCTCGACTTCAACGTCTTCGGTGGTGACCGAGCTGCTGTCATAGCTGGTTTGGGCGGCGTTTTCGTACTCGTTCTGAATGGCGGTGATGCCGCCGGCCAATGCGCCAATCAGAATGAGCGCGATAAACACGACCCAAAGCGAAGACAGGACCTTGACCGCCGTGCTGTTAGGCGGAGGCGGTGCGCCGTAGCGATTGGCGATGTTGGTGCCTGGCACGACCATGATGACCAGCGGAAAGAAGCTGCCCACGAACGGTACGAGGTTCAACAGCCAGAGCCAGCCGGACCAGCCGATGTCATGCAGGCGCTGAACACTGAACTGAACGCTGACGACTGCCAAGGCGATGAACAGGATAAAAGCAACCAGGCCACCAAGAATAAGGCCTGCGGTGGAATCGGCGCTGATGATGGCAAAGGCGAAAATTGCCAATACCGAGCCGACGGCCAACGTCACCAGCGTCAGGGCCATCGTCCAGGCGAGATAACGCAAGCGGCCGATGCGGCCTTCGATGCTGAAAGGCTTGAGCGTCGCGTAAGCGGGCAGGCTTTCGCCGACAGTGGACCGAGGCGGGGCGTACGGGGAGGCCGGGTCGGTGAAGACCGGCTGGCTGTTCACGGGAGGGTGTTCATGAGCGTCAGCCAGGTTCAGCTCGATGGACGGCTCGCTTTCGATCCGCGCATCAATGCCGGTTTTCTTCAGGGCCTGCAGGTAAGTTTGCGCGTCGGTGTTCGACAGGCCTTGTTTGAGCGTAACCGATTTGCCGGTGAACAGCCGTTCGACGGCAGCGACCTCGCTTTTGTACAGCGCGGCCAGATTCAGTTTGGCAGTTGTGAGGTCAATACCTGGCAGCAAAGCGCCGTCGAATACGATCTTGAAACGGTTGTCGCTCATTGCGAGGCATCCTTGTCGCGAATAATTGAGTGTTAAGACGTTGCAGGTGTTAAGTGTAAGGCCAGCCAGGGCGGGCTGGCCAAGCTTTCATTTCAGCGCGGCCAGCGTTTTGGCAACTGTGCTGCCAGTTCCAGTGCCTTGCGGTATTCGGCGTCCAGCCGTGCGACCAATTCATCGACACTGGGCAAATCGTCGATTTCGCCGACACCCTGGCCTGCGGACCATACGGTTTTCCAGGCTTTGGCTTCATCGTTCAACGGTTTGAGCTTGGAGCCGAAATCCACTTCACCTTTGGCCTGCAGCGCCTTCATGTCGAAACCGGCAGCTTCCAGGCTTTGGCGCATGAAGCTCGCCGGTACGCCCGACACCGCTGGAGTATGAATGATGTCAGCGGCTCTGGATGTCAGCAGCATCTCCTTGTAGGCGTCAGGGGCATGACTTTCAGTGGTGCCGATAAATCGCGTACCGAAGTAGGCCAAATCCGCACCGAGCAATTGTGCCGCGAGAATCTCGTGGCCGTGGTTGAGGCAGCCGGCCAGCAGCAAGGTCTTGTCGAAGAACTGGCGGATCTCGGCAATCAATGAGAACGGGCTCCAGGTCCCGGCGTGCCCACCGGCGCCGGCGGCCACGGCGATCAAACCGTCGACCCCGGCCTCGGCCGCTTTCTCGGCATGACGACGGGTCGTTACGTCGTGAAACACCAGGCCGCCGTAGCCGTGGACGGCATCGACCAGTTCTTTCACGGCGCCGAGGCTGGTGATCACGATCGGTACTTTGTGCTCGATACAGATCGCCAGGTCGGCTTGCAGTCGAGGATTGCTGTTGTGGACAATCAGGTTCACAGCGTAAGGCGCCGGGTTCTCCAGTGTCGCCAAGCCTGCTTCGATCTCCTCCAGCCAGGCCTTGAAGCCGCTGCTCTCGCGCTGGTTCAGCGCGGGAAAGCTGCCAACCACGCCATTACGACAGCAGGCGAGGACCAGTTGCGGGTTCGAAATCAGGAACATCGGCGCTGCCACCACGGGCAATCGCAAACGTTGTTCGAGCAAAGCGGGCAGCGACATTGGAAGTACCCCGGTGAGTTGTGCTTATTAGAACGGCCGAACGACGACCAGAATGACGATAGCCAGCAATATCAGAACCGGCACTTCATTGAACCAGCGATAAAAGACATGGCTGCGGGTGTTCTCGCCACGGGCGAAGCGTTTTACCTGTGCGCCGCACATGTGGTGGTAGCCGATCAGGATGACCACCAGGGTCAGTTTGGCGTGAATCCACGCACCCGAACTGAAGATGCTTGGGTTAAGCCAGATCAACGCAATACCGAAAACCAGGGTGGCAATCATCGCCGGTCCCATAATGGCGCGGTACAACTTGCGTTCCATGAGGCTGAAGCGTTCCTTGCTGACGCTGTCCTCGCTTTGTGCGTGATAAACAAACAGGCGCGGTAGATAAAACAGGCCGGCAAACCAGCAGACCATGCTGACGATGTGAAGCGCTTTGAGCCACAGATAAAGCATTTTTGGTTATTCCCTAGTTCACGGTAGTCCGGATAGTAGAGGCTTGTTCGGCCGCACGTCACCTAAGCGGTTGTCGCAGGGCCGCGCGGCCCCTATTATCGACGGCTTTCCAGTGGGTTCGTTGAGGGCAGGTTTATGGTCAAGGTCGGTATCGTCGGCGGCACGGGTTACACCGGTGTCGAACTGCTGCGTCTGTTGGCACAGCATCCGCAAGCAGAAGTGGTCGTGATCACTTCCCGATCCGAGGCCGGTCTGGCCGTGGCTGATATGTATCCGAACCTGCGAGGCCATTACGACGGCCTGGCATTCAGTGTTCCGGACATCAAGACACTGGGCGCTTGCGACGTGGTGTTCTTCGCCACGCCACACGGTGTTGCCCATGCGCTGGCCGGCGAGTTGCTGGCGGCCGGCACCAAGGTCATCGACCTGTCGGCGGACTTCCGTCTACAAGACTCTGCGGAGTGGGCCAAGTGGTACGGCCAGCCGCACGGCGCGCCGGAGCTGCTGGAAGAAGCGGTCTACGGCCTGCCGGAAGTCAATCGTGAGCAGATCAAGGACGCTCGGCTGATTGCCGTGCCGGGTTGCTACCCGACCGCAACGCAATTGGGTTTCCTGCCATTGCTCGAAGCGGGTCTGGCCGACACCACGCGTTTGATCGCTGATTGCAAATCCGGTGTGAGCGGTGCAGGGCGTGGTGCTTCGGTGGGCTCGCTGTACTCCGAAACATCGGAAAGCATGAAGGCCTATTCCGTGAAAGGGCATCGTCACTTGCCGGAAATCCGCCAGGGTCTGCGTCGCGCAGCGGGCAAGGACGTGGGTCTGACCTTCGTTCCGCACCTGACGCCGATGATTCGCGGTATTCATTCGACGCTCTACGCCACCGTCGTGGATCGCTCAGTGGATCTGCAAGCGTTGTTCGAGAAGCGCTATGCCAATGAACCGTTCGTCGACGTTATGCCGGCTGGCAGCCACCCGGAAACCCGCAGCGTGCGCGGTGCCAACGTTTGCCGTATTGCCGTGCATCGTCCGCAGGATGGTGATCTGGTGGTGGTGTTGTCGGTGATCGATAACCTGGTCAAAGGCGCGTCGGGTCAGGCGGTGCAGAACATGAACATCCTGTTTGGCCTGGATGAACGTCTGGGCTTGTCCCATGCGGGCATGCTGCCGTAAGGCGTTATCTCGCACAGCAAAAAGGCCCGTCTGACGGGCCTTTTTGTATTTCGGGCTGACAAATGTGTTTATTGATATACCGTAACAATAGTTGACCAATTTTCTAGGAGAAGCGGATAATGCGCGTCATCACGCATTATGGCGGCGTAACGCCGGGAGATAGTTAGCATGAGCGTCGAATCCTTCACCCCCACGGCTTTGCAATTCACCCACGGTGCCGCGCACAAGGTGAAGAGCCTGGTCGATGAAGAGGGGAATGATCGCTTGAAGCTGCGCGTATTCGTTACGGGCGGTGGTTGTTCAGGTTTTCAATACGGCTTTACCTTCGATGAAGAAGTGGCCGATGACGACACCATCGTCGAGCGCGAAGGTGTGAGCCTGGTGGTCGATCCGATGAGCTTCCAGTACTTGGCGGGTGCCGAGGTGGATTATCAGGAAGGTCTGGAAGGTTCGCGTTTCGTGATCAAGAACCCGAACGCCAGCACTACCTGTGGCTGCGGCTCTTCGTTCTCGATCTGATCGCGTTTTACGGCTTTATCAAGCGCCGCATGGCCTCTGGGCTTTGCGGCGTTTTGCTGTGTGGCGTTTATGCCGGGTAGATAGCGCCGAGTACCCGCAGGCCTCGGGCGCCAGTGACGCTTGGGCGATTGGCGGCAATGCCTTCCAGGCAGCAATGCGCCAGCCAGGCAAAGGCCATGGCTTCGACCCAATCCGGGTCCACCCCGTGCGTTGCGGTGCTGCTGACCTTCGCGTTTGGCAACAGGGTTGCCAAACGGCTCATCAGCGTAGTGTTGTGCGCGCCACCGCCACAGACCAGCAGTTCCTGAGTGTCCGACTGGGCGTGTTGCAGTGACTCGATGATGGTCAGTGCGGTCAGTTCAAGCAGTGTTGCCTGCACATTCTCGGCGGCAAAGGTTGGCAGTTTCGAAAGATGCTGCGTCAGCCATGGCAAGTTGAACACTTCGCGACCGGTGCTCTTTGGGCCTTTGGTGACGAAAAACGGATCACTCAGCAATTCGTTCAGCAGAATCGGTTCGACCTTGCCGCTGGCAGCCCATTGACCGTCGCGATCAAAGTTGTCGCCCCGCTGTTGGTGAATCCAGGCGTCCAGCAGGACATTACCCGGACCGCAGTCGAAACCAGCTACTGGTTTACCGGGCTCAATCAGGCTGAGGTTGCTGAACCCACCTACGTTCAATACCGCGCGGTTGCCTGCGTGCTCTTCAAACAAAGCTTCGTGAAAGGCAGGGACCAATGGGGCGCCTTGTCCGCCAGCCGCAACATCACGGCTGCGGAAGTCGCTGACCACTGTAATGCCGGTCAGCTCGGTCAGCAGGGCAGGGTTGCCGATCTGTACCGTGAAGCCGCGCGCCGGCTCGTGGCGGATGGTCTGCCCATGACTGCCAATCGCGCGAATGTGTTCAGGCTTCAGGTTCTGTTGGTCGAGGAGAGCATGAATGCCCTGTGCTGCCAGTTTCACCCAGTTCTGCTGGGCAATGGCAGAGCGGGCGATCTCGTCCGGGCCGCTGGCGCACAAGCCAAGCAGCTCGGCTCGCAGGGAATCGGGCATGGGGGTGTAGTGCGTGGAGATCAGATTGATCGCCGGAGTCAGCTCGATCAGTGCAATGTCCAGGCCGTCGAGGCTGGTCCCGGACATCACACCTATATAGAGCGTCATGGCTTAGCGCTTGCTCGAAGCCAGCATGGTGGCCTTCTCTTGGTCCATGCGTGCCATCAGTGGTTGGCTCTGGGCCAGGAAACGCGCGCGTTCAGCTTTTGCGATCGGATCGGCCATCGGCAGCTTCTGGCCCAGCGGGTCTACGTGCACACCGTTGACCTGGAACTCGTAGTGCAAGTGCGGACCGGTGGAGAGGCCTGTTGTACCGATGTAGCCAATCACCTGGCCTTGCTTGACGTTGCCGCCAGTCTGCACGCCTTTGGCGAAGCCCTGCATGTGGCCGTACAGCGTCCGGTAGGTGTTGCCGTGCTGGATGATCACGGTATTGCCGTAGCCGCCACGGCGACCGGCCAACAACACTTTACCGTCGCCTGCCGCCTTGATCGGCGTGCCGCGCGGCGCTGCGTAGTCAACGCCTTTGTGGGCGCGGATTTTGTTCAGGATGGGGTGTTTGCGGCCCATGGAAAACTTCGAGCTGATGCGGGCGAAGTCTACCGGGGTGCGGATGAATGCCTTGCGCATGCTGTTGCCATCAGCGGTGTAGTAGCTGCTGTTGCCTTGTTTGTTGGTGTAACGCACGGCGGTGTACGTCTTGCCGCGGTTGGTGAAGCGTGCGGAGAGGATCGGGCCGTTGCCGACAGCTTTGCCGTTGACGACTTTCTGCTCATAGATCACGTCGAACTCGTCACCCTGGCGAATATCCTGGGCGAAGTCGACGTCATAGCCAAACACGCTGGCCATGTCCATGGTCAGGCTGTGCGACAGGCCGGCGCGCGCGGCAGACTGCGACAGCGAGCTGTTGATCACGCCATGAACGTAGGCAGAACGCACGGTAGGCTTGGCGGTAATTCGATTGAACGTGTAGCCCTTGTCGTTCTTGGTCAAGGTGATGCTTTCGAGGTCGCTGACCTTACTGTGCAAGTTGGTCAACTGGCCATCGGGGTTGAGTTCGAATTCGAGCTTCTGGCCGTGTTTGAGCTGGCTGAACTGCTTGGCTTGCTTGTCGCTGGCCAGGATTTCATGCACGGAGGCGGCAGGGAGCCCGACTTTCTCAAACAATGTGGAAAGCGTATCGCCTTTGCCAACGATCACTTCCCTATGGTTTGGCGCCTTCTTTGTTTCGGCGGCGTGTGCAGGTGCCGGGGCAGGTGCGGCCTGGGCGGTTTCCTGAGTGTCTTCGGCGCTGTTTTCGATCTGCGCGAATGGGGAGACTGCTGGCTCATTTGTGGCTTGAGCGGCTTCAGCAGCGTCTTGATCTTGTGTCAGTTGTTCAGCAGGGCTTTCCAGTTCAAGACTCAGGGTCGTCTTTTTGGCTTCTACATCACTGGAAGGGAATACCAGAAGCGCCAGGCTCAATAGAGCGGCGATACCACTTGCGGCTAGCAGGTGGGTCTTCGGGTAAAGCGGGGGCGCTTTAGACGATTCTTTGGTCATAAGTAATTTTTGACTTTGAAAAAGATGAATTGGAAAAGATGAATGACATGATGAAGATGAAATAACTGTATAAAATATAACCAAATCATCTCTGAAGCAAGTCCGCGGACGCTCTGTCATCGGATTGGCGCCATTGCGCCGGTCAAACTTTGTATTTGACGCGTGATCTTGTATGGTTGGTTCCCTTTGAATTCGAGCCTTGCGGGTCTGTTATGAAGTCGGTTGAAGAGCAGCTAGCGCTGATTAAACGTGGTGCGGAAGAACTGTTGGTCGAGTCCGAGCTGATCGAAAAGCTCAAGCGTGGCCAGCCACTGCGTATCAAGGCGGGCTTCGATCCGACTGCGCCGGATTTGCACCTGGGTCATACCGTGCTTATTAATAAGCTGCGCCAGTTCCAGGAACTGGGGCATCAGGTGATCTTCCTTATAGGTGACTTCACCGGGATGATCGGCGATCCGAGCGGCAAGAGCGCTACGCGGCCTCCGCTCACTCGCGAGCAGGTTCTCGAGAATGCCGAGACCTACAAGACTCAAGTCTTCAAGATTCTTGATCCGGCCAAGACCGAAGTGGCGTTCAACTCCACCTGGATGGATCAGATGGGGCCGGCGGACTTCATTCGTCTGACCTCGCAATACACCGTGGCTCGGATGCTGGAGCGCGACGACTTCGACAAGCGCTACACCACCAATCAGCCAATCGCCATTCACGAATTTCTCTATCCGCTGGTTCAGGGTTATGACTCGGTCGCATTGCGCGCGGATGTCGAGCTGGGCGGTACCGATCAGAAGTTCAACCTGCTGATGGGGCGTGAATTGCAGCGCGGCTATGGTCAGGAAGCTCAATGCATTCTGACCATGCCGTTGCTCGAAGGTCTGGATGGCGTGAAGAAGATGTCCAAGTCCTTGGGCAACTACGTCGGGATCCAGGAAGCGCCGGGTGTCATGTACGGCAAGCTGGTTTCTATTCCGGATGCTTTGATGTGGCGTTACTTCGAGTTGCTTAGCTTCCGGTCCATGGACGAGATCAATGCGTTCCGTGCCGATGTAGAGGCGGGCGCCAATCCGCGCGATATCAAGATCAAGCTGGCTGAAGAGATCGTTGCGCGTTTCCATGGTGAAGAGGCTGCGGCCAATGCGCATCGTGCGGCGGGTAACCGTATGAAGGAAGGTGAGTTGCCGGATGATCTGCCGGAGATTGAATTGACTGCGGCGGAAGACATGCCGATCGCTGCTGTCCTTAATAAGGCAGGCCTGGTCAAGAACTCGGCTGTTGCGCGAGATCTTCTGGGTTCTGGTGGTGTGCGTATAGATGGTGAGGTTGTCGATCGCTCCTTTATATACGTACTGGGCGCGACCCATGTTTGTCAGGCCGGAAAGAAGGCATTTGCGCGTATTACGCTCAAACCTGAATAAAGCTGAAAATAGGTGTTGACGGCAGATTCCAGAAGTCTATAATTCGCCCCACTTCCGGCGCAGTCGAAACGGAAAACTCCTTGTTAAACAAAGAGTTACGCGGTTTTCGGCAGCGAGTTGCTTCAGGTCATCAAAGCCCAGAAGGAGTCGGTAAGGCAGGTGGGTTTGGCCTTATGGACGTTTCGATCTTCTCGGTCGAAAGCGGAGAAAAAGAGGTGTTGACAGCAG